>CAVYSY010000010.1:0-193392 GCA_963771175.1 uncultured delta proteobacterium
TGAAGGCACAAGGAAAACACAGCCGCCTCAATGCAATGCATTGCCTTCTGGCATGTCTTGCTCTTATTCTTGCCATCGCCGTCGGTCGGGAGGGAAGTGATTCCTACCACCAACGCGCCCGGTGCCGGATGACCCGGCCTGGGTATTCCCATACCCATAGGAGGGGGACACATCATGACCAACGAGCAGACCACCCAGGACGTGGAACAGAACCTCACCGAGATGAGCGATGAGGCGCTCGACAACCTCGTCTCCGGCGCGCAGGAACTGAGCAAGTCTCAGTCCTGGTAAGGAAGCCGGGCCCATGGCCTGGAACCCACGGGCGGGCGCACATCCAGCGCCCGCTCGTCGTATTTGGAGCACCCACCGGTGGTGGGTCCGTGAGGGGACACCATGGCGCATGCATTGGATGAATATCTGAGGCTCGCCGAGCCCCACCTCCCACCCCACCTCGTCTCTTCCGAAGCGCTGGCCCACATCGGGCGGATTGCCCGACTGCTGCCACCCGTCTCCGCCTCCGGCTTCGAGTGCCAGCTCGGGCGGACGGAGGCCCTGGCCGACTTCGGCGTCCGAATGATCGCCACCGACGGCAGCAGGGCCGTGCTGGCCGGGCGCGAGGATGCAGACTTCACCCTGCCCGCCCCGCTCCGGGCCGACCCCATCTGGGAGCGCCTGCGTCGCTTCGGCGCGCGCTGGGACGAGCCGGGGACGCTGTTGCGCGAGGAGATCCGCGACGTCTTCCTGGAGTTCGACGTCGTCGGCGCACCGCCCGAGGTGCCCATCCCCTCCTTCTTCATCGAGTACGTCGACGCGGCCCACCGGCGCCTGGAGGCGATGGAGGAGTCCCTGGCGCTGCTGTGGGGCGAGCCGCTCGCGCCCGCCGTCCGGGAGCGCGTGGTGGCCTGCCTCGAGGCGCTGCCCCCGGGGGCCCGAGTGTCCGCGGTGGGCGCCATGTTCTCCCGCCGCTTCGACGGGGTGCGGCTGTGCTTCCACGGCCTGGGCATGGACACACTGCCCGACTACCTGAGCCGCATCGGCTGGTCCGGAGACCGCGCCGGCCTGGAGGTACTGCTCGCCGGGGTGGCCGATCGGGTGGAGCGCCTGGTGCTGTGCCTCGACGTGGGCGCGACCGTCCTGCCCAAGGTGGGCGTGGAGTGCCACCAGGCGGAGAGCCTGCAGGAGCCCGACGCCGCGCGGTGGTCCCTGCTGCTGGAGCGGCTCGTCGAGCAGGGCCTGTGTCTGCCGGCCAAGAGAGCCGCCCTGCTCGACTGGCTGGGCAACACCCACGCCCGCTCCCGCCCCGAGTCCCTCCCCGGCAACCTGCGAGCGCGCTGCGAGGCGATGGGCCCCCAGGCCCTTCCCGTCTTCATGCGGCGCATCAACCACCTCAAGCTCATCCACTCGCCAGGCCAGCGGCCCGAGGCCAAGGCCTACTTCGTCCTGCTGCAGCGGTGGCTCGGCTACGACGGACAGCGCAAGCGCTACGTTTTCGGGGATTTCGATGAGGTCCGGAACGCGCTCCAAGGCTGAGCCTCCTCGGTCCGTCCTCCCGACGGGGGGGCGTGGCCAAGGGCCTTTCAAAGGGGATAGACTCTTCCGCTCGCACGGGAGACGTCAGCGGATGAGCGGTGGGCAAGCCCCCAAGGAAGGAGAACCCAGCATCAGCACGGAGCTGGAGTTGCAGCGGCGGCTCTCCCTGGCGACTCCGGCGGACACCGTGCGAGGGCTGTCCTTCCACACCGTGATGGAAGCGCTCCGGGCGGACCTCGGGGAGGAGGCGGTGGAGCAGTGCCTCGCGCCACGCGCGGAGAAGATCTACCGCAGCTTCTTCTCCTACCCCATCAGTGAGTACCTCCACGTGCTGTACACCGCGGGGTGGATGCTGAGCGAGAAGCACGGCGGCTTCGAGAACGCCATCCGGCGCATCGGAGCGGGGCTGGCCCCCGGGTTCCTCTCCTCCGTGGTGGGCCGGGCGTTCCTGCTGCTGGCCAAGGACGGCCCCAAGCAGCTCATCAACAACATGCCAGTGGCCTTCAAGGCCGCGGCGAGCTTCGGCGAGAGCAGCATCACCTGGACGGGGCCGAAGAGCGGCGTCTTCCGCACGAAGAAGGACTTCCTGCTCTACCTCAACCACGAGGGCGGGATGCTGGGCCTGTTCCGGGCGCTGGGCCTCCAGGGCGCGCGGGTGCACGGCCGGCAGACGGGACCCCTCGAGAACGAGGTGGAGTTCTCCTGGGAGTGAGGCCCCGCGGCCTCACGGACCGGTAGCGGGCTCGGCGAAGTAGCTCTGCCCGCGGCGGCGGCCGCCGCCGTGCGCCTCCGAATGGAGGGCATCCCAATCCCGCCGCGGGTGCGCCTCCCGGGGAGGCGTCCCTCGGAGCTCGACGAAGTAGGACTGCTCGTGGGCGCGCTCCGCCATCAGCGCCGCCAGGCACTCCGCATGGGCCTCGAGCGGCAGCACGCAGATGTCGAAGCGGTTGCCGAGATCGTCCTGGCGGATGACGGCCCAGCCCTCCAGCGGGAGGAACTCCTCCGCATCGCGCCGCCAGGTCACCGCGTGGGTGCCGAGCTCCAGGTGCGCGAGCGCGTGCTCGACCTCCAGGTGCTCCAGCCGCACGGAGGCTTCTTGCGAGGCGCGCTCGTAGTCGACGAGCAGCGCGAGGCCGCAGTCGCAGCGGAAGCCCCACTGGTACACGCGCCCCGCCCCACCCTCCTCGTCCCGCGCGTGCGGAGCCCCGAGGCTCCGTGTGAGCTCGGCCAGCGACACCTTCACCGTGAAGGAAGGGCTCTCGGAAGACCAGAGGACTGGACGACTCGGAGGGAGTGGCTGCATGGGCGTGCTCCTGGGCGGGAGTGGGGACTCCCTTCAGGATAGGCACGACCAGGCAAGCGTCTTCCCCTCGCGGTACCAAGTGCCAGGAACAGCACGAAGTCCGCCGCGCTCGCGTTCACTGGCTACTGGCGGGCGTTGTCCTACCCGGCGAGCAGCGCCTGCCGCGGCCGCACCACCTCGACCGCCGCGGGCAGCGTGAGGGTGATCCGGGTGCCCCGACCCTGGCGACTCTCCGCGCGCAGCGTGCCGCCCAGACTCGTCACGATGGCATGGCTCACCGACAGCCCCAGGCCCGTGCTCGAGGGGCGAGAGGAGACGAAGGGCTCGAAGATGCGCGAGAGCACCTCCGGAGAAAGGCCCCTGCCCGTGTCCTGCACCTCCACCACCATCTCCCCCTCCTCGCCGGTGTAGGCGGCCACCCGCAGCACATTGCGCTCGGCGTTCCCCGAGTCCATCGCGTGCACCGCGTTGAGCAGCAAGTTGATGAAGAGCTGGCTCAGCCGGGCCTCGTCCGCGTCCACCGCCGGCACGTCGTGGAAGTCCTTCTCCAACCGCGCCCGGTGGTTCAGCTCACCGCGGATGAGCTTCAGCGCGTTCTCCAGCACCGGCTGCACATCCACCCGCGCCCGGTGCTCCGGCGGCTTGCGCGAGAGCGTACGCAGATCCTGAACGATGTGCTTCAGCCGGTCCGCCCCCTCCGTCGTCTCGGCCAGGGCCTCCAGCACGTCGTCGAACTCCCGCGTCACGGCCTCGCCCCGCTCGCGCAGCATGTCCCCCAGCCGCTCCAGCTCCTCCCGGGCGTAGGAGAGATTGGCCAGCATGAAGGCCAGCGGGTTGTTCATCTCGTGCCCCACCGCCGCCGCCAGCGAGCCCAGTGCCGACAGGCGATCCGCCTGGATGAGCCGCGCCTCCATCTGCTTGCGCAGCGTCACGTCCCGGGCGAACACCCGCAGGCCCGGGGGATCCCAGAGCTGCGCCACCGTCAGCTCCCAGTACCGGCCGTCCAGGTGCACCGTGGGCGCGGGCTCGCCCGAGGGAGCTCCGCGCCAGGCCCACTGCAGCACCGCCTTCACCATCGGGTGCTGCTCGCCCTGAACCACCAGGTCCGGGAAGGCCTTGTGCGTGGCCGGGTTGGCGTAGCGCAGCTCACCCGCCATGCCCAGCTCCAGCAGGGGCTCGGGGTGCAGCAGCGGGAAGGAGGCCAGCCGGTACAGCGGCTCCTCCAGCGCGCGCAGCCCGGAGACGTCACGCACCAGCAGGCCCAGGCGAGAGCCCGTCTCGCCGGGAGCCGGCGCGCACGGAGTCACCTCGGCCGCGTACCAGCGCGTCTGCCCTTCCACCTCCAGCCGGTACTCCAGCCGGCCTCCCGAGCCGCCGTGGCGCACCGCGCGAGTGAGCGCGAGCAGCGGCTCGCTCGCCTCCGCCCCCAGCACCTGCACCAGCGGCAACCCCTCGGCGCCCGACACGTCCCGGCCGAAGGCCCTGCCCGTGGGCGACCACAGCCGCCGGCACCGCTCCTCCTCGTCCACCTCCGCCACCACGTACTCGGCGCTGCCCGCCGGCCGTGCCGAGGGCCTCACCTGCGTGCCCGACGCGAGCACGAAGCCCTCCACCCGGAAGGGCCCCATCAGCATCTCCAGGCCCCCCCCGTCGGTATTCATCCCCGTGAGGGCGGACACCAGCGCGGCGGCGTCCGCCTCGGACATGCGCTGGGTGAGGATGATGCCGTCGGCGAGCGTGGGCGCGGTGAAGAAGAACGGGAGCAGCTTGGGCTCCTCGGCCCCCACGTAGGAGGCCAGGGTGGCCCGCATGGCGTGCTCGTCCGGGTGGTTGGAGAAGACGGCGGCCACGTCCGACTCGCCCGCGAGCACGGCGTTCAGCGCCTTGCGGTAGGTGCCGAGGAAGCGCTGCTCGGAGAAGGCCTCCTCCGGGCACACGCCTCGCGACTCCAGATCTCGCAGGGGCAGCAGGTGCCCGCCCGTGGAGCGCGGGGCCACCCACGCCACGCGCTTGCCCTTCAACGTCTCCAGCGTGAGGGGCTCGTCCGCCCGGCACACCAGGGCCGAGTGGTAGCTCCAGCTCCCCGAGCGCACCGCGCGCAGCACCGCCCGCGCCTGGGGCTCGAAGGCGGTGCACTGCTCGGCCGTGCCCCACACCATGTCCACCCGGCCCGCGGCCAGCTCCACCTCCAGCGCCTCGTAGGTGGGTGCCAGCTCCACCACCACCGGCCTCCCCAGCCGCTCCGAGAGCGCGCGGCCGAAGAGATTCGACCCGAACGTGCTCCCGCACCTCCCCGAGCGACGGGTAGAGCATGAACCGGATGGGGGTGGTCGACACAGTCATGAGGAGAGTCCTCCTTGATGCCCCCCCAGGGCCCGGGCGAGGCCCCGAGTCGGTTGTGCCCCACATCATGCACAAACTTGTGCATGATTGCACACTTTTCCAGTTTCACTGGACTCCGAGGGTTGTCCAGTCCTACCTGCCCCCCATGTTCCCAAGCGGTGGGGCGCCGGCGACGGAGCCGTGGCGCCGGGCCCGCTCAGGGCGCGGGGACGCGATCCCCGTGACTGGGCGGGCTCGAGATGACGAGGATCTCCAGGGGCTCGGGGCCCTCGTTGAAGATTTGGTGAGGGACGCCCGGCTCCACCTCCAAGGCCTGATGGGGGCCGAGCAGCTCGCGGCGTCCCGCGGCCTCCAGGGTGGCGCGGCCGGACAGCACGAAGAAGAGCTGCCGGGCGTTGCGGTGGTAGTGGCGCACCTCTTGGGTCCCCGGAGGCATGCGCTCATGGATGACGCTGACGTCCGGCCGCTTCAGGAGATGCCACCCGTCGCAGCCGGCGCCCCAGACGTAGTGCTCGGCGTTGTCCTTGCTGATCATGAGGATGAGGGTCTCCTCCCCATCACCCCAGCCTAGAAGGCGCTGAATGTGGTGATGGTGTAGGTGTCCTTGATGCCGGGGAGCGTCTGGATGCGCTCGGTGACGAAGCGGCCGATGTCCTGGTCCTTGTCGAGGTGGAACTTGGCCAGCAGATTGTACCCACCCGAGGTGGAGTAGACCTCGGCGGCCTCGTCGACCTGGTCGACGATCATCGCCGCGGTCTTGTAGGTCTGCCCCAGCTCACACTTGATCATGACGAAGATGGTGTGCACGGGAACACAGCCTAGCATAAGCCCCCGGAGCGCCTGACGGCCGACGCGCGACCTTCTGGGGTCCGGGCATTTCTGCGATGCTCCGCCGGGTCCATGAACAACTGGCGATCTCTAGCTGCGCGTATGGCGGCGGCGTTCCTGCTGCTGTCGTTGTTGGGGGGTCCGACCCTGGCGCTGCTCCTCACCGGGGGCTCACCATGGCAGGGGCAGGCCTCGGCCCCTCGGAGCGGCGACGACTGGAGCTCGCTGCTGGCGACGGAGAAGGGCTTCTCGCGGAGTCTCGTGCTCTCCGTGGCGCAGGGTCGATTGACGGTGGACTTCTCCGGCACGTTCGAGGCCTCCGGCCCCCTCGCCAGGCGCATTTTGGAAGGTGGGCTCGAGGATGAGGACGCCCTGCGCTCCTTCATCGTGGCGGCGTTCGGCCTCCTGGAGCTGGAAGGCGGTGCCTTCCACGAGGCGACGTACTCGCAACCCCAATGGGAGCTGGTCCCCCAGAGCCAGGCGCTCCACCTCAAACTCCAAGCCTGGACACCCGTTGGCTCCACTGTCTCGGGGGAGCTGAAGCGGTCCCCGGACGCGCCCCCGGGTCTCACGCGGGATGAGTTCCGGCTGAACCACGCGGGAGGCCGGCGGTTGAGCCTCCTGCCTGTTCCCGACGAGACCTCGAACGAGCATGCCCTGTTGGCTCGACTGTCCAACCCCATCCCCTCCATCAGGTTCGGTGTCGAGCTCCCGGAAGGTCCGGCGGCGCGGACCCGACTCCTCCTCTGGAATTACGGCGGCGTCACCGCGGTCCCCTTGCTCTACGACTTCCTCAAGGGCCTCGGCCGGGCGCTGCCCTTCCTGCTGTTCCTCGTGTTCACGAGGGAGCCGGTGCGGGAAGAGGCGGAACGGACGCGGGTGCTCCGCCAGGTCACGCTCACCATCATCTACTTCATCGTCCTCCTCTGGCTGCTCACGGGTCTGTTGAAGGCGCTGTACGGATGGCAGCAGATGCGCGAGCTGTCCGCCTGGATTGAGACCTGGGGGCGAGACGTGTGGGGCGTGGTGCCGCTGACTCCGCTCCTCCCCCGAGCGATCAGCGCCCTGTTCCCGGCGCTCATCGGAGTCATCCTGCCTGGATTCCTGATGGGAAGACTTCAGGAGGACGCGGTGCGCACGTGGCGGTACACGCCCGCGCGCAAGAGCGTGCTCCTTGGCATGGCCATCTGCGCCACCTGCATGGTGGTGGCGGTGCCCGTCTCCTCGGGGTTCCCAGGAAGGCACTGGCTGCCGGTCGGCATGGGCGCGCTCTTCCTGAGCTGGCTGCTGTTCGTCGCGCTGCTCGGCGCGATGGGCGTGCGCGCCTTCCGCTCCACCACGGCGCTCGTGGCCACGGCCACCCTCGGCATCACGGTGGGGCTGATGGTTCTACCACCCCACGTCGCTCCCACCTGGAAGACCGCCGGATGGAAGGGCCTGGACACGGCACTGACGACCGCCGTGCTCCTCGGCCTCGTGATGGCGTATCGCCACTTCACCACGGCCGCCTCGGGAGGCCCCCCGCCCCAGCTCTCCACCCCAGCCAGGGCGGGAGTGGTGCTCGGATGCGTGGTGCTCGCCTACCCGGTGGCCATGCCCCAGTGGACGTTCTCCGAGCACGATCTCCTCTCCTTTGTCATGACCTTCAGTTCCTTCCTCGGCTGGTTCTGGCTGGGGGGGGTCCTATGGCTGCTCCATTCGCACGGGCGCGATTCCCAGCGAATCGCCGCGATGCCCCGCGCGGTCGGCCTCCTCGCCCTGAGCGCCACCCTATACGCCTACAGCTCGCCGATCTCCGGAGGCAAGCTCCTCACCTTCCTGATCGGTTGGCTGCTGCTGGATCGCCTCGTGGTGCTGCCGAGCGGCAGGTGGGAAAGCCTCGAACGGCTGCTCCAGGTGGTGGTGCGGGAGCGCGAGGGGTTGCTCCAGAAGATCCTCGATCTCAACGCACTGGAGAACGCCTATGTCAGCACCCGTCAGAAGGATCGCGAGCGGCTCAACTCCGGAGAGCTGAAGTTCGACGAGTACCAGAAGAACAACCAGGAGGCCTGGCGCCAGCTCACCGAGGCCCGAGCGGACGCCGCAGTCGAGAATCGACCGGCCAAGGAGTTGGTCCTGGCATTCGGACCCGAGCCCACGGCGTGGGGCAACGGGATTCGCGGTGCCACCTTCGGGCTCCTCTTCGCCCTACCCTGGCTCCTGCTCGCGGCGTGGAGCATCTTCGAGCAGCCGAGATCGCCTCATCCCTATCCCCTCTGGGTCCTCGCCCAGGGCCTGCTGTCCACGCTCCTGCATTGGACGATCATCGGCTTCCTGTACGGATACTTCTTCCCGTACATCCGGGGCAACAGCGGTCTGCTCAAGAGCTTCTGGATCTTCCTCGCGATCGTGGTGCCGTTCTCCGTGGTGGCACTGTCGAATGCCTCCACGGCGGACCACGCACGAGCCGTGGGCTTGTGGCTCACCCAGACCCTCATCCAGATCTTCTCGCTCGGCCTGTTCGCGTTCGACCACGCGACGCTTCGCAAGAGTGGCTTACGGAGCTGGCGCCTGTTGTTCGAGGTGCACGATCTCCCCACGGTCGGCCTCTCGCTATCATCCCTGTTCGTGGCCTTCGGGGTCGCGCTGACGACGAGCCTGCAGTCGAGTGCCCCCAGACTGGTGGAGCTCGCCCTGAAGTTCCTGTTGCCCTCGAGCTCTCGGCTCCTCACCCCCTGAGGGGCAGCACCCACCCCAGGCCTCCTAGGACGCCAGGACTACTTCCTGCTCGGAGGTCTCCTGCTTCTCCGCGCCCAGCCGCGCGATCCGCCGCATGGAGCTCTTGCCCACCACGATGTCCACCATCTTCCGCGCGCGCGTCCAGACGCTCTCCTGCACGTAGGGGATGCCGTACTTCTCGCACAGCGCGCGAACCTTCGGCTGCACCCGCTGGTACTGGAGCATCGACAGGTCCGGGAAGACGTGGTGCTCGATCTGGTAGTTGAGCCAGAGGTGGAGGTAGTCGTTCAGGTCCCCACCGGTGCGGTAGTTGGCGCTGCCGATCACCTGCGCGAGGTAGCGCTCGCCACGGCCCTCCGGGGACGAGTCGAAGCGATACAGGTCCTCGCCGGTGTGGTTGGGCCCCACCACGAGGAAGGTGTGGAAGTTGGAGAGCACCTCGGCCATCAGCGAGTTGCACAGGGCGCTGAAGGCGGCCCACGCGCCCAGCGGGAGGAAGAGCGCGGGCAGCAGGACGAAGTTCCAGGCGAAGTAGGGGGCGTAGCCGCTCAGCAGCACCTCGCGCCACTCCTCACGGGTGAGCGGCCCATCCGGACGGCGCTTGCGCCGGAGCGAGGCGAGCGTCTCCGGGGCGTAGTAGCTGGCGCGCCAGGTGATCGCGAGCAGCGCGAGCTGGAGGTAACGCAGCGCGAGCGGGCGGTTCGGGTCGCGCAAGGTGCCCTCGGCGTTGCGCTCGAGCAGGTCCGGATCCGCGTCCTCGCCGGTGTGCGAGTGATGGAGCACGTTGTGCTCGTAGACCCAGGCCTCGGGGAGAATCCAGTCGAACCAATCGAGGAAGCGGCGGCGCCCCTTGGCGAAGCTCTTGCTCGTGCGCTCGGCGGGAGCGCCCGGGACGCGGTCGTAGCCGCGGTGCCCCACGTGGTGCATCAACAACCAGCGCGTCGAGCGGCCGAGGCACAGCGCCACGGCGCTCAGCGGGTTGGGCACCACCCAGCATGTGGCCAGGCCGATCACCGTGGCGGTGCGGCCCCAGCGCTCGATGCGGCGCAGGTGAGCGAGGTCCGCCTCGCTGACGGAGGCGTCGATCTCGGCGCGCAACGCGCGGACGTCGCGCAGGAAGCCCTCCACATCCACGGATGAGGGATCGAAGTCAGGGGTGGTGCGGGACATGCGGGGGACCTTGGAAATTCGGGCGGGTGGAGCGAGAATGGGGGGACGAGTTGAGCGGACCCGCCGGTGCGTGCTCGGGGGCGCAGGGTAGCCGTGGGGCAGTGGCTCCGGGAAGCCCATCTTGAGGTGAGCCTTCCCTCACACCGAAGGCTCACACTGGGGGTAGTATTACCTACGGGGGGGAAGCCTGGGTGACCGAGTACACTACGCCAGTCCATGCCAGTAAGCCGGTCGTGGTCATCATCGCGACATGCCCCGGGCGCGAACAGTTGCTCCTGGGCCGTGCGCTTCCCTCCGTGTTCCGTCAGGAGCACGTCAACCCGGCCCTCGTCCTGGTCGTAGAGGATCGCGAAGAAACGGAGGCGGTGCTGTCCGGACAGGTCGAGCAGGTGCGCCGGGAGGTTCTCGCCGCTCGATTGGACATTCCGGAGGGAGCTGTCCCAGACGGGCTGTTTCCGACGATGGTGTTGCGCAATCGTCGCACCCGGGGAATGTCGGGGACGGGTGCATGGAACACGGCAGCGGACGAGGCGCGGCTCCGAACAGGTGGAGGGTCCTTCCTGGCCTTCCTCGACGACGATGATGCCTGGATGCCTGAGTACCTGCACCGTTGTTTGATTGCGGCGCAAAACGGCGCGGGCAGGCCCCGGACAGCATTGGTGCTGTCAGGTCTCCTACGAATGGAGGGTGAGCGCGCCCTTCCGCAGCTTCCACCGGCTCGTCTGACCCAGAGCGATTTCTTCCTGGGAAACCCTGGTGTCCAGGGGAGCAACCTGTTCATCGCGCAGGCGGTGTTCGATGCGGTGGGGGGGTTCGACGAGACAATGCCGAGCACCACGGATCGCGACCTGATGATCCGGGTCCTCGATCATCTGGAGCACGCCCCCTCGCGTCTCACCCACATCAATACGTGCCTGGTCATGCACTACGCGCATGATGGGGAGCGGGTGACCACGAACCCGGAGGCGAAACGTCGCGGGCTGGACCGCTTCTACGCCAAGCATTCAAAGCGGATGAGCGCCGAGGACTTGGCGCGCTCGCTGGCTCGGGCCAGGGCTTTGTTCGACTACACCCCGGAGGAGTAGGCCATGGATTGGATGGGACCGGCGACGGCCGCGGTCGAAAGCCTCTCCGAGGCAGAGATCGTGGTCGGCATGCCAATGCGGAACATGGCCGCCACGGTCATGCGTTCGGCCGAGAGTGTGCTGAAGCAGGCCGGGGTTCGAGGCCGGCTCGTGTTGCTCGTGGCGGATGACGACTCGACTGATGACGGTCCACGACTGCTGTTGAGGTCCTTCGCCCGGGAGGGCCGGCTCGTCCTCGTCCGAGGACGCTTCGGGGCTGCCTGGGCGGTGCGCAACTTCATCCTTCGGGTCATCGAGCGCCACGCCCGGCGGTGCTCACTGGTCCTCCGGCTCGATGCGGATGACGTGATGGAGGAGCGAGGAGTGGTCCGAGCGGTGGAGGACTCCTTCCGCCGCGCCGTCTCCTTCCGCCATGGCTTCCGGAGTGCCTGCTCGCGGGCCCTGCTGGCGGGAAACTCGCTTGCATTGCAGGGCCGGCACCTCGATCGCCTCAATCTCCCCAACGCGAGACTGGCCCACCGCCGAGGGTTGATGGAGCGGCTGGCGGGAATGGCCGCGGGAGATCCGCTCGCGGAGCTGCCCTCCTGCAATCTCGTCCTGCGGCCGGGAGGCTGGAGGTACCCCGCGGTCGCGAGCGCCGAGGACCATTGGCTGACGGCGCGCGTCCTGCTCGAACGGGGAGTTCGCCTTGAAGAGGAGCTCGTCTACTGCCGCTACTCCTTGTCAGGTGCCGTCACCCAGCGCAACCGTGCGGAACTGCGCCACCGCGAGGCGCGGGTGTCGCTCTTCCAGGCGGTAGTGGCCCATGTCCATGGAGGACACGGTGCTCGGTAGGCCAGAAGAGCGAGTCGCGACGGCTCGCACCCTGTTGGGCCGCCCGCACCTGGAGTTCCTAGGGAGCGGAGGGGAAGGCGTGGTCCTCACGGATGGGCGGACCGTGCTCAAGGTGTTCGATGGCTGGCCAGAGTCAGAACGCGCGGAGCGTGCGCGGCTGCTCTCCTGCTTTCTCGGGCGCTTCGAGGGATGCCGGACCCTCATTCCGCTCCAGTCCCTGGAGTGGCACGGAGGCCTCCCGACACTCGTCTATCGTTATGCGGCCTCAAGGCCCTGGAGCGGCGAGGTCGAGGGCGACCTGCTCCGTTTCCTCGCCGAGTGCTGGCACCAGGGAGTGGTCTACAACTGCGTCAATCCCACCAACTTCCGTGTCTTCTCTGATGGGCTGAAGCTCATTGATTACGGGAGTGATCTCCGCCCCTTCACCGTGAAGGATTGGGTCTACATGGCCCGCCGAGCCTTCCTGAGCCTGCGCTTCTCGCACCGGCGGGAGCTGAAGGCGCTGCTGCGCGAGGCGCTCCTGGAATGGGAGCTGCCGGAACTCGACGGCTTCTGCGGATTTCTGGATAGCGCGCTGTCCGCCTCGGAAGGAGAGCCGAATCCGGGACCGGCCGAGGCAGTGGCTCGGCTGGAGGAGGCCCTGGCCGCTCCCTCGAGCTCAAGGGGTGTGGAAACCAGTCCCCAGGAGCCGTTGGAAGTGAGCCTCGTACTCAAGGCGAGCTTTCTGGAAGGGCGAACCCTCGAGCACCAGCTCCGCCATCTCCTCGCCCAACTCAAGCACCCTCGCGCATTCTATGAACGCCTCGTGGTGCTCGACTCGCGGCCGGGTGGGTTCGTGCGCCAGTTCGGGCCGCCTGATGCGGAGGCCGCCCTGGCCGGGCTTGGGAGGTTACTGAACGAGGGCCGAGTGGATCGTGTCCTGGTGGCCCCCACGGAGCCGGACACCGTTCGTGCGCTGAACCTTCGCTGGTTCGGCGTGGACACACCCGAAACCCATGCGGCATCCGGTGTTCCGGTGGCCCCGCAGCTCTTCGGGTTCGAGGAGGCACGGGGGCGGTACGTACTGCAGGTGGACTCGGACGCCATCGTGTGCCGCAGGGAACCGGGTCATGACTACCTGGCAGACATGGTTGCCGCGCTCCGAGCGGACCCCACGGTCGTATCAGTTGGCTTCAACATCGCCCATGCATCTGCCAGGTTCACCCCCTACGACTCACCCGGGGAGGGTCACTTCGTCCCGGAGGTCCGGTGCTGCCTCTTCGACCGGGAGCGATTCCTCGGGCTGCGCCCGTTCCCGAATCAGCTGGAGGGCGGGCGACTGGCACGCACTTGGTATCGAGCAGTCCAGGATGCGCAGCGACAGCGGGGGCTCCGCTCCGTCCGAGGCGGGGATGGACGCACCTTCTACATCCACCCACCCAATGCCTGGAAGCCGGACGCGGCGGCCTGGTTCGACGTCGTCGACCGGGTCTCCCAGGGATACGTGACTCACCTCCAGTTCGAGCAGGTGGACCTGCGGGGAACCCCTTTCGATTGGGCCCTGCCAGCACGAACGGAGGAGCACCTCTTCCTCCTCCTGCTCGAGCGCGGTGACGAAGGGCGCTTTCCCCTCTGCTGGCGATCCCTCGTCGAGCAGAGTCGCGGAGACTGGGGGGCCATCGTCCTGGACACCACGGACGACGAGTCCCTCCGTTCCCTCATCCAGCCCGAGCATGGCCGGGTGACGTGGGTGCGCAACCCGTTTGGCGGCAGGGGCGCTGCGGGGTTGCGGCGTGCTCTAGACCGCTTCTGCGCATTGCCCCATGCGGTGGTGGTGCCGATGCGGGCCAGTGACGTGCTGCTCGGTTCGGAGGTACTCACCCACCTCCGCCGACGCTTGGTCATGGGGCATGACTACGTGGATGCTCCCGTACTGAGCGCGGGTAGACTGGTGCAGCAGGGGGTGGCCTTCCGGCGCCAGCTCCTCCCGGCCGTACACGCCGAGGGGGAGTCGCTGGGCGCGTGGGTGCGCTCCGCACGCCTGCGTGCCCGGGCCCCCACCTCCCTGGAGGCCCCCCTCCTGGAGCGCCGACAGTGGGAGCACGAACCGAGCCCGGACGGCAAGGGGCCAGCTCCCGCCGCCGAGCCGGAAGAAGCACCGGCCATCCTTCCCGCCGGGCTCCTCGCCAGGAGGCTCCTCCTGCGCCAGCCAGACGACTACCTGCTCTTCGTCCGGCATGCGGAGAAGGCCGCGGGCTCCCGTTTCGAGCCCTGGAAATCCAATCAGCACCGTGCGCTCTCCCGATCGGGTGAGGACGAGTGCGGCTACTTCGCACGGGCCCTGACGCCACCACCCGACTTGATCGTGTGCAGCCCATTGGAGAGGACCTGGCGGACCGCGAAACGGATGCAGGAAGCACTGGGAGACCAGCCGAGCCTGCGGAGTCTCGACGCGCTGACGGGAGGACGGTTCGAGGACCATGCCCGATGGCTGGCCCTGAAGCGGGAGCTGGGGTGGGAAGCGCTCGTGCGCAGGTGGATGGAGGATCAGCTCCCCTCTGGCATCCTCACTCCCTATCGCGAGGTCATCGACACCCTCCGGGTCGCGCTCGCCGAGGCCCGACGGGAAGCCGGTGCCAAGCGAGTCCTGGTGGTGACACAGGGGTACGTGAACACCGGGCTCTTTCATCATCTTCATGGCAGAACGGAATTCACGGGCGGGCCGCTGTTCGGCTTCCTGTGTGAATATCCTGCGGGCCTCCTGGGGCATTCATGAACTCCTCCTTTCCGACACCCGCTTCATCCGAGGAGCCGCCGCGCCTGGGCGAGCGGGTCATCTACGCGTTGAAGCATCTGTGGCGCCACGTCCGTGTCCAACGGCCGATAACGAGCCTGCTCGGGCCCCAGTACCGCCGCAGCCGGGAGTGCATCGAGATCGACCTGACGTGGGCCTGCAACATGCGGTGCTTGAACTGCAATCGCTCGGTCCGGCAGGCACCGACTGGCGAGCACATGTCGCTGGAGCAGGTCCAGGCGTTCGTCGCGGAGTCGCGAGCCCGGCACGTGCGTTGGAGGAAGATCCGACTGCTGGGGGGAGAGCCGACGCTGCACCCTCAGTTCCTGGAGATCGTCGAACTGCTATGTGTCTATCGGGAGGAACTCGGAGGGGACCTGGAAATACAGGTGGCCACCAACGGTCATGGCCCGAGGGTCCAAGCCATACTGGCCCGGGTGGAGGGCCGGGTCACCCTCGACAACTCCCAGAAGGAGTCGGACCTGCAGCCGCACTTCGGGGACTTCAACGTGGCTCCACGCGACCTGGCGAGCTATCGGCATGCGGACTTCCGCAATGCCTGCTACGTCGCGCAGGAATGCGGCATGGGGCTGACGCCCTACGGCTATTACGGGTGTGCGGTAGCTGGAGGCATCGACCGGGTCCTGGGGCTCGACCTGGGGCGCAAGTCCCTGCCGGAGGCAAGCGAGGATCTCGAGGAGCAGCTCGCGGCGCTCTGTGCCTGGTGTGGCCGATTCAAGACGGGTGACTTCATTCCGCGGGGACTCCGCCCCCCCCTGGAGGAAGAGCGGATGACCGAGAGCTGGAAGCAGGCCTACGCACGGTGGCGAGCCGATCGCCCCCGCCTCACCCGGTACGGGCCATGAGTCGAGCGGGCATGCTGCGCCAGGGAACTCGACGCCTGCTCGATCGCATGGGCAGAGCGGTGCGGACCTCGCAGGCCGTCACGGCGGTGTTGGGCCCGCAGTTCCGGCCAGCCACTGACCTCATCGAGATCGACATCACCTTCGCGTGCAACTTGCGGTGCTTCAACTGTGATCGATCCTGCACCCAGGCGCCGGAGGGTGGGCGCATGACGGTGGAGCAGATCCAACGATTCGTGACCGAGAGCCGCGAGCAGGGCCGCCAGTGGCGGCGCATCCGCATCATGGGGGGAGAGCCGACGCTCCACCCGGAGTTCGCGGGCATCCTGAACGTGCTCCTATCGTGGCGTGACGAGGAGTCTCCCGGCACGCTCCTTGAGCTGGTCACGAATGGTTACGGGGACCGGGTGCGCCGGGTGTTGGAGCGCGTTCCAGCGGGCATCCGGGTAAAGAACACCGGGAAGGAAGAGCGTTTCCAACCCAAGTTCGAGCCCTTCAACCTCGCGCCGAGTGATGATGGACTGCTCCGGCATGCCGACTTCTCGAATGGTTGCTGGATCACGAAGGAGTGCGGCATCGGCTTGAACGCGTACGGGTACTATCCTTGTGCGGTCGCCGGAGGAATCGATCGGGTGTTCGGGGAGGACATCGGACGCAAGCGACTTCCCTCGCCAGACGATCCGATGTCAGACCTCTTGCGTGCGAGTTGTGCCCGATGTGGCCACTTCCGTAATGGCCACTTCCTCCCTGTGAGGGAGCGGACTCCCGTAGCCGGAGAGCCTCAGTCGAGGGCGTGGCGGGAGGCCTACCGGCGGTACAGGGACGGTCGGCCAGTGCTCACCCGCTATTGATGGACCAGAACCCCTTTGAGGGAGCTCAACGCTGCATGGCCTGAAGGAGCTCCAGCGCCTCGGTGACGGCCTGCCAGACCTGCATCGCCTTGAGGCTCTCGTCGCCGCTCTGCAGCGTCCGCTTCGCCAGCCGCTCCAGCGGCGCCAGCGCGTTCTCCACCAGGGCGATCTGCCGGCCCACGTCCGCCGGCAGCGGCGCCGCTGCGGCCCGTTGCAGACGACTGCGCGGGCGTCCGCTCCGCCATCAACTTCACCGCCTGGGACATCTGCTCCATGTACCGCCCCAGGTCCGCGGGCGGCGCGGAGGCGGGAGCGGCCACCGGCTGGCGATCCGACATCGCCCTCACCGCCTGAGTGAGCTGCTCCATCACCGGACCCAGATCCGTCGTCTGCGCCGGAGCCACCGAGCGCTCGGCCAGCGCCCTCAGCACCTTCGCCAGGTGTTGCAGGTACGGCGTCAGATCCGTCCCCGGAGGCACCTGCACCACCGGCGCCGGCAGCTCCCTCCGCGCCAGCTCCAGCAGCGCCTCGCGCAGCGCGTCCAGCCTCGGCGTCACCTCGGCCACCGGGCTCGGACCCGACGGCTTGCGCACCACCTCGGACGCCTGCACCACCGCGTCGCGCACCGAGCCGAGCTGCTCCTCGATGGCACTGAGCTGACCCGTCACCCGGGCCACCGGATCGTCCTCCTTCCCGCCCATCCGCTTCACCCGCGCGAAGCCCTGCTTGATCTCCGCCCAGCGCTTCGCCTGCTCCGGCTTCAGCCGCCCGCGCAGCTCCTGCAGCTTGAGCAGGTTCTGCTCGGCCGCCGTGGTGAGCGTCTGCGACTCGCCCTGGTAGTGGTCGTCGAGCAGCCGCTCCAGCTCGTCGTCCGTCATCGCCGACACCACCTTCTCGGCGATCTTGCTCATGTTGCGGTAGCTGCCCTGCAGCTTGAAGGGCGGCTCCGTGCGGAAGCGCTCGTCCTGCGCCGCCGAGGCGATGTACTCCAGGTTCACCTTCAGCAGCACCTGCTGCACCCGGAACAGCCGCTGGAACACCGCGACGATCTCCTGCAGCTCCGCCGCCGCGTAGCCGTACGACAGCTCGCCCGTGGGCACCTCCTCGCCCTTCGCCATGCGGATGAGCTTGTGGATGTCCCCCGGCTCGCGCGTGGCGAGCGGCGCCAGCGCCGCGTTCGACGTGAGCGCGTTCTCGATGTAGCTGAGCGCGAACAGCTCCTCCTTGCCGTCGAGGATGTCGCCCAGGTTGTAGGTGTCCGCGCGGTTGGCGAGCATGTCCGGAATCCGGAAGCGATCGCCCGTCTCCGTGTACGGGTTGCCGGCCATCACCACGCAGAACTTCTTGCCGCGCAGATCGTACGTGCGCGTCTTGCCGTTCCACACGCCCTCGACGCGGCGCTGGCCGTCGCACAGCGAGATGAACTTCTGGAGCAGCTCGGGGTCCGTGTGCTGGATGTCGTCGAGGTAGAGCATCACGTTGTTGCCCATCTCGAAGGCCAGGTTGATGCGCTCCACCTCCTGGCGGGCCGTGGCGTTGGGCGCCTCGGCCGGATCGAGCGACTTCACCTAGTGACCCAGCGCCGGGCCGTTCACCTTCACGAAGATGAGCCCCAGCCGGCTGGCCACGTACTCCATCAGCGTCGTCTTGCCGTAGCCCGGCGGCGACATGAGCAGCAGCATGCCCATCCGGTCCGTGCGCTTGTTCTCGCCCGCCGCGCCGAGCTGCTTGGCGAGGTTGGCGCCGATGAGCGGCAGGTACACCTCGTCGATGAGCCGGTTGCGCACGAAGGACGACAGCACCTTCGGCGTGAACTCCTCCAGGCGCAGCTTGCGGCGCTCGCGATCCAGGATGTCCCGCAGCAGGGCGCGGTAGGCGTGGTAGGCCGGCACGCGCACCTGCCGGAAGTCGCTCAGCCGGGCGAGGAACTCGTCGAGGCGCAGCGGCAGCTTCCGGTCCTGGATGCGCGGGTGCTGGCCGAGCAGCCCCGTCACCTCGGTGGACGGTGAGGGCACCGGCCACCTCGCGGTCCAGCTTGCGCTCGGTGAGCAGCACCACCGCGGCCTCCACCGCCACGTGGGCCGCCGCGCCCGGGCCGCCCTCGCGACGCGCCAGCCAGGCCTCCACCCACGCGCGCACCACGCGCAGGCGCTCGGGCAGGTTCTTCTCCAGGCCGCGCAGGTCGTCCTCGAAGGCCGAGCGCGTCCCCGCCCGGTCGAGCTGCGCCAGGAGCGCGTCCTTGAGGGCCACGGCCTCCCCGCTGGTGGTGAAGCGCGGCCGATCCACGCCCAGCTCCTCCACCAGGTAGCGCCCGGCGAGCCGGGCCTCCGCGGGGCCATGCGCCACGCCCACCGACTTCAGGAAGGTGCCGATGCGCTCGCCCAGCTCGTCGCCGAGGGCCACCAGCTCCGCGGACTCGCCGAAGGCCGTCCGCAGCCGGTGCAGGCTGCGCGCGCGGCGGTGGAAGAGCGCCTTGTCCTCCTCTTCCCCGAAGGCCCAGAACAGGGCCGCCCAGGCGCGCGGCGTGGGAGCGAAGCGCAGCAGCCCCGCCCCCGTGTGCAGCGCGAGCAGCTTCTCCAGGATGGCCGCCGCGTCCGCGTCGTGGATGCCGCGCTCGTAGCCCTCGTCGTAGCGGTCCGCCGAGTACGCGCGCACCTTCTCCAGCAGCCCGCCCGGCGCCAGCATCGCCTGGTGCAGCGCCGCGAGCGTCACGCTTCCCTTGCCCTCCTCCGCGTCGAGCAGCACCTGCGCGGCGAGGAACTCGGCGCGGTACACCTCGGGCGTCTCGGAGACGAGGTGCTGATCCCAGAGCTCGCGGTACTTCTCGAGCTCCGGCTCCTCCAGCTTCTGGGCGTAGTCGGTGCCGGTGAGGTGGAGGTAGCAGCGCGCCGTCGCGCGGGACCAGCGTCGAGCTCGAGCGGCTGCGTGTTGACGTTGAAGCGGTGCTTGCCGAGCTTGATGACGGCGCGCCGCCGTCCTCGAAGAGCTCGTTCCTGTCGCGCAGCGCGCGCAGCGCGTCCTGCCGCGCCGACCTTGAGCTCGGCTGAGCACCTCGTCGGAGCGCACGCTGTCGCCGAGGGCGAGGAGCTGCTCGGCGAGCTCGCCGCAGCTTCAGCACCATCGCGTCGGACGCGAAGTACGCGTTGAGCTCGTCCTCGTTCTTGAAGGTCTTCGCCCGGCGGCCGACGCCCGACGAGGATGCGCTCGGCGGCGCCGAAGAGGTTCTGCGCGCGGCGCTGGCGCTCGTCGAGCAGCGCCTGCTTCTTCTGCGCCGAAGGCCTCGAGCACCTCCTCGCGCTTCTGCGTGAGCTGGCCGAGGAACTCGTCGAACTCGCCGAACCGCCCCTCCAGCTCCTCGAGCTGCACGGTGAGGCTCGAGAGCTGCTCGTCGCACTTCTCCGGCGTGTCCGCCACGGAGAGCGCGCTCTCGACCGCCTGGCCGAGCAGCTTGAACTGCGCGCCGAACTCGGCCCGCTCCTCGCGGCCGCACGAGCTCCTTGCGCTTGCGGTCGAGGCCGGCGCGCACGCGGTTGAGGCGGGAGAACAGCTCGGAGATGCCCTCGAGGATGCGCGCGCGCGCCATGGGATCGTCCATCTGCAGGCCGCCCACCATCTCGCCCAGCACCTCCAGGCCCTTGCCCACCTGCTCGATGTCCGCGCCGAGCGGCTCCAGCTCGCGCGTCGTCTCGATGGGCTCCAGCTTCTGGAGCAGCACGTCGAGGCGCTCGGCGAGCGGCTGGAGCGCCTCGTCCCGCTGGAGGAACTGCACGGCGGCCGCGCTGACGCGGTCGGACTCCTCGGACGACCTGCTTCTCGAGGGCCTCGAGCCGCGCCAGGTCGACGTAGCGGATCTCCTTGAGGGTGATGAGCTGGCCGCGCTGCTTGCGCAGGTCCGTGAGCGCGTGCATGAAGCCCTCGACGCTCTGGAGCTCCTCGGGCCGCACGCGCAGGAGGACCTGCTCCTGGGCCGTCAGGGCGCTCGGCGAGGGCGTCCTCGGCGCGCTTGCGCAGGGCGAGGACCTTCTCGAACTCGTCGATGATGAGCTCGGCGGTGCGCCGCAGGGACTCGATGTCCTGCTGGAGTCCCGTCTCCGCGTGCCCGAGCCAGTAGTAGGCGTCGAGCATGCGGGTGCCGGCGGCGACGAGGTCCTCGTAGGTGCGCCGGGAGGGCTTGTCCGTGCGCGCCATGCGCACGAGCGTCAGCGCGTCGGAGATGCCGCGCACCAGGTCGGCGTTGCCGACCTTGCCGAGGTAGCCGGGCGCGGGAGGCATCTCCGCGGCGTGCTCGGCGGAGACGAAGGGCGTCTGCCAGATCTGCATCGGGTGGACGCGGGTGGGCTCGTCGGAGGTGGCGCGGAAGACCACCATGCGCCCGTCGGCGAAGAGGCTGTAGCCGTGGCCGAGCATCGGGTTCTGCACCTCCTTGCGCATGAGGTTGTACGGGAGGAGGACGTAGGCGCCCTCGTCGTGGCGGAAGAAGACGTAGAGGACGTCCTCGCCGTTGGGCGAGCGGATGGCGCGCTTGAACTCGAGTCCCTCGCCGATGCCCTCGAAGACCTTGTAGTCGCCGGTCTGGAGGTAGTAGCCGCCGGGGAAGACGATGCCCTGGTCCTCGGGGAGGCGGACGCAGGCCTGCCCGATGGCGTCGATGCGCACCACGTGCTGGGTGCGGGTGTTGAAGACGAGGTAGCGGTACTTCTGCTCGCGGAACGGCAGGACGCGCAGGAGGATGAGGCCGCCCACCTGCGCGTAGGCGAACTCGGCGTCGTCGAGCGACTGGTCCGGGTCGTCCACCGGCTCGCGGTAGATGCCCAGGCCGTCCGTGGTGTTGTTCTCGACCTTGACGGTGAGGTCGCCCTCCACCGTCTCGACGAACACCTGGTCGAGGACGTTGACGTGCGGGTGCTGGCCGAGGACGTAGTTCTCGCGCCTGGCCACCGTCCACTCGAAGTCGTGGGACGGGGGGAAGACGTGATCGCGCTCGCCCTGGTTGTCGAGGTAGGTGGCGTTGCCCTCGGCATCGAGCGCGAAGCGGAAGACCTTGATGTCGCGCGCGACTGGCCCGTCTGGAAGATGGCCAGGAGCCGCGACTCGTTGCGCCGGAGCTGAAGGAGCTTGCGCGTCCTTGTAGTACTTGTAGAGCTCGCCGAAGTCCTTGACGAAGCGCGGATCCTGCAGGAACCCGCCGGCCTCGGAGGACGGCACCTGGGAGAAGTCGAAGCCCTCGGCGGTCTGCTCGAACTTGTGCAGCGAGAAGACGTCCGCGACGGACGTCTCCTTCTTCAGGCCGATGAAGACGTTGTAGCCGAAGAGCAGGTACTTCCCGACGCCGACGATGTCGCGCGGGACGCAGTTGTTCTCGGTGCGGACGCGCTCGTTGCCGATGACGGTGAGCTCGGTGCCGCCGAAGAGCTTCTTGCGCCGCTCGTTGAGGTCCGCGGCCTTGGTGCCGAGCGCCTCCGCCTGCTCGAGCAGCCGCGCACGGATGACCTCGTAGCTGCCGCCCTCCAGCGTGGCCTCGCCCGCGGGGGTGGGGCTTTCAGTTGCCATCGTCAGTTCACCGAGAAAGTGGGGGAACCGAGGATGCACGTCCCCGCCCGAGCGGGCATGAGGGGACGTGCATCGGTACTCTCAACCCGCGGGGCTCAGCCCTGGGTCTTCTCGCCAGGAGCCGAGGCCCGGGCGGGCTCGGCCTCCACGAGCGACTTCAGGTTGGACGCGGCGGCGGCGGTGGGGCTGGGCGCCATGCGGTGCAGCAGCGCGGCCATGGCCAGGTTCTGCGCGTCGCTGGTGAGGCCCGGCTTGGAGAGGATCTCCTTGAGGTCCGCGGGCAGGTCCTTCTCGCCGTTGAGGTAGCCGCCGAAGGCCTTGCGCAGCGTCTCGCTCTGGTCGAGCGCGCCGTCGATGGACTGACCGACGGAGATGGCCTTGACGAAGCGGTCGAAGAACTGGCCGTCGCCGCCGACGATGTTGATCTTGGCGTTGCCGAAGGCCTCGGCGAGGACCTTGGCCTGGGCCTCGGCGATGTCCTTGCGGACGTTGATGGACTCGAGCTCCACGTCGCGCTCCTTCTCGAGGCGGAGGCGGAACTCCTCGTGCTCGCGGGTCGCGCCCTGGAGCAGCTTCATCGACTCGGCCTTCTCGGCCAGACCGCGGGCCTCGGCGAGCAGCTTCTCCTCGATGCCCTTGGCCTCGGCGAGCAGCTTCTCGCGGGCAGCGGCGGCCTCGGCCTCGCCGCGCTTCTGGATGGCGAGGCCTCGGCCTCGCCGATGCTCGCGTGGGCCAGCCCCTTCTCCTTCTCACCAGCGGCCTCGGCGAGCAGCTTCTCGCGGGCGGATGCGGCCTCGGCGAGCCCGCGCTCCTTGAGGACGGTGGCCTGGGCCATGCCCTGCTTCTCGATGACGGCGGCCTCGGCCTCCTTCACGCGCACCTGGCCAGGCCCTGCTTCTCGACGGCCACCGCGTCGGCCTCCTTCACGCGCACCTCGGCCAGGCCGTGGGCGGCCGCCTCGGCCTGGATGCCCTCGGCCAGGCGGATCTTCGCCTTCGCCGTCTTGTCGGCGGTCTCGAGCTCGGCCTCGGCGAGGGTGAGCTTCTCCTGCGCGGTGAACTTGGCCACCTCGTTGCTGGCCTCGGCGGCCTTGATGTCCTTGACGAGCTTCTCCTGCGCCTCGGCCTCGGCGGTGATGAGCAGCGCGTCCTTGCGGCGCGTGGCCTCGGCCATCACGCGCAGGTCCTTGATGCGCTCCTCCTCCTCGGCCACGGTCTTCTCGACGGCGATGCGGGCGCGGACCACGTCGGCGATCTCCTTCTTCTCGGCCTCGAGCTCCTTCTCCTTGCCGATGCCGCGACAGCTCCACCTCGCGCTCGCGGTCGATGGCCTCGAGCGCGCGGTCCTTCTCGACGCGCTCGGTCTCGACGCCGACCACGCGCTCGCGGTTCTTCTGCGCGACCTCGACCTGGCGCTGCTTGTTCTGCTCGTTGATCAGGATCTCTTCCTCGGCCTTGATGCGCGCCAGCTGCTTCTTGGCGTGCTCCTCGGCCTCCACGCGCTCGGCCTCGTCGGCTCGCGCGCCTGCGATGGATCGATCTCCCGCTTCTTCTTCGCCTCGGCCTCGGCGCGCTGGCGCTCGAGCGCGAAGATCGCCTCGTCGGCCTCGAGGTTCGCTTGGTGATCTCCATGCGCTCGTTCTGGCGGAGCTCGTTGGTCTGGACGTTCTGCGACGGACGGTGAGCTCGGTGATCTTCCGGATGCCCTCGGCGTCGAGGATGTTGTCCTTGTCGAGCACCTCGAGCGGGGTCTGCTCGAGGTAGTCGATGGCGCAGTCGTCGAGCATGAAGCCGTTGAGGTCCTTGCCGATGACCTCGATGATCTTGTCCTTGAAGTCGTCGCGCTTGGTGTAGAGCTCCTCGAAGTCGAAGCTGCTTGCCGACCGTCTTGAGCGCCTCGGAGAACTTGGCGGCGAAGAGCTCCTCGAGGGTCTCCTGATCGCTCGCGCGGGCGCAGCCGATGGACTGGGCGACCTTGAGCACGTCCTCGCGCGTCTTGTTCACCCGGACGAAGAAGGTGACCTTGATGTCGGCGCGGATGTTGTCCTTGCAGATCAGGCCCTCCTTGCCGCGGCGATCGATCTCGATCGTCTTGACGGAGATGTCCATCACCTCGGCCCGGTTGATGATCGGGTAGACGATGGCGCCGGTGAAGGTGACGAGCGGCTCGCCCTTGATCGTGTTGACGATGAGCGCCTTCCCTGATCCACCTGCCGGTAGAACCTGGAGACGATGAACGCGGAACAGAAGAGGAAGAAGAGTCCTCCGACGATTCCGGATGCGACGATTGGCAGTTCCATGTCGGTGTCGTTTCCCGAGCGAGTAGACCAGGGGGCTGCGCAAAGGTGGCGACCGGGGACCCCCGAAACAACCCGGCGCGCCAGAGACGAATCAGAGGGAAGGAGCTACCGCGTCCGCGCCCTGTCCCGCGCGAGCGCGGCGGCGGTGAGCGGATCCTTCAGGTGCTCCACCTCTTGCGGGAGGAGCCAGTCCACGGGCTCCACTTCATAGGCATCGCGGGTGGCGTCGTAGCCGAGGATCAGCGCCTTCTCGCCGCGCTTGAGCTCATTGGCCTTGTCGCACACCACGTTGAGGAGGAGGCCGGCGCCGCCGTCCTCGAAGGTGGCATGGCCGAACTTCCCATCCACGCGGCCGCTGGCGATGACGCACACGCGGCCCATGAGCTCGGCGCGGCGAGGCGCCTGCTGCGTGGCGAACATGGGACGCAGGGGCCGCACCACCAGGCCGGCGAGCACCAGGCCCACCGCGAGGCACAGCGCGGCCAGACCCCCGCTGACGAGCGCGCCCGGCAGAGCCCCCAGGGCCTCCTTGGCGGGGCGGGCGAAGGCCAGCGACATCAACCAGGAGAGGAAGACGACGAAGCTGACGGACACCGTCACCGGGACGCCGCCGAAGCCGAGCACCTCGAAGAAGTTGGCCCCGTCCTTCACGCTCTCGAGCGAGGCCTTGGCGCCGCCCTCCACCGCGGCCTTGGCACCGCCCTCCACCGCGCCCTTGACGCCTCCCTCGAGCACCTCACCCGCCCCGGCCTTGGCTCCCAGCGCGAAGTCGCCGAGGTCGCCGTCCAGGAGATCGATGCCCACGGCGCCAATCATCACGGTGAGCCAGTAGCCGACCACCACGCCCAGCGGGATGGTGAAGAGCACGGTCGGAAAGGCGAGGATGGCGTTGAGGAACTCGGTCATCGGACCTGCAAGCAGAGCGGTGGCTGGGAGTCTATTCCAGGGTTACCGGCGCATGACAGTCCTTCCGGCCGATTTGCCCTCCCCCCGGTTCGGCGAAGGCGAGCAGGGGCACGACCAGGCGTCTGGCCGTACCGGCCCCCCTCCTTCCTCATGCGATGGGCGGAGGATCCAGGCTAGGTTGCGCGAAGTGAGCGAGTACGTCACCCATCGGAACGCCTTGACGGGTGTCAGGCTGGAGTCGCTGCGAGAAGCCCTGCTCTCCTCGCGCTTCGTGGCGCGGAGCCCGCTGATGGGGACGTTCCAGAGCAGCCGGGGCTTCGCCTTCATCTTCACGGAAGCGGGGCGGGCGACGCTGGAGGAGCGCTTCCCCTTCCTCCGGGAGTACCTGGCGCTGGTGATGGATCCCGCGAGCTCGCGGGGGCTGTTGCCGTGGCGTGAGCGGCTCTTCGGCCCGAGCAAGGAGCGACGAAGGCCGAACGCCTTCTACCTGAACCTGCTGCTGCTGGAGCCGGGGCAAGGCGTGGGCCTGCACATCGACGCGACGCTGCAGGAGCCGAGCGGCGTCCCGGGAGCAACGCCCGAGCACGTGAGCGTGCTGTACGTGAGCGTGCCCGAGCGCGTGAAGGGAGGCGCGCTGGTGCTCGCCCGGGGGGACGAGCCAGTGGGCAAGGTGCGCCCGAGGACGGGCATGCTGGTGCACTTCCGAGGGGACCTGACGCACGAGGTGCAACCCTTCACGGGAGGCGGAGAAGGCGCGCTGCGAGCGAGCCTCGTGTGCGAGCAGTACGCGTTCGCGCCCAAGGCGCTGGCGCGCCTGCCCGAGTTCCGCATCCAGTCCAAGGCGGGCTTCGCGGCGTACCTGGAGGAGCACCGCCAGCGGAGCGCGTGACGAGCGCGGTGACTGGATGCCCGGAAACGACAAAGCCCCGCTGACTATCGCCAGCGGGGCTTCGCGTTCGAGTTGCGGGGGCAGGATTTGAACCTGCGACCTTCGGGTTATGAGCCCGACGAGCTACCAGGCTGCTCCACCCCGCGACATGTCTTGCTTCTTGCTGCCTTCAACGACAAAGCCCCGCTGGCTCTGCACCAGCGGGGCCTCGTCTCCCAAGTTGCGGGGGCAGGATTTGAACCTGCGACCTTCGGGTTATGAGCCCGACGAGCTACCAGGCTGCTCCACCCCGCGACATGTCTTGCTTCTTGCTGCCCTCAACGACAAAGCCCCGCTGGCTCTACACCAGCGGGGCCTCATCTCCCAAGTTGCGGGGGCAGGATTTGAACCTGCGACCTTCGGGTTATGAGCCCGACGAGCTACCAGGCTGCTCCACCCCGCGACACCGTTTGCTGCTTTGCTTTCCGCTCTATCTCAAACACCAGAGACCCTGTCATTCATTTCCGACAGAACACCTGGAATTTCGAGTTGCGGGGGCAGGATTTGAACCTGCGACCTTCGGGTTATGAGCCCGACGAGCTACCAGGCTGCTCCACCCCGCGGCGTCGAAGCGGGAGGGTAAGTACCGCCCTCCCCCTATACCGTCAACTCCTTTTTACCGAACGCCGGGCGGCACGTTCTTCATTCCGTGCCGCCCGCGATCGAGGCGCGACAGCGCTACTTGCCCTGCTTCTGCTTGAACAGATCGGCGAAGGTCCCGAGTCCCTTCTTGCCACCACCAACCGGCTGCTGGGTCTTCGCCCACGCCTCGACCTCCGCGCGCTCCTCGGCCCGCTCGGCGGCGGTGATGGAGAGACGGATCTTCCCGGAGGCGTCGATGTCCACCAGGGCCACCTTCAGCTCCTGGCCGAGCGAGAACTTCTTGCGCAGATCGGTGCCGCGCTCGGTGCCCGTCTCGCTGGCGGGGATGAGGCCCTTGCCGCCCGGGAAGACGAGGAACACGCCGTAGGGCTCGATGCGATCCACCTTGCCCACCACCACCTGGCCCACCTTCGGACGAGGAGCCGCGGGCTCGGCGGCCTTCTTCTCCTCGGTGGCGGCCGGACGCTCCTCGGCGGGGCGCTGGGCCTCCTCCTCGGTGATCTTGCGCAGGCCGATGCGCTTGTCATGGGTGTCGATCTTCTCCACCTGCACCCAGATGGTCTCGCCCTCCTGCACCACGTCGCGCGGGTGCGCGATGCGGCGGTCGGACAGCGCGGAGATGTGCACCAGGCCGTCCACGCCCGGACGCAGCTCCACGAAGGCGCCGAAGGGCTGCAGCCGCACCACCTTGCCCTGGAGCCGGTCGCCCTCCTTGATCTCCGCGATCGCCGTCTTGAAGGGATCCTCCTGGCGGGCGCGCATGGAGAGCGTGATCCGCTCCTTCTGCTTGGACTTGTCCGGCGAGTTGGGCTGGGCGGCCTCCATGCGGAGGATCTCCACCTCCACCTCGTCGCCCTGCTTCACCACCTCGCTCGGGTGGCCCACGCGCGTGTAGGACAGCTCGGAGACGGGGATCATCCCCTCCACGCCGCCCAGGTCCACGAACACGCCGAAGTCACGCACGCCGGAGACCTTGCCCTTGACGACCTTGCCCTCGGCGAGCGTCTCGCGCGTCTTGGCCGCGAGCTGACGCTGCTCATCCTCGAGCAGGGAGCGGCGCGAGAGCACCACGTTGCGATCCCGGACCTCGGTGACGCGGAACGTGAGCTTCTCGCCGACGAACTGCTCCGGCTTCTCCACGAAGCGGAGGTCGAGCTGGCTGATGGGGCAGAAGGCGCGCACGTCGCCGATCGCCACCTCCACGCCGCCCTTGTTCACGGAGAGGACCATGCCCTCCACCGGCATGCCGGAGGCGCGGGCCTCGGCCAGCATCGCCATGTTGGCGCTGCCCTTGGCCAGCGCGCGGCTCAGGAGGATGCCCCGAGCGCCCGCCTCGATGACGTGCGCCTCGATGGTGTCACCCACGCCGTAGCGCAGGACGCCCTCGTCGTCCTTGAGCTCGCGCAGCTCGATCATCGCCTCGCTCTTGGCGTTGGACAGCGACACGAAGGCCGTGTCCGCGCCGAGCTGGAAGATGGTGCCCGAGACCTTCTCGCCGATGCGCACCGCGCGCTTGCCGGGCACGCCGCCCTCCTTCTGCTGCGCCGCGAACATCTCCTCGAAGGACTCCGTCTCGGGGACCTCCTCGTAGAGCGCGGTGCTGGGAGCCCGGGGCGTCGGAGTCGGAGTCGGAACCACCGGGGCGACCGGAGCCGGAGCCACGGCCTCGGTCGTCGCCGCGGGCTCGGCCGGGGCAGCGGCCGTCGGGGCCGGCGTCACCGGACCGCGCGTCTCCACCGCGCCCGAGGCGCGCTTCACCACCACCATGGGACCCTGGGGCCGGCGCTCGCCGCCACCGCGGCCACCGCGCTCGCCACCACCGCGACCGCCACGCTCGCCACCACGGCCGCCGCGCGGACCGCGATCCTCACGGGGAGCGGCCTGCGGAGCACCGGCCGCGCCCTCGGCGGGCTTCGCCGGACGGGCCTCGCGCTCGCCACCCCGCTCACCGCGCGGGCGCTCCGAGCCACCGCGGTCCCGGCCACCGCGCTCCTCGCGCTCGCCGCCACGGCCCGCCGGGATGCCAAGCATCACGTCTCCAAAGGTGGCCTTGGGCTTCTTGGGACCGAAGCCACCCGCACCGCCGCCACCAGAACCAACGGAACCGTTCTTGTCGTCGCTCACAGCCAGGACCTTCCTGAACGAAATCCAACGAAATCCAGCGCGGGGAGACCAGGCCCCCGACTGGGGAAAAAGGCGGCGCACTCTACACGCGCGCCGTGCTTGGACGGAAGATGCATGTGCGCTTCTTCCACCAAGCGTGTCGGCAACCCCTCCATAACGCGACCCGTCGGAGGTGCCATCCCTATTGTGGGGAAAAACCCTCACCCCCGGAGGCTCGCCCGCTCTCCAATCGCTGGGGAGCAACCCCTCCCGGCGGGAGAGGAAGGGCTCAGCGGGCCGCCTTCCGGCGCCGGAGGACCCGGTTCAGCACGGACTTCGCCTCGGGAATACCCAGGGCGTCCGTGATACCGAAGTACACCGCCCCGAACGGCAGCACCACCACCAAGAAGAGGAGGATCGGGTGCAGGTCCGGCGGGGCCAGGATACTCCCTCCCCACTCCTGCGCCACCCTGGGCATGGGCCCCAACACCCGGGCCAGCGCCACCTTGATGCCCAGTGCCGTCAGCCCCGCCGCGATCGCCGCCCCCCAGAGCTTCACCATCCCCGGCATCGTCACCTGCCCGATCTTCTCGACGAGCGCCCGCCGCAGCATCCGTGCCTCGAGCCAGGCCATCAGCCCGCCGGACAGCGGCAAGAAGGCCGTCCCCAGGTGCGCCGGCAGCCCCACGAGTCCCGGCAACCGCAGCGCCAGGAACCAGGCCAGGGCCGCCCCCACGCCTACCCGTATCGCCGCGAAGCGCAGCGGCGTGCGCGGGTCCTTCAGCGCGTAGAAGGCCGAGGCGTACAGGCGCCCCAGCGTGGAGGCCACCAGGCCCACCGAGGCGCCCATCAGCAGGTACCAGAGGAAGCGCGTGTCCGCGCCGGTGAAGCGGCCCGTCTGCAGCAGCGCCGCCCGCCACCACGTCTCCGATGAAGAGGAACGCCGCCGCCGAGGGCACCACGAAGAAGGCGATGCGGCGCGAGCCCGCCTCGAGCCGCGTGCGCAGCTTGGCCGGCCACCTCCTCCCCCGCCCCGGCCGCGCGCGACATCTCCGGCAACTCGGCCGCGGAGACCGCCATGCCGAAGAGGCTCACGGGCATGAGGTAGAGGGTCTGCGCGTAGGTCAGCGTGGACAGCGCCCGGTCGGCGACGAGCGAGGCGTACGGCGTGTCCACGTAGGCGCTCACCTGCACCACGCCGCGGCCGACCACCACCGGTGCCGAAGCTGCGCAGCACCTGGCGCACGGACTCGCTGGCCACGGACAGGGTCGGCCGGAAGCCCCCGAGCAGCCCGAAGCACCGAGGGCACCTGCACCGCGAACTGCAGGAAGCTGCCCGCCACCACGCCATAGGCAGACCACCACCACCAGCCGCTCCGCCTCCAGCCCGCGCCAGCCCGCCGACCACCAGCGTGGCGATGATGGCCAGGTTCCACACCACCGGCGCCAGCGTACGAGAGGAGGAACTTCCGGTGGCTGTTGAGGATGCCCAGGCACCACGCCGACAGCACCAGCACGCCGGTGCCCGGGAAGAGGATGCGGACGAGCTGGATGGCCATGGCCCGCGCCTCGCCCTCGAAGCCCGGGGCGATGGTGTCCACGAAGAACGGCGTGGCGAGCATTCCCACCGCCACCATCACGCTCGTGGCCAGCGCGAGCAGCCCGAACACCGCCCCCGCGACCCGATCGGCCTCCTTCGTGTCCCCCTTGCCCAGCAGCCCCGCGTACACCGGGATGAACGAGCCGGAGAGCACGCCCTCGCCGAAGAGGTTCTGCAGGAAGTTGGGGATGCGCAGCGCCGCCTTGAACACGGCGGCGAGCACCCCGTTGCCCAGGTAGTGCGCGAAGACCCGCTCGCGCACCAGGCCCATCAGCCGCGAGGCCATGATGCCCGCGGCGACCAACAGCGCGCCGCCACTTCGGGCAGGGGCGCCCCGGGAGGCGGAACGGGTTTCGGGAACGGCGGAAGCGTCGGAGCGAGGGGCGGGAACGGTCAAGCGGCCCGGACTCTATGCGGAGCGTTCACCCGCTTGAAGCAAGAAGACCCCCGGCCCATGGTTTCCCTTGACGGTGCCCCCTGCGGGCGCAATGGTCAGCGCTTCCATGGCTGGTCCCCCAGACAACGACCTCCCGACCGACGTCGCGCTCGTCCGCCGGGTGCTCGCACGCGAACTGGAGACCATCAACGAGTACGAGGCCTTCGCTCGGGCCGCCTCCCGCCCGGAGGTCCGCGACTTCTTCCTGCACCTCGCCGCCGAGGAGAAGGAGCACGTCGCCGAGGCCGTCCACATGATCCGCCTCCTCGACGCGGGGCAGGAGGCCCACTTCGCCAAGCCCGTCGTCGCGGGCCACTTCCAGGGAGCCCTCGAGCGCAGGTGCCCCCGAGGGTGCTCGACCTCCCGCCCCCGCCACTCCTGCTCCGGCGGCGCCGGCCCCTGTCCTGCTTCAACCCGAGCGCGTCGTCTACGGCGTGCCAGCCCCCCCGCCCAGCCCGGGCGCCCAACCCTTCACCGTCGGCTCGCTGCGGCGCAGCCGCTGACCGTCCGTACCTCTCAGGAGCTTCCCCATGCCTGACTTCCTTGGACACGCCGAGAACCCGCTGCGCGAGGAGGAGTGGGCGCGCCTCAACGAGACGGTGATCCAGGTCGCCCGCCGCTCGCTCGTGGGCCGCCGCATCCTCGACATCTACGGCCCGCTGGGCGCCGGCGTGCAGACCGTTCCCCACGACGAGTACACCGGCGTCAGCCCCGGCGCGGTGGACATCGTCGGCGAGCAGGAGACGGCCTCCGTCTTCACCGACGTCGCGCAGCTTCAAGACGATCCCCATCATCTACAAGGACTTCCTGCTGCACTGGCGCGACATCGAGGCGGCGCGCACGCACAACATGCCGCTGGACGTGTCCGCCGCCGCCGGCGCCGCCGCCTTCTGCGCCCAGCAGGAGGACGAGCTCATCTTCTACGGCGACCCCAAGCTCGGCCACGAGGGGCTGATGAACGCCACCGGCCGGCTCACCGTGCCGCTCGGGGACTGGGCGCACGCCCGGCACCGGCTACCTCGCCATCGTCGAGGCCACCCGCAAGCTCAACGAGTCCGGCCACTACGGCCCCTACGCCGTCGTCCTCTCGCCCCGCCTCTACTCGCTGCTGCACCGCATCTTCGAGAAGACGGGCGTGCTGGAGATCGAGACCATCCGCCAGCTCGCCTCGGACGGCGTCTTCCAGTCCAACCGGCTGCGCGGCGACTCGGGCGTGGTGGTGTCCACCGGCCGCGAGAACATGGATCTCGCGGTGGCCATGGACATGGTCGCCGCCTACCTGGGCGCGTCCCGGATGAACCACCCCTTCCGCGTGCTCGAGACGCTCATCCTGCGCATCAAGCACCCGGACGCCATCTGCACCCTCGAGGGATGCAGCCACCCGGTCCGCGGCTAGCCCGGACCCCGCCAGCCCCCCCATGGCGAAGGTACTGGTCGTCGACGACGAGGCGAACCTGCGCAAGGTGCTCGCCGCCATGCTGCGCCGCGACGGCTACGACGTCACGGTCGCGGCCGACGGCGAGCAGGGCCTCGCCGAGTTCCACAAGAACGGCGCGGACATCGTCGTCACCGACCTCGTCATGCCCAAGGCCGGGGGCATGGAGGTGCTGCGCGCCGTCAACGCCGCCAACCCCGACGTGCCCGTCATCATCATCACCGCCCACGGCACGGTGGACTCCGCCGTCGAGGCCATCAAGGCCGGCGCCTTCGACTACATCACCAAGCCCTTCGATCAGGCGGAGCTCTCGGCCGTCGATCGCCAAGGCCGCCAAGGCGCACGACGTCGCCCAGCGCTCGGTGCGCGCCGACGCCAAGGCCCGCGCCGCCATCATCGGCGAGTCGCCGCAGATCCACGAGGTCTTCAAGATCATCGACAAGGTGGCGGACACCCCGTCCACCGTGCTCATCACCGGCGAGAGCGGCACCGGCAAGGAGCTGATCGCCACCGCGCTGCACGGCGGCCTCCAGCCGCCGCGACAAGCCGTTCATCAAGATCAACTGCGCCGCCATCCCCCAGAACCTGCTGGAGTCCGAGCTCTTCGGCTACGAGCGCGGCGCCTTCACCGGCGCCGTCACCTCCAAGCCCGGCCGCTTCGAGCTGGCCGACGGCGGCACCCTCTTCCTCGACGAGATTGGCGAGATCCCCGTCGAGATGCAGGTGAAGCTGCTGCGCGCGCTGCAGGAGAGCGAGTTCGAGCGCGTGGGCGGCATCAAGACGACCCGCGTGGACGTGCGCCTCATCGCCGCCACCAACCGCGACCTGCAGGAGGAGATCGAGGCCGGGCGCTTCCGCAAGGACCTGTACTACCGGCTGACGGTGGTGCCCATCGCGCTGCCGCCGCTGCGCGAGCGCCGCGGCGACATCCCCATGCTCGCGGGGCACTTCGTGGAGAAGTACAACCGCAAGCTCAACAAGAAGATCGAGGGCATCGCCGACGACGCGCTGGCGCTGCTGCAGGCCTACACCTGGCCCGGCAACATCCGCGAGCTGGAGAACCTCATCGAGCGCGTGCTGCTCTTCGCGGACGGGCCGCACATCACCGCGAAGGATCTGCCGGAGCCGGTGCGCCAGGGCGCCGCCCCAGGCAGCGCCCGCTCTCTCGGCTGCCTCCCTGGAGAGCACTCCCCCGGCGAGAAGGCGGCCTCAAGGACATCGTCCGCATGAAGGCGGCCGAGCTGGAGAAGGACCTCATCACCAAGGCCCTGGAGGAGACCGGCGGCAACGTCACCCGCGCAGCCAGGCTGCTGCAGATCAGCCGCAAGTCGCTGCAGACCAAGATGAAGGAGTTCGGCCTGCGCGATACGACCGCCCAGGACGGGCGGGACGACGGCCTGGACGACTGAGTCACGCTGGCGAAATATCGCCGCGAAACCATCGGTTCGGTCCCGGCCACAACCCTTTTGACTCTGGGAGCATGAATGCGGCCGCCTCTTCCCACCCTCGGACCTCAACCGAAGAAAAGCCCTGTAGGGCCGGTGATGGCCGTCTCCTTGCTGCTCGGCCTGAGCGCCGGGGGCGTGTGGTGGTGGAAGCAGCGACTCACCTCCGAGCAGCCCGCCACGGCCACCGCCCAGACGGAGCCGTCTGTCACCGCCGCCCGTGGCTCCCGGGCCCGCAGGACGCGGGCTCCACCGCCAACGCCGCCCCCACGGCCGCCGCGCCCACCGTCGCGGATCCGCTCAAGACCGCCGGGCTGTCCCGCGCCGCCATCCGCATCGACGGTCCGCTGGAGACGGCGATCGTCGCCGTCGCCGGCTCCGAGGTGGGCCCCGCGCTCGCCCAGGTGGTGACGCGCACGCTGGTCTGGTGGGTGGACGTGCCGCGGTGACATCCGCCGCGGGGACACGATGGACGTCCTCTACGAGATGCGCCCCGGCGAGGAGCCGCTGGTGCACGCGGTGCGCTTCACCAGCAACAAGACGGGCCAGACGCACCGCGCCTACCGCTTCCAGGCCGCGGGCGACAACAACCCCCGCTACTACCTGCCCAGCGGCGAGGAGCTGGAGTTGCGCCTGGAGCACTCGCCCCTGGACGACTACGAGCAGGTGACGTCGCTGCTGCGCGATGGTCGCCGCCACAAGGGCGTGGACTTCAAGACGGCCGTGGGCACCCCGGTGAAGGCGCCCTTCACCGGCGTCGTCCGCCGCAAGAACTGGAACTTCCGCTTCAACGGCAACTGCGTCGAGCTCGAGGAGGTCGGTGGCAAGCGCCGCCGCGCCCTCTTCCTGCACCTGGACGAGCTGCCGCGCTCGCTCAAGGTGGGCGACCGCTTCGCCGTGGGCTCCATGCTGGGCCGCAGCGGCAACACCGGCCGCTCCTTCGCGCCCCACCTGCACTACCAGCTCGATGGCCGGCGACGAGCGCGTCCTGGATCCCTACGAGAGCCACCGCACCTACCGGCGCTCGCTGGCGGCCACGCAGCGCGCGGCCTTCGACGCCGAGGTGCGCCGGCTGGATGGGCTGCTCGGCACCACCCTGGCGGGCGGCTGAGTCCTTCGATTCTTGACACCCCCGCCCGCGGCGGCTAGCGTCCTCCGACAATTTCTCAACATTTCTCGGGGGTTAGGCGCGGGGAGGGCTGGGCGCCCGAGAGAGTGTTCGGAGGTCGGATGTCGAGGCTTCGCGCCGTTGTCGCCGCGCTGACGCTGGGTGCGCCGTTCGTCGCCACCGCGGCGGATATCACCCGAGTCGCATCGTCCTTCGAGGATGATGACCCGTTCGGGATGTTCATCGACGTGGGCTTCGAGCATACGCATCGGCGCACGAAGATCCTCCGGGAGCTGCTGCCCCAGGGGACGGCGAACGCGCCAGTACGTCAACGAGCTCTGGTACAAGGGGAACGATCCGCGGCTGAACTTCGACCTGGCGTTCGGCATCGCGCAGGACGTCGAGCTCTCGTTCGGCCTGCCCATCGTCTTCCAGCGAACGAGGAGTGGAGCTTCGTCTCGGGGACGAACGCGAGCAACTCCACCATCACCAACAACTGCCTGCGGGCCGACGGCTCGCTCACGGACCCGAACTGCCCCACCACGGGCGCGGGGACGCAGGCGCTCTTCAACGTGCCCCTGGAGACGTTCCGCGGCGGCCTGGGCAACATGCGCTTCGGGCTGGCGTGGTCCTTCTTCAACCAGCGCAAGGACGACACCAAGCCCACCTGGGTGCTGGGTCTGGACTACGAGGCGCCCACGGCGGCGCTGCTCGACCCGAGCGTCTTGACGAGCAAGGATGACCGGGGCGCCGTCGGCGACCGGGTGCACAAGTACACGATGTACACGGCGCTCTCGCGGAAGATCGGCATCGCGGAGCCGTACTTCAAGGTGCACTACACGGTGCCGGTGCGCGGCCCGGGCGCATACACCAACTGCGATAACCGCAACGTGGATCCGCAGAACCTCGGCACGCCGCAGAACTGCGGCATCGACGGGTGGGATCGCAAGGAGACGGGCATCCAGGCGCCGCACACGGGCGGAGTGATGTTCGGCTCGGAGATCCAGGTCTACAACCAGCCCACGCGCAAGTTCACGGCTGGACCTGCGGGCCATCGCCAACTACGTGTCCGCAGGGCCGCTACTACAACGAGCTGAGCGGCGCGCTGCGCAAGCTGCTCTACACCGGCGACTACATGCAGGTGGGTGGCCAGCTCGGCATGAAGGTGCAGGTCTCGGACGTGCTGCAGCCTGAAGGGCTCGGGCATGTTCCTGTACAACACGGACCACGCGCTCACCGACGAGAGGATCGGCAAGGACCTGGACGGCAACGGCTCGGTGGACCTCACGGACAACCCGGCGGAGATCAACCCGAACTTCGACTTCCGCACGGACTACGTCTCGCGGCGCTTCTACGCCTCCGAGAGCACGGACTTCCGGCTCGACCTGAGCGCCACGTTCGCGTTCTAGCGCGAGCGCCCCCTCTTCCCTCGGGAAGGGGGGGGAACCCGCTCACCGCTTCTTGAGTCCGAGCCCCAGCCGGTACACGTCCTGACCGGACCAACCGGCGCGGCGGGCCAGCTCGGTGCTCAGGCCCTTGAGCTTCTCGCCTCGCGCCGAGCCCCTCCTCCAGCGCGCGCCGCAATTCGTCCTCGGACCAGCGGTGCTCGCCGGTGCGCCCCTCCACCAACACCACCACCTCGCCCCGGGGCTCCTCGGTCGCGTAGCGCTCGGCCAGGGAGGTCAGCGTGCCGCGCGCGAACTCCTCGTGCACCTTGGTGAGCTCCCGCGCCACGCACCGCGCGCCGCTCTCCCAGCGCGTCCCGCAAGTCGGTCAGCGTCTCGGCCAGCCGGCGCGGGGACTCGTAGAGGACCAGCGTGGCCGACAGCGGAGCCACCTCCTCCAGCATGGCCTGGCGCTCGGGCCCCTTGCGCGGCAGGAAGCCCAGGAAGTGGAAGCGCCCGGTGGGCAGCCCCGAGGCACTCAGCGCCGCCACCAGGGCCGTGGGCCCCGGCACCGGCACCACCTTCACCCCGCGCTCGATCGCCTCGGCCACCAGCTTCTCGCCGGGGTCGCTGATGCCCGGACTGCCCGCGTCCGTCACCAGCGCGCAGTCCTCGCCGGCCTGGAGCCGATCCAGGATGCGGCCGGCGCGCTGCCCCTCGGCGAAGGCCGGCAGGCTCACCGTGTCCGCGGCGATGCCGAAGTGATCCAACAGCACCCGCGAGTGCCGCGTGTCCTCACAAGCCACGAAGGACACCTGTCGCAGCGTCTCCAGGGCGCGCGAGGAGATGTCCCCCAGGTTCCCGATGGGAGTGGCTACCAGATAGAGCGTCCCAGCCATGCGTGCCTCACATGCCGGCGTCGAAGGCGCCCGGCAAGTGCTCCACCGTCGCGCGCTCGCCGCGGCCCACCACCGAGATGACGTCGAAACGAATCATCCTGTCCCGCAGCCGCTGGGTCAGGAGGTAATGCAGCGCGGTCTTCACCACCTTGCGCTGCTTGGCGAAGGACACCGTGTGGGAGGGGTCTCCCCACACCGCCGTGGAGCGCATCCGCACCTCCACGAAGCACACCGTGTCCCCGTGCTCGGCTACCACGTCCAGCTCCCCGTGGCGGCACGAATAGTTGCGCGCACGCACCCGATAGCCCCTCGACTCCAGGAAGCGCACCGCGGCCTCCTCGCCCTCGTCCCCATACCCCTTCCGATCCACCACCGTCCCCTCCCCTCCTACCGGGCCCCCGCCCTCGGGGGCCACGCACCACACGCTACAGATTGACAGTCCCGTCCGACAGTTGCGTGAAGCCGGGGTGCGCGGTGACGTGCAGCACCTGCGTCAGGGCGCCCACGTGCTTGAGCATCCGCGCCAGCAGCGGCAGCTTGGCCTCGTCCACGCCCATCAGCGCGTCCTCCACGAGCAGGGGCAGCTTCACCCGGGCGCTCAGCTTCTCCACGACCGTCAGCCGCAGGCTCAGGAAGAAGATGTCCACCTCCCGGGGAGGCAGCTCGCCCAGGGGCATGCGCCGGCCCGAGGCGGACACCACCGTCGCCCGCCCCTCCCTGTCCCACTCCACGCCCACGTAGCGGCGATCCGTGAGCGCGCTGAAGTACTGCACGCACCGGTCGCGCAGCGCGCCCATCACGGCCTGCGTGTTCGTGGCGAGCACGTCCGCCGCCAGGTTGATCAGCACGGGCGAGGGATCCTCGAGGGCATCCAGGCCGGACAGCTCGACGCCGGGCATCCCGCCCATCATCTGAGGGTTGCGCGCGAGCTGGATGGACTCCTTGAGCCGGGAGATCTCCCGCTCCACCTCGCGAATGTCGCGCACGAAGGAGCCCTTCTCGGCGATCTTCGCGTTGAGCAGCTCGATCTGCTGGCGGATGACCGGGAGCTGGTTGGCGGCCTCGATGTACTCCGGGTGCTTCTCCACCGAGACGAGCTGGGCGCGGAGCTGGGCCACCTCGGCACCGAGCTGCTCGCGGCGCTGCAGGCGGAGTGGGATCTCCTTGGGGGTATCCACGTCGAACACCTCCATGGCCTTGCGCACCGAAGCGGCCTCGGCCTCGAACTCCTCGAGGATCTTCTTCTCGCGCACGACGAACATCTCGCCCCGGCGGCTCACGAAGTCCTTGTGCTGCAGCTCGTCCACGAAGCGCAGGGCCAGCATGGCGGCGAAGCCGAAGGCGGGGATGTCCAGCAGCGCCACGTAGCGGGCCGCGTTGGTGAAGAAGAAGCCCGCGACGAAGCAGGCCACGCCCACGGCCACGGCGGCCCAGAACTGGGGGTTGCGGACGAGCGGCTCCACGTCCGGCAGACGCGCGGCCTCCTCCTCCGCCACCTCGCGCTCGGACATGAGGCGCGCCATGGCCTCTTCCTTGCGGGCCAGCGTCTTCGGGAAGCGCTCGGCGCGCGCCACGATGTCCTGGGGCAGCCCCATGGACTCGGGCGTGGGCTCCGCGGCCCAGGCCGCCTCCGCCGCGCGAATCTTCTCCTTCAGGCCGTCGGTGCCGCGCAGCTTCGTCTCGATGTCGAAGACCTGCGAGTTGAGCCCGTCCACCTCGAACTGGAGGTTGTCCACCTCCTTGCTGAAGAGGAGCTCCTTCTCGAGCTCGCGCAGCTTCGCCTCGGCGGCGGGGATATCCGACGCGGGCATCACCGCCAGCATGCCCGGAGAGGACTGCGTGCGCAGGCCCGGGGACGAGGGCGAGTGGACACCCGGCATGCCCGGGGACGAGGGAGAGTGAATGCCCGGCATGCCCGGAGAGGACAGCGAGCGCATGCCCGACCCCGACGTGGACGCGCGACCGGCGCCACCGCGGGGCCGGCGAGAGGGAAGCTGAGCCGCCTGGAGGCAGAAGAGCTGCTCGAAGGTGGTGCGCGGCGGCAGCCCCACCTGGCCGCGGAGGAACTGGTTCGCGTCGGTGGTGTCCTGCGTCACCAGCTCCGGCTGCTGCGTGGCGGGATTGAGCCGGTGCAGCGAGCCACCCCCGCCCAGCTCACGCAGCACGCGGTAGGTGACGTTGTCCTGCCCCACGAGGGTGAGCGCGGCCTTGCCCGGCTTCTGCGCCGAGGCGGCCAGGGCGGCATCCCCGCCACGCCCATCCGCGTAGAGCAGCGCGAGCGTGAGCCCGGCCAGGGGGCTCGGCTCCGCGGGCGGCTTGAGCACCAGATACCCGGTCTTGAGAGCGAAACGACCCGCGGGGGAGAACCCCCGGACGTTCTGGACGGCAACCTCGACGAAGTGCATGCGCCCCCCATTCTAGCCCGCCTGGGAATGAAAAAAGGGAGCGTCCTTGAACAGGACGCTCCCTTTTGATGGAACCGGCCAGCGAGGGCCGGGACCGGATCAGGCGCTCGGACGGGCGGCGCTCGCCTTGCCGGCGTGGTGGCTGGCGGCGGCGCGACGCATCTCGGCATCCTCCTGGGTCTCCACGCGGGAGGCCTTGCCCTTGAGGGCGCGGAGGTAGAAGAGGCGGCTGCGGTTCACGTTGCCGCGCGAGAGGACCTCGATCTGCTCGTAGCGGGGGCTGTGCAGGGGGAACATGCGCTCCACGCCGACGCCGAAGGACACCTTGCGGACGGTGAAGGAGGCGCGGTTGTTGCCCTTCTTCTTGCGGATGACGATGCCCTCGAACGCCTGCACGCGCTCCTTGTCGCCCTCCTTGACCTTCCAGTGAACGCGAACAGAGTCACCGGTGCGGAACTGGGTGACGTCCTTACGGAGGTTCTTGGCCTCCACGTACTCGATGGCGCTGCGACGCATAACTGACTCCAGAAAGCTCGACTCGGGTCCAGTAAGCTGGGACTCGGGGTGTAGAGAGCGGGCCGTACTACCAGAGAGCCGGGGGTCGGACAAGCCCGCAAAGCACCGACCCGTAGCTCGGAAAACCATCGGAGGGGCTACAGCTCCTCCTCTTTCTTCGACAGCAGCTTCAAGTCCGCCTTGTCGAACTGCAGGCGGGCGTACAGAGTCCGGGCGCCGTTCCCGGGTGAGCTGGAGGGCCTTCCAGCGGCGCCAGCGGGCGATGCGTGCATGATCGCCCGATTGGAGGACGGCGGGCACCTCGGCCCCGCGGAAGACGGGCGGCCGGGTGTAGTGAGGGTGCTCCAGGACCCCCTCCTCGAAGCTCTCGGTGACGCTGGAGGTCTCGTTGCCCAACACCCCGGGCAGCAGCCGCGCCACGGCGTCCACCACGGCCAGGGCGGCCACCTCGCCCCCGGTGAGGATGAAGTCCCCCAGGGACAGCTCCCCATCGAGGTAGGGCATGACGCGCTCGTCCACGCCCTCGTAGCGGCCACAGACGAGGATCAGACCGGGCTCCTTCGCCAGCTCGCGCGCCTTCGCCTGGGTGAAGACGGGGCCCCGGGGGCTCATCAGCAGCACCTTGGCCCCGGCGGGCGCGCGGGCCCGGGCGGCCTCGATGGCGGCCACCAGCGGCTCGGGCTTCATCACCATGCCGGCTCCGCCCCCATAGGGCGTGTCGTCGGTGACGCGGTGCTTTCCCTCGGCGAAGTCACGGACGTAGGTGACGGTGACGCCGAGCAGGCCCTTCTCCTGGGCCTTCCCGAGGATGCTCGCGCCCAGGTACCCGGCCACGCTGTCCGGGAAGAGGGTCAGCACCTCCACGGGATACATCAGTCCTCGCTCCCTTCCGCCTCGCCCTTGCCCTTGTCCTCGCCGGTCTCCAGGTACTCCGGAGGCTTCACCACGAGGCGCCCGCCCGGGACGTCCACCGTGGAGACGAAGTCGTCCGCGAAGGGCACCACCAGCTCCTCCTTGCCCTCGGCGCGGATGACGAGGTTGGGCACCTCGCCGGTGCTCCAGAGCTCCTCCACGCGGCCGAGCACGTTGCCGGACTCGTCCACGGCGGTGAGGCCCACGAGATCACCCTGGAAGTACTCGTCCTCCGCGGGGGGCTCGAGGTCCTCGCGGAACGCGAGCACGGTGGCGCCCACGAGCGCCTCGGCCTGGCCGCGCCCCCTCACTCCCTCGAAGACGACGAGCATCTCCTTGGGAGTGGGCCGCACGGACTCGATGCGCAGCACGCGCTCCGCTCCGGTGCGAGGACGCACGAGCACGCGCTCGACGAAGTCGAGCGTCTCGGACTCGGGGTCGAAGGTGCGAACCGCCACCTCGCCCCCGAGACCATGCGCGCGGGCCACGTAGCCCAGCTCGAGGTGTGGTTTGAGAGTCACTGGCCTTCGGGGGAGGCGGGGGCTGCGGCTTGGGGCTGCTGGCGCCGGTCATCCTGGATCTCCAGGCGGACCTTCTGGCCCTGCTTCTGGGCCGCGGCACCGAGCAGCGTCCGGAGGGCGCCTACAGTGCGCCCATCACGGCCGATGACCTTGCCCACGTCCTCGGGAGCGACCTTCAGCTCGAAGAGCCGGGCCCCTTCCACGTCGGACGTACGCAGGCTGACCTGATCGGGTTGATCGACCAGGGCCCGCGCCAGATAGATGATGAGCTGCTCCACGCTGTCCGTTCAGCCCTGCGAGAGGGACTAGGCGGGCTTGGCAGCGGCGGCGGCGCGCTTGTGGCGCTTGATGAGCTCGCCAACGGTCTCGGAGGGCGTCGCGCCGGCCTTCAGCCAGTGCTCCAGACGCTCCGCCACGAACTCCACCTTGGCCGGGCTCTGGTTCGGGTCGTAGGAGCCCACGGCCTCGAGGAACTTGCCGTCGCGGGGGTTGCGGGAGTCGGTGGCAACCACGTGGTAGTACGGCTTCTTCTTGGCGCCCGCGCGGGCGAGACGGAGAACAACGGCCATTTCTAATGCTCCAGGTGAGTCGAAGGTGAATCGAAGGTGATCACAGCTTGGAGGGGGGCGCTTCTAATGCCCCCCCGAGAGGATTGTCAAGGAAGCTCGGGGTCTTGCGTCGTTTCCGACGCCTTTTCCTCACCCCGGTTGGCGAGCTGTCCACACGCCGCGGCGATGTCCCGGCCCCGGTTCTGCCGGATGAAGGCCGCCACGTGCCCGTTGGTGAGGATTTCCCGGAACTGCTCGGCCCGCTCGTCCATGGTCGTCTTGAAGCCCAGCCCCGGGTTCTCGTTGTAGGGGATGAGGTTGACCTTGGCGGGGATGTCCTTGAGCAGCTCGATCAGGCGGTAGGCGTCCTCGTCGCTGTCGTTGAAGCCCCGCAGGAGGACGTACTCGAAGGTGATGCGCCGGCCCTGGCGCAGGGGGAACTTGCGGCAGGCGTCGAGCAGCGCCGCGATGTTCCACTTGCGGTTGACGGGCATCGTCTGGGAGCGCTGCTCGTCGGTGCTCGCGTTGAGCGAGATGGCGAGCTTCACGTCCGTCTCCTGGCCGAAGCGCTCGATCATCGGCACCAGGCCCACCGTGGAGACGGTGATGTGGCGGTGGCTGAAGTTGGGCCCCTCCTCGGACTGGAGGATGGAGAGCGCCGTCTTCAGGTTCTCGAAGTTGTGCAGGGGCTCGCCCATGCCCATGAAGACCAGGTTGGAGAGCGGGCGGTAGGTCTCCAGCTTCTCCAGCTTGCGCACCTCGCGGTTGACCGCGTGCACCTGGGCGACGATCTCCCCCGGGGTGAGGTTGCGCTTGAGGCCGAGGGTGCCCGTCATGCAGAAGGTGCACGCCATGGCGCAGCCCACCTGGGTGGACACGCAGAGCGTCTTGCGGTCCTCCGAGGGCATGTAGACGGACTCGATGAAGCGCCCGTCGCGGGTCTTCCACCGGTACTTGATGGTGCCGTCCACCGAGCGCTGCTCGAGGTCCTTCACCAGGGGGACGATCTCCGCGCGCTCCTTGAGCTTCTCGCGCAGGGCCTTGGAGAGGTCCGTCATCTCGTCGAACGAGGTGGCGCCGCGCTGGTGGATCCACCGGTAGAGCTGGCCGGCGCGGAACGCACGCTCGCCCAGCTCCTCGGTGAAGAAGCGGGTGAGGCCCTCCAGCGTGAGGCTGGAGACCTCCGTGAGCTTCACGGGCGCGGGAGCCTGCTCGGGCACGGGGGCGATCGAGAGCTCAGCGGTGGCGGTGTTGTTGGACTCGGGCAGCATCGTCATGGTTCCAACGGGGGGAGTGTGGGCGTCCCTTCCCACAACCAGGGACGTGGAGTCAAAGGAAGGCTTGCCCCCCTCCTTGCCTTGAGGGACGCTTCCTCGCTCGCTCGTGGACAATAGGTGGATGCGGCCCACTGGCCCCGAATCACCCCGGGAACTCCTTCCGCAACCGCGCTGGAATGAACCTGCCCCCCTATCTTCCCAACCCCTGGCATGAGCTGCTCGAGTCGCTAACGCATCTCCGCGAATACCCCTGGTTCTCCGGGCGGCTTCGCTACCTCAGGGACTTCACCCGGTGGCAGAGACAGGTGCGCCATCAAGGCCCCCTACCCGCCCCAGGACCCCAGCGCCTCACCGTCATCCTCCTCAGCTACCGGCGGGTCCGGAACATGGAGCCCCTGGTGGAGAGCCTGCTGCGTACCGACTTCGTCGGTCACGTCGTCGTCTCCAACAACAACCCCGCCTACCGGATCTCCGATTGGGTGCGGTTGCGCGACGAGCGCCTGCAGCTGGTGGATCAACCCGTGCGTCGGCACGCGGGCGTCCGCTTCGAGCTGGCCCGGTCCGCGCCCGGCGACTACTTCGCCAGCATTGATGACGACATCTTCCTGCTGCCCTCCCAGGTCGAGCACCTCTTCCGCTCGCTGCTCGATGATTCGAGCGTCCCCCACGGACTCCAGGGGGAGAGTCACGACGGCGAGCACGGGCCGGAGGAGACCCAGGGCTGGAGGGTGAACCTGCGCGGCGAGCAACGGGTGGACAGCATCAACCGCGTCTACTTCTTCACCCGAGAGCACCTGACCGAACTGTACCGGCTCGCGGGCCTCTTGGGCCTGGAGGTGGGCAACATGTCCAATGGAGAGGATCTGCTGCTGAGCAGCTGCGGCCAGGCGCGGCCCCTCGTCCACGAGGTGGGCAAGGTGACTGACTGCCTGTCGGCCTGCCGACGCGGAGTGGCCATCTCGTGGACACACCAGCACTTCTTCCAGGAGCGCACCGCCCTGCTGGCTCGTCTGCGCGCCCTCAAACCCCTGTAAGCGGCCCCGCTCGGGGAGGCCCGGCGCCTACTGCTCCAGCCGGGAACACCACTGCGCGTCGAAGACGGTGTCCAGGTAGGCCCCGCCCTTGTCCGCACACAAGAAGACGACCGTGGGGGGCGACATGGCGGACCTGATCCTGGGCAGGTATTCCTTCACCGCCGCGTAGCACGAGCCCGACGAGCCCCCCACCAGCAGCCCGTGCTTGAACAGCAGCTCCCGGCAGGCCTTCACCGTCGCGATCTCCGGCACGTTCACCACGTCATCGATGATCGCTTGATCCACCAGCTCCGCCCGCACGCTCGCCCCGATACCGGGGATGTAACGCTTCTTGGCCGGCTTGCCGAAGATCACCGACCCCTCCGCGTCCACCGCGATCACCTTCGCCGAGGGGAACTGCTCCTTCACCCGCCTCGACACCCCGGCGATCGTCCCTCCCGTGCTCACGCCCACGAAGACGTAATCCACCTGCTTGAACGCCCGGCAGATCTCCTCCCCCGTGAACCGGTAGTGCGCCTCCGCCACCTGCGGATTGCCGTACTGGTTCGGCCAGAACACGTCCCCCAGGGTGTTGCGCAGCTCCTGCACCTTGTTCAGCCGCGTCTTCAGGAAGCCACCCGTGTCGTCCCGCTCCTCCACCTTCACCACCGTCTCGCACATCCGCCGCAGGTAGGCCTCGTTCGCCCCGGCGATGTTCGGATCAATCACCGGAATGAACTTCAGCCCCAGCAACCGGCAGTAGCTCGCCATGGCGTTGGCGAAGTTCCCCGAGGAGGACTCGACCAACGTCGTCTTGTCCGTCACCACCCCCGCCTCCACCGCCGTCTTCAGCAACCAGAACGCCGGGCGATCCTTCAGGCTCCCGAACGGATTGCTGTGCTCCAGCTTCGCGAACAGCTGGATGCCCTCCTCGACCAGTTCCACCACCGGCGTTTCCCGCAGGCTTCGCTGAAGCTGGTTGATGCGCTCGGCAAGAGAAACGTTCTGATAGTGCATGGTGGTGGACCTCGCCACTACAGCCTCACTACAATTTTAAAATCAGGACTCAGAGTAATTCCTCCTAATTCCCACAGTCAACAGTTTTTCGAATAAGCCTGGAATTCCCCTCTTCATGGGCGAGTCCCCGCCCGAGAGCAGTGAAAGGCCGGGGACTTCGGGAGGAGAAGAGCGCGAGGGCCCCCGGCGATTCACTCCCGCCACAATCTCGTCGTGTCAGTAGATTTCGTTTCACTCTCATTACGGATATCTGTTCAATATCCGTAAATCGAGGCAGCTCGGCCAAAGCACGCGCCAGGCGCCCTCCCCCCTCATCCGAAGAGCCATGACCGACCGCGCGAACAATCCTGTGGCCCCCACATTGATGGACCTGCTCGCCATGAGGGCCGAGCGCCAGGCCGATTTCCGCAGCTACACGTTCCTCGAGGACGCGGAAGGGGAAGAGACCTACCTGACGCACGCGGAGCTGGACGCGAAGGCCCGGCGCATCGCGGCCAGCCTGGCGCCGCAGGCCGTCGGGGAGCGGGTCATGCTGCTCTACCCGCCGGGCACCGAGTACATCGCGGGCTTCTTCGGCTGTCTCTACGCGGGGGCGGTGGCGGTTCCGGCCTACCCGCCGGATCCGATGCGCTTGGAGAGGACCCTGCCCCGGCTGCGCTCCATCATCCAGGACGCCCAGGCCACGGTGGTGCTCACCAACTCCTTCATCCTGTCCATGGCGGAGTTCGTCTTCGAGCAGGCGCCGGAGCTGAGAAACCTGAAGTGGGTGGCCACGGATGAGCTGCCGGTGGGGCTGGAGGCCCAGTGGAAGCGCCCGGACGTGACGTCCGGCTCGCTGGCCTTCCTCCAGTACACCTCCGGCTCCACGGGCTCGCCCAAGGGGGTGATGCTCAGCCACTCCAACCTGCTGGAGAACCTGCGCGTCATCACCCACTGCTTCGAATCGCACCCGCAGGACCAGTGCATCATCTGGCTGCCGCCCTACCATGACATGGGGCTCATCGGAGGAATCCTCCAGCCGCTGTACAGCAACTACCCCGTGGCCCTCATGTCGCCGCTGTCCTTCCTGCAGCGGCCCTACCGCTGGCTGCAGGCCATCACGCGCTTCGGGGGCAGCGTCACCGGCGGACCCAACTTCGCCTACGACCTGTGCGTGCGGAAGACGACGCCCGAGGAGCGCAGCACGCTGGATCTGAGCCGCTGGCGGCTGGCCTTCAACGGCGCGGAGCCGATCCGCCCGGAGACGCTGGAGCGCTTCGTGGAGGCCTTCGCGCCGTGCGGCTTCCGCCGCGAGGCCTTCTACCCCTGCTACGGCCTGGCCGAGGCGACGCTCTTCGTCACCGGCGGCCTGTTCACCCAGCCGCCCGTGCTGCGCGCGATGCAGGCGGAGGAGCTGGAGAAGAACCAGGCGGTGGTGGCGGACCCGGACGCGCCGGGAGCGCGCGTGCTGGTGGGCAGCGGCCAGATCGGCCCGGCCCATGAGCTCATCGTGGTGGATCCGGTGACGCGCGAGCGCCGCGCTCCGGGCCAGGTGGGAGAGCTCTGGGTGTCCGGCCCGAGCGTGGCCGGAGGCTACTGGGGCAAGCCCGAGCTGTCCGAGGAGACGTTCCAGGCTCGCCCGGCCGACGGCATCGGCGGCCCCTACCTGCGCACCGGAGACCTGGGCTTCCTCCAGGAGGACGGGGAGCTCTTCGTCACCGGCCGGCAGAAGGATCTCATCATCATCCGCGGGCGCAACCACTACCCGCAGGACCTGGAGCTGACGGCCGAGCGCAGCCACCCGGCGGTGCGCCCGGGGTGCAACGTGGCCTTCTCCGAGGAGGACGAGAACGGGGAGCGGCTGGTCATGGTGGTGGAGGTGGCGCCTCGCGAGGGTCTGGATCCCGAGGCGGTGGTGGCGGCCGTGCGCGCGGCCGTGGAGAGCGAGCACGAGCTGCGGGTGGACACCGTGGTGCTGGCGCGGCCCGGTAGCGTGCCCAAGACGTCCAGCGGCAAGCTGCAGCGCCGCGGGTGCCGGCAGATGCTGCGCGAGGGCAGCCTCGAAGTGGTGGCCCAGTCCTCGCTGCGGACGGCCGCTCCGGCGCCGGAGGAGGCCGCTCCCGAGGCCGCCCCGGACGTGGCCACCCTGCGCGCCCTGCCCCCCGCCGAGCGGCGCCAGGCCCTGGTGGTCCTCGTGCGCCAGGAGCTCGCCCGCGCCCTGCGCCTGCCCCTGTCGGCCGTGACGCCCACGAGCCCGGTGAGCAACCTGGGCCTGGACTCGCTCGCCGCCGTGGAGCTGGGCAACGCCCTGGAGCAACACCTCGGCACCCCGCTTCCCCTCTCCCGGCTCCTGGGTGGCCCCACCCCGGAGGAGCTGGCCGACACCGTGGCGCAGGCGCTCGACGCCGCCCCCTCCCACGCGAACGCCGCCGTGGCCGCCACCGAGCCCGGTGACTACCCCCTCACCCCCGGCCAGTGGGGCCTGTGGTTCCAGCATCAGCTCTCCCCCCACACCACCGAGTACAACGTCACCCACGCGGTGCGCGTGCGCTCCGAGCTGAACGTGGATGCCCTGCGCGGCGCCTTCCAGGCCCTCGTGGATCGGCACGCGGCGCTGCGTACCCTCTTCGTGCGCGTGGACGGCCAGCCCGTGCAGCGCGTCCTGCCCCGCGCCGAGGCCCACTTCCACCACGAGCTGGCCTCCGGCTGGGAGCCGTCTCGCCTGAGCCAGCGCCTGGAGGAGGAGGCAGCCCGGCCCTTCGATCTCGCCACCGGGCCCCTCCTGCGCGTTCACCTCTTCACCCGCGCGCCGGACGAGCACGTGCTGCTGCTCGCCTTCCACCACATCATCGTGGACCTGGCCTCGCTGGCCGTGCTCGTGCAGGAGTTGGGTGAGCTGTACGAGGCCCTGCGCGCCGGACGGCAGCCCGTGCTGGCCCCCGTGAAGCTGGACATGCCCGGCTACGAGCGCCAGCAGCGCGAGGCCCTGGCTCGCGAGGGCGAGCGGCTCTGGGAGTACTGGCGGCAGCAGCTCGCCGGAGAGCCGGTGCCCCTGGAGCTGCCCAGCTTCCGCCCCCGCCCGCCCGTGCAGACCTATGCCGGCGCCGCTCACAACTTCCGCCTGCCCGCGCCCGTGGCCCAGCGGCTCCAGTCCCTCGCTCGTGAGCAGGGCGTCACCCTCTACACGCTGCTGCTCGCCGCATACCAGGTCCTCCTCCACCGCTACACCGGCCAGGACGACATCTGGGTGGGCTCGCCCGCCAACGGCCGTACCCGCCCCCAGCTGGCCAGCGTCGTGGGCTACCTCGTCAACCAGGTCGTCTTCCGCGGAGACCTCTCCGGCGAGCCCTCCTTCTCCGAGCTGCTGCGGCGCACCCAGAAGACCGTGCTCGGCGCCCTCTCCCACCAGGAGCTGCCCTTCGCCACCCTCGTGGACAGGTTGCGCGTGCGCAGGGATCCCAGCCGCTCCGCCCTCACCCAGGCCGAGCTCGTCCTCCAGCGCTCGCACGTGCCCGGACAGGAGGCCCTCGGGGCCCTCGCCCTGGACGCGAGCGGAGCCCTGCTGCGCGTGGGCTCGCTGCAGGTCGAGTCCCTCGCGCTCGAGCGGCGCGTGGCTTCCTTCGATCTGACGCTCACCTTCGCCGAGGTCGACGGCACCCTCGCCGGCACGCTGCGCTACAACGTGGATGTGCTCGACGCGGGCACCGTGTCGCGTCTGGCCGGGCACCTGTTGACGATGCTGGAGGGGATCGCCGCGGATCCCTCCCTGCCCATCTCCCGGCTGCCCCTGCTGACGGAGGAGGAGCGGCGTGAGCTCACCCGTCCTCCTCGCGTGCGCCAGGCCCTCGCCGCGGGAGAGGTGTGCCTGCACCGGCGCTTCGAGGCCCAGGTCGCTCGGGTGCCGGGAGCCGAGGCCCTCACCTTCGAGGCCCAGCGCCTCACGTACGCGCAGCTCGAGGCCCGCGCCAACCAGCTCGCCCACCACCTGATCCGCCAGGGCGTGCGGCGTGGCGATCTCGTCGGCCTCTACCTGGAGCGCTCGCCGGAGATGGTGATCGCCGTGCTGGCCATCCTCAAGGCCGGCGCCGCCTACGTCCCCATCGACACCGCGTACCCCTCCGAGCGCGCCCGCTTCATGATGGAGGACAGCGCCGCCCGCGTCCTCATCACCCAGTCGGGTCTCGCCAGCGCGCTCGGCGAGGTGGCCCCCCGCGTCGTCCTGCTGGATGAGCAGGCCTCGGCCATCGCCGCCGAGGACACCTCGCGTCCCCAGGTGCCGTCGGCCGGCGAGGATCTCGCCTACGTCATCTACACCTCCGGCTCCACCGGCCGGCCCAAGGGCGTGCAGGTGACTCACGCCAACGTGGCCCGTCTCTTCGACGCCACCGACGCGTGGTTCCACTTCGACGGCTCGGACGTGTGGACGCTCTTCCACTCCATCGCCTTCGACTTCTCCGTCTGGGAGGTGTGGGGCGCCCTGCTGTTCGGCGGTCGTCTGGTGGTGGTGCCCCACCTGGTGAGCCGCTCCCCCGAGTCCTTCCTCCAGCTGCTGCGCGAGGAGCGGGTGACGGTGCTCAACCAGACGCCCTCCGCCTTCCGCTCGCTCATCCAGGCCGATCTCGCCGCCCCGTCCGACGCCGCGCCGCTCTCCCTGCGCTACGTCGTCTTCGGTGGCGAGGCCCTGCCCCTTCAGAGCCTGCGGCCCTGGTTCGAGCGCCACGGCGACGAGCGCCCGCTGCTCGTCAACATGTACGGCATCACCGAGACGACGGTGCACGTCACCTACCGGCCCATCCGCGCGCGCGACGTGGCGGAGGCCCCCGGCAGCGTCATCGGCGAGCCCATTCCGGACCTGTCCGTGGTGCTCCTGGACAAGCACCTGCAGCCGGTGCCCGATGGGCGTCCCGGGCGAGATCCACGTGGGCGGCGCGGGCGTGGCTCGCGGCTACCTCAACCGTCCGGAGCTGACCGCGCAGCGCTTCATCGCGGATCCCTCCGGCGAGGCGGGCGCTCGGCTGTACCGCACCGGCGACCTGGCCCGGCGGCTGCCGGACGGGGACGTGGAGTACCTGGGCCGCATCGATGATCAGGTGAAGATCCGCGGCTTCCGCATCGAGCTGGGAGAGATCGAGAGCGCGGTGGCGAAGCACCCGGCCCTGCGCGAGGTGGTGGTGATACCGCGCGAGGATGGCCCGGCGACAAGCGCCTGGTGGCGTACGCCGTGCCCCGCGAGGGCCACGAGGCCCCCGCCGTGGGCGAGCTGCGCTCCTTCCTGCGCGAGCGGCTGCCCGAGTACATGGTGCCGGCCGCCTTCGTCTTCCTGGAGGCCATCCCGCTCACCGCCAACGGCAAGGTGAACCGGCGGGCGCTCCCGGCTCCGGAGCAGCTCAGGCCCTCGCTGCGCGAGGGCTACGTGGAGCCGTCCAATGAGCTGGAGCGGCTGCTGGCCGAGGTGTGGCGCGAGTCGCTCGGGTTGGACCGCGTGGGCGTGGACGACAACTTCTTCGACCTGGGCGGTGACTCCATCCGCAGCCTGCGGGTGGTGGCGCACGCGCGCACGAAGGGGCTGACGATCAGCGTCGCGGAGATGTTCGAGCACCAGACGGTGCGGGCCCTGGCCGCGGCGCTGCGGCGCGGCGGCAACGAGACGGTGCGCACCGAGCCCTTCTCGCTGCTGTCCGAGGCGGATCGGGCCGCGCTGCCCCCGGGCCTGACGGATGCCTATCCGCTGTCCATGCTGCAGGCGGGCTTCATCTTCCACGCCGAGCTGCGGCAGGGCTACGAGGTGTACCTCACCAGCTTCCACATGCGGGTGCGCTTCGACGAGAGCGCCCTGCGGCGGGCGGCGGACAGGCTCGGGCGGCGCCACCCCATGCTGCGCACCTCCTTCGACGTGTCCTCCTTCAGCGAGCCGCTGCAGCTGGTGCACGAGGAGGCGAAGATCCCCCTGACGGTGCTGGACTGGCGCGGCACCCCGGAGGCGAAGCAGCAGCGCGACTTCGAGGCGTGGACGCACGCGGAGCGGCAGGTCGGCTTCACCTGGCGCCAGCCCCCGCTGGTGCGCCTGCACGCCCACCGCCTCACCGACGACACCTTCCGCCTCACCCTCTCGGAGCCCTTCCTCGACGGCTGGAGCGTGGCCTCGCTCTGGTCCGAGCTCCTGCGCCTCTACGTGGCCTCCCTCCAGGGAGAGACGCCCGTGGAGCCGCCTCCCGCCACCACCTACCGCGACTTCGTCGCCCTGGAGCGCACCGCCCTCACGTCCGAGGAGTCCCGCAACTTCTGGGCCCGGGAGCTGTCGTCGGTGGAGCGCGCCCCCGTGCTCCTACTGGCCCCTGCGCCCCGGCGAGGCCCCCGGCCAGCACGTCCGCATCCTCTTCCCCGTCGCGGATGACGTCTTCGCCGGCCTCAAGCAGATCGCCAGCGAGACGGCGCTCCCCGTCAAGAGCGTCCTCATCGCCGCGCACACCCGCGTCGTCGCCCTCCTCACCGGCCGCGATGAGATCGTCACCGGCATCATCGCCAACGGCCGCCCCGAGGTGGCCGGCGGCGATCAGGTGCTCGGCATCTTCCTCAACACCATCCCCCTGGGCCTGCGCCTGACGGGTGGCACCTGGTTGGATCTGGCTCGGGCCGCCTTCGAGGCCGAGCGCGCCCGCCTGCCCCACCGCCGCTTCCCCCTCGCCCAGCTCCAGAAGTCCTTCGGCGACGGGCAGCCCCTCTTCGACACCGCCTTCAACTTCACCCACTTCCACGTCCTGGATCGGCTGCGCGAGCTGCGCGGGCTCGAGGTCCTCGACATGATGGCCACCGACCAGACGTACTTCGCGTGGACGTCCTACTTCAACGTCAACACGGCCAGCACCGAGCTGCACATCGCCCTCGACTGCAACGGGCTGGGCTCGGATCAGGTGGAGGCCATCAAGGCGTGCTACCTGAGCGTGCTCTCCGCCATGTCGCGCGCGCCTCAGAGCCGCTACGACACCGCCGAGTTGCTGCCGGAGCGCGAGTGGCAGCAGCTCCGGGCGTGGAACGACACCCGGGCCGAGCCCGCCGGTGACACCTGCGTGCACCACCTGGTGGAAGCCCAGGTGGCGCGCACCCCCGACGCGGTGGCCCTGGTCCACGAGGAGCAGCGCCTCACCTACCGGGAGCTGGATGCTCGCGCCCGCGGCTGGCGGAAGCGCTGCGCGGGCTCGGCGTGGGCCCGGAGGTGCGCGTGGCCGTGTGCCTGGAGCGCACGCTCGAGCTGATCGTCGCCCTGCTGGGCGTGCTGAAGGCCGGCGGCGCCTACGTGCCGCTCGATCCGGCCTACCCGGCGGAGCGTCTGGCCTTCATGCTGGAGGACTCGCAGGCGCCGCGTGCTGGTGACGCCGGAAGCTGGAGCCGAGCTGCCGCCGCCAAGGCGCAGCGCGGTGTACCTGGACGCGGGCGAGGAGCTGCCGGCAGGCGGCTCGAGCGCGCCGGCGTGACGGCGGCCGGGCAACCTGGCCTACGTCATCTACACCTCCGGCTCCACCGGCCGGCCCAAGGGCGTCGCCATCGAGCACCGCAGCGCCGTGGCCTTCCTGCGCTGGGCGCTGGACGCCTTCACCCGCGAGCGAGCTGGCCGGCGTGCTGGCCGCCACCTCCGTCTGCTTCGACCTCTCCGTCTTCGAGCTGTTCGTCCCGCTGCGCTGCGGCGGCCGCGTCATCGCTCGCCGACAACGCGCTCGCGCCTGGCCGGCCTGCCGGCGGCCGGCGAGGTGACGCTGGTCAACACCGTGCCCTCGGCCATGGCCGAGCTGGTGCGCGGCGGCGCTGCCCGCCGTCGGTGCGCACCGTGAACCTGGCCGGCGAGCCGCTGCCGGGCTCGCTCGTCGCGCGACGCTGTACGCGCACGGGCACCGTGGAGCACGTGCTCAACCTCTACGGCCCCACCGAGGACACCACCTACTCCACCTTCGCGCGCGTGCCGACGCGCGGCCCGTGGCGGCCCACCATCGGCCGCCCGCTCGCCGACACCTCGGCCTACGTGCTCGACGCGCGCGCTGCGCCCGGTGCCCGTCGGCGTGCCCGGCGAGCTGTACCTCGGCGGCGCGGGTCTGGCGCGCGGCTACCTGGACCGCCCGGAGCTGACCGCCGAGCGCTTCGTGCCCGACCCCTTCGCCGCGAGCCCGGCGCGCGCGCATGTACCGCACCGGCGACCTGGCGCGCTGGCTGCCCGACGGCGCGCTCGAGTTCCTCGGCCGCATCGACCACCAGGTCAAGGTGCGCGGCTTCCGCATCGAGCTGGGCGAGATCGAGGCCGCGCTGCGCCAGCACCCGGCGCGTGCGCGAGGCCGTCGTGCTCGCGCGCGAGGACGCGCCCGGGCGACAAGCGCCTGGTCGCCTACGTCGTCGCCGCCGAGCGGACGCGCCGGACCGCCGCCGAGCTGCGCGGCGCTCGCTGCGCGAGCGCCTGCCCGAGCTACATGGTGCCCGCGGCCTTCGTGCGCTGCTCGACGCCCTGCCCCTCACGCCCAACGGCAAGGTCGACCGCAAGGCCCTGCCCGCGCCCGAGCGCGCCCGCGCGCGGCCGACGGCGCCTACGTCGCCCCGCGCACGCCCGCCGAGGAGCTGCTCGCCGCGCATCTGGGCCGAGGTGCTGGGCGTCGAGCGCGTCGGCGCGCACGACGACTTCTTCGCGCTCGGCGGCCACTCGCTGCTCGCCACGCAGGTCGTCTCGCGCATCCGCGAGCGCCTTCGGGGTCGAGCTGCCGCTGCGCGCGCCTCTTCGAGGCGCCCACCGTCGGCCGCCCTCGCCGCGCGCGTCGACGGCGCCGGCGCGGCCGCGCAGGCGCCTCGCGCTCCGCCGCTCGCGCCGCGCGCCCGCGACCGGGCCGCTGCCGCTGTCCTTCGCCCAGCAGCGGCTCTGGTTCCTCGACCAGCTCGAGCCGGGCAGCGCCGCCTACAACATGCCCGGCGGCCGTGCGCCTGCACGGGCGCGCTCGACGTCGACGGCCCTGCGCGCGCGCCTTCGACGAGCTCGTCGCGCGCCACGAGGCGCTGCGCACCACCTTCCCCGCGATCGACGGCGAGCCGCGTCCAGGTCATCGCTCCCGCCCGCCGCGCTCGCGCTGCCGCGTGGTCGACCTGGCGGCGCTGCCCGCGGCGGAGCGCGAGGCGCGAGGCGCGCCGGCTCGCCGCCGAGGAGGCGCGGCGGCCCTTCGACCTCGCGCGCGGGCCGCTGCTGCGCGCGCACGCCTGCTGCGCCTCGGCGCGCGACGAGCACGTGCTGCTCGCTGACGATGCACCACATCGTCTCCGACGGCTGGTCCATGGGCGTCCTGGTCGCGCGAGCTGGCGGCCCTCTACGCCGCCTTCGCGCACGGGCCGGCCCTCGCCGCTGCCCGAGCCTGCCCGTCCAGTACGCGGACTTCGCCGTCTGGCAGCGCGCGCTGGCTGCAGGGCGAGGCGCTCGAGCGCGCAGCTCGCCTACTGGCGCGCAGCAGCTCGCCGGCGCGCCGCCCGCGCTGGAGCTGCCCACCGACCGCCCGCGCCCGCCGGTGCAGACCTTCCGCGGCGCGGCCTGGTCCGTTCACGCTCCCGCGCGAGCTGTCCGACGCGCTCCAGGCCCTCGGCCGGCAGCGAGGGCGCCACGCTCTTCATGACGCTGCTCGCCGCCTTCGCAGGCGCTGCTCGCACCGCTACTCCGGGCCAGGACGACATCGTGCGTCGGCTCGCCCATCGCCAACCGCACACCGCGCCGGAGCTGGAGGGCGCTCATCGGCTTCTTCGTCAACACCCTGGTGCTGCGCGCGCGACCTCGCCGGCGACCCCACCTTCCGCGAGCTGCTCGGCCGCGTGCGCGAGACCGCCCTCGGCGCCTACGCCCACCAGGACCTGCCGCTTCGAGAAGCTGGTCGAGGAGCTCCAGCCCCGGCGCGACCTCGAGCCGCACGCCGCTCTTCCAGGTGATGTTCACCCTCCAGAACACCCGCCTGCCCGATGCGGCCCGCGCGGGCCTGGACGCTCGCGCTCCTGGAGGTGGACAACCGGCACCGTCCAAGTTCGACCTGGACGCTCGTGCTCGACGCGACACGGCCGAGGGCTTCCGCGGCGCGCTTCGAGTACAGCACCGACCTCTTCGACGCAGCGCACCGTCGGCCGCATGGCTCGGGCACCTGCGCTCCGTGCTGGAGGCCGCCGTGCTCCCGGCCGGAGCAGCGCCGTCGGCGACGCTGCCGCTGCTGACGCGAGGCGGAGAGCGCCAGCTGCTCGTCGAGTGGAACGACACCGCACGCCGACGTACCCGCTCGACGCCTGCTTCCACCAGCTCTTCGAGGCCCAGGCCGCGCGCAGCTCCGGACGCCATCGCGCGTCGTCCGACGGCGCCGGCGCGCTCACCTACGCGCGAGCTCGACCGCCGCGCCAACCGCCTCGCCCACCGCCTGCTGCGGCTCGGGCGTCGGCCCGGACGCGCTCGGTCGGCCTGCTGCCTGGAGCGCTCGCTGGAGCTGGTCGTGGCGCCTGCTCGGCATCCTCAAGGCCGGCGGCGCCTACGTGCCCGCTCGACCCGCGCTACCCCGCGCGAGCGCCTGGCCTGTCCTGCTCGGCAGACTCCGCGCGCCACCGGTGCTCGTCACCCGACGGCACGCTCGCGCTGACCGAGGCCCGCGGCGCTCCGCTCCGAGCCGTCGTGCCCTGCGTCGACTGCGCTGGACGCGGCGCTCGACGGCCTCGCGGCCCGGAGACGCGACCCGCCGCGCGCTCGGCCCGCGAGCACCTCGCCTACGTCATCTACACCTCGGGCTCCACCGGCACGCCCAAGGGCGCCATGCTCGACGCACCGCGGCATGCTGCAACCACGCTGCATGCCGAGGTGCGCGACCTGCTCGCCTGAGCGCCGCCGACGTGCGTCGCGCAGTCCGCCTCTCCAGTGCTTCGACGTCTCCGTCTGGCAGTTCTTCGCCGCCGCTGCGTGGCCGGCGGCCGTGCTGCTCGTCCGCCCAGGATGCGGCGGCGCACGCGCCCCGGGCGCTGCTGCGAGGCTCGTGGACGCCGACGGCGTCTCCATCGCCGAGACTCGTCCCCTCGCTGCTCGCCGCGCATGCTCGAGGAGGCCGATGCGCTGGGCGCCTCGCGCCGCGCTCTCTCAGCTGCGCTGGATGATGCCCACCGGCGAGGCCCTGCCTCCCGCCGTGGCTCGCGCGCTGGCTGGCCTCCTGACCCTGCCGTCCCCCTCATCAACGCCTACGGCCCCACCGAGGCTCCGACGACGTCACTCACTGCACCGCTGCGAGCTCGGTGCCCGGCCTCCGCGCACGTCCCCATCGGCCGGCCCATCGCCAACACTGCGCATGTACGTGCTCGACGCGCACGCGCCGGCCCGTCCCCGTCGGCGTCCCCGGCGAGCTCTACATCGGCGGCGCCGGCGTGGCGCGCGGCTACCTCGACCGACCCGCGCCTCACCGCCGAGCGCTTCGTCCCCGACCCCTTCGCCGCCGAGCCCGGCGCCCGCCTGTACCGCACCGGCGACCTGGTGCGCTGGCTGGCCGACGGCAACCTCGAGTTCCTCGGCCGCATCGACCACCAGGTGAAGGTGCGCGGCTTCCGCATCGAGCTGGGCGAGATCGAGGCCGCGCTCGGCCAGCACCCCGCCGTGCGCGAGGCCGTCGTGGTGGCCCGCGAGGACGTCCCCGGCGACAAGCGCCTGGTGGCCTACCTGCTCGCCCGCGTCCGGGCCTCACCGCTCGGACTCCGACGCGCTGCGCGCCCTCCTGGCCCAGCGGCTGCCCGAGTACATGGTGCCCTCGCGCCTTCGTGGTGCTGGACGCGCTGCCGCTCACCCCCAACGGCAAGGTGGACCGCAAGGCCCTGCCCGCCCCGGACGCCTCCGCCAGCGACGCGCCGCGCCTACGTCGCTCCGCGCACGCCGCACCGAGGAGCTGCTCGCCGGCCTCTGGGCCGAGGTGCTGCGCGTGGAGCGCGTCGGCGTCCACGACGACTTCTTCGCGCTCGGCGGCCACTCGCTGCTGGCCACCCGGCTCGTGGCTCGCGCCTGCGCGAGGCGCTTCGGCGTCGAGCTGCCCCTGCGCGCCCTCTTCGAGGCCCCCACCGTCGCCGGCCTCGCCGAGCGTCTGGACTGCGCTCCGGCCAGCTCGCGCCGGCGCCTCGTCCGCTCCGCCCCTGCGGCCCGCCCCGCGCGACGGCCGCGCTGCCCCTCTCCTTCGCCCAGCAGCGCCTGTGGTTCCTCGACCAGCTGGAGCCCGGCAGCGCCGCTCTACAACATCCCCGCCGCCGCTGCGCCTGGACGGCGCGCTCGACGTCGCCGGCGCTCGAGCGCGCGCCTCAGCGAGCTCGTGCGCCGCCACGAGGCGCTGCGCACCACGCTTCCAGACCGTCGCCAGGGCGAGCCCGTGCCAGGTCATCCGCCCCGCGGCCGCCGTTCGCCCTCGCCGCTGGTCGACCTGCGACGCCTGCCCGCCGACGAGCGCGAGGCGCGAGGCCCGACGCGGCTCGCCGCCGAGGAGGCCCGGCGGCCCTTCGACCTGCGCGCGCGGGCCCGCTGCTGCGCGCCACCCTGCTGCGCCTCGGCGCCGAGCGAGCACGTCCTGCTGCTGACCATGCACCACATCGTCTCCGACGGCTGGTCCATGGGCGTGCTGCGTGCGCGAGCTGGCCGCCCTCTACGGGCCTTCGCCGCGGGCGAGCCCTCGCCGCTGCCCGAGCTGCCCGTCCAGTACGCCGACTACGCCGTCTGGCAGCGCGACTGGCTCGCAGGGCGAGGCGCTGGAGCGCGCAGCTCGCCTACTGGACGCAGCAGCTCGCCGGCGCGCCCCCCGCGCTGGAGCTGCCCACCGACCGGCCCCGCCCGCCGGTGCAGACGCCACCGCGGCGCGCACGCTCACCCGCGTGCTGCCGCGCGGCCTCTCCGACGGCCCTGCAGCGCCTTCGCCGCCGCGAGGGCGTCACGCTCTTCATGACGCTGCTCGCCGCCTTCCAGGCCGCTGCTGCACCGCTACTCCGGCCAGGAGGACTTCGTCGTCGGCTCGCCCATCGCCAGCCGCACCCGCGCCGAGACTGGAGGGCCTCATCGGCTTCTTCGTCAACACGCTGGTGCTGCGCGCCCGCCTCGGCCGGCGACCCCACCTTCCGCGAGCTGCTGGCGCCGCGTGCGCGAGACGACGCTCGGGCGCCTACGCCCACCAGGACGTGCCCTTCGAGAAGCTGGTGGAGGCGCTCCAGCCCCGAGCGCGACCTGAGCCGCCGCCCGCTCTTCCAGGTGATGCTGTCCTGCCAGCAGAACGCTCCGACGGCGGCGCTGGGCGCTGCCCGGCCTGACGCTGAGCCCGCTGGCGCCGTCGACAGCCAGGCACCGCCAAGTTCGACCTGACCCTCTCCCTCACGCGAGACGCCGCGAGGGCCTCGCAGGCCTCCTGCGAGTACAACACCGACCTCTTCGACGCGGCCACCATCGCCCGCATGGTGCGAGCACCTCGCGCACGCTGCTGGAGGGCGCCATCGGCCCGCCCGGACCAGCCCCTCGCCGCGCTGCCGCTGCTGGCCGAGGCCGAGCGCGCGCAGCGTGCTCGTGGAGTGGAACGACACGCCGCGTCGACTTCCCCGCGCGAGCCTGCGCCCACCAGCTCTTCGAGGCCCAGGTGGCGCCGCACTCCGGACGCCCCCGCCGTCGCTCCGCCGGCGACGCCGCCCTCACCTACCGCGGAGCTCGACGCGCCGCGCCAACCAGCTCGCCCACCACCTGCGCGCCCTGGGCGTCGGCCCCGAGTCCCGCGTCGGCCTCTGCCTCGAGCGCTCCCTGGACATGGTCGTCGGCATGCTCGCCATCCTCAAGGCCGGCGGCGCCTACGTCCCCCTGGACCCGACCTACCCGCCGAGCGCCTCGCCTTCATGCTGCGAGGACTCGGCCGTGCCCGTGCTCGCTCACCCAGGAGCGCCCTCGGGCGCGCTGCCTGCCACCTCCGGCGGGCTGGTCGTCTGCCTCGACACGGACGTGGGACGCAGATCGCCCGCGAGCCCGCGCACGCCCCCCGCGTCCTGGCACGCCCGCGGACAACCTCGCCTACGTCATCTACACCTCGGGCTCCACCGGCCGGCCCAAGGGCACCCTGCTGCACGCACCGCGGCCTGTGCAACACCGCCCTCGCCGCCGCTGCGCGAGCACGGCTTCCGTCCCGACAGCCGCGTGCTCCAGTTCGCCTCCGCCGGCTTCGACGCCTCCGTGCTGCGAGGTCTTCGCCGCCCTCGTCGCCGGCGCCTGCCTGCTGCCTGGCGCCTCGCGACGCAGCTGCATGCCCGGCGCCGCCCCTGCGCAGGCTGCTGCGCGAGCGCAGCGCATCACCGCCGTCACCCTCACCCCCTCCGTCCTCGCCCAGCTGGAGCCCGAGGGCCTGCCGGCGTCTGGAGACCATCATCTCCGCCGGCGAGGCCTGCCCTCCCGAGCTGGCTCGCGCGCTGGAGCTCAGGGCCGCACGCCTCCTCAACGCCTACGGCCCCACCGAGGCCACCGTCTGCGCCACCATCAGCCAGCCCGATGGATCCGCGGAGCGGCCTCACCATCGGCCGGCCCATCGCCAACGTGCAGCGTGTACGTGCTCGACTGCGCGCGCTGCAGCCGGTGCCCCATCGGCGTCCCCGGCGAGCTGTACGTCGGCGGCGCGGCGTGGCCCGCGGCTACCTCGGCCGCCCGGAGCTCACCGCCGAGCGCTTCGTCCCCGACCCCTTCAGCTCCGAGCCCGGCGCGCGCCTCTACCGCACCGGCGACCTGGCGCGCTGGCTGCCCGACGGCACGCTCGAGTTCCTCGGCCGCGCTCGACCACCAGGTGAAGCTGCGCGGCTTCCGCATCGAGCTGGGCGAGATCGAGTCCGTGCTGCGCGAGCACCCCTCGGTGCAGCGAGGCGGTGGCGATGGTGCGCGAGGACGCGCCCGGCGACAAGCGCCTGGTGGCCTACGTGGTGGCCGCGGGAGGGCGCACGCTGGACGCCAGCCGCGCTGCGCGCCTTCCTGCGCGCAGCGGCTGCCCGAGTACATGGTGCCCTCGGCCTTCGTCCCGCTGGCGGCGCTGCCGCTCTCGCCCCACGGCAAGGTCGACCGGCGCGCGCTGCCCGCTCCCGGCGAGGCGCACGTGGGCAGCGGCCAGGCCTTCGTGGAGCCGCCAGGGCGAGCTCGAGCGGGCCCTCGCCGCCATCTGGTGCGAGGTGCTGGGCCTGAGCCGCGTGGGGCGCCACGACAACTTCTTCGACCTCGGCGGCCACTCGCTGAGCATCGTCCGCGTGCAGGCGCGGGTGCAGCAGACCCTGGGCCGCGCGTGTCGCTGCTCGAGCTCTTCCAGCACCCCACGATCGGCGCGCTGGCCGAGCACCTGTCGAGCCGCGACGAGGGCCCGAAGCTGGAGGCCAGCCAGGAGCGCGGCGGCAGCCGGCGTGAACTCATGGAGAAGCAGCGGCAGGCGCGTCAGGCGGGCCGCCGCAAGAAGGGGAACGAGTCTTGAGCCAGGAAGAATCCACGCAGACCGAGGGCGTCGCCATCATCGGCATGGCGCGCGCTTCCCCGGCGCCCGGGACGCCGAGGCCTTCTGGCAGAACCTGCGCGAGGGCGTGGAGCCTCGCACCGAGCTCACCGACGCGGACCTGGACGCGGCCGGCGTGTCCCGCTCCCTGCGCGAGCAGCCCGGCTTCGTCCGGGCGGCCTTCGTCCTCGACGGCGTGGCCGACTTCGACGCGGCCTTCTTCGGCTACACCCCGCGCGAGGCCGAGACTGATGGATCCGCAGCAGCGCCTCTTCCTGGAGTGTGCCTGGGAGGCGCTGGAGCACGCGGGCTACGACAGCTCGCGCTCGCCCGGGGCCATCGGCGTCTTCGCCGGCGAGGGGCGCAGCACCTACCTGGCCACCCACCTGCTGACGCGGCCGGACCTGATGGGCTCGCTGGGCTACCTTCAGCGCTGATGCTCGGCAACGACAAGGACTTCCTGGCCACCCGCGTCTCGTACAAGCTGGACCTGCGCGGGCCGAGCCTCGACGGTGCAGACGGCCTGCTCGACCTCGCTGGTGGCGGTCCACCTCGCCTGCCAGAGCCTGCTCGCCGGCGAGTGCGACATGGCGCTGGCCGGCGGCGTCGTCCGTCGCCGTGCCCCAGCGGACGGGCTACCTCTACCAGGAGGGGGGCATCCTCTCGCCGGACGGGCACTGCCGCGCCTTCGACGCGCAGCGCGCAGGGCACGCGTGGCGGGCAGCGGCGTCGGCGTCGTCGTGCTCAAGCGGCTGGCGGACGCGCTGCGCCGACGGCGACACGATCCACGCCGTCATCCGCGGCTCGGCCATCAACAACGACGGCGCCGCCAAGGTCGGCTACACCGCGCCCAGCGTCGACGGCCAGGCCGCAGGTCATCGCGCGAGGCGCTCGCCGTCGCCGGCGTGCAGCCCGACGACCATCGGCTACGTCGAGGCCCACGGCACCGGCACGCCGCTCGGCGATCCGATCGAGGTCGCCGCGCTGACCCAGGCCTTCCGCGCCGGACGGACGCGCGGGGCTTCTGCGCCCTCGGCTCGGTCAAGACGCAACATCGGCCACCTGGACGCGGCCGCGGGCGTCGCCGGCCTCATCAAGACGGTGCTCGCGCTGCAGCACCGGCGAGCTCCCGCCCAGCCTGCACTTCGAGCGGCCCAACCCGCAGCATCGACTTCGCGGCCAGCCCGTTCTTCGTCAACGCCGCGCTGCGCCCGTGGCCGCGAGGCGCAGGGCGCCGCGGCGCGCCGGCGTCAGCTCCTTCGGCATCGGCGGCACCAACGCCCACGTCGTTCTCGAGGAGGCGCCGCCGCCGCGGCCCGCGCGCCGAGCCGCGCGCGCGCCTGGCAGCTGCTGCTGCTCTCGGCCCGCAGCGCCGGCGGCGCTGGAGGCGGCGACGGCGGACCTGGCCGCGCCACCTCGGAGCGCCACCCGGAGCTGGAGCCTGGCCGACGTGGCCTACACGCTCGCAGGTGGGCCGCGCGCCGCTTCGAGCACCGCCGCGTCGCTGGTGTGCCGCGACGCCGCGGACGCTCGGTGCGGCGCTGGCAGGCCGCCCGGCGGCTGCTGATGCCGAGGTCGCCGGCGACGGCCCGCCGCCGCCCGTGGCCTTCCTCTTCCCCGGCCAGGGCGCCCAGTACGTGGGCATGGGCCGGGAGCCTCTACGAGACCGAGCCCGTCTTCCGCCAGCACGTGGACGCGCTGCTGCGAGCTGCTGCACGCCGCACCTCGGCCTGGACCTGCGCACGGCTGCTCTACCCCGAGGCCGCGGCACCGCGAGGAGGCCGCCGCGCGCGGCTGCGCGCAGACGCGCGCTCACCCAGCCGGCGCTCTTCGCCGTCGAGTACGCGCTGGCCCGGCTGTGGATGGACGCTGGGGCGTGCGAGCCCACGGCGATGCTCGGCCACAGCCTCGGCGAGTACGTGGCCGCCTGCCTGGCGGGCGTCTTCTCGCTGGAGGACGCGCTGGCGCTGGTGGCGCTGCGCGGCCGGCTGATGCAGCGGATGCCCCCGGGCGCCATGCTCGCCGTGGCCCTGCCCGAGGCCGAGCTGCGCGCCGCTGCTGGCCGGGCGGCCTGTCGCTCGCCGCCGTCAACGCGCCCGCGCTGTGCGTGGTCTCCGGCCCCACCGAGGCCGTCGCAGGCCCTGCAGGACGAGCTGGCGCCGAGCGCGGCGTGGAGTGCCGCCGGCTGCACACCTCGCACGCCTTCCACTCGGCGATGATGGAGCCGATGCTGGGGCCCGCTCGGGGAGCGGCTGGGCCGCATGCGCCTGTCGCCGCCCGCGCATCCCCTACGTCTCCAACGTCACCGGCACCTGGATGACGGCCGAGGAGGCGACGGATCCCGCGCTACTGGGTGCAGCACCTGCGGCGACCGGTGCGCTTCGCCGAGGGCGTGGCGCGCGCTGCTGGCCGAGCCGGACCGGCGTGCTGCTCGAGGTGGGCCCCGGACAGGCGTTGACGATGCTGGCGCGGCAGATGCCGGGTGCGGCGGGGCGCACGATGGTGGCGTCCATGCGGCGTCCCCAGGACGAGCGGGCGGATCTGCCCGTGCTGCTGGAGACGGCCGGACGGCTGTGGCTGGCCGGGGTGGAGCTGAAGGGCGAGCGGCTGCAGGGCCCGGGCGAGCGCCGCCGGGTGCGGCTGCCCACCTACCCCTTCCAGCGGGAGCGCTTCTGGGTGGAGCCGGGAGCCGGACTGGCCGCGGCGCCGCGTACGCCCGGGGCCTCGGCCCACAAGCGGGAGAACATCTCGGAGTGGTTCCACCAGCCGGCGTGGAAGCCCACGCCGCCGCCGGTGGCGCCCGAGTTCGAGCGGGGCACGCCGGTGCTGGCCTTCGTGAGCGATGACGCGCGGGGAGCCCGGCTGGCGCAGCGCCTGCGGGACGGGGGCGCCGAGGTGGTGGTGGTGGTGCCCGCGCAGTCCTTCACGCGACGGTCGGAGCGGATGTTCGGCCTCGCGCCGGGAGAGCCCGCTGGCTACAAGGCCCTCGTCGAGGCGCTGGAGTCCGCGAACCTCCTGCCCCGCCGGGTGGTGCACCTGTGGAACCTGGGTCCCGAGGCGGGAGGCGGAGAGGACGCGGCCCTGGCCACCGAGCTGGAGCGCAGGCTTCTACAGCACCGTCTACCTGTCACAGGCACTGAGGACCCATGCGGCCCGGACGCCGGTGGAGGTGGTGCTGGCGGTGAGCGGCGCGCTGGAGGTGACGGGCGGAGAGGCGCTGGTGCCCGCGCGTGCCACGGTGCTGGGACCCTGCCGGGTGGTGCCCCAGGAGGAGCCCGGGCTGCGCCTGCGCCTCGTGGACGTGGAGGTGCCCGGAAACGACGCCCAGGAGCTCCGGCTGGTGGAGAGGCTCGTGGCGGAACTGCGGCTGCCCGCGAGCGAGCCGGTGGTGGCCTGGCGCGGCGCGCGGCGCTACGTGGAGCACTTCGAGCCGGCGCCGCTGCCCGCGCTGGGAGCCGAGGTGGCACCGCTGCGCGAGCGCGGCGTGTACCTCCTCACCGGCGGCCTGGGGCGGATCGGTCTGGGACTGGCCGAGCACCTCGCGGCCACGGTGAAGGCCCGGCTGGTGCTGGTGGGCCGCTCGCCCTTCCCCGCCCGCGAGGAATGGGACGCGTGGCTGACGGCCCATGACGAGCAGGACGCGGTGTCGCGGAAGATCCACCGGCTGCGGGCGATGGAGCGGCAGGGAGCGGAAGTGCTGGTGCTGTCGGCCGACGTGTCCCGGCGCGAGCAGCTCGAGTCCGTGCTGGCGAAGGCGGAGGAGCGCTTCGGAGCGTTGCACGGCGTGGTGCACTCGGCGGGCAGCATCGGCGCCCAGACGCACGTGCCGCTGGAGCAACTGTCGCGCACGCACGGCGAGGAGCAGCTCGCCGCGAAGGTGCACGGCACCCGGTGGCTGGAGGCCGCCCTGTCCGGGCGGAAGCTGGACTTCGTGGTGCTCCAGTCCTCGCTGTCCACGGTGCTGGGCGGACCGGGCTTCACCGCCTACGCGGCGGCCAACGCCTTCCTGGACGCGCTCGCGGCCCGCCGGACGCGCGAGGGCGGCACGCCGTGGCTCAGCGTGGACTGGGATGGCTGGCGGGGCCCAGAGGACGACGGGCCCTCGCTCCACGACATGACGCTCGCCGAGGGCTCGGACGCCCTGCGGCGGCTGCTGGCCGTACGCGCCGAGGGCCGCTGGGTGGTGTCCACGGCCGATCTCTCCGCGCGCATGGCGGTGTGGCAGAAGCGCGAGGCCTCCGGCCCCGGGACACAGAAACAATCGGCCCCCGAGGGCCATGCCCGGCCCGCGCTGCGCAACGAGTACGTCGCCCCCCGCGACGGCGTGGAGCGCGACGTGGCCGCCATCTGGCGGGAGCTGCTCGGCATCGAGCAGCCCGGCATCCACGACGACTTCTTCGAGCTGGGCGGGCACTCGCTGGTCGGCGCGCAGGTGGTGGCCCGCGTGCGCAAGGCCTTCGAGGTGGAGCTGTCCCTGCGCGCCCTCTTCGATACACCCACCATCGCTGGCATGGCCCTGGCCATCGTCCAGGCCCGCGCGGAGAGCATGGGCGACGAGGAACTCGAGTCCCTCCTCGCCGAGCTGGATTGAATCCGCTCCCCGCCTGGCCCTCCGCCTCCTCATTCCCTACTTCTTCATTCGATAGAGCACCTCGCCATGAGCGACATCCGGAACAAAATCGCCAACCTCTCGCCCGAGAAGCGTGAGCAGCTCCTGCGGAAGATGGCGGAGCGCCAGAAGGCCGCCGAGGCGCCCTCCGCGCCGAAGCAGCCCAAGAGGGATCCTTCCGAGCCCTCGCCGCTGTCCTTCGCGCAGCAGCGGCTGTGGTTCCTGGACCGGATGGAGCCGGGGACGACGCTCTTCAACCTGCCGGCGGCCTTCCGCCTGCGTGGGCCGCTCGACGTGGCGGCGATGGAGCGCAGCCTTCCAGGCGCTGGTGGTGCGCCATGAGTCGCTGCGGACGCGCTTCCTGGAGCAGGACGGACAGTCCGTCCAGGTGGCGGTGCCCTCGCTGGAGCTGAAGCTGGACGTGGTGGAGCTGAGCAAGCTGCCGCAGACGGAGCGCGAGCAGGAGGCTCGGCGGCTCATGGCGGAGGAGGCGCGCCGCCCGTTCGACGCTGACGCGCGGGCCGCTGCTGCGCACCACCCTGCTGCGGCTGGCGCCGGAGGAGCACCTGCTGCTGCTGACGATGCACCACATCGTCTCCGACGGCTGGTCCATGGAGGTGCTGGTGCGGGACGTCTGGACGATGTACCAGGCCTTCCTCACGAGCAGCGCGGTGGAGCTGCCGGAGCTGCCCCTGCAGTACGCGGACTTCGCGCGCCAGCAGCAGCAGTGGCGCGAGAGCCCGGACTTCCAGCGGCAGCTCGACTACTGGAAGTCGCAGCTGGCGGGCGCGCCGGACATGCTGGAGCTGCCCACGGACAGGCCTCGCCCGGCGGTGCAGACGTTCCGCGGCTCCAAGCTGCCGGTGTCGCTGCCCGCGGCGCTGGTGGAGGAGCTCAAGGCGCTCGGCCGGCGCGAGGGCGCCACGCTCTACATGGTGCTGCTGGCCGCCTTCCAGGTGCTGCTGCGGCGCTACTCGGGACAGGAGGACATCACGGTGGGCTCGCCCAGCGCCGGCCGCGGCCGGCCCGAGCTGGAGGGCCTGATCGGCTTCTTCCTCAACACGCTGGTGCTGCGCACGGACCTGTCCGGGGATCCGTCCTTCCAGGAGCTGCTCGGACGGGTGCGTGAGACGGCGGTGGGCGCGTTCGAGAGCCAGGACGTGCCCTTCGAGAAGCTGGTGGAGGAGCTCCAGCCGGCGCGCAGCCTGAGCTACACGCCGCTCTTCCAGGTGATGCTCATCCTCCAGAAGCCCCAGGTGCGCCCGAGGCTGGGCACCGTGGCCCTGGAGACGATCGAGAGCCACGCCGGCCAGGCGATGTTCGACCTCACGCTGTCGCTGGTGGAGGTGGAGCGGGGCGGGCTCGTGGGCCACCTCGAGTACAGCACGGACCTCTTCGACGAGCGCACCGTGGCGCGGATGATGGAGCACCTGCGCACGCTGCTGGAGGGCATCGCCACGGTGCCCCAGCAGCGCATCAGCGCCCTGCCCCTGCTGGGCGAGGCGGAGAAGCGCCAGCTGCTCGTCGAGTGGAACGACACCCACGCCGACGTCACGCTCGACACCTGCTTCCACCAGCTCTTCGAGGCCCAGGTCGCCCGCACTCCGGAGGCCATCGCCGTCTCCGATGCCTCCGGCTCCCTGTCCTACTCGGCCCTCAACTCCCGCTCCAACCGCCTCGCCCATGTGCTGCTGGGCTCGGGCGTCAAGCCGGACTCCCTCGTCGCCCTCCTGGCTCCCCGTAGCGCTGACTTCCTCGCCGCCACCCTCGGCGTCCTCAAGTCCGGCGCTGCATGGCTGCCCCTGGACCCCCTGCACCCCGCTCAGCGTCTGGCCCAGGTCCTCTCCCTCAGCTCCGCGCCCCTCGTCCTCGTCTCCGACGAGCTCGCCCCGCGTCTGGCCGAGGCCCTCGCGCTGCTTCCCTCCGAGCGTCGGCCCCGCGTCCTCTCCCTGGAGTCCTCGCTCAAGGCCTCCGCCCCGGAGAGCAACCCTCCCGCGCTCGCCACGCCCTCGAACCTGGCCTACGTCATCTTCACCTCGGGCTCCACCGGCACTCCCAAGGGCGCCATGCTCGAGCACCTCGGCATGCTCAACCACCTGCATGCCAAGGTGCGCGACCTCTCCCTCGAGCGCCTCCGACACCGTCGCCCAGACGGCCTCCCAGTGCTTCGACATCTCCGTCTGGCAGTTCTTCTGCGCCCTGCTCGTCGGCGGCCGCACCCTCGTCCTCCAGGATGAGGTGGCCCACTCCCCTCGCGCCCTGCTCGAGGCCCTGGACTCCCACGGCGTCTCCATCGCCGAGACCGTCCCCTCCCTGCTCGCCGCCATGGTCGAGGAGGCCGATTCTCTCGGTGCCTCCCGCCCCGCTCTCTCCAAGCTGCGCTGGATGATGCCCACCGGCGAGGCCCTTCCTCCCGCCGTCGCTCGCCGCTGGCTGGCCTCCTGGCCCTCCGTCCCCCTCATCAACGCCTACGGCCCCACCGAGTGCTCCGACGACGTCACCCATGCACCCGCTGCACTCGGTGCCCGCCTCCGCTCACATCCCCATCGGCCGGCCCGTCTGCAACATGCGCATGTACGTGCTGGATGCCCACGCCCGGCCCGTCCCCGTCGGCGTCCCCGGTGAGCTCTACGTCGGCGGCACGGCGTCGGCCGCGGCTACCTCGACGACCCTCGCCGCACCGCCGAGTCCTTCGTCCCCGACCCGTTCTCCTCCGCTCCCGGTGCCCGCCTCTACCGCACTGGCGACAAGGTGCGCTGGCTGGCCGATGGCAACCTCGAGTTCCTCGGCCGCATCGACTTCCAGGTGAAGGTGCGCGGCTTCCGCATCGAGCTGGGCGAGATTGAGTCCGACCCTCGGCCAGCACCCCTCCGTGCGCGAGGTGGTGGTGGTGGCTCGCGAGGACGTCCCCGGCGACAAGCGCCTCGTGGCCTACCTCGTCGCCCCGTCCCGGCCTCACCCTGGACTCCGACTGCCCTGCGCGCCCACCTGGCCCAGCGTCTGCCGGAGTACATGGTGCCCTCGGCCTTCATGGTGCTGGACTCCCTGCCCCTCACCTCCAACGGCAAGGTGGACAGGAAGGCCCTGCCCGCCCCGGACGCCTCGGCCAGCGACTCCCGCTCCTACGTTCCTCCGCGCACCCGCACCGAGGAGCTGCTGTGCGGCCTCTTCGCCCGCCTGCTGCGCGTGGAGCGCGTCGGCATCCACGACGACTTCTTCGTGCTCGGCGGACACTCGCTGCTGGCCACCCGTCTGGTGGCTCAGTTGCGCGAGGTGCTCGGCGTCGAGCTGCCCCTGCGCGCCCTCTTCGAGGCCACCACCGTTGCCCGCCTCGCCGAGCGTCTGGACGCGCTCCAGGCCGGCTCGCGTGCCGCCTCCTCCGCTCCGCCCCTGCGTCCCGCCTCCCGCGACGCCGCGCTGCCCCTCTCCTTCGCCCAGCAGCGCCTGTGGTTCCTCGATCAGCTGGGAGCCCGGCAGCTCCCTCTACAACATCCCCGCCGCCCTCCGGCTCCAGGGCGCCCTGGACGTGACCGCCCTGCGGCACGCCTTCGACGAGCTGATGCGCCGGCACGAGGCCCTCCGCACCACCTTCGACACCACCCCGGACGGCCCGTTCCAGGTCATCCACCCGCCGGCGCCCATGCCCCTGCCGCTCGTCGACCTGGGGCACCTGCCCGAGGCCGAGCGCGAGCGCGAGGCGCGACGGCTCGCCACCGAGGAGGCCCTGCGGCCCTTCGATCTGAGCCAGGGCCCGCTGCTGCGCGTCTCCCTGCTGCGCCTGGGCGCGCAGGAGCACGTGCTGCTGCTGGTGCATGCACCACATCGTCTCCGACGGCTGGTCCATCGGGCGTCCTGCTGCGCGAGGTGGCCGCGCTCTACGGCGCCTTCGCCGGGGCGAGCCCTCGCCGCTGCCGCCGCTGCCCATCCAGTACGCGGACTACGCCGCCTGGCAGCGCGCCTGGCTCCAGGGCGAGGAGCTGGAGTCGCCGGCTCGCCTACTGGCGCCAGCAGCTGGCGGGCATGCCCCACGCGCTGGAGCTGCCCACCGACCGGCCGCGCCCGCGCGTGCAGAGCTACCGCGGCGCCGTGCTGGCGCACCGCCTGCCTCGGGCCCTGCTCCGAGGCGCTCTGCGCCCTGGCACAGCCGCGAGGGCGTCACGCTCTTCATGACGCTGCTGGCGGCCTTCCAGGTGCTGCTGCACCGCTACACCGGCCAGGAGGACATCGCCGTCGGCACGCCCGATCGCCGGCCGCAAGCCAGCCGAGCTCGAGGGCCTCATCGGCTTCTTCGTCAACACCCTGGTGCTGCGCGCGCGCCTCGCGCGGCAGCCTCACCTTCCGCGAGCTGCTCGCGCGCGTGCGCGAGGCCACGCTGGAGGCCTTCGCCCACCAGGACCTGCCCTTCGAGAAGCTGGTGGAGGAGCTGCAGCCCGCAGCGCGACCTGAGCCGCTCGCCCGCTCTTCCAGGTGATGTTCGTGCTCCAGCAGAACGCCCCGCGCCGGCGCTGCGCCATGCCGGGCTGTCACCCTGCGCCCGCTGGAGGTGGAGAGCCGCACCTCGCAAGTTCGACCTGTCGCTGTCGCTGCACCGAGACGCCGAGGGGCTGTCCGGCGCCTTCGAGTACAACACCGACCTCTTCGACGCGGCCACGATCGCGCGGCTGGCCGGGCACCTGCAGGCGCTGCTGGAGGGCCGTCGTCGCCCGGCCCGGAGCAGCGTCTGGCCGAGCTGCCGCTGCTGCGCCGACGCCGAGCGCCAGCAGCTGCTGGTGGAGTGGAACGACACGCGCGCGCCGACTCCCGCGCGACGCGCTGCGTCCACGAGCTCTTCGAGGCGCAGGTGGACCGCACCCCGGACGCCGTCGCCGTCGCGCTTCGAGGGCAAGCGCCTCACCTACCGCGAGCTCGACGCGCGCGCCAACCAGCTCGCGCACCACCTGCGCCGCTGGGCGTCGGCCCCGAGGTGCCGCGTGGCCGTGTGCCTGGAGCGCTCGCTGGAGATGGTGGTCGGCCTGCTCGCCATCCTCAAGGCCGGCGGCGCCTACGTGCCGCTCGACCCGGCCTACCCGGCCGAGCGCCTGGCCTTCATGCTGGAGGACGCCGCCGCCCCGCGTGCTGCTCACCCAGGCAGCAGCTGCGGCCGCGCCTGCCCGCAGCCGTCGCTCGCGCGTGGTGCTGCCTCGACTCGGGCTGGGAGGACATCTGCCCGGCCAGCCCAGGACCCGCCCGCCGTGCGCCGTGGCTCCCGAGCAACCTCGCCTACGTCATCTACACCTCGGGCTCCACCGGCCGGCCCAAGGGCGCGCATCGAACACCCACCGCGGCCATCTGCAACCGCCTGCTGTGGATGCAGCGCGCCTACGGCCTGACGTCCGAGGACTCGGTCCTGCAGAAGACGCCCTTCAGCTTCGACGTCTCCGTCTGGGAGTTCTTCTGGCCGCTGCTGCACGGGCGCGCGCCTCGTCGTCGCCCGGCCCGGCGGCCACCAGGACCCGGCGCTACCTGGCGCGTGCTCATCGCGCCGAGCAGCGTCACCACCGCTGCACTTCGTGCCCTCCATGCTCCAGGCCTTCCTGGAGCAGCCGGGGCTGGCGTCGCTGCGCCGGCCTGCGCCGCGTCGTCTGCAGCGGCGAGGCCCTGCCCGCCGAGCTCGCGCAGCGCTGCCTGCGCGCGGCTGCCCGCGCGCCGCTGCACAACCTCTACGGCCCCACCGAGGCCGCCGTCGACGTCACCGCACTGCGACGTGCGAGCGCGGCGACGCGCGCCGCGCGCGTCCCCATCGGCCGCCCCATCGCCAACACCCGGCTCTACGTCCTCGACGCGCAGCTGCGGCCGGTGCCCGTCGGCGTGCCGGGCGAGCTGTACATCGGCGGCGTCGGCCTGGCGCGCGGCTACCTCGGCCGGCCCGAGCTGACCGCCGAGCGCTTCGTCCCCGACCCCTTCGGCACCGAGCCCGGCGCGCGCCTGTACCGCACCGGCGACCTGGCGCGCTGGCTGCCCGACGGCGACGCTCGAGTTCCTCGGCCGCCTCGACCACCAGGTGAAGATCCGCGGCTTCCGCATCGAGCTGGGCGAGATCGAGGCCGCCCTGGGCCAGCACCCCGCGGTGCGCGAGGCGGTGGTGCTGGCGCGCGAGGACGCGCCCGGCGACAAGCGCCTGGTCGCCTACGTCGTGCCGCGCGCGCCGGCCAGCACGCTGGACACGGACGCCCTGCGCGCGCTCCTCGCGAAGCGACCTGCCCGAGTACATGGTGCCCTCGGCCTTCGTGCGCGCTGGAGGCGCTGCCGCTCACGCCCAACGGCAAGGTCGACCGCAAGGCCCTGCCCGCGCCCGGCCGCGCTCGCCAGCGAGAGCCGCGCCTACGCTCGCGCCGCGCACCCGCACCGAGGAGCTGCTGTGCGGCCTCTGTCGCCCGAGGTGCTGGGCGTGGAGCGCGTCGGCATCCACGACGACTTCTTCGCCCTCGGCGGCCACTCGCTGCTGGCCACCCGGCTGGTGGCGCGCGTGCAGCGAGTCACTCGGCGTGGAGCTGCCCCTGCGCGAGCTCTTCGAGTCGCCCACGGTGGCCCGGCTCGCCACGCGGCTGGAGTCGCTCCAGTCCGGCACCGCCACGTCCGCGCCGCCGCTGCGCCCCGTGTCCGCGGCACGGTGCGCTGCCCCTGTCCTTCGCCCAGCAGCGCCTGTGGTTCCTGGAGCAGTGGCAGCCCCAGAGCGCCCTCTACAACATCCCCGCGGCCCTCGAGCTGGAGGGCGAGCTGGACACGGCGGTGCTGGAGCGGTGCTTCACCGAGCTCGTCCACCGTCACGAGTCGCTCCGGACGACGCTGCGCGAAGGCGAGCGCGGCGGCGAGCAGCTCATCCACCCGCCGGCCGCCGTGCCCCTCTCCGTGGTGGACCTGAAGTCCGTGCCCGCGCCCGAGCGCGAGGCCGAGGTGCGCCGGCTCGCCGCCGAGGAGGCCCAGCGGCCCTTCGATCTGAGCCGCGGGCCGCTGCTGCGCACCACCCTGCTGCAGCCTCGAGCCCCAGCGAGCACGTGCTGCTGCTGACCCTGCACCACATCGTCTCCGACGGCTGGTCCATGGACGTGCTGCTGCGCGAAATCGCCGTCCTGTATGACGCCTTCAGCCGGGGCGAGTCCTCGCCGCTGCCGCCCGCTGCCGGTGCAGTACGCGGACTACGCCGCCTGGCAGCGCTCCTGGCTCCAGGGCGGAGTGCTGGAGGAGCAGCTCGGCTGGTGGCGCGAGCAGCTCGCGGGCGCCCCGAGCGGCCTGGAGCTGCCCACCGACAAGCCGCGCCCGGCGCTCGTCACCCACCGCGGTGCAGTGGCCAGCCGCCGCCTGCCGCGTGCTCTCTCCGACTCGCTGCGCGCCTTCCACCGCCGCGAGGGCGTCACCCTCTTCATGACGTACCTGGCCGCGCTGCAGGCGCTGCTGTACCGGTACTCGGGGCAGGATGATCTCACGGTGGGCTCGCCCGTCGCCGGACGCGGGCGCCCCGAGCTGGAGAGCCTCATCGGCTTCTTCGTCAACACGCTGGTGCTGCGCGCCCGCTTCGGTCCGCGCACCACCTTCCGCGAGCTGCTCGCCCAGGCGCGCGAGCGCGTGCTGGGGGCCTTCTCCCACCAGGACCTCCCCTTCGAGAAGCTGGTGGAGGCGATCCAGCCCGAGCGGGATCTGAGCCGCCCGCCCCTCTTCCAGGTGATGCTCGTGTACCAGCAGGGGATGGCCCTGGAGCGGGCCCTGCCGGGAGCTCACCCTGCGCCCGCTGCCGGTGGACGGCGGCACGGCCAAGTTCGATCTCACCCTCTACGTCACCGAGGGCGAGCAGGGCCTGGAGACGGCGCTCGAGTACAACGCGGACCTCTTCGAGCCGGAGACGGCGGCCCGGATGCTGGGGCACCTGGAGGTGCTGCTGGAAGGCCTGATGGCGCGGCCCGAGCAGGAGGTGGCGGAGCTGCCGCTGCTCACCGCGCCCGAGCGCCAGAAGCTGCTGGTGGAGTGGAACACCGTGCGCGACGGCTTCGCCCGAGGCCCGTGCCTGCACCAGCTCTTCGAGGCGCAGGTGGCCCGCACGCCCGGACGCCCCCGCCGTCACCTACGAGGAGCGGACGCTCACCTACCGGGAGCTGGACGCTCGCGCCAACCAGCTGGCGCACCGCCTGCGCTCGCTGGGCGTGGGCCCCGAGTCGCCTGGTGGGCCTGTGCGTGGAGCGCTCGATGGAGATGGTGGTGGGCCTGCTCGCCATCCTCAAGGCCGGCGGCGCCTACGTGCCGCTGGATCCCGTCCTACCCGGCCGAGCGCCTCGCCTTCATGCTGGAGGACACCGGCGCGCCGGTGCTGCTCACCCAGGCCGCGCTCCGCGACAAGCTGCCGCCCCACCAGGCCCACGTCGTGGTGCTGGATGATCCCAGCTCCGGGCTCGACGCCGAGCCCACCCACGCCGTGGACTCGGGCGCCCAGCCGGGCCACCTCGCCTACGTCATCTACACCTCCGGCTCCACGGGCCGGCCCAAGGGCGTGCATGATCACGCCACGAGCAACGTGGTGCGCCTCTTCACCGCCACGGAGCACTGGTACCGCTTCGACGAGCGGGACGTGTGGACGTTGTTCCACTCGTACGCCTTCGACTTCTCGGTGTGGGAGCTGTGGGGCGCGCTGCTGTACGGCGGGCGCGCTGGTGGTGGTGCCCTACTGGGTCAGCCGCTCGCCGGAGAGCTTCCACGAGCTGCTGCGCCGCGAGAGGCGTCACGGTGCTCAACCAGACGCCCTCGGCCTTCCGGCAGCTCATCCACGTGGACCAGACGGCCGGCGAGCCCGGCGATCTGGCCCTGCGCTACGTCATCTTCGGCGGCGAGGCGCTGGAGTTCGCCAGCCTGCAGCCCTGGTTCGCCCGCCACGGCGACACCCAGCCGCGTGCTCGTCAACATGTACGGCATCACCGAGACGACGGTGCACGTCACCTACCGGCCGCTGAACGCGCGGGATGCCGAGCGCGCCTCGGGCAGCATCATCGGCGTGCCCATCCCGGACCTGCAGGCCTTCGTGCTCGACGCGCGCCTGCGGCCGGTGCCGGTGGGCGTGACGGGCGAGCTCTACGTCGGCGGCGCCGGGCCTGGCGCGCGGCTACCTGCGACCGCCCGGAGCTGACCGCCGAGCGCTTCATCCCCGACCCGTTCGCGCCAGGAGCCCGGCGCCCGGCTCTACCGGACGGGCGACCTGGCGCGCTGTCCGCGCGGACGGGCAGCTCGAGTACCTGGGCCGCTCGACCAGCAGGTGAAGATCCGCGGCTTCCGCATCGAGCTGGGCGAGATCGAGACGGCGCTGGCGCTGCACCCCACCGTGCGCGAGGCGGTGGTGGTGGCGCGCGAGGACGTGCCGGGCGACAAGCGGCTGGTGGCCTACGTGGTGGCGGCGGCGGGCCAGGCGCTCGACACGGCGGAGCTGCGGCAGCACGTGCAGCAGCGGCTGCCGGAGTACATGGTGCCGGCCGCCTTCGTCCCGCTGGAGGCGCTGCCGCTCACGTCCAACGGCAAGGTGGACCGGAAGGCCCTGCCCACGCCGGAGGTGGAGCGCGCGCCGAGGGCGGACTTCGTGGCGCCCCGCACGCCGGTGGAGCGCCAGCTCGCCGCCATCTGGTCCCAGGTGCTCGCGCGTGGAGCGGGTGGGCGTGCACGACAACTTCTTCGAGCTGGGTGGCGACTCCATCCTCAGCCTCCAGATCGTCTCCCGAGCGCTGCGCGTGGGCCTGCGCCTCACGCCGCGGCAGATCTTCCAGCACCCGACGCTCGCCGCACTGGCCTCGGTGGCGGTGGAGGCGAAGGCCGCCGCGGGCGAGCAGGGCCCGGTGGTGGGCCCGGTGCCGCCCACCCCCATCCAGCGCTGGTTCCTGGAGCGGGGGCTGAGCAACCCGCACCACAACAACCAGGCGGTGGTGCTGGAGGTGCGCGAGCCGGTGGACGCGGCGCGGCTGGAGCAGGCGCTGAACCACCTGCTGGTGCACCATGACGCGCTGAGGCTGCGGCTGTCCCAGGCCCAGGGAGGCTGGAGGCAGGAGTGCACGGCCCCGGGCGGCGAGGTGAAGCTGCACCGGGTGGACGTGTCCACGATGCCGGAGGCGGAGCAGGCGGCGGCGGTGGACGAGGCCGCTGCGAAGCTGCAGCGCGGCCTGTCGCTGGAGCAGGGCCCGCTGGTGGCGGCGGCGCTGGTGGAGCGAGGAGCCGGACGCACCGGGCGGCTGGTGCTCGTCATCCACCACCTCGCGGTGGACGGCGTCTCGTGGCGCATGCTGCTGGAGGACCTGAGCACGGCGTACCAGCAGCTCGCCGAGGGCCGGGCGATGGAGCTGCCCGCCAAGAGCACCTCCTACAAGGCCTGGGCGGAGAAGCTGGTGACGTACGCCGGCTCGCGGCAGGTGTCGGCGGAGCTGCCCTTCTGGCTGGACGAGGCCAGGGTGGGCATCCGCCCGCTGCCGAGGGACACCGCGTCGGGTGACAACACCTTCGCCTCGGTGCACGGGGTGACGGTGTCGCTGGAGACGGAGGAGACGAAGCAGCTCCTCCAGGAGGTGCCGGCCGCGTACCGGGCCCGCATCAACGACATCCTGCTCGCCGCGCTGGTGAGGGCCCTGGCCCCCTGGACGGGGCGCAACCGCCTGCTGGTGGACCTGGAGGGCCACGGCCGCGAGGATCTCTTCGACGACGTGGACGTGTCGCGCACGGTGGGCTGGTTCACCTCGCTGTACCCGGTGCTGCTGGAGGTGCCGAGGGAGGCGAGCCCGGGTGAAGCGGTGCGCGCGGTGAGGGACGCGCTGGCGCGCGTGCCGTCGCGAGGCGTGGGCTACGGCCTGCTGCGCTACCTGCGCGAGGACGAGGCCGCGCGCCGCCTGCGCGCCCTGCCCGCCGCCGAGGTCAGCTTCAACTACCTGGGCCAGTTCGACACCGGCACCCAGGCCGAGGGCCCCTTCGCCCTGGTGCGCGAGCCCGCGGGGCCGACCATCGGCTCCGGGGAGCGCCGGACGCACGTGCTGGAGGTGAGCGGCTTCGTGCTCGCCGGCCGGCTGGACGTCAACTTCACCTACAGCGACGCGCTGCACACCCGGGAGACGATCCAGGCGCTCGCCTCGCGCTTCCGCGAGGAGCTGCGTCACATCCTCGCGGGGCGGGCCAGCACGGACGCCGCGCGCGTCACGCCGGTGGACTTCCCCCTGGCGCGCCTCACCCAGGCGTCGCTCGAGCAGGTGCTGCGCGTCGCCCCCGCGGCCCAGGACATCTACCCGCTGTCGCCCATGCAGCAGGGCATGCTCTTCCACGCGCTGCTCGAGCCCACGGTGGGCATGTACTTCGAGCAGCTCACGTGGACATTCCGCGCGCCGCTCGAGGTGGAGACCTTCCAGCGGGCCCTGAAGCGGCTGGTGGAGCGTCACGCGCTGCTGCGCACCTCGCTGTGCTGGGAGGGGCTGACCGAGCCGCTCCAGGTGGTGCATGGGCGCGCGGAGCTGCCCCTGCGCGAGCTGGACTGGCGAGGCCTGTCGTCCGAGGAGCAGCGCACCCGGCTGGAGTCCCTGCTCGCCGAGGATCGCGCCGCCGGCTTCGAGCTGACGCGTCCGCCGCTGATGCGCATGGCCCTCATCCGCCTGGACGAGCGCGCCACGCACATGGTGTGGAGCTACCACCACCTGCTGCTGGACGGGTGGAGCCTGGGCCGGCTCGTGCAGGAGCTGTTCGGCACCTACCAGGCCTTCCTGCGCGGCGAGCCTCCCACCGAGGAGCGCCCGCCCGCGTTCCGCGACTACATCGCCTGGCTGCAGAACCAGGACGACACACAGGCGGAGCAGTTCTGGCGGCGCTCGCTCCAGGGCTTCTCCGTGCCCACGCCGCTGCCCCTGGCCCGACGCGCCGCGGCCGGCGAGGCGCACCTGCCGCCCGGCGAGAAGGAGCTGTCCCTGTCCGCCGAGCGCACCGCCGAGCTGCTGGCCTTCGCGCGCCGGCACCAGCTCACCCTCAACACCCTGGTGCAGGCCACCTGGGGACTGGTGCTGGGCCGCTACGCGGGTGAGACGGACGTGCTCTTCGGCACCACCGTCTCGGGCCGCCCGCCGTCGCTGCCGGGCGTGGAGTCCATGGTGGGCCTCTTCATCAACGCCCTGCCGGTGCGCGTGAAGATGGAGCCCCACCGCCCCGTGCTGGAGTGGCTGAAGGAGCTGCAGGCGTGGCAGGCGGAGATGCGCCAGTACGAGCACTCCCCGCTGGTGAAGGTGCAGGGCTGGAGCGAGGTGCCGCGCGGCACCAACCTCTTCGACACCTTCCTCGTCTACGAGAACTATCCCGTGGACACCTCCGTCTACGAGCGGGGCAGCAACCTGGAGGTGCGCGACATCCGCTTCTTCGAGCGCATCAACTACCCGCTGGCGGCCATGGTCATCCCCGAGAAGGAGCTGCTGCTGCGGCTGGGGTATGACGCCTCGCGCTTCGCCTCGGAGTCCATCGACCAGTTGCTGTCGCACTGGCGCGCCGCGCTGGAGGGGATGCTGGCCCGGCCCGAGCAACTGCTCGGCGAGCTGTCGCTGCTCTCCAACGAGGAGCGCCAGCGGGTGCTGGTGGAGTGGAACGACAGCCGCGTGGACTTCCCCCGCGACGTGCTCGCCCATCAACTCTTCGAGGCGCAGGTGGCCCGCGCTCCGGACGCTCCCGCCGTGTCCACCGGGGACACCACCCTCACCTACCGGGAGCTCGACGCGCGAGCCAACCAGCTCGCCTGGCACCTGCGCTCGCTGGGCGTGGGCCCCGAGACGCGCGTGGGCCTGTGCGTCGAGCGCTCCGCCGAGTTCGTCATCGGCATGCTCGCCGTCCTCAAGGCCGGCGGCGCCTGGGTGTCCATGGATCCGTCCTACCCGGTCGACCGCCTCGCCTACACGCTGGAGGACTCGGGAGTGCCGGTGCTGCTCACCCTGGAGCACCTGGCCGACGAGCTGCCCTGGCAGAGCGGCTTCCTCGTGTGCCTGGACGCGGATTGGGATCAGATCGCCGCCCAGTCCACGGAGCCGCTCCCGCCGCGCACCGTGCCGGAGAACCTCGCGTACGTCATCTACACGTCGGGCTCCACCGGCCGGCCCAAGGGCACGCTGCTGACGCACCAGGGCCTGTGCAACACCGCCCTCGCCGCGGTGCGCGAGCACGGCTTCCGGCCCGACAGCCGCGTGCTCCAGTACGCCTCGCCCGCCTTCGATGCCTCGGTGTGCGAGGTGTTCGGCGCCCTCTTCGCCGGAGCCTGCCTGCACCTGGCGCCTCGCGACTCCCTCATGCCGGGCGCCCCCCTGCACGGGCTGCTGCGCGAGCGCTCCATCACCGCCGTCACCCTCACTCCCTCCGTCCTCGCGCAGCTGGAGCCCGAGGGCCTGGAGGGCCTGGAGACCGTCATCACCGCCGGCGAGGCCTGCCCTCCCGAGCACGGCCCTGCGCTGGGCCCCCGGCCGCCACCTGCTCAACGCCTACGGCCCCACCGAGGTCACCGTCTGCGCCACCATCGACACCCAGATGGATCCGCGCCAGCCCACCATCGGCCGGCCCTTCCCCAACGTGAAGGTGTACGTGCTGGATGAGCGGATGGAGCCGGTGCCGGTGGGCATGCCCGGCGAGCTGTACGTGGGTGGCCCGGGCGTGGCCCGCGGCTACCTCGGCCGCCCGGAGCTCACCGCCGAGCGCTTCGTCCCCTCTCCCTTCGGCACCGAGCCCGGCGCGCGTCTCTACCGCACCGGCGACAGGGTGCGCTGGCTGCCCTCCGGCACCCTGGAGTTCCTCGGCCGCCTGGACGAGCAGGTGAAGCTGCGCGGCTTCCGGATCGAGTTGGGCGAGATCGAGTCCGTGCTGCGCGAGCACCCCTCCGTCAACGAGGCGGTGGTGGTGGTGCGCGAGGACTCGCCGGGGGTGAAGCGGCTGGTGGCCTACGTGGTGGCGGACGAGCCCGTGCCCGAGGAGTCGGCCCTGCGCGCGCCCCTCAAGGAGCGGCTGCCGGACTACATGGTGCCCGCGGCGATCGTCTTCCTGCCGGCGCTGCCCCTCACTCCCAACGGGAAGCTGGACAAGCGGGCGCTCCCGGTGCCCGGCCTGTCCGGGGAGCGGGCCGCGGCGCACACTCCGCCGCGCAACACGGTGGAGGAGCTGCTGGCCAGCGTGTGGGCGGAGCTGCTCGGCGTCGAGCGCGTGGGCATCCACGACGACTTCTTCGATCTGGGCGGCCACTCGCTGGCGGCCACGCAGCTCGTGGCCCGCATCCGCGCGGTGTTCGACGTGGACATCTCCCTGCAGGAGATGTTCGACCTCTCCACCGTGGCCGGGCTCGCCGGGCGTCTGACCTCCCCGCGAGACGGAGCCCCCGCCCTGCCGCCGCCCGTGCCCGCCGCGCACGTGGACGGCGACGTGCCCCTCTCCTTCGCGCAGGAGGCCTACTGGTCTCCCGAGCGCATGGGGCCGGAGAGCGTCTTCAACCAGGTCCTCACCCCGCTGCGCCTGGAGGGGCCGCTGGACGTGGAGGCCCTGCGGCAGGCCGTGGAGGAGCTGGTGCGCCGCCACGATGCGCTGCGCACCACGTTCCCGGTGGTGGACGGCAAGACGGTGCAGCGCGTGGCCGAGCCGGGCTCCTGGGCCCTGCCGGTGGAGGACTTGAGCCACCTGCCGGAGGAGACTCGCGAGGCCGAGGCCCTGCGGCTGCTGCGCGAGGAGGGCTGGCGTCCGTTCCACCTGGAGAGCGGGCCGCTGATGCGCACCCGCCTCTACCGTGTCTCGGACGAGCTGCACCTGCTGCTGGTGTCCATGCACCACGCCATCACGGATCTGGTGTCGGGACTGGTGATGATGCGCGAGCTGGCGGCGCTCTACGGCGCCTTCAGTGAGGGCGAGCCCTCGCCGCTGCCCGAGCTGGCCGTGGGATACCGGGACTACTCCCTCTGGGTGCGCGAGTGGATGCGGGGCGAGGTGCTGGAGCAGCACCTGGCCTACTGGCGTCGGCGCCTGGAGCAGCCACCGCCTCCTCCGGCGCTGCCGTTCGATCATCCGCGTCCGGAGCGCGAGAGCTTCCGCAAGGGCAGCCACCGCTTCACCCTGCCGCGCGAGCTGTCGGACGGCCTGCGAGCGCTCGCCCGTCGCGAGGGCGTCACTCCGTTCATGCTGGGGTTGGCGGGCCTGAAGGCCTTCCTGGCGCGGCTGGCCGGGAGCGAGGACGTGATGGTGGGCTTCGTCCATGCGAACCGCCCGCGTCCGGAAGCTCGAGCCGCTGGTGGGCATGTTCGCCAACTACCAGCCGCTGCGCACGGACCTGTCGGGCAACCCGAGCTTCCGCGAGGTGCTGCGGCGAGTGCGTGCCGGCTACCTGGAGGACGCCCGGTACAAGGAGCTGCCGCACGTGGAGCTGGTGAAGCTGCTGCGCCCGCCGCCGGCCGTGGACACGCGTCCGTTGAGCCCCATCGGCTACGTGTTCCAGACGGTGGCGCCGCCCAAGCCCTCGGTGGAGAAGCTCTCCCTGCGCGAGGTGGATGTGGACCTGGGGATGATCCTCAACGACGTGCAGCTGCTGCTGGCGGACGGCCCCGACGGGCTGGCCGGTACCTTCGAGTACAAGGCCGAGCTCTTCGAGCCAGAGACGATCGCCGCCCTGGCCACGGGCTTCCAGGAGCTGCTGGCGCGCGCCGCGGCGGATCCGGATCAGCGGCTGGCGGACCTGCCGGGGATGCCCGCGCGGGGAGAGGGGGCCGCGGCGTGAGACTGATCTCCCTGCTGATGAGCCGCTCGCGGCTCTTCATACCGGCGGTGCTGTGCAGCCTGGGTGCGGGCGCCGCCAGCGCCGGGCTGCTCGCCTTCATCAACCGGGCCCTCTCGGGGGACCCCACCAGCACCCCCTGGCTGCCCATCGGCTTCGCCCTGCTCGCGCTGCTGGTGCTCCTCACCCGCGTCGTCTCGAACGTGCTGCTCACCCAGCTGCACGAGGGCACGATGTACGAGCTGCGGGTGGACCTGTGCCGCCGCATCCTCGCCACGCCCCTGCGCCGACTGGAGGAGCTCGGCACGCCCCGGCTGATGGCCTCGCTGTCGGACGACGTGCATGTGATCAGCAACAGCCTGTTGCTGATGCCCACCCTGGTCAGCCACATCGCGGTCATCGGCGGCTGCCTGGCCTACATGGCCTGGCTCTCCTGGCCCGCCTTCCTGGGCGTCCTGGCCTTCATGGGGTTGGGAGTGCTGACGTACTGGCTGCCCGCCCGGTACATCGTCCGGCTGCTCCGCATCACCCGCGACACGCAGGACGTCCTCTACAAGAACTTCCGCGCCCTCACCGAGGGCCTCAAGGAGCTGAAGCTCCACCGTGAGCGGCGCACGGCCTTCCTCCGGGAGGACTTGGAGGACACGGCCTCGCAGCTGCGGCGGCTGCGCACGCGCAGCAGCAACCTGGACTCCGTCAACAAGATCTGGGGCTCCCTGCTCTTCTTCATCCTGGTGGGGCTGCTGCTCTTCCTCTTTCCCCACTTCACCGTGGTGGATCGAGCCACCCTCACCGGCTACACGCTCACCGTGCTGTTCCTGCAGCAGCCGCTGGACACCCTCATCAACGGTGTCTATCTGATCAGCCAGGGCAACATCGCGCTGACGAAGATTCAGCAGCTCGGACTGGGAGACCCGGAGCACCCGGGGGACGCGCCGCCGCAAGCGCCCGCGGTGGGCACCTTCCAGCAGCTCGAGCTCGTGGACGTCACCCACAGCTACCACCGCGAGCACGAGGACCGCGCCTTCACCCTGGGCCCGGTGCGGCTGACGCTCCGGCGCGGGGAGCTCGTCTTCCTGGTGGGCGGCAACGGCAGCGGGAAGACGACCCTGGCCAAGCTCCTCACCGGGCTCTACCGGCCCGAGTCGGGAGAAATCCGCCTCAATGGCGAGCCCGTCACCGAGGCCAGGAGCGAGGAGTACCGGCAGCACTTCTCCACGGTCTTCTCGGACTTCTTCCTCTTCGAGCGAATGCTGGGGCTGACGCCTCCGGACCTGGAGGAGCGGGTGCGCGAGTACCTGCTGCAGCTGCAGTTGGACCGCAAGGTGCGGATGGTGGATGGAGTGCTGTCCACCACGGCGCTCTCCCAGGGACAGCGCAAGCGTCTGGCGCTGCTCACGGCGTGGCTGGAGGATCGCCCCATCTACGTCTTCGACGAGTGGGCGGCGGATCAGGATCCCACCTTCAAGCGCGTCTTCTACGAGGAGCTGCTGCCGGAGCTGCGGCGCCAGGGCAGGACGGTGGTGGTCATCTCCCACGACGACAGGTACTTCCACCTGGCGGACAGACTCATCCGGCTGGAGTCCGGCCAGCTTCGGGAGGACACCGCCCTGGAAGCGGCGCCCCCGGCCCTCATGGAGAAGAAGAAGGTGCACGCATGAATCGCAAGGCCCGGTTGTTCCTGGAGGCGGAGCCCTTCCACAGCGCCGCGGGCGCCATCAACGCCTGGGTGGAGGAGGAGCTGAAGGCGCTCGGCTTCGAGACGGAGCGGCACAACCACCACCGCACCAGCGCGCGCGACGCCGCCATGCCGCTGGGCAACGCGCGGCGCCTGCTGCAGCTGCGGGCGCAGCCCCCCGCGGACCTCGCCGTCTACTGCGACATGGGCCTGGGCATCCACGCGCCTGGCCGCGAGCTGGCCCGGCGCACGCTCGTGTACTTCCACGGGCTGTACGGTGAGCCCACTGCATGGCTGGGCAACCCGCTCATCGATCGCTACGTGGCGCTCTCCCCCTACGTGCAGGACGTGCTCGGCGCGCTGCTGACCACGCCGGACTGGAGCCGGCGCCAGTGCCTGGAGCCGCGAGGGCCCCAGGTGGTGGACTACCTGGTGCCGACCCTGCCGTGCCTGGAGACACCGGAGGGGGAGCCGCGCATGCCGGGCGGGGAGCTGCCCGCTGAGGTGCAGCAGGCGCTGGAGCGCGGCGAGGTGCTGGGCCACGCGGTGCAGCCGGGCAAGGCGGACTGGCTGGCCGTGTGCTCCATCCTGCTCAACCTCCACGGGCTCGCCCGTGAGCACGGCCGTCCTCCCTTCCGACTGGTGGTGGCCGCCCAGGACTTCGACACGCTCCAGCACGCCCTGCGCTACGGCCACCCCGCGGACGCCTCGGCGCTGGGCGCGGCCCTGAGCGCCTTCGGCGTGCGCCTGGAGGATCTGCTGCTGCCGGTGGCCCACCTGCGCCAGCCGGCCCTCTTCCGCCTCTTCAAGGCCGCGCGCTTCGGCCTCTGCTACAACGTCTACCCGGAGCCCTTCGGGCTGTACGTGCTCGAATCGGTGCTCAACGGCTGCCCCATCTACACCAACGGGGCCGGCAACAACCGGCACGCGCTGCCTCCCGAGCACGGCATCACCGTGCTGGAGACGCCGGACATGGCCTTCGGAGATCCGGGCGCCTACGCGGAGGTGGCGGCCCGCATCTTCCAGGACGTGACCACCCCGGGCACCCACGAGGAGTCCTGCCGGCGAGGCGCGGAGCTCGTGCGCCGCACCTTCACCCGAGAGGCCTTCTCCTCCAGCTTCCGGGCCTGCCTGTCCCGACTGGAGGAGGGCGCGCCGCCCCTGCCCTTCGACGAGCTGCGCGTGCGCATCAGCCCCATGGTGCGCCGCATGGACGAGTCCACCGGCCAGGTGGTGTCCGACTACATCCACACCCTGCTCTCCCCCGACGAGCTGCGGCTGATGCGCGAGGTGGTGGGCCAGCCGGCCGGTGCTCTCGGGCGCGACGGCGGGACGGGCCTCTCGCTCCTCCAGGGCCTCTTCGACAAGGGCGTGCTGTCGCTCGACGCCCCGCCCGAGTCGCTCTCCCCCGGCGCCGGCCCCCTCGCCGCCCGGCCCTGGTACGCGCCCCTCCGCTGAAGGACCCGCACTCAGAGAAAAATTCGCTGACACCGTCGCGGTATTTTCATGGTACACACGGAATCCGCGACTGATTGACTGATTAGAGGATGGACATGCAACCCGAGGCATCGGCACCCCAAGACGGGACGACTCCAGCCAACCCCCAGGCCTCCGGGCTGCTGGAGGGTCTGAAGCAGCGCGCACTGCAGCAGGCGGGAGGTGCCGTCACCCGCGGCGTCATCACCTTCGCGGAGCAGGTGACGCGAGCCATCGAGCGCACCTCGGACGCGCGGCGCACCTTCTTCGATCCGATGGACTTCCCCTTCACCTCGCACATGGAGAAGCACTGGCGCACCGTCCGCGAGGAACTGGACGCGCTCATGCGCGGGGTGGACGTCATGCCCAACTTCCAGGACATCCAGCAGGAGCAGCGAGAGCTGACCACGGACGATCGCTGGAAGACGTTCGTCCTCTACGGGTACGGCGTGAAGCTGGAGGACAACTGCCGGCGCTGCCCGATGACGACGCGCCTGGTGGAGAGCATCCCCGGCATGACGTCCGCCATGTTCTCCATCCTTCGCGGCCCCAAGCACATCCCCCCGCATAACGGGCACTACAAGGGCGTGCTGCGCTACCACCTGGGCCTCATCGTCCCCGAGCCCGAGAAGAACTACATCCGCGTGGGGCAGGACAAGGCTTCCTGGCAGGAGGGCCAGAGCCTCATCTTCGACGATACCCACGAGCATGAGGTGCGCAAGGAGAGCGAGGGGGACCGAGTCGTCCTCTTCGTGGACTTCCTGCGGCCGCTGCCCCCGGTGCTCGACACCCTCAACCGCCTGGTGGTGAAGACGATCAGTCTGTCCCCCTACATCCGCCAGGGCGAGAAGAACCTCCAGCAGTGGGAGGAGTACTTCGGCCAGGAGTTGGATCAGCGCCGCGGCGCTTCCGGCAGGCGCTCCTGAGCCCTCTCGTCGTCGCACCTGGCAGTCCCACCCTCAGCGTTTCACCCTCCCCCATGACACGAACTGGAATGAAGAGCTGGATGTCCGGGCTCTCCCTGGCACTCGCACTGACCGGATGTACTCCCACCTCGCCGCAGGAACTGACGGCGCTACCCTCGCTCGAGGCGCCCGCCACCACCGCCACCGCCGTCACCACTCCGGTGACGGGCTTCGCGGAGATGCACCACCACATGATGGGCGAGGAGGCCTTCTCCGGTGGCTGGTTCCACGGCACGCACCTGGGACCCCTGGTGGACTGTGATGGCGGCGAGCCGCCCAGCGATCACGCCCGCGTGCGGCAGGATCTCTCCAGCCTGCTGAACCTGTGCCCTGGCAGCTCCGCCCTGGACTTGTCGGGGGTGCCGCTGCTCCACGAGCTCTTCTGGGTGGGCGGCGCCGTGGGCTCGGAGATCGTCGGCCAGACGGACAACTCGGAGGGAGATACGGGCCTGCACCTGGGCCGCATGAAGGCCCACACCGACTGGCCCCGCTGGGACACCATCGCCCACCAGCAGTCCCTGGGCACCTGGCTCAAGTCCGCCCATGACCGCGGCATGAACCTGGTGGTCGTCTCCGCCGTCAGCAACGGCTTCCTCTGCAGCCTGCTGCCCTACGACAACATCAAGCGGCCCTGCGACGAGATGGTGGACGCGGAGCTGCAGATCCAGATGGCCCGCCAGTTCGCCACCAACAACAGCACCTGGGTGGAGATCGCCCTCTCGCCGTCGCACGCGCGCAGCATCGTCGCCTCGGGCAAGCTGGCCGTGGTGCTCTCCATCGAGGTGAGCAAGCTCTTCGGCACCAAGAACTGGAGCACCGAGCTGGACCGCTTCTACAACCTGGGCGTGCGCACGTTGCAGCCGGTGCACCAGCTCGACAACCGCTTCGGCGGAGCGGCGCCGCACAACTCCATCTTCCACGTGGCCCAGTTCACCGAGAACTGCCACGTCGACTATGACTGCGGCCTCACCACGGGCGACTTCACGCTCGGCTTCGACGTGGACGCCAACTGCCGCAACACCAAGGGCCTGACCACCGAGGGCAAGGCGCTGATGCAGGCGATGATGTCCAAGGGCATGCTCATCGACGTGGCCCACCTCTCCGAGCGCGGCATCCAGGACGCCTACGCGCTGGCGCAGGCCAACACCTACTACCCGCTCTACATCTCCCACGGCCACTTCCGCGAGGTGATGACCCCCAAGCTGGCCGCCAACGAGAAGACGACGCCGGCCTCCGTCGTCAAGCTCCTCCGGCAGACGGGCGGCATGTTCGGCCTGCGCACGGCGCACGACGAGACGCTCGAGTACACGCGCTCGGGCGTGGCCAACAGCTGCCACGGCTCCAGCCGCTCCTTCGCGCAGGCCTACCAGTACGGGCGCCTGGGCCTGAAGGTGCCCATGGGCTTCGGCGCGGACATGAACGGCTTCATCCAGCAGACGCGACCGCGCTTCGGCGACTACGGCGCGTGCTCGGCCACCTTCAAGGCCGAGGCCGACGCCCAGACGAAGCAGCAGCGCGTCAGCGGCCCCAGCGGCGTGGGCACCGAGTTCGACCAGAAGGGCCTGGCGCACATCGGCCTTCTCCCGGACCTGATAGTCGACCTGGGCAAGCTCGGCGTGGACACCACGGGATTGCAGGGCTCGGCGGAGACGTTCATCCGCATGTGGGAGCGGGCGGCCGGTACCCGCGCTGGCATGGCGGACGCGGCCACTGACATCGACACCAGCGGCATCGCCCCCTGGGTCTCCCGCGAGACGCGCGAGCAGGCCTATCCCACGCAGTGCGGCGAGGCCTATGCGCCCGCCTACCAGGTGCTCGGTGGCTCGTGCCGCTTCAACGCCGAGTGCCAGAGCAACAAGTGCACCTCGGCGCCCTGCACCATCCAGACGGGGACCTGCATCTGTGACGACCACGCCGACTGCGGCACCAACCAGTACTGCGGCTATGCCCTCAACAACGGCATCTGCCAGAACAAGAAGGCCTCGGGCGCCCTCTGTGCCTATGGCTTCGAGTGCCTCTCGGCCACCTGCCGCCTGACGATCACCGGCACCCGCTGCAAGTAACCCCCTCACGCCCCCCCCAGGAGCGCACGGTTCATGTACCTCAAGCCCAACGTCGCCATCGAGCCGCTCTACAACCAGTGGTACTCGTGGTGGTACCTGCTGTCGCCGGCGACGGCGCCGCTGTTCGTGACGAACCTGCACCTCAAGCTGCTGTCCTCGTTCGTCGCCAACCCCGAGGTCCATGTCGCCGCGCTGAAGAATCCGGCGCTCATGGGGGGGCCCTTCATCAACCACCCTGCCTCCCGGGTCTCCGAGGTGAAGGCGCTGCTGGAGCGCACCACCCGGGAGCAGGCGCACATGGTGGCCTACACCAAGGCGGTGGCCGAGCTGGAGCAGCTCCTGGCCACCGCCGCCACCGGCCCCTCCCTGGAGGGGCTCTACGCCAAGGTGCCGGACGTGCTGCGCGGCTATGTGGAGCTGACGTACGACATGGCCAACCACGCCAGCATCCGTTTCGTCGAGCCGCTCCTCTATCGCAGCCGCTACCAGCAGGAGTCCTCGCAGAGCGTCTTCCTCATGCAGGTGGACGGCGATGCGCGCAAATACATCTACAGCACGCCCCGCCTGGAGGGGGACTCCCCGCTGTGGCTGCAGGTGCCCTACCGTCACGAGGGCCTGGACGAGCTCTTCCGCATGCGCACCACCTCCGGCTCCCCGGGGCGCGTGGCGGAGATGCTGGGGGTGCCCTCCAGCGCCGCTTCCGAGTTCGCCGCCCTCTTCACCGAGACGCCCCCGCGCCGCCCCGAGCCCTGGACGGGTGACGGCGTGCGCATGCGCTACTTCGGCCATGCCTGCATGCTGCTCGAGTCCCGTGACGTCTCGGTCCTCACGGATCCGGTCATCAGCTACGAGTTCCCCACGGAGCTGCCGCGCTTCACCCACGCGGATCTCCCCGAGCGCATCGACTACGTGGTCATCACCCACGGCCATGCGGATCACCTGATGATGGAGACGCTGCTGCAGCTCCGCCACCGGGTGGGCACCGTGGTGGTACCGCGCAACAACGGCGGCGGGCTGGCGGATCCCTCGCTGCGGCTGATGCTGGAGAACAACGGCTTCCGCAACGTGGTGGAGCTGGACGAGCTGCAGCGCATCTCGCTGCCCGGCGGAGGCGCCATCACCGGCATCCCCTTCTTCGGCGAGCACAGCGATCTCAACATCCAGGCGAAGATCGCTCACCTGGTGCAGCTCGGCGGCAAGTCCTTCCTCATGGCGGCGGACTCGAACGCACTCGAGTCCCGGCTCTACCAGCACCTGCGCGAGGTGGTGGGAGAGATCGACGTGCTCTGCCTGGGCATGGAGTGCGAGGGAGGGCCGATGAGCTGGATGTACGGGCCACTCATGAGCCAGCCCATCCCGCGCAAGGTGGATCAGTCACGGCGGCTCAACGGCTCCAACTGCGCGCGAGCCAGCGAGATCGTCAACCACCTCAACCCCAAGGAGGTCTACGTCTACGCCATGGGCCAGGAGCCCTGGCTGCGCCATGTGATGATGCTGGCGTACGACGACAAGGCCCCGCAGATGATCGAGTCCAACCGCTTCATCGAGTTCTGCCGCGGCCGGGGAATCCACGCCGAGCGGCCCTACATCCGCATGGAGCGGATGTTCACCTGAAGCCCTTCCGCCCTCCACCCACGACACGGACACACGACAGCCCATGAGCGAGCACGAGGACACGCAGCGTTGCAAGGTAGTGGTCAACCACGAGGAGCAGTACTCCATCTGGCCCGCGGATCGCGAGAACGCCCCCGGCTGGAAGGATGCCGGCAAGGAGGGCCTCAAGGCCGAGTGCCTCGAGCACATCAAGCAGGTGTGGACGGACATGCGTCCCCTGAGCCTGCGCCAGAAGATGGAGCAGCAGCGCAACTGAGGGCCCACTCCGGCCCGTTTCCCGGGCGGGCGGCGGAGGCCCGAGCAGCCTCCGCCACCGTCCCGCGCTTACTCGTTCTGGAACCACTCCGCTGGGATGCCCAGCGCCGCGAGAATCCGCTCGGGCGAGCGCTCTCCCTTGATGTCGCTGACAACCGGGCAGAGACGGAAACTCAGACGGGCGGCTGCGCGAACTCGTTCAATGCCCTCTCCCCCTCGCATCACGGTGACAAAGAACATGTCCAGGCGCGGCGAGGCAGTTACCCCATACACAGTTGCATGAGGAAGCCGTTCCGACACAGTAATGTCAGCGAAACTCATGCCGCCTGTTCCGCCGGCGAGAAGCGAGCCCTCGCGGCGTGTCCTCGAGGCGGTAGCGCCCCGGAGCGTAGTGGTTCGCCAGCATCTGCCTCCAGCGCGCGTCGCGCCTCCTCTGTCCGGACTCCTTCTATCAGCGCGACCGTCCGCAGCGGCTTCCTCGCGGCTCGGTCCGAAGTCTTCGTCGCGTCCTGGCAGCGGACAGCCGAGAGACTTCGCCAGGGCGTCTGGGTCCACCTCCAGGACCTCTAGCGCACCGTTTCGCCACGACGTGACGGCCCAGGGATCGTTGGCGCGCTCAATCGAGTACACGGGCTCATCACATTCGAGCGACAGTTCCTTGGCGATTTGCAGTCTCGGCGCCCACGTCGATGGGGTCCGTCCCCACGATGGCATGGTAGCGACCACTGCCCGGGATGATCTCGAAGGACGGCTCTTTTCCGTCCTCTTCGTCCTCCTCCAACATCAGCGCGGCACGGACACGGCTCTCCAGCCATGCGGGCTCGCCTGGAGCCAGGACCGCCCAGAGAGGCCACCGGCTCATGGCGCACCTCCGGACAAGTCCTCTGGCAGCTTGAGTGCCGCGCGCAACTGCTTCGTCTTCTCCAGTATCTGCGCCTCCTCTATGTGAATGAGCAGCGTGCCTCGGTGCGTTCTCATGCCAGGAATTCTGAGCAGCTTGAGCCTGGTCGGCCCACTCAGCTTGTCTGTAATGACGAGAAACGGTTTCCCTCGAGGGGCCTTCGCCGCATCCGCGAGTTGGTCGAGCAGGCGCTGGAGTTGCTTTATTAGCGCCTCCTGCTGTTCGTTGAGCTTGGCGCCGCCCTGTCTGGCCAGCCAGGCGTCGAGCGCCTTGCGCCACCTGTCTTCGTTCCAACCCTTTACTTCCACCCCGTGTTGAAGCTTTGACTCCATCATCGCCGTAAGCACGTTGTCGATGATGTGCCCGTCTTTCATTTGTCACCTGCCGCCCGGTCAGCCGGAAGCCCGGGAAGAGCTTCCGCGCATTGCGCTCTGTCAGCATCTCCGCCGCGATGCCTCGGAGTCGCTCGCGCACCCGCCGTTGCAGCTTGAAATTCCCCGGTTCCGCCGCCGCCTGCTGGACAGTCTTTCCACGGCGTCATCTTGTTCCTGGCCATGGCGTTGAGGTCCTCCAGGGTCAGCCCCGTCGAGCGCAGCCAGCCCAGGTCCACGCTGCCCCTGCATGCTTTCCTCGCCAGCTCAGCCACTGCCTCGGCTTCCAGTTCCGGGTGGCTGACGAGCCACTCGGCCTCCTTCAGGAAGGCATGCGGGTCCGTCAGGCTCGGCGCTCCTGAGCGGCGCAGCAATCCCGGTAGCGCCGGCTTCGCCGCACCGCGGGCGGAGGCGCGCAGCTTTTCCACCGCGGCGAGGTACGCCTGGGCCTTGTCCGCCGGGAGGGCCGCCGCGCGCCTCGCCACGGCGTTGTAGGCGAGCGCCATCTCCTGGCTCTCCGCCGCCAGCAGTTTCAGTGCGTCCAGGGTCTTCTCGGCCTCCTGGACCGCGAGCCCCGCGCCGCGAATGCCACCGAGGGCCCGTGCAGCGGCCATCTCCCCCCGTATGGCGAAGAAGGCCTGCTTGAGGGCCTCGGCGCCGCCAGGGAGGGAAAACCGCAGTCCGTCCGGTGTCGCAACGACCTTGCCCTCGGCGAGCATCCGCTCCAGCGTCTTCGCCAGGGCCTGGATGGACTCCACGGACTCGCGCAGTCCAGCCGAGGCCCGTGCGCCAGACTGGCTCAACACCCGCCCTCCCCGGTGCGCCAGCTCGCGCCAGATGCCCGAGGTGGCCAGCTTGGAAATGTCCCTTCCGGCCAGTGCGAGCATGGCCACGTCATGCACCGCGAGAAAGGCCCGTCCCTCCGGCGTCCGCGACAGCTCGTCGCGCCAGGTGTCCACCACCGCCAGGGTCGTCACCAGGGACATGCGGCCGATGAACTGGCGCACCGCCGCCTGACGCGCCGCCGCCACCGTGCCGCTCTTGCGCGGCGGTGGCCGTCACCCCTGTCAGCAGCGGCGCCCGCGCCAATGCCGACATGGCGCCGTAAACGATGTGCATCTCACTGATGCGGCCCAGCGCCGCCCAGAGAAGCGGTGTGTCCGGCAGGGAGGCGAGCAGGGCCAGCTCCATGGCCGTCATGAGGTGGGTGCGCGGCTGTGGCCCATGGACTTCCACGCGCACCCACTCGAGCGGGTGCAGGGCGCGGCTGCGTGGCCCCTCCTCCACCGAGGAGAGGTAGCGCGCCTGGAATTGCTGCCGCACCGGCTCGAAGTACAGGGCCATGCGCTGGGAGGCCCCGGCCACCTCTCCCGGCAGGGCGGGTTCCGCGCCCAGGCGCACTCCCTGCTTCGCGTCCCACGCCTCCGGCGCCACCAGCGTCGTGGACACCAGCCCGGAGGGCACGTTCAGCAGGTGGGTCGTCTCGCCCTCTCGCCCCAGGTGGAAGGTGGGCAGGGCGTCGAGTGAGTCGAGCACGAGGGGAAACGAGGCCAGCGCCTTCTGGGTGAAGGCCCGTCCCAGCAGCACCTTGGCGGGCGCGTCGCCGCCGAGCAGCTTCTCCAGCACCTCGCCCGAGGTGAGCCCGCGCTCCAGGGCGGGAAACTCCTGGGCGGGCATGGACAGCACCACCCGCGCGAGCAGGTGCACGGCGTCCTCCTCCAGGCTCGTCGGAGGCGAGGACGGTGTCGAAGACGCCCAGGCGCTCGTCCCGGGTGAGCAGGGAGAGCACGTCATGGTCGAGCCCGAGGAGGGGCTGGGGCGCGTCCGGTGTCGCCGCGGCGAGGGCCGCGTCCAGAATCTCCCGCCGCAGGGCCGCCAGCTCGCCCGTGCCGCTCCCCATCCCCACCCGCCAGTCCCCCGGGCGGATGAAGAGCGTCCCGGGGTAGTACCAGTAGAAGTTGCCCTCGGGGTGCTCGAGCGGCTCGGGGGCACCGGCGGCGACGCGGAATTCGACGCTGTAGCCACGCCAGCGCCCATCCTCCCCGGGGATGATGAGGCGCGGGCCGCTACGTGGAAGGTTGCGCACCCGGAGCTCCGCGCGCTCCAGGGAGCGCTCCTCGGTGAGCAGCACCTGGAGGTGCACCTGGACGCTGGAGCCGTCCGGGAAATAGAAGCGGCCCACCACGTCTCCCGGAGAGAGAACGGGCGAGCCATCCGTGACGGAGTAGCTCGTCTTCCAGGCCTTGGAGCGCAGGGCGATGGCCTTCTGCAGGGGCTCGGAGGACTCTCCGAGGAAGTGCCAGTCCTGGGCGAGGGTGTCCCCCAGGTGCCAGCGCGGCGGCTCGTCTCGCCAGGGCGCGAGCGCCTGGAGGTAGCGGTCGAAATAGCTCTGGCCGGAGCCGTCCAGGATGTCCGAGCGCTGGGACCAGCGCAGGCCGCGCTCCACCAGCGCGGCGGCCCCGGCCTTGTCGAGGGACGTCGCCGTGAGCTGGGAGCGGCTCCACGCGACATCCGCCTCCAGTTGCGCGTCCAGGGCGCCGCGCATGGCGGCGAGAAGCTCGGGCAGGAGCGCTGGCGGATGGCGCACGCGCACGCGCACGCGTGGCCCTCCCTCCGCGTCAGGTGGGGCCGCGAGGGGCTCGAAGTCGAAAGAGTCCACCGCGGACGCATCCCCGAAAAGCCGTGAGGCGAGCTCCTCCCGCGAGACATGACCGGGAACCCAGAGCAGCTCGGGCCGCTCCGGGTCAACCTGGACGGGGAACGGGGCCTCCTGGAGGGAGAGGAAGTCCAGCGCGTCGGCCTCGTCCTCCGGTGTGTCCTCCAGCTCGGGCTCGGACAGCTCGTCCTCTAGCCACTCTGGCGGGATGTCGTGCTCCATGGGTGGGAGACGCCAGGTGCGCACCAGGGCGGGCTTGCCCGCGTGCTTCCAGTCCCACTCATAGGTGAGAGTGAGCAGCTCTCCGGCGCCAGCTTCCGCCGGGACGTGTACCTCCACCTCCTCCCGCCCTGGCTCTCGGTTGACCACCCGGGGCAGGGCCGTGGGCGGGTAGGCCTCGAGCGGGTCCACCCGCAGCCGCTGGTCCTCGCCCCAACCCAGCGCGCCCGCGGCGATGATCTCAGCGCCTGCCCTCACCACCAGACGCCCCGGCTCCACCACCCGCAAGGAGAGCACGCCCTCCTCCTGCCAGACTTCCAGGCGGGGGCTGTGTGCATCCTCCCGCGGGCGCGCATCCACCGAGAGCGTCACCCTCTCTCTCCTCAGCTCGCCACTGGCCGCGCTCATGCTGGCTACAAGGAAGCTCGTAACCAAGAGGGCCTGGAGGCTCTTCGCACAGGCGGCTTCACGCATGTTCCCACCCCTGCGCTTTTTCGGCTCCCTCCCAGGACTCCGCCGGAAGCGTGGGTGAGGACCCTCACTCTCATTGAGCCCCTCCGCGAGGAAGGGGTCCTCGCGAAGGGCTTCTGGCTCCGGGATTTGTTAGAGAACTTTTGGCGACCTGCCTAGCGCGTCAGCTCGTAGAAGAAGTCGTCGATGCGCACGGCCTTCCCGGCCGCCTTCGCCTGCTCGAACACCCACGAGCCCACGGCCAGGTCCAGCACGCCCAGCCCGAAGGGCGAGAAGAGGATGGGGCGCGTGCGGTCCACCTTGCACTCGCCCTGGATGAGCTGGGCCAGCGTGCCGGTGACGAAGTCTCGTCCCCCGCTGAGCTTCTCCGCCAGGTGGGGCGACGTGTTGGCCTTCATCACGTGCTCCACGTCATCCACGATGTTGTAGCTCTGGAGGACGATCTCCGGCGACACATCGCGCAGCGAGATGTTGAGCACGATGGGATTGTGGGCCAGCAGGCTGGCGTCGGTGATGTAGGGCGTGGGCACCGTGGTGGCCAGCAGCACCATGTCGCTGGAGCGCAGCGCGGTGGCCAGATCCGGCGCCACGTGGATGTGCCGATGCCGCGTCTTGTCGCACACGTTGTCCGCGAAGCGCTGGGCCTCGCCGGGCGTCGTGTCGTACAGCCACACCTCGTCCACTTCCCAGCCCATCTTCAGGAAGAAGTCGTAGATGTAGCGGGCGATGAGGCCGTTGCCCACGATGCTCAGCGAGCGCGTGCGCCGCTGCCCTCCGTTCAACCACTGCGCGGCCAGCACCGCCGAGCCCGCCGTGCGGGCCGCCGAGATGATGGAGCTCTCCAGACAGGCGAAGGGGTAGCCCGTCTCGTAGTCATTGAGCAGCAGCGCCGCCGAGGCCCGCGGGAAGCCCTTCTTCACGTTCGCCGGGAAGCTGGAGATCCACTTCAGGCCCGCCACGTCGTAGTCCCCGCCCAGGTAGGCCGGGAGGGCGATGATGCGGGCGTCCGGCTTGTCGGGAAAGCGCAGGAAGTAGCTGTCCGGGTTGACGCTCTTGCGCGCCCCATGGAGCAGATAGGCGCGCTCCACCTGCTGGACGCAGCCGGCGATGTCGCCGTGGATGATCTCGTGGATGGCCTTGCCGGGAACGATGGAGAATTCGAAGGACATGGAGTGACTCCTGAGGAGAACTCCAGCTTATTCCTGGTTCCTGGCGAAGACCGTCTACTTTCGGAAAAAGACGACGGCCCGACCACCGCGGAGGAGCGCGGGAGCCGGGCCGGGTCATAGGCACGAAGCCCTACCGATTACTTCTTGGCGGACCAGTCGTAGCCGTGGATCTCGGTCTCGCGGAAGAAGTACGCGATCTCGATCTTGGCGTTGTCCAGGCTGTCCGAGCCGTGCACCGTGTTCTGGTCGATGCTGGTGGCGAAGTCGCGGCGGATGGTGCCGGGGGCGGCGTTGGCCGGGTTGGTGGCGCCCATGATGTCGCGGTTGGCCAGGACGGCGTTCTCACCCTCCAGCACCATGAGCACCACGGGGCCGGAGATCATGAAGTTCACCAGGTCCTTGAAGAAGGGACGCGCCTTGTGGACGGCGTAGAACCCCTCGGCCTGGGCCTGGGAAAGCTGCTGCAGACGGATGGCGACCGGCTTCAGACCCTTCTCCTCGAAGCGGGAGATGATCTTGCCAATGACGCCCTTCTGGAGCCCGTCGGGCTTGATGATGGACAGCGTACGCTCGATGGCCATTGTGGTGGTCCTCGGTGTGTCGTGTGGAAGGTGGAACTAGCGGTTCTTCTTGGGGACGCCGCGCTTGACGGCCTCCTGCAGCGTGGTGCCGAGCTCGGCGGGGCTGGCGGCCATGACGATGCCCGCGGCCTCCATGGCCTTGATCTTCTCCGAGGCCGTGCCCTTGCCACCGGAGATGATCGCGCCGGCGTGACCCATGCGCTTGCCCGGGGGAGCCGACTGGCCGGCGATGAAGCCGGCGATGGGCTTGGTGAACTCGCGCGCCACGTACTCGGCGCCGCGCTCCTCGGCCTCGCCACCGATCTCGCCGATCATGATGACGGCATCCGTCTCGGGGTCGGCGTTGAAGAGCTTCAGCACGTCCACGAAGTCCGTGCCGTTCACCGGGTCACCGCCGATGCCCACTGCGGTGGACTGGCCCAGACCCAGCTGGGTGAGCTGGAACACGGCCTCGTAGGTGAGCGTACCGGAGCGCGACACCACGCCGATGCGGCCCGGCTTGTGGATGTGGCCCGGCATGATGCCGATCTTGCACTGGGCGCCCGGGGTGATGACGCCGGGGCAGTTGGGGCCGATCAGGCGAACGCCCGGCTTCCCCTGCAGGTAGCGCTTGGCCTTCACCATGTCGTTGACGGGGATGCCCTCGGTGATGACGATGATGAGGGCGATGCCCGCGTCGGCGGCCTCCATGATGGAGTCGGCGGCGAAGGGGGGCGGAACGAAGATGACCGAGGTGTTGGCACCGGTCTCCTTCACCGCGTCGGCCACCGTGTTGAACACGGGGACCTTGCCCTCGAAGGTGGTGCCGCCCTTGCCCGGCGTGACGCCAGCGACCAGCTTCGTTCCGTACTCCAGCATCTGCTTGGAGTGGAACGAGCCCGCCGAGCCGGTGATGCCCTGGCAGAGGACCTTCGTGTTCTCGTTGACGAGGATGCTCATGGCTTGAACCTTTCTCTGCCTTACTTCAGCGCCGCGACGGCCTTCTCGGCGGCCTGGCGGAGGTTGTCGGCGGGGGTGATGGCGAGGCCGGAGTTGCGCAGCAGCTCCTTGCCCTTCTCCACGTTGGTGCCCTCGAGCCGCACCACGAGCGGAACCTTGAGCTGCACTTCCTTCGCCGCGGCGATGACGCCCTCGGCGATGACGTCACACTTCATGATGCCGCCGAAGATGTTGACGAGCACCGCCTTCACGGCCGGGTCGGCGAGGATCAGCTTGAAGGCCGCCGTCACCTTCTCCTTGCTCGCGCCGCCGCCCACGTCCAGGAAGTTGGCCGGAGCACCACCCACCAGCTTGATGGTGTCCATGGTGGCCATGGCCAGACCGGCGCCATTCACCATGCAGCCGATGTTGCCCTCCAGCGCGATGTAGGCCAGGTCCCACTCCTTCGCCTGGGTCTCGCGCGGCTCCTCCTCGGCGATGTCGCGGTACTCCAGCAGTTCCTTGTGCCGGTAGAGCGCGTTCTCGTCGAAGTCCACCTTCGCGTCGAGCGCCACCACGCCGCCGTCCTTGAGGATGACGAGCGGGTTGATCTCCACCAGGGAGGAGTCCGTCTCCACGAACATGCGGTAGAGCGCGGAGCAGAACTGGACGAACTTGTTCACCGTGGGGCCGGTGAGGCCCAGGGCGAAGGCCAGCTTGCGGCCCTGGAAGTCCTGGAAGCCCACCGCCGGGTCCACCGCCTCGCGGAGGATCTTCTCGGGGCTGTGGGCGGCCACTTCCTCGATCTCCACGCCACCCTCACGGGAGGCCATGAAGGTGATGCGCGAGGTGGCGCGATCCAGCGTCACGCCGAGGTACAGCTCCTGAGCGATGGCCTGGCCTTCCTCGATGTAGACCTTGTGGACCGTCTGGCCCTCGGGGCCGGTCTGGATCGTCTTGAGCTTCATGCCAAGCATCTGCTTGGCGAGCTCCTTGGCCTCGGCGGGGCTCTTGGCGAGCTTCACGCCGCCGCCCTTGCCGCGACCGCCCGCGTGAATCTGGGCCTTCACGACGACGATGGGGGTGCCCAGCTCCTTGGCGGCCGCCTCGGCCTCATTGGGCGAGAGCGCGAGAATGCCCCTCGGCGTGGGGACCCCATACTTCCGGAAGAGTTCCTTGCCCTGGTACTCGTGGATCTTCATCGAAGCTCCGGGTGACGCGAGTGACGCGAGACTGGCACCCGGGAACGAGTCCCGGGGGGATGACGCGGTGCCTCTCTCGCGCAGAATGGCCCGCTTGGCAAGGCCCTACTGTCAAGGGCCAAACTGGCGGACCGGAAATGAATCGAGGCCCCGAGCCGGCGAGGAACGGCCGGATACGGGGCCCCGACTATGAAACGGCCCTCGAACGACGGGCGCTCCCCTGCTACCCCGGCCCGCCGGACGCCTTCTTCTCGCCAGACAGGTCGAAGAAGATGTCCTTGATGACCTGCTTGGTCACCTCGCGGTTCATCGCCGCGATGGAGGTGGTGAGCGGGATCTCCTTCGGGCACACCTTCACGCAGTTCTGCGCCTTGCCGCAGTCCTGGATGCCGCCCGGACCCATGAGCCCCCGGACGCGCTCCTCGGCGTTCATCTTGCCCGTGGGGTTCATGTTGAACAGACGGGCCTGGCTGATGGCGGCGGCACCGACGAAGTCGTTGTCGATCGTCACCTGGGGGCACGCCTCGACGCAGCTGCCGCAGGTGATGCACTCGGACAGCTTGTACATCACCGTGTGATCACTCTGGGACTGGCGCGGGCCAGGACCCAGGTTGTGCGTGCCGTCGATGTTGATCCACGCCTTGACGCGCTTGAGCGCCTCGAACATGCGGCTGCGATCCACCGCCAGGTCGCGCGTGACCGGGAACTTCTTCATCGGCTCCAGGGTGATGATGGGCTCCCCGTCCCCGATGATCTTGTCGATCAGCGCCGAGCAGGCCATGCGGACCCGCCCGTTGATGTTCATGGCGCAGCTGCCGCACACCTCCTCGAGGCAGGCGGCGTCCCAGATGACCGGGGGGACCTTGCGGCCGTCCACGGTCACGGGGTTGCGCTGGATCTCCATCAGGCAGGAGACGACGTTGGCGCCCTTGCCGTAGGGGACGCGGAACTCGTCGAAGTGCCCCGGCTTGTCCGGGCCGTCCTGGCGCCAGATGCGGAAGGTGACGTGCTTGGTGTGGGTGCTGACAGGCGCCTGAGCGGTCGCGTTGTCCATGTCGTTCCCTCCTTGACTAGGCGTACCAGCGCGGCTCGGGGTCGAGCACGGGCGTGGGGATTTCCTCGTAGCTGATCTGCGGGCCCTCGACCGAGTGCTTCGCGATGGTCGTCTTGGCCCACTTCTCGTGGCGCTTCTTCCAGAGCTCCATCCACTGGGGATCCTCGCGAGGATCCTTCGACTTGGGCTCGGGCAGCGAGAAGTCCGGCTTGTAGTGGGCGCCGCGGCTCTCGTCGCGCATCAGCGCGCTCTTGGCGATCACCTCGGCCAGCTCGAACATGTTCCAGAGCTGGTTGATGTACGAGATGCTCCGGTTGCCCACGTTGCCGGTGTCCAGCGCGTTGCAGTTCTTCCACCGCTCCTTGAAGTCGCGGACGCGCTCCACCGTCTTCTTCAGGCGGTCGTTGTAGCGGACGACGGTGCAGTTCTCCGTCATCAGATCGCCGAGCTCCTTGTTGAGCCCGTACGCGTTCTCCTTGCCGTCCATCTTCTTGATGGTGGCGAAGCGCTCCTCCCAGAACTTCTTCGCGTCGGCGAAGTACTTCTGGTGGTCCGCGTCGGCGGCGCTCTTGGACTGGCTCTTGGCGAAGGCCGCCATGGCCGGGCCGCCGATCATGCCGCCGTAGATGCAGGACAGCAGCGAGTTGGCGCCCAGGCGGTTCGCACCGTGGTAGGCGTAGTCCGCCTCGCCCGTGGCGTACAGGCCCGGGATGTTGGTGGACTGGTTGATGGGGCTGCCCACCAGCGGCGCCTGGGTCTGGGAATCCGCCTCGAAGCGCACGTAGAGGCCGCCCATCGAGTAGTGCATGCCCGGGAAGATCTTCATGGGCACGTAGCGCGGATCGTCACCCACGAACTTCTCGTAGATCTCCATCACGCCGCCCAGCTTGGCGGTGAGCACGTGGGCCGGGATGTGCGTGACGTCCAGGTAGACGGCGTCGCCGCCGTCGAGCCCCAGGCCCATCTCGCGGCACACCGTGAAGATCTCACGGGTGGCCACGTCGCGCGGCACCAGGTTCTTGTACTTGGGGTACTTCTCCTCGAGGAAGTAGAAGCGCTCGCTCTCGGGGATGTCCTTGGGAGCGCGCGGGTCGCCCTTCTTGCGGGGCACCCAGACGCGGCCGCCCTCGCCGCGCACGGACTCGCTCATCAGGCGCAGCTTGTCCTCACCCGGGATGGAGGTGGGGTGCACCTGGATGAACTCGCCGTTGGCGTAGATGGCGCCCTCCATGAAGGCGCGGCCGGCGGCGGTTCCGGTGTTGATGATGGAGTTGGTGGAGCGCCCGAAGACGATGCCCGGACCACCGGTGGCCAGGCAGACGGCCTCGGCCGGGAAGGTGCGGATCTCATTGGTCCGCAGGTCCATGGCCGTGCTGCCGATGACGCGGCCGGAGCCGTCCTTCACCGTGCCCAACCACTCCCAGTACTCGTACTTGGTGACGCGACCCTCGGCCTCCCAGCGGCGCACCTGCTCGTCCAGCGCGTACAGGAGCTGCTGGCCGGTGGTGGCACCCGCGAAGGCCGTGCGGTGGTGCAGCGTGCCGCCGAAGCGGCGGAAGTCCAGCAGGCCCTCGGGCGTGCGGTTGAAGGTCACGCCCATGCGGTCGAGCAGGTAGATGATGCCCGGGGCCGCGTGGCACATGCCCTTCACGGAGATCTGCTCGGCCAGGAAGTCGCCGCCGCGCAGCGTGTCCTTGACGTGGATGTCCGGGGAGTCGCCCTCACCCTTGGTATTCACCGCGCCGTTGATGCCGCCCTGGGCGCAGACCGAGTGGGAACGCTTCACCGGCACGAGCGACAGGATGTCGACCTGGTGACCGGCCTCGGCCAGCTTGATGGTGGTCATCAGCCCGGCGAGTCCGCCGCCCACCACCGTGAACCGCGCTGCTGCTGCCATGCTGCGTCTCCTTGGTGACCGGAGGGCCGGACGCCTCTTGGGGTCATGGCCGAAGCCACGCACGACTCCGCGAGCGCGCCGCCCGGACCTCCGGTGCGAATTCTAAAGGGCTAGTTAACTGGCTAATTCAGCGAGCCGCAAAGATTACCGGAACGAGGCGATTAGTCCGCTCCATCCCCGGCATCAGCCCCGCTCAGCCCGTCCCGCGCGGCGGTTGAAACCCCCGCGCGGAACCAGGCCGCTCGCAGCGGGAAAGGCTACAGCTTCACGTTCACCGACGGTCTTCTTCACCGACTCGAAGGACTTGTTCGATCTCGGCCTTCTCGGCCTCGTTGAGCTGCACCTCGATGATCTTCTCCACGCCGCCGGCGCCGATCTGCACCGGGACGCCGAAGAAGTAGCCGTTGATGCCGTACTGGCCCTCGAGCAGGGCGGCGGCCGGCAGCACGCGCTTGCGGTCGAGCAGGTAGCTCTCGGCCATGGCGATGGCGCTGGCGGCGGGAGCGAAGTAGGCGCTGCCCGTCTTGTAGAGGCTCACCAGCTCGGCGCCGCCCTTGCGGGTGCGGTCGATGATGGCGTCCAGCTTGTCCTTGGCGATGAGCTGGGTCAGGGGCACGCCGCCCACGGTGCTGTGGCGAACGAGCGGCACCATGTCGTCGCCGTGGCCGCCGAGCACCAGCGCCTCCACGTCGCGGATGGAGCAGCCGAGCGCCTCGGCCACGAAGCACTTGAAGCGGCTGGTGTCGAGCACGCCCGCCATGCCGACGACCATGTTCTTGGGCAGGCCGGTGATCTTCTGGAGCGCGAACACCATCGCGTCCAGCGGGTTGGCCACGTTGATGACGAAGGCGTTGGGGCAGTGCTGCTTGATGTTGGCGGCCACGTCCCGCATGATCTTCAGGTTGACGTCGAGCAGGTCCTCGCGGCTCATGCCCGGCTTGCGGGGCACGCCGGCCGTGATGATGACCACGTCCGAGCCCGCCACGTCCTTCCAGTCGGTGGTGCCGGTGACGCGGCAGTCGTAGCCGTCCACCGCCGAGAGCTGGTTGATGTCGAGCGCCTTGCCCTTGACCAGGCCCTCGGCGACCGGGATGTCGTAGAGGACGACGTCGCCGAGCTGCTTCTGCACCGCGAGCAGGGCCAGGTTGCCGCCGATCTGACCGCCGCCGATGAGGCCAATCTTCTTCTTGGTGTGAGCCATGTGGATTGTCTCTCCGTGCCGACTACATGTTCTTGATGATCGCCTGCCCGAACTCCGAGCACTTCACCTCGGTCACGCTGCCCTGCCCTTCCTGACGCATCAGGCGGGCGAAGTCGTAGGTGACCGTCTTGTCGGCGATGGCCTTGTCCATGCCCTGGATGATGAGGTCCGCGGCCTCGTGCCAGCCCATGTGACGCAGCATCATCTCGCCCGAGAGGATGACCGAGCCCGGGTTCACCTTGTCCAGGTCCGCGTACTTGGGCGCGGTGCCGTGGGTGGCCTCGAAGACGGCGTGGCCGGTGACGTAGTTGATGTTGCCGCCCGGGGCGATGCCGATGCCGCCCACCTGCGCCGCCAGCGCGTCCGACAGGTAGTCGCCGTTGAGGTTCAGCGTGGCGATGACGTCGAACTCGTCCGGCCGCGTCAGCACCTGCTGCAGGGTGATGTCCGCGATGGAGTCCTTGACGATGATCTTGCCCGGCGGAGACCGCGGCCTTCTGCTCGGCGTTGGCGGCGTCCTCACCCTTGGCGGCCTTGGTGGCCTCCCACTGATCCCAGGTGTAGACCTTGTCGCCGAACTCGCGCTCGGCCAGCTCGTAGCCCCACTTGCGGAAGCGCGCCCTCGGTGTACTTCATGATGTTGCCCTTGTGCACGATGCGTGACGCTCTTGCGCTTGTGCGCGATGGCGTACTCGATGGCGGCGCGCACCAGGCGCTCCGTGCCTTCCTTCGACACGGGCTTGACGCCGATGCCCACGTTCTCGCGGGAAGCGGATCTTCGCGAAGTCCTTCGGGAACTCCTTCTTCAGGAACTCGAGGACCTTCGTGCGCCTGGGCGCTGCCGGCCTCGAACTCGATGCCGGCGTAGATGTCCTCGGTGTTCTCCCGGAAGATGACCATGTCGACCTTCTCGGGGGTCTTCACCGGGCAGGGCACGCCCTTGAAGTAGCGCACGGGACGCAGGCAGACGTACAGGTCGAGCATCTGGCGCAGCGCCACGTTCAGCGAGCGGATGCCGCCGCCGATCGGCGTGGTCAGCGGGCCCTTGATGCCGACCAGGTACTCGCGGAACGCGGCGACCGTCTCGTCGGGCAGCCAGTTGTTGACCGTCTTGAACGCCTTCTCGCCGGCGAGCACCTCGAACCAGGCGATCTTCTTCTTGCCCTTGTAGGCCTTCTCGACCGCCGCGTCGAAGACGGCCTGCGAGGCGCGCCAGATGTCGCGGCCGGTGCCGTCACCCTCGATGAAAGGAACGATGGGGTGATCCGGCACGAACAGCTTGCCGTTCTGCAGGGTGATCTTCTCGCCGCTCGGAGGGGCCATGGACGAAGCTCCTGACTTGAAAGCTTGAAAGGGTGTGATCTTGTGGGCGGCGGATGCTTTGCGACACTGGCCTCCCGCGTCAAGGGAGTTCGGCTGCCCTTCGAGCGTCCTGACTTATCGGATCCAATCGCCCGGGGGGCGTCCGCCCGCACCGAGTGGGATTTCGGACCCTACTTCGCAGGGCACACCCCGGCTTTTCAGCAGCGCCGCTCCACGTCCCACCAGCCGAAGTGCATCGTCGCCTGCTCGGAGAATTGCACCCAGCCCGGTGCGTGGGCGTAGCCACGGGGGAGGAGGTTCGCGGCCTCGAGCGCCCGCGCCGTCTCCTCGAAGGACCAGAAGTACAGCGTCACCTCCGGGCCCGCCGTCTGGATCCGCCGCCGCGCCTCCTCGTGCCCGGCCAGACCCGGGCGACGCTCGAGCACCGTGAACAGCAGGCGCCCTCCGGGTTTCAAGGACTCGGACAGGTGGCGCAACGTCCGGGGCAGCTCATCGCAGAAGTCCAGGCACCCCACCGCCAAGGCCACGTCGAAGCGGCCGAGTTCCTCGGGCACGGGATCGCGGTAGCTGTATACGCGGTACTCGCCCGAGGGTCGGCCCCTCCGGGCCTGTTCGAGCATCTCGGGGGAGAGGTCCAGGCCCACGACCTCCACGGTCGAGTCGAGCTCCCGCGTGAGCTGCCCCGGGCCACACCCCACGTCGAGCACCCGACGGCCCGGCGCCACCGCCTCCTCGAGGAACCGCTCCACCCTCCCCTCGTACCGGTGCAGCGAGGGGAAGAACGCCTCGTAGACCCCGGCGATCTCCCCGTACACCTGCCGGACCCCCTCCTCCTGTTCATCAGGTGCCATCGTGCCCGGCACAGTACCTCGCGAGCACCCCTGGAGGTTGCGCGGAGGACGGGACCCCTATTCGTGCACTGTTGGTCAGGTGGCCGCGGCGACTGTCGTGAGGAGAACTCCCCCATTTGACGGGTTCACGCGGGGTGAAATACGCCACTGCCGCCCACCCAGGAGGGGGCTCTCATGAAGCGTTCGATTCTGCTGTGCGTCACGGCCGTCGTGCTCACGGGCTCCGCGTGGGCGCAGGACAAGGAACAGAAGCCCGAGGCCACTGGAGCGCAGGCGCCCACGATGGACCTGTCGAAGGTAGGTCCGCCGGCGCGCAAACCCACCAACGAGAAGCAGACGAAGAAGGAGATCGAGGCGTTCTACAAGCGGATGGAGGAGATCGAAAGCAAGGGCGACTTCGAGGGGATGGTCGCGGCGCACGACTTCCCGATCTACATGGCGACCGACGACATGCAGGGCATGCCCCATGCGAAGGAGTTCAGCCGGGAGGAGTTCGTCGCGACGATGAAGCCCATGCACGAGCGCATGCCGAAGGACGTGAAGGTGACCCACAAGCCAACCATCACCGTGCTCTCGGACTCGCTGGCGAACGTGACCGACAACTACACGGTCACCATGGGCAAGCAGAAGGTGAACGGCCGCAGTGCCGGTCTGCTCGTGAAGCGTGACGGCCAGTGGAAGTGGAAGGTGATGAGCGAGGCCGGCTGGGGCAACATGGCTCCCCAGGGCGTCGGCGGCTCGCAGATGCCTTCCGAGGGCGAGTAGTAGCGGTCGTCAGGGGGACGAGGAGGCTTTCGACAGTCGGAGCCTTGTCACGGATACTGCCGGCGAATGCGCGTTCTCGGCCTCGTCGGCACCTTCGCTCTCTTCGTCCTCGGCACCGCGTGGCTCGTCCCCGCCGTCGTGCTCACAGGCGGCGGCCCCCAGGGGCCCTCCTGGTCGCGGTATGGCGTCGCCCTGCTCCTCGTGTCCACCGTGGGCCTCGCGTGGCGGCTCGGCTCTCGCGGGGTGGCGCTGGGCGTGCTCGCCGCGCTCTGCGCCGCCGTGTTCGTCTGGACGCGCACCGTCCAACCCTCGCTCACCCGGAACTGGGCGCCGGATCTCGTCCGCGCCGCCCGCGCCGAGGTGCAGGGCTCCCTCGTCACCCTCCACGACCTCCGGAACTTCCGCTACCGCAGCATCACCGACTGGGACGCGGCCTGGTACTCGGCCTCCTACGACACCCGCGACCTCGTCCGCGCCTGGTACATCGTCGAGCCCTTCTCCGGCTTCGAGGGCGCCGCCCACACCATGGTCAGCTTCGAGTTCTCCGGAGATCGCTTCGTCGTCTTCTCCGTGGAGATCCGCCGCGAGCTCGGGGAGACGTACTCGGTGCTCGGCGGCCTGTTCCGCCAGTATGAGCTCATCTACGTCGTCGGCGACGAGCGCGACCTCGTCCAGCTCCGCAGCAACCACCGCCGCGATGACGTCTACCTCTACCCCGTCCGCGCCTCCCAGGAGCGCACCGTCGCCTTCTTCCTCGACATGGTGCAGCGGATGAACGCCCTCCACGAGCGCCCCGAGTTCTACAACTCGCTCACCAGCAACTGCACCACCAACCTCGTGCGGCACCTCGAGAAGGTCAGCGAGAACAATGTCCCCTACGACCACCGCACCCTGCTCCCCGCCTACTCGGATGAGCTCGCCTTCGAGCTGGGGTTGATCGACACCGACGTGGGCCTCGTGGAGACGCGCGAGCGCCACCGCATCAATCCGCTCGCCCTCGCCGCCCAGGACCGCGATGACTTCTCGCTCGTCATTCGCGGCCGAGCACCAGCGGCTCCGACACCGTCACGAACAGAGATCCCTGCTCGAGCAGCGGCCCCATGACGATCGATGCCCCCTCGCGTCCGTAGCAGGCGGAGTGGGTACGAGAAGCCGATGGCCTCCTTCCTCGATGCCTCCTTCGCGCATCGTGCATAGCTGTAAGTCTTCTGGGATCCGGGCCAGCCGACGCTGACCCCGGAGCGTTGGGCAGCCAGGAGAGGGGCCTGCCTTCCAAGGAGGCGCTGCGATGCTATGGACCCAGGAGGATCAGGCTGCTCCCGTTCTCTACCGCGGGCGCCGCTACATCGTCTTCCGGACCTCGGGTGGAGAGGGCCCCCCCAGGGTGGTGAAGACGGTCAGGCCCGGGCCTCTCGCCGCCAGCAGCGCCGCCATGCTCCGCCACGAGCACGAGATGCTGCGCGAGCTGGACCTGCCAGGGGTGGTGAAGCCCATTGCCCTGGAGGAAGTGGCGGGCATCCCGGCGCTCGTCCTCGAGGACGCCGGGCCCCAGAATCTCCAGGAATGGCTCAAGCGAGAACCCCTGGGCATCGATGCCTTCCTGGCGTTGGCGCTTCAACTCGCGGAAATCGTCGAGGGCCTCCACCGCCAGCACGTCATCCACCGGGACATCAACCCCGCCAACTTCGTGGTGACGGACGACGGGCACCTGACGCTCGTCGACTTCGACATTTCCACGAAGGTGGCGGGCCTCAGCCAGGTCGCTGGCGTTCCCGGAAAGTTCCAGGGGACGCTGCCGTACATCGCCCCCGAGCAGACGGGGCGGATGAACCGGCTCGTCGACCACCGCGCCGATCTCTACTCCCTGGGCGCGACCTTCTACGAGCTGCTCACCGGCGCGCCCCCCTTCGTCTCAACCGACCCGGTCGAGCTGGTACACGCTCACCTGGCCAGGCCCCCCGTCGCCCCGGCCAGCATCAACCCGGCCGTCCCGGGGGTGCTCTCGGACATCGTGCTGAAGCTGCTCGCCAAGATGCCGGAGGAGCGCTACCAGAGCGCCGAGGCCCTGCGGGCGGACCTGCAGGAGGCACAACGCCGCTGGCAGGACTCCGGAGCCATTGGAGCCTTCGAGCTCGGCCGGTACGACATCGCCCAGACGCTCGTCGTCCCGGACAAGCTCTACGGGCGGAAACCTGAGTGCGACGCGCTGACAGAGGCCCTGGAGCGCGTCCGAACCGGCGCCAGCGAGCTGGTTCTCGTGGTGGGCCCGGCGGGAATCGGCAAATCGACGCTGGTGCACTCGGTGCGCCAACGGGTGGAGGTGGAGGGCAAGGGGCGCTTCATCTCCGGCAAGTTCGATCCGCTCCACGGCAACCTCCCCTATGCCCCCCTGGTGGAGGCCTTCCGGGGGCTGCTCCGGGAGCTGCTGTGCGAGCCGTCGGAGAGCCTGGAGGCGTGGCGGCGCTGGCTGCGGCAGGTGCTGGGCATCAATGCCCGTGTCATCGCGGACGTCATCCCCGAGCTGGAGCGCCTCATCGGCGAGCAGCCCCCCGTGGCCGCGCTCGCGCCGGTGGAGTCCGAGAACCGCTTCCACCTGGCCTTCCAGTCCTTCGTCCAGGCCATGGCCCAAGGCGCCAACCCGCTGGTGCTCTTCCTGGACGACCTGCAGTGGGCGGATCCGGCCTCGCTCAAGCTCCTCCACAGCCTCGCCACGGCCCCGGAGATCCACTCCGTGCTGCTGGTGGGCACCTACCGCGGCGAGGAGGTCGGACCCGACCACCTCCTCTCGCGCACCCTCGCGAAGCTCCGGGCGGAGGGCGTGAAGGTCCGCTCCATCGTTCCCGCCCCGCTGGACGAGGAGGCCCTCACGGAGCTCTGCGCCGACACCCTGCGCAGCTCCCCGGAGCGGGTGCGACCGCTGGCGGCCCTCGTGCACCAGAAGACGGCGGGCAACCCCTTCTTCGTCGGCCGGTTCCTGCGCTTCCTCCACCAGTCCGGGCTGCTGAGCTTCGACGTCGAGCGCGGCGCGTGGGAGTGGGACCTCGCCAGGGTGGAGAAGGTGGGCGTCACCGAGAACGTGGTGGAGCTGATGCTGATGGCCATCCGCCGGCTGCCCGGAGCGCACCCAGCAGGTGCTGAAGGTGGCCGCCTGCTTCCGCGACCGGGTGGACCTCTGGCTCCTGTCCGCGCTGGTGGGGCAGCCGGTGGGCGCCACCGCCGGGGCCCTCTGGAGCGCCATCCGGGAGGGGCTGCTCGTCCCCGAGGGCAAGGGCCCCCGCTTCGCCCGCGCGGGCGCCCCCGCGGAGCAGATGGCGCAGGATGCCTCGTATCGCTTCGTGCACGACCGCGTGCGGCAGGCCGCCTCCTCACTGCTCTCCGAGGACCAGCGCAAGTGGTTCCACCTCCAGCTCGGACGACGCCTCGGGGAGGGCCTCTCCGAGGAGGAGTTCGACGAGCGTCTCTTCGAGGTGGTCGACCACCTCGACCTGGGCGCGGAGCTGGTGACGGACGGGGGCGAGCGGCTGCACCTGGCTGAGCTCAACCTCCGGGCCGGGCGCAAGGCCAAGGCGGCGTCGGCCTTCGGGTCGGCGCTGGCATACCTGAAGCTCGGGCTCGGGTTCCTCCCGGAAAAGGCGTGGGAGTCCCACTACGGGCTGTGGCTCCCGCTGCATCGGGAGGCGGCGGAGTGCGCGTACGTCACCGGCGACCACGTGCTGGCCGAGACCCTCATCCAGACCGCGCTGGTCCACGCCTCCTCACGTTTCCAGAAGGCGGACCTCTACAACATCCAGGTGCTCGCGTGCACCGCGCACCGCGCCTACCCGGAGGCCATCCGCTGGGGGCGTGAGGGGCTCCGGCTGTTCGGCGTGGAGTTGCCGGAGCGCGACGTGGAGGGCGCCGTCGCGGCCGAGCTCGCCGAGGTCGAGCACAACCGGCGGGGCCGCTCGATGGAGGAACTGCTCGCCGCGCCCCCCATGGAGGATCCCGACCAGCTCGCCTGCATGCGGCTGCTGGCGAGCCTCGGCTCGCCCGCCTTCTTCCATGATCAGTCGCTGTTCTCGTTCATCCGCATCCGGATGCTCAACCTCACACTGCGGCACGGCAACACGCCCGAGTCCACCCTGGCGTATGTGTCCTACGGGATGCTCCTCGAGGATGCGACGGGCGACTACGCGACGGGCCACGCCTTCGGGAGCCTGGGCCTGGAGCTCAGCAGGCGTTGCGGCGACGCGCGGTTGGAGAGCAGGGCCACGCACCCTGTTCGGGGGCTATGTCAACCCCTGGCGGGCGCCGCTGCGCTCCAACCTGCCGCTGTACCGCCGCGCCTTCACCGCCGGGCTCGAGACAGGGGAGTTCCAGTTCGCCTCCTACGCCTGCTCGCTCGGCACCGTGGGCACCCTGTTCTCGATGGGCGCCGAGCTCTCTCGCGTCCTCGCCGAGCTCGATGCCGGCATGGCCTTCGACCGGAAGGCGGGACAGTGGACCATGGCCGATACCCTCTCCGCCTATCGCCAGGCCATCCGCTGCCTCCAGGGGAAGACCCACAGCCGGGCCCGCTACGACGACAATGGGTTCGACGAGAAGGCGTACCTCGACTCCATCCGGAGCTACCCCTTCAACCGCTGCATCTACGAGGTGCTGCGCCTCCAGACCTCCTACCTGCTGGGCGACTTCCGGGATGCCCGGGAAATGTCCGCGGCGGCGGAGCCGCACCTCGAGTTCGTCCGGGGGCTCTACAGCGTGGCCGAGCACAATTTCTACACCTCGCTGACGCTGGCGGCGCTCTGCGATGGGGCCGACTCCTCGGAGAGGGCCGAGCTGCTGGCGCGGCTCGATGGCCAACCAGCACCAGCTCGGCCTGTGGGCGGAGAACTGTCCGGAGAACTTCCGCCACAAGCACCTGCTCGTCGCCGCCGAGCTCGCCCGGCTCAACGGGCGCCAGCTGGAGGCCATGGAGCTCTACGAGCAGGCCATCGACGCCGCCCACCAGGAGGAGTTCCTCCAGGAGGAGGCGCTGGCCAACGAGCTGGCCAGCCGGTACTACCGCGCGCTCGGCCGCAAGCGCTTCGCCGACCTCTATCTGAGGGCCGCCATCGAGGGGTTTGCCCGATGGGGTGCGAAGGCCAAGGTGACGGCACTCGAGGAGGAGTTCCCGGACCTCGGGGGCGCCGAGGCCTGGAGCTTGAGGAACCGGCCCGCCATCGCGCGCGACGAGGCCCTGGATTTTCTCGGCGTGCTCAAGGCCGCGGAGACGCTCTCCAGCGAAGTGTTCCTCGGTCGCCTGCTCGAGAAGCTCATGGGGGTGTGCCTCGAGGTGGGTGGCGCGCAGCGCGGCGCGCTCCTGCTCGAGGAGGAGGGCGCCCTGGTGGTGCGCGCCGTCGGCTCGGTGTCGGAGCCGGTGTCGATGGAGCGCACGCCGCTGGCGTCCTCCCAGCAGGTGCCTGGCACGATGGTCGATCACGCGTACCGGACGGGCAACGCCGTCGTCCTGGCCGACGCCGCCCACCAGGGATGGTTCGCCTCGGATGCGTACGTGGTCGCGCACATGGTGAAGTCCGCGCTGGCGGTGCCCATCCGGCGGCAGGCCAAGGCGGTGGGCGTGCTGTATCTCGAGAACAATCTGGCCACCCGCGCCTTCACCCCCAAGCGGGTGCGGGTGCTGCAACTGTTGTCCTCGCAGATGGCCATCGCGCTGGAGAACAGCCTCCTCTTCGAGAAGTTGCAGGTGGAGGTGGAGGTGCGGCGGCGGGCCGAGGAGGTGGTGCGCTTCCTGGCCGAGTCGAGCATGGCCCTGGCCGAGTCGCTGGACTACCAGACGACGCTGGCCCGGGTGGCGCGCCTCGCCGTCCCCTCATTCGCCGACTGGTGCATGGTGGACGTGGTGGAGGAGGGAGGAAGGATTCGCCGGGTGGCGGCAGCCCACGCGAACCCGGAGAAGGAGGCCCTCCTCCACGAGCTCCAGGAGCATTACCCACCCGACTGGGAGTCTCCGCAGCCCTCGGCCCAGGTACTGCGGACGGGGCTCCCCCAGCTCCACCCCGAGATCTCCGATGCGGATATTCCGAGCACCTGCCGGGACGAGCGGCATTGCGAGCTCATCCGCGCGATCGGAACCCGGACGGCAATCATCGTGCCGCTCATCGCCCGCGAGAAGACGCTGGGAACCATCTCCTTGGGCTCGGGTGCGCCGGGGCGCCACTACGGGCCAGCGGAGTTCGCCCTGGCTCAGGAGCTGTCACGCCGGGCCGCCATCTCCATCGACAATGCGCGATTGTATGGGGAGGCCCAGGAGGCCATCCGCCAGCGGGACGAGTTCCTCACCATCGCCGCGCACGAGCTCTACACGCCCATCACCGCGCTCAAGCTGGCGGTACAGGGAATGAGGAAGAACGCGGGCTCCCCCCTGTCCGATGCCGTGATGCGGATGACCCAGAACGTCGAGCGGCAGATGCAGCGGCTCAAGCGCCTCATCGACGAGCTGCTCGACGTCTCGCGTATCCATGCGGGGCGCCTCCACCTCCAGATGGAGGAGGTGGACCTCGCGTCGGTGGTCCAGGACGTGACCGAGCGATTCGGCGAGACACTCCAGCACGCGCACTGTCCGCTGTCGCTCCACGCCGAGGCACCGATCGTGGGCCAGTGGGACCATGTCCGCCTGGAGCAGGTCGTGACGAACCTGATCGCCAATGCCGCCAAGTTCGGTGCGGGCAAGCCGATTGAAATCACGGTGGACGCGCAGGACGGCACCGCGAGGCTGGTGGTGAGAGACCATGGCATCGGCATCGCACCGGATCGCCTGCCGCACGTCTTCGGGCGGTTCGAGCGGGCCGTCTCCGTACGCGAGTACGGCGGCCTGGGACTGGGCCTCTACATCGTGCGCGAGATTGTCTCGGCACTCGGCGGCTCGGTGCGTGCGGAGAGCACGGTCGGAATCGGGTCCACCTTCACGGTGGAGCTGCCGCGCGCCAGGCCCGCACCCTCCGAAAGCGGAGGCACGGGCGAGGAAGCCCGTCCCCCCGCCGCGCGCGCTTGACCCTCACTCGAACTCGAGCGCGCGCTGGAAGTCCGCCGGGTTGGTGGCCGCGCTCTGCGCCGTCTCCAAGGTGATGTGGCCCTCCTTGTAGAGCTGGCTCAGGTGCTGGTCGAAGGACTGCATGCCGAACATGTCTCGGCCCTTCTCGATGACGTCCTTGAGCTCGCTGGCCCGATCCTCGCGGATGTACTGCTCCACCGACTTGGTCTGAACCATGATCTCCAGCGCCACCGTGCGCCCCTTGCCGTCCGCCTTCGGCAGCAGTCGCTGCGAGACGGTCGCCTTGAGGCTGTCCGCCAGGCGCATGCGCACCATCGTCTGCTCCTCGGCCGGGAACACCGAGACCAGGCGGTTGATCGTGCGCGAGGCATCCGTCGTGTGCACCGTCGAGAGCACCAGGTGGCCCGTCTCCGACGCCTTCATCGCGATGTCGATCGTCTCCGTGTCGCGCATCTCGCCCACCAGGATCACGTCCGGGTCCTGACGCAGCGCGGCACGCAGCGCGATCGCGAAGTTCTCCGTGTCCGGGCCGATCTCCCGCTGAGAGATGGAGGACTTGATGTTCTTGTAGATGAACTCGACCGGGTCCTCGATGGTGAGGATGTGCAGGTTCTCGGTGCGGTTGATGTGATCGATCATCGCCGCGAGCGTCGAGCTCTTGCCCGAGCCCGTCGCGCCCGTCACCAGCACCAGCCCGCGCTCGTTGCCGGCGATCGTCTTGAGGACCTGTGGCAGCCCCAGCCCGTCGATGGTGGGGATCTCGTCGGGGATGATGCGCAGGATGCACGCGAGCGTGCCCCGCTGCCGGTAGATGTTCACCCGGAAGCGCGCCACTCCCGGCAGGCCGTACGAGGTGTCGTACTCCTGCACGCTGTCGATCTGCGACTTCGTCAGCGGATCGCTGATGATGTGGAGGGCGACCTGCTTGGTATGATCCGGATGGAGCTTCTCCATCTTCAGCGGCCGGAGCACACCGTTGACCCGGTAGATGGGAGGATCGCCCGGCCGGAAATGGATGTCCGAGGCGCCGTTCTGCACGCCGACCGTGAGCAGCTTATTGAGCGTTGCCTGATCCAGGGGAATTACCTCTCTCGTCGGCCGCGGATTGTAGGCGAAAGCACCCCAGGACGGCCAAGAACCTGACCGGGACTCTTCATATCCCCTGCCCCGGGCTTCCCCCCGGATTTCGAAGGAAGGATGAGCGAGAGGCCCGGCGCCTGACTCCTGGACGGGGGGCGACCAGGCCTACGAGGCATGACTCAGGTCCCCTGAGCCCGCTGGCGCAGCACCGTGCGCTCCACCTTGCCCATGGCGTTGCGCGGCAGCGCCTCGAGGGCCAGGAAGCGCGCCGGCACCTTGAAGCCGGCCAGGGACTCGCGGCACCACGCCTCCAGGTCCTCCGGGAGCGGGGCTCCGCTGCGCGTCACCACGAAAGCCACCGGCACCTCGCCCCAGCGCGCGTCCGGCACGCCCGCCACCGCCACCTCCCGCACCGCCGGGTGCGAGGCCAGCACCGCCTCCAGCTCCGCCGGGTAGATGTTCTCCCCGCCCCGGAGGATCAGGTCCGTCCGCCGGGAGAGCACCGTGAGGCGGCCACTCGCGTCCAGCACCCCCACGTCCTTCGTCCGCAGCCAGCCGTCCGGGACGGCCTCGCGCGTGGCCTCGGGCCGGTTCAGGTAGCCCGCCATCACCGTGGGGCCTCGGACCTCGATGTCCCCTTCCCTCCCCGGGCCCAGCACCTCGCCCTCGGGGCCCACGATGCGCACCTCCAGACCCGGGAGTGCTCGGCCCGCCGTGCGTCCGTCCGCCTCGTCCGGGCGCTCGGTCGTCACCTGCGAGCAGGCCTCCGTCAGCCCGTAGGTCTGGAGCGACAGGATTCCCGCCGCCCTCGCCCTCGCCAGCAGCGGCGCGGGGACGGGTCCTCCGCCAATCAGCGCCAGCCGGAAGGTCGAGGGCACGGGGCGATCCTTCCGCGCGTCCAGCACGCGCTCCAGCGTCGTGGCCACGAAGCTCGCGTGGGTGACGCCCTCCTCGTCGATCGCCCGGTTGGTGTCGTCCACCTCGAAGCGCTCCCTCAGGACGAGGCAGCCTCCGTCGTACGCGGTGCGGGTGAGCATCGCGTAGCCGCCCACATGGAAGAGCGGCAGCGTGCCCAGCCAGTACGGAGCCGGGTGCGCTCCCAGGTTCGCCTCGGAGCAGCGCGCCGAGGCCCGGAAGTTCCCCTCCGTCAGCACCGCCCCCTTGGGGCGCCCCGTCGTGCCCGACGTGAAGAGGATGACCCGGGGGGTCGCCGCCTCCAGGGGGGCACAATGTGTTGATGTCGTGGCCGCCGTGTCCGCGAAGGACTCCAGGGGCTCGGCGCCCGGGAGGCGCTCGGAGAGTGCTCCGAGGGCCAGCGGTGAGCTTCGGGGCCACGTCCTCGATGAGGGGCTGGAGCTCCGCCCGGGTGAACCTCGCGTTGAGGGGGGCCAGCACCGCACCCACCCGCCCGAGCGCGAAGAAGAGCTGTGCCACCGCCGCGTGGTTCGTCGCGAGCAGCGCCACCCGATCTCCCGCCTTCACGTCCCTCGCCCGGAGCGCGGCCACCCACCGGCCCACCTCGGCGTCCAGCTCTCGATACGTCCACCGCTGGCCCGCGAAGGTCAGCGCCGGTGCGTCCGGTCGCGTCTCCGCGCCGGTTCGGATGGGGCACGTCCACTGCATCACTGCGCTCCCTGGCCCGGTGTCCTCGGGAGGCGGATGCGTCCTCGCACCGGGCGGAATGGATGGCTCTCGGGCTCGTTCCTGAAGAGGTGGCCCACCCCCAGCCCCGACGCGTACCGCCCCGAGGGCAGCGCCGCCCCGAGGTGTGCCGCTCCCGCTCGGGCGACGACTCCGTCCAGCGAGCTCGTCACGTACGCGTCCAGGCCCTTCCTCGCCGCCTCTCGCGCCAGCGCCAGCGTCGGCAACAGGCCCCCCAGCACCATCGGCTTGAGCACCAGGATGCCCACCGTCGGGGTGTTGTCGAGGAGCGCGCGCACGGCCCCGGGCACGGACAAGCGACTCGTCCGCCGCCAGTGGGCAGGGGGCGCTCGTGCTCAGACGGCGGAGGGCCTCGGGGTCCTCGGCCGCTACGGGTTGCTCGCACAGCTCGAGGTGGAACCTGCCCAGCTCGTCCAGCGCGGGCCCGGCCTCCGACTCGGTCCACGCTCCGTTCGCGTCCACTCGCAGGCGCACGTCCGGGCCCACGGCCTCGCGTACCGCCGACAGTCGGGCCACGTCTTCCGCCACGGGGCGGCCAGCCACCTTGATCTTCAGCGTCTCGTACCCCTCGGCCACGGCCTGACGGGCTTCTTCCGCCAGGGCCTCCGGAGATGCGGCGCCGAGCAGTGCGTTGACCTGGACTTCCTCGCGCGCGTCGGTCGAGAGCAGGTGACTGAGGGGCAGACCTCGGCGCTGGGACAGGAGCTCCAGCAGGGCCTGCTCCACCGCGTGTCTCGCCGCGGGGTGCTCGGAGCGAAGCCCCAGGTGCTCGCTCAGGCCTTCCAGGGTCTCGGGGACCTCTCGGCCTCGCAAGGTCGACAGGTGCTCACGCAGGGCCTGCTCGCAGGCGCCCGGCGACTCCGTGCCGAACTCCGGCAACGGCATCGCCTCGCCCTGCCCTGCTCCGCCCCGACTCGTCCCGCAAGCGCACCACGAAGCCCTCTCGCGCCGCGTAGGTGGCCCTCGCCGTCTTCAGCGGGCGCACGAACTCCAGGCGCAACGGGTGGAGACCCGCCTCCGTGATGCGCATCACCTCACCTCAGGAACAGCCCCACCGAGAAGAGCAGCCCGAACACCAGTTGCAGCTTCGCCGTGCCGCCCAGCGCCGGGTTCAGCGCCGCTCCCTGCGCCCCGAGCACCAGCTTCAACGGCGGCACCGCCACCGGCGCGCTCAGCAGCGCCAGCAGCACCCACGGGCTCGCCAGCCCCAGGCCCCACATCGCCAGCGGCGTCACGTAGGCCGCGGCCAGCAGCAGCACGTACTCGGCCTTCCCCGCCGTCGTGCCCAGGCGCACGATCAACGTCCGCTTGCCCGCCTTCACGTCCGTGCGACGCGTCGCGCAGGTTGTTCACCACCAGCAGCGCCGTGCCAATCGCGCCCACCGGGATCGCCGCCCACCACGCCGCCGGGCCCACCGTCAGCGCCTGCACGTAGAACGTCCCCGGCACCGCCACCAGCCCGAAGAAGATGAAGACGAACACGTCCCCGAGCCCGTGGTACGCCAGCGGGAAGGGGCCTCCCGTGTACGCGTAGCCGGCCAGCACCGACGCCAGCCCGATCGCCACGATGGGCCAGCCGCCCACCACCACCAGGTAGATGCCCGTCGCCACCGCCAGCCCGAAGAAGGTGAGCGCGCTCGCCAGCACCGTGCCCGGGGCGATCAGTCCGCTCTGCGTCACCCGCTGCGGCCCCAGCCGCTCCTCGGTGTCCGCGCCCTTCTTGAAGTCGTAGTAGTCGTTGGTGAGGTTGGTGCCGATCTGGATGAACATCGCGCCCACCAGCGCCGCCAGCGCCGGCAGCCAGCGACCCACGCCCAGCCCGTAGGCGAGCGCCGTCCCCACCATCACCGGCACCAGCGCCGCCGTCAGCGTCTTCGGCCGGGCGGCCATCAGCCACGTCTTCAAGGTGGGGCGAGGCGCCTCCACCGCGGGAGCAATCGCGTTCATGGGATTCACCGAGACCCGGGGGCTAGTTGTGGCCCCCGGCCGCGCTCTTGTCCGGCGCGGCGTTCTCGAACTCCGGGGCTTCGTACCAGGGCGTCCGCAGGAAGGAGAGCACCTCGCGCGCGTACTCCTCCGGCACTTCCAGATGCGGGGCGTGGGTGCAGTCCTCGAACGTGCGGCGCCACACCACCGGCAGCTCCGCCGCCATCCGGCGGGCGGTCTGCGTGAACTTCTCGTCCAGCGCCCCCGTCAGCAGCAGCGTGGGCAGCCGCTGGCGCTGCAGCTCGGGCCAGTAGTCCGGCTGCACGCCCAGGCCCAGGCACTCCAGCGCTCCGATCAGGCCCTCCGCGGTGCACGAGCCACGACGGGCCCGCAGGGCCGCCTGCCGCTCGGCGGGCAGCTTGCGCACGCCCGCGAAGAGAGGCAGCGACTCCCAGTACGCCACGAAGGCCTCCACGCCCTTCTGGCGGATGAACGTCGCCAGCTCCGCGTCCTTCGAGCGCCGCTCCGTCCGCTCCAGCCGACGGTGCAGCCCCGGCGAGCCGCTCTCCATGATGAGCCGCCCGAAGCGCTCGGGCCGGCGCAGCGCCGCGGCCAGCGCGAACCGCGCCCCCTGCGAGTACCCCAGCAGGTTCGCCGTGGGCACCTTCAGCTCGTCCAGCACCGCCACCAGCGCGTCCACCGTCTCCAGGAAGCCCTCGCGCCCGGTGCGCGTGGGCAGCGGCGTCTGGCCATGGCCCGGCAGATCCACCGCGATGGCCCGCACCTGCTCGCCCATCAGCGGGCGCAGGTGCTCGAACGAGGAGCGATTCCCCGTGAACCCGTGCACGAGCACGAGCGGGCACGAGCCCTCTCCCCACGTCTCGTAGGCCAGCTTCAGAGCCATGGGCCTTCTCCCAGTGAAGCGGCCATTCTCGCGAAGAGCCGCCGGTGCAATTCCACGTTCGTCGTGCGCTCCACCACCTTGGCCTCGATGACGTGCAGACCGCCCTTGAGCCCCTCGGCCACGGCCGTCCGCAGCGACGCGGGCGAGTCCGGGCGCCGGAAGCGGGCCTGGTAGAGCGCGGCGGCGTGCGAGAGGTCCACGCCGTGCGGCGTCCCCCACAGGGCCTCGTAGTGCTTCTGGGCCCCCTCGGCCTGCGCGATGGGAAGGAAGGAGAAGATGCCGCCCCCGTCGTTGTTCACCACCACCACCGTCAGGGGCACGCCGCTCCGGCGCGCAGTGAGCAGCCCGCCCACGTCGTGCAGGAAGGCCAGGTCGCCCGTGAGCAGCACCGTGGGCCGCCCCGAGGCCGCCGCCATCCCGAGCGCGCTCGACACGATGCCGTCGATGCCGTTGGCCCCCCGGTTGGCCAGCACCCGGAGCCGCCGGCCCGTCGGCGGCGCGAAGGCGTCCACGTCCCGGATGGGCATGCTGCTGGAGACGAAGAGGTTCGCCCCGTCCGGCAGCGCCCCCACCACCTCGTGGGCGATGCGCATCTCGGTGAGCGACAGGTCCTCCGAGAAAGCCGACTCCAGCGCCGCCCGGGCCCACTGCTCGGCCCAGAGGAAGCTCCGCGGACCACGGGCCCAGTCCCCGCGAGAGCCCCTGGGTCAGCGCCTCGCAGGCCGCCACCGCCGAGCCCTCCACCACCCGCGCCGCGCGGTGAGCCGGATCGAAGAGCGCGCCCTCGTCACTGAAGAGCACCACCTCCGCGCCCGAGCCGTCGATCCACGTCTGCGTCCCCTTGGGCGTCAGGCCCCCGCCGAAGCGCAGCACCAGCTCCGGCCGGTGCGCCTTCGCGAAGGGCTCGTGGCGCAGCATCGCGTCATAGAGGGACACCGTGGCCGGGCCGCCGCCATAGCGCGCCTGCGAGGTGGCCTCGGCCAGCACCGGGTAGCCGGTGGCCTCGGAGAGCGCGGCGATGGCCTCCGCGAAGCCGTCGTTCTCGTCCCGAGGCCCGCAGACGATGACGCCCCGCTCGGTGGACGCCACCCGGGCGCGAATCTCCTCCAGCGCCCGGGGATCCGGCTGGCGCGCCGCCGGGGCGATGCGGGTGAGCGGCAGCCCCCGCCGCGCCCGTCACGGGCCAGCGCGGAGAGCTGCTCCGCGGCGAAGGGCTCCGGCGTGGGCGCGAGCGGCTCGCGGAACGGCACGTTGAGCTGCACCGCGCCCCTCGGCGCGCGCGAGGCCATGGCCACGGCCCGGGCCACGGTGGCCCGCAGGTGCACCAGCGCCGCGTCGTTCGCCTCCGGCAGGCCCACGTCCGCGTACAGCCGGGCGAAATCTCCGAAGAACCGCGCCTGGGGCACCGTCTGCGGCGCGCCCCACCCCTGCAGCTCCAGGGGCCGATCCGCGGTGAGCACCACCAGCGGCACCTGCGCCATCGCCGCCTCGATGACCGCCGGGTAGAAGTGCGCCCCGGCCGTGCCGCTCGTGGCCACCAGCACCACCGGCGCGCGCGAGTGCTTCGCCATCCCCAGCGCGAAGAAGCCGGCGCTGCGCTCGTCGATGATGGACCAGGTGCGCAGCCCCTCGGTGCTGGGCGCACGCCAGCGCCAGGGGCGAGGAGCGCGAGCCCGGGCACACCACCGCGTGACGCACGCCTCCGCGAACCAGCTCCTCCACCAACGCCCGCGCCCAGAGCTGATTCAGGTTGGCGTCAGACATGTCCTCCTCCGAGGGCCCGTAGCATGGCCAGGCTCTTCATCTCCGTCTCGCGCCACTCCGACTCGGCGCTGGAGCCCGCCACGATACCAGCACCCACGAAGAGTCGCGCCCGCGATCCCTTCACCCGCGCCGAACGCAGCGCCACCATCTGGTGCGCTCGCCCGGGCCCTACCCAGCCGACCGGCCCCGCGTACCAGCCCCGATCCAGGGCCTCGTGCTCGACGAGGAAGCTCCAGCGCCCGCTCCCGGGGCGCGCCGCCCACCGCCGGCGTGGGGTGCAGCGCCGCGACCAATTCGGCCACGCCCCACCCCCTCGCGCAGCTCGGCGCGGATGCCGGTGCGCAGGTGCACCACGTTCTTCAGGGTGAGCAGCGCCGGCTCGGCGTCCGCGTCGATGCGCTCGGCCAGCGGCTTGAGCGCCTTGAGGATGTAGCGCACCACCGACTCGTGCTCGCGGCGGTCCTTGTCGCTCGCCTCCAGCGTCCCGGCCTGCGCGGGCGACGCGGAGCCGGCGAGCGCCTCCGTCTCCAGCGTGCCGCCCCTCCCACCGGCACAGCGTCTCCGGCGTGGCGCCCAGGAAGGCCGTCCCGTCCGGCGCCCGGAAGAGGAAGGTGGCGCAGCGCGGGTTCTGCTCGCGCAGCCGGGCCAGCACGTCCACCACATCGAAGGAGCGCTCGCCCTCCACCTCCACCGCCCGCGCCAGCACCACCTTCTGGAGGCCCCCGGAGGAGATCGTCTCCACCGCGCGCTCCACCCGCCCCTCGAAGTCCGGCCGCGACGAGGACAGCCGCAGCGCTGGGGCCCGCCGCCGCGGATGGCGGTAGGCCGTCGGGAAGGCCGCCGCGCACCCGCGCCAGCCGCGAGCGCACCACGTCCTCGGCTCCCGGGCCCTCGGGCGCGAAGGCCGCCGCCGCGCAGGCTCCGCGCCCTCGCGCCACACCACCACCTCCGGCAGCGTCCACCGACCGAAGCCGAAGGGCACCCAGCCCGCGTCCCGCACCCGCTCCCGACGAAGCGCATGCCGCCGAACCAGGGACCGGGCAGCGCGACGGGGGCCTCGCCCAACCACCGCACCGAGGCCGGCGCGGAGAGCGCCTTGAGCACCGCCTGGGCCTGCGCGGCGCTCCGGGCCTCCACCGCCGCCGCCTCGCCCCACCCCGCCACCGCCTCCCGCGCGAGCGGTCGCTCCCAGTAGACGGACGGCTCGCCCAACACCTCCGCCCCCGCGAGCGGATCCACGGCGGCCAGGGCTACCACCCCTGCCACCCAGCGATCCCCTTCAGCGGGCACGAGCGTCGTCATCAGCGGTCCTCATCTGGAGGCCCTGCCACCTGCCGAGGCAGCAACCTCTTGTTGTTCTGTACGCCAGTTTGGCTATACAAGCATCACGGAGTTCAAAACAACGTGAACTCCACATGGAACGGGAGACGCCGGTGAGCGGCAAGCCAGATGGAGAGCGTGCCCCGGGTGACCCGGGGCCCGGGCCGAGGCCCGAGGGGACGCGTGTGCGTGTGGGGCGGGTGGAGATCGGCGGCCCCGGTTTCGTGGTGATGGCCGGCCCCTGCGCCGTCGAGGGCATGGAGCAGACGGAGCAGACGGCCGCCGCCGTGGCCGCCGCTGGCGCCCACGTCCTCCGCGGTGGGGTATTCAAGCCACGCACCAGCCCCTACTCCTTCCAGGGGATGGGCGAGCCGGGCCTGCGCGTGCTGGCCGAGGCGGCGCGCAAGGTGGGGCTGCCCATCGTCAGCGAGGTGATGGAGACCTCGCAGATTCCGCTGATGGAGGAGCACGTGGACATCCTCCAGGTGGGCGCGCGGAACATGCAGAACTTCTCGCTGCTGCGGGCGCTGGGGAAGGTGCGCAAGCCGGTGCTGCTCAAGCGAGGCCTGGCGGCGACGGTGCAGGAGTGGCTGCTGGCCGCCGAGTACATCCTGGACGGCGGCAACGATCAGGTGCATCCTGTGCGAGCGAGGCATCCGCACCTTCGAGACGGCCACGCGCAACACGTTGGACCTGTCGGCGGTGGCGCTGGCGAAGCAGCGCACGCACCTGCCGGTCATCGTGGACCCGTCGCACGCCACGGGCGAGCCGGAGCTCGATTCAGCCCATGGCGCTGGCGGCGGTGGCGGCCGGGGCGGACGGGCTGCTGATCGAGGTCCACCCGCGACCCGAGCAGGCCCTGTGTGACGGGCAGCAGGCCCTCACGCCGGAGCGCTTCCAACAACTGATGCGGCGTCTGCCGGGTGTGCTGCACGCCGTGGACCGTCACCTTTGGAGGCCGGAGATGCCGGCCCATGTCGCGGGGGCTCGATGAGCACCGAAGTTCGTCAGATGTTCTCCTCCATCGCCACGCGCTACGACGTGACGAACGAGGTCCTGTCGTTCGGCATCCACCGCCTGTGGCGGCGCGCGGCCGATCCGCTACAGCGGCGCGAAGGAGGGCAACGCCGTCCTCGACTGCGCCACCGGCACGGGTGACCTGGCCCTGGCCTTCAAGCGCACGGTGGGCACCTCGGGCCGCGTGATGGGCACCGACTTCTGCAAGGAGATGCTGGACAGCGCTCCGGCCAAGGCCGCTCGCGAGGGGCTCCAGGTGGAGTTCCAGGTGGCCGACGCCATGGACCTCCCCTTCGCGGACGCCACCTTCGACGTGGCCTCCATCTCCTTCGGCATCCGCAACGTGGATGACCCGGTGAAGTGCCTCAAGGAGATGGCCCGCGTGGTGAGCCCGGCGGCCGCGTGGTGGTGCTCGAGTTCGGCCAGCCCACGGGCCTCTTCGGCGGCCTCTTCCGCTTCTACAGCAAGGTGGTCATGCCCGACCATCGGCGGTCTGCTCACCGGCAACCGGGCCGCCTACGAGTACCTGCCCCGCACGGCCGCCGCCTTCCCGGCCGGGGAGAAGTTCCTCGCACTGATGGACCAAGCCGGCGCCTACAACGAAAGGGTGGCCCACCCGCTGACGTTCGGGACATCCTACGTCTATGTCGGGACCGTCCGCTGAGACAGCGGCACCTGCTCGTCCAGAGAGATGCTCGAGGCCGTCGATCCACGGCTCTCGCCCGGGCTGAGGGAGGAGCTCGCCCGGCCCGGCCCCCGCTCCCTGCCCGCCGAGGAGCAGACCGTCGTCATCGCCGGCCACCGCTCCGCGGGCAAGACGCGACTGCTGCCGCTGGTGAGCGCGCTGCTGGGACGGCCGGGGTTGGATCTGGACGCCGAGCTGGAGCGCCGCTCCGGCCGCCCGCTGCGGGAGTGGGTCGCGCGAGGACATGACCGGGTTCCGCGCCGCGGAGCGGCGCGCCTGCTCCAGGAGCTGCCTCGCGGGAGCCTGGTGGCCGTGGGCGGCGGCTTCCTCTCGCACCACCCGGAGGCCCTCGCCGGCCTGCTTCACCCTGCTCGTGCCCGTCACCTTCGAGACCTACCGCGAGCGCCTGCTCGCCGATACCACCCGCCCCCGCCTGCGCCCCGGCATGTCGCTGGAGGAGGAGCTCGCCTCGGTCTACCACCGAGCGCGAGGTCGCTCCACGCCCGCGTCCCCACCGTGAGCCTCGTCGAGTTCCTCCGCGCCGTTCGTCGCCTCCTGAGAGCCAGCCATGAGCCCGGCCCGCCGCGTCGTCACCCTCCCCCCGAGCCTCCGCGGCGCCGACGCCCTGCGCTTCGCCGCCGAGGCCCGGAGCCGCGGCGCCGACGTGCTGGAGCTGCGCACGGATCTGCACGCCCGCCGAGGCCGTGGACGCCGCGGCGCTCGCGCGGAGTGCTGCCGCTGCTCGTCTCCGAGCGTGGGACGCCCCTGCCTCCGGCGTGGGTGGCCGCCGCGCGGCGGGTGGATCGGGACGTCGTGCACGCGAGCGAGCTGGCCGCGCCCGCCGGGAAGCTGCTGGCCTCGCACCACGCCGAGCGGCCGCTGTCCACCGAGGAGGCCCTGCGCCTGTGGGACGTGGCGCTGCCCGGCCGGGCGCGCTGGTGAAGCACGTGGAGCCGCTGGGCGAGGTGTCCCGGCGCGGATCTGCGGCGCTGCTGGAGACCCAGGAGCGCCTGCGAGCCCGTTTCGGCGCGGAGCGGGTCACCGTGCTCGCGATGGGGCCCGTGGCGCTGCCCGTGCGCGCCGTGCTCGCCCGGCGCAACGCGCTCGACTACGTCGCCGCTCGGCGGCGATTGGAAGGCGGCCCCGGGGCAGCGCCTGCTCGCGGATGCCGTCCGGGAGGTCCGGAGCCCCTCACTCCGTCCCGGAAGGAGCGGCGGCGGCTGGGGATCCTGGGGACCTCGATCGCGCACTCGCGCTCGCCTCGCATCCACCGCCAGCCCTTCGACCGCATCGACCTCCCCGAGGACGCGCCGGTCGAGGCGCTCGTGGACGCCCTGCTGCCGCACTACCGCGGCTTCGCCGTCACCAGCCCCTTCAAGATCCGGCTCGCCCGGCACACCGGCTCGCCGCTCGACGCCATCAACACGCTCGTGCGCCGCGGCGACCGCTGGGAGTCCTTCAACACCGACATCGGAGGGCGCTCGCACGGTCCTCGAACGGCTGGATGCCCGGGAGGCCTTCGTGCTCGGAGACGGCGGCGCCACCGCGGCGCTCCGGGCCGTGGCCGCCGAGGCTCGGCTGCCAGCTGCGCTTCCTGCGTCGCGCCGGACATCTCCGAGCCCCTCGCGCGGGCCTGGCGTCTGGACCTGGCCCGATCGGATCGACGCCACCCGACGCCCTCCGCTTCGAGGGAGCCCGCGTCGCCGTCATCGCCTACGGTGCCCCGGGCGCGCCGCATCGCCGCGGAGATCACCCGCCGCGGGGGCACGCCGTTGCTCCTCGGCGCGGCCTGGTTCATCGCCCAGGCCCGCCGGCAGCGCAGCCCTCTGGGAGACCGCGACATGAACACCTTCGGCACGCTCTTCCGCGCTCACCACCTTCGGCGAGAGCCACGGCCCCGCGCTCGGCTCCGTCATCGACGGCTGCCCCGCCGGCGTGCCGCTCGACGCGCGAGCAGATCCAGGCCGCGCTCGACCGCCGCCGCCCCGGCCAGTCCGCGCTCACCACCGCCGCGCGCCGAGCCCGATCAGGTGGAGATCCTCTCCGGCGTCTTCGAGGGCAAGACGCTCGGCACGCCCATCGCGGCCATCGTGCGCAACCACGAACCAGCGCTCCCAGGACTACGACGAAGCTCAAGACCGAGGATCGCCCCGGCCACGCCGACGCCGTCTGGCGCGAGCGCTTCAAGCACCGCGATCACCGCGGCGGCGGGCGCACCAGCGGCCGCGAGACGCTCTGCCGCGTCATCGGCGGCGCGGTCGCCGAGGCGCTACCTCGCCCAGGCGCTTCCCGCAGCTGAGCACCGTCGCCTGGGTGTCCCAGGTGGGGACCTCGTCGCCGCCGTGCCCGCGCCGGGCCTCACCCGCGCGCTGGTGGATGCCCACCCCACCCGCTGCCCGGACCCGGTGGCTCGCGAGGAGATGTCCAGGCGCATCCTCGAGGCCAAGGAGGCCGGGGACAGCCTCGGCGGCTGCATCGACATCCGCGTCGAGGGCCTGCCGGTGGGCCTCGGCGAGCCGGTCTTCGGCAAGCTCAAGGCGCTGCTCGCACAGGCGCTGGGCAGCGTGGGCGCGGTGACGGGCGTCGTCTGGGGCCCGCCGGATCTGCTCGTCGCGCATCGAGCAGCCCGGCAGCGTCTTCCACTCACGGAAGGACACCTACGGCGGCATCCAGGGCGGCCTGACCAACGGCGAGCCCATGGGCGTGCGCGTCTTCTTCAAGCCGCCGGCGACGCTCGCGGACCACGCCAAGGGCGGGCGCCACGATCCCTGCATCATGCCCCGCGCCGTCCCGGTGCTCGAGGCGATGGTGTCGCTCGTCCTGGCCGACCTCTTCCTGCAGTGCTGAACGCCCGGCCCCACTCCGCATGAGCCAACTTCCTCCCGGCGCCTACCGCCCCGCCAACGATCGGTGGGGCTCCTTCAGACGCCTGTGCGCGAGCCTCCCCGAGGGCAGCCTCGCCGTCGTGGATCGCCGCGTGGCGCGCCTGCACCCCGCCGTCGCTCACGGCCCTCGAGGCGCGCAAGCCTCGCGCCGTGGTCCAGCTCACCGGCGGCGAGAGCGCCAAGACCTTCGAGGCGCTCGAGCAGGTGACTGGCCGCGGGCCTCTCGATGCCGCGCTCGGGCACGCTGATCGCCATCGGCGGCGGCACCATCGGCGACGTGTCCACGGTGGCCGCGCACCTGCTCAAGCGCGGCGTGCGGCTCGTCCAGGTGCCCACCACGCTGCTGGCGGCGGTGGACAGCAGCCTGGGCGGCAAGGGCGCGGTGGACATGACCGTGCGCGGGCGCGTGGTGAAGAACCCGGTGGGCGTCTTCCACTACGCCGAGGAGGCCTGGCTCTGCCCGGAGCTCTTCGCCACGCTCTCGGACACGCAGCTCCGCGAGGGCGCGCTCGAGGCCTGGAAGATGGTGGCCAGCCTCGACGCGGACCTCTTCCACGCCTACACGCGCCGGGAGCCCGCGCTGCGAGCGGCTGGTGAAGGACGCGCGCCGCCTCAAGGAGTTCGTCTGCGCGAAGGACCCCTACGAGCACCAGGGCCTGCGGCGGGTGCTCAACTTCGGCCACACCTTCGGCCACGTGCTGGAGAGCCTGTCGAACTTCAAGCTGTCGCACGGCGACGCGGTGGGACTCGGGATGCTGTGCGCGCTCGACGTGGGCCGCGCCATGGGCGTCACCCCCGAGGACGTGGCGTGGCGGGTCGAGGACGCCCTGCACCAGGGGCCCGGGGTGCTCGGCCGTGAGCGGACGATGGACCTGCTGAAGCGCGCGAAGCTGAAGGACGTGACGGCCCTGCTGTCCGCGGACAAGAAGGCCGGCAGCTGCGGGAGAGCTGCGCATGGTGCTGCTCACCGACATAGGCACCGCCGAGGTGCGCGACGTCTCCGCGGACGTGTGGCGCGCGCTGTGGCCGGTCTGGACCCGAGGGGGACGCCCATGACGAAGCTCCACGTCGACCCGAGCCACCTCACCCCCTCCGTCCTCACGCCGCCCATCTCCAAGTCGGACGCGCAGCGGGCGCTCGTCCTGGCGCACCTCACGGGAGCGTGGCCCCTGCCCGTCCTCGACGAGGAGCCCGAGGAGTTCCTGGCCGCGGACGTGCGCGTGCTGCGCCGGGGCATCGAGGCGCTGCGCCTGCCCCCGGGCCCCGTGCGCGACGTGGACTGCGCGGATGGCGGAGCCCCCTTCCGCATCCTCGTCACCCAGTCGGCGGTGACGCCCGGCGCGCACGTGCGCCTCACGGGCACGCCCCGGCTGGGCGAGCGCCCCCACGGCCCCCTCTTCGAGTCCCTGCGCGAGGCGCTCGGTCCCTCGGGCCTCATCCTCACCGAGGGCCACCCCTGGCCGGTGGAGCTCCGCGCCCCGACCACGAGCGGCGAGCCCGTCTTCCGCGTCCCGGGCGCGCAGAGCAGCCAGTACGCCTCGAGCCTGCTGCTGGGCTGCGCGGCCCTGTACCTGCGCGAGCGCCGCCCGTGGCGCGTGGAGATCATCGGCCCGCTGACGAGCGCGGGCTACCTGGAGCTCACCGTCTCCTGGCTGCGCCGCTTCGGCTTCACGGTGCGGGAGTCCGAGGGCCGCCTGGAGGTGACGGACTATCGCGCGCCCGACAAGACCCCGGCACTGCCGGGCGACTGGTCCTCCCTGGGCTACCTGCTGCTCATCGCCTGGCGCACGGGAGGCAGCGTGGAGCGCGCGGACCTCTCCAGCGCCCACCCGGACCAGGCCCTGGTGCGCCTGGTGGAGCGCGCGGGCCTCTCCACGAGCCCCGGCCCGGACGGCACGCTGCGCATGACGGGCACCGCCCGGGACGGGCTGGTGGCCTCGGGCAAGGAGTGCCCGGACCTGCTGCCCACGCTGGCGGCGCTCGCGTGCGTGCTGCCGCGCCCCTCCACGCTCACCGACGTGGGAATCTTGAGACTCAAGGAAAGCGACCGCCTGGAGGGCATCCTCTCCCTGGTGGACGCCTTCGGCGGTACCGCCCTGCTGGAAGGCGAGACGCTGACAATCCAGCCTCCTACCTCCCATCCGCCCCACTTCTCGATGGACAGTCGAGGAGACCACCGCCAGGCCATGGTCGCGGCTACTCTCTCCGTCCTGTCGGGAGTGCCCCTCACCCTGACCGGACCTGAATGCGTGGAGAAGAGCTTCCCGGGCTTCTGGCGACAATTGGAGCGCACCGGGGTCCGACTGATTACGTAACGAGCGTTGCCCGGGGGGTAACGCGGCCCCCCCAGGTGTCGTTCTTTTTTGTTGAAAGCACTCTGCCGCCTGTGAAAAGTCCCGCCCATGCCAAAGGATACGCTGACCATCACGGACAACCGGACCGGGAAGACGTATGAGGTCCCGATCGAGAACGGCTGCATTCGGACGAACGACCTCCGGCAGATCAAGGTCTCCGAAGAAGACTTCGGTCTGATGGGTTACGACCCGGCGTTCCTGAACACGGCCAACTGCAAGAGCGCCATCACCTTCATCGACGGTGACAAGGGCATCCTCGAGTACCGGGGCTACCCCATCGAGCAGCTCGCGGAGAAGTCGTCCTACCTCGAGGTGGCCTACCTCCTGCTCAACGGCGAGCTGCCCACGCCCAAGCAGCTCGAGGAGTTCACCTATCTCGTGACGCACCACACGTACGTGCACGAGAACATCAAGAGCTTCATGGACGGGTTCCGCTACGACGCGCACCCCATGTCCATGCTGGCCTCCACGGTGGCCGCGCTCTCGGGCTTCTACCCCGACGCGAAGAACACCAAGGACGAGCGCAGCCGCAGCATCCAGATCACCCGGCTCATCGCCAAGATGCCGACGATCGCGGCCTTCTCGTACCGCCACACCATGGGCCTGCCCTACGTCTACCCGGACAACGAGCTGTCCTACGTGGGCAACTTCCTGGCGATGCTGAAGAAGGTCGGCACCACCACGTACAAGGTGCACCCGACGCTGGAGAAGGCGCTCGACATCCTCTTCATCCTGCACGCCGACCACGAGCAGAACTGCTCGACGACGTCGGTGCGCACGGTGGGCTCCTCCGAGGTGGATCCGTACTCGGCGGTGGCGGCGGGCATCGCGGCCCTCTACGGCCCGCTGCACGGCGGCGCCAACGAGGCCGTGCTGCGCATGCTGCGCGAGATCGGCCACGTCTCGAAGGTGCCGGACTTCATCAAGGCGGTGAAGAGCGGCGAGGGTGAGAAGAAGCTGATGGGCTTCGGTCACCGCGTCTACAAGTCCTACGACCCGCGCGCCAAGGTCATCAAGCGCGTGGCGGACGAGGTCTTCGACGTGACGGGCAAGAACCCGCTGCTGGAGATCGCGCGTCGAGCTCGAGCGCATCGCCCTGCAGGACGACTACTTCGTGAAGCGCAAGCTGTACCCCAACGTCGACTTCTACTCGGGCCTCATCTACGAGGCGATGGGCTTCCCGGCGGAGATGTTCCCGGTGCTCTTCGCGATTCCTCGCACGGTGGGCTGGTGCTCGCAGTGGCAGGAGATGGTGAAGGACCCCGAGCAGAAGATCGCTCGCCCGCGTCAGGTCTACACGGGCTCCGCGCGCCGCGACTACGTCGCGATGAAGGATCGCAAGTAGTCACGTCGCTCCCGCTGTGAAGAGAGGGCCAGGAGAGGGTCATCACAGACCTTCGCCGTGGCCCTCTCGGCGTTTCAGGGCCCCGACAACCCGGCCCCCCCTACCCCGCCTGGCTCTCGGCGCCCGCGGTGTCCTCCTCGGCGTACAGGGACTCGATGAGGGCCTTGTGCCGTTCCTCGATGACCTGACGGCGCATCTTCATGCTGGGGGTGAGCTCGCCGCCGGCGATGGAGAAGTCCTCGGCGAGCACGGCGAAGCGCTTGATCGTCTCGAAGCGGGCGAGGCGCGGGTTCACCTCGCGCTCGATGGCCTCGTGGAGGTGCTGGCGCAGGCGCGGGTCGGCGGCGAGCGCGTGGAGGTCCTCGGGCCAGCCGTGCTGGCGCGCGAGGGCCCGGGCGCGCTCGGGCTCCAGGGTGAGGACGGCCACGAGGAACTTGCGGCGCTCGCCGATGACGAGCGCGTGGCCCACGGGCGGCACGGCCTTGAGGAGCTGCTCGATGGGGGCGGGGGCGGTCTTCTTGCCGCCGGAGGTGGCGATGAGCTCCTTCTTGCGGCCGGTGATGTGGAGGAAGCCCTCGGGGTCCAGGTGGCCCACGTCGCCCGAGTGCAGCCAGCCGTCCTCCAGCAGCTCGGCGGTGGCGGCGGGGTCCTTGTAGTAGCCCAGGCAGACGCCGCCGCCGCGCACGAGGATCTCCCCGTCCTCGGCGATGCGGACCTCCACGCCCAGCAGGGGCCGGCCGAGCGAGCCCAGGCTCGTGGCCTCGCGGGTGTTGAGGGAGGTGGGACCGCAGCCCTCGGACTGGCCGTAGACCTCGCGCAGGACGATGTCGATGGAGGCGAAGAACTCGAGCACGTCGCGGCCGATGGGGGCGGCGCCGGTGGAGAAGAAGCGGGTGCGCTCCAGGCCGATCTTCGCCAGCAGGGACTGGAAGACGGTGCGCCGCGCGAGCTGGTACTGCCCCTCCAGATGCAGGGGGACGCGCTGGTGACGCAGCACGCGGGCGTGACGATCGGCGGCCACCTCGCGGGCCCAGCCCACCACCTTCTGGCGCGCCGCGGGCTGCTCGCGGAGGCCCTGCTCGATGCGGCCCTTGAACTTCTCCCAGACGCGCGGCACGCCGAAGAAGAGCGTGGGCCGGGCCTCGCGCAGATCCTCGGGCACCGTCTCCAGGGAGCGCGCGAAGTAGACCTCCGCGCCGAGCAGGAGGGGCCCGTGGAGGCTGAGCATCTGCTCGGCGATGTGGGCCAGCGGCAGGTACGAGAGCAGCACCTCGCCTTCGTCCGACATCTCCGTGGCGCGCATCAGGTGCTCGGCCGTCCACACGAGGTTGCGGTGGCTGAGCATGACCCCCTTGGGGGTGCCGGTAGTGCCGGAGGTGTAGATGAGGGTGGCGAGCCCCTCGGGCTGGAGCGCGTTGACGGCGTTCCAGTAGGGCCCCTCGTCGGCGCCGATGCCACGCGCGAGCACGTCTCCGTAGCGCAGCACCCCCTCGGGCAGCCGGTCCGCGGTGGCCTCCATCACGACGATGTGCCGCAGCCGGGGCACGCGCTCGCGCACGGCGAGGGCGGTGGCCAGGGACTTCTCGTTCTCCACCACGAGGATCTCCGCCTCGCAGTGCTCGACGATGTACTGGACCTGCTCCGGGCTGCTGGTGGTGTAGACGCCCACGGGCACGCCGCCCAGGGCCATGGCGGCCAGGTCCGCCACCAGCCACTCCTCGCGGTTGAAGGCCAGGATGGGAAGCGCGCTTCCGCTCCGGAAACCCAGCTCGAACAACCCCAGGGCGAAGCGCTTCACCCGGAGGGCATACTCGTGCCACGAGGTGGGCACGTACGTCCGTCCCCTGCGCGTCCACAGGGCCGGACGGTGTTGCCGTCGAGTGGCTTGATCATGCAGCGCATGCACCATCGTCCTGGGGGTGTCCATAAGGAACCCAGGCTACTGAAACGAGGGAGCCGCCCGCCACGGGCGTTGACAGGCAACCGGGCGGCTATGTATTCCGCGCGACGAACATGACCATCGATCTGACTTGCCAGAAGTGCGAGGGCTCCTTCGAGCTGGATGCTGGGGATCTCATCGAGGGAACGGAGAAGCTCGTCTGCCCTCATTGCGGTCAGAAGGTCGCCACCAACATCCAGGAGGACTTCGTCGCGGCCCTCGCCGAGATGCGGACCCAGGTGGCCGTGCTGGGCAAGAAGTTCGCCGTCTCCATGTCGCTGGAGACGGAGGATCTCGAGGACGAGCTCGCCGATGAGGACGAGGAGACCGACGAGGACGACGAGTCCGACGACGAGGAGCTCGACTTCGACGAGGACGAGGAGTCCGACGACGAGGAGGACTACGACGAGGACGAGAACGAGAGCTGAAGCTCGCCCGTCTACTGTCGCCGTCCGTTTCGACGTGGGCTGAGCCGGTGTGAGGCTGGGGAGCAAGCGAGCACGAGCCGGTGCCCTCCCCTCACCCGCTCACATGCACACGTTTGCAGGGTGAAAACGCCCATCGCCGCCACTTTCCTCCTCGGTCCGCTGTCCGCCGCGCTGCTTGCTCTGGGAGGCCTGCTGCTCCCGGGCTTTGGCGCACCACCCGCGCAGAAGAGCGCCGCGGCCGCCGAGGACTCCGCGGCCTGCGTCCCCAAGAAGGGTGGCAACCCCGCTGCATGCAAGGAGCTGATCGAGCTCCAGGTGCGCGACGTCATCCCGCTCGTCGAGGCACAGACGCACGCGGTGGTGCTCACCACGGCGGATGGGCAGATGCTGCTCCCCATCTTCGTGGACGAGTCCTCCGCGGTGGCCATCGCCTTCCGACTGGCCCACCTGCAGCCGCCCCAGCCGCTCGCGCAGGATCTGCTGGGCGCGCTGGTGACGGAGCTGGGCGGCAAGGTCGTCGAGGTGCGCATCGACGATCTCCACGACGACATCTACACCGGCCGCGTCTTCCTCACGCAGGGCAAGCGCAAGCTGGCGCTGGATGCGAGGCCCTCGGACTCCATCGCCATGGCGATGGACGGCCAGGCGCGCATCATGGTGACGCGCAAGGTGCTGGACGAGGCCGGCATCAGCAAGGACGAGATCGATGCACTGCGTGAAGGCGGCCCCGGCGTGGGCGGCAGCGGCGACCCGAACCTGCTGGAGCCGATGGATCCGCACCAGGGCATGCCGCCGCCGGGCCTCGCCCCGCCGCTGGAGCCCGAGAAGACGGACGAGATCAGCCTCTAGGACGCTCCGGAAACCATCCCCCGGAAAGGCGAAAGCCCGGCCCCCCCTCCAGGGACGCCGGGCTTTCTCGCAACGTAGGGCTGGAAAGACCCTGGGAAAAAGAACCGCTGCGCCGACGCCGTCGCTGTCGCCCGCGCGTGGAGCGTGAGTATTCCCGAGAACGTAGGGCTGTCAAGGTGACGCCAGGCGCCTAGGATGTGGGTCCATGCGCAAGGCGAAGATCATCTGCACGCTGGGGCCGTCCTCGGATTCGGCCGAGATCATCGAGGAACTCATCCGTGCCGGCATGAACGTGGCGCGGCTCAACTTCTCGCACGGGACGCACGACCAGCACCGCCGTCGGGTGAATCTCATCCGCCGGGCCGCGAAGAAGGTGGGCGTACCCGTGGCCATCCTCCAGGACATCCAGGGGCCGAAGATCCGCCTGGGCAAGTTCGAGAACGGCAGCCTGGAGGTGAAGACGGGCCAGACGGTGACGGTCACCACGCGCGACCTGCTGGGCCACGGCGACATCATCCCCACGCCCATCAAATCACTGCCGAAGGACGTGGCGCCGGGCCACCCCATCCTCCTGGACGACGGGCGGGTGCGGCTGAAGGTGCTGAAGGTGCAGGGCCGGGACGTCACCTGCCTCGTGGAGCTGGGCGGCCTGCTGAAGGATCACAAGGGCCTCAACCTGCCGGGGGCCCACGTGTCGGTGCCCACGGTGACCCGAAGGACGAGGAGGATCTGGCCTTCGGTCAGGAGGTGGGCGTGGACTACGTGGCGCTCTCCTTCGTGCGCACGGCGGAGGACATCCGGCGGGCGCGCAAGCTGGTGTCCCGGCGGAACACGCCCCTCATCGCGAAGATCGAGAAGCCCCAGGCGGTGGCGAACCTGGAGGAGATCGCACGCGAGGCGGACGGCATCATGGTGGCGCGCGGGGACCTGGGCGTGGAGATGCCGCTGGAGAAGCTCCCGGCCATCCAGAAGCAGATGGTGCGCATGGTGAACGGCATGGGGGGCCTGGTCATCGTGGCCACCGAGATGCTGGAGAGCATGGTGAACAACGCCCGGCCCACGCGCGCCGAGGTGTCGGACGTGGCCAACGCCATCCTGGACGGAGCGGACGCGGTGATGCTCTCGGGCGAGACGGCCGCGGGCAAGCACCCGGTGGAGGCGGTGGCCACCATGGCGCGCATCGTCCAGGAGACGGAGTCGGGCGTGTCGCGCGGCACGCCCCATGGCCCCTTCCCCAACGCGGGGGATGACATCTCCACCGGTGTAGCCGCGGCGGCGGTGGCGGCGGCCGAGCAGATGGGCATCAACACCATCGTGGCGTACACGGAGCGGGGCGTGACGGCGCGGCTCATCTCCGAGTTCCGGCCGCGGGCGCAGATCATCGCCCTGACCCCGAATCCGGAGACGGTGAACCGGATGGCGCTCTACTGGGGTGTGCGGGCGCTGCAGGTGGGCCGCTGCCAGTCCACGGACGCGATGCTGCGGCAGGTGCGGAAGCTGTGCCACGAGGAGGGCGGCTGCACGAAGGGCACGCCGGTGGTCATCGTGGCCGGCGTACCGCTCAACGAGCCGGGAAACACCAACATGATGACGGTGCACCGCATCTGAGGGGCCGCTCCACGAGGCCTCCTGTCACGCCCAGTTCTGACTCTGCGACACCTGTACGAATTGCCTGACACTGGAAGGACTGGAAGCATGAGACAGACGAGCGGAATTCAGACGGTGCTCCTGGTAGGCCTGTTGTTACTCCCCGCGTTCGCGAGCGCGAGCCAGGAGCCGTCCATCGAGGTCACCCGCCTCAACGACCACCTGCTCTTCTTCTTCGACGGCAGAGACCCGGTCGAGGGCGGAGGACCGAGTGATTGGGTGGCGGACTCGGCCATGAAGCTCGGCGTCGGCACCTATGCCATCCACCAGGGTGACGCGGCCCTCGTCTACGACACCTTCACCTCGATCGAGCAGGCGCAGTGGGTGCGGAGCTACCTCGAGGCCATGGGCATCAAGCGCTTCACCGTGGTGCAGAGCCACTGGCACCTGGACCATATCGCCGGCAACTCGGTGTACGCGGACAGCCCCATCATCTCCTCCGCGCTGACCTGGGTGCGCCTGCTGGAGAATCAGGCGGCGATCGAGGAGGGCACGCTCTGGGGCCCGCCCGCCATCAATCCCCTGGTCTTTCCCGGAATCACCTTCGACCAGCGGATGCGCCTGTTCGTGGGCGACATCGAGGTGGAGCTGCTCCAGTACGCCATCCACACCCAGGACTCGACGCTGCTCTACCTGCCGCGGGAGAAGCTCGTCCTGGTCGGAGACATGCTCGAGGATCCCCTGACGTACATGACGGAAGTGGAGGGGCTACCCCAGCACCTGGCGGAGCTGAAGAGGCTCCGGGAGCTGGACGTCGCGCGCATCTTCCCCAACCACGGAGATCCCGCCGTCATCCGGAGCGGTGGCTATGACAAGACCTTCATCGACGCCACCACGGTCTACATCTCCCGGATGCTGAAGCGCGCCCACGACGAGGACTTCCTCACCAGCCCCATGGAGGCCTTCATCGGGAACGCCGTGGCCCACGGCTGGGTGCATGCGTTCGAGCCCTATCGCGAGGTGCACCAGATGAACCTCGGGCTCGTCCACGACTACTACGCGGACAAGCCGCTGCCCGACGTGTCCGAGTACACCCCCCCGCCGCACCCCTGACGAAGAGCTACCACTCCCGGGCAGGGGCAGCACTCCCCCGCCCGGGACGCTCGTCGCCTAGCTCGCGGACGCGAGCCAGGGCGTGTTCTGCGAGAAGTCGTAGATGCGCTCGATGGCGATCTGCTTGTAGCGCTCGAGCTTCACGGCGCGCCGGGCGCACTCCCAGACGAGCTCCTGGGGAGGACGATCCGGCTCCTTCTTCTTGCGCCGCTTGACCTCGGCCTTGATGGACTTCAGGGCCACGCGTGGGTGGAAGGTGAAGGCGGAGGAGAACAGCAGGTGCCCGGCGAAGGGGATGAGCCGGGCCTCCAGCACGTCCCCCGTCTCGAGGCCGGCCACATGGCGGCGCTCGGTCACGTCGAAGTCCTTGCCGGAGTACAGCTCGCGCAGGCGCACCAGCCCCTTGCCCAGCTTGCGCACCTCGAAGAGACCGTGGACGGTCTCGGTGAAGCAACGGAAGGCGTTGGCCTCCTCGGGCGAAGCGCTCTGATGGCGCAACTGGTACAGCTCCGCGGCCGGCGTCAGCTTCGAGATGGGCGAGACCCGGTCATAGAGGTAGTAGTCCAGGAAGGACGCCATCCGCAGCTCGAAGATGGTGTCGTCCTCGAACACCTCTCCGGTGAGGCGGAAGTACTCCGCCTTGGCGTCGAGCAGATCCGGCTTGCGCGACTCCTGGCTGCCAAAGGCGATGAGCTGGTCCAGGTAGGGCTGGTACGACAGCGGGGAGAGCGGGGAGTCCATATATGGCGGTGCGATCCTACTCTCCAGCCATCAGCTTCGCGAAGCGCGCGAAGAGGTACCGGGCGTCATGCGGCCCGGGCGAGGCTTCCGGGTGGTACTGCACGCTGAAGGCGCGGGCATCGGGGATGATCAGCCCCTCCACGGTGCCATCGTTGAGGTTGATGTGGCTCACCGTGGCCTTGCCCTTCACGCTGGCGTCGTCCACGGCGAAGCCGTGGTTCTGCGAGGTGATCTCCACCTTGCCGGTGGTCAGGTCCTTGACCGGCTGGTTGGCGCCCCGGTGACCGAACTTCATCTTGTACGTCCGGCCGCCCAGCGCGAGCGCGAGGATCTGGTGACCCAGGCAGATGCCGAACACGGGCACCTTGCCAAGCAGCGCGGCCACCGTCTTGTCCGCGCCCTTCACCGCCGCGGGATCTCCGGGGCCGTTGGCGAGGAACACACCGTGGGGCTTCTCCGCGAGCACCTGCTCCGCGGTGGTCCCCGCGGGCACCACCTTCACGCGGCAGCCCACGTCCACGAGGAAGTGGAGCATGGACTTCTTGAGGCCGTAGTCGTAGGCCACCACGTCGAAGCGCGGCTCGGGCGCGGACAGGACAGCCTCGCCGAGCAGGTTCGGGCTCGGCTCGGTGAAGAGGTAGGACTTGTCGGTGGACACGCCGGTGGCGAGATCCAAGCCCTCCATGCCGCGAGCGGTGCGGGCGCGCTCCACCAGCGCGGCCGTCGTGTGGCCCTCGGTGGAGATGACGCCCATCTGCGCACCGTGCGTGCGCACGTGCCGCACCAGGCGCCGGGTGTCGATGCCCTGGATGCCCGTGATCCCGTGCCGCTTCAGGTAGGCGTCGAGCGTCTCCTGGGCGCGCCAGTTGGACTGCTGCTCGCTGGCGTTGCGCACCACCATGCCCACGGCGTGCGGCTTCAAGGACTCCTGGTCCCCGGGGTTGGCACCCACGTTCCCCATCTCGGGGTACGCCATGGTGACGATCTGCCCGACATACGAGGGATCCGTGAGGATCTCCTGATAGCCGGTCATCGACGTGTTGAAGACCACCTCACCGACCGTCTCGCCGGTCGCGCCAAAAGCACGGCCCTCGAAGGTGGTGCCGTCCGCCAATGCCAGCACTGCCCGCTTCATCACCTGGACTCCTTGATCTGTCCGTCCTCGAAGACGAGTCGCCCATCGACCCACGTCTGGGCAACCCGGCCCGTCAGCCTCCGACCGTGGAAGGGGGTGTTGCGGCTGCGGGAGAAGAACCGCGCCGAGTCCACCGTCCACTCCACGTCCTGCTCCACCACTACGATGTCCGCCGGGGCCCCAGGGGCGAGCTGACCGCCCGGCAGCCCGAATACCCTCGCGGGCCCGTCCGTCAGCAGGGCAATCGCCCGCTGGAGGCTCAGCACGCCCTCGCGCACCAGGCTCAACGTGAGGCCCAGGGCCGTCTCCAGGCCCACCACGCCGTTCCACGCCTTCTCGAACTCGACCTGCTTCTCCAGGACGCCATGGGGCGCGTGGTCCGTGGCGATGGCGTCGATGGTGCCATCGGCCAGGGCCTCGCGGATGGACTCCACGTCGCGGCGGCTGCGCAGGGGCGGGTTCATGCGGGCGTGGGTGTCGTAGCCGCTCACCGCCTCGTCATCCAGGACGAAGTGGTGCGGAGCGGCCTCGGCGGTGACGTTCAACCCCCGGCGCTTCGCCTCGCGGAGGAGGCGCACGCTGCCCTCGCAGGACACATGGGCGACATGCAACCGCCCCTTCGTCTCCTCGAGGAGGACGAGATCGCGCGCCACCATGGCCACCTCGGCCGAGGGCGGAATCCCGATGAGTCCCAGCCGAGTGGAGGTGCGGCCCTCGTTCATCACGCCCTTGCCGGAGAGCGTCAGGTCCTCCTCGTGCACCATCACGGGGATGTCGAAGAGGGTGGCGTACTGGAGGGTGCGGCGCATGAGGCCGGCGTTCATCACCGGGCGACCATCGTCGGTGATGCAGACGCAGCCGGCCGAGATGAGCGCGCCCATCTCCGCCATCTCCTCGCCCTGGAGGCCCTTGGTGATGGCACCCGCCGGGTACACGTGGCACAGCCGGGCCTCGCGGGCCTTGGCCTTCACGAACTCGGTGACGAGCACGCTGTCGTTGACGGGCTTGGTGTTGGGCATGGCCACCACCGAGGTGAAGCCACCCGCCACCGCCGCCGAGCAACCGGTGAGGATCGTCTCCTTGCCCTCCTCGCCCGGCTCGCGCAGGTGCACGTGCAGGTCGATGAAGCCCGGCAGCACCAGTCGGCCGGTGGCATCCACCACCCGCGCATCCGGCACGTTCAGCGGGGCCTCGGAGATCTCGGCGACGCGGCCCTCACGCACCAGCACGTCGCGCACACCATCCACACCGTTGCGGGGATCGATCACCCGACCGCGGCGGAAGAGGATTGTCGAGCTCACCTGCACACCACCTCCAGGACGGCGCGGCGGATGGCCACCCCGTAGGCCACCTGCTCGAGGATGACGCTCCGGGGCCCATCGGCCACCGCGGGGCCGATCTCCACGCCGCGATTCATGGGGCCGGGGTGCATGACGAGCGTCTCGGGCTTGAGCTTCTCGGCGCGGGCGGCGTTGAGCCCATACAGGCGGGAGAACTCGCGCGCCGAGGGGAAGAAGTGCTCGCTCTGCCGCTCCGTCTGCACGCGCAGGCACATGACGGCGTCGGCGCGGGGCAGCACGGCATCCAGGTTCGTGGAGACCTCGGCGCCGAAGGACTCCAGGCCGGGGGGAAGCAGCGTGGGCGGGCCGCACAGCACCACCTTCGCGCCCAGCGCGGTGAGGCAGTGCAGGTTGGAGCGGGCCACGCGGCTGTGGAAGATGTCGCCGACGATGACCACCGTGCGCCCGTCCAGGCGGCCCCAGCGGCGGCGCAGGGTGAAGGCGTCCAGCAGCGCCTGCGAGGGGTGCTCGTGGGTACCGTCCCCGGCGTTGATGACGGCGCAGCGCACATGCCTGGCCGCCAGGTGCGGAGCGCCCGAGGAGCGGTGACGGATGATGAGCGCCACGGGGCCAGTGGCCTCGATGTTGCGCACCGTATCCAGCAGCGTCTCGCCCTTGGAAACGGAGGAGCCCGCCGTCGTCCAGTTGAGAACCTCGGCCCCGAGCGCGTGTGCCGCCATCTCGAAGGAGGTGCGGGTGCGGGTGGAGTCCTCGAAGAAGAGGTTGGCCACCACCTTGCCCCGCAGCAGGTGCGAGACATCCGGCCCACCCTGCAGGTGGGCCTCGGCCCGCTCCAGCAGCGCCTCGATATCGGCGCGCCGCAGACCCTCGATTCCCAGCAGGTGTCTCATATGCTCCCTAGCGCTTGCTCCCTAGCGCTGCCCCGGGATGCCTTCCTTCTCGACACGGAAGTGCAACGTGCGGGTGTAGCTGGTCGGCTTGAAGCGAACCGTCCGGTCGTACTCGACCCGGATGAGGACGCTCGAGGTGACGGGGCTGCGCTCGATGACGATCTGCTCCGGCAGCAGCCCCAGACCGGGCATCCGGGTGGGCCGGCCGAACTTGTCATACTCCCAGTGGTAGCCCAGGCGACTCGTGCGCTCGATGATGGTGTTGCGCATCATCTGCTCGTCGTACACCTGGATGGCCTTGTTGTGGGCCGCCGCGACAGCTTCCTTCACGGTGAAGTTGTCGACGTAGACGGGGACGAGCATGACGGCCGCGAAGATGACCCCCGCGAGGAGGGTCAGCAGCACCAGACCACCGAAGCTTATCTTTCCAGAGGGATGACCCATGGGCCCGGGGCGTAGCAGCGGCGTGCGCGGCGCGTCAAGCATGGCGACGCGCCTCAACGCACCGGCTCGAACAGGCGGTCCGTCCGCAGCCCGGTGCCCTCGAAGAAGTTGCTGAGCCAGCCCCCATACCCGAGGGCCAGCCAGACGACCATGGCCTTGCCCTTGATGTGACCGTACGGGACGAAGCGGGCACCCAGGCTCGGGTCTCCCAGGCCGTAGCGGCTGTCCAGGCTGTTGTCCCGATTGTCCCCCATCACGAAGACGTTGCCCGCGGGGACGACGTAGGGCCCCTCGCTGCGCAGGCGCGCGGAGCGATCCTCCTGCAGCACCGCGTGGACCTTGCCGTCGAGGTCCTCGTCGTAGAGCACCAGGCGCTCGGGGAACCAGGGGCCATTCTCGCCCTTGTTGTGGACGAGCTGCTCCTCCGTCACCAGGGTGCGCTGCTGGGGCACGCCATTGATGTGGACCACGCCCTCGATCAGCTCCACCGTGTCCCCGGGGATGCCGATGACGCGCTTGATGAAGTCCTGCTCGGGACGCACCGGGTTGTTGAAGACGATGATGTCTCCGCGCGCCGGCGGGCGGATGATCTGGAACGGCACCCAGTTGGTGAAGGGCAGCCGCACCCCGTAGATGAACTTGTTGATGAAGACCTGATCACCAATCTCCAGCGTCGGCAGCATGGAGCCGGAGGGGATGCGGTACGGCTCGATGATGAAGACGCGGATGATGACCGCGATGGCCAGCGCCTTGGCGAAGCCGGAGAAGAAGTCCCAGGTGCCCTGCTTGCGGAACACGCCCAGCAGCTTCGTGGCCAGCTTGTCGAGCTCCTTCGTCTCCTTCTCCAGCCCGGAGGCGTCCCCGGCCAGCGAGGCGCCCTCCACCCGAACCGCCTGCTCGGCGAGCTGCGCCCACACCTCGGGGGCGATCTTCCCCGGCACGCGCTTGTGGATGCGCGCGATCTCCTGGATGAGCTCGCGCGCCTCGTGGCGCAGCTCGCGCAGCGCCCGCTCCCTCGGGGAGACGAGCCGCCAGCCGATCAGCCCCAGGAAGTAGCCGAGCATCGCCAGCGCCAGGTACTGCATGAGCGGCTGGGCCCACGCGGCGGCGGGGGGCACGAACTCGATGAGGATGATGTAGGGGATGAAGGCCAGCCCCTGGACGACCAGAGGGGCCCACAGGCTGGTGAGCAGCTCGCGCCACAGCAGCGCGCGGCTGGCCTTGAGCTGCTCCGGCGTCCGGCGGGCGGCCATGGAGGCCTCGAGGCCCTCGGACGCGGTGGAGGTCGCGGTGGTCGTGGACATGGGCAACTAGGTCTCCGTCTTCAATACCGCGAGGAACGCCTCCTGCGGAATCTCCACCGAGCCCACCTGCTTCATGCGCTTCTTGCCCTCCTTCTGCTTCTCGAGGAGCTTGCGCTTGCGGCTGATGTCACCGCCGTAGCACTTGGCGAGCACGTTCTTGCGGATGGCGGAGATCGTCTCGCGCGAGATGATCTTCGCGCCGATCGCACCCTGGATGGCCACCTCGTACATCTGCCTCGGGATGACCTCCTTGAGCTTCTGGCACACGTCACGGCCGCGCTGGTAGGCGCGCTCCTTGTGGACGATGACGCTGAGCGCGTCCACCGGATCCCCGTTGATGAGGATGTCCAGGCGCACGAGGTCCGACTCCACGTAGCCGGCCAGCTCGTAGTCGAGGCTGGCGTAGCCGCGCGTGACGCTCTTGAGCTTGTCGAAGAAGTCGAAGACGACCTCGGCCAGGGGCATCTCGTACGTCACCTGGATGCGCGTGCCGCTGCTGCCCAGGTACTTCAGGTCCTTCTGCACGCCGCGCCGGTCCTGGCACAGCTTGAGCACCGCGCCCAGGTAGTCGTTGGGCACGTGGATGTGGCAGGTGAGGATGGGCTCCTCGAACTTGGCGATCTTCTGCACCGGCGGCAGCTTGGCCGGGTTGTCCACCAGCATCACCGCGCCCTGCGAGTCGGTGATGCGGTAGACCACCGAGGGCGCCGTGGTGATGAGCGAGAGGTTGTACTCGCGCTCCAGGCGCTCCTGGACGATCTCCATGTGCAGCAGGCCCAGGTAGCCGCAGCGGAAGCCGAAACCGAGCGCCGTGGAGGATTCGGGCTCGTAGGTGAAGGCAGCGTCGTTGAGCTTCAGCTTGGCGAGCGCGTCGCGCAGGCCTTCGTACTCCTCGGAGTCCACCGGGAAGATGCCGGAGAACACCATGGGCTTCACTTCCTTGAAGCCCGGGAAGGGAGCGTCCGTGGGGCGCGCCTCCTCCGTGATGGTGTCACCCACCTTGGCGTCCAGGAGCTCCTTGACGTTGGCCACCAGCACGCCCACCTCGCCCGCCATGAGCTGCTGCACGGGGCGGGAGAACGGGTTGAAGACGCCCAGCTCCTGCACCTCGAAGACCTTGTTGTTGCTCCACAGCTTGATCTTCTGCTTGAGCTTGAGCGTGCCCTCGAGCACGCGCACCAGCGTCACGACGCCGCGGTAGTTGTCGTACCAACTGTCGAAGATGAGGGCCTTGAGCGGCGCCTGGGGGTCTCCCGCGGGCGGCGGGACGTTCTTCACCACCGCTTCCAGGATGTCCTGGATGCCGATGCCCTCCTTGGCGGAGGCCGGCACGGCGCTGGAGCCGTCGATGCCGATCACGTCCTCGATCTCCTGGCGCGTGCGCGCCACATCGGCGCTCGGCAGGTCGATCTTGTTGATGACCGGGATGATCTCCAGGTTGTGGTCCAACGCCATGTAGACGTTGGCGAGCGTCTGGGCCTCGACGCCCTGGGTGGCGTCCACCACCAGGAGGGCGCCCTCGCACGCGGCGAGCGAGCGGCTCACCTCGTAGGCGAAGTCGACGTGTCCCGGGGTGTCGATGAGGTTGAGGACATACTTCTGGCCGTCGCGGGCGGTGTAGTTCATCCGCACCGACTGGGCCTTGATGGTGATGCCCCGTTCGCGCTCCAGCTCCATGTTGTCCAGGAACTGGTCCTGCGCCTCTCGCTTGGTCACCGTGCCGGTGGCGTCAAGCAGGCGGTCGGCCAGGGTGGACTTCCCATGGTCGATGTGCGCGATGATCGAGAAGTTGCGGATATGAGCGTTTTCGGCCGGCATGATGGAGGGGCCCCGGGGGTACTACCGAAGCCGGCTTGAGTAACACCGAAGCCCACCAAAATCCATGCATCCGCGCGTCCGGCAAGCAACCGGGTTGCCGCCGGGACGCGTCACCCACCCCGGAGGGTGGCCAGCCGACTAACGGCCGGCGTGCTCGCGGAAGAAGGACACGGTGCGGCGGAGGCCCTCGGGGAGCTCCACGGTGGGCTGCCAGCCGAGCACCCGGCGCGCCAGCGCGTTGTCCACACAGGAGCGCAGCTGCTCGCCCGGCTTGCCGGGGGCATGGAGGGCCGACTTGTCCACGCCGGCCGCCTGGGCCAGCAGGGTGTAGAGCCGGTTGATGTCCGTCTCCACGCCGGTGCCGATGTTCACCGGACCCACCACGTCCTTCTCCCCCGCCAGCAGGTTGGCGCGCGCCACGTCCTCCACGTAGACGAAGTCACGCGTCTGCTTGCCCTCGCCGTAGATGGTGCAGTCCTTCCCGCCCAGCAGGCGCTGGCAGAAGATGGCCACCACGCCGGCCTCGCCGTGCGGGTTCTGCCGCGGGCCGTACACGTTGGCGTACCGCAGGGCCACGTACTTCAGGCCGTACTGGGCCATGTAGTAGCCGAGGTACAGCTCCCCCGAGGCCTTGGAGACGCCGTAGGGCGACACCGGCCGAGTCGCGTGACTCTCGGGCGCCGGGAAGACGTCCTGCTCGCCGTAGATGGCCCCACCGGTCGAGCTGAACACCACCTTCTGGACACCCGAGGTGCGCGCGGCCTCCAGCAGATTGAGGAAGCCGAGGATGTTGGCCTCGGCATCGAAGCGCGGATCCTCCACGCTGCGACGCACGTCCATCTGCGCCGCCAGGTGGCAGAGCACCTGCGGACGCTCGGCCCGGATGAGCGCCGCGGCCTCCGGGCTCCGGATGTCCAGCACCTCCAGGCGAACCCGGGGATCCAGGTTCTCCTTCTTGCCACTCGACAGGTTGTCGAGCGCGATGACCTCGTGGCCCGCGCGGACGAACGCGTCACACACATGCGAGCCGATGAACCCCGCCCCACCAGTCACCAGGACTTTCACCGCGATGCTCCTGCCACACACCTGTGGCAACTCGAGAAAAACTGCCTGAAGTTAGGGGGTAGTACCCTGAGCCGCAACCGATCGGAACCAGGCGATTGTCTCCCGCAGCCCCTCCTCCAGAGGTACTCGCGGCTCCCACCCCAGCAACTGACGCGCCCGGGTGATGTCTGGCTGACGCTGCTTGGGGTCGTCCTTGGGGAGCGGCTTGTGGATGATCCGCCCTCCCCCGCCCGCCGCGGCACGCACGGCCTCGGCGAACTCGAGCATGGTCATCTCGCGCGGGTTGCCGATGTTCACGGGCTCGGTGACGTCCGAGAGGGCCAGCCGCACGATTCCATCGATGAGGTCGCGCACGTAACAGAAGGAGCGCGTCTGGGTACCATCGCCGAAGACGGTGAAGTCCTCGCCACGCAGGGCCTGACCCACGAAGGCGGGCACCACGCGCCCGTCGTTGAGCCGCATGCGCGGCCCGTAGGTATTGAAGATGCGGACGATGCGCGTCTGGACCCCATACGAGCGGGCGAAGACCATGGTGAGCGCCTCGGCATAGCGCTTGGCCTCGTCGTAGCAGGCACGCGGGCCGATGGAGTTCACATTCCCCCAGTACTCCTCGCGCTGCGGGTGCACGAGCGGATCACCGTAGATCTCCGAGGTGGAGGCCTGGAGGAACACCGCGCCCTTGTCCTTGGCCAGCCACAGCCCGTTCTCCGTGCCCACCGAGCCCACGCGCAGCGTCTCCAGCGGCAGATTCGCGTAGTCGATGGGCGAGGCCGGCGAGGCCATGTTGAAGACGTAGTTCACCGGCCCCTCCACCGAGAGCCGCCCCTCGGTGATGTCCTGGCGGACCACCTCGAAGCCCGGACGGCTCCGCAGGTGCGCCACGTTCTGCTCGCTGCCGGTGATGTAGTTGTCCACCGACACCACACCGGAGGCCCCGTCATCGAGCAGCCGCTCGCACAGGTGCGAGCCCAGAAAGCCCGAGCCACCCAGCACCACCACCCTCTGCCCCTTCATCGTCTTCTGGATCGTCATGGCCTAGAGTTCGTCGAAAGTGGCCTGGCCCGGCAGCTGCGCCTTGTATTTCTCCAGCACGAGATCGATCCCCTGCCGGATGTACTCGGCCACGGGAACCTTGGTCTTCTGGTTCAACGCCTTGAGCAATTCGTTCTGCTCGGGCGTGATGTAGATGGTCGTGCTGATCTTCTTTCGGGCCATGGCGATATGTGAAAATATATGGAGTTACATGGCCCTTGAAGCGCTGTTTTCGAGGCCCGTGAGGCGGCCCTCGGAACTGCGCCAGGAGTGGTGATGCCCTCGATGAGCAGGTGGGTACTGGGGCTCGCGCTGGTAGGCCTCTGTGGGTGTGCGTCCGACAAGTCAACCCGGAAGTCCGGAGCGGAGAAGGCGGAGGAGCAGATGGCTCCGGAGCCCATCCGTCCGGCGCGGGCCTCCGCCGAAAAGGTGACGGAGAAGGACACCAACGGCGACCAGCAGCCGGACGTGTGGATCTACCGGGTGGAGGAGCGCGGGGCGGACGGCCAGGCTCAGGAGCGGATGGTCCGCAAGGAGCTGGACATCAACTGGGACGGCCGGATCGACATCACCACGTACTACGGCGCCCAGGAGCAGCGCGAGCGCGAGGCGATGGACCTCGACTTCGACGGGAAGGTGGACTCGGTCTTCTTCTACGAGAAGGGAGCCAACGTCCGGCGCGAGCGAGACCTGAACGGGGACGGCCGGATGGACGAGTGGCTCTTCTACGAGAAGGGCAAGCTGGCGCGGAAGGAGCGGGACTCCAACGGCGACGGCCGGGCCGACTGGTGGGAGTACTGGGAGAACGACCAGATCGACCGCATCGGCGAGGACGTGGACGGCGACGGCAACGTCGACAAGTGGAGCCGCGACACGCGGTCCGAGTAACGCTCGCGGGCCTCCGCACCCTTCGTCAGAGGCCGGCGGTGGCGCGGAACACGACCCCGTCGCCCTCGAGCGTGTAGGCCCCATCCGCCGCGCTCACGAACACCGACGCGCCTCGGGGCAGCGCGAGCGACTCGCCGCCGATCGACAGCCGCGCCGAACCTTCGGTGCAGAGGAGGATCTCCGGCCCCCGCCGCTCCGGGCTCGGGGATACCCCGGGGCGAAGCTGGAGGCGCGAGAGGCGGAACTCCTCCGTCGGAGTCGAGTAGACGTACTCCACCCCATCCGAGGAGGTCGGATGGACCAGGCCGATGGGGCCACACCGGAAGTCCAGCACACGGAGCAGTTCCGGAACGTCCACGTGCTTGGGCGTGCACCCGCCCCGCAGCACATTGTCCGAGTTGGCCATGATCTCCACGCCCACGCCGCTCAAGTACGCGTGGAGGTTGCCCGCGGACAGGTAGATGGCCTCGCCCGGCCGCAGCCGCACGAGGTTGAGCAACAGCGCGCCGATGACACCGGGGTCTCCCGGGTAGAGCTCTCCGAGCCGCACGGCCCAGCGCAGCTCCTCGGCGAACTGACTCCCCTGCCCCGCTCGCGCCGAGCAGGCCGAGACCACCGCGTCCACCAAGGGCCCGCGCTGCTCCCGAGGGAGCGTCATCAGAGCCTCGAACATGCGAGAGACCCCGCTCGCGTCGGGCGACGCACGCAGCGGGACGAGCAGCGGCTCGAGGGCGCTCAGGCCGAGCACCTCGAAGAGCGCGAGCGTCTCATCGGCACGACGGAAGCCACACAGCGCATCGAACGGTGTCAGCGCGCAGATGAGCTCGGGCTTGTGGTTCGCATCCTTGTAGTTGCGGTGCGAGGCAGTGAGCGGAACACCGAGCGCGTTCTCCCGCGCGTAGCCCTCGCGCGCCTGGGTGAGACTCGGGTGGGTCTGCAGGGACAGCGGGGTCTCCGCCGCGAGCACCTTGAGCAGGAACGGCAGGTCCTGCCCGAACCGGCGCGTCACCGCCTCACCGAGCTCCCGCTCTGGCGCGGACCGGATGGCCTCCAGCAGCGTCCGCACGGCCGTCCCCCGGCGCACGCGCGACGGGCCACCGGGGTGGGCCCCCATCCACAGCTCCGCCTGACAGGAGGCGGAGGGGGATGGCTGTCCGAGCAGCTCGGCGATGGCGGTCCGAGAGCCCCAGGCGTACGGCTGGATGACGTTGTCGAGGAGATCCATGCAGCGGCGCCCATAGCACTCCAGGGATCCGCCCGCCATCCACCTGCACTCTGGAAAAACCTGTCCGACAGTCGGACAGGTTTCTGAAAACCGCGCCCGGAGGGTGGCCTAGTTGCCAGCCACGAAGGCGTCGATCTGGGTCTCGCGCTTGAAATCGGCCAGATACCGGGACGCGGCCTCCTTCGAGGCGAAGCTCCCCATGCGGACCCGGTACCAGGTGCCCTTGCTGGGGACCTCAGCGGCGACGATGTACGGCGCGTAGCCCCGATCCCTCAGCTTGGCCGCGAAGCGATCGGCCTCCGGGCGGTTCTGGAAGGCGGAGATCTGCAGGGTGAAGGCACCGCCCGGCACGGCCTCGGTGGGACGCTGGGTGGCGCGGGCGATGGCCTCCTTCAGGCCGGCGCCCTGCTGAGTGGTACGGGTAGTCGTGGGAGCGGACTCCACCTTGCCCGGCACGGGAGCGGGCTTGCTCTCGGCGACCTTTGTCTCCGCGGGCTTGGGCTCTGCCTTGGGCGCGGTGGGCTTGGGCTCGGCGACCTTCGGCTCCGAGGGCTTCTGCGCGATTGCGGCGGGCGCGTAGTCGTCATCCGTGGGGGAAGCCGCGGGCTCGGTGGCCTCCGCGGGCTCGGTGGCCTCGGCCGGATTCGCCTCCGCGGGCGCGGGCTGCTCGACCGGCTTCGGCTTCGGAGCCGGCGGAGGGATGGCGACCGTCACGGTGCCGGGCTTGGAGGGCGAGGTATCCGAGCCACTCCGCTTGGTGAGCTCGTCCTGGAAGGTGAGCGCCGGGTCGGCCTCGCGGGCCTGCTGGAGGGCCTGGGCGTTGGCATCGAGCGCGGACAGGAGATCCGGCGCGGCGGCGGCCTGGGCGTTGCCGGAGAGCTTCTTGCCCACCACCACACCGAGCACGAACACGGCGCCCATCACGATGATCCCCGCGATCAACAGGCTGACGATCTGCCGGTTGTCGAGAGACACGTCCAACTTCTCTTTCATCCGATGGGCATCGCGCATGGCGTGGTGTTCCTCACGAGTCCTGCGCCCCGGCCCGGCCACACGAGTGTCGCGGCCTGTAGCGTCGAGGTGTGGCGGAAGGTACGCCCCCCCTCCGGGTCGGTCAAATTCAGTGCGCGCGAAGCGTCACACCCAGACTGTTGCCGGGAAACTCAAACAATCCACCCACCGCCGAGCACGCGATCACCGTCGTAGACCACGGCGGCCTGACCCGGAGTGACGGCGCGAGCCGGAGCGTCGAGCCGGATGGACACGAGCCCATGCGGGGAGATCTCCACGCGGCCGGCGGCACCGGGGTGGCGGTGGCGGATGCGCACCTGAACGGACTTGTCCGAAGGGGGCGGCCCGTCGACCCAGTGAGGCTGGAGGAGGCCGAAGGAGTCGCGCGAAGTCTCATCCGCGGAGCCCACCACGACGCGGCGGGTGTCGGGCTCGATGCGCTGAACGTAGCGGACCTCCCCTCCCCCGAGGTTGAGCCCGCGGCGCTGGCCGACGGTGTAGCGGTGGACGCCCGCATGGGTGCCGAGCACCTGGCCCTCGGTATCGACGATCTCCCCACCGGGCTGGGGGCCGGCGACCTTCTCCACGAAGCCGGCGTAGTCGCCATCGGGCACGAAGCAGATCTCCATGCTCTCGGGCTTCTGGCTGGTGGGGAGGGAGTGGCGCTCGGCGATGGCGCGGACCTCGGGCTTGGTCATGCCGCCCACGGGGAACACGATGTCGGCGAGCTCCGCCTGCCCAAGGGTGAAGAGGAAGTAGCTCTGGTCCTTGGCATCGTCGACGGCGCGGCGGAGGACGTACTTGCCGTCCTGCTGCTCGACCCGGGCGTAGTGGCCGGTGGCGAGCCGGGCCCCGAGGGCACGGGCGCGCTTGAGGAGGAAGTTGAACTTCACGTCGCGGTTGCAGGCCACGCAGGGGATGGGCGTGCGGCCGCCGAGATACTGCTGGACGAACGGGTTGATGACCCGGTCCTTGAAGAGCTCCTCGGCGTTGGCGACGTAGAAGGGAATGCCGAGCGTCTGGGCGACGGCGCGGGCATCATCGATGTCATCCGGGCTGCAGCAACTGCCGCACTGGGCCTTGCCCTCGTAGGACCAGACCCGGAGGGTGATACCGATGACCTCGTGACCCTGCTCCTTGAGCAGGGCGGCGGCGGCCGAGGAGTCCACCCCACCGCTCATGGCAACGACGACTCGCATGACGTCCCTCTCTACACGCCGGCCGGTCCGGATGCGACACAACTGACGGAAGAGGACAACAACCCCGGACAATCTCCCCTCCCCCACCGGGGAGGAACGGAGTGAGGGTCTACCTCCGCGCCCGTTGGACGACCTCAGGACCCGCGGGCCTGGACCCAGCTCCGCAACAGTTCCTTCAGCTTCTCCGCCTCGTTGAGCGAGGGCTCATCGAGCACCTGCTCGACGAGGAAGCGGGTGGCCTCCCCCACGATGGGCGAGGGACCAACCCCCAGGGTGGACATGATGGCCCCGCCATTGAGCGCGAGGTCCTTGCCCGTGAGCGGAGGCTTCGCGGCGACCAGGGCCAACAGTCGGCCGATGAGGGCCTCCAGCTCCGACAACCGCCCCGGTTCGCGCGCCTGGACCCGGGCCCGAGCCACCTGGGTGAGCGGCTCGACGTTCGCGGGCCCCACCTTGGCGAGCAGCCGACGCAGCGCGGGGTCCGAGTCCCCGACATGCCGCTCGAGCGCCGCGTTCCCGACGAAGAGACGCACACGCTCGATGGTCTTGGTGGGGAACTTGAGCCGGACACCGATCTCCTCGGTGCGCTGGGGATCGACAAGGTCGGCCAGCAGGGCGGCGAGGCGGATCTCCACATCCGCGGGCGCGGCGGCGGCGGCGGCGCGGGCGAGCCGGGCGGCCTCGGCGTCGGCGCGGGCGAGCTCGGGCAGGAACACGTCCAGCAGCCCGGTGACGGCGAGGAGCTCGAGCCCGAAGGCCTCGCGCTTGGAGAGGAGCAGCTTGACGAACTCCTCGCGGACGCGCTCGTGGGCCACCTTGCGGAAGACGGAGAGCGTGGCCGGGATGGCGGCCTGGGTCGCGGGGTCGAGCGTGAAGTCGAGCACCGCGGCGAAGCGCGCGGCGCGCAAGGGACGCAGCCCATCCTCGGAGAAGCGCTCGATGGCCGAGCCCACACAGCGGATGAGGCGGGCCTTCAGGTCCTCCTGGCCGCCGAAGGGGTCCACGAGCTCATGGTTGAGGGGGTTCCAGGCCATGGCGTTGATGGTGAAGTCACGGCGCGAGAGGTCCCTGACGATGTCCTTCTCGAAGGTGACGGCGCTGGGGCGGCGACCATCGTGGTAGTCGCCCTCGCTGCGGAAGGTGGTGACCTCGACGTGGTTGCCACCCGAGAGCACGGTCACTGTGCCGTGCTGGATGCCGGTGGGGATGACCTTGCGGAAGGCGCGCTGGACCTCCTCGGGGAGCGCGCTGGTGGCGACGTCGAAGTCCTTGGGGTGCACACCCCGGAGCGTGTCTCGAACGCAGCCGCCGACGAGGTAGGCGGCATGGCCCAGGTCCCATAGACGGGTGATGACGTCCAGGACGGGCCTCGGGACCTCGGCGTCGAACAGGGAGGCAAGCGTCGTCATCCGCTGTATCTCGGGAGAGGAAGGGAACAGAAAAAAGCCCCCGTCTCCAAGGGAAACGGGGGCGGGACGTGTGGCCCCGGCTGGAATCGAACCAGCGGCCTGCGGTTTAGGAAACCGCCGCTCTATCCAACTGAGCTACGGGACCAGGATGGGACGGGGTTTATAGCAGGCAACCCGTCGGATGCAACGACGACGAATTGCCTGCTGACCTGACGGTGTTGGCTCATGAGCCGAACGCCTGCCGAGGCGCCGGGCCAGTGCCTCACTGGAATCAGAAGCGCATCTGGGCGCCCGCCGCGAGCTGCGCCTGCGTACCAGCCCCCGTGCTCGAGGTGAAGCTCGTATTCCCGAATCGGAAGGTCCCCTCCTGGGCCGTCTGGAAGAACAGCTGCAGCGGCTCGAAGAAGAGCGCCCACCGGGGAGCGAAGGCGTACTCCACTCCGGCGCCTACGCGGATGCCCAGGCCCGTGCTACTCGCCGCCCCACTACCAAGGGAGGGCAGGTCAAAGCGGTACCGGTAGTGCACCACCCCCACCCCGAAGTCTCCATAGAAGCGAAGGCGCTGCGGACCCAGGATCCCCAGACGCGCGAGAGGCACGAAGTCCACACCGTAGGCGGTGCTCGTTGATGCGAAGGCCCCCGTGGAACGCGTCCACCCGAACCCGAGCGGCAGGACCAGTTGCAGCGCCAGCCTTTCATCGAATCGCATCAGCGGCAGCCCGGCTCGCACCTGCGCGCGCAGCCACACCGGTCCTTGAGCAAAGGAGAAGGCGGGACCCGCCGCCACCGCCACCCAGGAGCCCTCTCTGCCCCCGGTCTGGCGCGAGACGGCTCGCGCACTGGCCGCTCCTGGCGACTTCTCGCTCTTCGCGATTCCCTCGTTCACACGGTTGGACGCTCGCGCGTCCGGCGCCACTACGCCCAGCGCTGAAACCAGAAGAACAACCACCGGCACCATTTTGCACTCCTGGAAGAAAGCCCCCGCCCTCGCCCCCTCGTCGCTTGAATAGGGATTGTCGCACGTTGGGTTTTCAACCTAATTACGCGCCCTCTGCTATCGCGTCCACCCTGTTGGGTGAGGATGCCATTGCGCCGTTAGAGGGGAAAAGAACGATGACGTGCGACCAAGCGTTGCCGGGCCAGGCCTCGTCCAGCAGACAGCGCGCTCTGGTGTACATCCTCGGGGCCACGGTGCTCATCGCGGGCTGCGGGGGGCCCAACCAGAACCCCCAGCAAGACGCGGAGTCGGCCGGGTTCTTCCTGCAGGCCATTGGCGGCACGTACAACGATGGCTCGGGTCGCCAGAGACTGGCCCTTCTCGCCACGCTGCGAGATCCGCACGGACGAGGACCTCGGGAGCCCTGGACGGCGACGCTCTCCGATGAGGCCGGTCCCCTGCCCGTCTCCTTTGTCTATGAGGAGCCGGCTGGAGCACAAGGGGGCTCCCAGGCCGCGTGGTGGTGGTCCTCCATCAATCTCTCGGCGGGGGCGAGCTATCGACTGTCGCTGGCGCCCACGGGCGGAAACGCGGCCACCGTGTCCTTCCCGGCACCTGAAAGCGCCGGCCTGGCCCTCCCCCATGTGGAGCTCTCCCCGGACGGCACACGCCTCGACTGGGCATCGGACCCAGGAGCCACGCGCTATGCCTGCCGGGTGTTCTCGGGCGAAACCCTCCAGCTCTCGCGCTCGACGACGGAGCCCATGTGTGCGCTCGACGGATTGCCTCCGGGAAACTACTCGGCCTCGGTGCTCGCCTTCAGCGTGGACCTGGAGACGCTCGCGGCCAAGGAGGCCCAACGCCCGGAGCTCCCCGAGGCCTTCCACGTCTCCGAGGGGCGCCTGGCCTTCGTGCTGGGTGGCACCTCCGACACCACCTTCCGCGCCCATGTCGTCGGCGGAGCACTCTCCTATGGCCGCGCCCAGCCGGGCCTGGCCGTGTGGCTGAGCCTCACCCGCCCGGATGAAACGCCCGCGACGGAGGGCTGGTCGGTGGACCTGGTGGGGCCGGGCCTTCCCCCGGAATCACCGCTGCGATTCACCTATCCGCCAGGAGCTCGCCAACACCTGCTCTGGTCCTACGATACCCTGGCACTCGCGGGCCGCTACGCGCTCACCGCTCGCTCCGGCACGCGAACCCTGTCGGCCACCTTCGATTCTCGTCCTGCCAGACGAGCTGCCGGTACCCACCTACGTGATGGCCACGCCGTCCCCGGGTGGCGGCCTCTCCGTATCCTGGCGCGCTGTCGAAGGCGCACTCGCCTACTACGTCAGCGTGTGGGACTTCGCGGCCGGCACCCAGGTCACATCCATCTGGACGAGCACGCCCGAGGCCTACTTCGGCAACCAGACCTTCACCGTTGGCCAGAGCTACGACGTGTACGTGGCGGCGACCAGCGTGGACCTCGGCCAGAGCGCGCTCCCAGCACGCGTCTCGGTGTCCGAGAACACCTACTACCCACAAACCTTCATCGCCCAGTAACGGAGGCCCCGCATGGCGCGTACCGTGCCGACCCCGCTGCTCACCGCCGCACACCACCTTGGCTCCCGCTGGCTGTCCGGCGCCCTTGTCCTACTGTTGTGTGCGCTCGGCTGCCAGGAGGCGCCAAACGATGGCACTTCCGCGCTGCTGCGCCTCAACCCCACCTCACTGCGAGCAACCTCGGGGCAGGACGCGGCCGCGCTCTTCGATCGCGATACCACCACGGGCCTGTCGCTCTCGCGTCCGGTGACGCTCACGCTCACCTTCGAGCATGACGTGCAGCCACAGCGCCTCAAGGTATTCGCCCGTGGTGGCGTGAAGGCGGAACTGAGTGGTGCACCGGCCTACGAGGCCCTGGGCAACGAAGCCTGGGAGAGCCTCACGTCCACAGGTGCCTGGCCCCGCCAGCGCATCCTCACCCTCACCCTGCGACCGAGTGGTGACGAGGCGAAGGTGGAGGAGGTGGAGTTGTGGGGTACGGGCATGCCGCCGCCGCGGGACGTGCAGGTACTCGCCGAGCGCTCACGCACTTCGGGCAACCTCCCCTTCTCCAACGTCCACGCATTCAGCGCCCAACCCATGAAGGCCACGCTCACCCCGCGCGGACTGGCCCAGGGCGACGATTGCGCCACCTTCCGCCTGGTCACCCCGCTGCCTGTTCGCACCGTACGCCGCGCTCACCTCGTGTACGAAGCCACTGGGGTGCAACGTCCCGTGGTACTGCGTCGCAGCCTCAACGCGCATCCAGCACAGGGCGGCCTGTGGCTCGGCGCCGGCACCCGCGAGCGTACCCTCGCCGATGAGCTCAACCCGGAGCAACTCACCGGAGCTGATCGCGTCACACTGTGCCTGCCGGAGGAGGCCACCCAGGCAGTGACCCTCGAGGGGGTGCGGCTGCTGCTCGAGCTGGACGACGGAAGCCAACCTTTCGATCAGGAGGCCACCCTGCGACTGCGTGCGGCGCTCGATGGAGACCCACGCACCTCGGCCGCCTTCTCCAACGGCGCCCTGGAGCTCCCCTTCTCCCGGCCAATGTCGGTGGACTCCGCAGTCCTCGAGCTGGACGCCCCCGCCGGCGAGGTCTCCCCCTCCGTGCTCGCGACCGAGGGCTGGAGAGAGCTCGGCCCGATGGCGCTGCCACGCGGCCGCACCCCCCTCGGGGTGGATGGCCAGGTGACGCGTGGCGTACGCCTGTCCTTCCCCCAGAGCCGCCGGCCCGACGTGCCCTCCGTAAGCGTGGCCGAGGTGCTGGTGACAGGCAGTGGCGTCGGCCCGCGCATCGCCGAGCCACGACTGGTCATCACCTCCCCGCCCCTGGAGCCCACGAGCGAGGAATTCTCGGGTGAGCACTTTGGAGATCGGGCCTACCTGGCTGGCTGGGCGGAATCCCCCGCAGGCCGCGGCGTGGTGGAAGTGGACGGAGTTCCGGTGGACAGCGGAGAGGGTCACTTCGGAGTGATCCTCTCGCGTCCCACCGACCGCCCGAGGTGGTCGGTCGTAGTGCGCGCCCGCTTCCCGGATGGGAGCGAGCTGCGACGAGTGATTACCTTCGATCGCGATCGCGCTTCGGAGATCGATGCCGATCTGCTGCAGGGCCCCGAGGGGCTTGGGAGCGAGACGGCCCTCTTCGGTGAGGAGGAACAGACAGCCTGGGGTCGGGTGGATCGGGACAAGGGCGGGAAAGTCGAGCTGGGCAGTCGCGTGGCTTTCGAAGCCCCGCCGGGCGCGGTCGACGGCCCGCTCTCCGTCGGCATCACCCGGAAGACGCCGGAGGCCCTGCCCCGGCTCGATCCCGGTATGGTGAACGTCACCGCCCCGGTGAACGCAGGCTACCGCTTCTCGCCTCCTGGCCAGCGGTTCAACAAGCCCGTCACGGTGACGCTGCCTTACGATCCCACCCTGCTGCCGGAAGGCATCCCACCCGAGCAGATCCAGACCTTCTACTTCGATCGCGGCCACGACCAGTGGAAGCCGCTCGCACGCAAGCAGGTGCTGCGGGCCACCCAGCAGGTGGTGAGCGAGACCACGCACTTCACGTTCATGATCAACGCCGTGTTGGTCCTGCCGGATCACCCGGGCCCGGTCTCGTTCGATCCCACCTCGCTCAAGGACCTCAAAGCGGCCGAGCCCGCCGCGGGCATGGCCCTCATCGATCCGCCCGAGGGCAACCACCAGGGCACGGCGCGTGTGGGTCTGGAACTGCAGCTGCCAGGCGCGCGCGGAGCGTACTCGCCAGAACTGAGGCTGATGTACGACTCGAGTGGCGGCAACGGTTGGTTGGGTGTGGGCTGGGACCTCCCCATTTCCAGCGTCCAGGTGGACACGCGATTCGGCGCCCCGTTCCATGATGGCTCGGAGCGCTTCGTGCTGGACGGTGAGCAGCTCGTCCCAATTGGCGATGGGCCGTGCGTGGATGGAACCACGGGCAAGCAGTACGCGGCGCGAGTAGAAACCGCGTTCCGGCGCGTGGTGCACTGCGGCCAGGGGAGCCGCACCGATCGCTTCGAGGTCGCACAACAGAACGGCGTCCTGCTGCTCTACGGCGTGACGCCGGAAGCACGCGTAGCGGATGCGAAGCGACTGGTGGATCCGACGGCCCCCCTTCGCATCGGGCAGTGGATGCTCGAGCGGGTGGTGGACCCGAACGGTAACCTCACGCTCTATCGCTACAGCGCCGATTTCCGGAAGGCTCTGGGCACCCGCTTCGATCAGAACAATCACGAGCCGTTCCACCAGCTCTACCCGCGCGAGGTGCTCTACACGGGCAAGGTGGCCCGCACGGACGCGGTCAAGGAGGAAGAAGCGTTCCGCCTGGCCGCCGAGTTCGGCCCCTACCTCGTTGCCTTCAAGCTGGAAGAGGATGGCAGCGGCGAGCTCCTCGAGCGACCGGACATCCTCGTCAACGGGCGCATGGGCTTCAAGGTCGCCACCCGTTACCGGCTCGGCCGCGTGCAGGTGCGGATGAACACGTCGGAGGACACCTCCATCATCCGCGAGTACCGCTTCACCTATGATCGCGGGGACTTCGGCAAGTCGCGCCTGCGCAAGGTGGAGCAGTTCGGCGAGGGCGGTGTGGCGGCCAACACCTTCTTCCACGCACACGAGTTCGGCTATCGAAGCGTCGACACGCACGGCGCTACGGCCTTCTCCAACGTGGTGGCTTGGCCCTTCGCGCAGTCCGATCCGGACCCGATGACCACCTCGGAGGAGTGGTCGCTCGGGGCGCACGCCTATGCGGGTGTCGGCTTCACCTTCAACAAGCAACAGGGCTCGGTGGGCGCCCGCGTGGGCTTCAACCACCGCCAGAACGACACCCGGGCGACCCTACTGGACCTCAACGGTGATGGCCTGCCGGACCGCGTCAGCCAGGACGGCAGCCAGCTGCATCTCCAGTTCAACCATGGGGACACGCCACTCATGAGCCCCATGGCGCCCCCGGGAGATCCCTACGCCGGCCGTGCGCCGCGCACCATCTCCGCGCCCGGACGAAGCCTCGGCAGCGAATCGGGAGACAGCGTCGACATTGGCCTGCAGGGCACCTTCTCGGAATTCTCCTTCAACGTCAGCCACACTACGGCGTGGACCACCTCGGCCCAGTTCATCACGGACGCGGATGGTGATGGTCTCGTGGACCTCTTCACCCCCGCTGGCGTCCTCTTCAACCAGCAGCGCGGCACGGGGACGTGCGCGCCCTCCACCTTCTGCTTCGCCGCCAGCAAACCGGGCACATCCGTGCTCGACTTCGGCAACTACACCGGAGCGCTGAACACCTTCAGTGGGGATCCGGCCGTCACCGATGCTCGTCAGCAGGTGGAGAAGGACTTCCACCCCACTGACGCCATGATCGAGTGGACCGCGCCCTTCACCGGCCACGTGGACATCTCCGGCTCGCTGGCCTGGCCCGAAGGCGCCGCGACCACCGGCACCCAGCGCGACGGGGTGCGGCTGCGGATCTACCGGGGCAAAGAGCTGCTCGCCGAGTACGTGAAGGCTCCAGGCGACGCCACTCCCACACCCGTATCCAGGACGGGCGTGATGGTCCAGCACCAGGAGCACCTCTACTTCGTGCTCAGCACGCTGCGAAACTTCCCGGTGGACACCAGTGTGTCCCCGCCCCGAGCACAGGAGGAGATCCGCTTCGCGCCAGTGGTGCGATACACGGACTGCACGAACGGCTGCGGCGGGATCAGCGCAGGGGACACCGAGCTCCTCGAGCCCACCGGCACCTCGGTCTTCACGTTCGATGCCCAGAAGGACTACAAGCTCGCCGGGGCGCCGCTCACGGCCATCCAGGCCCCCCAGACCGGCGAGCTGAGGCTCACCGGCCGCTACGACAGCCAGGGCGCGGCCGACGACGTGCGCCTGTGCATCCAGAGCTTCCCCCCAGGCCAGGTGGAGCCGCGCCCCTGCCAGCCCTCCGACATCCTTCCTCGCAACTATCCGGGGGGAGTGGGCCACGAGGTCCTCACCCAGACGCTCCGGGTGCAGGCTGGCGACTCGCTCGTCTTCCGTATGGAGACCGACCTCGCCATCGACCCGGACTCGGTGCACTGGGAGATGACGGGAGAGATGCTCGACGTGTGCGGGGCGGACGGCGACTGCAGGATCCCCACCCCGGAGGAGCGCGAGCAGTTGCGCTTCGAGGCGGACCCGTACCTCGCCCTGCATGGGCAATTCGATGACGTACCGCTGCGCCCGCTCGTCGTTCCGCGGAGCGGCACGTTGCACATCCAGAGCGCCGCTATCGGGGGCGGCCCCGGCCAGTTCTTCACCGCGCGCAAGCGAAATACCCTGCTCCTCAAGCACCCGGCGGACGGCAACGCCTCGGTGTCCATCCCCGTCGCCGAGGGCGAGCAGATCCTCTTCGAGGCCCACAGCGAGCTGCTCCAGGAGAATGGCGCGTCGTGGAGCCTCTCCGTGCAGCTCGAAGTGCCGGAATCGGACGGAGGCACCGTGCTCCTCCCCCTGGAGGTTCCGCGCCATGTCACCTACGAGCAGCACCCGTTCGCCCGCCGCAAGCTGTCTCCCTTCGGCGGCGGCTTCCATGGCTGGCGCTACGGCCTGTGGGGAGGCCGGCCCGCGCTCGGGAGCAAGCCAGAGGAACCGTTCGACTCGGACATCTTCTACTCGGACGCGGAGTTCCATCTGGGAGATGGGAGCGAGCGCGACCGATTCCACGAGGGCAAGCGCCAGTTGCGCAACGAGGAAAGCGACACCTCGCGCCGCAGCCGCCTCTTCGCCCCGCTGGTGCCGCGACGCAACGGCACTCGGGTCCATCCGAAGTCCCCGGGCCTCAAGCCGTCCGCGGCCTTCGTGAGTCAGGACGGAACCGCCTTCATCACCGACCTCACGATGCATGGCGGCCACAAAGGGGCGATGGCCTCAGGCGAGACGCTCAGCCACACCGTGGCCGGCTCGCTTCGCATCGGTGACACCGCGCGCTCGAGCGTTTCGGAGAGCACCAGCGCTGGACTGGGAGCCTCCCTGGGAGGGGTCACCTCCCTCTCGTTCAACATCTCCAGCAGCACGAGCCAGCAGCGACAGAACGTGCAGGACATGAACGGAGACGGCATCGTCGACGTGGTGGTCAACGGCCAACCCGGCGCCGACGGCGTGCGCCTCACGCACCTGCGTGCGCGCAACCTGCGCAAGACGGTGACAGGGGCGGACCACTACCTCAGCAAGAGCTCCGACCTGACCGCCACCGTGGGCATGGGCCTGTCAGCGCCGGTGCCGCAACTGAGCGCCGGAGGGCGCCTCAAGGCCATGACGGCGATGTTCCCAAAGAGCCTCGGTATTGGCGCCGGCGTAGCCGCCACCTTCTCCGCCACCGAAGTGGACCTGGTGGACATCAATGGTGACGGCCTTCCGGACCAGGTCCGCCGCGAGCGGGGAAAGAGCGCCTTCAAGGTACGGTTCAACCTCGGCGCACGTTTCGCCGAACAGGAGGATGATGTCCCCGTCACCTCCTGGGATCTGGATGGGCAGCCCTATGACCCATTCGTCGACGATCTCAGCTTTGAACAGCCGAGGAACGCCGATGATGACGAGGAGAAAGGCCACACCAGCGCGATGGACGCGCTGGAGGGACTGGCCACCCCTGACGTGGTGCGGCGCGCGACCGCGCTGACGCTGCAGGGCAACCAGGGCTTCACCTTCAAGGAGGACTACGGCGTCACCGCCAACTGGTCCTCCACACTGAACGGCACGCAGGTCGTGCTGATGGATGTCACGGGTGATGGCCTGCCCGATTACGTACGCAAGTCCTCCGCCGATGGCGCCTTCCGGGTGAAGGTGAACCTCGGCTACGGCTTCAGCCGCGAGGAGGAGTGGCCCGTCGAGGATTGGCCCACGGGTGTCACCCGCCCGCGATTCAAGCTCAACCCCGCGCTCGACGGCACCGTGGTGCCGTTGCTGGGCCTGGAGAACGGGATCGATACCGTGGAGGCGAGCGGTACGCACAGCCGTGTGCCGAGCATGGGTTTCGTCATCACCGTGCCCATTCCCCTCGGATTGGGAACGCCCTGGCTCCACCTGTCGGGCGGCGCGGACTTCACGCCCGAGCGCGTGTCGGGCTTCGAGCTCGGCATGCAGGACATCAACGGCGACGGGCTGGTGGACCACGTTCCTCAAGACCGAGGAGCGGGTGAGCCACTTGGGTGAGGATCCTCCGGGAGGAGCGCCCCAACCGCAACACCCTCTACGCCCGTCTCAACGGCTATGCGCGGCGGCAATCTGCTGGAGACGATCAAGCGCCCGCTGGGCGGCACCATCACGCTGGGCTACCAGCGCAAGGGCAATACGGTGGACATGCCGCAGAGCCGCTGGGTCCTCTCGTCCGTGAAGATGGAGGACGGCACCAGCAACCCGACCCCGGGCCACTCCATGATCACCCGCTATGACTACGCGGGTGGCCGTTATGACCGCGACGAGCGCGAGTTCTTCGGGTTCGCCACCGTCACCCGCATCCATCCCGACGACAGCCAGGTAGTTCAGACCTACTCCAATGACCGCTTCACCCACCGGGGCCTGCTCGTGCGCGAGGAGATGCGCGATGCACAGGGGCGGCTCTTCCTCGCTCGGCTGAACGGATATGGAGAGCCCATGGTCCGCCGGCTGCCGCAGCCCGAGTGCATGGCCTACACGCCCTTCTTCCTCTCGACCGCGGACTACTGCTCGTCCGTCTTCGTCCCGCTGGAGCGGATGGAAAGCCGTGTGTACGAGGGCAGGACGAGGGACGTGAACGCCCCGGAGATGACCTCGGCACAGGTGCTGAAGTACGATCCGGAGACGGGGAACGTGACGAAGTTCGACGATCTGGGCGACCTCGCCGACTCGTCGGATGACCTGCACGCGGATGTCGCCTACGACACGAGTCCCGCACTCCTGGCGCTTCACCACCGGAGCCTCGTGCGCCAGCTGGACGTGTGGGCTGGCCCGCGCAGCGCACCCGGCCCGGTGCTGCGGCGCCGCGAGGGCTTCCACGACGATCGCGGAAACATCGTGCGACTGCTGGCGCACATCTCCGAAGGACGTGCCGCGGAGACCGTACTGAGCTGGAACCCCGACGGCATGCTGGAGTCGCTGACGGCACCTCCTAACGCGCATGGGGAGCGCTACCAACTGCACTACGCCTATGACCCCGTCATCCGCGCCCAGCCGTTCAGAACGCGCGACTCGTTCGGCTACACATCGACCGCCGAGTACGATCCGCACTTCAATGCCGTGATCCGCACGGTCGACGTCGCCGGCCATGCGACAGTGCAGGACTACGATGTGTTCGGACGCCTGACGAAGGTGTGGGGCCCGTACGATCCGCCTGCGGGCGCGCCCACTGTGGAGGTCCACTACGGTCACGAGGCACGGCCTGCCTGGGCGATGACGCGCAACCGGCTCCCCACGGAGGGGAGTGACGACCGGCTCGACACGGTCCTCTTCGTGGACGGCCTGGGGCGGTTGGTACAGTCCAAGAAGGACGTGGAGGTGGATGGCGGCCACGTCGGTCACAGCGTCAGCGGCCACCAGACGTACGACCGCATGGGCCGCGTGGCCGAGCAGGGCCAGTCCTTCTTCCACCAGGGACAAGCCACCACCTATGTGCCGGGTACGCCAGTGCGTCCGGCATTCAGCGAGTACGACGTGCTTGGGCGCGTGGTGCGGAGCGTGGATCCGGATGGCTCGACCGCCCAGACCGTCTACGACTTCGGTACGCCGGCCGGCACTTCCGTGAAGCAGATGCCGGGCCAGCGTCACGGATGCATTGAGGAACGTGCGAGTCATCTATCGCAACGTGTCCAATGACGTGTCGGCAGTGGAGGAGCAGCTCGGCGGACGCACACTCACGACCCGCTACGAGACCGATCCGCTCGGCCAGATCCTGCGCATCGTGGACGCGGCGAACAACGCCTCAAGCAACCAATACGACTGGCTCGGGCGGCGTACGGCCATGACCACGCCGGATACGGGCCTGGTGGAACTCCGCCATGATGACGCGGACAACCTCATCGAGAAGATCGACGCGAACCTGCGCGCGGCCGGGCTCTCCATCAAATACGAATACGCGTACAACCGTCTCACGCGGGTGGACCGTCCGTACTCGGAGGACATCCGCTACCAACATGGTCCGCCCGGTCCCTCGGAGGATAACGGGGCGAGCCGTTTGGTGCGGGTGGATGACGAGTCGGGCCACGAGACCAGGTCCTACGGCCGCTTGGGCGAGGTCGTGTACTCGACGCGCACGGTGCGCGCCTTCAGGCCGGGTGATCGCGAACGCACCTTCGAGACGCGTTTCGAATACGACTCCTTCGGTCGGATGCTGCGCCTCGTCTATCCGGACGGCGAGGAACTCCGGTACGCCTACGACGCGGGCGGCCTCCTCAAATCCGCTACGGGCTACCGGCCGGGCAGCCGACATGCCCCACCCGAGGTGCAGGTGTACCTGCGCCAGCTGGAGTACGACCACTTCGGCCAGCGCACGGCCATGGTGCTCGGCAACGGGGTGAAGACGACCTACACCTATGAGCCCGACACCCGGAGACTGTCCTCGCTCACCACCCGGACACCTCGCGGGCGCACCCTGCAGGCGCTCTCCTACCAGTACGATCGCATGGGGAACCTGCTCGGGATGACCAACGCGCTCGGCCTGCCGGTGGGACGCCGTTCGGGCTCGGTCTCCTATTCGTTCAGCTACGACGCGCTCTACCGGCTCACGTCTGCCCAGGGCGTGGCACTGGCGCGACCGGGGCTCATCGACCGGTTCGAATCCACCTTCGCCTACTCGGATATCCACAACCTCGAGCGCAAGGTGCAGGTGCACGAGCTGCTCACCAGCCGCTCACCCCAGGGTGGCCCGGCACGTCCGGACCATAGCAACCACGATGACGCATACGTCTACGGCGGGAGCGGGCCGCACCAGGCCACGCGCATCGGCGACATGCTCCTCACCTACGACCTCAACGGCAACACACTCGTCGAGTGCCGCACGGTCAACGGGTCGGGCTGCGCGGACACCGGAGATTCGACGCCCTCGCCCCAGACACACAACCACTACCGGCGCTACGTGTGGACGGAGGACAACACGCTACGGGCTGTGGTGGACGGAGGGGGCGCCAATGCCACGCGCTTCTTCTATGACGCGGACGGCGAGCGCGTGGTGAAGCTGGGCCGGGGCGGAACCAGCCTCAGCATCGACCAGTTCTTCTCTGTGAAGGGCAAGCGCCACGGCACCAAACACATCTTCGCCGGGCCCACGCGTTTGGCCTCCAAGCTGCTGCCGGTACCGGATGGTGACATCGGCTTCGCCGAGCGCCCAGGCGACACCTCCGGGACGGTGCTCACGAGCGGCACCCTCGCCACCGACAATGACAATGGCTGCGAGCCGAGCAACTATCAGCCACAGAAGTGCCCGGTGGTGGTGGATCCGCCCCCGGGAGGCACGGGAGATGAGCCCTCGGTACGGCCGGCCACATATTACTACCACCCGGATCACGTGGGCTCGACGAGCTGGGTGACGGACCAGCAGGGCCGCGTCCACGAGCATGTGGAGTACTTCCCGTACGGCGAGGTGTGGCGAGACCAGCGCCACGACGACGATGGGGCGCCGGTACGCGCCCCCAACTACCTCTTCTCCGGCAAGGAGTTCGACGAGGAGACGGGGCTCGGCTACTTCGGAGCGCGCTATTACGATCCACGCAAGGCGCGGTGGGTGTCGGCTGATCCATTCCGCGAGCAGTGGGGCAAGGAACCAGTTCCGCCGCTCCTGTCGGCATATGGCTACTCGTACCACTCGCCACTCGTCCTGAAGGATCCGGACGGCAGATTGCCCAACGTGGTGGTTGGCGCGGCGGCGGGCGCTGTGATCGGCGGTGCCGTCTACTCCGTGACCAAGGCCTTCACGGGAGGCTTCACGTGGAGGGGCTTCGGAGCGGCGGTTGCTGGTGGCACGGTGAGCGGAGCCATCGCGGGTGCCACATTCGGAACAAGCCTCGTCGCACAGGCTGCCGTGGGAAGCGCCGCCGGTATGGCCGGAGGCATAACCAGTCGGGCCATCGAGACGGGCAGCGCCAAGGAAGCGTTCAATCCCCGCGCGGTAGTCACCGATGGAGCCCTGGGAGGTGCATTTGGCGCTGCAGGTGGAGCCATCCGGAACGCGGTGGCCGCACGGACAGCCGCAAGCACAACTCTCGCGAATACAGCCGCAAGGACCACAGCACGTGCAGGGAGCGAGGTCACAGATGATGCAATCCGCGCCGCAATGGCGGATGCGCCATTGAAGACACATCAACAGGCCGTATCCGTTCCGGCGATTCGTCGCTACGTTGATAGGCTCGTTGCTGGAGAGAGCCCTCCACCAATAAAGGTCGACAACGGCATCATCGTCGATGGCAATCACAGATACATCGCCGGACGCCTATTTGGCTCAGAAACACCCCAAACACCTGGAGTCCTGCCTAGCTTCAAAGCTTCACAACCACCACTCAGCTGGCGTGATATATTTCTCGACCCTACGGACTGGGGAAACAAATGATTCGCATTACGTGCGAAACCGGCGAGATCGTTGAACTGGCTATCGACCACCTGGAGCGGGCAGATCTGCGCGGAATCGAGCTTCATCGCGCACTCTTAGGGCAGGCGAATCTCCGTGGAGCAAACCTCCGCGAGGCCAACCTGCGTGCAGCGTATCTTGATGCCGCTGATCTATCTGGTGCAAACCTGGAAGGGTGTAAACTGATGGTGGCCAGCCTCCGACAGGCTCGACTCGTTGGAAGCCTGCTGCATGGAGCGTGGCTCAATGGTGCAAATCTCGAGGCTGCCGATCTTCGAGGCGCAGACTGCTCGGACGCCGATCTGGGCGGAGCCAATCTAGCATGCGCCGACCTAAGAGGCGCCAACATGCGGTCCAAGCGATTGGAATTATCAAACCTTCACAACGCCCGAGCGGACACAAGCACCCTATGGCCAGACAATTTCGCTCCCGCGAATGCCGGAGTTGTCGTAGAGCCACCAACCACTATCCTCTAGAACCCGCGGAGGCATCCAAGGAAGCAAGCAAGGAACTGATAACCATCGAGTTCCCGCGCGCATCAAAAACAGCAGCAACTCAATCGTAGGACTTATCGTCGAACCCTGGAATGAAGCCTCCGCCGATTCAGCCCTTCACCCTGGTCGTGAACGATTACTGGGACGCATCCAATTGACTGAAGAGCGGATGCCCGACCCAGCATTAAGGGACAAGAGAATCGTCGTGACCCATGATCCCATCGACCATGAGACACTCAGGGCAGGTCCGTGCCTGCTCGTACATGCCTGATGGGTTGTCTTCGAGGAGTCCGAGACCCTTTGAAACATGTCAACCACTCTTGGAGCGGTTCGGAACCAAGAATCGTGAGCAAGTCCATGTCAACGCATACAACCAGACCAGACGCACACCCCAGAAGGCATAGGGGCATGAGTGCGCGAACGATGGGATGGTTCGCGCTCCTGCTCGGTACCGCCTGTGGGGATCCGAATCCAGACCCCGGTGGGCCCTCCAACGGCCAGGGGCAGCTCATCGTCTCCATCGGTGGGCTCGCCCCCGGTGCGGTCCGCGCCGAGGACGGCAGCCTGGAGTGCACCACGTCCCACTGCGTCCTCCCGCGCTCCGTCCCCACCAGCGTCACGCTCGTCGCCGTGCCCAGCTCCGGCGCCGTCTTCGCCGGCTGGTCCGGAGAGTGCTCCGGAACGGGCCCCTGCAAGCTGGATCTGCGCTCCAGCGAGCACCGGGTGTCGGCCTCCTTCTCGCTCCCGGGCACCCACTCGGCGGCGGTGGGCTCCGAGGGTGCCGAGGACATCTACGCTGCGGTGCAGGACGCGCAGGGCAACACCACGGTCACCGGCTTCCTGGGAGCCGCGGCCAGCATCGAGGGCCGCTCCCTGCCGCAAACCACCTTCCTCGCCCAGTACGCTCCGTCCGGGGCGCTTCGATGGCTGGTGCCGCTGCCCCTCGCCACGGGACAGGGCGTGAAGCTCGTGAGCGAGCCATCGGGGGCACTCCTGGTGGCCGGAGAGTTCGCCGGCACCATCCAGACAGGCCCCGTGCAACTGACCAGCGCCGGAGGCTCGGACATCGCCCTCCTCCGCTTCGATACGGATGGCCAGGCCGTCTGGGGGCGGTCGCTTGGTGGCTCGAGTGACGAGCAGGTGTTCGCGCTGCATGTCGCTCCACTCGGAAAGCTCCACCTGTCCGGCCACACCGCGCGCATGCAGTTCGACAGCAACTCCCTGCCCGCTGTCGATGCCGACTTCACGGTGACCTTCGACTCCAGCGGGAACGTCGTGCGCCATGATCTCCGCGAGGGAGTCATCGCCTTCGCCACCAACGCCCAGGGGCGCACCTGCGCCACGCGTCGCCGGCAGTTCAGCAATGAGTTCCTGGTGGATTGCCAGGACGCGGACGGCTCGCCCGCCTGGACCTTCTCGACAAACACCCGCGGACCGAACGGGGTCTCGCTCCAGGCCGCAGCGGATGACTCCTTCTACCTGGCTGGCAATTCGAGCAGTGCCGTCCTCGAGGACTCCAGCACCTCCGGCATGTTCCTCATGCGCTTCTCCGCCGAGGGCACACGCCTCTGGGCTCGCGTCTTCCCAGGCACCGGGCCAGGTACCGGATCCGATCGGCTCCAGTCGATGGTGCTGGAACCGGACGGGGATGTGCTCCTGAGCGGATATGCCCAGTCGGACACCCTCGACTTCGGCAACGCGACGCTCGTGACGCGAGACACTGCGGGGCTCGGCGATCAGATCTTCGTGGCTCGGTTCGACCCTGACGGAGCGAATACCTGGTCCATGGCCCTGGGAAGCAGCGGCAAGGACCGGGGTCAGGTGCTCGCGGTGGGCCCGGCGGGCGTCGCCCTCGGGGGCGTCTTCGATGGGACGGTGCACTTCGGGGATGCCGAGCGCACGGGCCGCGCCCAGGATCTCTTCCTCCTCTGGCTGCCCTGACCGGCACGCTCCCGGAGTCCACGGATGCTCTCACCGAAACAGTTCTTCGCCGCACTGACCCTGCTGGGCACCGGACTCGCCGCTGGCTACTCGCTCGGCGTCCACGGGCACTCCCGCGCAGACGTGCCCGCCCCATCCTCCGCCCCCATCGTGGCTCGCTTCCAGGGAGGAACCGTCACGGCCGACGCATTGCGAGCACGCATCCGTGAGGAAGGACCGCTCATGGCCGAGCGCTACGCCACCCGCGAGGGCAAGCGCACGCTCCTCCAATCCATGGTGCGAGAGCAGATCCTCCTCGCCGAAGCGCGCCAGAAGGGCTACGACCGCGCCCCGGGAGTGGCTCGGCAGTGCGAAGCGGCCCTGATGGAGGCTTTCCTCGAATGCGAGTTCGAGCAGCCCGAGCGCCAGAAGCCCATCACCCACGAGGAGCTCGAGGCCTACTTCCAACGGCAGCGCGAGCAGCTCGCACGCCCCGCGCAGGTGCGTCTCGCGCAGATATTCCTCGCGGCGCCGGAAGGGGATACGGCACGCAGAGAACAACAGCGCCGGGCAGCCATCGCGCTCCTGGCGCAAGTGAAGACAGCGCTTACTCGCGACCGCGAAGCATTCACCCCCCTCGCACGCCAGCGCTCCGAGGATCCGCGGAGCCGCCCGTTGGGTGGCGAGCTTCCACCGATGACCGAAGCGCGGCTGAAGGAGTTCCTGAGCGAGAGCGCGGCGGCGCCGATTCTCGGAAAGGAAGAGCGCCTGGGCCTTCACGACGGTGTACTCGAAAGTCCAGACGGCTTCCGGATCGTCACCGTGCTCGCACGCGAGCGGGAAGTGGTGCCTGACTTCGAGCAGATGCGTGGGGCGCTCGAGCCGAACTATGCCCGCGAACGACGCAACGAACGATACACGGCCTTCGTCACCGCGGCTGAGCAGCGTGCCCAGGTCCACATCGATGACGCCATGCTCGATGCGGTGTCCGCCACGTCCGAGGGAGACACCGCATCGCGATGAAAGAAGGCAGTGCGGCACTCCCACCTGGGCGCACACAGCGGGCCCCCTCTCGCCGTGCCCACATTACTCCCAGTGCGAGGCGTCCGCCGCGTGCGTCAAAGCGCTCCAGCCGGGTGGAATTCCCTGCTATGAACCACCCGTGAATCCCTGGTTCCCAACCCGCAAGCCCAACCCAGGCGCGCGCCTGCGAGTGTTCTGCTTCCCGTACGCGGGGGGAGGCGCCTCCATCTACAACGGGTGGGACAAGGCGCTGCCGGCGGACGTCGAGCTGTGCGCCGTCCAGCTCCCGGGCCGCGAGCGGCGCATCATGGAGACGCCCTTCCGGCAGCTCGCCCCGCTCCTGGACGCGCTGGAGCCCCAGCTCGCCCCGCTCCTGGACAAGCCCTTCGTCTTCTTCGGCTACAGCATGGGCACGCGGCTCTCACTGGCGCTCGCGCAGCGCTGGCAGGCCCGCGGCGCTCCCCTGCCCCTCGGGATGGTGATGGCCGCCGCGGTCGCGCCCCACTGCTCCCGTCCAACCCGAGACCACCTCGATGACGCGGCCTTCATCGAGCTGCTCCGCACGTATGAGGGCACGCCCGCCCAGATCTTCGAGCACCGCGAGCTGCTGGAGATGGTGCTGCCGACCCTGCGTGCCGACTTCGCTCTCGCCGACGCGATGCTGCCCGCCCTGCCGGTGCGCTGCCCGATCTCCGCCTGGGTGGGCGAGGAGGACCCCCACGTCCCCCCCGGGGAGCACGAGCACTGGCGCGAGCTGACGACGGGCGAGTTCCGGGCCCGCCACTTCCCCGGCAAGCACTTCTTCCTGCGCACCGCCCGCGAGCCGTTGCTGGCGGCGCTGCGCGAGGAGCTCGTCCGCTGGTGCCCCGAGGTCCGTCCCTAACCGCCGGAGACGAACCAGGGCGGCGTGTCGCCCGCCAGCGGCACGGTCCGCTGGCACCGCACCGTCAGCGGCAGGCCTCGGGCCCGGCGCACCGCCACCGCCGCGGGGTGCCGCTCCGAGAGCCTCAGCTGCACGAACTGCCACGACTCGGGCTCGTCCTTCAGCCGGGGATCGAAGGAGATGCGCGGCGGCTGCCCGGGCTCCAGGTGGAACGCGAACTGCTCCAACGGCAGGCTCAGCCCCGCGCCCCGTGCCTTGATGTAGGACTCCTTCAGCGTCCAGTAGTCGAAGAAGCGCTCGCGCTGGAGCTCGGGAGGAAGGGAGCGCAGAGCCGCCACCTCGGCGGGCGCGAAGAAGGAGGCGGCCAGCTCCACCGTCTGGCCGGGGCGCAGGGAGTCCTCCACATCCGCCCCCACGTCCGTATCGAGCGCCACCGCGCATACGGCCATGCCATCCGTGTGCGAGAGGTTGAAGCGCAACCGGGGCAGGGCCTCGCCGGAGAGCGCGGGACGCCCGTACGCGTTGGTGACGAAGCGCCAGGCCTCGGGTGGGACGGGCGCGTAGCGTGACAGGGTGACGCGCACCAGCGCGTGGGACACCAGGAACTGGTGCCGGTGCTTCTCGAAGCGGAAGCGCAGGCGCCGCTCCCGCTCGCCCTCGTCGAGCAGCGCCAGGTAGGCCGCGAGGAGCCGGGGCTCGGTGACACGCTCCGGCTCCACCACCCACAAGTGAACCTCATCTGGCCGCAGCGACAGGGGCTGCTCTGGGGGGCTCGGCGTCATGGCGCGGTCAACCCCCTCCCCTATCGCGTCACGGGCGCACACGCCAGCTTCGTAGCCGGCGCGTCGCCTCCCAGCTCACTGTCCGGTGACGTTGCTGTTGATGACGCCGAGCTGCAGCTCCAGGTCGAAGGTCAGGTCCGGCGAGGTCGCCCCCGTCTGCTTCACCACCACCGCGATGGTGTTCTCCCCGTCGACGAACGCGCCCGCGGGGATGGTGCCGGCGACGAGCTCGTTCTCCGTCCCGTCGCTCGCGTACTTGTCGTGGGCCGTCCCCCTGTCCACGTTCCGGGCGAACACGAGCGTCCCGTTCACCCACACCGCGAAGCCATCGTCGAAGAGGACGCGCAGGTTGGCCTCGGAGACGGTGCCGTCCACGATGATCTTCTTGCGGAAGTAGACGCTCGTCTGGGACGGGGAGGTGCGTTTGAGCACCGTGACCTCGTCCCCATCGCCGTAGCCGAGCTGCCCCGCGCCGGACGGCCACGCCGCGTCATTGAACTCCGCCATGTTCCAATGCATGCCCGGATCCAACCCGCTGTCCTGGTACTTCCACACGGACCGGAAGGGGATGGCCATGACGCTCGTCTGCCGGTTGATGGTGAAGGGGGCGTTGCTCACGTCCGACAGTGCGGTGCCACCGATGCCGGGACACGCGCACCAGCATCTGGTTGCTGCTCACGTCCGGCACCTTCCACCCGTACACGCCGCTGTTGGCCACCCCGAAGGCGATGGGCGTCCAGCTCGTGCCGCTGTCCGCGGAGAACGCGAGGTCCACACTCGCCACGTTGCCGGTGCTGGACCAGGTGATACTGGTGGAGGAACCCGGCTGGAAGACCTCACCGCCGTTGGGCGCGGTGAGCACCAGCGTGTCCGGCACCGGTCCGGAGGCCTGCTCCACCTCCAGCCCGAGCGCGAAGGTGAGATCCGTCGAGGTGGCGGACACCTGCTTCACGATCGCCGTCACCACGTTCTCCCCCACCCGGAACGGGTTGGACGCACAGAGGGAGCGAGATGCGCGCGTACTCGTTGGTCGTCGAGCCCGAGCCCCAGACGCCGTAAGCCGTCCCGTTCCCCATGTTACGGGAGAAGACCTGCACTCCGTTGATCCACACGGCGACGGCATCGTCGTACAGCACCTCGAGGCTGGCCGCGGTGACGAGGTTGTCCAGGGTGATCTTCTTGCGGAAGTACACCGTGGGGATGGTCGGGGAGCCCCGGTTCACCACCGTGCCCTCATCCCCGTCGCCGTAGCCGAGCTGGCCCCGGCCAGTCTTCCAGGCCGAGTCATCGAAGTCGCGGGCGAGCCACGCGGTGCCCTGGTCGATGCCGCGGTCGTCGTACTTCCACGTGTCGGCGAGGACGATCTTCTTCTGCGCGCGCGGCACCACCGTGCCGAGCCGCACCATGCGCGCCACCGAGGGCACGCCCCGCCCGTCCACGATGAAGAGCATGTAGTAGCCCGGAGGAGCGGCGAGGTTGCTCGCGGGAGCGCTCACGCTCAGGCCCCCGCTCGTCAGGGTGAAGGGCAGCTTGAGGAAGCGCTGGTGCTGATCGAAGGCGTGCGTCACCGAGCCCAGGGCGAGCAGCGTCACCTTGGCCACCTGCGCCGCGTTGGGAGTCTCCACGAGGAAGCTCGTCCCCGGGTTGATGACTCCCGGCGCGGACTGGATGACAGGGCGAGGGCCGTCCTGCTTGAGGTACGGGGGCGAGAAGATCTCCGCCGAGCGCTGCTTGCGGCCGCCGCCGGTCAGCACGCGCCCGTCCGGCAGCAGAATCGCCGTCGAGTGGTAGCCCCGGTAGTCCATCGCGGGCGCGAGCCTCGTCCAGGTGTTGGTCTCGGGATCGAAGAGCTCCGGCTCCTTGACCGCCAGGGCGTCGTCATCGAAGTCCGAGCCGCGGCTGCCACCCGTCACCAGCACCTTGCCATCCGGCAGCAGGGTGGCGTTGAGCTGTCGCCGGGGCCAGGCCATCGGGGCGAGGGACCTCCAGGTGGGAGTCGGCGCGGAGAGATCGATCTCCTCCACGATGGCCGTGGGCGGCGAGCCGCCTCCGAGGAGGAGCACCTTGGAGCCATACATCACCGCCGAGCCGTAGGCGCGGCCGTTGTACACGCTGCGCGGGCCCTCGAACCAGGTACCAGTGGCCTCTGGATCCATCCAGAGGGATTGCCGCTGGGGACCGGCGTAGAAGAGCTTGCCGTTGGGCGCGAGGAACATGCGCGGGTAGTAGGGCAGGTCGCGTTGAGCGGTGGTGAGGTTCCTCCAGGTGCCCGTCGTGGGCTGCCACACCTGGGGCAGCTCGTTGCTGGTGCCCGCCGCGTGGGTCTCGCCCGAGAGCACCAGCACGTCCCCGTTCGGCAGCGTGGTGTTGGTGGGGTACCACCGGTTGTCATTCATGCTCTGCGTGCGACTCCACGAGAGCGTGAAGGGGTTGAAGATGCTCACGTAGGGGTAGCCCACGTGCGACTCCTCGTGGCCCCCTGTCACCAGCAGCCGCCCATCCGCCAGGAAGGAGTGGCCCGCGCAGAAGATGTTGTAGTCCGGCACCGGCAGATTCGAGAGCAGCCCCGTCTCCGGATCCCAGAGCTGCGGCGGCTCCAGTCCCTCATCGAACTCGCCGAAGAACATCACCTTGCCGGTGGGCAGCAGGTGGGTGTGCGTCATGGACACCGGGAAGAGCGTCATCGGCGCCCACTCCCCCGCCACCTTGGGATCCGCCGCCTTCGCCTCCAGCGGCACCGCCGCCAGCAGCGTGCCCAGTGCGAACAGCAGACCTCTCCCCCAACATTTCATCAATGATCGCGCCATCTTCCCCCCTCCTCGACCAACCCCAAGCGGATACGGAGGGTGAACGTAGGCCCCCCCCCCGCATTGCCAAGCCGTGCCCGGGTCCCACGCGCGTGGTGAGCTGCCGACAGTGAGGCCGCGAGGTACTCCCGCCTCCGACATCGGGCGGTGGGTGCGCAGTTGGTGGCAAGCGCCCTCATCGCCCCATGGGGCAGTTGTCCGAGGGTTGGCACGCGCCGAGTTTCAGGCCGCCCCGAAGCAACGCCCCGGGTGGCGTGGCGCGCGGGAGAAGAGGGGGACACCGGCAGGGAGAGGAGAGGCCGAGGAGCGACCGCGAGGGGTGTGTGCGTTGAGGGCGCGCCGGGCTCACCTGCGACGCCGGGTGGGATATGGAACTCTTCCCCGTTCATCTGTTGGTACTGGTGGTGATCATGAACCGGTACGTGCTCGGCCCGCTGCTGCGGCGGGTGCGCGGCCGCCGGGTCGATGCCACGGACGACGGCTACCAACCGACCGTCTGCGTCGTCATCCCGCTCTTCAACGAGGGCGAGGGCATCTACCACGCCATCCGCAGCCTGCTGGTGCAGGACTATCCCCAGGACAAGCTGGGCATCTGCGTGGTGGACGACTGCTCCACGGACGACAGCCACGCCTGGGCGATGAAGGCGGCCGAGGGCCACTCCCATGTGCGCGTGATGCGCAACCCCCACAACCTGGGCAAGCGCAAGAGCATCGCCCAGGCCGTGCGCGAGGTGGACAGCGAGCTCATCGTCTCGGTGGACTCGGACGTGGTGGTGCACAAGAGCGCCGTGCGCGAGTTGGTGCGGCGCTTCGTCAGCCCGCGCATCGCCGCGGTGGGCGGCCGCACCTACGTGTCCAACCGTCATCAGAACTGGATGACGCGGATGATCGAGATCAAGTTCTACTTCGCCCAGGAGTGGCTCAAGGACCTGGAGCGGAGCTTCCGCTCGGTGCTGTGCCTGTCCGGGTGCCTCACCGCGTACCGGCGCCACGTGCTGCTGGAGTTGGATCCCATCCTCGAGGCGCGCAACATCGCCGGCATCCCCATCAAGTACGGCGAGGATCGCTTCCTCACGCGGCAGATCGTCAAGGCGGGCTACGAGACGGTCTACACCACCGAGGCCTGGTGCCAGACGGCCGCCCCGTCCACGTTGTCGGGCTACTTCTCGCAGCAGCTCCGGTGGCGGCGCTCCAACCTCGTGGACATGATCTGTGGACTGAGCCACGCGTGGCGGCTGCACCCGGTGGTGTGTGTCCACTACGTGTCACAGCTCGCGCTGCTGCTCTCCTATCCCGTCATCATCGTCCACAACCTTCTCAATGGTCAGTTCTGGGGGGTCCTGCTGTTGCACATGCTCGTCATGGGGGCGATGGGAGTCATCTACCGCATCGACAAGAGGGATCTGCCTCCGGACATGCGCGTCCACGCGCTCTCCTTCCTGCCCATGGGGCTGCTGATGCCTGTCACCTACGCGCTCTTCACCCCGCTGGCGCTCTTCACCCTGGATTCGGGGAGCTGGGAGACGAGGAGCAAGCCGAGCACCGCCACCAGCAAGCCGCCCGCGGCACCCGCGGACGGAACTCGCGGCGCCCTACCACCCACACAGCCGGCTGGAGGGGGCTCGACGCAATGAACCAGCGCCTCGTCAACAAGCTCAACACCATCGCCGTCAACGTCTACAAGGCGCTGGGCACGGTGCTGCTGTCCATCATCCTGCTTGGGCTCGTTTCGTACCTGGGCGTGCAGACCTTCTTCTTCGTGAGCCACGGCTGGCTGACGCCGACGGTGGTCTCGCCCACGGATACGGAGATCCTCCAGCTCAACGCACAGCTCGCGCTGCAGGAGGCGGCGCGGGCCAAGCTGCTGGCGGACAAGAGGGAACTGGAAAGCCGGCTGGAGCAGGCCGAGCGGCTCCTCGACGCCGAGCAGGACTTCCAGACGCGCTTCCGGGTGGCACTGGGCAGCGAGCGGGAGTCCCGGGCGCGCGCGCTGCGCCGGCTGGCCGCGCTGCGCCGGGAGTACCAGGAGGCGGCCGGGGAAATAGCCGAATCCAACCGGGCCTACGCGGGCATGGCGCGCACGCGCACCGAGGCGCTCTACAACGCGCGGATGCTGGATCGCGAGGAGCGGCTGACGGTCAACCACCAAATGGCGCAGCTGGCGCGGACCAACCTGTCGCTGGCGGAGGGCTCGGCGGAGCTGCAGACGAAGCTGGAGGCGATGAAGCGGGAGCTGGCCGGCATCGACGCCTCGCTGGCCGGCAAGGCCGGGGGCCTCACCACGGAGACGCTGCTGCGGGAGCGGGAGTACACGCACTCGGTGCTGGAGGTGGCGCGCGCGAAGAACGAGCAGGAGCACCTGAAGAACAGCCTGCGCGCGCTGGACGAGGCGGTGGGGCGCTACGACGTGCTGCTGGCGACCATCCGCAGCTCGCCGTGGATGGAGGCGATCGAAAAGGGCCTGACGGTGGGCTTCGTGCCGTACGAGAACCTGGAGAATGCGCCCCCAGGCACCCCGCTCTACCGGTGCGCGCTGCGGCTGCTGTGGTGCCGGGAGGTGGGCGTGGTGGGCCACCCACTGCAGGGTGAGGTGACCGTCAAGCACCCGGTGCGCCAGTCGGTACTGCGAGGCGTGATGGTGGAGCTGCAGCTTCAGGACGATCGCTGGGCGCGCGAGGAGCTGCTGCACCTGGGGCGACCGCCGCTGCTGCTGTAGCGCCGGAGCCTGGAAAAGGAGACACGGATGCGGTGGGCAATTGCATGGGGCGTGCTGGCGGGCCTCGGCGCGGGAGCCGCGCGCGCACAGGAGCCGGCCGGCGAGGCTCGCGACCCGGGCTATTGCGCCTTCGTGCGCGGCGTAGGTGATGCCGAGTCGGCAGTGCTGCTCGCGCCGGACGTGTTCGCGAGCGTGGGGGTGGTGAACGCGGGAGAGGCCGGTGATGGAGGGGGCGTACCCCTGGGCAGCCCCACGCCGCGCATCACCGCCGGCCTGAATTACGACCTGGTGGGGCTGTACCGGGGCCTCGCCATCCGCCGCCGGGCGAAGGCGGAGTGTGAGCGCTACCGGGCGAGCTCCGCGCTGCAGTCCGCCGTGAAGCGGGGAACGGACGTGGGCGCCGAGGCCGCGCTGGCCGCGCGCGCGCAGGTGCTGGAAGGTGCCCTGCCCGAGGCCGAGCAGCTCCTGGCCTCGCTGCGCGAGGACGTGAAGCAGGGCCGGGCCACCGTGGAGGAGCTCAGCGCCCTGCAACTGCGGCTGGACGGGCTGCGGGCGCTGGCGCACGAGACGGCGAAGGAGCGCGAGCGGCTCGCCGCCCTGCCCCGCCCCACCGAGCGACCCGTCTCCGCCTGGCTCCAGGAGCTGCGAGCGGCGGATGACCGGGTGGAGCAGGAGTCCGGGAGCCTGCGACGCGCATCGGCGTGGAACGTGCGGCTGCGCGGCGGGTACGACGAGCTGATCAACGTGAGCCAGGACGTGCCGCTCTTCGGGATGCTGACGGTCTCGTACAACCTGGGGAGCCTGTGGCAGCCGGCGGCGAACGCGCGGGCACGCGAGGGACGTCGGCTGGCGCTCGAGGAGGACGTGGAGGGCGTGAGCCAGGAGGTGGCCCGGCTGCTGCGCGAGTTGCGAGCGGCGCATGGGGCCGACGAGGCACGCCTGCGCGAGGTGTCGGTGCTGGTGACCGACCTGGAGGGGCAGCTCAAGGACCTCCAGGCGATGGAGACGGCGAAGGTGCGCCGCTACCGCGACTACCTGGTGCTGGAGCTGGCGCGGCTGCGGGCCGAGCAGGCGTGGCTGCGGGCACACGCGACGGAGCTGGGCCGGTTCCTCGGGGAGGAGCGGCCGTGACGAGCCGGTCGGTCCTGGTGGCCTCGCTGCTGGGGCTGCTCGCGCCACCGGCCACCGCGGGAAGGCCCATGAAGGCGGATGACTCCCTCATCGGGGTGGAGGCGAAGCGGCTGAAGGTGACGCAGGGAAAGCTGGAGCCGCTGGCCAACGGGCGCCTGGTCATCGAGGAGCCGAAGGTGCGCGCGGTGCTGGCGTCGACGCCGTCCCGAGAGAAGCCAAAGGCTCGGGCCCTGGTGTCTTCAGCGAAGCGGGAAGTGGAGGCCCAGGTCGCGGAGCTGCGCTTCACCTACCTGGGAGCCACGCGCGAGCAGGTGCCGCTGGCCTCGGGGGAGATGCGGCGACAAATAGGACTCAAGCTGCGGGCGCGGGACGGCTGCAACGTCGTCTACGTGATGTGGCGCATCCAGCCGAAGCCGGGGCTGGTGGTCTCCGTGAAGAACAACCCGGGGATGCACCGCTCGGACGACTGCGGCAACGGCGGCTACCAGACGGTGAAGCCGAGCAACAAGAGCGCCGTGCCCGAGCTCGAGCCAGGCCAGAGCCACACGCTCCGAGCGGAGCTCCAGGGCGCGGAGCTGAAGGTGCGGGTGGACGGCAAGGCGGTGTGGGAAGGAACGCTGCCGCCCGAGGCGCTCACCTTCGACGGCCCGGTGGGCCTGCGCACGGACAACGGCCGCTTCCAGGTGGAGCTGCTCTCCACCCCGTAACGCCCCCCTCTTCCTCGGGCAGGGGGACGTCACGCACGGGTCGCTCACACCGGCGGCCGGATCTCCGTGGAGGGCCCGTGCTTGTCCTCCTCCCTCTCCTTGCCAAGGGGCTCGGCCTGGATGGAGCACCCGTTCGTGCCGCAGAGGCCGCCTTCCTGCAGGTCGAAGCGCCAGCGGTGGCGGGGGCACACGAGGTAGCGGCCCTCCTCGACCCAGCCCTCCTTGAGGTCCGCGCCCTGGTGCGGGCAGTAGCGATTCACCGCATAGCGCTGCCCGCCGACGGTGACCACGGTGCGATCCTTGCGCGCCTCGGTGGCCAACACGCCGTCGCACATGGCGCGCAGGTCCTCCACCTCGGCGGCGATGAAGTTGTGCAGGGTGGCGTCGTAGACGTCCGGCGAGCGCGAGGCGCGGAAGCGGAAGGACAGCAGGAAGTCCTCCCAGTTCAGCTTGCGATCCAGCACGCGGACGATGTCCGCGGCGCTCGTGATGAGCGTGTACCGGCTCAAGTCGCGCACCTCGCCGACGACATCCACCCGGCGCGCGCGGAAGTCCACGCGGATGAGCTGTCCGGGCAGCTCGATGAGGCCCAGGTAGAGGGGCATCGTCACCCGGTCCGCCAGCGAGAAGGCCTCCAGCTTCTGCTGCATCTCCTCGCGCAGCCGCAGGTGGATGCGATCCACCTCCTCGAGCATCAGGTTGCGCCGCCGCTCGCGGAAGATGCGCGTCTGGAGCGCCGCGTAGGAGCGCAGGTATTGCGAGACGTTCTCGTCGGTGACGCGCTCGGGCGCCAGCGTGACGAGGTCCCCCATGCCCACGTCGATCACATCCCCGGGCATGGGCTCGATGAGGCGCGGCGTCTTCCCCGCCAGGCGGTGCTGGAGGAAGGTGAACAACTCCGAGGCACGGGGGAAGATGTTCACCGGCTCGAGGTTGAGGTGGAAGAGCGACGGGTCCAGGAAGCAGGCCGGGCCGGCGGAGGCCAGGTAGGCGCGCGGCTGCACGGTCTCGATGGCGCGAGCCACCGCCTCGAACTTGCTGGCGCGCTTCTGCCGCGAGTGCTCCGCGTACAGCTCGCGCGAGTAGTCGTAGCAGGTGGGGTGCCAGATGGCGCCCGAGAACTGGACCGTGAAGATGTCGATCGGCCCCTCCTCCGCGACGATGTTCGGCAGCCTGTCGTGGATCTTGCAGTCGTTGAGGTTGAGGAAGCTCTGCCCGTCGGCCTGGACGAGCAGGGCCGAGTCCCGGTTGGTGCCCGAGTCGGTGAGGTAGAGCTTCAGGTAGCCGCCCTTGATGGGCACCTCCTGCTGATCCTCGCAGGCGATGACGCGCCTGGCCCCATAGGACTCGAACTCATCCCGGAGCGCCGTGCGGCGGAAGCGGCCCAGGACGACGGTGAAGTCCCGCTTCGTCAGGGTGCGGAGGAATTTGGGATCGTAGTGATCCTTGTGCTCGTGGCTGATGTAGAGGAAGCGCTCCTTCGTCGAGCACTCGAGCTTCTCGCGCACCAGGGGCGCCAACTGATGATTGCGCGGGAATTGCATCCATGCGGAATCGAACGCACCCTCGGGCGAGAGCCAGGGGTCGACGACCACCAGGGCATGTTGGGTTTCGACCAGGAAGCCGGCATGCCCGAGGAACGTGATCTGCATGAGAGGAATCCCCCGCGAGATCCGGGACCATCGGCCCGGAGTGACGCCACCGGCACGTACGGGTCGCACGAAACGGAGGCGCGGGAAGGCTGGTGTGGGGGGAGTGATGCGGCCATGGCCCTCGGGTACGAGCCCTGGGTTCAGCACCGAGCAGCAGTCTGGCACCGGGCATGAAAAAGGCGCGGGGATGGTGGAAATCCCCGCGCCCTGCCCTTCATTCGAAGTGGGGTCCGTGGACCCGGCTCACTCGGTGATCTCTCGGACGCTCAGCCACTTGAAGTCCACGTCCGAGGCGCTGTCCCAGCGGAAGGTGGCCAGGGGGCCGCCCCAGGTGATGGGCATGGCACCCACGGCGCCGCCGCAGTGGGTGGCGTCGCCGCCAATCTGGCCGTAGTCCAGGGTGTCGTAGACCTTCTTCCAGGTCACCTTGTCCGCGTTCTCGTTGAGCCACAGCTCCAGCTTCACCGCGGGCGTCCCGTTGTAGGTGGTGTTCTTCATGATGGACTTGAAGCCCACCCAGCGGCCCTTGAGCGAGCTGGTGCCCGTCTTGTAGGCGGTCTGCTCGTAGCTCACGTGCCAGGACTCCTTCTGCCAGCGCACGCGGCCGTCGTAGTGCAGGCTGCCCTTGTACGAGGAGCCCTCGCAGGCCAGGTCGTCGTTGTGGCGGCCACCGCGCGCGTACCAGGCGAAGTTGTCGCTCATGTCGCTGGCGGCGTTCACCTTGATGAAGCCCGTCATCTCCACGTTCTTCCAGTCGTTGGCGGCCTGCATGTAGCCACGGCTCGCCAGGACGTCCCGGTCATACGTGGGAATCTTGCTCGCGTCGTACCCGGTGGAGGTGCGCGCGTGCATGCGCACCTGGCTCTCCTTCATCTTCCAGGAGCCGTCCGCGTTGCGGGTGATGGTGTCCTGCGGGTCGAAGCGCTTGTCGTTCAGCGCGTCGGTCTGGAGGAACCACGTCTCACCGCCCGCCTTCGTCGGGTAGAGCATGGTGACGCCGAACACGTCCTTGTCCGACGCGGGCGCCGGAGAGGGAGCGGGCGAGGGCTCTGGAGCCGGGGTGGGCTCGGGAACGGGCTGGGGCGTCGACTCGGGGGTGGGCGGGGTCGGAGTGAGCTCAGGCTCTCCAGGCGTTGGGTTGCTCGGCGAGTCGCCCTCCACGCTATCGCCATTGGTTTCGGGGATCGTCTGCGAGTCGAGCCCCTGCCCCGCGGCGTCACACCCGGCGATCGAGGAGATGAGGACGGAGGCACAAAGGGCGGACAGAAGTCGGAGTCGGATCAACGAGGATGTCTCCAGAAAAGAGGGCCGTGAGGCGGAGAGCTCGACGGAGGGCAAGGCCACCCCATCGCGCGCTTCCGAGTACGGGGTCGGGTGACGCGGATGCTTCCACGCCTGCCCACCACCCCCATGACCGGCTGGGTGCTCACGAGCCCGGAGGACGTTCAGGACCCACCGGTTTCAGGCTTCTGAACAGAAAGAGGCGGTCCGTCATCCCGCCCGCGGGTCCCCCGCTCCATGTACGCCCGCCTGCCCTCCGGCTGAGGATCCGAGCACTCCCCATCCTTCGGTTTTCCCGAAGAGTCACGCCCTGATTACCTATTTGCCTAAGTTTGGCCTGACTCCTATTTCAAAGGGTACCCAAGACCCGGAGGCGCGTGGTGCGCATCCGGGGCCTGCGTGGAATGGAGCCATGAAGAATCAGATCAAGACCATCGTGCTGCTCGGCCTGCTGTCCGTGGTGCTCATCGGCATCGGCGGCGCGCTGGGCAAGGGATTCCTCCTGCTCTCGCTGGTGCTGTCGCTGGCGATGAACGTGGGGGCCTACTTCTTCTCGGACCGGCTGGTGCTGACCATGCATGGGGCGCAGGAGGTGAGCCCCGCGGAAGCACCCGGACTCCACCGGATGGTGGAGGAGCTGTCCCAGCGGGCCGGCATCCCCAAGCCTCGCGTCTTCATGATGCACGAGGCGCAGCCCAACGCCTTCGCCACGGGGCGAGACCCGGAGCACGGCGTGGTGGCGGTGACAGCGGGCATCCTGCAGGTGCTCGACGAGCGGGAGCTGCGCGGCGTCCTGGCGCACGAGCTCGCGCACATCAAGAACCGGGACATCCTGGTGTCCACCATCGCGGCCGCGGTGGCCTCGGCGGTGACGTACATGGCGCACGCGGTGGGCTTCATGGGCTCGATGTTCATGGGCCGTGACGAGGATGGCGACGAGGGCCTGTCGCCGCTGCAGACGCTCGCGCTCGCGCTGGTGGCGCCCATCGCGGCCACGCTCATCCAGATGGGCATCTCCCGCTCGCGCGAGTACCTGGCGGACCAGTCGGGCGGGGAGATCTCCGGAGACCCCGAGGCGCTGGCGCGCGCGCTGCAGAAGCTGGAGGCCGGGGCCATGGCGCTGCCGGTGCAAGGGCGCCCGGCCACGGCGAGCCTGTTCATCGTGAGCCCCTTCGCGGGGATGCAGAGCATCCTGTCGCTCTTCTCCACGCACCCGCGCACCGAGGAGCGCGTGCGCCGGCTGCGCGAGCAGGCCTCGCGGATGTCCACCCGGGGCTGGAGCGGCGGCGCCCTCCCCTTCCCTCACTGACGACGACCCACGGGTCGTAGAGAGAGCTCGGATTTCATGGAAGCACAAAGTGTAGGCAGCCCCGCCCTCTGGGGGGGGTTCATCCTGTTCGTGCTGTTGATGCTGGCGCTGGACCTGGGGGTGTTCCACCGCAAGACGCACGAGGTGAAGTTCAAGGAAGCGCTGACGTGGAGCGGTGTGTGGATCTCGCTCGCGCTGGTGTTCAACCTGGGCATCTGGTGGAAGTTCGGGTCCACCCCGGCGATGCAGTTCCTCACCGGCTACCTCATCGAGAAGTCGCTCTCGATCGACAACATCTTCGTCTTCGTCGTCATCTTCTCGGCGCTGAAGATTCCCGCGCTGTACCAGCACCGGGTGCTCTTCTGGGGCATCCTGAGCGCGTTGGTGCTGCGCGCGGCGATGATCTTCGCCGGCGTGGCGATGCTCGCAGCGCTTCCACTGGCTCATCTACGTCTTCGGCGCGTTCCTCATCCTCACGGGCGTGAAGCTCTTCCTGCAGCGCAACAAGGAGGAGCACCCGGAGGACGGCTGGGTGATGCAGATGGCGCGGCGGGTCATCCCCTCCACCTCGCGCTTCGACGGGGATCACTTCTTCACGCTGGAGAACGGCCGGCAGCTGGCCACGCCGCTGCTCATGGCGCTGGTGCTGGTGGAGCTGACGGACGTGCTCTTCGCGCTCGACTCCATCCCGGCCATCTTCGCGGTGACGACGGATCCCGTTCATCGTCTTCACCTCGAACATCTTCGCCATCCTGGGCCTGCGCTCGCTCTTCTTCGTGCTGGCGGGGGTGGTGGAGAAGTTCTCCTACCTGAAGGTGGGCCTGTCCGCGGTGCTGGTGTTCGTGGGCGCGAAGATGGCGCTGGTGGACGTGGTGAAGGTGCCGCCCGCGCTCTCGCTGGGTGTCATCACCCTGCTGCTGGGCGGCTCCATCGTGGCCTCGCTGCTGAAGGCGCGGGCGCAGGAGCGGGCGGACCTGGCTGTGGATCCGAACGCCCGGCCGGCCCCGGCGGCTGAGTAGGCCGGAAAAGGAAAAGGCCGTGAGCCCCAAGGGACTCACGGCCTTTCCGTTGTGGGCGCACCAGGATTCGAACCTGGGACCCCTGCCGTGTGAAGGCAGTGCTCTACCGCTGAGCTATGCGCCCGACTGCATGTCGACTTTCGTTGGGAGTGGGCGCACCAGGATTCGAACCTGGGACCCCTGCCGTGTGAAGGCAGTGCTCTACCGCTGAGCTATGCGCCCCCGACGAAGTGACGCGCGGGTAAATGCCACCCGCTGTGTCCCCTGTCAACGGCTATCGACGCGCGATTTCTTCCAGCTTCTTGTCCAGCTCGCGCAGCCGCCGCTTGAGGGCCGACAGCTTCTTGCCCACGGCCTTGAAGTCGCTCTTGGGGGCGAAGTGGAGCACCCGCATCAGCTCCTCCTGCCCCTTGTCCAGCGCCTGCTTGCCCCGCTGCACCGAGCCGAGCGCCTGGGCGAGGGCCATGGCCCGCTTCTCGTCGGCCATGAGCTTCTCCATCGCCTTCTGCGACATCCCCAGCGCCTGCTTCTTCAGCTCCTCACGAATCCCCATGTGGCCCCCCCTCGGGAACTCACTGCTCGTCCATGTACTCGGTCTGGAGCTGGGTGAAGAGGCGGTCGGCGATCCCCTTGAACCGCAGCCGCTCGACGAGCTGCTGCAGATCGCCCTTCACCGCGATGCGGCGCCGCAGCACCGCCTCCACGGGGTCCAGACTGCCCTGCAGGAGCTGCTTCCACACCGAGTACGGCGCTCGCGCCAGGTAGGCCGGCTCGAACTCGTCCAGGTCGTCCGGATCATCGAGCACCCGCAGCGTCTCGATGCGGGAGTTGTTCGGCACCACGTACGCCACGAAGGCGCGCGTCAACTTGCCTGGCTCCGCGTCGACGATGACCCCGATCTCACCCTGCCAGCCCTGGGCGGCCAGCGAGCGCTCCGGATCCTCGTTCAGCAGCCGAACCGCCTGCTCACACCACTCCTTCGACGGGAACGTCGCCATGCCGCTCTCGCTACCCCCTGCGGAAGATGCTCTTGATGCTGGAGAACAGCCCACTGCCCTCCTGGTGGGCGGACGGCGTGGAAGCCGCCTGCTCGGCCTTCTGGGCCCGCTCCTGGGCCACGCGCGCCAGCTCCTTCTTGAGCAGCTCCGGCGTGTCCCGGGTGGCCAGCTCGATGCGCTTGGGGCCGCTGGCCTCCTCGACGATGACCTGCAGCAGGCACTCCTCGTTGAGCCGGAAGTCGATCTTCCGCCCCGCCGACTCGGCCGGCACCCGGAGCGTGCCCAGGTACTCGTTGTCCACCATGCAGGTCGCTGTCGCCCTGGAAGATGTCCATCTCGATGAAGGGCGCGCCCGGCTCCTTCGGGGGCGGGCAGCCGGAAGCTCTTCACCAGCGGGATGCGGGAGTTCTTCTCGATGACCCGGCGCACGCGGCCGTTGGGCAGCGCGTAGCCGATGGGCATGGACACCGCGTCCAGCAGCGTCACCGCGTCGATGCTGCCCAGCGAGTCCGCCAGCAGCGCCGCGCCCAGGGCCACGCACTCGTCCGGGTGCACGCCCTTGCGCGGCGGCTTGCCGAAGTGCTCCTGGATCCGCTGCTGCACCAGCGGCATGCGGCTCTGCCCACCCACCAGGATGATCTCGTCGATCTCCGAGCGGCTGATGCCCTTCTCCTCCAGCACCCGGTCGCAGATCTCGAACGTGCGATCCACCAGGTCCATGGTGAGCGCGTTGAGGTTCTCGCGAGTGAGGGGGATGCGCAGGTCCATCGGCTTGCCCTTGCGCTCCTCGATGAAGGGCAGGTCGATGACCACGTTGGGGATGAGCGTCAGATCAATCTTCGCCGCCTCGGCGGCGTTCTTGATGCGCTGCATGGCGATGGGGCTCTGCGAGAGGTCGACCTTGGTCTCCTCCCAGAACTTCTCGAGCACGTAGTCGATCACCCGGTTGTCGAAGTCGACGCCGCCCAGGAAGGTGTCGCCACCGGTGGCCAGCACCTCGAAGACGTTGCCCGTCAGGTGCAGCACCGAGACGTCGAAGGTGCCACCGCCCAGGTCGTACACGAGGATCTTCTGATCCAGCCCGCGGTTGAAGCCGTACGCCAGCGCCGCCGCGGTGGGCTCGTTGACGATGCGCTTCACGTCGAAGCCGGCCAGCTTCCCGGCCTCCTTCACCGCCTGACGCTGGCTGTCCGTGTAGTAGGCCGGAACGGAGATGACGGCCTCTTCGATGGGGCCGCCCATGAACTGCTCGGCGATCGTCTTGAGCTGCTTGAGGATGACGCTGGACACCTGGGGCAGCGTGTAGATGTGCCCGCCCAGCATCACCGCCGCGTCACCGTCCGGGGCCTCGACGATGTCGTACTTGAAGTAGCCCTTCAGCTCCTCGACGACCCTGGAGTTGTACTTGCGCCCGATGAGGCGCTTGGTCCCGTAGAGCGTGTTGCGCGGGTTGGTGACCATCTGATCCTTGGCCACTCCACCCACCATCAGGTCGCCCTTGGCGGAGAGCGCCACCACGGAGGGAAGGATCAGGTTGCCACGATCCGTGGGGACGATCTTCGGGATGCGGTTCTTCACGGACGCGACCAGCGTGTTGGTCGTTCCCAGATCAATCCCGATGATGCGAGGTCTATCCGCCATTTTGGAGTCAGTGCCCGACCCGGGGGGACCGCGCACCCTCCTCTCTGTATCACGTCAAGAGCCGTCTTGCGCGGTTCTCGTCTCCAGGATCAGCCGGTCATAGGGCGAGTCCTCGCCCATCGGTAGCTCCTCGACGAAGCGGGAAAGCCGGAGGATTGCCCGCTCGCCCAGCTCGAGGACAACGGAGATGGGATACGTCAGCGCCAGCTCGTCCTTGGCCCGGGTGACCGCCACGTAGAAGAGCCGACGCTCCTCCTCCTCCTCGTCCGGCGTGCGCAGCGGCTCCGTGCATGCGGGAAGCGGCCCTCGACGAGGCAGATGACGAAGACCGCCCGCCACTCCAGCCCCTTGGCCTGGTGGACGGTGGAGAGCGTGAGACTCGTCCGGCACCTCGCCCGCGCGGCCTCCCGGGCCGAGAACTCGGACGACGCAGCGCGATCTCGGACAGGAAGCGCGGCAGGATCCTCGAAGCGCCCGGCGAACTCGGCGAGCTGGCGGATGTCGTCCTCGCGCCGCTCCTCCTCGGGGAACTCGTCGCGCAGGTACTCGTCGTAGCCTCCGGCCAGCACGTCCTGGATCATCTGCCCCGGGGTCATTTCCGACCCAGACCGCGTCAACCGCTCCAGCAGACGGCTCAGCCGCTCGAAGCCGGGCCGCCGCCTTCCGAGGCACCTCGGCCTGGACCTCGGGGCGCTCCAGGGCCTCGGCCAGGGGCGCGTCCGGGCGCCGCAGCGCAGATCAGCGCCTCCCAGAGGGACGTCGGCCGATGGCCGCGGCCGATGCCGGATACGAGCTTGACGATCGCGCTTGAAGGCCAGCTCGTCCCGCGGGTTGTGGACGAGCCGCAGGTAGGCGAGCACGTCCTTGATGTGCGCCTGCTCGAAGAAGCGCACGCCCGCAGCGCACCTGGAAGGGAATGCCCCGGCGGGTCAGCTCGAGCTGGAGCTCCAGCGAGTGGTGTGCGCGCGGTAGAGCACCGCCATGCTCGTTCCAGCGGCATGCCCTCGTCGCGCAGCTCGAGCACCCGCTGGGCCACGAAGGCGGCCTGCTGGTCGCATGTCCAGGGTGGGCACCAGCACCGGCGTGGGGCCCGCGGGCTCGCGCGGAGCTGAGCTCCTTGGGGAACTGGCGCCGGTTGCAGCGCGATGGAGGCGTTGGCCAGCGCGAGGATCTCCGGCGTCGAGCGGTAGTTGCGGGTGAGCCGGTAGACGCCGCAGCCCGGGTAGCGCGCGGGGAACTCGATGATGTTGGTGAAGTCCGCGCCGCGGAAGCTGTAGATGGACTGCGCGTCGTCGCCCACCACCGTGAGGTTGCGGCGCTCGCCGCGAGCAGGTCCACGAGGTCGCCCTGCAGCCGGTTGGTGTCCTGGTACTCGTCCACCAGCACGCACTGGAACCGCTCCTGCAGCTCCGCGCGGACGCTCGGGGTTCTCGAGCAGCAGCCGCTTGAGCAGCACCAGCAGGTCGTCGAAGTCCATCAGGTGCATGCGCGCTGCTTGCGCTCGGCGAAGCGGCGCGTCACCGCGAGGATCTCCTCGGTCAGCGGGAGGAACTGCGGCCGGCGCTCGACCAGCACCTCCGCCACCGAGCTGCTCGGTGTTGACGGCCATGGAGACGAGGTCCAGCACCACCTCGGCCTTGGGGAAGCGCCGCGGGTCCCTGGGCAGCTTGCGCTCGGCGATGCAGGCGGACATCAGGTCGCGCGCGTCCTCGCGGTCCAGCAGCGTGAAGTCGCTCGGAGAAGCCGAGCGCCGCCGCGTGCTGGCGCAGCAGCACGTGCGCCGACGTGGTGGAAGGTGCCTCCGAGCGAGCGCCGCACGTCCGCGAAGGCGCCGGCCAGCTCCTCCACCCGCCGCGTCATCTCGCGCGCGGCCTTGTTGGTGAAGGTGAGCAGCAGCATGCGACTCGGGAGGAATGCCCCGCTCGAGCATCCGCGCCACCCGGAAGGTCAGCGTGCGCGTCTTGCCCGTGCCCGCCCCGGCGATGACCAGCGTCGGCCCCGCCCCCGCCTCCACCACCGCGCAGCTGCTCGTCGTTGAGCAGCCGCTCATAGTCGATGCGCAGCGGAGCCGTCGGCGGCGCGGCCTTCAGCGTGTACTTACGGGTGGCCATGGACCCAGCCTACCTGAGCAGGGACGCGGCCTCGGTGCGAACCTCGGGGGACGGATCCCTCTCGCGCGCCACCTCGAGCAGCAGCGGCGCCAGCTTCGGCAGCATCGTCCCCACCGTCCGGAGCGCCTCGCGACGCTGGGACACCGCGCTCTCCAGACGCTCGCGCACGGCCTCGTCTCCGCAGGTGCGCGCCCCGGGCGTCTGCTCGCGCAGCAGCAACTCCGCGTCCGCAGCCTCGCCTCCGACAGCTTCAGACGCGTCCGCCGCCGCCAGCACGAAGCTGGCCAGATCGTCGGGGAAGTCGGTGTTCTCCTTCCGGGCCCGGTCGATGATCCCTTCACGCGAAGCGGGCCATCTCCACCGCCGCGCACAGCTCGCCGCGCCGCCGCCAGCGGGACGCCGCCCTCGGGGGAGATCGACTCCTCCGCGCCACCCGCTTCGCCCACGCGGAGAGCTGCCGCGCCACCACCGCCGCCGAGAAGGACTGGCGCCGCTCCTCGCGCAGTCTGCACCCAGCGCCGCAGCACGATCGGGTCGGGGTTCGCCGCGCACGAAAGCCCGCTGGTACTCGGTCGACGCCCGCCCGAGCCGCCCCGACAGGTCCAACAGCACCGCCATCGAGAGGAACAGCTCCGCGTCGCTCGCCTTCTCGTGCAGCGACTCCAGCCGCGTCGCCACCTCGTACTCCGCCACCGGCCGCGGCAGCGAGCGCAGCACCGTCTGGAGGCTCTCGCAGCGCCCGCTGCCGCACGAGCGGGTTGCGTCCCGCGCGGAACTGCTTCCAGCAGCGGATCCATCACCAGCACGCTGACGTGCGCGCCCGCTTCTTCCGCCGCCTGCCACCGCTCCATCGGGTCCGGCGCCACCAGCGCACGACTTCAGGTCGTCGATGTCCAGCGAGCGCAGCGACTGCCCGGCGAAGGCCTGCGCCACCCGCTCGGGGCTCCGCAGCGCTGCAGCGCTCGGCCACCTGCTCGGCGCGGCTCAGGCGCGCCGGGAAGTCCGGCAGCTCCTTCGCCAGCGGGGCCTTCCCGCCACCAGCTCGCGCCTGCTCCAGCGCGCCCGACACCAGCAGCCCCTCGAGCTGCAGCGACAGCAGCTTCTTCTTCGCGTGCGTCGCGGTGCCGCCCCGCGGGGAAGTCCCGCAGGTACGCGAAGAGCTGGACCGCCCCCGCCGGTGCGCGCCTGGTGCAGGCCTCGTCGTCGAGCTTCGTGTCGCCACCTCGCCGCCGCGGATCATCCGGCGCTTCTCGCCAGGTACTCCCGGAGCGCCTCGGTCCGTCTCGAGGACCAGCTCCTTCAGCTCCGCTTGCTCAGCAGCCGCTCCGCCTCTTCGCGGTGCGCCCCGTCCGGATGGTCCCTCAGGAACTGCCGCAGCGCTGCGCGGTGCCCGCCTCCTTCGCCGCGTTGAAGCGCAGCCCCTCGAGCAGCGTGCGCGCCGATCGCGCCTTCGTCGCCTCCGGGTACGTCCTCGAGGAAGCGCTTGTAGGCCACCACCGTGTGCAGCTTCGAGGCCTCCTCGAACTCCAGCTCCTCGACGCGCGCCGCCACCACCTCCGCGTCGTCGGCCTCGGGGTAGTCGCGCAGGAACGCGCGGTAGGCCTCCAGCGTGTCCGCCTCCTGGGCTCGCTGGTACGCCCGGGGCGCACCACAGCCGGTCAGCAGCAGCAGCAGGGAGAGGGTTCGAAACTTGCGCATTGGCCCAGGATTACCACCATGCCCCCGGGTGAAAAACCCGAGCTTCCTCGCCCGCCCAGCCGGGTAGGTTTTTTGACGACACGGCCGATCCGCCGGACCCTCTCTCTCGTGGACTCGCTACAGGGAGGTCGCATCATGAGGCTCGGTGTCCTGCTCGCGGCGGTGGTGGTGATGACCGGGTGCGCCACCAGCATGCCCCGTGGCGGACGGGTGCTGGCCTCGAGCTACCGGTACAGTCCGCTCACTCCCGCCGCGGCGCCTCGGGCTCCGCTGAGCGTCGCCGCCTCGCCTGCTCCTCGCAAGCAGGTGCACCCTCCCCCGCCCGCCGCCCGCCGCGAGGACGTGGTCACCGCCGCTCGCGGGCTCGTGGGCAGCAAGAAGGTGAAGCTCGCCGGGCGCAACTGGCCGGACGACTGCACCGGCTTCGTCGAGGCCGTGTACGCCAAGGCCGGAGTCTCGTTCCGCGGCGCCGGCATGGCCGGGGACAACGGCGTCACCGCGCTCTACCGGTACACGAAGACGCAGGGCCGCGTGTACACCCGAGGGAAGCCGAAGCCGGGAGATCTCGTGTTCTTCCGCGAGACGTATGACCAGAACCGGGATGGGCGGCGCAACGACGGGCTCACCCACGTGGGACTGGTGGACGACGTCGAGAGCGATGGCACCGTTGTCGTCATCCACCGCGTGAAGCGCGGCGTGGTGCGCTACCGGATGAACCTCGCGAAGCCGAACCTCCGGAGGGATCCCCGCACCGGCGAGGTGCTCAACGACATGCTGCGAGCGCCCGGGGCCGGGAAGGCTCCCGTGCTCACCGGACAGTTGTTCGCCGCGTTCGGGACCGTGCTGCCCGAGCCCGGGCCCACGACCGTGGCTCGGCGGTAACGAACCTCAGAGGATCGACGACATGATCGAGTTGCCCGAGAAACCGACGATGCAGGACTACCAGCGCTACATCCATGAGCTGGAGGCGATGCACGGCTGGCTGAAGCTGGACCTCGTCCACAACTGCTTCCTCATGGGCGAGGAGGTGGGCGAGCTGTTCAAGGCGGTGCGCAAGTACAACAAGCTGTACGACGAGGGCCAGAGCACCCCTACCGAGGCGGCACGCGCCCACCTCGGCGAGGAGATCGTCGACGTCCTCAACTACCTCCTCGCCATCGCCAACCGCGTTGGCGTGGACGTCGAGCAGTCCTTCCGCGAGAAGAACGCGCGCAACCAGACGCGCACCTGGACCTGAGTCCGCGGGCCCCTCCCCCCGAGCTTGCGTAGCCCCCCTGAAGAGGGCGCAAGATGGAGGGGTGAGCCGTCGCCCCTCCTCAGAGCCAATCCCCTCCGCGCCCCCCTCTCTGGAGCAACGCTGCCACGCGTTGGAGCAACGCTGCCGTGAGCTGGAGGCCAAGGCCAGCGGCCTCGATGCCATCACCCGCCTCGCTACCTCCCTGCTCCACTTCCAGACGGACATCGACGACATCCTCTGGGACGTGGCCAACGGCACCGTGGCCCACCTCGGCCTGGAGGACTGCGTCATCTACCTGCTGGACGAGGAGCGCCAGCAGCTCATCCAGCGCGCGGCCTACGGGCCCAAGAACCCACAAGGAAGGGAGATCCTCGACCCCATCCGCATCCCGCTGGGCCAGGGCATCGTGGGAACGGTGGCCACCACCGGCAGACCCGAGCTCATCCCCGACACCCGGGAGGATCCCCGCTACATCCGCGACGACACCATGCGCCTGTCCGAGCTGGCCGTCCCCCTCTTCTTCCGCGACGAGGTCATCGGGGTGCTCGACTCCGAGCACTCCCAGGTGGGCTTCTTCACCGAGGAGCACCTCCACCTGCTGACCACCATCGCGTCCATGACGGCCTCGCGCATCAGCCGGGCGCTCCTGGACGAGCAGCTCCAGGACGTGCGGCGGGTGACGGACTCCATCATCGAGTCGGCCCTGGACGCCATCGTCACCGTGGACGGGAAGGGCCGCGTCATCGGCTTCAACCGCGCCGCCCAGTCCATCTTCCGGTGCACGGCCGCGGACGCCCTGCTCCAGCCCCTCTCCCGCTTCCTTCCCGGTACGACGCCTCCCGCGCCCCCCTGGGACTGATCGAGCTGACGGGCGTGTGCGCCGACGGCACGCAGGTCCCCGTGGAGGCCTCGGCCTCCCGCGTCCTCGGTCGGCGCGAGATGCTCACCACCCTCATCCTCCGCGACATCTCCGAGCGGCTGCGGGCCCAGCGGCAGATTGAGGATCTCAATCAGGGCCTGGAGGTCCGCATCGCCGAGCGGACCCGGGAGCTGAGCGAGGCCAGCCACCAGTCGGAGCGGCTGCTGCTCAACGTGTTGCCCCAGCCCATCGCCGAGCGGCTCAAGCGGGGCGAGCAGACCATCGCCGAGCGCTTCGAGGACGTGACGGTGTTGTTCGCCGATCTGGTGGGCTTCACCCGCTGGGCAGGCCCCCTTCCACCCGAGCAGGTGGTGGAGGTGCTCGGCCATGTCTTCACCGCCTTCGACGCCCTCACCCAGTGCCACGGGCTGGAGAAGATCAAGACGATCGGCGACGCCTACATGGTGGTGGCCGGAGTCCCCACGCCGAAAGAGGACCACCGCGAGGCCATGGCCCGGATGGCGCTGGAGATGCTGGAGACGGTGAAGCGGTTGAGAAACGCGGGGATGGCGGTGGACGTGCGGATAGGCATGCACAGCGGTCCGGTGGTGGCCGGAATCATCGGCACCCACAAGTTCGCCTATGACCTGTGGGGGGACACGGTGAACATGGCCAGCCGCCTGGAGTCGCACGGGCTGCCCGGCCGCATCCATGTGAGCGAGCCCACGTACCTGGCCCTGCGCGAGCACTTCGACTTCGAGCCGCGGGGCCAGGTGGACATCAAGAGCATCGGGCCGGTGCGGACCTGGCTGCTGACCGGGCCCCAGTCGGCCGACAGGTGAGGATCTTCTACGACGAGGGGGCCCGGGCCGTGCGATCCCACGCCGCCCGCTGCGTGTTGCGCAGGAAGCGCCAGAAGCCCACCGCGATGGCCAGGTTCATCGTCACGAAGTAGTAGGCCACCGACGCCGCCCGCCTGGCCGACCCCTTCAGCGCCCCCTTCTTCCCCAGGTACGCCAGCCCGTAGAACAGCACCTGTCCCATCAGCGTCAGCCGGTAAAAAGTACTGTTCAGCAGGAAGAGATTCGCCAACAACGCCAGGGCCATCAGGGCCGGCGCGCACCAGCGCAGCAGCTTGTGCGACCAGAAGGCGAACGCCGGGAAACCCGACAGCGGAGAGAGCAGCCCCGGCACCATCCTCAAGCTCTGGAAGTTGCCCGCCGCGATGCGCGCCCTCCGCCCGAACTCCTTCTCGTAGTCCTCCGTCGTCTCCTCGTGCGCCACCGCCTCGGGCTCGTAGACGACCTTGTAGCCCTTATCCAGGATGCGCAGCGGAATCACGAAGTCGTCGACAATCGTCGACGGCGGCAGCGCGTTGAACAGCGAGCGGCGAATGGCGTACAGCCCCCCGTTCGCCCCCACCACCGCCCCGCGCTTGCCCTCGTAGAACTTGATGATCGACTCGTACGTCCAGTACGTGCTCTCCTCGTACTCGGCCTTCGTCGGGTTGAAGAGCCGGAGCTGGCCGCACACCGCCCCCACCTCGGGGTTCTCGAAGTGCCGCACCAGCCGCTTCACCGCCTCCGGCTCGATCATCGTGTTCGCGTCCGACAGCAACACGATGTCCCCCTTCGCCTGCGGGATGCACCGGTTCAGCACCGACGTCTTCCCCGCGCGCGGCGCCGCCGACAGCCGCACCCGCTCGTCCGTGCACCGCTCCACCCGCTCATCCGTCCCGTCCGACGAGCCGTCCGAGCCGATCAGCACCTCGAAGCGCTCCGCCGGATAGTCCAGCGCCAGACTGTTGCGCAGCTTCTCCTCGATGCAGCTCGCCTCGTTGTAGGCCGCCACCACCAGGCTCACCCGAGGCAGCTCGCCCGGCTGCTGCTCCCGGCGACGGCTCCTCCCCGAGCGCATGTAGCGCAGGTTGTGCAGCACCTGCGCCGCCCCATCCAGGGCGAACAGCACCACCGGGTACAGAAAGTACGTGTGCACCAGCAGCACCGCGGCACACCAGAACACCAGTTCCGCCATCACCCCGACCTCCCCGACCCTCGGATCGCGTCCACGCGTACCACTCGCGGTCCAGGGGAAAGCAAGGCACGTACCGCCGCCCGGACAGGAACCGCTCCTCTCGTCCCCGGGGGCAAGCGGCTGTCACCGTGCGATCGGTGGGAACTTCTTTTCCTCCCCGGAGGACGGGAAGTGGACCCCCGGGTCAGGGAGTGGGAGCGGACTCGGGCGCGGGCGCGGGCGCGGGCTCGGGCTCCTGGCTCGCCAGCTCCATCACCTTGGCGTGGTCCTGGAGTTGCCGGGCCAGCTCGTGCTTGGGGTTGAGGGTGAGGACGGTGTCCAGCAGCGCCTGCGCGTCGGCCTGATCCTCGCGCCGCAGGGCCAGGCGCGCCCCCAGCACGTAGGTGCGCAGGAAGGAGCTGTTCGCCTCACGCAGGTCTTTCAGCGCGGAGTCGGTCTCGGCGAGCTGATTTTCCGTGTTGGAGGCGTTGAGGACGTACTCGGCCATCGTCAGCGTGCTCCAGTCCTGCTGCCCACCCTGGGCGAGCTGCACGGCCAGACCGGGAGTCTCGGCCGAGCCCAGCACGGCGCTCAGCAGGGCCCGGGCCCGCAGGCGGGACTGCGCGAGCGCCTTCGCCTCCTCCTTCGCCTCCTGGGGGTAGGCACCACCAGCCGCTTCACCAGCTCCAAGGCCTGCTTCGAGAGGGCGGTGTTCCGCTCCTGGATCGGCACCAGTTGGCGCTCGGTGGCGACCACCTCCTCGCGCATCGCATTGACGCGGCTCTGCCAGTCCGCCGGAGCCTGGGCCTTCGAGAGGGTGCTGATCTGGTCGCGCAACCGCTCCAACTTCGCCTCGAGCGTGTTCGCCTGGACGCGGGTGTCATCCAGGTGCATGGCGAGCGCGATCGCCATCTCCGTCTGGAGCTCGACGCTCGTGGGGTGCGTGCCCGACAGGTTCCTCAAGCGGGAGAGGGCGTCCATCTGCGACGTCGTGTCGTCCCGCCGCAGCATCACCACCGCCTCATCCTTGGCGACCAGCACCTCGCGCGGCACCGCGTTGGACTTCCCACGCCAGGCCGGCGAGGTGAAGTACGCCGTCAGGGCAACCACGAGCACGCCCCCCGCGAGGAGCAGGACACGGCCCCGGCTCTTCTGGGGACGCGCGTTACGCGCCTCATTGGCGTTCGCACGCGGCGCGTCGCAGCAGCTCCGGCGGCAGCTCCAGCGGCTTGGACAGGGCCGGTGCCGACGGTCCCGGCCCCGGCACCTCCGAGGACACATTGTCCGCGGAAGACGAGCCCACCGCCATCAGCTCCGAGAGCGGGCGGTTCAACTGCTCCAGGATCTCCTCGGGGCAGTCGATGGGCGTCGTCGCCGCGACCGCCACCACCGGCGCGGACGGGGACGGGGATGGGGGCGGGAGGCGGGCCCCTGGGGCGCGTTCCGGGGCAACATTCCCGGAGGCTGCGCGGACGGGCTCGCCGCCGTCGGCCCGGGTCCGCTGAGGGGCGGGAGCGGCTCGGGACCTCGAGCCAGGGGCGGGCCGGGCCGCGCCCCTACCCCCTCCA
>CAVYSY010000011.1:0-209031 GCA_963771175.1 uncultured delta proteobacterium
CAACGTATTGCTCTCGGGTGCCGCAATCAAAGCCATGTACCCAATGAGGGTGAGGCTCACCATCGTGTAGAGCTGCGTCGTGGAGAACGTGGACCTCAGCTCCGCGTCCAGGGACTCCAGAGCGGTGTTCACGGAGAGGGCCAGGGCGAGGTCGCGCTTGTCCTCGCCATCCAGGCCCGGCCAGTCCTTGAACAGCTCCAGACAGTCGCCCGGAGTGCCACAGCGCTCGCAGAAGCGGCCGTAGGACTGTGCCAGGGGCGTGCGCCACTGCTCGCCCGTGAGCGGGGCGGAGGCCTGCGCGAGCATCCGATTGGGGTAGAGCGGGGGATGGGTGTTGACCACCCGCAGGGGCATGTTCAGCACCAGGGTGGACAGGGCATCGTCGAGCTCGGACTGGCTCACCCGCACCGCCCCGAATCGCGTGGGCAGGGAGAGGCGGATGGGCTGAGCCGCGGCCTCGTCTTCGGCCGCCTCCTCGGCGTCGACGACTGCCGTGGGGGGCCGCGAGTCTTGTTGGACGCGGGGAGTCGGTGGCCGATAGGGGGAGCCTGTGAGCAGGTTGCCTCGGGGCGCCCACGAAGCGCACCCGGCCTGGAGCACGAGCACCACGACCGCCAACACTCTCAACCAGGGGCGCTGCCGCGCACCTGCCGGGCGTGGACCTACGAGACGGGTGGACAATCAGCACCTCTCCAGCAAGCGACTTGGAGCGCCAACCATGCCCCGGGGATTCTGCCAGGGCACCCGAGGTGATTCTTCGCGGCAACGCACCTCACTTCTGGACGTCCAGAAGTGAGGTAGGTGAATGTGTGATGCTTCTGGACGTCCAGAAGTGAGGTCCACGAAGGTAACTCGCATGCACCAGGGCCCGCGCGGAGCGGGCGACCGGAAACCGCCGTACGAGGCGTTTGACACGCGCTCTTCGGCTCCGATTCCGTGGACTCGGCTTGGTCGCTGTCAGGCTGTCCTGATAGGTTGACCCGCGCATGCGGAACCTCCTACTTTTCCGGTCAGCCCTGCTCCTCGTCCTCGTGTCATCCGTGGCCGTGGCCAAGGGACGCGAGCCCGTCGAGAGGAGCATTGTCCTCTCGGACCACCCGAGGCTCGAGGCGCCCAACGTGTACGTCGCCGGTGGTATCGCGACGGTCCTCCGCTTCGAGCAGGACTGTGACCCGGCTCGGACGAAGATGTTGGGCTGGGAAGGCCGCTTCGAGCCCCTGCTTTGTGGCGGTAGGTCGGTGGTCGTGGTGCCACTCCAGGACCTGAAGCCCGAAGACCGGTTGCTGTTGCTGGTCACGCTCGTGGACGGAACGGAGCTGCCCTTCACCCTGGCGACACGGAAGCAGACCGTTTCCGATCGGGAGGGCGATCAACAGGTCAACGTGTTCCGTGACCGCGAGGCCCCGCATGCGGTGCTCGCGTCCCTGTACGACGCGCTCGGCAGGGAGCGGGTGCTACGCGAGGAAGTCGAGCGCCTCCGAGGTGAGGATTCCGTGGACCACGCGCTCGCCTCGCTCTTGCTGAAGGGCGCGGTACGGATGACGCCGTTCCGTCCCAGGCGCTCATGGTCGTTCAAGGGCGACGGGGTGAACATGGACGTCCAGACCTTTCTGAGCAAGGACAAGTCCGCGGTCGTGTTCCGCATCATGAACCAGGATTCGGACGAGTCTTGGAAACTTCAGGAGGCGCGCTTGTTGAATCCGCGCACGGGACAGACGCGATCGTTCGCGCTTCGCATGGAGCAGGACGCGATTGCCCCAGGTTCTTCGGGTGGCATCGCGGTCATTGCCGACAGGAGCGCATTCACAGCGGAGGACGAAACCGACCAACTCGTCCTCCAACTCTTTCGGTCGGACGGACTGCAGCAGGCTTACGTGGTCCTAGAACGCCCAGTGGGGCGTTAGTCAGATCCGCCGGCCATGACCATGAATCGAGTATTTGTCCTCTGCTCCGCCATTGTGCTCGGCACCGCTTGGGGTTGCGCGACTCCCGGTGGCGTGTACGTGCGACCAGACGGAACTCCTGGACCGCAGGAGTGTCCAGAGAAGGCCCTGGAGGCGATGCGCATTCTGCGCCTGCGTGTGGGCGATGCGGCTTTCGTGGATCTCGACGTGAACCAGGCCGACGTCACCCCCATCCGGCTGTATGACGGACCCATCGAGAGCATGCTGAGCCAGAACCTCGGGCCACTCGAAGCGCCCACCCGGCTTTACGGGCAGGTCTGGACGGGGGGACCGCAGGTCGTCATCCGCTACTACGAGGCCCACCCAACGGATGGAGAGAAGATTCCCATCTGCGCGGTGGCTCGGCTCGCGAAGGGCCAGCTCAGGAAGCTGCCCGGGTCCGTGCCGGGGATGGCCATCGTCGAATTCTCGGTCGCGGGGGCCTACGTCGTGGACTCGTTCCGCTGACTTTTGAGACGCGGCGCCCCCACCCGGGGTGAATCCACTGGTGCCCTGGGTGGGCTCGTTGTGACACGTCTGTTACGCACCGCGTTGTGGACCGTCCGAGGGGGGGCCTGTCCCTCCATTTGCCGTGGCGCGCCATGAGGCGAGCGGAGTGCTAATCTGCCCCCCGGTTGGCGTCGCGGGCGGGGCGCGCTGATGTACGTGGACTCGGACAAACCGGAGGGTCGGTGGGCACGCTCCTGAAAGGCGGAATCGTCGTCGAGCTGGAACCCGCGTGTGTCGAGCGGGTGGACCTGCGCATCGAGGGCGAGCGCATCGTGGCCCGGGGCCCCGATCTCCAGGCCGCGCCGGGCGACGAGGTCATCGCCCTCTCGGGCAAGCTCGTCTTCCCGGGCCTGGTGAGCTCGCACCAGCGGCTCTACGCGAGCCTGGGGCGCGGCATGCCCCGGCCCAAGCTGGAGGGCTACCAGGACCTGCTGGAGAAGGTGCGCTGGCCCTACGAGGATGCGCTGGACCTGGAGGCGGTGCAGGTGGCCGCGACCGCCGGCGGCCTCGAGGCGCTGCAGTGCGGCACCACCACGCTCTTCGATCTGCACTCCTCGCCCAAGGCGGTGCAGGGCTCCCTGCTGCGCATTGGCCGGGGGCTGCACGAGGTGGGCGTGCGCGGGGTGCTCTCCTACGCGGTGACGGACCGCAAGGGGGCGCTGGGACGCGAGGAGGGGCTGGAGGAGACGGTGTCCTTCACGCGCAAGGCGCGCGGGCGGCTGCGGGGGCAGGTGGGCACGGCGCCGCTCTTCACCGTGGGCAAGGAGGCCCTGGAGGGGCTCGCCGAGGCGCTCAAGAGCAGCAACACGGGGCTGCACGTGCCGCTGGCGGAGGACCCGCTGGACGAGAAGCTCTCGATGGAGCGTTACGACTCCTCGCCGGTGATGCGGCTGGTGGACGGCGGGCTGCTGTCGCCGCAGACGCTGCTGGCGCACGTGGGGCACCTGTCGTGGCCGGAACTGGCGCAACTGCTGCCCACGGGGGCGTGGCTGGCGCACACGCCGCGCTCGAACATGGAGAGCGAGGTGGGGTACGCGCCAGCGCTGAAGTTCGGCCACCGGGCCACGCTGGGCGCCGACGGGGTGAGCGCGGACATGTTCGCCGAGGCGCAGGCGGCCTGGCTGCGCTCTCGCGACGCGGGCCAGCCCATCGACGTGCTGCGCTACCTGGCCAACGGGCAGCGCCTGGCCTCGCAGACGTTCGGCTCGCAGGTGGGGATGATGCGCGAGGGCGCGCTGGCGGACCTGCTCCTCATGGACTACCAGCCGGCCACGCCGCTCACGGCCGAGAACCTGGCATGGCACGTGGTGTTCGGCCTGGGCTCTCGCCACGTCGAGTCGGTGATGGTGGACGGCGTGTGGCGGGTGTGGGCGCGCCGGCCCCTGTCGGTCAACCCGTCGGTGGTGGCGGAGCAGGCGCGCGAGGCCGCCGCGGCCGTCTGGGCGCGCATGAGCCAGAAGTGATAAGCAAGCAGCCATGCTCATTCCAACGCTCGTGGCTGGCTTCTTCGCGGGAGCCACCCCTCAGGTCGGGGACGTGGCGCCGGACTTCACGGTGGAGGACACCGCCGGCAAGTCGTACACCCTGTCGCAGATGGTGAAGGACGGCCCGGTCATCCTGGCCTTCTTCCCCAAGGCTTTCACAGGTGGTTGAACGCGCGAGCTCTCGGCGTACCGGGATCGGTACGCGGATGTCGAGAAGCTCCACGGCCAGGTCCTGGCCGTCAGTACGGATGACAAGGAAACGTTGGCGAAGTTCAAGGAGTCGTTGAAGGCGCAGTTCCCGTTCATTCCGGATCCGGACGCGACGCTGACGAACCTCTATGAGGTGAAGACGCCGGTGTTGAAGCTGGCGAACCGCTACACGTTCGTGATCGGCGAGGACCGCAAGGTCCTGAAGGTGGAGTCCGGTAAGGACGCCATCGATCCGAACGGGGCGATCGTGTCCTGTCCGATCCGCAAGCCGAAGGCGGACGCGGGCGTGGATGCGGCGAAGGAAGCGGACACGGGCACGGACGCCAAGAAGTAGGCCCCCTCTCCCTTCTCCCGGTGGGGGAGGGGAGAACCCCTGGCCTGCTCGCGCCTCTCGCATAGGGAGCGAGCGGCCAGCCCTGGGGCAGCTCACGAATCCGCCGTGGCATCTCCATCCTCATGTGGACGCTTGACCCACGGAGGACCCAATGCCCCCCACTCTCGACATCTCTTCCCTCCAACCCGCCACCACGCCTGCCGTGTTGCGCGAGGGCTCGCGCGGCCCCGAGGTCGCCGAGCTGCAACGCAGGTTGCTCGCCGCCGGCTTCGACCCTGGACTGGCCGACGGTGACTTCGGCCCGAGGACCGACACGGCCGTGAGGGCCTTCCAGAAGTCCCGGGGTCTCGTCGTGGATGGCATCGTCGGGCCTCGGACCTGGAGCGCGCTCGGCGCCCACGTCGAGGCACCTGGCGTTCGCACGGGGACGGGGCTCACCGAGAAGCAGCTCCGGGACATCATGCCCAGGTTGTCGGCCGCCCGTGCCGAGGAGTGCCTGCCCCACCTGGACGCGGCGATGGTCGAGGCGGACATCGTCACCTCGCAGCGCCAGGCGGCCTTTCTCGCGCAGCTCGCCCACGAGAGCGGGGAACTGCGCTTCTTCGAGGAGCTCTCCTCCGGTGAGCAGTACGAGGGCCGGAAGGATCTGGGCAACACCGAGCCGGGGGATGGCCGACGCTACAAAGGCCGGGGCCCCATTCAGCTCACCGGCCGGGCCAATTATCGCGCCGCCGGGCGTGCACTGGGCATCGACCTGGAGGGCAATCCCACGCGTGCCGGGGATGTCGACGTGGGCTTCCGCGTGGCGGCCTGGTACTGGACGAGCCGGGGCCTCAACGCGCTCGCGGACGCGGGGGACTTCCGGGAGATCACCCGCCGCATCAACGGGGGCTTCAACGGGCTCGCCGAGCGCGAGGCGTACTACCGGCGCGCGCTGGAGGTCCTCGCCCACTGAGTGACTACAGGGGCGCGCTGGCCATGCCGTCATCGTGCCGTGAGGTGCGCGTGGGCGTCACCTTTCGGAACCATGCGAGCGTATGGAGGAGCCCCTCCTCCAGGGTGATGCGTGGCTCCCAGCCGAGCAGCGTGCGCGCCCGGGAGATGTCGGGGCGGCGCTGCTTGGGGTCGTCCTTGGGCAGCGGCTGGAAGAGGAGCTTCCCGCCCCCGCCATTCGCCTGGCGCACGGCCTCGGCGAACTGGAGGATGGTCAGCTCCCGCGGGTTGCCGAGGTTCACGGGCCCGGCGACGTCCGAGAGCGCCAGCCGCACGATTCCGTCGATGAGGTCGCTCACGTAGCAGAAGGAGCGCGTCTGCGAGCCGTCGCCGAAGACGGTGAAGTCCTCGCCGCGCAGGGCCTGCCCCACGAATGCGGGCACCACGCGCCCGTCGTCCAGACGCATGCGCGGGCCGTAGGTGTTGAAGATGCGGACGATACGCGTCTGCACGCCGTGGATGCGCCGGTAGGCGGAGACGAGGGCCTCGCCGTAGCGCTTGGCCTCGTCGTAGCAGGAGCGCGGGCCGATGGGGTTCACGTTGCCCCAGTAGTCCTCGCGCTGCGGGTGCACGAGCGGGTCGCCGTAGATCTCCGAGGTGGAGGCCTGGACGAACACCGCGCCCTTGTTCCGCGCGAGGACGAGCCCGTTCTCCGTGCCGAGCGAGCCCACGCGCAGCGTCTCGATGGGGAGCTGCGCGTAGTCGATGGGCGAGGCCGGCGAGGCCATGTTGAAGACGTAGTCCACCGGACCCCGGACGTGCAGGGGCTCGGTGATGTCGTGCCGGATGGACTGGAAGCGCCCGAAGCGGGGCAGCTCGGCGAGGTTGCGCTCGGAGCCGGTGACGAAGTTGTCGATGCTGATGACCTCGGCGGCGCCATCCTCGAGCAATCGCTCACATAGGTGTGAGCCGAGGAAGCCCGCCCCTCCGAGCACCACGAGCCTCTTTCCCGTCATGTCGTTGTCCATGTGGGAAAGGGTTCGTCCGCCCAGCCGGGGGTGAAAGCGAGGGGGGCCGGACAAGGTCGACTCGCGGACGCTCGTGCGCGCGCGACGTCCGCCAGAGAGCAGGCGCGGCGTTCATCGGTGCACGGACGGGAGGGGAAGCAGCCGAGCGTGACTTGTTCGGTGGCATGCGGATGCATAGCCCGTGGAGACCAACTCAACAGTCGCTGGAGGCCGTGTGATGCAAACAGGGTCGGGAGCGAGGATGAAGGCCGCGGTGCTCGCGGCTCCAAAGGGCGCGCGCGTGGAGAACGTGGCGAAGCCGGAGCCGCGGTCGGGGCAGCTGCGCGTGCGGCTCGAGGGCTGTGGCGTTTGCGGCTCGAACCTCCCCACCTGGGAGGGCCGCGAGTGGTTCAAGTACCCCATGGCCCCGGGTGCTCCCGGCCACGAGGGCTGGGGCGTGGTGGACGTCGTGGGCCCGGACGTGAAGGGCTTCAAGGCGGGGGACCGGGTGGCCTTCCTCTCCGGCAACGCCTACGCCGAGTACGACGTGGTGAACCAGGACTCCGCGGTGGCGCTGCCCAGGGCGCTGGATGGGAAGCCCTTCCCGGGTGAGCCGCTCGGCTGTGCGATGAACATCTTCCGCCGCAGCGAGATTCTGCCGGGAGATGCGGTGGCCATCATCGGCATCGGCTTCCTGGGAGCCCTCCTGACGAAGCTGGCCACGCAGGCGGGAGCGCGGGTGCTCGCCATCACCCGACGGCCGTGGGCGCTGGAGGTGGCACGGGGCATGGGCGCCGTCGAGTGCATCCCCATGGACGACCACCACCGCATCATCAACCGGGTGAAGGACCTCACGGGCGGCAAGTTCTGCGAGCGCGTCATCGAGGTGGTGGGCGAGCAGTGGCCGCTGGACCTCGCGGGCGAGCTCACGCGCGAGCGCGGGCGGCTGATGATCGCCGGCTACCACCAGGACGGCCCGCGGCAGGTGAACATGTGGCTGTGGAACTGGCGCGGCCTGGACGTCATCAACGCCCATGAGCGCGACCCCAAGGCCTACCTCGACGGCATCCGCATGGCGGTGGACGCGGTGGCCAGTGGGGTGCTGGACCCGACGCCGCTCTACACCCACTCGTACAAGCTGGATCAGCTCAACACCGCCTTCGAGATGATGAAGACGCGTCCCGATGGCTTTCTCAAGGCGCTCGTCACCCTATGAACGCGATGACTGGAATGGCAGCGACGAAGACGCAGATGTCCCGCCCGAGGCTCGGCTTCCTCGGTGTGGGGTGGATTGGCCGTCACCGCATGGAGGCCATCGCTCGCGGCGAGTCGGCCGAGGTGGTGGCGGTGTCGGACCCCTCGGAGGAGGCGTGCGCCGAGGCGCTGAAGGCGGCGCCGAAGGGCCAGCGCGTGGGCTCGTTCGAGGAATTGCTGGAACTGCCGCTGGACGGCATCGTCATCGCCACGCCGAGCGCGGACCATGCCGAGCAGTCGATTCGAGTGCTGGAGCGAGGGATGGCGGTGTTCTGCCAGAAGCCGCTGGGGCGCACGGCGCAGGAGGTGCGGCGTGTGGTGGACGCGGCGCGCGCGGCGGACCGGCTGCTGGGCGTGGACCTGTCCTACCGCTTCACGACGGGCCTGCAGGAGCTGCGCAAGCACATCCGCGGTGGGGCTCTGGGCGAGGTGTTCTCATCGGAGCTCGTGTTCCACAACGCCTACGGGCCGGACAAGCCGTGGTTCTACGAGCCGAAGCTGTCGGGCGGTGGGTGTGTGATGGACCTGGGCATCCACCTGGTGGACCTGGCGCTGTGGGTGCTCGACTTCCCCGAGGTGAAGAAGGTGGAGAGCCACCTGTTCGCCGGGGGCAAGCCGGTGCGCGGCCGGGGAGACGTGGTGGAGGACTACGCGGTGGCTCAGTTGGAGATGGCCAATGGCACCACTGCGCGGCTGGCCTGCTCGTGGAAGCTGAGCGCGGGCTGTGACGCCATCATCGAGGCCTCTTTCTACGGCACGAAGGGCGGCGCGGCATTCCGCAACGTGAACGGGTCCTTCTACGCCTTCACGGCGGACCTCTTCCATGGCACGTCGCGCTCGCGCCTCGCCGAGCCGCCGGACGCGTGGGGCGGACGTGCGGCGGTGGACTGGGCGAAGCGGCTGGCGAGCGGAGAGCGCTTCGACCCGAGCTGCGAACGGCTGGTGGACGTGTCCCACGTGCTGGACCGCATCTACGGCTGAGCCCCCTCCGCGCACCTCACTTCTGGACGTCCAGGGGTGAGGTGCGGCCGGTAGGCCGAGGGCATGGCTCCCCGCTCGCCGTGTGGAGACCGGAGCGAAATGGGGTCTGTTGGGAACTGAAAAAGAATGCATGCGCGTTCGAGTGACACCATGCAGAGCCCTTCGAGCGCCCACGGGCACCTCCGCCGCAGCGTGACCTACATCCGCCCGTTCCGGTTCTCCGTCTTCGCCATCCTCGTGCTGGTGCTGCTCAACGGGGGCATCAACGCGCTCGAGCCGCTGGTGCTCAAGCACATCTTCGACTCGCTGGGCAGCGAGGGGAGCGTGCGGGCGGTGGTGCTGGGCGTGGCGCTCCTGCTGGGCGCGGGGGTGGTGCGCGAGGGCCTCACCGCGGTGAGCAACTGGCTCACGTGGCGCACGCGCATCGGGGTGCACTTCTCGCTGATGGAGCAGGTGGTGGGCCGGCTGCACCGGCTGCCGCTGAGCTTCCACCGCGAGGAGGGCGTGGGCGCCACCCTCACGCGCCTGGAGCGCGGCATCCAGGGCTTCGTCAGCGCCGTGCACGAGATGGCCTTCAACGTCATCCCCGCTGCGGCCTACCTCCTCATCTCCATCACCATCATGGTGAAGCTGGACTGGCGGCTGGCGCTGCTGGCGCTGGCCTTCGCGCCGCTGCCGGTGCTCATCGCCCGGAGGGCCGCGCCCGTCCAGGTGGCCCGCGAGAAGACGCTGATGGACCGCTGGGCGAAAATCTACTCGCGCTTCAACGAGGTGCTCTCCGGCATCGTCACGGTGAAGAGCTTCGCCATGGAGGAGTGCGAGAAGCAGCGCTTCCTCACGGAGGTGCGCGAGGCCAACGGCGTGGTGACGCGCGGGGTGGGGCAGGACTCGGTGGTGACCGCGTCGCAGAACGGCGTGGTGCTGCTGGCGCGCGTGGCGGCCATCGCCTTCGGCGGCATGCTGGCGCTCAAGGGCGAGGTGACGGTGGGCACGCTGGTGGCCTTCCTCGGCTACGTGGGCGGCCTCTTCGGGCCCGTGCAGGGCCTGAGCGGCGTGTACCGCACCCTGCGTACCGGCTCGGTGGCCATGGACCAGGTCTTCGGCATCCTCGACGCGCAGGACCACCTGGGCGACGCGCCGGATGCGAAGGAAGTGACGCAGGTGCACGGTGAGGTGTCCTTCGAGAACGTGCACTTCTCCTACTCGGCCAACACCGACAAGCCGCTGCTGCGTGGCATCGACCTGCACGTGCGCCCCGGCGAGAACATCGCCCTGGTGGGCCCCAGCGGCGCGGGCAAGAGCACGCTGATGGCGCTGCTGTGCCGCTTCTACGACCCGACCCTGGGCTCCATCCGCATCGACGGCCAGGACCTCCGCGGCCTCAAGCAGCTGTCGCTGCGGCGCAACATCGGCGTGGTGCTGCAGGACGCACTCCTCTTCAACGAGAGCGTGCGCAACAACATCGCCTACGGCCGGCCGGACGCCTCCATGGACGACATCATCGCCGCCGCCAAGGCCGCGCACGCGCACGACTTCATCCTCGCGCCTGCCGCAGGGCTACGACACGCTGGTGGGCGAGCGTGGCAGCCGGCTCTCCGGGGGCGAGCGCCAGCGCGTGGCCATCGCCCGCGCGCTGCTGAAGGACCCGCCCATCCTCATCCTCGACGAGCCCACGAGCGCGCTGGACGCCGAGAGCGAGGCGCTGGTGCAGGAGGCCCTGGGCCGGCTGATGAAGGGCCGCACCACCTTCGCCATCGCCCACCGCCTCTCCACGGTGGTGGACGCGGACCGCATCCTGGTGCTCAAGAACGGCCACATCGTCGAGGAGGGCAACCACGCGCAGCTCCTGGCGCGCAATGGCTACTACGCCTCCCTGGTGCGAAGGCAGACGCGAGGCCTGCTGCCCGACGGGCCGCTGCTCGCCGCGCCCCAGCCGAACAAGTCCGCCTCGGCGGCCTGACGCCCCAGGTGCCGCCCGCGTCGTGCAGTTCAAAACGGGGGCTCCGGCTTGCTCCGGTGGTAGATGTCTACCAGTGGTGTGGGCGTACCGACCACCTGTCAGTGGTAGACGTCTACCACTGAGGTCGGCTGGAGGCCGCATGGAGGAAAGCGGCTTGAGGGCGCGGGTCCGCTCGAATTCCGGGGCAGGCGCGGGGAGGGGTGTAGCCTGCGCTCACGCCTTCGAGGCCGCTCCCCATGAGGACTCCCGCCTACCTCTCCGCCGTGCTGGTGGTGGCACTGGCCGCGTCCTCCGCCCCGGCGCAGGAGGGGCGCTTCGACGTGCAGGCCCTCCGGCCGCTGGGCGCGCCCCAGGATGTGGTGGCGGTGGGCCAGTCCCGTGCGCTGTCGCCCCACTCGGTGTCGGCCGGGGCCTTCCTCCACTTCTCGCTGGAGCCGCTGGTGCTGGTGGCGCGCGGCAGCGACGTGAAGGCGCTGAGCGTGGTGGGATCGCGGCTGCAGTTGGACCTGCTGGCCTCGGTGGGGGTGATGGAGGGAGTGGAGGTAGGCCTCACCGCGCCGCTGGTGCTGGCACAGGGCTCGGACAACCTGGAGGCCCTGGGCACCGAGGGCGCGGTGCGCTCCTTCGCCCTGGGAGACGTGCGCCTGCGCGGCAAGGTGGTGGTGCCCGGGCTGAGGCGGCGAGCCGAGGACTCGGGGTGGGGCGCCGCGCTCACCCTGGGGGTGGGGCTGCCCACGGGCACGCCGGAGGCCTTCGCCGGAGAGGGAGCCCTCACGTGGACGCCGGGCGCGGTGGTGGACTACCGCTTCGACTCGGGGGCGCTGCTGGCCCTGGACGCGGGGCTGTGGCTGCGCCCGACACATGAGTTTCTCGGTGTGCGCTGGGGGAACGCGGCGACGCTGGGGCTTGGGCGCGGAGGTGCCCATTGTGCGCGGCCTGGGGGTGACGGCCGTGGGCACCCTCACCGGCAGCACGCCGCTGGAGGGGTGGAGGGCAGGGGCGCGGCAGGTGCCCGTGGAGGGGTTGGTGGGGCTGCGCTGGTACAGCCCCACGGGCCTCACCTTCACGGTGGGGGCGGGAGGCGGGTGCGGCTGCTCGCTGACGGCGCCCACGCTGCGCCTCGTCTCCTCGGTGGTGTGGGTGCCCTACCGGAGCACCGAATGGCATGCGCTGGAGCGCTACAAGCAGCCCCCGCACCAGCAGCCGCAACGGCCTCCCGCCCCACCTCCCGCCGCGCCCGTGGACGCGGACGGAGACTCCGTCATTGGAGCGGCGGACAGGTGCCCGGAGGAAGCGGGGCCGGTGGAGAACGGGGGCTGCCCGGACGCGGACGAGGACGGGGACGGGGTGGTGGACAGGCGGGACGCGTGCCCCCGCCACGCGGCGGGCCCCCGAGGGCGCGAGGGTTGCCCGTGGGTGCGCCTGGAGGCGGGGCACCTGGTGCCACTGGAGCCGGTGCGCTTCGCCACCGGACAGGAGGTGCTACGGCCCGAGGCGCTGCCCCTGGTGGAGGAGTTGGCGGCGCTGCTGCTGGCCCACCCCGAGGTGCAGCGCGTGCGGGTGGAGGCCAGCGCGGACACGGCCACGAGCGAGGCGCTGGCCCTGTCGCGGCGCCGGGCCGCCCGAGTGCGGCGCCACCTGCTGGAGCGCGGCGTGGCCGAGGAGCGGTTGTGCGCGATGGGCCGGAGCGGCGTGGAGGGAGAGGCGGGCCAGCGCCTCGCCTTCGTCGTGGAGCCGCCGACAAAGGGCCCGCCGCCGCCCTGTCCCGGCGAGGCGAGCACCGGCACCTCACTTCCAGCCGAGGTGCTGGAGGGGACGAGGGAGGTACACGCCGGGGCGTGGAAGGCGGTGCGCGGGCTGAAGCGGACAGGCGCGTGGCTGGCGCTGGGCCTGCGGGTGGAGGGCGAGCGGGTGCGACTGCTGGGTGTACAGCGGCACGAGGGCACGGGCGCGGAGGCGGGCCCGGTGGAGGCGGAGGACTTCCGCCACCTGCTGGAATGGGCCCTGTACCGCTACGCGAGGGGGCAGAAAGGCGAGGTGGTGCTGACGCTGCGGCGGGGCGAGGGCGTGTGGCTGGAGGAGGTGGAGTCCACCGGCCCGGTGCTCGTGGCCACCGCGCCCCAAGCCCCCTACGAGGCCTTCCTGCGCCAGCAGGGGGAGAAGCTCCAGGCGCTCTCCGAGACGGCGCGGCAGGAGGGCCGCACGGCACTGAAGAAGCTGGAGGGCTGGCTGCTGCTACAACCGGAGGCGGCGCTGGAGAAGGCCCCCTCGCCCCTGGATCGCTACGTGGCGCTGCTGGAGGAGGAGAAGCAGCGCGAGGTGCGCTGGCAAGCCGTGCAGCGCAAGCTGGCCGAGTACGAGGCGTGGGGCAGGGCGTTGCTGGACACCTACGCCCCGCCCGCGCGCTACCTGGAGCCGGGCTACCGCCTCACCGAGTCCCCCCTGCGCGAGCGCTCCGTGTGGGCCCTGGGCAACGCCACCCTGGCCTGGGCCTACGCCCACACCGAGGACCCGGACTTCCTGAAACGCAGCCCCGAGGAGGTGGCCCTCTACCTGCTGGCCAGCCGCTCCGCGCTGGCCACGGCGGTGCACCTGGGCCGTCTGGCGCCGGTGGAACTCGACTACAACGAGGCCTTCGACCCGGAGGTGTACACCGCCGAGGAGTTGGCGGTGGAGCTGCTGGTGGGCCTGACGCCGGGGGCGGGCGAGGTGACGGACGCCCACGCGGCCTTCTCCGGCCACAGCCTCTCGGGCCACCGACTCACCGACACCGAGCGGCTGGTGTGCGCGGTGGGCGTGCTGGTGCCCTTCGTGGGCGGCAGGGCGTTGCTGGAAGCGGGCGAGGAGGGCGTGCAGCGACTCGCCCTGCTCACCGGCCGGGGCCTGGACGAGGTGCGGGTGCTCTCGCGCGTGGCCGCGCACCTGTCGCCCGCGGACGCGAAGGAGATGGAGCGCCTGCTGGCGGCGGCCTCCAAGGGCCACTCCTTCAGCGAGGAGGAGGTGGAATTCCTCCAGCGGGTGGCACGTGGGCTGGAGGCGCCACTGCGAGAGGCGGCCCGGTCCCTGCGAGAGGGACAGAAGGTGACGCTGCTGGGGGTGCGCACGCTGCCGGACGGGAGCCGACTGCTGCCGGGCACTCCCGCGCACAAGGCGCAGCGGTGGGTGGACTACCAGTTCCGCCACCCGGAGAAGTACCGCCGCTTCTCCTTCCAACCGGACGCGGAGTGGGAGCGCATGTATGAAACCATCCTCAAGAACCGGCCGGCGGGCAACGCCTTCGAGGACGCCATCCTCCAGGCCCACAAGTACGAGCGCAACAGCGCGATGCTGATGCCGCCACCGGGCAGCGGCGCCCAGGGCTTCATTCCCGACGCGGTGAAGGGCAACCCGGCGGACCTGGTGTGGGGCCAGCCCTACCCCTTCGTCGAGGCCAAGGCTCGCAAGGAACTGTCCTTCTCCGGAAATCTCAAGGCCATGATTGAGTACGTGGAGAAGTACGGTGGCCATCTCGAATTCTGGGTCCGCTCCGCCCGGCATCCCGATGGAGCAACACGTCTTTCAGGACCGCTCCTCCAACGCTTGGATCGCTTGAAGAGATCTGGCAGGGCAAGCGTGAAGGCCGTACCCATGATGCACATCCTCACACCATGATTCACGCACTCAAAGCTCCAACCGCCCGCAATGCCCATCAAGTATTTCGACACCCATATAAGTCTTCCTCCCGAACCACCTCACGGGAGAACACGTGAGAGAGTTCCTTGACCTCGTCCTTCGCAGGTATCGGTGGTTTGAAGCGAGACGCTATGGCATGCCGACCTGGACAAACCGATCGACCCGGATCGTCTCGACCTCAACCCACTGGTCGCCTATTTCGAGGAGCGCCACTACCTGTGCGTCGCCGCCAAGACAGATAGGGACTTCATCTGGTTCTCGCCCGCTCCCGCTGACGCTCCGCCCTACGTAGGCGACAATCTCCTGGACGACCTCCGCCAGTTCGGCGTCCAAAGCCTCCTGGCGTGCAGCCCATGCGCAGCAGGTGGCCGAGCTCATGCGCCTCGTCCAGTCTCCTCTGGCTCTGGCCGGGTTGGATACGGACCTCCACTCCAAGCAGCGGCGGCTCATTCCCAAGAGCATTCCCATGGAGGGAGGAAAGGACTTCACCTACTCGGAACAGGTAGTTCACCGTGCGCGACTACAGTGAAGGACTCCCGGGGCTCGTCTGGCGCAACTTCTACGGGCCGCCCTTCGTGCGCATGTTCGGCGAGCGACTCAATACGCTCCCTCCCGAATGCCGCCAGCCGCTCGGCGAGGACATCGTCCTCGTCCAGCCCTACAAGCTGCCCGCCGAGGCCGGCACCGAGGCGGGTATTGCTCGGGAGCGTGAGCTCATCTCCCTGCTCGGCCCCGAGTGCTTCTACGACCACGAGCGCCTCACCCTGCCCACCCGCCGCCCCGTACTGGACGCGCTCGGCCAGCCTCTTCATTGATAAGTGTCCACTGGTGTGAAAAGGCACTGCCCTCCAGTGCGTGTACGTACAGGCATCCACTCCCCGATCAAAAGCACCCTGCCTAGCTTGGGCTTCCAGAGTTGCTGCTGGATTTCCCGACCACGCGGGACGGCCGGAGTTTCCGGGCACCACGGGCTTTCGTTGGCGGGAAGGCGGTGGACGGTGTTTGGCGAGAGATACCTGCGCACGGCGGAGGGGCAATGAAGGGCAAGCACATCCTCATCACGGGTGGGGCGGGGTTCATCGGCTCGCACCTGGCGGACCAACTGATTGAGCGAGGACACCGCGTCCGGGTGCTCGACTGTCTCCTGCCGCAGGTGCATGGCGAGGGCCAGCGCCGGCCGGACTACCTCCACCCGGATGTGGAGCTGTGGGTGGGCGACGTGCGCGACCCCGAGGCCGTCCGTCAGGCGTTGGAGGGGGTGGACGCCGTCTACCACTTCGCGGCGGCCGTCGGCGTGGGCCAGAGCATGTATGAGATTGCCCACTACACGTCGGTGAACAACATGGGCACCGCGGTGCTGCTGGAGGCGCTGATGAAGCGCCCGGTGCAGCGGCTCGTCGTGGCCTCCAGCATGAGCGTGTACGGCGAGGGCCTCTTCCGCACCTCGAGCGGGCAGCTCGTGCCGGGCACGGACCGCACCCGCGAGCAGCTCCAGTCGGGCCAGTGGGAGCTGCTGGACGCCAGGGGCAGTCCGCTCTACCCGGTGCCCACGCCCGAGGCGAAGCAGCCGGCGCTCTCCTCCGTGTACGCGCTCTCCAAGTACGACCAGGAGCGCCTGTGCCTCGTCTTCGGCAAGGCCTACAACATCCCCACGGTCGCGCTGCGCTTCTTCAACGTGTACGGCCCGCGCCAGGCGCTCTCCAACCCGTACACCGGCGTGCTGGCCATCTTCGCCTCGCGCCTGCTCAACGACAAAGCGCCCCTCATCTTCGAGGACGGCTACCAGCAGCGCGATTTCGTCAGCGTGCATGACATCGCGCGTGGCTGCCGGCTGGCCCTGGATGCGCCCGCGGCCGCCGGGGGCGTCTTCAACATCGGCAGCGGCCATCCCGTCACGGTGCGAGAGGTGGCGGCTCATGTGGCCGAGGTCATGGGCAAGCCGCACATCCGTCCCGAGGTGACCGGCAAGTACCGCGTGGGTGACGTGCGTCACTGCTTCGCGGACATCTCGCTGGCCCGCGCGGTGCTCGGCTACGAGCCCCAGGTCTCCTTCCACCAGGGTCTGGCCGAGCTGGCCGGGTGGCTCGAGGGGCAGGTGGCCACGGACCATGTCGACGAGGCGCGCGCGGAGCTGGAGCTCAGGGGGTTGACGGTATGACCGGGGTGAAGGGTGAGGGGCAGGGGAACGAGCTCCAACCCGGGGCGGGCCGCATCGGGCTGGTGGAGTCCTTCGCGGTGGGCGACCACGCGAAGGTGGAGCGCGCGCTGGAGCTGTTGCGCTCGCTCGGGGTGACGGAGCTGCGCACGGAGGTGTCCTGGGCGGATGCCGCCACTCCCGAGGGAGAGGCCTGGTACGGCTGGCTGCTGCCGCGTCTGGCCAGGCAGGTGCGGCTGGTGCCGTGCTTTACCGGCACGCCCACCTCGCTCGGCGTGGAGCCCCGGCGCAACGCACCGCCTCGCGAGGCCCGCGCCTTCGGGGACTTCGTCGAGTCCTTCCTCGCGCGCCACGGTCGTCACTTCGAGTGGGTGGAGCTGTGGAACACGCCCGGCACGCTGGCCTCCTATGACTGGAGGTTGGATCCGGAGTGGGAGACGTTCTCCGCCCTGGTGGCGGACGGGGCCCATCGGGCGCGCGCCGCGGGCAAGAAGGTGGTGCTCGGCGGGACGATGGACGCGCTGTGGCTCGCGTGCGTGCTGGACCGCGCGGGGGCGGACACCTTCGACGCGGTGGCCGTGCAGGGCTACCCGGGCTTGGAGGCGGTGGCCTTCAAGGGGTGGGAGGAGTGGCTGGCGCCCATCCGCATGGTGCTCGCGGGGCACCGCTCCAATGCGGCGGTGTGGCTGACGACGGGCTACTCCACCTGGCGCTACGACGAGAAGCAGCAGCTCTCCGCCTTCCTCGACGCGACGGCGGCCCCGGTGGAGCGCATGTACTGGTGCTCGCTGCGAGATGCCGAGGTGGACGTGGAGTCCTCGGAGGCCCCGGCCGACGAGCGCACCCTCCACTTCGGCATGGTGCGCGAGGACGGCTCGCCGAAGCTGCTCTTCCGCCTGTGGGCGGAGCACGGCCTCTCGGGTCTGCCCGAGCAGAAGCGCGGTCTCGAGCCCCCCTACCGGCGCTCGCGCCCGGAGCGCCAGGTGGTCGTCTTCGGCGGCGCCGGTTTCATCGGTGCCAACGTGGCCCACCGCTACCTGGAGGACGGGAGGCGGGTGCTCGTCTATGACAACCTCAGCCGCCCCGGCGTGGAGCGCAACCTGCGCTGGCTCAAGGCGCGGCACGGCGCGCGGGTGGACGTGCAGGTGGCGGACATCCGGGACGCCCACTCGGTGCGCCAGGCGGTGCGCCATGCCGAGGAGGTATTCCACTTCTCCGCCCAGGTGGCCGTCACCACCAGTCTCTCCGACCCGGTGCACGACTTCTCGGTGAATGCCCGCGGCACCCTCAACGTGCTGGAGGCGGTGCGGGCGCGCGAGACGCCTCCGCCGCTCGTCTTCACCTCCACCAACAAGGTGTACGGCGGCCTGCCGGGTCTTCGCTTCGCGCCCAACGGCCGGCGCTACGAGCCGGTGGAGCTGGAGGTGCGTGGCAGGGGCATCAGCGAGGAGCAACCGCTCGACTTCGAGAGCCCCTACGGCTGCTCCAAGGGCGCGGCGGACCAGTACGTGCTGGACTACGCGCGCACCTGGAGCCTGCCCCTCGCCGTGTTCCGCATGAGCTGCATCTACGGCCCGCGGCAGTTCGGCACCGAGGATCAGGGCTGGGTGGCCCACTTCCTCATCCGCGCCCTGCAGCGGCAGCCCATCACCCTCTACGGGGACGGCATGCAGGTGCGCGACATCCTCTTCGTGGAGGACCTGGTGCGCGCCTTCCAGCTTGCGATGGCCAACATGAGCCGGCTGGGGGGTCAGGTGTTCAACATCGGTGGGGGCCCCCAGCGGACGGTGAGCCTGCTGGAGGTGTTGGATCTCATCGGTGAGCTCACGGGCCAGACGCCCCAGGTGAAGTTCGAGGGTTGGCGGACGGGGGACCAGCGCTACTACGTGTCCGATACGCGCAGGTTCCAGGCAGCGACCGGCTGGGCGCCGCGGGTGGAGGTGCGCGAAGGCGTGACGCGGCTCCACGCGTGGCTGCGGGACATGTGGGAGGGGACGGTGCAACGGACGCTCAACAGGCAGGAGGCACGTGAAGCCATCCACGGATAGCGCCGTACCTGCCCGCCGCGGAGGTCCGCCGGGTGCTGATGACCGCCGACACCGTCGGCGGGGTGTGGACGTACGCACTGGAGCTGAGCCGGGCACTGGCGACCCGCGGTGTGTCGGTGACCCTGGCCACCATGGGCTCGCCCCTCTCCGAGGCGCAATGGGCCGAGGCCCGCGCCGTCCCCGGACTCAGCGTCGAGCAGAGCACCTGGCAGCTGGAGTGGATGGATGACCCCTGGGAGGACGTGAAGGCCGCCGGGGACTGGCTGCTGGAATTGGAGGCGCGCGTCCAGCCCGACGTGGTGCACCTCAACGGCTACTGCCACGGCGCGCTGCCGTGGAAGCGCAAGCCGCTCATGGTGGGCCACTCGTGTGTCCTCTCGTGGTGGGAGGCGGTGAAGGGGGAGCAGGCCCCGGAGCGTTACTCGCGCTACCGCTGGGAGGTGGCGCGGGGCCTGCGCGCCGCCGGCCATGTGGTGGCCCCCACCGCCGCCATGTTGCAGGCCCTGGTGACGCACTATGGGCCGCTGCGCTCGGCGGGTGTCATTTCCAACGCTCGCCGCCCCGAGGACTTCCCTCCCGGCAATGTGCGCGAGCCCCTCATCCTCGCCGCGGGCCGGTTGTGGGACGAGGCGAAGAACGTGTCCGCGCTGGAGGCCGTGGCGCCCCGGCTGGACTGGCCGGTGCTCGTGGCGGGCGATACCCGAGCACCCCTCCGGCGGCGTGGTGCGCTCGCGCTGCGTGCGCATGCTGGGCAAACTGTCGCCGAGAGAACTGGCCAGACACATGGGCCGCGCCTCCGTCTACGCCCTGCCCGCGCGCTACGAGCCCTTCGGCCTGTCCGCCCTGGAGGCCGCGCTCGCCGGGTGCGCGCTGGTGCTGGGGGACATCCCCTCCCTGCGCGAGGTCTGGGAGGACGCGGCCGTCTTCGTTCCACCAGATGACACCGACACGCTCATGCGCGCCCTCCGACGGCTGGTGACGGAGCCCGTGCTCTGCAATCGGATGTCCACCCTTGCACGGACGCGTGCATTGCGCTTCTCCCCAGAGCGCCAGGCGGATGCCTACCTTGCGGCGTATGCCTACCTTGCGGCGTATGCCGAGCTGGACCGTTCGTCCAGGGAGGCCCCTCCCGCCCCGCCCCAACTGGCGAGCGCGACCTGAGCGGAGACTTTTGAACGATGCGCGTCGTCCTCTTCTGCCACTCGCTCCTGTCGGACTGGAACCACGGCAACGCCCATTTCCTGCGAGGCGTCGTCACCGAGCTCGCTGAACGGGGCGCGGACCTCCAGGTGTACGAGCCGCGAAACGCCTGGAGCCTGGAGAACCTCCTGGCCGAGCGCGGGGGAGAGGAGGTGCTGGAGGCGGTGAGGCTCGTCTACCCGCGCGTCCGGCCCCACCGCTACGCGCTGGAGTCGCTGGACCTGGGGGCCGTGCTGGACGGGGCGGACCTGGTCATCGTCCACGAGTGGAGCGAGCCGGAGTTGGTGCACCGCGTCGGTCAGGCGCGTGCGCGCGGCGGGCGCTTCAAGCTGCTCTTCCATGACACCCACCACCGCAGCGTCACCGCGCCGCACGAGATGGCCCGGTACGACCTGACGCACTACGACGGGGTGCTGGCCTTCGGCGACGTCATCCGCCGGCTGTACCTGGAGCGCGGCTGGGCGCGCCACGCCTGGACGTGGCACGAGGCCGCCGACGTGCGCGTCTTCCGCCCGGAGCCCGGGGCCCGGCTGGAGGAGGACCTCGTCTGGGTGGGCAACTGGGGTGACGACGAGCGCACCGCGGAGCTGCACGAGTTCCTGCTCGGCCCGGTGAAGCGGCTGGGGCTGAAGGCGCGGGTACACGGGGTGCGCTACCCGAACGAGGCGAAGGCGGCGCTGGCGGAGGCCGGCATCACCTACGGTGGGTGGCTGCCCAACCACGAGGCGCCGAGGGCCTTCGCCCGGGCGCTCATGACGGTGCACGTGCCCCGCCGGCCCTATGTCACCGCGCTGCCGGGCATCCCCACCATCCGCCCCTTCGAGGCGCTCGCGTGTGGGATTCCCCTGGTGTGCTCGCCCTGGGAGGACGCCGAGCACCTGTTCTCCCCGGGCCTGGACTTCCTCGTGGCCAGGGATGGCGCGCAGATGGAGCGCCACCTCGCCGCGCTCCGGGAGGACGCGGGCCTGCGGCGGGCACTCGCCGAGCACGGGCGGCGGACGATTCTGGCGCGCCATACCTGCGCGCATCGGGTGGAGGAGCTCCTCGGCATCTGCCGGGAGCTGGGCGTCGAGACTGGCTCGCTCGAGCCGGTCGCACAGGAAAGGGTTACCGCATGAGCAGCCACGGACTTCGGATCGCCTTCTTCGGCTCGAGCCTCGTCTCGGCCTACTGGAACGGGGCCGCTACCTACTATCGAGGCCTCATCCGCGCCCTCCATGCGCGCGGCCACCGCGTCACCTTCTATGAGCCGGACGCCTATGACCGGCAGAAACACCGGGACCTGCCCACGGACCCGGACTGGGCGCGCGTGGTGGTGTACTCGGCCGAGGGCACCGACGGACTGGACCGGTGCCTGGAGGACGCGCGCGGCGCCGACGTGGTGGTGAAGGCCAGCGGCGTGGGCGTCTTCGACGAGCTGCTGGAGGCCCGGGTGTTGGACCTGAAGTCCGGTCACACCCAGGTCGTCTTCTGGGACGTGGACGCGCCGGCCACCCTGGAGCGGATGGAGAAGAACCCGAACGACCCGTTCCGCGCGCTGGTGCCCCGCTACGACCGCGTCCTCACCTACGGCGGCGGCGACCCGGTGGTGCTCGCCTACAAGGACTTCGGGGCGCGCGAGTGCGTCCCCATCTACAACGCGCTGGACCCGGACACCCACCACCCGGTGGCGCCGAATCCCCGCTTCGACTGCGACCTGGCCTTCCTGGGCAACCGGCTGCCGGACCGGGAGCGGCGCGTGGAGTCCTTCTTCCTCCGGGCCGCGGAGCTGCTGCCGGAGAAGAGCTTCCTGCTGGGAGGCAGTGGCTGGGGGGACCGGGACCTGCCGCCCAACGTGAAGTACGTGGGCCACGTCTACACGCAGGACCACAACGCCCTCAACTGCACGGCGCGCTCGGTGCTCAACATCAGCCGCGACAGCATGGCGCGCTTCGGCTTCTCGCCGGCCACGCGCGTCTTCGAGGCCGCCGGCGCGGGCTCCTGCATCATCACCGACAAGTGGCAGGGCATCGAGCTCTTCCTCGAGCCGGGCTCGCGAGTGCCTCGTGGCGGAGGACGGACTGGAGGTGGCCGAGGCGGTGCTGTGCCTCACGGACGAGGGGGTCCGGCAGCTCGGGCAGGCGGCGCGTCGGCGCGTGCTGGCCGAACACACGTACGCGCACCGCGCGGTGCAGGTGGAGCAGGCGCTGGGCTATTCGTCGGGCGTGGGGGCCTCCACGCAGGAGCAGGTGGCCTGATGGCACCTCCTCGGATGGACATCGTCTTCCTGGGCCTCTCCATCACCTCCTCCTGGGGGAATGGCCACGCCACCACCTACCGCGGGCTGGTGCGGGAGCTGGTGCGGCGGGGCCACCGGGTCCTCTTCCTCGAGCGCGACGTGCCCTGGTACGCGTCCAACCGGGACATGCCCCGGCCGCCCTACGGGCGTACGGAGCTGTACTCGAGCCTGGAGGACCTCGAGGCTCGCTTCACCCGAGATGTGCGCCTGGCGGACCTCGTGGTGGTGGGCTCGTACGTGCCCCAGGGCGTCGAGGTGGGCCGCTGGGTGCAGCAGACGGCCACGGGCATCACGGGCTTCTATGACATCGACACGCCGGTGACGCTCGCGAAGCTGGCGCGCCGGGACTACGAGTACCTGTCGCCCGAGCTCATCCCCGGCTACAGGCTCTACCTCTCCTTCACCGGCGGGCCGCTGCTGGACCGCATCGAGCGGGAGCTGGGCTCGCCCGAGGCGCTGCCCCTCTACTGCGGCGTGGACCCGGAGCTGTATCCGCCCCAGTCGATGGCGCCGCGCTGGGACCTGGGCTACCTGGGGACGTACAGCCCGGATCGGCAGCCCGTGCTCGACACGCTGATGCTGGAGTCGGCGCGGCGCTGGAAGTCGGGACGCTTCGTGGTGGCGGGGCCGCAGTATCCGGGCTCGCTGGAGTGGCCGGCCAACGTGCTGCGGGTGGAGCACCTGCCGCCGCCGGAGCACCCGGACTTCTACAACGCGCAGCGTTTCACGCTGAACGTCACGCGCGCGGACATGGTGCGGGCGGGGTACTCGCCGAGCGTGCGCCTCTTCGAGGCCGCGGCCTGTGCCACCCCCATCATCAGCGACGTGTGGGCCGGGCTGGACACCTTCTTCACTCCCGGGGAGGAGATCCTCCTGTCGCGCTCGGCGGAGGAGACGCTGGCGTACCTCCGGGAGCTCTCCGATTCGGAGCGGCGCGCCCTGGGTGAGCGCGGCGAGGGCGCGTGTGCTGGCCGAGCACACCGCGGCCCACCGTGCGCAGACCCTGGAGGGCTACGCGCTCGCGGCGGCGGCCAGGTACCGACTTCAAGGCGGCGCGCGGACATGAAGAGCGCGGTGGTGGGGACCTGACTGGCCGAATCGGTTCGACGTCGTCTCCAACCCCGAGTTGCCTGGGATGGTCGGTTGGCAGCGCCCGGGGAGCGAAGCGCGCTTCGCCGCATTCCCCTCATCGGCCGGTTCCGCCGAAGCGCACTTCGTCCCCTCGTCCTGACTCCCAGAGGAAGAGAGGTCCTCGGAAGGGTTGGCACATGCGCTGCTAGTGCCCTGCCCGGACCCGCGGCCGGGACCGGCCGGACCCATCACCGAGGAGCAGACCATGCACGACGTGGATCGCACCTACCGGAGTTGGAGGGCGAGTCGTTCGAGTTCGAGTTCAACGCCGAGGGCGAGTGGGGCGAGGTCTTCAATGAGAACGAGCTGAACGAGCTCGCCTCGGAGCTGTTGGAGGTGCACGAACGACCAGGAGCTGGAGCAGTTCCTCGGCAACATCATCAAGAAGGTGGGCGGCGCGGTGGGCAAGTTCGTGAAGTCTCCCGTGGGAAGACGCTCGGCGGCGTGCTCAAGACGGCTGGCCAAGCAGGCGCTGCCGGTGGTGGGCGCGCGCTGGGCAACCTGGTGCTGCCCGGCGTGGGCGGTGCCGTCGGCGGCAAGCTGGCCTCCATGGCGGGCAGCGCGCTGGGCCTCGAGCTGGAGGGCCTGAGCCAGGAGGATCGCGAGTTCGAGGTGGCCAAGCAGGTCGTCCGGCTGTCCGCGGACGCGACCAGCACGGCGCTGACCTCGCCCGACGGCGCTCCGCCCGACAGGTGGCCGGCTCAGACGGCCGTCGACCAGGCCATGCAGAAGTATGCCCCCGGGCTTCTCTGCGCAGATGGGGCGCGCGGCGGGCACCGGTCGCCGCAGCGGACGCTGGGTGCGCAAGGGCAACCGGATCGTCCTCTACGGGATCTGACCACCATGTCCGCTGGCTCCTTCGCCTCGTGGATGTTGTCGCAGGAGGCCCGCGCACTGCTCACGCGGCTCGAGCGCATCAAGTCCTTCGCCATGTCGGAGACGATGGTGCCGGCCGCGACGCTCTCCGTCGAGGCGCAGGCGGCGGTCGAGGGCTACCTGCAGCAGGGGCGTCGTGAGCTGCGCGAGCAGATCCACCGTACATCTCCTGGGTGGAGGGACCGGAGGGCCAGTGGGCGCTCGCCCGCGCAGCGCAGCGGCGCTTCACCTTCCTGCGCCTGCGCTTCAACGTGGTGCTCGTCGCACTTCGACATCTTCAGCGAGGCCATGAGCCAGCGAAGCGAGGCCGACAACGGCGTCTGGCTCGCCGGGTTGGACGTGGTCGCCAAGGACGCGCTGGAGCTGCCCGGCTACTACGAGGTACCCCCCGTCATCTGCTACCTGGCCCGCGGACCCGGGGCGGCCATCCGTCGCGCGCGCACGCGGCTGCCCGGGCGGCGGGGAGAGCCCGGCGGCGCATCATCCGTGTCCCCCGCGAGCGGATGATCGGCAGCGCCATCGCCTCCTCGCTCATCCACGAGGTGGGCCACCAGGGCGCGGCGCTGCTGGACCTGGTGGCCTCGCTGCGCACGGCCCTGCGCGAGCGTGTCCCACGAAGGCACCGAGGACGCAGCAGGCCTGGCGCCTGTGGGAGCGGTGGATCTCCGAGATCATCGCGGACTTCTGGTCCGTGGCGCGCGTGGGCAGTCGACGTCCACGTTGGGGCTGATGGGGGTGGTGAGCCTGCCGCGGCCGTTCGTGTTCCGGTTGAACGTGGACGATCCGCACCCCATGCCCGTGGATCCGCGTGAAGCTGAGCAGCGCGTTGGGCCGGGCGCTGTACCCCCACCCGCAGTGGGCGCGGCTGTCGCGGTTGTGGGAGGAGCTCTACCCGGTCGAGGGGCTGTGAGGCGGCACCGCCGGGTGCTCGCCGCGCTGGAGGCGAGCCTGCCGCGGGTGGTGCGCTTCTGGTGGAGCACCGGCCCGCCGCGCTGCGCGGCCGCACGCTGGTGGAGGTGATGGAGACGCGGGAGCCGCCAGCCCGCGCGGCTCGCGCGAGCTGTTCGCGAGTACCGCTGCCCGGCGCTCGTCGCATCCGCGACGCCCCGCCCTCGCTGGCCTTCGCCGTGGTCGGGCCAGGGCCGCTCCGTACGGGACCCTCACGCCCGAGGAGGAGAGCGAGGCCCTGGCCGAGCTGCTGCAGCTACTGGGCGCTGCGCAGCACGCTCGATGCGTCGGAGATCTGCGCCTCGCTCTCCAAGTCCCGGGCCTCGGCGGCGGCGCTCCGGGTCCCCGCGTTGCCACGGCATTCCGTCACCGAGAGTTGGAGGAAGGATCATGGCTGGCGTCAACATCACGGCTTTACCCGAAACCATCAGCGAGGGAGGCATCGTCAAGCTGACCGCCACCCCCGCCAAGCTGGACCATGCGGTCAAGCGGCGTGTCTTCACCTGGAAGGTGGAAGGCGGCACCGTCACGCCGACCTCCAAAGAGGGCGATTCCGCGCAGTGGGACACCACCGGGCTGGTCCCCAGCATGTACACGGTGTCCGTCAACCTGCAGGAGTTCGATGCGCACAACAAGAAGCTCCACGAGTTCGATGGCACGGGGGCCGTGGAGGTCACCGCGCGCCCGGGGGTAGCGGCGGCGGCCGTGGCCATTCCGGCGGCCGTTTCGGAGGCCACCGTCAAGCAGATGGTGCGCGAGGCGATGGCTGACTTCCGGGAGTCCGCCGTGTCTCCCACCTTCCGTGCCGGGGCCATCCCCGTGACGCTGCGGCGCGCCAGCTCCATCCCCACGACCGACCAGATCCTCTGGATGGTCATCCGCCAGTCCACCAACAACCTCTCGTTCAGGAGCTACGCCGATTTCATCGACGACGTTCCTGTGCACGGAGCACCGACACCTGCGCCACGCACCGCCCGCCCGGGGGAGACGGCGATCAAGGACGGTGCGGCCTCACGCATGGCCCTGCCCTTCCCGGGGGTGGATGCCTACCGCAGCTCAAGGCCGCCACCGAGGTCTTCGTCCTGGTGAACTGCGGCGTGCTGGTGGACTTCCTCGGCGACAAGGAGTTCTTCTCGAGAACGTCCTGGAGCAGATCGACACCGTGCAGGAGGAGGCCCGCACCGGCTTTCCCAGCAGGGATCCGATTCCGGGCGACAATCTGCCGACCACGCAGAGCTGTGGAACCTCTACCTGGAGAACGTGAACGGCAGCGTCGGATGCGGCCCTGCCCTACCTGGCCATCATCCGAGCCAAGCTCCCCGACGTGCCGATCATCGTGCCGCACCACCACCACCGAAGAGGAGCTGATCAACTGCGTCGGCATCCTCCGCGAGAAGCTCGGGCTACCCCTCTTCCTCGAGCTCATCTGGAACTACTGGCACGGAGGAGGGGATGCTGGTCCAGACCATGAACCACATCAGCCAGCGCTTCCAGAACATCGCGGGCACCGGCGACCGCGACCCGCTGGCCAACCTGGAGATCGATCCGCTGCGGCCGCTCAACAACCTGCTGTGGGGCTACATCCAGGACGAGCAGAACCGGCTGAGCGTCGATGCGCCGCGCCTCACGAGTACGACCACCAGTACGGCTTCGACGCTGCACGGCAAGGCGGTCACCGGGCTGCGCACCGCGGACCGGCGCTCGCAAGTTCCTCGAGTCCTTCCACAACCTGCTGCTACCGCTGCGTGCAGTTCTTCCGGCAGGACGACGACACCACGGTGGTGGCGGACGGCTTCCCGGTGCTCAACTGCCATCAAGGAGACGCACTACCTGCTGGCGCAGGGCGCCCACAACCAGTTCGGCGACCTGCCCTCCACGGCGCGCCAGGAGATGCTGATGCAGCAGTGGCTGCTGTCGCGCCCGGAGATGCGCGAGTTCCTCGGCGGGCGGGTGATGGTGCCCTACCCGGAGCCGTGGATGGACCGGGTGGACGCGATGAAGTCGCTGCAGGGCTGGACGGACATCAGCGTGGTGCACTTCCACGACCTGGCGCGTCTTCGGCGAGCAGCTGCTGCTGTCGCGTGCGCTACGGCGCCTGGAGCGTCGCCGAACGACCCGGCCCAGGCCGCCAACTGGGCGCGCTACTGGAGGCCGGAGATCCAGGGCTACATCCACGCGTACCGCGCCGTCACCGGCGTGGACCTGACGGCGGACATCACCGACCGGCAGGCGCTGGCCGAGCGCTACGTGCCGCCCTCCGTCCACCTGCGCAACCGGTTGGCCGTGCAGCAGGAGGCGGTGGCACTGGGGACGCCGGAGCCGCCGTGCTCGACTTCACCACCGCGCTCTACCTGGGTCTGCAGCACGCGAGCAGCGACGCTCGCGCCGTGGGAGCAGCTCACCTCGGCGTCCCCGGCGGTCCTGCGGAGCCACCGGAGAGCGCCGCGGAGGCGCGCGCGCCGTGGCGCGACCTGGTGGGCTCGCGCGCGCGCTGCTCGCCCGGTCCACGCTGCACCTGTTCTGGGACGTGTTCGAGCGTGGGCGCGGGGGCGCGCCGTCTGTCCCTGCTTTGGGATGAGGGCAGCTATCCGGTGGCGCGGTGGGGGATGGAGCGGGCAGTGGCGCGCGGCGTGCCCGCGCGGAGCTTTCCTCATCATCGCCGGCGGCGCTGCAGCGCCGGCTTGCGCGAGAGCCCCGCCGGGTCGCCGGCGCGCGGTGGTGGTCTCAGCGACGGCTTGGTGTCCGGGCTGCGGCCGCGCGGCGCCACTCGTGCGCTACCTGGAGGTGCTGCGGGCCCACGGGGGCCTGCTCGTGCTGGATGACACCCAGGCCCTGGGGTGTTCGGCACGCCGCGGCCCGGGCAGCCCTACGGAGCCGGCGGGCGGCGGCTCGCTGCGGTAGTCCGGCATGGGCGATGGGCCGGACGTGCTGTGGTGCGGCTCGCTGGCCAAGGCGTTCGGCGTGCCGATGGCGGTGCTGGCCGGTAGCCCGAAGTGGTGGGCAGGTACGAGGCGCTCAGCGAGACGCGGGTGCACTGCAGCCCACCCTCGGTGGCGGACCTCCATGCCGCCGAGCACGCGGTGGCGCTCAACCTCCGGGGGGGGACGTGCTCCGGAAGGGTTGGCGCGGCGGGTGCGGCCACTTCCGGGTGAGGTTGCGGCAGGCGGGGTTGAGCGCGATCGGCGGGCTCTTCCCGGTGCAGCGGCTCCAGTTGCCCGCGGACGTGGACCCGGGCGCGGTCCAGCGAGCGGTTGCAGCAGCCGCGGCATGCGCACCGTGCTGCAGCGCTGGCGCTGCGGCCCGGAGGTGTCGGTGAGCTTCATGCTCACCGCGCGGCACGCCGCGGCGGAGCTGGATGCAGGCCGTGGAGGCGCTGGTGGAGGCCGTCCACGGAAGACATCGAGGAGGGCACGTCGATGAGTGAGTGGACGAGTACGAGAGCGGAAGCTGGAGCCGAGAGACTGGCGGACGAAGAGGAGGTCGCGCTGGCCGCTCGGTCCTTCCGTCTTCCCCCGCGAGCCGGGCTCCCGCGTTGCGCGCCCCTTCTGAGTGCGGCGGGACCGGACGCGCGGCGGCGGGTGTCCCAGGGCGCACGGCCTGGCCGTGCGCGGTCCGGGCAGAGGGCCGTCCCGCTTCGCGCCAGCGCCCAGGTCGCGGAGGTGCGTGCGGAGGCCGCGGGCCGGCGATGGCCCGGGCTCGTCCCTGCTTCTCATGGACGGCCATCCGGCTACGCTGCCCGTGCCACGAGCCTCCTCCCGCCTCCGCCCGAGACCGCCCCGCCGAGCCCCCGGAGGACGTGGCGGCACAGACCCCGGAGGACGCAGCCGCCGAGCCGCCCGAGGAGCCGGCCCTCCGGCGGACAGCGCCGCTCCGGCCCGAGCGAGGCCGGGGAGCCGCGCCGAGACCATCAGGAGTTCGGCGGGGCGCGAAGCCGGGGACTCACCTGCCGCGCGGACTTGCCCTCCAGGACGTACGCAGATGGATCGCCACCCGTTCTCCGGGATGCCGGCCGGCAGACGGCCTCTACTGGTCGTGGACGCCCGAGGCCGGCGCTGCCCCTCTACGTGGGAGAGACGGACAACCTCGCGGGACGCTGGCGGGAGCGCCTGCTCGGCCGTGTACCAGGTGGGGCTGCCCGGAACGGGGACCTGCTCCCACGCCGCTCAAGGTCTGGTTCGGGACGATGCCCAACACCCGAACCGAGCGCAAGACGGCGGAGCATGCCCTCATCCGCACGCTCCTGCTCACCGGCGTCGTGCCCGCGGGCCACCTGCGCAACCGAGCCTCCTTCAGGCAGTTCCGCGTGAGGGCGACGTGATGGAGATCCGAACCTGCTGCCCCGGGAACGCGTGGGGCGTCCGGGCCGCCAAGGCTCCTGGCATCACCAAACGAGCGCTCTCGCTCGCCGACAAGGCGACCTACGAGCTGTTCAGGCGCTGACGAGGCGGAGATGATCATCGACTGCCACTGCCACGCGGGCAAGGGCGACGGGCTCACCGGGCCCCTGGGACACGGCCGCCCCGCTGGAGGACTACCTGCGGCGCGCGGCCGCCGCCGGCATCACCCGCACGGTGCTGCTTTGCCGCCTTCCACTCGGACTACGCAGGCGGCGAACCGCCAGGTGGCGCGGCTCGTGGCGGCCGACCCGGAGCGCTTCTACGGCTTCGCGTGCGTGCACGCCGCCGAGCGACCGCGGGCGCGTGTTCGCGCTGGTGCAGGAGGCGGTGCAGCGGCTAGGCTTCCGCGGCCTCAAGGTGCACCGCCACGAGGCGCGCATCACCCGCGAGGTGTGCGAGGTGGCGCGCGCCTTCGCGCTGCCCGTGCTCTACGACGTGATGGGCGAGGTCTCGCAGCGTGGAGCTGCTCGCCACCGAGTACCCGCACGTGGCCTTCATCATCCCGCACCTGGGCAGCTTCGCGGACGACTGGCGGGCGCAGCGCGCGCTGCTGGACCCGCTGTCGCGCCATGCCCAACGTCTACGCCGACACCGCCGGGAGTGCGCCGCTTCGACCTGCTGGAGGAGGCGGTGGAGCGGGCCGGAGCGCACAAGCTGCTCTTCGGCTCGGACGGCCCGTGGCTGCACCCGGGGGTGGAGCTGGCCAAGGTGCGCGCGCTGGAGCTGTCCCCGAAGGACGAGCAGCTCGGTGCTGGGCGGCAACCTGCTGCGGTTGATGGAGCGAGCGCCGGCCGAGGCCCGTGGGGCGCGGCCTCGCTGGCAGGGACCGGCCCGACGGCGGTCGGATGAGAGGAAGTGCGCGATCCCTGGACGCTCCCGACGCCGAGCCCGGCGCCCGCGGAGCGCGGGCTCCTCGTCGCCGCTGGGCGCGGCGCAGCTGCAGCGCGCGATCGGTGACGCCCAGCCGCCGGGCGGCGCGCTGGAGGTTGCCCTGCTCCTCGGCGAGGGCCAGCCGGATCGCCGTGTCCGAGGCGATCCGGCCGATCTCCTTGAGCCCCACCCCGAGCGACAGCGCGCGCTGGATGGCCTGCGCGAACGGCGACGTCCTGCCAGGTCGCCCCGTAGCCCTGTCGCCGCGGAGAGCTGCGGGCAGCTCGTCGGGCGGGATGTCCCCCACGAGATGGGCCCGGTACCCACGTGCCGCTTGCAGATGCCGCCCGATGAGCTGGCGCAGCTCGCGGATGTTGCCCGGGTAGCTGCGCGCAGGAGGTACTCCCTCACGTGGGCGATCCAGCTCGAGCGCGCATGTCGGGCCGCATCGTCGGAGGAAGTGGCGCGCCAGCGGGAGGATGTCCTCGGGGCGCTCGCGCAGGGGAGGCAGCCGGCACACCCAGCTCGTGATGCGGTGGAAGAGGTCGCGGCGGAAGTCTGCCGCGGGCGACCTCCTCGGCCAGCTCACGGTTGGTCGCGCAGACCAGCCGGAAGTCGGCGTGCTGCCAGGTGTTGCTGCCCACGCGCTTGTACAGGTGCGCTCCTGCACCACGCGCAGCAACTGCGCCTGCAGGGACAGCCGGCAGCTCGCCCACCTCGTCGAGGAAGAGCGTGCCGCCGTCCGCCAGCGCGAAGGCGCCGTCGCGCGCGTTCATCGCCCCCGTGAAGGCGCCTCGCTCGTGGCCGAAGAACTCGCTGCCGGACAGCTCTGGCACCACCGTGCGTGCAGTCCAGCGTCACGAACTCCCGCTTGCCCGCGCGCGCGTCCAGCTCGTGGACGAGCCGCGCCACCTCCTCCTTGCCGGTGCCGCTCTCGCCGAGCAGCAGCACCGAGGCGTCGGTGAAGGCGGCCATCTCCACCAGCTGCTGCAGCACCGGGAACCACGCGGGCGCCCGCCCACCAGGTGCTCCTGCACGCAGGGCGAATCGACGAGCGCGTCCACCGCGCAGCCAGCGCTCGAGCCGCACGGCGATCTCCTCCACCGGGTCGCTCGAGCCGCGCCCAGGTGAGCACGTCCGAGGCCCCGGCCCGCAGCAGACGCCAGCAGGCGCCGGCCCGGCCAGCGCGTGGCCCGTGGTGGCCACCACCAGCACCCGTGTTGAGGCGCTCAGCCGGCAATCCCGCACGGCTTCCAGCGTGGTCACTCCCGCCTCATCGAAGACGAGCACCCCGAGGCCGGAGGGTGCTTCCTCGCCATGCACCATCGTCTCGATGCCCGCGCGTTGCAGGGCCTCCAGCACCGTCGAGCGGAGCTGGGTGGCTCCACTCCCCAGGAAACGGATCCAGGCCTTCATGTGGCACCAATCCGGTTTCCGGACAGAGGGGAGGGAAGAGGAGGAACCTCACCGTCTCGGCTTGCATGCAACGGCAATGGACGGACCTCCTGGTGGACGACTCAGAAGGCACCCCCGGCGGCGACGTTCTCGGGTGTTCATTCCCCCGCTCAGGCGTTCGATTCCTGAGCTGAGACCGGCCTGACCTCTCTCTCCCACCAGCCACCATCATCCCCAATCCACTCTCCACTCAAAAGATGTACATCCGCCGAATATCGGCTCGAACACAGAAGGCGTTTGACGAGTGGACAAGAGGGCCCGCGACGGCGGGCGGCAACGCCTCTGGCAGTAGCCGCCGCCGAAGCGGTTCTTGTCAGCCCCTTCCGACGGGGCTCACTGGCACGCGGCCACCAGCCGGCGCTCGGGCCGTGCCTCCCAGTGGCGCTGATGGAAGGCGTAGCCGACCACCAGCGGCATCGTCACCGTGGCCTCGCCGTAGACCATCTGCTCCGCGGTGGTGGCCACCTTTCCCCAACTGCTCGCCTCGCGCAGCGTGGAGCCGGAGAGTGCCCCATCGCGCTCATCCGCCACGGTGAGCTGCACGGCGTACTTGTGCATGGCCACCGGCTGGCCGACGAAATCGGCCGCCACCACCACGTCCTGGGCGAAGTTCTTCGGCACCCCGCCACCGACCATGAAGAGGCCCGAGTCCTGGAGGGCGAGCTGGCAGCGCGTCAGCTCCAGGAAGTCCCGCGCGCTGTCGATGGACAACTGGGGCCTTCCCGCCGCGTCCACTGGTGATGGACGAGCCCGAAGCCCGCCGAGCAGTCGCTGAAGGCCGGGCAGAAGATGGGGACGACCCGCCTCGTGCGCGGCGAGCACCACGCTGTCGCGCGTCTTGCCATGACGGGCGAGGTAGCGCCCCATCTCGCCGATGAACTCCCGGGACGAGTAGGGGCGGGTCTCCAGCTCGCTGGCGAGCCGGGCGATGGTGGCATCGCACTCGCGCAGCTCGTCCTCGTCGATGAAGGTGTCGTAGATGCGGTCGATGTGCAGCTCGCGCAGGGTGTTGTCGTCCGCGTGGGGGCTGCCCCGGTAATGGCGGAAGCCCAGGGCCTCGAAGAAGTCCTGGTCCACGATGAGCGCCCCGGTGGACACGATGGCGTCCACCATCCGGTGGCGGATCATGTCCACGACCACCTGCTTGAGGCCCGCGGAGAAGAGCGAGCCCGCCAGGCAGAGGATGATGCCGCAGTCCTTGTCCTCCAGCATGGCGTCGTAGAGGGTGGCCGCGCGGTGCAGGTTGCGAGCCTGGAAGGCCATGTGGCCCATGGCCCGCACGAGGGGGCGGACGTCATGGGCCTTGATGTCGATGTGCTCGATGGTGTCTTGGAGTAGCTCGGTCTTGAGCGGGGTCATGCTGTTTGCTTCCCATGCGACCGGTGGAACGTCCCGGGGGGCTTGGGCCGCGAACAAAAGCCACCCGGAGCGTCCTACGGCCCGGCAGGTGCGGGGCCGCCATTGGAACGCCGAGTGGCTGCAACGGCTCTCATCCTGACATGAAACGGGCGCATCGACAATCTGAAGTGAATCCCCGTCGAGCGCCCATCACCCCCTACTTGCCCGCTTTGGGGTCCTGGGTGTCCCTTGCATCTGGCTTCTTCTCATCCTTGAGCGTGCCCATGCTCGAGCTCCACCACTCCGGGCACCCAATGATGAAGAGGCCACCAAACACCACCATGCCCACCACGGAAACGATGATCACTTCCATGTGATTCTCCACGCCGCCCTGACTCGAGGACGGCCGCATAAGGTTTCAACAACGGAAACGGATTGAACCCAGACGGCTGAAGGAGTGGTCGCTCGGCGTCACCGCCGGGCCAGCCCACCGGGGTGCTCATTCCTTCGCGACCTCAATCATTGTCATCATGCCGGCCTCGGCATGTTCGAGGATGTGGCAGTGCATCATCCAACTGCCGACGTCCGTGGGGACGAGCGCGATGTCCACCTCCTCGCGTCCGTGGACGAGGACGGTGTCGCGGAAGAACGGCTCCTCCACCGGGACTCCGTTGCGTGCGAGCAGCCGGAAGGCTCGGCCACGAGGTCGAAGGTGCGCACCGTGCCGTGGGGACGGGCCTCCAGCGGGTAGGCGCCCTCGAACTCGCGCAGTGCCCGCTCGACTTGCGGCGACTTCTTCCCGCCCGGCGTGCAGGAACCCGCCGCCAGGGCGGCTCCGAGGAGCGCGAGCATCAGCGCCGCCCGCCTCATCAAGCGCCTGTTCATACCGCCTCCGATGCAAGGGGCGGCTCTACGGGTGGGAGTGGAAGGGGCTCATCGGAGGATGGAAAGGGGTGGAGGAATGCGGCGGCCACGCGGGCTCGCGCGCACCGGGAAGGTGTCAACACGTGAGTCGAGCTCCAGAGCAGGAGGGAATGGCTGGCCGGAGCGGAGAAGCGCGCCCGGCCCCTCAGGGCTTTCGCGGGGCAGAGGGGCAGCGCGGCGGGAATGCTCCAGGCCGCTCCTCTCCCGTTCGGCACAGCGCTTCGGTTCTCAAGCCACCCCTCGCGCTACGGCGGAGGGAGAGCCAGAGACCCGGGGCGTGCACCGGGAGCGCTCAAATGAGGAGCGAGCGGATGCGGAGGAAGACAGGTGGCCCCTGGGCGTGGGGCGTGTCCCAGAGGGCGAGCGATACGTGGAGGCCCCCCTCGGGAGCCCGGCGGGTGAGCCACATCGGCGGCAGGGCCGGTGGGACCGCGAGCGGGGAGGTGTGGCTGGAGAAGCCCGCGAGGGCCGGCGCGGGTAGCTCCTGGCCTGGCGCGTCGCAGCAGTCCATCCGCAACGTCGTCTGGTCGTGCGCGGCCTGCTCCGCCTTCTTCTCTCCGTGCGGGCACTCGCAGGCGGTGCGCGTCTCGGCCTGCTTCGGACAGAAGTGCGCGAGGCCGCCCAGCCCGGTGGCCACGGCCTGCCAGCCGAGCAGAAGTGCGAGCGTGAAGATGCGGAGGGCCAGCGACACGGTGCCCTCCCCTATACGTCGGTCGAATATCCGCCGCAACCCGAGGGCTATCGCGCGGTGGTGTTGGGAGCGGGCCCGCGTGCTCAGCTCGCGGCCTTGGTGGGCGCCACGAGGTGCTCGCCGTGTGCGTGCTGCCGGGTGTGGTGCGAGGAGATGAACCTGCGCACCAGTGCTCGGGTCAGCAGCCCGCAGGTCTGGCTCCCCGGCGCGCCCGTGACGGGCAGGGCGTCCACGTCCTCCTGGTCCATCAGGTGGAGCGCGTGGGCCAGGTCCGTCTCCGGGGTGAGCAGGGGCACCTTGCGCGCCAGATCGCTGGCCACGAGCATGGGGTGCAGGTTCTCGTCGCGCCAGATCTCCCGGAACTGGTCCACCTGGACGATGCCGTACAGCTTGCCGTCCCCATCCAGCACGGGCAGGGCGCCGCTCTCGGTGGTGAGCACCTGGTCCATGAGGGGGCGCATGTGCATGTCGGCGGGCACGGGGGCCAGCTCGCGCATCAGCGCGCGCACGGGGGTGGTGGCCAGCAGCTCCGCGTCCGTCTGCTCCTTGGGGGCCTTGCGCTCGGTGAGGTAGTGGCAGAGCGCGGAGGCGATGGTGCACGTCACCATGAGCGGCAGGATGATGGCGTCGTTCCCGCTCAGCTCGTAGAGCATCATCATCCCCGTGAGCGGCCCGCGGGTGAGCGCGGCCATGGCGCCGCCCATGCCGACAATCGCGTAGGCGCCGCTGGGCCCGGTGCTGTGGGGGAAGAAGTAGTGCACCAGGGTGCCGAAGGCGCCGCCAGCCATGGCGCCGATCACCGCAGAGGGGAAGAACGTGCCGCCCGAGCCGCCCGAGCCCAGGGTAATGGAGGTGGCCACCAGCTTCATCACGCACGCGGTGAGGAGGAAGACGAAGCTGAGCTGCCCGATGGCGGCGAGGTTGATGTAGTCGTGCCCGCTGCCCCACACGGTGGGGCTCACCAGGCCGAGCAGCCCCGCGCACAGCCCGCCCAGCCCCGCGCGCGTCGTCCGCGAGAGCCGGCCGAGCCGCGCCGACAGCCTTCCCTCGAACTGCCCGCCGAAGAAGCCCTCCGTGTGGTGCATCATCCGCACGAAGGCGTACGCGAGCAGGCCGCAGATCAGCCCCAGCCCCGCGTAGAAGATGACCTCCCAGCCGCCCCCCAGCCGGTAGTCGAGCCGGTTGAGCATCGGCGCCGCGCCCATGGTGCCGCGGCTCACCAGCGTCCCCGCCACGCTGGCGAGGATGATGGGCGAGAAGACGCGCAGCTCGAACTCCCGGAGGATGATCTCCATCGCGAAGATGGCGCCGGCGATGGGGGTATTGAAGGAGGCGGAGATGCCGGCACCAGCGCCGCAGGCCAGCAGGATGGCCAGCTCGCGGCGGGAGAAACCCAGGGTGCGGCCCACGGTGGAGGCGAAGGCGGCGCCTCCGTAGACGATGGGGCCCTCGCGCCCCGCCGAGCCGCCGGTCCCCATGGTGATGGCGCTGGCCACCAGCTTGAGCAGGCCGCGCTCCGCGGGCAGCTCCTCGTTCCTCTTCACCGCGCGCACCACCTCGGGGAGGCCGTGGCCACGGATATCCGGGTGGTCGCGCAGCAGCCGACCCACCACCAGGCCACCCAACGTCGGGGCCAGCAGGAAGAGCCACCACGGCAGGTGCGGGAGGATCTCCGTCATGTGGTGGGCGTTACCGAAGACGCGGTTGATCGCGGTGAGCGCCACCAGGGGGTAGTAGAGGGCGAGCGCGCCCAGCACGAGCAGGGACAGCAGTCTCAGCCGGCGCTTCACCTCGTCTCGGGGGCCGCCGGGCTCGATGACTCGCGCCAGCAGCAGGGCGCCGGAGGCCAGGGGGATGCCGATGATGGCGTACTCGACATGCCAGGACGCGCTGGTCAGCGCTTCCCATGAGGACACGAGGGTGCGCGAGCCGGGGCGGCGCAGGGCCTCGCCGAGCCACGCCAGGCTGAAGGCGAAGCCCCTCATCAGTCCGATGAGGTTGGCGAAGATGCCCGCGGCCAGGCCGCTGTAGAGGCCCACCACCGCGCCCGCCACTGGTAGCACCGAGGGCCCGGGAAGTCGGAGCCGATTGGAGGCCTGCAGGAGGGTGTGGATGATGCGCGGGAGCACCTCGCGCAGGACGACACGGGAGGAGGGGGGCGGAGGCTCGTCCTTCATTTGGTGCCCCTACTAAACGCTCCTTGGGGACGGTTTCAAGCGGTACCCCGAAAGCCCTCCGATTCCCTCCAGCTCAGGGGGCGTGGATGCGCGTGGGCAGGCGAGCGCGCACCAGGAGGGCCAGCACCCCGAGCAGCAGCCACGGCGCCACGTGCGAGGCCGCCAGGTGGGGCACGCTCCCGTCCGGGCAGTGCAGGTTCAGCAGGAAGAGGCCCACCGCGCCCGCGGAGAGCCCCGCGGCCGTCGCCCTCGCCGGGTGGTACGCCGAGCGCCGCAGCAGCACCAGTGCCGCCAGCAGCGGCAGCGCCGACAGCATCATTTGCGCCCGCATGCACCCGAGGGCCCCCGCCAGGAAGCTCTTCACCGCCAGCCCCGAGCCGCCCAGCACCACCGCCAACGCCACCACCGCCGCGCTCGTGCCCACCAGCCCCCAGGCCGCCTGTCGCATCGGCGCCAGCGCCACCACCGCGCCGCCCACCATCGCCGCCAGCATCAGCCCCGCCAGTCCCGCCACCACCAGGGGCGGCGCCGAGTTCGGCAGCCCCATTCGCGAGAGGCCCAGGGCGCCCAGCACCGTCACCAGCGCGTACACCCCCACCAGCAGCAGCACCTCGCGCCACCAGGGCGTCGCCTTCGGGTGGGCCTCCAGCTCCCGCAGCGCCTGGGCGCGCACCGACGCCAGCGCCGGAGCCGCCCTCGCCGGGGCCTTCGCGGGGGCCGGAGCGCCCTCGAGCGCACCGAAACCCTCCAGCAGTGCGCGACAGTCGGCGCACGAGGCCACATGCGCGGCCAGCTCCGGCGGGAGCGGCTGGCCGAGGCCGTCCATCACTCGGTCGCACTCGGGGCTCATCCGCTCGTCTCCTCCCTCAGGGCGGCCAGCAGCTCGCGCAGCCGCGCGTAGCCCCGGTGGGCCCGGACCTTCACCGCCGACTCCGTCAGCCCCATCGACTCGGCTATCTCCGCGAAGCTCATTCCCTCGAAGCGGTGCAGGACGATGGGGATGCGCTGTCCCTCGGGCAGCTCGGCCAGGGCCCGCTGCACCGCGCGTTCGAGCCCGGCGTCCCTCTGGGCCGGCTCCTCCGCGGGCATGCTGGCCGGCAGCTCGCCTTTTTCCGTGAGGTCCTCGGGGCGCTTGCGCCGCTGCCAGTCCCGCGCCGCGTTGGTGGCGATGGCGTACAGCCACGGCTTCACCCGCGAGCCCTCCTGGAAGCGCCCGCGCGCCCGCACCAGGGAGAGGAACGTCTGCTGGGCCAGGTCCTCCGCCGCCGCCGGGCTGCCCGTCAGCCGGCTCAGGTAGCCGTGCATGGGCGCCGCATAGCGCTGGAAGAGGGCCTCGAAGGCCCGAGCGTCGCCCTGGCAGAACCGCGTCATCAGTACCTCGTCCGAGTCACCGGCGGCCACGGAGGGTGCCGGCTCATCAGCGGTACGCGCGGGGGCGACGTCGGGTTTCAGCGAAGGGGGCGACACGGTTCGTCTGGGAGGGGCACTCTATCCCAGATTCGGAGGTTTCCGGTCGCCCTCCGACTCACTCTACTGCCGCTTGAGCAGCGCCTGGGGGGAGGGCGCGGAGGAGGGCAGGCTGTCAGCCGCGGCGGCCAGGGCCTCGCGCACCTTCTCCTCGGCGGCCTTCATCTTCTCCTCGGCCGCCTTGCGCTTGGCCGCCACGGGGGCGAACCAGGGGATGCGCACCGGGGCGTTGAGGGCCGCGCGCTCCTCCGCCGTGTAGTTCAGGTAGACGTTCTTCACCTGCTCGGAGGGGGTGCGCAGGTCGCTCACCAGCCCCACCCACGAGAGCGCCTTGAGGGAGTAGTAGCTGAGGTCCACCTCCCACCAGAACCAGCCCTGGTTGGCGGTGTTCTGGTAGTAGTGGTGGTTGTTGTGCCAGCCCTCGCCCAGGGTGACGAGCGCCAGCAGCCAGTTGTTCTTGCTGGTGTCCGTCGTCTTGTAGCGACGCTTGCCGAACACGTGGCTGAGCGAGTTGATGGTGAAGGTGCCGTGCCACAGCAGGGTGGTGCTCACGAAGAAGCCCCACACCAGCATCGAGAAGCCGCCGATGAAGTAGAGCGCCACGGCCAGCAGGACGGGCGGCACCAGGTGGAAGCGGTTGAGCCAGCACCAGCTCCGGGAAGCGCGCGAAGTCCTTGATGCTCTCGTAGCGCGTCTCGTTGTACTTGTCGCAGAGGATCCACCCCGCGTGGCTCCACCAGAAGCCCTTCTGCAGGGGCGAGTGGATGTCCTGCTCCATGTCCGAGTACCGGTGGTGGTGCCGGTGGTGCGCCGCCCACCAGAGGACGCCCTTCTGCGTCGACAGCGTGCCGACCAGGGCGAGGAAGAACTGGAAGCCGCGGCCCGTCTTGTAGGCGCGGTGGCTGAAGTAGCGGTGGTAGCCGGCCGTAATCCCCCACATGCGGAAGATGTACAGGCCCACGCACACCGCGACGTCCACTGGCCGCGCCCCCGTGTAGAACACGAAGAGGCACATCAGATGGACGCCGATGAACGGGATGGACGAGAGCCAGTTGATCTTCTCGTCTTGCGCCAGGGCGGGGTTTTGAGCGTTCACAGGGGGCCTCGGACTGGAAGCAGACCGAGCGGGAAGGTGCTCAGCCTCACCCCGCATCAACACCCCCTCATGTCATGGCAATGTCAGGCGGAAGCAGATTTCTGGAGCTCCGCCAGCCACTGCTCGAAGTCCGGGTGACCGTGCAGGGAGGCGAGGTCCTCGTCGGATGCCGCGTACTGGGCATCCCGGAAGCCCAGCTCCGTGGCGCGCCGCAGCAGGCGCGCCGCGTCATCCTTGTGGCGCGCCCGGGCATGAGCGCACGCGGCGTCGTAGGCGAGGCGCGCGGACGGTGCGTGGGCCAGTCCCGCCTCGGCGATCGCCGCCGCCTCCGAGTAGGCCCCCCGGATGAAGAGGGTCCGCTGCGCACAGATGAAGGCCGCCTCCGGGTCCACCCCGGACAGTCGCAGCGCGGTCTGGACCTGCTCCGCGCGGATGAGCGAGCCGGCGTACTCGTGCAGCACGGTCCGGTCCCGCGTCTCCTGCCACGCCAGCTCCCAGAGGGTGACCGCCCGATGCTCGTCTCCGACGAGGGAGAAGGCCGCCGCCAGCGCATGCGTCTCCACCGGCCGGCGCTGCACCTGGGAGAAGTGGTCCAGCGCCAGGCGCCCCTGGCCGTTCTTGAGGGCCACCCAGCCCAGCAGGTGGTGGGCCCGCGAGGCGAGGTCCGGCGTGCTCTCCTCCGAGGCCAGCACGGCCTGGCCCCGCTGGCGGGCCTCGTCCAGACGGCCCTCGGCCAGCGCCACCTGGGCCTGTTGCATCTCCCGCAGCAGCGGCTCCGGGGCCACGCCCGAGGACACCTTCAGCTCTCCGCGCTGGGCGGCCATCAGCAGCCGCAGCGCCTGCGCCCCGTACAGGCCGAAGAAGATGCCGAGGATGGGCGCCTTGAAGCTCACCGCGAAGGCCACCGCGGCGAGGCACACCACCAGGGCCAGCGCCTGGGCCGCCACGAAGCCCATCTGTCCGAAGAGACGGGTGGCCACCGTGCTCACGATGTGGCCCCCATCCAACGGCGGGACGGGGAGCAGGTTGAAGATCGTCCAGCCGAGGTTGGCCCAGAAGAACCAGGAGAGGATCGCGTTCAGCTCCTCGAAGTGCGGGCGCACGAAGGCGCGGAGGGCGAGTGCCGCCACGCCCAGCAGCAGCCCGGCGAGGGGCCCCGCGGCAGTCACCACCACCATCTTGTGCCAGGGGATGGGGTCGGGGGCGTTCGGTCGGGTGTGTCCCCCCATCCAGACCAGGGCGATGCTCGGCCGGTAGCCGAACATCCGGCCGGCCAGCGCATGGCCCAGCTCGTGGACGAGCGCCGACAGGAAGACGATGAACATCCATGAGAGGACGAAGATCAGCGCCGTCTGGCCGTACAGCGGGTCCGCCCGGTCGAGGAGGTGGCGGTTGGGCCAGACATCCGGGTCCAATCCCGCGGTGCCCGGGCCCGGCATGAAGGCGTAGGCCAGCAGCGCGGAGAAGAGCAGGTGCGTGGGGTGGATCTGGACGGGGATGCTCCCGAGCCGAAAGCGCAGCATGGCCCCGACCTTAACCAATGGAGGGCGAGCGCGCAGGCCGACGACTGGACCCTGAATGAATTCCGTCAATCCGCTAGGTTCCTCCGGCTCATGCTTCGCATCGGTCCCCACACGCTGCCCAACCCCTTCATCCTCGCTCCCATGGCGGGGGTGAGCGAGAAGCCCTTCCGCGTCATCGCCTTCCGGATGGGGGCGGCCCTCTGCCCCACCGAGCTGGTGAGCGCCCAGGGCCTCATGCGCGTCAACCAGCGCACCCTCAAGTACCTCCGCTTCGATCCCGAGGTGGAGCGGCCCTACAGCCTGCAGATTTTCGGCGGCGAGCCGGAGTCCATGGCCCGCGCCGCGGTCGTCGGCAAGGAGTACGGGGCGCAAATCATCGACATCAACATGGGCTGCCCGGTGAAGAAGGTGACCCGGAACGGCGCCGGTAGCGCCCTGTTGTGCGAGCCGGACGCGGGGCGCCGCCCTCGTGCGGGAGATCCACGCGGCCACCGGCCTGCCCGTCACCTGCAAAATCCGCTCGGGCTGGGACGACAAGAGCCTCAACTACCTCCAGGTGGCCGGGCAGCTCTTCGAGGCCGGCTGCGCGGCGCTCGCCATCCACCCGCGCACCCGGGAGCAGGGCTACTCGGGGCAGGCGGACTGGAGCGTCATCGCCGACCTCAAGCGCCACTTCCCGGACAGGCCCATCATCGGCAACGGCGACGTGAAGACGCCCGCGGACGCGCGCCGGATGCTGGAGACGCACCGGCTGCGACTACGTGATGATTGGCCGCGGGCGCACTGGGCAACCCGTGGATCTTCCGCGAGCTGCTCGGGGGCGAGCCGGCCACCCCGGAGGAGCGCCGCGAGCTGGTGCTGGAGCACCTCGCCGCGCACATCGACTTCGTGGGCGATGAGCTCGGGGCGGTGCGCTCCTTCCGCAAGCACCTGGCCTGGTACGCGCACGGCCTGCGCGGCGCCGCCGCCTTCCGCTCCGAGGTCAACCAGCTCGACTCGCCCGAGGCAGGTGCGGGACGCGGTGCGGCGCTTCTTCGGCTCCGCGCACGCCGACCCCAACGCCCCGGACGAGGAGCAGGACGTGGACTACCGCGCCGCGCTCGGCTGAGCCGCGACCCCGAGGACGGCCTCCGGCGGGACGAGTCGCCGGGTGGTGGCGACCTCCTGGAAGTAGCGGCAGGCCGGGGTGGGGCGGCGCTCCAGCGTCTCGAAGTCCACGTGGTAGAGGCCGAAGCGCGGCCCCCAGGCCTCCAGCCACTCGAAGTTGTCCAGCAGGCTCCAATAGAGGTAGCCGCGCACGTCCAGGCCCCGGGCGCGCGCGGCCAGCACCTCGCGCAGGTGGGTGTGGACGTAGTGCGGCCGGCGCTCCCCGCTCCGGTCGTCGATGCCGTTCTCCGTCACCCACACCGGCAGCCCGTAGCGCTGGAGCTCGCCCAGAACCTGCCCGAAGCCCTCGGGGTACTCCTCCCAGCCGATGTCGGTGAGGCCCCGGCCGTGGATGTCCCGGAACTTGAAGTCGATGAAGGGGGGGCGGGGCATGAAGCGCAGGTGGGCGCGGGTGTAGTAGTTCATCCCGATGAACTCGCACGAGCCGCGCGCGCCGGGGATGTCCACCCGGGTGGAGCCGATGCCGGGCATGTTCACCCGGAGCTGTCCGGACACCAGCGCCTCGTGGAAGGCGTGGTTGTAGGCCTGGGCCCCCAGTCGGACGAGCGCGCGGTCGAGCGGGTGCCACCACCGGTCCGGCGCGAAGGCCAGCATGTTCTGCGAGATGCCCAGCTCCACCCGGCCGAGCACGGCCTGGCAGCTCCTCGCGCGCGGCCACGTGGGCGCGCACCATGTTCTCCAGCGCGGCCATCGTCTTCGCCGCATCCGCGATGCCGGGAGGCATGAGGCCCTGCAGGTAGCCGCCGAGCAGCAGCACCATGGGCTCGTTGAGGGTGATGACGAGTGCATCCAACCCCTTGAGAAGAGGGGCGCAGGCGCGCGCGTAGGCGCGGAAGGCCTCCACGCTCTCGGGCTGGTGCCAGGGCGTCTCGCGGTGGAACCAGGTGGGGTGGGTGAAGTGGTGGAGCGTCACCACCGGGCGCAGGCCGCGCGCCTTCATCCGCAGCAGCCGCTCGCGGTAGGCCTCGAGCGCCGCGCCGTCCGTGCGCCCGCGCTCCGGCTCGATGCGCGCCCACTCCAGCGAGATGCGGAAGGCGGTGGCCCCCACGTCGAGGGCGAGGCCGTAGTCCTCCTCGTAGCGGTGCCAGTGGTCCACCGCGCGGCCGCTGCGGGCGTGCGGCTCCTTCAACTTCCCGGCGCGCTCCCACTCGGCCCAGTCGTTCTCGATGCCGCCCTCCACCTGGTACGCGGAGGTGGCCACTCCGAAGGTGAACTCGGAGGGGAAGGTCATGTCGTGAGCACTCATGCGGGCGAGCACCGTAGACGCGGCGCGGGCGCGCGCAAAGCGCGGTGGGTCCGAGTGTTGGTGCGGCGTCGAGTGCGCGCGAGGCGACATTGATGGGGCCCTCGGGGACGTGAAACGCGGCGGAGGCCGGAAAATCGGGCCCCGGCGCGTTCGTCTCTCGGGCCGAGAAGGTGCCGCGAGGGGGCCGGAAGGGGCCAGCGAACGCGCGCGATGCCGAAAAATCGGCGCGCCACGCGTTGCACTACATCACGATGCGTTGACACACTCGCATGTCGTCTCTACCATTGATGTCAAGCACTCCTCATGAGGGTGCAGGCCCCACTCTCGATGAGTGGTGGTGAAGTTGAACCAAACGGAGGGTTTAGATGGCCGCCAAGAAGACGATCGCGAAGAAGGCCGCGGGTAAGAAGACCGCCGCGAAGAAGACGACCCGCAAGACCGCTGCCCCGAAGACCGCCAAGAAGGCTCCGGCGAAGAAGGCCGCTGGCAAGGCCGCTGGCAAGAAGACCGCCGCGAAGAAGACCACCCGCCGCAAGACCGCGTCGAAGGCCCCCTCGGCCGCCCCCACCGAGGGCTAGACGTAGGGCAGCAAATTCGAGCAGTTTGGACGGCTCGGCGGACTCTCCGCCGGGCCGTTTTCTTTTTCCAGGAGGACAGGGATGTCGCTGCGTCCCTCGGAGTTGGAGCAGGTGGTGCCGGAGGTGGCCGCGCGGCTGGCGGGCGCGGTGGTGCAGAAGGCGTGGTGCCCGCTGCCGCGCCTGGCCTACCTGGAGCTGCGCGTGCCCGGTCGCTCCTTCCTCCTGTGCGTGTGCGCGGAGGGCGAGCTCGCCCGTGTCTCCGTGGCCGCTGATCGCTTCCCCACGCCCGGAGAGCCGGCGCCCTTCCAGCGGTGGCTGCGGCAGGAGCTGGTGGGCCTCAAGCTGACCGGGGCCTCGTGGGCGGAGGAGGAGCGGGTGGTGACGCTGGACTTCCAGAGCGAGGACTCGCGGCGCCGGCTGGTGCTGGAGCTGGGCTCGCCGGGAGGGCTCGTGCTGCTGACGGAGGCGGGCCGGGTGCTGATGCTCTCCGGCGAGGGCCTGGCGCAGCGGCGTGCCCTGCACCCGGGCGGGCAGTGGGTGAAGCCCGAGCCGCTGTCCGCCGAGGTGCTCGCCCGGCACCCGGGCCTTGCCCTCTCGCCTGGAGCCCGTGCCCGGCGCTTTCGCTCCCTATGCGGAGGCGGCCGAGGGGGTGCTCGGGCCGAAGGACAAGGCGAGCCGCGCGGAGGCCATCCGCCGGAGGCTGGCGCTGCCGTACCGTGCCCGGCTCAAGCGCTCGGGGCGAACGCTGGAGAAGGTGCGCGCGGAGGCGGCGCGGGGCCCGGATGCCGAGCGCCACCGGCAGTTGGGCGAGCTGCTGAGCCAGAACCTCTACCGCCTGAAGCGGGGCAGCACCGAGGTGACGCTCACCGCGTACACCGAGTCGGGCATGGAGGAGGTGCAGGTGAAGCTGGACCCGAAGCGCACGCCGAAGGAGGAGGCGGACTGGCACTTCCACCAGTACCGGCGGCTGCTGCGGGGCGTGGAGCACGCGCGGCAGCGCGAGGCGGAGCTGGCGCGCGAGGTGGGGCACGCGGAGGCGGCGCTCAAGCAGCTCGAGGCCCTGGACGAGACGGCGCTGCTGGCCCAGGCCGAGGTGCTGATGCAGGCGGCGGGCGAGGAAGGCCCACCCGAGGCCCGGCCCTTCAAGGAGTACGTGGGGCACGGGGGCCATCGCATCTGGGTGGGGAAGGGCGGCGAGGACAACGACACGCTCACCTTCAAGGTGGCGCGTCCCTACCACCTGTGGCTGCACGCGCGGGGGCTGCCGGGCAGCCATGTGGTGGTTCCCCTGGAGAAGAGCGCGGAGGTGTCGCAGGAGGTGCTATTGGACGCGGCGCACCTGGCGCTGCACCACTCGGGCGCCAAGGGCGAGCCGCGAGGCGAGGTGAGCTGGGTGCCGGTGAAGTTCGTGAAGAAGGTGAAGGGTGGGGCGCCCGGACAGGTGCTCTACACCCGGGAGAAGACGCTGGTGGTGCGGATGGAGCCGGAGCGGTTGGAGCGGTTGCTGAAGACGCGCGGAGGCGAGGCGCCGCCCGTCCCATGAGCGTGAAGCCCCCGACAGGTTCGGTGTGTGCCCGCTGCCCGGTGGCGCTGGGCGTCTCGTGCTGCGAGCCGAAGGAGGACGAGCAGCTGGCCACCCTCACGCGCGCGGACGTGGAGCGCATCACCGCGCACACGCGGCTCGCCGCCCGGCGCTTCATCGTCGAGGAGGGTCTCTCGGAGATGGAGGCGGCGGACTACGAGGCCCGCCGTCCGCTCTATCGGGGCTACTTCCGCCGGGGGCCGGTGCGCCTCACGCTGGCCATGCGCGCGGGGGCTTGTGTCTTCCATGAGCGGGGCAGGGGGTGTGGCCTGCCCGCGGACGTCCGGCCGGTGGCCTGCCGGCTGTACCCCTTCGAGCGCTGGCCTGACGGGAGCTGGAGTGTGCTGATGGGGCGCTACGGTGATCTGGCCGAGGCGCGAGCGGGCGGAGATGCGTGCCTCGCGGTGGAGGAGGCCGAGGGCATGGAGGACGTGCTGGCGGCCTTTGGCACCTCGCACGAGGTGGTGGAGGCGTTGGGCGAGCAGCTCGCCGAGGAAGCGCGGGCCCACGGGCGGGGTTGACGGGCTGACGGTGGGCGAGCAGGCGGGTTCCGCTGGCCTTGAGTCCCCGGTGCCGACGGGTACGATGCCGGCCGCGTGCCGTCCTTTCCGCCCCAACACCAGTTCCATCTGTTCCCGCGCGCTCCCGCGCGCGAGACGCCCGAGTCGCTGCCCGCGCGCAACCGTGCGGCGGAGTCCTCCAACCGTCTGGCCACCGTGCTCCGCGAGGAGGAGGTGCCGCTCGCGGACAACTTCCACCTCGAGGCCTCGCGCGACACGGAGCCGCACCTGTCGGTGGCCACCCGGGAGGAGCTGTGGGCCCGCGCCGAGGCGCTCGCCTTCCGGCTGTCGGCGGACCTGCGCCTGCCGGTACGGCTGGCGGTGACGGACAACCGCTCCACCATGGTGTCCTTCCGGCGCAGCGCCAACGTGCTGCAGCTGCGCTTGCACCACATGTTCCTCGACGCGCCGGAGCAGGTGGTGCGCGCGGTGGCGGACTACGCGGGCCGTGGCAACCGCGTGGCGGGCGGATTGCTGGACGACTACATCCGGGGCCAGCAGCCGCGCATCCGCCAGGAGCGTCACGCGGCCGAGGCGGACCTCGAGCCGCGGGGCCGCTACTTCGACCTGCAGGCCCTCTTCGATGCGCTCAACCGCACCTATTTCCAGGGAGGCATCCAGGCGCGCATCGGCTGGGGCCGCATGCCTCCCCGGCGGCGGCGCAAGTCCATCCGCCTGGGCGTGTACGACCACCAGACGCGGGAGATCCGCATCCACCCCGCGTTGGATCGCCTGGAAGTTCCGACCTACTTCGTGGAGTTCATCGTCTTCCATGAGATGCTCCACCAACTCTTCCCCAGCTCGAACGGCAACGGCCGCCGGGTGCACCACCCGAGGGCTTTCCGAGACCGGGAGAAGGCCTTCCCGCTCTACGCCGCCGCACTGCGTTGGGAGCGAGAGAACCTGAACCTGCTGCTGCGGGGCTGAGACCGCTTCTCCGCCTGCTGCTTTACCAATTTACCGATCGACGGCCCCGTGCGGAGGTTGCTTGACCCTTCGCGTGCCTCGACCCAATCCTCTTTTGCCCTATGCGACGCGCGAAGATTGTCTGCACCCTTGGTCCGGCCTGCCAGAGCCAGGAAATGCTGGAGGCCCTTCTGGAGGCCGGGATGGACGTGGCCCGGCTCAACTTCTCCCACGGTAGCCACGAGCAGCACGCCGAGAACATCGCCAAGCTCCGAGCGGCCTCGCTGAAGGTCCGCAAGGCGGTGGGTATCCTGGGGGATCTCCAGGGCCCGAAGATCCGCACCGGCCGCTTCATCACCGGCAGCACCGATCTGAAGGAAGGCGGCGAGTTCCTCATCACCACGGACGAGAGCGTGAAGGGCACGGATGAGATCGTGTCCACCACGTACCCTCACCTGGCGGCGGACGTGAACCCGGGGGACCGCATCCTGCTGGATGACGGCCTGCTGGAGCTGCGGGTCCTCGAGACGGACAAGAAGCAGCTCATCCGGACGAAGGTCATCCACGGCGGCATCCTGAAGAACAACAAGGGCATCAACCTGCCGGGCGTGGCGGTGCGAGCCGACGCGCTGACGCCGAAGGACAAGGAGGACCTGATCTTCGGCATCAAGGCGGGGGTGGACTACCTCGCCCTGTCCTTCGTGCGCCAGCCGGCGGACATCGACATGGCGCGCGCGGCGATGGCGGACGTGGGCCGCACGGTGCCCATCATCGCCAAGCTGGAGAAGCCGGAGGCGATCGCCCGGCTGGACGCCATCCTGGACAAGACGGACGGCGTGATGGTGGCGCGCGGGGACCTCGGCGTGGAGATTCCGCCCGAGGAGGTGCCCTCGGTGCAGAAGGACATCGTGCGGCGCTGCAACATGCGCGGCCTGCCGGTCATCGTGGCCACGCAGATGCTCAACTCGATGATCGACAACCCGCGGCCCACGCGCGCCGAGGCCAGCGACGTGGCCAACGCCGTCTTCGACGGCGCGGACGCGGTGATGCTGTCGGGCGAGACGGCCAGCGGCAAGTTCCCCGTCGAGTCGGTGCAGATGATGGAGCGCATCGTGCTGGCGGCCGAGTCCACCATCCGGGCGCAGGGGCTGCTGGCGCCGTCGCAGTCGCCGGTGGGGCTGCCCTCGCACTTCCCGGACGTGATTGCCGCGAGCGCGTGCTACGCGGCGAAGCAGGCGGGGGCGCAGCTCATCGCCGCCTTCACGCAGTCGGGCGTGACGGCGCGGCTGCTGGCGCACTACCGGCCGCCGATGCCCATCGTGGCCTTCAGCCCCAACCAGGAAGTGCGCCGCCGGCTGTCGCTGCTGTGGGGCGTGGTGCCGCGGGTGCTCGAGCCCATCCAGGAGACGGAGGCGATGGTGCGCCGCGTGGAGGAGGAGCTGCTGGCGCGGGGTCTGGCGCAAAAGGGTGACCGCGTGGTCATCGTGTACGGCGCGCCGGTGGGCCAGCCGGGCAAGATCGAACAGCCTGCGGCTGCACACCATCGGGGGCTGAGCCCGCCGAGGGCCTCGGGGTGAGGCCCTCGCTCCCGCCTATCCGCGGGAGTCCTGCAGGGCCCGCCTGGGAATCTCGGCCTCGACGAAGATGCGGTACAGCTCCAGGTCGAGCTGGCCGCTCTGCGCCTCCTTCTTGAGGATGTCGAGCGCGAGCTGGTGGGGCACGGCCTTCTTGTAGGGCCGGTCGCTGGCGGTGAGCGCGTCGTAGATGTCCGCGATGGACATCATCCGCGACTGCACGGGGATGGTGGTGTCGGGGATGGCGCGCGGGTAGCCGGTGCCGTCGAGCTTCTCGTGGTGCGCGTAGGCGATCTCCGGCACGCGCCGCAGGGCGCGCGTCCAGGGAATCTGCGAGAGGAAGCGGTAGGTGTGCTCGACGTGGCTCTCGATCTCCCGGCGCTCCTCGGCGGAGAGCGTGCCCTTGGCGATGGAGAGCGACTGGATCTCCAGGTCGAGCAGCAGCGGCTGCTCCTGGCCGAAGGCGTCCTGGAAGCGCAGGTGCCGCAGCTCGTGCAGGCGCTCGAAGCCGCCCTGCGCGAGCACCGTGGGCCGGTTGCAGGTGAGGACGAACTCGAGCACCTCGTCGAGCTGCTTGAGCTCCTCGGCGAGCCGCTCGTCCTCCTCGGCGTCGATCTCCGCCAGGGCGTGCGTGCCGCGCAGCTTCGCGGCGGCGAGCCGGCGGCGGTAGCTCTGGAGCTGCAGGTCCTTGCGCGCGAGCTGGAAGCGGGAGCGCAGCCCCTCGAGCTCGTGGGGGTAGAGCTTCTCGGCCTTGACGAGCACCGGCTCGCGCACGCCCACCTTGCCGAAGTCGTGCAGCAGCGAGGCGTAGCGCAGCTCCTGCAGCTCGGCGGCGCTGAAGCGCGTGTGGGCGTAGGGGCCGGCGTGCACGTGCTCGAGCGCCCGGGCCAGGGCCACGGTGAGGTCGGCCACGCGGCCCGAGTGGCCGGCGGTGGTGGGGTCTCGCGACTCGATGGCCACCACCGAGGCGGAGACGAAGCCCTCGAAGAGGCGGTTGATCTCCTCGTGGAGGAGGGCGTTCTCGATGGCGCCGGCGGCCTGGGCGCCCAGGGCGAGCAGCAGCTCCTCGTCCTCGGCGTCGAAGGGGCTGCCGCTGAGCTTGTTGAGCGCCTGGATGACGCCGGTGACCTCGCCGTTGGCGTCGCGCATGGGCACGCAGAGGATGCTCTGGGTGCGGTAGCCGCTGAGGGTGTCGAAGGAGCGGTTGAAGCGCTCGTCGGCGTAGGCGTCCGGGATGTTGATGACCTGCGCCGGTCTGGGCCACCTGGCCGGCGATGCCGCTGCCCACCGGGAGGCGGATCTCGCTCTTGGAGCCCTGGGCCACCTTGCTCCACAGCTCGTTGCGCTCGCGGTCCAGGATGAAGAGCGAGCAGCGGTCCGCCTCCACCACCTTGGTGGCCTCATAGAGGATGAGCGGGAGCAGCAGGTCCAGGTCGCGCTCGGCGCTCATGGCCTTGGCGACGTCCAGGATGGACGTGAGCTTCTGCAGGCGCCGGGTGAGGTCGGGGGTTCGGGCGGCGGGCTGGGGAAGCACCGGGGATGGCTCCGAGATGGGACGGCGCACGGCCAGGGAGGTCTCTTCTTAGCACGGGACCTGGAGGGCCCGCCCCCCCGTCCCCTGCAGCGTGGGTACGCACCGGCGGGCGGAAGCGGCTAGAAGCCGCCATGAGCCGCGTCCTCATCTCCCCCTCGCTCCTGTCCTCCGATTTCGGCCGCCTCGCCGAGGAGGTGCGCGCCGTGGAGGCCGCCGGCGCGGACTGGATCCACGTGGACGTGATGGACGGGCGCTTCGTCCCCAACATCACCCTCGGGCCGGTGGTGGTGGAGGCCATCAAGCGGACGGCCACCCGGCCGCTCGACGTCCACCTGATGATCGTCGAGCCCGAGAAGTACATCGAGGCCTTCGCCAAGGCGGGGGCGGACGTGCTCACGGTGCACGCGGAGGCCTGCCCGCACCTGCACCGGATGCTGCAGCAGATCCGCCAGGCGGGCGCGAAGCCCGCGGTGGTGCTCAACCCGTCCACGCCGCTGTCGGCGGTGGAGGAGGTGCTGGGCGACGTGGACATGGTGCTGCTGATGAGCGTGAACCCGGGCTTCGGCGGGCAGAGCTTCATCGAGCGCACGGTGGACAAGGTGCGCCGGCTGCGCGCGCATGCTGGACGCGCGCGGGCTGTAGCACGCACATCGAGGTGGACGGCGGCATCAACGCGGAGACGGCCAAGCGGGTGGTGGAGGCCGGGGCCGACGTGCTGGTGGCGGGCTCCTACGTGTTCGGCGCGAAGGACTACGCCGCGGCCATCCGCTCGCTGCGGCCTTGAGGGGCACTCAGGCTGGGGCTCACCTCCTTCACCCCGGCCAGCCGGGCCACCCGGGTCATGAAGGTGTGGTCGAACGGCTTCACCTCGTAGGCATCGGCGCCGAGCTCGAAGCACACGTGGCGGGTGAACTGGTCCTCCACGCCGGTGAGGATGATGACCTTGCACGTCGCGCGTGTCCGGGTCCTGCTTGAGCTGGGCGAGCAGGTCGCGGCCGTCCTGGTGCTGGTGGATGTCCAGGATGATGACGGCTGGCCGGTGCTTGCGCGCCAGCTCCAGCACGTGCTCGGAGGTGGTGTCCGAGACGGAGGCGAGGCCGGAACGACGGGCCTCGCGAACCAGCGCGGATACGACGAGGGGTTCGTCGTCGGCGATGAGGACGACCGGAGAAGGCATGGGACCCCGTGGTGGCTCGTTGTTGGTGGGCAGCCAGAGCAAGCAGCGTTCCTGATGGTTCCCTTCGCGAAATGCGAGGTTACGCGGGGGAGGGCTGGGTGGCTAGGGCCCCATGGGGTGATGGGCAACCCTCTGGAAAACTCCAGGGATGAAAAGATGATCCAGGGCCGTTGACTCGGCCGGGCGGCTCGGATACATGACGCCCACTTTCGACGGCCCGAGAGCAGTTCCGGCGAAGGTATCGGTAACGGGGAGTGGCTCAGCCTGGTAGAGCACTTGGTTCGGGACCAAGGGGTCGCAGGTTCAAATCCTGTCTCCCCGACCATTAAGACGGGCCGGAGATCTTCGCATTTCCGGCCCGTTTGCTTTTCCGGAGCCATGACCCCGCGCTCTGCGGGGCTCAGTTCCAGGAGAAGTCGCACTCGCTCTCGAGCGGGCCCGTCTGGCGGCCCCACACCCGCACCTCGCGCGCGCCTCCCGCTTCGAGGAGCGTCGCTACCACGCCCGCGTGGACGGGATGGGGCATGAACTCACGCTTCATGATGAGGCGGCCGCTCTGGGGTCCCGTCCACACGAGGGTGTGCTCGCCGTAGCTCATCGACACCCGGTAGGCCGAGGGGAGGCTGGCCAGCAGCCGCTTCGGGTCGCTCCCCGCCAGCCGCAGCATCATCTTCCCCGCCGTGGACTCCATGAAGTCCTGGGCCGAGCGCCGCCCGAGCTGCCGGAGTGCCGCCTCGGGGGCCCCATACCGCTTCTTCAGCGTCTCCATCGCCGCGGAGATGATCCGCATCTGCAGGGTGATGGGGTAGCTGAAGGTGGCCACGAAGCGGTCCTGCCCGCAGGCCTCGAGGCAGCGCTTCACCAGCTCCTCGCCTCCGAGTGTCCGCACGGCGTCCAGCACGCCGTTGATGAACAGCCCGCGCGCGGTGTCACCCGGCGAGGCCAGATTCTGCCGGTGCTGCCAGTCCTGGTTCCAGTCGTACGACCCCTCGTACGAGACGGCGGCAACACTGTTCATGACTCCCCCCACGTGGATGGTGCTGGAACCCAGCGTGCCTCCAGCGACGTGCTGGCGCTGTGAACCGCTTCACTCCCGGGGGATGAGGGCCTTCACATCCCCCCTGTCGCCAGGAGGGATGTGTGCAGCCCGACTTCAACATTCTAGCCGGCGGCGGACTGGACGCCGACCACGCCCGCCGGCGCGGCCACGGGCGCCTGGGGCTTGAACCCGAGCAGCCGGAGCGCGTTGGCGACCACCAGGAGCGTGCTGCCCTCATGCAGCACCACCGCGTGGCTGATCTGCGTGAGCCCGAAGACGGCGGCGATGATGAGCACGCCGCTGACCCCGAGCGCGATGACCAGGTTCTGCCGCATCACCGCGGTCGCCTTGCGGGCGAGCCCCAGCGCGAAGGGCAGCTTGGAGAGGTCATCGCTCATCAGCACCACGTCGGCGGTCTCGAGCGCCGCATCGGAGCCGGCGCCACCCATCGCCACGCCCACGGCGGCGGCGGCGAGCGCGGGAGCGTCGTTCACTCCGTCGCCGACCATCGCCACCGGACGCTCCTTGCCCAGCTCCCGGACGGCGGTGACCTTGTCGGCGGGCATCAGCGGCGCGCGCGCCTCGTCGAGCCCCACCTGCGCGGTGATCGACTTCGCCACGCGCGCGTTGTCGCCCGAGAGCATGACCGTCCGCTCGATGCCGGCCTGCTTGAGGGCCTGGATGACGTGGGACGCACCGCTGCGCACGGTGTCGGCGACGCCGAGCACCCCGAGGTAGCGCCCCGACCTGCGCACCACCATCGTGGTCTGTCCCGCCTCCTCCAGCTTCCGCACCTCCGCGGAGATCTCCGCCGGAACGGTCTCGCCCTCGAAGAGCGCGAGGCTGCCGACCTCCACCGGCTCCTCGCCGAGCTTCGCGCGGATGCCCTTGCCGTGGATGGCCTCGAGGTCCTTGCCCGCCGGGGCCTGGATGCGCTGCTCGGTCGCGGCATCCACCACGGCGCGCGCGAGCGGGTGCGCGGAGAGCGACTCGACCGACGCGGCGGTGCCGAGCAGCTCCTCGCGAGTGACTCCCTGCGCCGGAGCGGTGGTGAGCAGCTTGGGACGACCGACGGTGAGTGTGCCCGTCTTGTCGAAGGCGATGGCCCGGACGCCGCCGAGCAGCTCCAGGTAGATGCCGCCCTTGACCAGCACGCCGCCCCGGGCCGCCGCCGCCACCGCGGACAACACGGCGGAGGGCGTGGAGATGGCCAGCGCGCACGGGGATGCGGCCACGAGCAGCGACACCGCCCGCAGGATGGCCTCCTTGAACGGCGTCCCCAGCAGCATGAGCACCACCGGGAACACCACCGCGCCAATCATCACCAGCGGCGCGAAGGTGCGCTCCAGCCGCTGGGCGAAGCGCTGGTTGGGACCCTTCTGGGCCTCGGCCTGGGCGACCATGTCCACCACGCGCGCGAGCACCGAGTCGGAGGCGTGGCGGGTGACCTCCACCTCCAGCAGGCTCTCGCAGTTGATGGTGCCGGAGAACACCTCGTCTCCCGGCTTCTTGGGGACGGGGATGGACTCGCCGGTGATGGCCGCCTGCTCGAGCGAGCTCTTGCCCTCGCGGATGATGCCGTCGAGCGGAACGCGGTCACCCGGGCGCACGACGATGCGCTCTCCCGGATTGACCTCGCCCACAGGGACCTCGACGACGTCGTCCCCACGCCGGACCCGCGCCACCTCGGGGCGGAGCTCGGCGAGCGATTCAATCGACCGGCGCGCGCGCTCCATCGCCCGGTGCTCGAGCGCATGGCCCGCGCTGAAGAGGAAGAGGAGGAACGCGCCCTCGAACCAGGCTCCGAGGAACGCCGCGCCGAGCGCCGCCACCACCATCATCGTCTCGATGTCGATGCGGAGCTGGGCGATCGACTGCACCGAGCCACGGATGGCGAAGAAGCCGCCGCTCGCCATCGAGAGGCCCCAGACAATCGTCGGGACCAGGGGCGAGACCGGGGCGAAGCGCTCGAGGAGCCAGCCGGCGACGAGCAGGACGCCGGAGGCCACCACCAGCGGCAGCTCGAGCAGGGGAGCCAGGCCGCCGCCGTGCGCGTGGTGCGAGCAGACGTGACCGGCGGTGGGCACCTCCAGCCCATACCCGAGTGACTTCACCCGGGCTTCCACTTCGGGGAGCTTGAGCTCCTCGCTGTCGTACTCGATGACGAGGCGCTCGCTCGCGTACGCCACGCTCGCGGAGAGGACGCCCTTCGTCCGGCTGACGGCGTGCTCGATGACCGTCGCCGAGTCGGCCGAGTCCATTCCGCGCACGAACCAGGTGTGGTGCTTGTAGCGCTTCGCCACCACGGCGCCGGTGCTCTGCGCCAGCTCAATCAACTGCGACGCGCTCACCAGCTCGGGCTGGTAGTGGATGCAGACCTCGGCATGACCCGCGTCGCGCCGGAGGTGGACGTCGGAGATGCCACGGTGCGCTTCGAGGGCGGCTTCGAGCTTCTGGAAGCGGCCCACGTCGTCCGTCTCACCCGGCAGGGCGCCCTCGAGATCGAGCTGGAGCGCCACGCCTCCGCCCTCCGCGGGACGGTTCCCGGGAGGGCGGATCCGCTTGGGGCGGGGGGGGTGATGGTGGTCATGACCATGGTCACAGTCGGGGCCGTGCTCGTGGTCATGGTCGTGAGCCTGAGAGTGATCGTGGTTGCACCCCGGCCCGTGCACGTGCTTCTCGCCGTGCTCGTGTGCGTGGGCATGCTGCTCGTGGCCGTGGTCGTGCTTGCACCCCGGCCCGTGCACGTGCTTCTCGCCCTGCTCCTGCGCGTGGTCGTGCTTGCAATCAGGGCCATGCACGTGCGCGGGCGCCACCCCGAGGATCCCAACGATCTTCTTATGCTCCGACATGGTGCTCCTAGTGGCCGTGACCGCGGTGCCGACGGGCGGGAGAGGCGACGGGGGCACTCACCGGCTCGGGTGCGCGCTCCTCCTCCTCGTGGTGGTCCTCGTCCTCGTGCTCCTCGGGAATCGTCTGGGTGAAGCGCTGGCCCGCCACCTCGAGGGTGAAGGCCTTGCACGTGGGGGGCACGTCGAACTCGAGCACCGCGGGCAGCCGGCCCTCGTAGACCTTGAGCTGCTTGCCCTGTTCGTCGGAGATGGTCCCGCCCGCGGCCACGGTCATCGTCTCGTCGACGAGCACCGCGACCAGCTCGGCCATCTCCTCCATCCGGTCGGCGATGCGGTGGCACCACAGGTGGCCCACCCCCGGATACGTCTCGTGGGAGACGGCCTCCATCTGCTCTTCGTCCACCTGGTCACCCACCCCGACGAACACGAAGTTCATTCGGGGCAGGCGGCCCGCCGCGATCTCCTTCGCCACCTGCGTGGCGTAGGCCATCACGTCGTTGCTGTCGTTGATCTGCGAGTCGGTGATGATCACCGCCAGGCCTCGCTTCGCACCCGTCGAGACCTGCTGCTTCATGTGGGCCACGAAGTCACGCAGCACCGGGAGCATCACCGTGGCCTTCCCGTAGAAGCGAGGGCCAGGGAAACGGTAGTCCTTCGCCTGCGGACCGGTCGAGCTCGCCGACCTCCTCCAACTGGCTCCCGTCTCCGGTGGCCCAGTAGGCGACGCGCACCTTGCCGTCGCGGTCCTTGTTGGCGAGGTACTCGAGCATCCACCGCATCTGGGGCTCGACCAGGTTCTTCACCGGCGCCAGCTTGGCGAGCACGCCGCGCGGGCCGTACTCGTCCTCCATGCTCGCCGATCCATCCATGTAGAGGGCCACATCCAGCCCCTCCACCGTCGGGTCGTGCAGCAGCGTGGCGGTGACCTTGTTGCCGATCCGGTGAACGTCCGAGAACGGCTTCGCGATGACTTCGTGGCCAGCCATCAGTGATGATCCTCCTCGTCCTCGTCCTCGTCGTGGTGGTCCTCGTCCGGCAGCGGCTGGGTGTAGCGCTGGCCGTTCACCTCGAGGGTGAAGCTCTTGGCGCCCTCGGGCACGTCGAACTCGAGCACCGCGGGCAGGCGGCCCTCGTAGCTCTTCAGGATCTTGCCCTTGTCGTCGTAGATGGTGCCGCCGGCGGCGACGGTCATCGTCTCGTCCACCAGCACCGCCACCAGCTCGGCGACCTGGGTGATCTCCTTGGCGATGCGGTGGCACCACAGGTGACCCACGCCCGGGTACTCGATGTGGGCGATGTGCTCGAGCTGCTCCTCGTCGATGTTGTCGCCGACGCCCACCAGCACGAAGTTCATCCGCGGCAGCCGGCCGGCGCGGATCTCCTTGGCGACCTCGGCCGAGAAGGACTCGACCTCTTCCGGATCGTGCAGCTTGCCGTCGGTGACGATGACCGCGCACCCGCGCCTGGCGCCCTGGGGAATCTGCTCCTTCAGGTAGCGCACGTAGTCCTTCAGCGCCGGCGACAGGTGCGTGTAGTTGCCGAGCCGCTTGGCGCCCGGGAACTTGTAGCTCTTGACGTCCACGCCCTTCAGCTCACCGACCACCTCCACGTCCTTGCCGCTGGCGCCACAGGCCCAGTAGGCGACGCGGAGCAGACCGTTGCGATCCTTCGTCGCCAGGTACTCGAGCATCCACTGCACCTGGGGCTCGACCTGGTTGGACTCCTCCTTCTGCGGGGCACCGCGCAGCCACTCCAGGAAGGAGCGCGAAGGCCGCGTGTACTCGTACTCATCCTTCATGCTGCCGGACGCGTCCATGTAGATGGCCATGTCCAGGCCCTCGACGGTGGGATCGTGCAGCAGCACCGCGCGCACCTTTCCGTCCTCGAGGTGGAGATCCGAAAACGGCTCGACCGGCTTCTCGTGTCCCATCTGTCCCCTTTCAGAGTGCCGAGACGGTAGCGTCCGGCAGGCAACGACCGCAACCTACTCACTCCTCGAAATCGGACATCCAGTCCGGCTTCTTCGCGGATTCCGGAGCGGGAGCGGCCGGCTCGCGGCGCTTGCGCTCGGGGGACGAGGGCGGACTCGGAGACTTGCGCTCGGATGGCGCGGACGGACCTGGAGTGAAGTCGGCCATCCAGTCCTTCGAGGAGCTCGCCTGCTGGGGCGTGGAGATGGCCCGCCGGGGCGGCGGAGTCATCTCGGAGGCGCGGGTGAGCTTCGCCTTCTTCTTGCCACCCGGTGGCGTGTGCGCGTCGAGGAAGTCCCGCATCCAGTCGTTCGGGCGTGCTGGCGGCGGAGGCGGTCGGGGTGGGATGACTCGCTGGACCGGGAGCGACTGCGCGACGGCGACGGTGGGAGTGAACCCCGGCTTCGCAGGTGCGCCATTGCCGGGGCGGACCAGGGCTCGGAGCGCACGCTCCGTCTCGCTGGGCCATCCGGGAAGCACCTCGAGGGCGCGGCGCGCGAGCTCGAGGAACTCGGGAGTGGTGGCCTCGCGGGGGACCTTCACCTTCTCCGCGCGCAGCCACTCCGCCAGCCGGTTCACCAGCCCCGGGTGGTTGCGCCGCAGGGTGGCCACGTCGTCCTTCACCTCGTAGCCGCGCGACTCCAGCTCCGCGATGGCCATGAGGCGGCTGGGGACGGGCAGCTCCAGCTCGGCGATGGCCTTCGGGCCGCCGTGCTCGCGGGCGTACTCCTGGAGTTGGTCGAGCGCCTCGCGCAGGATGGTCGCCACCATCGGGTCGTTCGCGACGTTGTGGGCCTGCAGCTCGGGAGGCACCGCGGGGTAGGCCAGCACCAGCCCCCGGCCCTCGGCGATGCGCTCGGCCCGGTCTCCCGGGAACAGCGCGTGGTAGCTGCGCGGCGCGGTCTTGCTCTCGGGGTCCTGCACGTACTGGAAGGCCTCGGGCGCGCCCTGCACCAGTCCGGCGAGCAGGTCCCCGCGCGTCATCGTGAGCTGTCCCGGCACGCGCATCGGCGAGGCGCTCGGCCAGGGCCCCATCAGGGTTCCATAGAGGTAGACCGGATCATTGGCCCCCTCCGCGTCCGCCGGGTGCTCGACGAGCTCCACCGAGAAGAGGAAGAGCTCGGCCGCCGAGATGCGCCGGGGCGTCTGGCCGGAGGCGAGCTCGTGGTGCGTGAGCTGGGCCTTGGTGCTGGCCGGCAGGTGCTCTCGCTCGCTCGCGGGCAGGACGTGCACGTTGCCCGCGATGTCGGTGCAGACAATCCATTCCTGCTCGCCGACGTATCCGGCCTGCAGGCGGAAGGCGTCCATCGCGTGCACCACCGCGGCCGGGTCGGGTTGGATGGCCTCGGCCGGGCTCGCGGCGTGGGGAACGAAGTAGCGGGGATGGCTCACGGGTGACCCGCGAGGCTCCCGCAACTGGCCAGGGCGATCAAGTGCCCAGGCGTGAACCCGCCTGGCTCAACGCCGCGCGGAGAGCGTGGCCCCGTCCTCTCCCAGCGGATGGAAGGAGTTGTCATTCGCCCCGGGACGGCCCAGCCCCCGGTGCACCGCGGGCTCCGAGGCGCTGACGGGGCCCACGTAGAAGATGCCGTGGTAGCCCGACTCGTTCCGCTTGCCGAACAGGTGGACGAAGTACCGGTCCCCGTTGTCCTTGCCAGTCGCTGGTTTCACCCCGCACTCCAGCTTCTGGCTCTGGTCCCCCACCGCGCAGATCCACGCCGAGCCGCTGTCGTAGGCCACGTCCAGCGCCACCACGCTCTCGAGCTGCCGGGACAGCAGCAGACCCATGGGGCGGTAGTTCGCATCCCAGGGGATCCCCTGGGTGGTGCGCGGGTGGACGTTGCCGGACACCACGAGAAAGAAGCGCTCCGGCTCCTGGCGCACGCGCGAGAGCACCGCGGCGGCCATGGCGTCCTCGTGCGGCTGGCCCGTCAGCTTGGGGCTGTCGAACACGAACGCGTCCACGTCCATCCCCTGGGCGCGGAGCTGGCGCAACTGCTCCAGCAGGTTGGCCATGGCCTCGCTGCTGCGCCCGTCCGGGAAGGGGGTGCGCCAGAAGGGCGCCTCCATCAGCTTCAGCCAGTCGTCGTCCGTGCCGGCGCTGCGGATGAAGGTGGCCACGCGCTCCTGGTTCTCCACAGGCAGCTCCAGCCCCACCGTCACCGGCATGCCGTTCGCAGCCGCCTGGCAGGCTCCCTGCGCGATGAAGCGGGGCACCTCCCGCGTTCCGTGCAACTCGCCCAGCAGCAACACGCCCCCGCGCTTCACCTGCGGCGCCAGGCCGATGATGGGCAGTCCACACTCGACCGCCAGCGCCGAGGCCGGCGCCTCCTTCGCCTCCGGGGCCCGGGCCACCGCCGTCACCGGCACGGCCACTTCCTTCTTGGTCAGCTTGGGCGCCACCGCGCGGAACACCTTCCACTCCATCGCCATGTCGCGCGTGCCCTGCGCCGAGCCGGCCACGATGCCATTGTCCCCTCGCGAGACGCCGGTCATCGCCTCCATGTCCTCGATGCTCAGGTTCGCCCCGAGCTTCCCGGTCAAGACCCCATCCTCACCATTTTCAATCTCGCTACCCCCAGGCCCTCCACCCATCAGCCCCCGGCTAATGCTCCAGTCGATCTCATCTCCCGCTGGGGACAGCGTCCTGTTGGCGCTCCGGGTAATGCGGATGACCCACAGCTTGCCGCGGGTGGGCGTCTCGCGCTTGCCCAGCACGAGATAGCGGTGCCAATAGCCCGCGACCCGCGAGCCGCCGAACTCCTCGCGCCACTCCGTCTCCAGGACGAAGCTGCCCTTGTCCTCGCGGAAGGGCAGCTTGCTGTCGGTGAAGAACTGGCGGACGGAGGGCCAGACCTCCTCGAGGGGCGCGTCATAGATGGCTTCCTCGTTCGGAATCCACGAATCCCCCAGCCGCGAGGCGCAGCCCGCAAGCAAGATCGTGAGCCCCATCACAATCATCAACGCCGAGCGCATCCGAGTCCCTCCTGGAAATGTGACCCGGCTATTCAACGCCTCGGGCGCGAGGGCATATCGCCGCCCGGTGGAAAGGGGGCAGGGGAGCGGCTCGCCCGGGGCCAGGAGGGCTGGTTCCGGGGAAATGCTGCTCCTTCCCTCGTCCTACCCATTGGATCGAGTGCTTCATGTAGTTCATGATCACGCTTGGTATCGCGTCACGTACAGGGGGGCGGACCGTGAGGCTCCTGCTCGTAGAAGATGAAGAGAAGATGGTGGGCCTGCTGCGACAGGGTCTGGGCGAAGAGGGGCACGAAGTCCACGTGTGCACCAGCGGTCGCACCGTGCTGAGCCAGGAGAGGCCGGAGGACTACGACGTCATCATCCTGGATTGGTCCCTACCGGACATGGAGGGGGTGGCGGTGTTGCGTCAGTGGCGCGAGGCGGGCGTGCAGACGCCGGTGCTGATGCTGACCGCCCGGGGCACCACTGGCGAGAAGGTGATGGGGCTGCGCGCCGGGGCGGACGACTACCTGGTGAAGCCCTTCGATTTCGATGAGCTGCTGGCTCGGCTGGAGGCCCTGCGCCGCCGGGGCGAACAGCAGGGCGGGCCGGTCCACCTGGGCTCGGTGTCGTTGGATTCTCGCCGCCGGGTGCTGCGTCGTGGGCTGCGCGAGGAGTCGCTCACCGCGCGCGAGTTCTCCCTCCTCTCCGTGCTGGCGCGCCAGCCCGGCGAGCCCCAGGTGCGCACCCGGTTGATGATGCAGGCCTGGGGACCGGACTTCGAGGGCAGTCCCAACGTGCTCGAGGTGTACGTGGGATACCTGCGCACGAAGCTGGAGCGGCTGGGCGCCGAGGACGTCTCCATCCGCGCCGTGCGAGGCGTGGGGTATGTGCTGCGTGTCGAGCAGGGGAGCCGTGCTCCATGACGCTCACCCGGCGCCTGTGGCTGCTCGGGGCGCTGGTGCCGGCACTGGTCACCTTGAGCGCTCTCGTCGTCGCCGGTCAGCTCTTCCGGTTCGATCTGGAGGCCTCGCTGGACCGGGCCCTGCTGGCCCAGGCCGCGGTGGAGAGCGTCAGCCTCTTCGACGGCCCCGGACAGAAGGTGCACCTGCACATGGCGGTGTCGCCGCTCGTCGAGCAGGTGCGCCCTTTCGCTCCCCAGGGCCAGCTCTTCGGCTCGGACGGGCGGCTGGTGATGCACTACCCTCCGCTGCTGGAGGGTGAGTCCGTCGGCGACGTGCTGCTGCCGGGTGAGCCCGGGACGCCCCCCCAGCTCGCCACCCGCGAGTTGCCGGACGGGACGCGCTTGCGCGAGGTGGTGGTGAGCGTGCGCTCGCCCCAGGGGGCGCTGTACGCGTTGCGCCTGTCCGCGCTGCTGTCGCAGGTGGATGGCTCGGTGCGCAGCTACTACCGCATGGCCCTCTCCCTGGCCGCGCTCACGGGGCTGCTGCTGCTGGTGCTCCAGACGTTCCTCGCCCGTCGCATGGCGCGCCGGTTGGGCGCCATCACCCGCCACCTGTCGCTGCTGCGCGAGGGGGACTTCGCGCACGCGCCTCCTCCGGACGGTGGCTCGGACGAGATTGGTCAACTGCGCGAGGTGCTCGCCGAGGCCATGGACAAGTTGCGCGGCGCTCGCGAGGCCCAGGATCGGCTCATCGCCGACGCGGCCCACGAGCTGCGCACCCCGCTCACCCTCATGCGCACGCAGATGGACCTGGCGCTGCGGCGCGAGCGGAGCGTCGAGGAGCTGCGCGCCTCCTTCCGCGAGGCCCGGCGCGAGGTGGATAGGTTGGCCGTGCTGGCCGGCGAGTTGTTGGACCTGGCCGCCGCGGGCCGGGGGGAGTGGGACAGGCAGAAGGGCAACCTGGCCGAGGTGGTGCTCCAATCGGTGGAGGCGGCGCGCGCCGAGGCGGAGGTGCGTGGGTTGCTCATCCGCCTGGAGTCGCCCGCGCACGAGGAGGCGTGGTTCGACGCGGGCGGGGTACGGCAGGCGGTGGACAACCTGCTGGCCAACGCCCTCAAGTTCTCACCCAGGGGAGGGGAGGTCCACGTGCGGCTGTGGCGGGCGCAGGAGCGGTTGCGCATCCGCGTGGCGGACGAGGGCCCGGGCATTCCGCCTTCGGAGAGGGAGTCGGTATTCGCTCCCTTCCGGAGGTTGTCCGGCTCCGGCTCCGTATCTGGGGCAGGGCTGGGGCTGGCGATCGTCCGCGAGGTGGCGCTGCGCCACCAGGGCCGCGTCTGGGTGGAGTCGAAGACAGGCCGGGGGGCGGCGCTCGTGCTGGAGCTGCCGGCCGGGGCTCCCTCGGCATTGCCGTCCTCTCGCGGCCAGGCCGCCTAGGGCGAGAGGGGAATCCAGGGAGAGGCCGCTTCCAGCCGGCCGCTCTCCGCGTCCACCCGGACGAGCTGGGCGCCCTGCACGCCCACACGCCGGTTCACTCCGAACGTCACCGCGGGCGTCACGCCGGTGTCGAAATCCCGTAGCTCCTCCAACCGCATCATCAGATCCGCGCGCGTCACGTCCGCACCCGAGCGCCGCAGCGCCTCCACCAGCACCTGGGAGGCCGCGTACGCGCCGAGCTGGAAGGCCACGTGGCGCGGGCGCAACTCGTGGCGCTGGAGGAAGGCGGAGAAGGTTCGCAGGTGGGCCTCGCGGCCATTCACCCCGGGAGGGTAGACGAAGAAGACGGGGAGGGTGCTGCCCTCCACCACCGAGGGCTCGGCCAGGCTGGCTGGGGCGTACACGCGTGTCTCCAGCTTCCAGGAGGCCAGCGTCCCCAGCAGCGACTTCAGCCCGGCGGGAGGGCCGGTATAAAGGAGGGCCGCGGGAGCCTTCTGGCGCAGGCGCTGGAGGGCCTCGGGCTCGGGAGCGCCGTCCACCAGCGGGATTTCCAGCGGCGAGGGCAGCTCGCGGCGCACGGCTTCCTCGCGTGCCGCACGGGCCCAGGCGAGGCCCCCGGTGTCCTCCGGCCTCACCACCACCAGGGGCCGGCGGCGCAGCTCCCGCGTCTCCTCGTCGGCGCGCGCGAGGTACTGCACCACCAGCCGCGCCTGCACGGGCTCCTCCGGGTAGAGGAAGAAGATGGGGCTGTCGTCATCCCCGGCCCCCTGGCCCAGCGCGATGGGGAGCACCAGCGGAGCCCCCTCGCGCCGCAGGAGCGTGTCCGAGGCCGGCTCGCCCTTGCGCAGGCTGCCCACCAGGGCGAACACGCCGCGCTTCAGCAACCGGGTGGTGGCGTCCGGGCCCACCCCGGTGGGCTCCGAGCCGTAGAGCGCCGAGTCGTCCTCCACCACCAGCTCCAGCCGGCGCCGGAAGATGCCTCCCTTCTCGTTCACCTCCGCGAAGGCCGCGCGCAGCACGGCTTCCACGTCCTGGCCTGCCTCGCCCAGCCGTCCTCCGAGCGGCAGCGCCGCGCCCACTGTGAGGGTGCTCGGCGTCAGGCCTGGATCCGGCGACTCACCCAGCTTCTCCAGGTAGGCGAGCAGCTCCTCGCGCTCCGCCTCTCCGAGCACGTAGCGCGGCATGGTCGTCCCCAGCCATCGGCCACTCGCGGAGATGCCCTCGGTGATGGCTCGCAGCAGGGTGGCGCGGTCATAGGCGGGGCGTGAGCGATCCTCCACGTCCAGGGCCGCGCGCGGGCGCGGATGGCGCAAGGAGCGGGGACTGATGTCCGGCACCTCCACGCCGCCCTCCTGGCCACCTCGGCCGGAAGGAGTGTGACAGCGCGCGCAGGCGGCCACGGGTCCGCTCAGCTCGATGCGCTCGGGCCCCAGCAGTCCCACCAGCGGCGCGCCACGAGCGCTCTCCCCTCGCTGGAAGAGCGAACGCCCCCGCTGGGCCAGTTCCGGCTCCACGGGAGCCGGGGCCGTCTCCTTGCGGCAGGCCGCCCCCACCACCATCACCATCACCACCGCCATCCGGAGCCCCCACCCTCCGCCTCTCCCCGGCAGCGGGCCGGAGTGGGGGGAACCGTCACCGTGCTGCCTCATGCGGACTCCCTACCGTGGATCATCGATGTGCTCGACGGCGTACACGATGTTGTCCGCGAAGGACATGGCGGGGGCCTTCACCCACGTGCCGGTGGCGGCATCGCCGATGAGCAGGGTGGAGCTGTGGGAGTCGGGCACGTCCGTGTAGCCGCCGAGCTTCTTGAGGACGAGGGTGATGTTCTCTCGGGCCCCGGTGAGGAAGTACCAGCCGGGCCCGACGCCGAACTTCTTCGCGAAACGGGCCATCGTCTCCGGGGTGTCGTTGGCGGGGTCCACGGAGAGCGTAATCATCGTGATGTCCTTGCCCACGCGGCCGCCGAGCTTCTTCTGGACCTCGGCGAGGTGCTTCGTCATGGGGGAGCACACGCCCTTGCAGGCGGTGAAGGCGAAGTTGATGAGGACCTTCCGGCCACGGATGAGGTCCTCGTAGAAGCGGTGCGTCTTGCCGTGCTGGTCGACGAGCTCGGTGTTGGTGAAGTAGCGGGCGGCGGCGGCGTCCTGGGCGGCGGGGGAGGAGACGTCCAGCTCGGCGGGAGGGGCGGTGGCGGCGCGTACCTCGCGGATGGCCTCGACAATGGAGGAGGCCGAGCCCAGTCCATCCACGCGCAGCCACTTGTCCGCGGTGGCGTTGCCGACGAGGACGAGGGGGCGGTGGGCCTCCTTGTCCGGGGTGTAGCCGCCGAGCGCCACCAGGGCCTGCTTCACCTGGTCCGGCTGGCCGGTGAGGAAGGACCAGCCGGGAGTGGGGTAGAAGGGCTCGGCGAAGCGGGCGAGGCGCTCGGGGGTGTCATTGGCGACGTCCAGGGTGATGGAGATGAAGCGCACGGGGGTGCCGGGCCCCAGCTCCTTCTGCACGCGCGCCAGGGTGGCGGTCATGGGCGAGCAGATCGTCTTGCACCGGGTGAAGATGAAGTTGATGGCCACCACCTGGCCGCGGACGAGGTCGGACCACAGGCGGACCTGGCGTCCGTTCTGATCCACCAGGGGGACGTCGGGCACCTGGACGCGGAGCTCCTCGGCGGACGCGGAGAGCGGCAGGGCGAGGAGGAGCAGCAGGGCGAGGGCTCGTGAGCACGGGTTCATCATCGGGTGGCCTCGGAAGGGGAGGAGGCGGCCAGCGCGGGCTGGACGCCGAGGGTGAAGTGGGGAAGCTCGCCGAGCGCCGCGCCGCGGCCCTCCACGCCCACGAGGAGTTGGTACTGGCCGGGCTCGGGTGGGGAGACCTCAATCTCGAAGAGCCCGTCCTCCACGAGTCGGGGCGTGGGGCGCTGCAACCAGTGGCCCGAGGGCGGGCGGAACATCAGCACCTGCACCTCCTCGGGTCGCACCGGGCTCGGGTCCGCCACGTGCGCGGCGGGCGCCAGCTTGAAGCGCAGCGTGACCGGGGTGCCGGCGGTGAGGGGCTTGGAGGGGTCGAACTCGGGGGTGAGGGTGAGGGGCAGCTTGCGGAAGGCGGAGGCGTCCTCGGGCACTCCCGCGCACGTCCCACTCCAGGCACGCCACGGCGCGTGGGTTGTCCAGGAGGAAGAACACGTCGTGGAGGCCGTTCTCTCGCACCACCGTCTCGGTGGTGAAGACACCGGGCTCCACCTCGCGCAGCGAGCGATCCAACACCAGCACGGCCTTGGGCTCGCGGCCATAGTTCAGGTGGGTGCCGCGCGGCGCCATCATGCCCTCGCTATAAAGGAAGAGGGCGCGATCCGCGGTGCCGGCGACGATGACGCTGTTGCCCTCGGGCATCACCGCGATGGGGGCCGAGCGGCCCAGATCCTTCGCCAGGGAGGGCCGCTTCTGGCCCATGGTCACCTGGACGATGGAGGGCTTGCCGGCCTTCTCCAGCGAGGCCAGCTCGATGAGCGAGACGCGGGCGTCCTCCGTGTTGCGCACGTAGGCGAAGCCGCTGGTGAAGACGATGGAATCCGGCGCGGAGAAGCCGGTGAGGGTGTGGGCCACCTGACTGGAGGCGGCGTCGAGCACGTCCACGCGGTTGGCGCGCGGGTAGACGACGAAGGCCCAGCGGCCGGAGTCGTCGAAGCGCAGCTCGCCGGGAGCGGGGGCCAGGGGGATGCGGCGGGTCACCTCGCGGCGAGCGGCGTCCACCACCAGCGCCTCGCCGGTACGCTCCTGCACGGCGTAGAGGGCCCGGGCCACCTCGCTGTAGGCGATGGCGCCCACCCCGTTGCCCACCTCCACGCGGCCGAGCTCCTCGAGCGTGGCCGTGTCCACCGCCACCAGCTCTTCGCCCTCGGTGCTGGAGACCCACGCGGTCCGTCCCCCGTCACCGAAGGCGAAGGCGTGCCTGCCTTCGCCCAGCTCGAGCGTGCGCAGCACCGCGTACGTGCCGGTGTCGATGATGGAGACGGTGCCGTCTCCCTCGTTGTCCACCCAGACGGTGCGCCCGTCCGGACTGACGGCCAGTCGTCCCGGGTCCTTTCCCACGCGCACGTTGCGCACCACCACGAAGCGGCGCAGGTCCACCACCGACACCGTGCCGTGCACGGGGATGGAGACGAAGAGCGCCTTCATGTCCGGCGGCAGCGCCCAGTCCGCGGGCGCGCCTCCCAGCGACACCAGGTTCTGCAGCTTGGTGCGGTTCAGGGCGATCTGCGGATCAATCACCGACAACGTGTGGTCGCCGTTGAGGGTGAGGAGGAAATAGGAGTTGAGGTTCGCATCGGCCCGGGCCGACAGCAGGCCGCCCAGGTACGTCTGGATGCGCTCCTTGCAGGCAGCCTCGTCCGGCGCGGGCTGGCCTTCCGCCCGCCGGGTGAGCCACGCGAGGGGACGGACGCCACGCATCGGCTCGCCGGTGCGGGGATCCTTCAGTGTGAAGCGCGCGGTCCCCTCCAGCGGAGAGCCGCGGGCGGCATCCGGTGTGCGGGCGCGCAACGACAGGTCGAAGCTCACGGCCGCCTCCGGACGGGTCACCGTCACGGACGGTTGCGCGGGCAGGGCCACGGGCTCGGGAGGTGGGGCGGAGGGGAGCGGCCGGGGGCCCCTGGCCCACAACGCTCCCACGGTGGCGAGGAGCCCCGCGAGCACGACGCCCGAGACGAGGAGGATGCGCTTTCTCATGAGGAGGATGGATTCCGTAACGGGAGAGGGCGGCGCGGGCGGTGAGGGGCCCGCGCCGCCCTCGAGTTGAAGAGACTACTCCACGCGCAGCACGCCCCAGAGGCCGCCGCCGCTCCACTGGAAGCTGGTCAGGTCGCGGTAGAGGTAGTCACCCGGGGCCCTGGCGAGGCCGCCTGCCCCGTACTCGGGGACGAAGTTCCAGGACTGCATGACGGACATGCCGCCCTGGGTGGCGATGACGAACGAGCCGGGGTTGGGGCCCATGCGCTGGGAGTTGGTGCCCGCGGCCCACGGGTTGGCGTACCACTCGGCCCCGTGGAGCGCGAAGGCGTGCTGGCGCCCGTGGCCCGAGGGCTGGCCCACGCGCACCCGGAGCGCCTCGCCCGCTTTCGCGGTGAACAGGGGCGTGGCCGGCTCCCCGTACATCGTGGAGCTGAGGATGTCGCCCAGCTCCATGTCGTTGATGTCCTCGGGAGCCGTCTGCGGGGGCACGCCCAGGCGGGCCCAGAGGGGCTCGGTGCGGTAGTTGAACCCCTTCAGGCCGGTGTCCTGGGAGTCATCCACGCCCTTGATGTTGCGCAGGGCGGTGCCGCTGTTGAGCCCATCCGTGTCCCAGAACCGCGAGTTGTCCGAGTGCAGTCCGAGGTCATCCTGGAGGAGCAGGACGAGCTCCCGGAACGTCTGCGTCTGCTTGGCCACGTCCGTGTACTGCACGCGGGCCTGCGCCTCGGTGCCCGGGTCCGTGCTCCAGATGGCGTCGGGCGGCTCGATGATGAGCGCGCCGATGCCGCCGTGCATGCCGTGGTTCACCACGTCCGCCATGTTGCGCAGGTTGACGATGCCGAACTCCACCGGCGTGGCGATGCCGCGGCGGAGCGGCGACGACCAGACGGAGCTGCGGAAGTCACCCGTGTACCAGCGGTAGACGCGCCTGCCTCCAGGTGACACCGTCTGCGGAGCGTTGAGGCCCACGTTGGCGCCGTCGTCCGTGTTCACGTCGTAGTGGACGAGCTGCGGGTGCAGCGAGACGTGGTTGGAGGGCGTCACCTGGTTGACGTTGAAGTACGGGGTGATGGCCGAGTGGTGGGCCCACTGCGGCGTCTTCGAGAGCTTGAGGGGCAGGCGGTTGGTGAGCACCACCTGGACGCACTCGCCGGCACGGGCCCGGAGGATGAGCGGCTCGGGCTTGCGCGCTCCGCTCTTGATGTCCGCCAGGTGCTCGTCCTTCACGAAGAGGATGGCATCCGGGTCGTAGATGTCATGCGTGTCGTTGTAGACGAGCCGGCCTCCCGGCAGCCAGTTGGCCGCGTCGATGGCGGACACCCGGTAGTAGGCGCACCACGCTGCCGCGCGGGCACGAGTCCACGTACGCGGGCTTGATGCCGAACCACCCCAGCTTCTCCGCCTCCTCGACCAGATGTCGGGTCGAGCTGGCGCATCTGCTCGGGGTACGTCATGGCGTACTCCAGCGTGCGCTGCTCGAGCTGGCTCGCCCTTCTCGTCCACCTCGAACGAGGGCTGGAGCGTCTCCTCCTTGAGCGGATCCAGCTTCACGAGCACGGACTCCTCCGGCATCTCCAGCAGGGGGAGCGGCTCCCAGGCGCGCAGCTTCTCCTTGTAGGAGAGGGCGGCGGGGTCCAGCGTGACGAAGTCCGCCGCTTGCAGCGCCAGGTGGCCCAGCGTCTTCAGGTTGGTCTGACGCTTCTTGTACGTGCGCATCAGGCCCCACATGCCGTTCCACAGGTCGCCGCTGACGGCGCTCTGGTACATGAAGTCGGCCGTCCCGTACGCGCCGCCGATGGGGGGCAGACCGTTGGTCAGGTTGAACTCGAAGTGCTCGGAGATGCCGATGGCCTGCGCGTTGAAGTAGCCGCTGTGCGGATCGGCCCCCTCGCGCAGCCACTTGTGCCCGTGCATGGTGAAGGAGTGCTGCTCCTCCTGCGAGCCCTGGATGAGGCGGATCTTCACCTTGTCACCCTCGTAGCCGCGCAGCAGCGGGGTGTACGGGATCTCCGTGAATGTCCGAGCGGAAGACGTTGGCCATGTTGCCGCGCGAGCCCGTGCGTTGCTCGTAGTTGGCGCAGCGCGAGGGCCGCTGGCCGATGCGCAGCGGGATCGGGCTCGTTGCGGTAGTTGACCATCATGGCGCCGGGGTCCGCGGCGCTGATGGCCTCGGGCATGGGCACCGTCCTGAACTCCACCGCCCAGGGGAGCGCGGTCTCCTTGTAGTTGGGCGGGTTCACCGGCTGGCCACACTCGTCGTAGGCGATGGCGTAGTCACGCGAAGGCGAGCGCGAACTCGCGGAAGCTGTTGGCGGGATCCTGTGGTGAGGATGTCCGCCCGCCAGCTCGTGGGGCCGCCGTCGCTCAGTCGAGTGCCGTAGACGACGCCCGTCTGCGGATCCCTCCACTGCGAGCCCTTGGGCTCCACGATGAGGCCACCGTAGAAGCCGTGCTGCTGGTGGCTGGAGGGGCCGAAGTGATCGTGCGTGAAGACGGTCTCCACGGGGCGCTGCTTGCCCGAGGCGTCCTCGAGCGGGTCCGCCCACCAGCGCTGGGTGGTGGTCTGCGCGCCCAGCGCGCCCAGGCGTGAGTGCATCTTCGCCGTCAGTTGCGTTCGCGCCCCACCGGGCTCCACCGTGCCGTCGGCCACATAGGCGCCGCCCGCGACGTTGATCGGTCGATGCGGTGCATCACGTCCTGGAGGCGAAGGTGCCGTCCTCGTAGTTCCACCCGTTGCCCGCGCCGTCCGACGGCCGTCACGTCGAACTTCACCAGGTGGATGTGCTGACCGATGGTGTCCGTGGGCGTGTAGATCTGGAAGTCGTCCGCCTCCAGGTGACTGGGGATGAGGTTGGTGGGGTAGAAGTTGATGCACTCGCCGGACTCGGCCCGGAAGAAGAAGGGCTCCGGCGGTCGGGCACCGCTCTGGGTGGCGGCTACGTCGCCGTTGAGCACCATGAGGCGCGCCTGCCGGTCGTGCCAGCCGGCCCGGTTGATGTTCTGCAGGTCGATCTGCAGGTAGGCGGCGCGGTAGTCACGCCGGGGGGCGGACTCGGGCAGGGGTCCGCGAAGGGTGCTCCCGGCACCGGCTTGCGACCGTTGACGTAGAAGGACCCCGACGCGCCCGGGCCGTGTAGCCCGGGTAGGCCGCCACGATGTCGCTCGTGTAGAAGGGCCGTGGTCCGAAGCTGGCGCCGGGGAACTCTCCCGCGTGGAAGGACATGGCGTTCTTCTCCGTGGGCGTGCCGTCCTGGGGGAGCAGCTTCACGTCCAGCGCGTGGTGCTCCACGGCGAAGCGCTTGCCGGGCTGTCCGTACGTGGAGGGGCCGATGGCACTGGTGACGATGTGACGCGGCAGTCCGCCGTCCTCCTCGAGGTCCAACGGAGGCTGGGGCGGACGGTGGCCCGCCTTGCCCGCGACGTAGAAGGGGAAGCCCGGGAAGGCGGGCCGCAGCACCTTGTTGCCGGCCCCGTCCGTCACGTACGTGTCCGCGTAGGAGGGCATGGGCGGCATGGCCCGGTCCGGAATGGGGAGCACGGCGGGGTTGGGCGTGCCGCCGGCGATCTCCGCGTCCGGCAGGAGGCGATCCTTCGTGCCGGCCTCGAAGACGTCATGCACGCGCCACAGCGCCCACATGCCCTGGGCGAAGTGCGGGTAGAGGTGGCAGTGGTGGATGGAGTCGCCCGGGGTGAGGTTGCGGTTGCCGGAGCCTCCGAAGTTGATGTCGTAGGTGAAGGCCGAGCCCGGGCCGATCGTCTGCGAGTCCAGGTAGTTGGAGTTGTCCTCGCTCGGGGAGAACTTCCACTGGTGGGCGTGGAGGTGGAAGACGTGCGTCTCGGCTTCGGACCCGCGTGGATGTTGCGGATGCGGACCGGATCCCCCAGGTAGCTGTGGTGCACGTTGGATGGATCATCCGGGTAGAGCGCGCGCACGGCCTTGCCCGACCAGTCCTTCTCCACGTTGAGGGCGGGGTCTCCATTGGCCCAGGACTCGAGGAAGAACTCCTCGTACATGCAGTCCGCGCAGTCCTTGGTGGGGCCGATCTTCGCCCGGTTGGCGAGCAGCTCCGCGCCCACGCCGGCCACGCCGTAGTTCACTCCGAAGCCGTCTCGCACTCCGTGGAAGGTGGGGTTCCACTCCAGCTCGTCGAAGGCTTGAACCGCCTTGATCTGATCATGGTAGATGGCGGTGATCTCCCGGAAGTGACCCTGGTCCTTCGAGGTGAAGGTGCCCACGCTGGTGCGGGAGTAGCCGGTGATGACGGCCTCCAGGTCCCCGTGCCAGATCTCGTTGCTCTTCGTGTCGAGGATGTTCAGCAGGGGCCGGCCGTTGGCGTCCCGGGTCTCGTAGTCGATGAGCGGGGTGCCATCCGGATTGTACAGGCGGGTGCCCTGGGCATCCCTCAGGGTGGCGGCCTTCAACACCGAGGCGGAGACCTTGGAGCGGTACCAGCTCGAGCCCTCGGGCTCCACGTTGACGGCGCCGAAGAGGCCCTGGGCGGTGGAGCCGCCATCGCCCTGGCCACCGAAGGATGCGCCCATGCTGTACATGAAGAAGGCGCCTTCATGGTCCGCATAGAAGGTGTACGTGTGGCTGTCACCGGGCTTGACGAGCGAGCTGGGGTTCTTGCCCACGTAGGCGCCGTCATCCGAGATGCTCACGTACTGCAGGCCCTGCACATGCACCGAGGCCCGGCGGGTATAGGGCGAGTCGTCCTTGTGGGTGGAGTCGAACTCCTTCTCCTGCCCCTCGAAGAACCAGAGCCCTCCCATCGCCTTGCCCTCCAGCATCGAGGCCACCGGGTTCCACGAGGCGGTGAGCAGCCAGGTGGGCAGCACCTTGCGCAGCACCGAGAACCCCGAGGAGGGATCATTCACCTGATCGACGGTGGGCTGGGACTCGTGCGGGCTGGGGATGTTCGCGCGCGTGGGTGCCAGCCAGTTGGTGAAGTGGATCTGCAGGCAGTCACCCACGTTGGCGCGCAGTGCGAGCGGGCGCGGGCGCTTGTCCAACCGGAGCCTCGCGTTGCCCGGACCGGCGGGCTTCGAGGCGTCGATGGGCTCCACGTCCCGCTGCAGGGCGTAGATCATCCCCGTGGGGTTGTACGAGCCGTACCGGTTGTAGGTGTACACCTGATCCATCGCCACCACGTTGGCGGTGATGGTGCGCTTGCACTCCACCGCCATGCCGGCCTGGATGGATGGCTCCACCAGGGGCATCTCCTGGGAGGCCACCTTCTGGGCGCCCTGGGTGCCGCTCTGGGACTGCGTCCGTGCTTCGCCTCCGGGGTTGTTGCCTCCGTTCTGGCAGGCCATCGCCGAGGCGAGCACCGCCGTCAGCACCATCCGGGACGGGCCTCCCGATGGTCTCGCTCTCTCCTGTCTTGCTCGTACTGACACGGTTCCCTCACTCCATGGACTGGATGTCTGTCATTCCTGAGAGGATTTTCAGGCTGAGAAACCTCTCAGGAATGAGTCCTTCTCGAGAACGCACGCCCAGGGCTTTCCCTGAATGAGCCTGCTTTCTGGAATCCAATAGGAGGCAGGCGAGTGTAAAAGTAAACTCACTTCGTAACCTCGCGAACTCACGAGGGGAATCCTCGGAGGCGGGGCCGTGTCTGAGAATTCTCTGAGGATTCGGGGGGCTGGGGACGCGTGGCTACGGCCTGGGCCCGGGCAATATCTCCCGCAGGCAGCTTCGAGATGTCCCCGCGCCAACTCCACTGCTTCGGGTAGCCGAGCGACACCTCCTCGAAGCGCACCCCGTCGCGCCACAGCGTGGCGGGCATGTGCAGGTGGCCGGAGACGACGACCTCGGCCCGGAAGCGCAGGTGCCAGTCCTCCGTCTTCTTCGTGCCGCACCAGATGGAGAAGCGGGGGATGCGCGGCAGGCGCACGTGCTCGTAGCGCAGCGGGAAGTGGTTGATGAGGATGGTGGAGCAGTCCGTCGGCAGGGCCTCCAGGCGAGCGAGCGTCTGCTCCACCCGCGCGGCGCACCAGGCGGCCCGGGTCGGGTAGGGGTCCGGATGGAGCACGGCCTCGTCGGTGCACAGCACGTGCGTCTCCAGGGCCCAGTCGAGGGCGTCCTGCTCGGCGACGTGGTCCGGGCGGAAGGAGTAGTCGTAGAGCAGGAAGAGGGGCACCAGCACCCGGTGCGGGCCCTCGCCCGGCCAGCGCGGATAGGGGTCCTCCGGGGTGAGCACGCCGTAGGAGCGACACTGGGCGACGACCTGCTGGTAGAGGGCCTCGCCGCGCGGGGCGGACTTCTCACGCGTCAGCGTCCACAGCTCGTGGTTGCCGGGTACCCACACCACCTGACGGAAGCGCGTCGTCAGCGTGCGCCACGCGAAGTCCAGGTCCTCCCGCGTCTCGCCCACGTCCCCCGCCACGATGAGCCAGTCCTCGGGGTGAGGGGCGAGCGACTCGAGCGCCCGTCGGTTGTGCTCGTAGCGCAGGTGAAGGTCACTGAGGGCGTAGAGCTTCATGGTGGGGTGGGGGCGAGAACCGTCCACACTACTGGACTCCTGGGCCGCTCCGCCGTTTCTCGGGACCGCGCTTTCCCTCCGAGCGCCGTCAGGGCACCATGGGGGAACATCGGTTCAGTCGTCCGTATGGGGAACGAGTCAGCACAGGTGCGTCACGCCCGGAAGCCTGCACCCCAGGCTCCTTCGTCTTCCGCTTCAGCCTCCGAGCCCGCCGACCTCATCGTGCGCTCGGTGCTGCCGGAGGACTTGCTGGCGGCGTTGGAGAGCGAGCGCTCCCTGTATCGGTGGGTGATGCTCAAGGGCGCCGAGGACGTGCGGCTGGAGGACGAGTCGATGCTCGGCCTCACGCCCCAGCCCGCCGCGGACCCGAGCTGGAGCGGGGGCCAGCTCATCGGCTTCCTCCCGGACGAGCGCCGCTTCGTGGGCGAGGTCGTCCACGTGGACCCCACCAACGGTCGCGTCTTCATCTCCACGCGCTCGCTGAGCCACATCCCTCCCGAGGTCATCTCCGCCGAGCGCTGGGCCTTCCAGCCCTACGACTTCTCCGAGGCGCTCCTCGCCGCCTCGCGGGCCTATGACTCGCGCGGGCCCCGCGTCCGCGAGGCCCTGGACCGCGTCCGTGGCGACATCCCCGACGATGGCTCCGGCCCACCGCCCGACGCCGAGCACCTGTGGGAGAAGCCGTGGAGCCTCCTCTGGGGTCCTCCGGGCACGGGCAAGACGGAGACGGTGGCGCGGCTGCTCGCGCGGGCCATCCAGCGCAACCCCCAGGAGCGCATCCTCGCGGTGGCCCCCACCAACCGCGCCGCCGACACGCTCGCACTGCGCGTGGCCCGCATGCTGTCCCAGGCCGGAGCCCTCCACGCGCCGGACACCACGTGCCGCGTCTTCCGTGGGGGCCTGGGCGTGGGCCAGGAGCTGACGAACACCTTCCCCGCCCTCCTCCACGATGCGGGCTACCAGAAGCAGGCCGCGCGCATCGAGCACATGGAGGAGCGCGTCCGCCGCGAGTTCCTCAACGGCGCGCCCCCCTCGCGGCTGGCCACCGTGAAGGCCGAGCTGCGCAAGGTGCGCGATGGCCTCACGGACGAGACGCTCTTCGTCGCCCGGGAAGGGCTTCGCCACCCTGATGGTGCTCACCGTTCATCGCGCGCTGCGGCTCGTGTCCGAGCTGGAGGGCGCCGAGCGCTTCGACCGGCTGGTGGTGGACGAGGCGGGCATGGTGTCGCGCGCCGCCGTGGGGCTGCTGGCGCCGCTCGCGCGCAAGGTGCTGCTGGGGGGAGACCCGAAGCAGATCGGCCCCGTCAGCCAGGCGCTGGAGGGCGCGGAGCGGCCGGTGCAGACGTGGATGCGCAGCTCGCCGCTGTCTCACCTGGAGGACGCGCGGGCGGCGTCCGAGTCCCGCACGTGCTGTTGCTGCGCACCCAGCACCGCATGCACCCGCGGATTGGCTCGGTGGTGAGCCACTTCTGCTACGCGGGGTTGCTCGAGGACGGCGAGGGCCCGCGCACCCGGCAGCCGAAGATGGTGGACGTGTACCCGGCCGCGCGCGCGTGCTGGGTGGTGCTGGACGAGGCCACCCGGGACGCGCGCCGCGTCTGCCACGAGCGGGGCGAGTCCGGCCGTGGCTACCGCAGGCCCTTCTCCGCGGAGCTGCTGGTGGCACTCGCCGAGCCGGCGCTGAAGGCGGGCCTCAAGGTGCTGGCGGTGACACCGTACCGGGCGCAGGCGGCGTTGCTGCGCGGGCTCGCCCAGCAGAAGGGGTGGAGCGAGTCGCGCTTCCAGGCCTCCACCATCCACCGGCAGCAGGGCACCGAGTATGACGTCGTCATCGTGGACACCGTGGCCGCCGGGCGCCCCTTCGCGCCGAGCGAGCTCACCCCCATGCTCAACGTGGCCGCCAGCCGCGCCCGCGAGTACCTCTTCGTCCTCTCCTCGCGCGCCGAGTCCGAGGCCGCCATCCCCGCGCAACTGCTGGAGCTGCTCACGCCGGTGGCGCCGAGCCTGGAGCCCCGCCTCTCGCTGCAGCCGCTGCTGGTGATGCCGGGCGTGCGCGCGCGGGGGGCCCGGCGGCCCGAGGGCCTGGGGCAGGAGATCGACTCGCTGCGCGACATGGGGCCGCTCTTCACCCAGGAGCAGGTGGCCCTCTTCGAGCGCCGCTTCGACGAGGGGCACCACCTGGTGCGCGGCGTGGCCGGCAGCGGGAAGACGTACGTGTTGGCGCACTGGGTGGCGCGCTACCTCGCCGAGCACCCGGACTCACGCGTGCTGGTGTCCTTCTTCAACAAGGCGCTGACGCCGCTGCTGTCGCGCCTGCTGGTGGCGGCCCTGCGGCAGCGGCTCGGGAAGCGGGCGCCGCTGATGACACAGCGGGTGACGCTCATGCACATGACGGGGACGGGCTCCTTCGCTCGGGAGAGCTTCGACGCCGTCTTCGTGGACGAGGCGCAGGACCTGAGCGCCACCGAGCTCGCGCACCTGCATTCGCTGGCCCGGCCGCTCTCGAGCGGGGAGGGCTGGCCGCGGAAGGCCTTCCTGCTCTTCGCGGACGACTCGCAGAACGTCTACGGACACAGCGCCGTGGATGCCCTGCGCCAGCAACTGCCGGACGGGCTCGACTTCACCGGCCGGGTGCGCGTGCTGCGCGAGGCCTTCCGCTCCACGCGCCAGGTGTCGGAGCTGGCCTTCAACGTGGTGTTGGACCCGCTCGGGCTGCACCGGCTGCCCAACCCCGGCATGCGCGAGTTCATGCGGGCCAGCGAGCTGCGCGAGCAGGGGCTGCTGGAGGAGCCGGTGCCGGGAGTGGACGGGCTGTACCGGTTGCAGTGCACCGAGCGCGAGGGCGTGGTGCCGGTGGTTCGGGTCTTCGACTCGCCGCAGGAGGAGGAGGCGTGGCTGGTGCGCGAGGTGAAGCGGCTGCGCGAGCAGGAGGGGGTGCGGCCCTCGGACGTGCTGGTGGTGGCGCCCGTGCGTCCGGCGCGGCTGGCCGAGGCGCTGGAGCGCGAGGGCCTCGGGGCGGTGGCCTTCGGGGGCCGCGGCGGTCAGGACGTGGCGGGCTTCAGCGTGGGGAGGGTGGACTACGTCCGGGTGACGACGGCCTTCTCGTGCAAGGGGCACGAGAGCCCGGTGGTGTTCTTCTGCGGCGTGGACGCGCTGGACGACATGGCCTGGATGGAGACGAAGCCGGGGCGCACCGAGCGTGAGTTGGAACGCACGCGCCGTGCGCTCTTCTACGTGGGCGCCACGCGGGCCATGGTGCGCCAGTACGTGAGCGGACTCGCGGGGGCCCGCTTCACCCGCGTGGCCGCCGAGTACGCGCGGGCGCTCACCCGGGGGACCCGATAGTGGAGTGTCCGAGTGGCTTCTCAATGATTTTCAATCCAGGGGTGCCCCGAACAACCAATCAGATCGACTCGGACTTCTTCTCCTCGTCCAAGACAGTCCGAGAGGACTAATCTTCAGCGGCCTCTATCTCCGCATGGGCGATCTTGAACTTTCGTAGTACCTCCAGCGCCCGGCTGGATACCTCCAATCGAAAGTTCGGCGTGAGACAAAAATCGGCATCACGGTCCTTGCCGGTAATCTTGAGCCATCGGAACTCCGGCAGGGTACGTCCTGGGTATAGCTCTTGGAACTCTGGCGACGTGCTCACTTCGACATCGTCCATGCTGAAACCCACCAGTCCTGCTTCTTCGAGTGCCTTCGCGAGGGCGGAAGAGACAAGAAAGCAGGGGAAGACTTCTAGCAGATCATCGCCCAACCACCCCTCGAAGCGATGATGGAAGTGAGACACCACTGGGGGATGGATGGATGTGTCCATGATTGTATTGTCTCCCAGTTCCCCAGCGACTTCAGGAGACACCAACCACCGCTCTCTGCTCATGGTGACCTCTGTTCAATCTAGAGAGGGGCTCGAAAAGCGCACCAAACTGTCTGTCCAGTTGTTCTGCAAAATCAAGCACCTGCTGCTTCGTTGGCTTGGGATGATTGCGATAGAATTTGTTCCAGGTGCGCCGAATCTTGCCGAGATGGAGATCCGGATTGACTGACTTCGGGATTCCGCGAAGGTTTTTCAGCGAGTGAATCTCGGTCTCCGTGAACAACCCCGGGTATTTTTCGAGCACCTGCTGCTCAACGGAATGATGCACTATGACTCTGCCGCGCAAGACGGGATGCGCCGCGAAGAACGTCTCTCGATAATTCGTTGGCTTGACTGTCGTTTCCGTGCGGCCAGCGTGACCCGGGTCATCATTCCCGGCCATCATCGCGACGGCAGTGGGCGCCATGGAGATGACGAGGTTGCCGTCTACAACGGCCACCGCGCTCACCTGCCCTACCTCCGATAGCTTGATGCCCACCTGGGAGGCGCCCAGTGCCGCCGCCTCCGAGAAGCTGGGCAGCATGGACAGCCGCGAGGCCAGCCATGCGGCGCCCTCGGTCATGCCATGGCTCACCGCCACCGTCACCGCGAGCACGAAGACGCGCGCGACCCGCGGTCCCACCACGCGCCCGAAGCGTCGGCTCGCCTCCTGCAACTCCTCGAAGGTGGTGGCCCGGTCGGTGGCTCGCTTCAGCTCCCTGCTCGCCTTCACCACGTCCAGGAAGCTTTCCACTCCCAGGTACACCAGCATCACTGCCGACACGAGCGCCGCCGCCTTGGTGAAGACCGGCTCGGGGTTCGCCGCCAACGCCACCCAGGTCACCAGACCCGTGGCAATCACCGCGTAGAAGAGCTGGGGGGCCAGGGTGTCCTCCAACGCGATGGCGATGCTCTCGCGCATGGGGTCGAACGACAGGCCCAGGGCCACTCCCAGCTTGTCCCACTCGCTCAAGCCCGCCACGTCGTCGAGCAGCGACAGGCAGTTTTCCCTGCGCTGACCCGCCTTGCACACGCCGCCGAAGCTCTTGGGAAGCAGGTGTTCCGAACGCTTACCCGCATCGTTGCCTGGGTAGGAGGCGCGCACCAGCCAGCCTTGCTGGGAGGGACGGGGGGACAGGGGCGCCTCCAGCACCAGCAGCGTCAGCGCCTCCTCGAGCTCATCCTCGTCCACCCCCACGGACTCGTTGGAGGTGGGAGGCCTGTACTCCAGTGGCACCCTCTCGCCCGTATCGAGGCGTATGACGCGCGGGGTGGCACACGCGGTGGACAGGGCCAGGAGCAGGAGCGCAACGGTCAGACGATGTGCCACGGGACTCCCTCCAAATCGAGGAGGGTTCCAGCCTACGGGAACATCACCCCAGAGACGATGACGCTCCGGCGCCCATCCGCACCCATATTTTCAGGGGTGCTTGCGTCCCGGTGTGAAGAGGTATGGCTCCATGGGTCTCAAGGCGTGCGCGGAGAGGAGGCGAGTCCATGGGAGGGGCGGGGGGAGGGGAGGATGCCCAGCCAGCTCGCGGGGCTGTTGGGGGCAGTGGGCGCCCGGCTGCGCGGTGTATTCTCGGTCCCTGACCGATTCAAGGAGTGTGCGCGTATGTCCAGGCCGACTATCTACCAAATCCCCGTATGCCCGTTCTGCCAGCGGCTGGAAATCCTGCTGACCCTCAAGGGCGTGCGCGACGCAGTGGACTTCCACGTGGTCGACATCACGCAGCCACGGCCTGAATGGCTGCTGAAGATGACGCGCGGCACCACGGCGCTGCCGGTCCTGCGCACGGCCGATGGGCAGATCATCAAGGAAAGCCTCGTCATCATGCAGTACTTTGATGACCTGTTCTCCGCAACCCGCGTGGCGCAGTCCGATCCCTACCGCCGCGCCGTGGAGAACATGATGACGACCCTGGAGGGGCCTTTTGGCACCCAGGGTTACGTCTTCGTCATGAACCAGGACCCTGGACGCCGCGCGGCCCTGCGCGACGGCATGCTCGCGCAGTATGCCCGGCTCAACGACTTTCTCGTGGAGCATGCCCCGGACGGCACGTTCCTGTTCGAGTCCTTCGGCTGGGCCGAGGCGGTGTTCACGCCCCTGTTCATGCGTTTCTGGTTCCTCGAGTACTACGAGGACTTCGAGCTGCCCGACACCGAGCGGTATGCCGGGTGCGGCGCTGGCGCGAGGCCTGTCTGGCGCACCCGGCGGCGCAGCAGGCCACGAAAGAGGAGATCGTCAAGCTCTACTACGACTACGCCAAGGGGGCGGGCAATGGCGCGCTGCTGCCCGGACGGCGTCGCTCGTCTTTCGTTTTCGAACCCGACTGGCGCGACCGGCCCTGGCCGCCCAAGGACAAATACGGACACAGCGCCACGGACGAGGAACTCGGGCTCTGAGGCGCGTGCTGGCGGGCGTGGACCGGCAGGCAACAATCCCCGGAGGGCCGCCGTGACACGTGCCTCGGACGGGAGGTGGTGAGCCCGACGTGTGGACTGGCTGACAACACTTCCCGTCGTCCGGTGTTGTTCCGACGGTTACGAGGCCTGGCCGGGTTCTGTCCCGTCCCTCTGGAAAGACGGGGAGTTCAGCGATGGCACGGCTGCTGCACAAGGCAGGGCTCGTCGCATTCAACTCAACCCAGGAGCCCACCCATGAAGCGGTTCTTCTCTTCCATCTGCCTGCTGGCCCTCTTCGTCGCCTTCCCCATGCAGAGCCACGCGCAGGACTTCAGCCGCACCGAGGCGGCCAGCCTGGCGCTGCGGGCGGAGACGTCCAAGGATCTGCTGGAGGGCGCCGCGGCGCTCGGCCTCGATGTCGACACGGAGAACTTCGTCGTCGCCTCGCGTGATGACGGCCTCGTCGTCAACACGGGCGTGAAGGGGGCCGAGCTCCTCTCCAGCGCCGACCTGGCCAAGGGCGCCACCCTGGGCATGGTCTACCTCTCCGGCTTCGGCATGCAGCCGGGCTTCTACCGGGTCGACGTGGTGATCCCCGAGGGTTCGCGCGAGGGCACTGCGTACCTGCTGGACGCGACCGGCAAGGTGGCGCGCGTCGCTTCCGCCACGCCCACGAGCGGGTACTCGGCGAAGGCCAAGTGGACGGGCTCCATCGGCTGGAGCCACGTGACGGTCGACTACCACGGCCCCAAGGTCTCCGTGGAAGTCACCGTGAGCTGGTAGTAGCCGTCCTGGCCCGGGGAGGCGTTGCCTCTCCGGGCCCGTAGGGAGTCGCAAGGGGTCAGCGAGGCATCGGCGCAGGCTCTCGCTCGCGAACTCGGTAGCGGTGCGGGCAGGCTCACTCTCGACGGGGGATGGGGTGAGGTGGCCGAGCCCCTGGGTTGTCACTGCGTCTGGGCCCACTTCCCCAAGACAGGGAGCACCAACCCAATCAGTGGCAGGCGTACCCGTGCAAAGGGCAAAAAAAACCCCGGAGTCTCCGGGGTTTGAAAGCGCTTCATTGTGGAGCGGGAAAAGGGATTTGAACCCTCGACCCTCGCCTTGGCAAGGCGATGCTCTACCACTGAGCTATTCCCGCGTAGGGCCCTGAAAAACTGCGGCACTCCTACTTCTCGGCTCTCGGAGGGTCAAGCGTTTTTCGGCGCGACGCTCGGTGCGGAGAGGGCGGCCTCGCCACCGGGCACAACCGCCCTGACCTAAGACACAGCAGGGGCGCGGCAACGTCGTGTTGCACGAGACCATGTGTCTGGTCGTCGGTATCCGTACAGCCGTACCTCACCGACGCGGCCGTGCGCAGCGTGCTGAGCGTGGTCGCCGCGCGGTCCTCTCGCGGCTCCGGCATCGTCATCAGTTATGGAGGAGGCCGGCTTCGACGTCGTCGAATTGAGGCGCTCCGCTGAAGGCCTCACTCGTCTCGGGACAGGTGCCGGGCCAGCGCCGCGCGTCCGGCGGCCCGGTAGAGGTCCTCCCACCCCTTCTCCTCTCCAAGTCCGGGAGGAGAAGGAGCGCGACGAGCACCCGCTCGGTGATGCCGCCGACGATCGGCATCGCTCCGTGGCGCCCCTCGTCAGGGGCGGCGACCTCCTCCCAGGCCCGTCCATTCGTACGGGCGCGCCCGCCTGGTTATCTACGCAACAACCAACCAAGCTATAAAGCCGGATTGCACACGGAAAGGGGGACACGACGGTCGGCGTCCCGAGCCCGTGCGGCAAGGGAGGGACAATGTTTCGACGTGCAGCAATCCTCATCCTCGTCACCGCGGCCCTGGCTGCCTGTGGTGGAGACCCCACGGACACCGGATCGGATGCGGGCGGCAACGGGCCCGATGCCGGTGGCAATCAGGACACCCAGGCCCCAACCCTGCTCTCCTCCTCGCCCTCCAACGGCACGACCGGGATGGCGGTGGGAGGCTCCTTCACCGTCACCTTCTCCGAGCCGATGGATCCCCAGTCGGTCCTGCTGGAGCTGCGCCCCTCGGTGGGCCTCGGCGGAGCGAGCTGGAACGCGGAGGGCACCTCGGTCAGCTACGCGCCCCTGGTCGAGCTGTCGGCGGGCGTGACCTATTCCGTGACGGTGTCGGGCAAGGACCTGGCCGGCAATGGCCTGACGGGCACCAACTCCTTCAGCTTCACCGCCGCGGCGACTGACACCACCGCGCCCACCGTCCGCACCACCACGCCCGCGACCGGTGCCACCAACGTGTCGCCCACGGCGGCGTTCAACATCTCCTTCTCCGAGCCCATGGACACCGGCACCGTGACGGTGGACCTCTCGCCGACGGCGAGCGTCGAGCTCTCATGGGACGCGGAGAGCACCACCCTCACCGCGCTGGCTCCCGCGGGCCTGGCCTTCGGCACCTCGTACACGGTGACGCTCAACGGCAAGGACGTAGCCGGCAACGCGCTGGGCGGCACGACGACGTTCTCCTTCACCACCTCCACCCCGGCGGACGCCACCGCGCCTGAAGTGGCCTCCGGCTCCCCGGCCAACGGCACCACCGGCGTGAGCACCTCCACCAACATCTCCCGTGTCCTTCTCGGAGAGCATGGACCGGCTCTCGGTGGAGAATGCGCTCAGCGTGAGCCCCACGGTCACCTGCTCCTTCGCGTGGAACACCGCCAGCACGCTCGTCACCTGCATCCCCGCCGCGCCGCTGAGCTTCAGCACCTCGTACACCGTGACGCTCGGTACTGGCGCGAAGGACCTGGCGAACAACGCGCTGGCCGCCGCCCACAGCTTCTCGTTCACGACCGCCTCGGCGCCGGACACCACCAAGCCCACCGTCACCGGCTCCACCCCGGCCAACGGCAGCAAGGGCAACGTCCGCGCCTCCAGCATCACGGTGGTCTTCTCCGAGCCCATGGACAAGGCCTCGGCGCAGACGGCCTTCGCCATCACCAGCCCCACCGGCTACAACGCGGGCATCTTCACCTGGAACACCGCGGGCACGGGAGATGACCTTCAACCCGGATGCCGACTTCGCCTACGGAACGCTGGTGTCCTGGTCGGTGAGCACCGCGGCGAAGGACCTGGCGGGCAACACCCTGGCGAGCTCCGTCAGCCACTCGTTCCGGGTGGCCTACCTGGGCCAGAAGTCCCTCTACAGCGTGGCCACGCTGGATGGCTCGGTCTACAACGACGGCGCGGTCTACACGACGGATAGCTGGGCGTCGGCCGGCGATGTCTCCAGCGGCAAGTTTCTCCGGGCCTTCTACAGCTTCAACCTCGGCGAGCTCACGGGGACGGTGGCCCGCATCAACTCCGCCACCCTCTACCTGTACCAGAGCACCTATGCCGGCTCGCCCGACACCGAGCTGGGCACGTTCTGGGTGCAGAGCGTCGACTATGGCACCTCGCTCGACAAGAACGACTTCAACCTGCCCGTCCTCCAGACGTTCCAGTGCCGCTTCGTCAGCGGGCGGATCATCTGCGGCCTGTACGACGAGCAGCTCTCGCTCAACGTGAGCGCCGCCGGTTCGAAGTCGCTGACGGTGACTCGCAAGGTGCTGGATGACTGGAACAACCGGTCGACCCGCGGCCTGCGCTCGCAGTTCCGTATGCGCTTCGCCACGGACGTCTCCTACGACAGCGCCGGCGACTACGTGAACATCTACACGCGCGAGAACGGGACCCAGTCGACCTGGCCGTCCATCTACGTCGAGTACGAGTACGAGTAGTCCTCGGGACGGCTCGGGCGCCTCCGCTTCGCGGGGGCGCTCCAGCCTGCGGCTGGCGGCCTCGGTGTGGCATGCTCCCCTCTCGGGAGGTACGAGGCTTGAAAGAGGGTCGTGCGAGCCAGACCGCGTTGTTGGTGGCCTTCATGCGAGCGGTGGCGGATCTCGGTGTCACCTCCGTGCCCGAGTTCCGCGACCCCACCGCTCGCCACCTGCTGGCTCCTCCCTGGTCGAGCTTCCTCCGCCTCGCGCAGTGGCGCCCGCCCATGGGGGCTCGCTGGGCGTGTGAGGCCGCCGCCAGCATGATGGACATGGTCGCGCTCCGGACCGTGCTCATCGACTCGTATCTCCGCGAGGCGCTCGCGCGCGGCGTGCGCCAGGTCGTCATCCTCGGGGCTGGCCTGGACGGGCGAGCCTACCGGCTCCAGGAGCTCGCGGGCGCCGACGTCTTCGAGGTGGACCACCCCGCCACCCAGGCGTTCAAGAGGGCCCGCCTGGGCGCGCTCACGCCGACCGCGAAGAGCCTTCGCTTCGCCACCGCCAACTTCGAGACGGTAGCAACGCAGCACCCCCACCGGGTGAGCGCCACCCGTACGTCCATTCACAGGAGGCAGCACATGAACAGCCGCATGCTCCGTCTCACCAGCGCCATCGCCAGCATGTTCCTCGCTGGTCCCGCCCTGGCCGCCGAGACCATCTACGACAGCACCGACCCGGCCATTACCTACACCGGCTCGTGGAACCACGAGACCAGCAGCACCTACTACCGCGCCCACGCTGGCACGCTGAGCGAGACCCGGACCGCCAACTCCGCCGCGTCGCTCACCTTCACGGGTGGCTCCACCATCTCGCTCGTCTTCACCATGGGCGGCAATCGCTGGAAGTCCAACGTCTACATCGACGGCCAGCTCGTGGAGACGCTCAATACCCGGACCCCGGTGTACAACCAGCGCTGGCAGGTGATGAAGACCTGGAGCCTCGATCCCCGGCTCACCTCGCACACCATCGAGGTGGTGGCGCTGGGGGCCGTCGATGGCCAGGACACCCAAGTCAGCTGGAGCGACGTCGACGCCTTCATCGTCGACACCTCCGCCGCCATTCCTCCCTCTCCGGGTGTCTGGGCGGCCTACCCCTATAACGATCCGGAGGTGACGTACGCCGGGGCGTGGACCTTCTACCCGGACCCCACCGCCACCGCCGGCGCCCGTGCGCAGTCGCAGGAGAAGATGAACTCGGCCAGCTTCACGTTCTACGGCAGCTCCGTGCGGCTGGACTACTTCGCTGGTGGCAACCGGGGCATCGCGGAGATCGCGCTCGACGGCAAGGTGCTGACCGACCTGGACATGTACGGCCCGGGCGAGTCGCGCTCCAAGCGCTTCGACACGCTCATCGGCTACCACACCCTGACCGTCACCGTGGCGGGCCGGAAGAACGCCCTGTCCACGAATGATGTCGTGAGCATCAACGGCTTCCGGGTGCTGCGCTGACCCTCGGTTGACACGCCAGCGCCTGCTCAACCAAGGGGAGCAGGCGCTGGTGATCGCCGGGCGTCAACTCTGCGTCGAGAGGATGTCCGGCATGATGCGGTCGAGCTGGAGGCGGATCAGGCTGCACCGCGTCTCCGGCCCTACCAGCACGAAGATGCCCATGTACCCGAGCGGCTTCACCTCGATGGGGTGGAGCAGCAGCGAGCCTCGTGGCGTCTCCACGATGATGTCCGAGGGCTCCCACCCGCCCGGCTTCAGCTCCTTCAGGCTCGACGTCAGCAGCTCCCTCGCGCTCCTGGCGAGGATGTCCGGGGCGGGCCCCTGAGCTCCCCTCGTCATCAGGTGAATGCCGGACTCCAAGGCCACGACGCCTGCCATGAGGCTCGACTCGAGGCACTGGAGCTTGCTCAGCTGCTCGCTCACCCGCTCCACGGCGGCCTTCGCCTGCGAGTCCTCCCTGGCCGGCACCGCAGCTGACACCGTGGGGGCCGCCGGTGCCGCAGGAGTCGCGGGAGCCGCCGGCGCCGCGGGGACCACGGATGTTATCGGCGCCACGGCGGGAGGTTTGAGCTGGTTGCGCTGGGCGTCGACGAGCGTCGACAGGGCATCCAGCGCGTTCTTCTCTCCCATCTGCGAGACGAGCCACGGCAACGCCGTGCGCCCGGCTTTATCCAACTCCGCCGCCGCCCGCAGCGCCTCGGCGATGTCGAAAGTCAGGCTCCCGGCGTACGGACGGTTGGAGGGCACGAACATCGTGACGAGGCTCGGCCAGGAGAAGGGCTGTAGCAGCCCTTCCGCCACGTGCTTCAGGAGCACCTTGCGGATGCTCTCCATGTCGAGGAGGCCCCAGCTGACCACGGTCTCCGCGAAGTTGGCCCCGGTCCGCTTGCACTCGGCCACGACGGCGGAGAGGTCCGTCTCGCTGAGCAGCTTGCTGTCGATGAGCTGCCGGCCCAGCGTCCGGGGGACGGTGCTCGCCGTCGCCCACACGACGTGTCCCTTGAGGACGTAGATGCGGGCGGTGTGCATCTCGTACTTGGCGACGACTTCTCCCCCGACCTCGGAGCGCAGCGCCTCGCGAAGCGTCGTGAGGAGCGAGAGGTGTCCCGAGCGCAGTGCCAGCGCCGCACCCGTGTCATCTCCCTGCTCGTGCGGCTTGCTGGCGGTGTCTGCCGAGACCGACATGGCTTCATCCTCCTGCAACGGCGCTAGCTCCTGGGCCAGGCACGGTGGTCTCTCAGGTCAGATCCTTCACGATCAGTGGCGCGAGGCGCTCCATCGTCATCTTCGCGAGCGCCTGGTTCCCGTCGTTCGAGAGGATGGTGATCATGTGCACGTGGGCGTTGTCGCTGCCGCCCGTGCAGAGCATCACGACGATGCCCTTCGGCGTGTACAGCACCAGCTCGCGCATCGCCTCCAGGCCGATCTTCAGGCAGACATCGTGTGCCTGCCGGAAGATGTCATTGAAGGTCGCGCTCACCAGGCCGAGATCGATGCCGCCCGAGGCATCCCCGACGAGGAGATCGCCCGTGTAGTGCATGACTCCCGCGGCGAGGTAGCCCCGGATTCCCTTCAGCTCATTGACGTACTTCTGCAGATCCATGCCGCTTCTCCTGGATGGCCTCGAATCGATTCCGCCCTACTGCTCGGACTTCCCCACGCACGGGTCGTGGACCCACAGTCGGGAGGTAATCTCTCCAGCGTGTACCCACGTTATGTTGTGGAGTCAACGATTCCAGGGGACCGGGCCGAGAAGGCATCAAAGAAATTGACAGGCACCAGCCTCCACACCCGCGCATCGAGCTCCGCTTCACGTTCTCGGAGGTGGGTTTTCGAGCCATTCCGGACAGGACCCGACACGTCCTGTGCCCCGGCCAGCCCTGGATGGTCCGACCCGACCTCCCAGGTCGGGCCTTTGCTCAGGGGTTCCACCCCGCGTCGCCATGAGTCCCCACGCGGCTCCTCATTGACCCGGTACGGAGCAATGGGTTGAATTGGCGGCATGAGCGACACCGAGGACACCCAGCGCTACAAGGTCGTGGTCAACCACGAGGAGCAGTATTCCATCTGGCTCGCGGAGCGCGAGAACGCCCTCGGCTGGAAGGACGCGGGCAAGGAGGGCACCAAGGCCGAGTGCCTCGACTACATCAAGCAGGTATGGACGGACATGCGCCCGCTCAGCCTGCGCAAGAAGATGGAGGAGGCAGGCAAGTCGTGAGGTGCCGGGCCCGGCTCACCTCGGTGGGGCGCTCGTCGCGGACATCGCGAAGGCGCGCATCCTCTCGGGAGGGCAGGGCTTCAGCAGCACGGTGACATCGGTCGGGAGGATGTCGCGCGCCGGGCTCTGGGTGGTGTGGAGAGCACAGCGCAGCTCCGGTGTGCGAGCCCGCAGGGCCGACAGCAACGACAGCCCGTCCATACCCGGCAGGATGTACGCGGCGATGACGACCGAGGGCGGCTCCTGCTCCGCCAGCTGCAGGGCCTCTTCTCCGCTGGTGGCCAGGCGCTTGGTGCCGGGAAGATCGCGGAACAGTCGTCGCATCGCCGAGAGTTGCAGCGGATCCTCGTCGACGAAAAGATAGGAGGGCAGGGCGTCCACGGTCATCCGGGACCTCCAGGACCAGGCATGTAACGTGACGGGTCCTCGGTCGGACGTACTACCCCAGTCGTCCTGGGAAACCAACCTCCCGAGTCATATTGCCACTGCCGAACCACTCGGGTCCCGGGACAATGGCAAAAAAGCTCGCAACCAGGCTGGGGGAAAGCGCACGCGCAGCCCGCCAGCGCCTCAACCTCACACAGGAAGATGTGGCGGAGCGCATCGGCATCGCCACAGAGGTATACGGGCGGCTGGAGCGCGGCAACATGCTTCCGAGCGTCCCGACCTTCCGGAAGCTGTGTGCGGTGCTGGCCCTGTCCGCGGACGAGGCCCTGGGGCTGGCCACCGAGAACCCCGCCCCGTGGACCCCTCCGCCTCCTCCTCCCGAGGCCAGTGAGCCGGCGGAGCTCCGTCGCTTGCTGCGCCGGGCCCGTCTGTTGGATCGCAACTCGCTCCGGGTGCTCAGCCTCGTCGCGGCGCACCTGGGACAGAAGAACGGTTAGGGAGGGTGTCTGTCTCACGGTGAGAGCCTCGCGCGTAGCCTCTTCGCCGATGGGAATCCATGGAAGAGCACCACCTGCGGGTGTGCCTCCAGCTCCGCGCGCTCCTGGGTGCCCTTCGCCAGCGCCCGATCCACTCCCAGCAGCAGCCCCGCGTCCGGTCGTGAGCGCAGCTCCTCCAGCCGCCGCGCCAGCGGGCCCGCGTGCCACGCGTGGAACAGCTCCAGCGCCACCTCTCTCCCCGACTCCCGGTGACGGAAGGTCAGGTCCGGCACGCACAACCCGGCGGCTCCCATGTGCCGTGGCAGAGGCAGCAGGTCCAGCTCCCAGTCCGCGTCGTCGAAGCCCTGCGCCAGCGTGGCCACCTCGGGCGGGATGTGGCCCAGCGCCGGGCCGTGCGGTGAGACCAGCGGATCCTTCTCGTCCAGCACCAGTGTCACCCGGCGCCGGGGGCTCTCGAGCGCCGCCGTGAGGTGCCAGTGCTTCAGCACGGGCACCACCGACAGGAAGGTGGCGAGCTGCAGTCCGTACTTCTTCTGCAGCGCCAGCATGGCCCCCGGGCCCTCCACCTCGAGCACCCAGTCCTCGCCGTCGCGCCGCACCTCGGCCACCAGCCGGCAGAACTTCAGCCAGCGCAGCACCTTGCGCACCCGCAGCAATTCCGGCGCCCGCGCTCGCAGCGTCAGCCTCCGCGCGTCGAACAGCGGCCCCTGCGCCAGCGCGAGGTTGTAGCGATCCAGCAGCTCCGCGGGCGAGAGCGCTTCCCACTCCAGCAGCTTCCGGTGACCTGGCAGGTCGGCATACAGGGCCTCGCGCAGCTCGGGCAGCGGGCGGGGGAGGGCCTCGGCCAGCCGTGCCTCGTAGCCCTCCACCGTCGCGTCCGCGGGCAGCGCGCGCAGCACCTTCGCGGCCTCTCGGAAGGTCTCCGCGCGCGCCTCGGCGATGCCCTCCGCGGGCTCCTCGAAGCGCATCCGGTCCACCAGCAGCTTCACCAGCCCCCGCGCCACCTTGGGCCGCGTGTGCGCGCCGGCCCGCAGGCCCAGCGTCTCCTCCACATCGTCCCGCGACTGTCCGAGCCCCGCCTCCACCTCGGCGATGAGCTCGCCCGCCAGCGCGAGCAGTCCCGGGTCGTCCCGCTTCACGAAGGAGGGACGCAGCTTCCCGTCGCGCACCCGGAAGAGGAGCAGCTCGCGCGTCAGCATGCCTCGCCTCCTCCTGGTAGGCCCGGTGCTGGCGCCGCCGCTCGCTGATGGAGGCCTCGGCCGTCTGCGCCGAGCACACCTCGTACAGGAGGGCCCGCTTCCCGGGCCGCTGGCGGAGGATGCGGCCCAGCCGCTGCACGTGCTCGCGCACGCTGCCGCTGCCGCTGAGCACCACGCCCACCCGCGCGTCCGGCACGTCCACGCCCTCGTTGAGCACTCGCGAGGTGAGCAGCACCGGCAGCTCCCCGCTCGCGAAGGCGGCCAGCAGCGCCTTGCGCTCGGGCACGGGCGTGTGGTGCGTCAGCGCCGGCAGCAGCAGCCGCCGCGCCAGCGTGTACACCGTCTCGTTGTCGTCGGTGAAGACGATGGCCCGGTCCTCGCGGTGCTCCAGGAGGATGCGCCACAGCACGTCCACCTTCGCGCTGGAGGTGAGGGCGATGCGCCGCTGCTCCCGGTAGCCCCGGTACGCCGCGCGCCCTTCCTCCGTGCGCTGGCTCTCCGCGAGGAAGCGCGCCCAGCCCTCCGGCACGTCGAAGCGGATGCCCTTCTGGCGGATGAAGGCCAGGTAGCGCGCGCGCGCCTCGTCGTGCCGCGCCTGCTCCTCGGGCGTCAGCGGCACTTCTATCCGGCGCACCTCGTACGGGGCCAGGTAGCGCCCCTGCAGCTCGCGGATGTCCGTGCGGTGCACCAGCGGCCCCAGCAGCTCCTCGCACACGCGCTCGCCGCCGTCCGTGCGCTCCAGCGTGGCGGTGAGGCCCAGCCGGTAGGGCGCCAGCGAGCCCTCGGCGATGAAGCGGTAGCTGGGCGCCGGCAGGTGGTGGCACTCGTCGCAGATGAGGAAGCCGAAGCGGTTTCCGTGGAACTCCGTCTGCATCGCCGCCGAGTCGTACGTCGTCACCGTCAGCGGCTGCCGGTCGCTCACCCCTCCGCCCAGCATCCCCACCGGCACGCCCAGGTGCCGCGACAGCACCCCCTGCCACTGCGCCATCAGGTCCAGCGTGGGCACGACCACCAAGGTGGGACGCTTCACCTGGGCGATGGCCAGCACCGCCAGCAGCGTCTTGCCCGCGCCCGTGGGCAGCTCCACCAGCCCGCGCCCGCCCGCGCCGCTCCACGCCTCCAGCGCGGCCCGCTGGTGGGGGAAGGGCTCGATGGGGGTGGCCAGCGCCACCTCCAGCGGCTCGAAGCGCTTCGCCCGGTCCTCGTAGGGCAGGCCCAGCTCGCGCAGCCGCAGCACTACCTCCCGGTAGTGGCGCGCCGCGGCCCGGTACACCCCGGTGCGCGTGTCCTTCTGGAACAGCGCGCGCAGGGCTCCGTCGTCCGGCAGCGAGGGCGCCACCAGCGTGCCGCAATCGAAGTGGAGCTCGGTGGCCATCGGTTGAGGGACGGGAGTAGCCCGATATTCGTGCCAGCGCCAGAGCATGACTTTTGAGGTGGGTTTTTCGCCGGCTGGCTGGCTGTTCAGGGAGGAAACTTGCAGGGGCCTTATAGGTGGAAAGAGCGGATTTGCATGTAAAATAATACTTACGCGGTATCTCCGCACGGTCTGGATTCCGTGTCTCTTCGTGCGGGGGGATGAGTGGGGTGCCCAGGGAGGGCTCGAGCGCCGGCTCGCCGGGCAATGGGAAAGGATGGGGGGCTATCCTCTTCGCGCCCCAAAGGGCCTACCCTTCCTCATCCCCATGATGCGCCGCATCGTCATCCTCAGTCCGCACCGCCCCTCCCGGGAGCTGCTCTCGCGCCTCCTGACGGAGCCGGGCCTGTCCGTCGTCGCCATGGCGGATGCCGACGAGGCCCTGGACTCCATCGCCGAGGACGAGCCTGCCCTGGTGGTGGTGGACGCGCGCCGGCCGGACGAGGACCACCCCTTGCTGTTGGGGTTGCTCAAGCGGCGCTACCCGCGCCAGCCCCTCATCACCCTGGTGCCCGGGCGCTTGCGCGTCTTCGACGGCAACGAGGAACGGGTGCGGGAGGTGCGTGACGGCTCGACCGAGGGGCTGCACCTGCTGCTCAGCGAGCTGCAGCGGGCCACGAGGGATCTGCTCGCCCAGCACCTGCTGCGCATGCTGCGCCCGCCCATCGGCGAGGCCTGACGGGCGGACGTTCCGCTGGTCCCTGGAGGCGCGCTGGCGGCACTGCTCGACGGCCGCGCGCCCGGGTGGGGCCAGAGTCGGGGGGGAGGGGGCCGGAGGGACTCGGGTCGCGAGCGCCCTCCGGCACCACCCGTTCTCAGAGGTGCAGCCGGTAGCCCACGCCGGCGGCCAGGAAGCCGCCGATGTTGACGTCACCCGTGGTCAGGAAGCCCACGCGGGTGAAGTGGTAGTGGACCTCGGCGAAGATGCCGCCGGGGCCCAGCTTGTACTCGAGGCCGCCGAGGAGCTGGAAGCCCACGGTGCCCTCGGTCTCCGTGTACGTGCTACCGAAGGCCTCGGACCTGGCCCGGTGCAGGTAGAGGCCCGGGCCGGCGCCCACGTACGGAGTGAGGGTGCCCTCGAAGCGGTAGACGGCCGACAGCAGGATGGCCATCTCGCGCTCGGTGAGCTTGTACGCACCATCCGCCTGGAGCTGCGGGTCGCTGAGCGTGCCGCTGACGTTCGGCTGGTGGAAGTCGAACTCGGCGACGATGGCCAGGCGGTTGTCCAGCAGCGGGGTGAGGTAGCCCACCTCGCCCCCGACGAAGAAGGCGCCGCTGAGCGGGGTGGTGGTCTTGAAGAAGCCCAGCTTGGGAGCCAGGAGGATGGTGCCTCCAGACTTCGTGGCGGAGGTGGACTCGGCGGCGGGCTCCGCCTCCGGCGTGGGGGTGGCGGGCTCGGCGGTCTGGGCGAGCGCGAGGAGGATGAGGAGGGGAAGGGCGTTCATGGTGGTGTGTTCCCGGGTGCCTAGTAGACGAGGCGCTCGACGGTGTCGGTGGGCGTGCCGCCCGCGTCATTGGGGAAGCCGCCCGCGGCGTAGACGAAGGCGCGGAAGAGGACATTGCCGGAGAGGTAGCGCGGGCCGCCGCTCAGGTAGGACACCGAGGTGGCGTTGAGGGTGCCGTCGAAGCTGGCGCGGCGTCCGTGCACTTCGCGGGCTCTGTTCCGTCTTGCCGCAGACGAGGTTGGAGCGGAAGGCGAAGCCCGTGCCGCCCGTGGCGCCCGCCTGAAGAGGTAGTTGGCCACGACCTCGGTCCAGCCTCCGTGCGTGCTGGCGGTGTTGTAGGTGGCCTCGGTGAAGAGGATGGGTGCGCGGGCTGGGCCACCCCGCGCTCTTCACCTGGGCCGTCTCGATGATGCCGGTACCCGTGAGCGGAGCGCCGCCCGCGTCGCCTCCCACCACGAGGAGCCAACGTCCTGGCTGTTGTCCGGCGCGGTCGGGGTGAAGGCAGTGGGGGCGGTGATCGAGTTGGCCACGGCGAGCGAGTGCCGCTGGCGCGCGTGGGAGAGGTTGCCCACGAGCCCGAAGGGGCTCAGGTCCGCGGTGTTGGCGGCGAAGGTGGCATTCTCGATGGTCGACAGGCGTCGCGCCGGTGCTGGGGCAGCGGGCTGCCCACCGGGGAGCAGAAGCCGCCGGCCACGTACACGGTGTCGTCCACGAGCCGGGCGGCGGTGTTGCCGCGCCCCTGGTACAGGGGGCCACGCGGCTGCACCCACTTGCCGAGGGCTCCGGCGAGGCAGCGGCGCAGTCGCCGGCGGGCGTCTTCGAGCCATTGTCGGTGTACGCTCACCTCGGGCAGCGGCGAGCCCGTGCAGGCCGCGGCGGGCGCCTCGTCGAGCAGCAGCTCGCTGCCCGAGACCGCGTTGGCGTCCACGGTGCGGTAGACGCGGTAGCTTCGCGCGCACCGGGGATGCAGGTCCAGGCGAGCGTGGTGGAGCCCGCGCCCGCGGCGTCGATCGTCACCGGGTACTCGTCCGAGGGCAGTGTCTCGCCGCCGGGTTCTTGGGGTCATCGGCGGCGCGGAGGGCCGACACGCGGTAGTAGAAGGTGCCCGCGGGCAGGCTGCCGCCCGTGCCGGGGTGGGCGGCACGAGCGCGGGGGCGTCCGCCACCTGGAGCACCTGGGCGCGCTCCACGGTGTCCATCGTCGTGCCATCGGCCCGGATGCCGCCGAGGACGACGAGGTAGGAGGTATCTCCGCGGACGGTGCGCACGACGGCGGTGTGGCCGCGCCGAGGCTCGGCGGGGGCCGCGCCCACGCCCAGCGGTGAGCGCTCGAGCGTGCGGAAGGTGCAGGTGCTCCCGGTGCAGCGCCGCCGAGCTCACCGAAGAGCGTGACGGGGGCCACCTCGACGGAGGCGAGCGCGGTGGTGCCGTTGGTGCCTCCCAGCGCGTACAGGTACGGCTGGCCGAGGTCGTCCGTGGCGACCACGAGGGGGAAGTTGGCGCGCGGTCCGGTCAGCTTCGTGGTGAGGGGCGCGACCTTGGCCGTGTCGTTCGTCGGGTTGGCGGAGGGGTTGGTGACGATGAGGCCCGAGTAGTTGGCGTACGCCGGGTTGTCCGTGTTCTGCACGCGCACCACGTAGAGGCCCTCGGAGAGGCTGAAGCCGCCGGTGGCCGCCACCTGGGTGCCGGTGGAGGTGTACTCGACGCATTGGCCGCAGCCACGTTGGTGGCACGAGCGCGCGCAGTTCGGTGGCGGTCGGCGTGCCGGTGGCGCGTCAGGTCACACGCGCGGATGTTCTGGTTGCCGATGAGCTTGATGAGGAGCTGCACCTTGGCGTTGGCGCCGAAGTTGTTGCCCGTCACCACCAGCGGGTTGGCGGAGTCGGGCAGCCCGTTGGTGGTGATGGCGCACGGCGAGATGGAGGAGATGGCGGGCGCCGGGTTCTCCAACACGGTGAAGCCATTGGCGGCGGGCACCGTACCGGCGGCTCCGCTCGGGTCCTTCACCCGCAGCTCGTAGGGGCCGCCGGGGACGATGCCGTTGGGGCACTCCGAGGCGGTGAGGGGCAGGGCCGCGTTGCCCGAGCAGGTGGGCACCACCGCGGTCACGGTGGTGCCGTTGACGAAGGCCGCGCGCCGCAGGGGGATTTCCACCGACTTCGTGGGGTCCGTCTTCAGCGGCGCGAAGAGGAAGATTTCAGGCGAGCCGCCGGAGAAGCTCTTCTGGTCACCGGTGGGCGCGTTGAAGAGGGTGATGGCCTGGTTCTGCCGCTGCCAGCCGAAGCGAGGGTCGATGCTGAGCGTGCCCAGGCGGACGTAGCTGATGACGAGCCCCTGGGGCAGGGTGAAGGCGCAGCCCTCGGGGTTGGTCACCACCACGTCATACGTGCCCGCGGGCGTGTTGGCGGGGATGTTCGCCGTCACCTGGGTGGTGGACGTCACCACCACGTCGGTGAGCGTCACCTCGGGAAGTCCGGTGCCACGGATGACCACCGTGGGCGCCTCGCCCGTGCGGAACGCCGTGCCCGTGAGCACCACCGGGGTGGGGGCCGTCTGGGTGAAGCCCTCCGGCGCCGTCACGCTGGTGAGCGTGGGCGGAGGCACCACGAGCAGCGAGTCGGAGAGCTGGCCGGTGGCGCCGCTCGGGTTCTTCACCTCCACCGAGTAGCTACCGGGCGCCAGCTCCGCGGCGGGCGTGGTGTCCTTCGTCGGCACGTCCAGGTTGAGCTGGCTGCCGCTCACGAAGAAGACGCGCTCGCGGGGAAGCGTGGCGGTGGAGGGCCCCTTCAGTGTCACCTCGGGCATGCCCACCTTGGGCGAGTCCGTGAGCACGTCCTGGGGCATGGGGGCGAAACCGCTTCCGGTCAGCTCCACGCGCCAGCCGGTGGCCCCTCCCTGCGCGTTGCACACGCGGGCGGGTCGGAGTTCGGGCTGACGGGGGTTGGCGGCGGCGGTGGGGGTCGGGGTCGGGCCCTCGGTGGTGCGAGAGCACGCCACGAGGGTAAGCAGAGCTGCTGCGACGGGTAGGCGCAAAGGGCTTCCTCCTCCTCGCCGATGGACCTCTCATGTCGGGTAGTGGCCACTCGCGGCGCCGTGGCGGTCATGGGGGAAGGCTGGCGAGGGCCTCGGTTGTCGCGCGAATAGGAAAGGTTTTTCCCTCCTGTCCGAGGTGCCTTCCCTCCATCCACGCCTTCCCGGGTGTTTTTTCCGGGTGTGGACTCCCTACCTCCTACTCCCTAGGACGATATCGCTCCCAAACCCTTGGAATCATGAGCGCCTTGCCCGGCTCAGGGCTTTGGCACGACGCGTGCTGATGCATCAGGGCGCAGGACGGGGCGGTACCGCGGGATGGGGTGGGACGGGGGAGGTGGGCGGTAACGCAGGGCGCCCCGCGGCGGGGCGACGGGGATGGGGTTGGGGGCGGATGGGTCGCCCGCCGCGGGGTGGTGGGGTGGGTAGGGGCAGTAATGGGGAGCCCGTGCGGAGCCCGGCCGGATCACACCGGCCGGGCGGTCGCATTGCGGGTGGAGAGGAAGGCCAGCATCTGCGCCTCGCCCCAGAAGGAGGGGCTGAAGGCGGTGCCGGCGACGAAGCCCACGTGGCCGCCCCGCTCGGTGACGACGAGGCTGAGCTGGGGGTTGGCCGCCACGTCCCGAGGGAGGGTGGAGGCGGGGATCATCGGATCATCCTTGGCGCTCAGCAGCAGGGTGGGGCGGCGGATGGCGTGGAGGCGGGGACCCGAGGAGGCCTCGGCGTAGTAGTGGGTGGCGTCGCGGAAGCCGTGGAGCGGGGCGGTGACGGCATTGTCGAAGCCGCGGAGGGTGCGCGCGCGCTCCATGGCCTGTCCGTCGAAGGCGCCGGGGAAGCGGCGGAGCTTCTCGCGTGCCTTGCGCTTGAGGGTGCGCAGGAAGCGCTCGCGGTAGAGGAGCTGGAAGGGGCCGGGCCCATCGAGCGTGTCCGCGCAGGCGCCCAGGTCGTAGGGCGCGCTCATGGCGGCGGCGGCGTCCACGGGCGAGTTGTCCCCTGTCTCCTCCATCAGCCGCAGCAGCACGTTGGCGCCGAGCGAGAAGCCCACCGCGTAGAGGGGGCCGGTGATGCGCGCGCGCAGGTGCTTCATCACCGAGAGCGCGTCGCCGATGTCTCCCGAGTGGTAGGAGCGGGCGAGCCGATTGGGCTCACCGCTGCAGGAGCGGAAGTTGATGGCGGTGGCGCCCCAGCCGCGCTCGGCGGCGCCGCGGAGGATGGCGGTGATGTAGCCGGAGCGCGAGGAGCCCTCCAGGCCGTGGAGGGACACCACGTGGGGGGCGCCCGGAGGGCCATCGAAGGAGTCGAGGTCGACGAAGTCTCCGTCGGGCAGCTCCCAGCGCTCGCGCTTCAGGGAGGGGACGTGCGTGGGGCGCACGAGCGTGGCGTAGATGGTCTGCGCGTGAGGCGAGGCGAGGCCGTGCGCGGGAGCGAAGGGCTCGGTGGAGAGGAAGGGCACGGGCCGGGGGATATCACCCGCGGCGGGCCTTTCGCATGGAGGAACAGCCCTGCTGGCGGACGGCGTCGGCCTCGGCCGTCAGTCCGAAGAGGGCGAGGTACTTCCGGACGCGCTCCTCGAGCGTGGGGGCCTCGATGAGGTGGCAGACGTCATCGGCCTGGTAGTCGCGGCAGACCTGGGGCCGCCGGTCATACACCCCGCACAGGTTGTCGGCGGTGAGGTGGGGGCAGCGCAGGCCGAGGGGCTTGTCGAGGGCGGCGATGTCGGGCGCCACGCAGCAGGCGCCACAGCGGGTGCATTCCATGGGAGGGAGCCTCACCGTCTCACGGCGAGCGCGCTATGTCGCTCACGGTGCCGAGGTTGCTCACCTGGAGGGAGGCCGACTGGCCGTTCTTCCAGGAGAGGAACTCGGCCTCCGTCTTGGGCTCGAGCTCGTGGGTCTGCACGCCGTCGTCCTCGTACTGGATGCGGACGAGGTACTTCTCCTCGCGGCGCAGCCGATCCACCCGGCCCATGGGGAGCTCGGGCCAGCGTGGGGCACTGTCGTTGCCGGACTGCTGGCGGACATCCACTTCCTTCCAGGCGTAGGTGTCGTAGGTGCAGCTCAGGTCGTAGACGGGCTCGGAGCGGTAGCGCGTCTGGGTATGGCAGTCCTCATAGGACTCGTCGCAGTACTTGGGGACGTCCTCGCAGACCTCCTTCATGTAGCCGTTGCCCAGCTGCTGGCGCGTGCACTTCTCCTCGGTGCCGCACTGCTCCTTGCGTGTCTTCGTCTCGCACACGCGCTCGGTGCCGTCGGCCACCTGACGGGTGCCGCGCTGGCGGCGGGTGCAGTCGCGGATGTTCTCCACGCCGGGCACCTCGCCCTGGCCATTCACGGGCATGCGCGGCGAGGTGGTGGACAGCTCGTCGCGCCAGCCCGTCTTGCTCACGCGCTGGAAGGACTCGCGGTGCACGGTGCGAGTCCACTCGGTGGCGACCACCTTCCCGGTGACGTCGTGGGTGCGCGTGCCCCAGACGCAGCACATGAAGACGGAGAGGAGGCCCATGCCCAGGTAGAGCCACTTGCGACGGGAGCTCTTCGGCGCGGGAGGCGGCGGCGGGGGAGGCGCGTCGGAGGGCTCGGGCTCGGCGGCGAGGGCGCGCGAGGTGTCGGAGCGCTCGGCGCGGCAGTGGCGGCAGATGGGCGTGTCGCCGCGGTTGGAGGCGCCGCAGTAGTCGCAGAACCAGTCCGCGCCCGCGTCGGAGGCGGAGAGGGCCTTCTCATCGGTGACGCCCTCGCGCAGGGACTTGCCGGTGGCGGCGTCGACGTCACCGAACTCGAACTCGGACTCCTTGCCGGTCTCCTCGCGCGGGTTGTTGCAGGAGGGGCAGTTGCGAAGTCGGGCGGGGATGTCCCGGGTATCGCAGGAGGTGCAGTTCCAGGAGCCCTCGATGATGCGGGTGCGCTTGGCCATGCGCCCCATCCTAGCGGGTCCTCAGACCCAGAGCCCACGCGGCACCGGCGGGAGGGGGGACGCGGGCAGGTCCGGGCGGAGGGGCCGCACCATGGGCAAGGAGCCCTGCCGGGCCACGCGGGTGGCGCCCTCCACGAGCGGCAGCAGCGGGGCGAGGCCGGGCTCCTCCCAGAGCACCACGCGGGAGAGGCCAGAGCGCGAGGCCTCGCGCCGGGCGGCATCGAGGAGCGCGGTGGCCTCCGCGGGCGAGCGGGCATCGAACATCAGCACCGTCAGCTCGGCGCTCCGGCCCACGAGTCCCCAGAGGGCGGTGGAGTCGCCCACGGCGGCGCCACACGACGTGGGAAGCGAGCAGCCGAGGTGCTCGACGTAGATGCGCCCGCGCTCCAGGTGCCAGTCAATCTGCGCTGGCGTGGGCCAGAAGAAGAAGGGGGCGTCGGGGCGGCGCATTCGGGCGAGGCCCCGGGCCATGTCGGCCTCCCCCAGGAGCACGTCCACGGACTCGCCGGGCTCACCGGGAGCGGGGGAGAGGTGCCAGTCCCAGGCGGGGAGCTCCCGGTAGCCCGAGCGCGCGTAGATGCGGGGGCCCACGTCGGAGAAGAGGAGGGCGGCGTGCGCACGAGGCTGGCGTTCCAGCTCGGCGGCGAGCAGGTCCATCAACCGGGTGGCGTACCCGTGGCCCCGGAGGCGCTCCTCGGTGAAGACGCTGGCGATGGCGAAGCTGTCGCCAGGGAGGAGGGTGCCGTCGGGAGCGCGCAGGAAGCTGTCGGTGCGGAACGTCTCGCAGGAGGCGAGCACGACGCCATCCCCGGCGCACAGCAGCCAGGTGCGCATGTCCGCGCGGGCCCACGGGTGGGAGCGCAGGCGCCGCTCCCGGGCGGAGTAGCCCTCGACGGTGAGGAGCGGGCCCCACTCCGCGTAGGTGAGCGCATCGCGCTGGGCCTTCTGTTCGTCGCTGGCGGGAACGAGGTGCATGGACGTGGCCCCAAAAGAAAAGCGGCGCCGGGGGTGAGCCTCGGCGCCGCGGGAACGTCAGGGATACGCGCTTGCTACGGGTGGGTATCCGGCGCCTTCATCCCGCCGCCGTAGCGGCCGGACTGCTGGATATGCACCGGCCACTCCGTCGGGGTCGAGCCCGACGGCAGACCGGGCCGGAAGCGGGTGCCGAGGTCGAAGAGCGAGAAGCACAGCAGCAGCACCACGAACAGCAGGGAGGTGCCGAACACCAGCCGGCTGGCACCCTTATGCTCGGACAGGTGCATGAAGTAGAGCGCCACCAGACCGCCCTTCACCGAGGCAATCACCAGGGCGAGCGCGAGCCCCCATGTCGGCAGGTGCATGCGACCGGTGAGCACCGTGACGACGGTGAGCACCATCAGCACGCCCCAGATCAGGACGTACTTGCCCGGTCCGGAGTGGCGCTCCTCGCGCATCTCCCGCTCTTCCTTGAACGACTCATTGGCCATCGCGGACATGTGCGGAGGGCTCCCTTAGATGAGGTACAGCATGGGGAAGAGGAAGATCCACACCAGGTCCACGAGGTGCCAGTACATGCTGCCCAGCTCGACCGCGGTGTAGTTGTGGTAGCTGAACTCGTTCCTCATCGCCTTGGTGGTCACCCACGCCAGGATCGCCATCCCGATGATGACGTGGAAGGCGTGCAGGCCGGTCGAAAGGAAGTAGACGGTGAAGTACAGCGACACGCCGGGGAGCTGGATGCCCTGGTAGGTGTAGTACTGGCCGGGCAGCTGTCCCTCGTGGAACTTGTGGGCGTACTCGAAGTACTTGATGGCGAGGAAGCCCATGGCCATGAGGATGGTGAGCACGAACATCACCACCACCATCTTGTTCTTCGCCTCCTTCGCGTAGTGCACCGCCATGGCGGCGGTGAACGAGGAGGTGATGAGCACCAGGGTGTTGATGGTGCCCATCGTCAGGTCCAGGTGACGGCTGGCCGCGGCGAACGCATCCGGGAAGAGGAAGCGGTAGCTCGCGTAGCAGACGAACAGGCCCGCGAAGAGCAGGATTTCCGTGGCCAGGAACAGCCACATTCCGAGCCGCGCCGCGTGGTGCTGCACCTCGAGCGAGGCGAAGTGCGCCGCCACCTGCGGCATGGGAGGAGCGCCGGCCGTACCGGCGGAGCTAGACTGCATTGGGCACCTCGGCCTTCTTGGGGTCGACGTAGAAGTGCGGCTCTTCCGAGTACGTGGGCTGCGGGCCCACGAAGTTGTGGGTCGGAGGCGGAGACTCGGTCAGCCACTCGTAGCCCTTGCTGCGCCACGGGTTGGAGGCGGCGCGGCGGCCGTACACCAGCGAGTACGTCAGGTAGATGGCGCAGATGATGAAGCCGAAGGCCAGCAGCGTCGCACCCGCCGTGGAGGCCACGTTGAGCACCTGGAAGCGCTCCGGGTACTCATAGTAGCGGCGCGGCATGCCCGCGTTGCCCAGGAGGAACTGGGGGATGAACGTGGCGTTGAAGCCCAGGATGATGAGCGCCGCGGACACCAGGCCCCACCCCTCGTGGTACGTCTTCCCGAACATCTTCGGGAACCAGTAGTGGAGCCCCGCCATGAAGGCCATGATGGTCGAGCCCACCATGATGAAGTGGAAGTGCGCCACCACGAAGTAGGTGTCGTGCCAGGGCACGTCCAGCGACGCCGTGCCGAACGCCACTCCCGTCATGCCGCCGAACACGGTGAAGTAGAGGAAGCCGCAGAAGTAGGCGAAGGGCGTCTTGAAGTCGACCGCGCCCTTGTAGACGGTGCCCACCCAGTTGAAGACCTTGATGGCGGTGAACACGCCCACCAGCATCGTCAGCACCGCGAACACGCCCGCGTCGAACGTGGACTGGCCCGACACGAACATGTGGTGGCCCCACGCGAAGAAGCCCACGAAGGCGATGCCCAGCGAGGAGAACGCGATGGCGCGGTAGCCGTACGCGTTCTTCCGGCTGAAGGCGCACACCACCTCGGACATCACGCCGAAGGCGGGCAGCACCATGATGTACACGGCCGGGTGCGAGTAGAACCAGAACAGGTGCTGGAAGAGCACCGGGTCTCCGCCCTGGGCAGGGTCGAAGATGCCGAAGTGGAACAGGTTCTCACCCACCACCAGGAGCAGCAGCAGGCCGATCACCGGCGTGGCCAGCACCTGGATGCAGCTCGTGGCGTACGCGGCCCACACGAACAGCGGCATCTTCCACCAGGTGATGCCCGGCGCGCGCATGGTGTGCGTGGTGACGATGAAGTTGATGCCCGTGGCGATGGAGCTGAAGCCGATGATGAACGCGCCGAAGAGGATGGGCGCCACCGTCGTCGTCGTCTGCGTGCTGTACGGGGTGTAGAACGTCCAGCCCGTGTCCATGCCGCCGTTGATCATTCCCCAGATGGCGATGACCGCGCCGATCAGCAGCAGGTAGAGCGACGTCAGGTTCAGCTTGGGGAAGGCCACGTCCTTGGCGCCCAGCATCAGCGGCAGCATGAAGTTGCCGAAGGCGCCGGGGATGGCCGGGATCATGAACAGGAAGATCATCACCACGCCATGCATGGTGAAGGCGCGGTTGTACGTCATCGCGTCGATGATGGTCGGACCCGGAGTGAGCAGCTCCAGGCGGACGATCAGCGCGTAGATGCCGCCGACGAGGAAGAAGAGCAGGACCGAGATGAGGTACATCACTCCGATACGCTTGTGATCCAGCGTCAGCAGCCACGACTTCAGCGTGGTGCCGTCGGTGAGGTAGCTCGGGTGGTGCTCGTGGTGCTCATCCGGCACGGGCACGGCGCCCGGCTCGGCTGCGATGCTACTGGATGGGCTCATAGACAGGTCCTTGAGAGGAAGCGCCCGTGCGGATGTCCGGGGTGCGCAAGGTCTTGATGTACTCGACGATGGCCGCCGTCTGGGGCCCCGTCAGCTTGCCCTGGAAGGTGGGCATGACGTTGGGGAAGCCCGCGGCGATGTGGGCTCCCGGGTCCATCATGGACTGGGTGATGTAGGCCTCGTCCACCCGCAGGCTCAAACCCTCCTGCGTGGTCTGCTGCTTGCCGTAGACACCCATGAAGGTGGGCCCGATGTGCGGCTCGCCATTGACGGTGTGGCACTTGAAGCAGCCCACCTCGGACGCCACCTTCTGGCCCTGCTCGGCCATTCGGGCGGTGTGGGGCACCAGGCTCAGGTCCGCCAGCGCGTCCTGGCGGTTCTGCAGGTTGCCCTTGCGCTGCTCCTTCACCCACGCGTCCCACTCCTCGGGGGCGAGCACGACGACCTCGCCCAGCATCTTGGAGTGCGACAGGCCACAGTACTCCGTGCACAGAATCTGGTACGTGCCCGGCTTGGTGGCCTCGAACCAGATCTGGTTGTAGCGGCCCGGCACCGCGTCAATCTTGATGCGGAAGGCCGGCACGAAGAAGGAGTGGATGACGTCGCGCGAGGTGACGAGCAGGCGCACCGGGCGGTTCGCCGGCACGTGCAGCACGTTCACCCCGTTGGGGCCCTCCGGATAGGAGAACTTCCACATCCACTGCTTGCCCATGACGTAGACGTCCATCGCGTCCTTGGGCGGCGTGACGACGAACACGAAGTCCCGGAAGCCGATGACGAACCACGTCAGGAAGAAGATCAGCGGCAGCGAGACGAAGAGAAACTCCGCCTTCACCGACGGCACCACGTATTCGGTAGTCTGAGCGGGCGTGCGCCGACGGTAGCGGAAGAAAAAGAAGACCGCTGCAGTGCCGACGGCGAACGACATGAGCATCGTCACGCCAACGACGAAATAGTGCAGATGGTCCACTCGTTCCGCGAAGGTCGACGCGCGCTCCGGGAGGAACAGGATTTTGTTCATCAACTCGTTCATGCTGCGGCGCCTTTCTTCAGCTCACGCCTCCAGTAGTAGGCGAGCATGGTCGCGAGCGCGCAGAACACCATGAGCGCGCCCAGCCGGAGGAATCCAAAGATGTAGAAGCCGTACCGCCGGGTGGCGGTGTCATACTTGAAGCACGTCAGAACGACACGATCGAAACTCGTGCCCACCCTGCCATTCGCCGCCTCCAGCAGGGCCAGCTTCATGTCCTGAGGCCGGAAGGACGTCCCATAGAGGTAGCGCGACATGGCGCCCTCCGGGGTGACGACATGCACCACGGCGGGATGCACGTACTGCCGGGTGCTCGTATCGTAGGTGTACTTGAAGCCCACCGCGTCCGCGACCTGGCGGATGTTCTCCTCGGTCCCGGTGAGGAAGTGCCAGGGCGCCGTCTCCGGCTGACCCATGGACTGGAGGTGACGCCGCCGCCGCTCGAGGCTCTGCGCCGGCGTGTCCTTCGGGTCGATGCTGATGGTGACCGCCTCGTAGTCCTTGCCCAGAGCCAACCCCAGCTCGCGCATGGTGCGGATCTGCTCGTTGATGACGAGGTTACAGAGCAGCGGGCAGTTGTAATACACGAGCGTCAGCAGCACCGGCCTGGTCCGCGGCAGCACGTCGCGCAGGCGCACGGGCTTGCCGAAGGCGTCGGTGAACTGCGCCTCCAGCGGGACCAGCTCCCCGAGGTGCTCCACCACGTCCACGCCGCGGACCTGCGGCGGGGCGTCGGACTGCGCCTCGATGATGGCTCTGGGCGTCTTGCCCCCGCCCGGGAGGGCCTGGGCTGGCAGCCCGGCGACCAGTGCCAGGAGCAGCGCGGCCATCCCGGCGCGCGAGGTGAACGGAGAGGAGGGGTGGGTGTACATCGCGCTTCTTTTCTACCGCGGAACTACTGCCGCTCGGGGGCCGGCTGCTGCGGCTCGTTGGTGGGGGGAGGGGGAGGGGCCTGCTCCTGCTGACGGGTGCTCGCCTGGGCGGCGATGACCTCGTCCATGGCGGCGGAGATGGTGGGCCGGGCCACCACGCCCGGCTCTCCCGCCCAGCCGTTCTGCAGCGCCTGCTCGTGGGAGCGGATCTTCTCCACGGCATGCGTGTCCACCTGGAACATCCGCTGGTTCACGATGCCAATCTCATAGGCCGTCTTGTGGTCCTTGTCCGGCGTGATGAGGGCCGGGATGGGGGCGGGCCCCTCCGGCACCAGCTCGTTCGTCGTGGCGATCTGCAGCCGCCAGGCCCAGACTCCGCCGACGAAGAAGACGGCCAGGGCGATGACGCCCACCTGGACGACCTTCCCGGTGAGGATGTGGTCCTCTTCCGCGGCCACCCCATGCGCGCCACGGATGACGCGCGACTCGAGCTCCGACTCGGTCTTCTTCATGGCTGCACGTACCTCAGCGCCTCAGAGATGTAGGGGTCCTTCACCGGCAGCGTGTAGCGACCGCGCGCCAGGAAGATGGCTCCGGCCACCGACAGCCCGCCCACGCCCACGAAGGCCGTGAGGAGCGTCCAGTGGAACGAGGGGCCCTGCGGGGAGTACGCCGGCCAGATGAGCCAGTACAGGTCCACCGCGTGCATGGCGAGCAGGTAGACGGCCACCACCGCCAGCAGGCGCGGCTTGAGCTTCAGGTTGCGCGACAGCAGGGTGAAGAAGGGCACCGCGAAGCCCATGACGAAGAGCGCGATGGACAGCGGCCTCCAGGCGCCCTCGATGCGCAGCTTGAACCAGCCGGCCTCCTCCGGGATGTTGGCGATCCAGATGAGGAGGAACTGGGAGAAGGCGATGTAGGCCCAGAAGGACGTGAAGGCCAGCATGAGCTTACCCAGGTTGTGGTAGTGCGCCGTCGTCACCAAGGTGCCGTACTCGTTCTTGCCCTGCGCGTTGACCGTGGCGACCGTCAGCACGCAGAACGCCGCCAGGAAGCTGCCGGCGAAGTAATAGACGCCGAAGATGGTGGACTGCCAGAGCGGCGTGAGCGTCATCAGCCAGTCGAAACCAGCAAAAGTAATGGTCAGCGCAAGGAACGGCAGCGCCCCGGGGGAGAAGCGACGCTGCTTGACAGTCAGCTCCAGCGCGCCGCTGGTGTCCTGCTCGGTGCTCCATCCGCGCAGCCGGAACGCCACGAAGCTCCACACCGCGAAGTAGATGGCCTGACGGATGTAGAAGAAAGTCAGGTTGAGGTAGGGGTGCTTGTGGTGCAGGTGGTGCAGCTCCACCTCGGTGAACTTCACGCCCTCCGTGCCGGGGAACACCCAGGCGGCCGTGTCCACCCACGGGAAGATGTGCTTCGCCCCGAGGACGATGGGCAGCACCAGGGGGATGAAGACGACCACGCTGACGCCCATGGTCTCCATGGAGCGGCGGACGACGGTGACCCACTTGGCCTTGGCCGTGTGGAAGATGGCCACCATGATGATGGAGGCCACCGAGATACCCACCCAGTAGGTGAAGGCGAGCAGGTAGCTGAACAGCGCCGGCTGGGGAGCGGTGAAGAAGCCCACGAGGGTCAGCACCAGGCCAATGACGCCCACCGCTCCAGCGAGCGTCATCGTCTTCGCGCCGCCGTTGAAACGATCCACGGCAATCATCGGTTCTCCTGCGGAACAGGCTGCTGGCCGGCCACCTGAGAGGTGCGGGCACGCTGCAGCGCACGGACGTAGGCCACCACGGCCCACCGCTCCTGGATGTTGAGCTCGCCGGCGAAGGACGGCATCACGCCGTAGCCCTCGGTCATGGCGACGAAGAAGTGCCCGTCCGGCTTGTTGGCGATCTGCACCAGCGAGGGAGGCAGGCGCAGGGCCATGTTCTCCGCCACCACGCTGTTGCCGTCGCCGAGCCGGCCGTGGCACTGCGAGCAGATGATGTTGTACTGCTTCTGGCCTTCCTCGAGCACCTGACGGTTGAGCTCGAGCGGGATGGCGGTGACGAGCGCGCCGTTGACGCGACCCGTGGTGAGGCCGGGGTTGCCCACCGGGCGCTCACGCGGGACGGTGCCCTCGGGCGGGGTGCGCATGGCCTTGCCATCCGCCCAGAACTCGCTCGTCTCGTAGTACTCGTATTTGGCCTGTCCCTCCATGCGCTGGAGGAACTCGGACGAAACGTTGCAACCGACCAGGGCGAGCCCGGCGGCGGGGATGAGCCACCTCATTCCTTCTCTCCGGTGACGACGGTCACATGGGTCGCGCCCAGTGCCTTGAGCTGGTCCGTGATGTCTTCGGCCTTGGCGGTGGTGAGCGCCTTGGGGATGCTCAGCCAGTAGCCGTGCGTGGAGGCGCTGCGGAACTCCTCGCTCTCGAAGACCGGGTGGTACGGCTGGGGCAGACGGCTGAGCCCCAGCAGACCGAAGAAGATGCCAAATGCCGTGAGCAGCACCGCGAGCTCGAAGGTGATGGGCACCCAGGCCGGCAGGCTGAACGTCGGACGACCACCGATGTTGAGCGGGTAGTCGATGGTGTTCATGTACGTCTGGAAGGCCAGCGCGGTGACGATGCCCGTCAGCGCGCCACCGAGGGCGATGAAGGGCACTCGCGAGGGCGGAAGACCCAGCGCCTCGGACCCGCCGTGCAGCGGGTAGGGCGAATAGGTGTCCATCCCCTCGTAGCCCTTCTCCCGCATCTGGCGGGTGGCATCCACCAGGGCGTCGGGAGTGGCGAACTCGGCGAGCACCCAGCTCTCCAGAACCTTGATTTCGGCGGACATGGTTCAGTGCGCTCCGTGGGTAAGGGTCCCGGCGGCGGCCGTCTCGGCGCCGTGGCCGGCGTGGTGCGCGGCGTGCTTGAGCTCGAGCTGGAGCTCCTTCACCTCGCTCACCGCGACAGCGGGGACGAACTTGAGGAAGAGCAGGAACAGCGTGCCGAACAGGCCCAGCGTGCCCACGTAGATGGACCAGTCCACCCAGGTCGGGCTGTACAGGTCCCACGAGGAGGGCAGGAAGTCCTGCGTCAGCGACGTCACGATGATGATGAAGCGCTCGCACCACATGCCGATGTTCACCAGGATGGACGCCACCCACATGATGGGGATGCTGGTCCGGCACTTCTTGAACCAGAAGATGTTCGGCGTGATGACGTTGCAGGCGATCATCAGCCAGTAGACCCCGGCGTACGGACCGCGCGCGCGGTTCACGTAGAAGGTCCAGATTTCGTACTCGCTGCCGGAGTACCAGGCGATGAAGTGCTCCATCAGGTACCCGTAGGACACGATGAGGCCCGTCGCCAGAATCACCTTGTTCATGTTCTCCAGGTGGCGGTCGGTGATGACGTCCCGGAGCTTGAGGTACTTGCGGGCGGGAACGATGAGCGTGATCACCATCGCGAAGCCGCTGAACACGGCGCCGGCCACGAAGTAGGGCGGGAAGATGGTGGCGTGCCAGCCGGGGATGAGCGAGGTGGCGAAGTCGAAGGACACGATCGTGTGCACGCTGACCACGAGCGGGGTGGAGATACCCGCCAGCAGCAGGTAGCCGATCTTGTAGTTGTGCCAGTGACGACCGGAGCCGCGCCAGCCGAGGGCGAAGAGGCCGTAGATGGTGCGCTGCAGCTTGCCCTTGGACGAGTCACGCAGGGCCGCCAGGTCCGGGATGAGACCCACGTACCAGAAGAGGGCGGACACGGTGAGGTACGTGGAGATGGCGAACACGTCCCAGACGAGCGGCGAGCGGAACTGCGGCCAGGCGCCCAGGGTGCAGGGGTAGGGGAAGAGCCAGAAGGCGAACCAGGGACGGCCCGTGTGCAGCAGCGGGAAGAGACCCGCGCAGCACGACGGCGAAGAGCGTCATGGCCTCGGCGAAGCGGTTGATGCTCGTGCGCCACTTCTGCTGGAAGAGCAGGAGGATGGCGGAGATGAGCGTACCGGCGTGACCGATACCGACCCACCAGACGAAGTTGATGATGTCGAAGGCCCAGCCGTTGGGCTGGTTGTTGCCCCACACGCCGATGCCGCTTGGCGAGCGTGTAGGTCACGCCCAGGACCAGCAGGCCGAGGGCGGACAGGGCCAGGCCGAACAGCATGAACCAGCCCTTACCGGGCTTGGCCCACACGTGGTCGAGCAGGGTCTCGTTGAGCGACTTGTCGTCGTGGTGCGGCGCGACGAGGGGCCGGGGCTCGAGCGGGTCGAGCGCGACGGCGTTAGCGGTCTCGGCCATGGCTTAGTGGCCTCCTTCTGTGCTGCTCCGCGGCGGGCTCGGCGGAAGCGAGGGCGGGATTGGGGTTGCGCAGACGGATGAGGTGGGCGGTGCGCGGCTGGGTGCCCAGCTCGTGCAGCAGCTTGTAGGCACGCGGTCGTCGGAGTGCGGGCTTCGTCACCTGGGCTCGCCTTGGGGTCGCTGCAGGGTGCCGAAGACGATGGCCTCGTGGGGCACGTCTGCTGGCAGGCGGTCTTCAGCTCCGTCTCGAGGATGGGCCGCTTCTCGACGCGCGACTTGATGCGGATGCGCTCGATGCGCTGCACGCAGTAGGTGCACTTCTCCATGACGCCGCGCGTGCGCACGGTGACGTCCGGGTTCATCAGCATCTTCTGCGTGGGCGTCTTGTCCGCGGTGTAGTGCAGGTAGTTGAAGCGGCGGACCTTGTACGGGCAGTTGTTGGAGCAGTAGCGCGTGCCGACGCAGCGGTTGTACACCATGTCGTTGAGGCCCTCGTCCGAGTGGACGGTGGCGTTCACCGGGCACACGTACTCGCAGGGCGCCTTCTCGCAGTGCACGCAGGCGACGGGCTGCATGACCATCTCCGGGTCGTTCAGCTCGTCACCGGTGAAGTAGCGGTCGATGCGCAGCCACTGCATCTCGCGGCTGCGGAGCACCTGCTCCTTGCCCACCACGGGGATGTTGTTCTCGGCCTGGCAGGCCACGACGCACGCCGCGCAGCCCGTGCAGCGGGCCAGGTCGATGGCCATCGCCCACTTGTAGTCCTCGTACTCGTAGTCGGGGAGGAGGTTGCGCTATCCTGCTCGCCGCGCACGCGGGCCATCAGCGGGCTTGCGTGCCGCTTTCCTTCTCCTGCTCCTCGTGGAACTGCGCCACCGTCATGTCGAGCGCCAGCGGGCGGCCCTCCATGCGCCAGTGGCTCTGGGTGAGGGCGAACTTGTGGGTGCTTGCGCATCTTGGCCAGGGTGGCGCCACCGTCGAACCAGGGCGCGTTCACGCGCCGCACCAGGTTGGCGTTGAAGCCCACGCTCCTTGGCCACCGTCTCGTGCAGGCCGTGCGGCCGTAGCCCAGCGGGCAGCATCACGACGTCGTCCGCGGGCCGGGGATGACCCACACCGGGACGTCCAGCGTGCGGCCGCCGTAGGTCGAGCGTCGGCCACGTCACGCCGGCCTCGAGCTGCAGCCGCTTCGCGGTGGCCGGGCTGAGGTAGCGCCGCGTTGTCCCACGTCATCTTCGAGATGGGGTCCGGCGAGCTCCTGCAGCCAGGACATGTTGGCGAAGCGGCCGTCGTAGACCTTGTAGTCGGCGACGAAGTTGACCTCGAGCTCGCCGGCGGCCGGCTGCGGTAGGCGTTGAGCGCCGCGCGCGGCGGCCGTCCAGGTTCGGGGTGCCGCTGAGCGGCGGCCGGGGCGGAGCGGGGCACGACGCCCTCGCCCACCCAGGTCTCCCACGCCGTCTCGAAGTCACCGGCGCCCGCCTGGGTGCGCCAGTACTCGCGCCAGCAGTCGCGGAGCTCTGGCAGCGCGCCCTGGGTATGGCTCGCCAGGAACAGCGCGAGCAGCTCCGATGGCGGAGCACGCCGTTGTAGAGCGGCTGGATGAGCGGCTGGACGATGGATGACGGTGCCGTCGATGGAGCGGCCGTCGCTCCAGGCCTCCAGCTCGTGGGCGGCCGGGACGAACCAGTCGGCGTAGCGCGCTGGTCTCGTCCTCGTGCAGCGAGGTGTAGAGGACGCTGAGCTTGCCGCGGTTCGGGTTCGTCTTCGGGTCGAGCACCTCCAGCAGGCCCAGGTCCACCGGCGCGGGTAGACGGGGTTCCAGGCGGTGATGACCAGCGTGTCCACCGCGCCGCTCTTCAGCTCGTCGGCGAGCGCGCGCAGGCCGGCGACGCCGGAGGTCTGGTCGCTGCTGGCGGGGACGAAGCGTGACCGTCTTGCCCACGTTGCCCAGCGCCGCGTTGATGGCGTGCGCCAGGGCGTGCACCGCGGCGGGCTGGCGCTCGCCGGGCACCACCACGCACTTGCGGCCGGCGGCCTTGAGGTCGGCGGCCACGGTGGCCACCCACTTCTGGTGGGCCCTGAGGCAGCTGGGAACTTGCCGGCGGCGGAGGCGAGCCCGCCGCGGGGCCGCCCACGCTCGCAGCACGGCGGCGGCCACGGCGACGACCTCGGCGACTCTTCACCCGCAGGCGGTGGTCCGCCATGCCGCCGGTGATGGTCATGCGCGGCTCGGCCACGTAGAGGCGGTTGAGCTCGCCCACGTTCGGGTCGCGGCGGTTCGCGAAGGCGCGCGCGTAGGCCAGGTTGGCGGGGCGGCTCTCGAGGAAGTCCGCGTCCAGGCGAGGACGACGTCCGCCTGGCTGAAGTCGTAGAGCGCGGTGAGCGGCTGGCCGAACAGCGCGTTGGCGCCCTCGCTGGCCGGGTCCTGGGCGACGGAGCTGTACTCCACGAACTTCGCCTGGGGCAGCCTCTGCGGATGCGCTTGCGCAGGTCCTGAGACTGGGGCTGCCGTTGGGCTCCACCAGGAAGCGGATCTTCGCGCCGCCGTCCGCGGCCGCCGCCTTGTTCACCAGCGCGGCCACGTCCTCGCCAGCGTGCGCAGCGCCTTGGGGTTCTTGCCCTGGCGCAGCACGCGGGCGCGCTGCGGGTCATAGAGGCTGAGCAGCATCGCCTGCTCGAAGGGACCGGCGGCGCCCTGGTTCACCGGGTGCTGGGGGTTGCCCTCCACCTTGGTGGGGCGACCCTCCCAGGCGGTGACGAGCAGGCCGCTGGTGTGGCCCGCCGAAGGTGAAGCCGCTCGCGTAGGTGAGCGGGTTGCCCGGCACCAGACTCGGGGGGGTCTTGGTGTAGGGCAGCATCTTCTCGTCGCCGGGACGGGTGGTGCAGGCGGTGACGCCGGCCAGCGCCAGGCTCGCGCCCAGCAGCTGCATGAACTCGCGGCGCATGAAGCCGGAGGGGGGCAGGTCCGCGCCCTCGGGGAACTCGGGGCGCTCGGCCTCGAGGTACTCGGGCGTGGCCAGCTTCTCCTCGATGGAGCGCCAGTAGGCCTTGCCGTAGCCGGCGGCCCGGACGCCACGGCGTGGTGGGCACGCGGCGGCCGCTCGTCGAAGCGGCTCCCGACGAGTTCGTGCGTATGGTCGTGGTCGTGGCCGCGGAGGAGGCCGGGACCGGGTCGCATCGCCCACGACGGGCAGCGCGAAGGAGGTAGGAGAGGTGTCCTTCATGGGGGCGCCGGGGTGCTTCGGGGCTTCAGCGGTGGCACGTGGTGCAGCTCGTGCGCGAGTGGACGTCGTACTGTGGCCGACGCGAGCGTCTCGGCCGCCTCGGGGTCCTCGGGCGGCTGCCAGGTCATGCAGGTGATGACCTCGGCCGGACGCAGGTTCGGCTCCGGGTTGCGGTGGCAGTCCAGGCACCACTGCATGGTGAGCGGCGCGGTCTGCTCCACCGCGCGCCATCTGGTCCACGCGACCGTGGCAGGTGACGCAGCCGACGCCCTTGTTCACGTGGATGGAGTGGTTGAAGTAGACGAAGTCCGGCAGGTTGTGCACGCGGACCCAGGGAATGGGCTGGTCGGTGAAGAAGGCTTGCCGCACCAGCGTTAGGTACGGGCTCTTGTTCCACACCTGCGCGTGGCAGCTGACATGCACATGGTGGTGGATGGGATGCCGGCCGACGGGGAGTTCTCCACCGACCAGTGGCAGTAGCGGCAGTCGATCTGCTCGTCACCGGCGTGGTGGCGGTGATCGAACTGGATGGGCTGCTCGACGGGGCGGAACTGATCGGTGACGAAGGGGCGAACGCACGTACGCCATCAGGCCGCCGATGGCGATGGCGGGGATCGCGAGAAGGGCCGCGGCAGACAGCCCGCGACACCGTGTTCGTCCAGCGTGGGAAGAGAGGACCGCTCATACCAGGACCAGGGGGTAGTCAGTGGGCTCCGGAGGACGAAACCGGGAGGACGGTTCGGCCGGACCGGAGACGGCACAGGGAAACTGGAACAAGAAGCTCATACACGGCGTTGCTGAGGCAGCGACGACTCCTGCCCTGGCAGGAGACATGCGGACACGCCCGACCCCAACCGACTGAGAGTTGCCGTGGGCGGGGTCCCTCCTCATCCCGTCCCAACGCGGCGCGGGACCATCGAGCATCATTATCCAGGTGTCAACCTTTCTGTGTCCGCGCGCGGCGAGATACCACGACCCGATGCGTTGTGGCGCGGGTGAAATTGTATCCGGATGATGTTCTCTTCTGGCAGGCGGTAGGGGGGATGAACCCGGCGGGGCTCAGGCGTCGTCCGGATCGCGCCAGTGCTCGCGGCGGCGCTTGGAGGCACTCACACCTGTTCAAATAGGAGGGCTCTCGTGCCATGGGGGGGGGGCCGGGTGGAGACGTGCGAGGATGGGCCCCATGAAGGGAAAGACGGTGGTCATTACTGGGGCCTCCTCGGGAATTGGCGAGGAGCTGGCGGTGGCGCTCGCGGCACGCGGGGCCCACGTGGTGCTCGCGGCGCGGGGCGAGGAGTTGCTGGCCCGGGTGAAGCAGCGGTGTGAGCAGGCCGGAGGCCGCGCGCTCGTGGTCCCCACGGACGTGAGCGACCCCGAGGCCTGCCGGAGAATGGTGGAGCGCTCCGTCGCGGAGTTCGGCGGCATCGATGCCCTCGTGAACAACGCGGGACTGACGATGCGGGCCTGTTTCGAGGACGTGACGGACCTGTCCATCTTCGAGCGCCTCATGCGGGTGAACTACCTGGGCGCGGTCTACTGCACGCACCATGCGCTCCCGTACCTGAAGTCGCGCCGGGGGCTCGTCGTCGCCGTCTCCTCCTTGACGGGGAAGAGTGGTGTGCCGGGCCGCAGCGGCTATGCCGCGACCAAGCACGCCATGCAGGGGTTCTTCGACTCGCTGCGCATCGAACTGCTGGGCAAGGGCGTGGACGTGCTCGTCGTGTCGCCCGGGTTCGTCGCCACCGACATCCGCGCGCGGGCGGTGGGTGCTGACGGCAGCACGGGCCATGAGGGCATCGCCGAGGAGCAGGGCAACCGGATGATGGATGCGCGCACCTGCGCGAATCTCATCCTCCGGGCCATGGAGCGCCGCGAGCGCGAGGTGGTGATGATGCCCGCGGCGAAGCTGGTGCTGGCCCTCAAGGCCCTCGCACCGAGCGTGGTCGACCGCATCGCCTCTCGGATGATGAAGCAGGCGCGGCCCTGAGCACCTGACAGCTCCCGCGTCGCTCAGGTCGGTGGGGCCCGGTAGGTGACCCGGGCAATGGTGTACTCGACGGCGCCGCGCGGGCGCTCGACCTGGACGGTCTCGCCGACCTCCCTGCCGAGGAGCGCCCGTGCCAGGGGCGACTCGACACTGAGGCGACCCTCCTTCACGTCCGCCTCGTCCGGGCCGACGATGCGGTACGTCGTCTCCGCGCCGTCCTCGTCCTCGAGCGTCACCCACGCGCCGAAATAGACGCGCCCCTCGTCCGGAGCCTCGGGGGACACCACCTTCACTTCGTCCAGGATGGCCGTCAGTTGCTGTACCCGGCGCGCACGCTCGCGGGCCCGCGCCTCGCCCTCCATTGCCGTGCCGCCCTCCTCTCGGGGGACGGGTGCCAGGAGCGCCGCGAGCTCCTCCTGCAGGGACCGGTAGCCCTCGGACGTGATGTAGCGCTTCTCGCCAGACGTCGAGCGGGGACGCGGCGGCAGCAGGGTCTCTTCCCCACCGCCATCCTCTTTCGTGAAGGCCTTCGACACGCTGACATTTTAACAGCCAAGGCGCCTCCGGGGAGGCAACCCAGGCTGTCAGTTCCTGAGACTCTCTCCCACTCTCCTGGCTGCCCTCCGACCCGGGGATCGTGGAGATGCCGGACGCGGGAAGGATGCCGACGTTTCCCGGAAACGGACCTGGGAGGTGTGGGCATGGCGAGGAAGACGTTGAACGGCATCCGGGTGGGCGTGTTGGCCGCGGACGGTTTCGAGCAGGTGGAACTCACCCTTCCCATGAAAGCGCTCCGCAGGCGGGGGGCCCAGGTCGACATCATCTCCCCTGCACGAGGGGAAGATCCGCGGGATGAACTTGATGTGGCCGGGCAAGAAGGTTCCGGTGGACGAGACGGTGGAGCGGGTGCGGCCCATGTCCTTCGACGCGCTCTTCATCCCCGGCGGTTTCGTCAACCCTGACGCCCTCCGCCAGAGCGAGGAGGTGCTCGACTTCGTCCGTGAGTTCGAGCGGCTCGGCCGGCCCATCGCCACGCTCTGCCATGGGCCGTGGGTGCTCGTGTCCGCGGGGCTGGTGAAGGGGCGCAAGCTGGCCTCGTGGCCCGGCATCAAGGACGACGTCCGCAACGCGGGCGGGCAGTGGATGGACGAGCCCGGCGTGCGCGATGACCTGTGGTTCACCAGCCGTGGTCCGCATGACATGCGCCACTTCCTCAAGGGTATGGTGGAGCTCTTCGCCGAGCACGCCCCGCGCAACCACCCGGTGGAGGCGCGCTCGCGCTGGGGCCGCTGGCTGGTCGCCGCCGTGCTGGGCATGGTGGTCATTCGCCCCCTGCGCACCGCCTTCGCGCGGTAGCTCTCCAGATTGGCAGGGCACGCCCCGGACGACTACCGTCCGCCCCCATGCTGAAGATGACACGGCGGCGCCTCCTCGCCGCGGGGCTGGGCGGTGGCGCGCTGCTCCTGGTGGGAAGCGGCCTTCACCAGCGCGAGACGAACATGCTCGCCAAGGTGGACGGTGGGCGCGGGCTGGACATGTTGATTCAGTCCGCCCTGGGGTGAGCCATGGACACGAGCACGCTGGAGAAGAGGGTCCTCGCCGAGGGCTCGCCGCTTATCGATGGAGAGGAGGTCACCTTCGTGTGGCGCGGGCGCAAGCCCGTGTTCGTGACGGGGGACTTCCGGGACTGGTCGGGTGAGCCCGTGCCCCTGCTCGAGGTGGCGCCGGGGTTGTGGACGCACTCCCTGAAGCTGCCGCGCGACACCTATGTGGAGTACGCGCTCCAGGACGCGAAGGGGGGGCGGGTGAGAGATCCGCTCAACTCGCGCCTCGTCCCCAACGGCTTCGGGGACTTCAACCACTACTTCCACATGCCCGAGTCTCGGCCCACGCCCCTCGCGTTGCGGCAGCGGGACGTGCCCCGGGGCACCGTCACCCGGCACCTGGTGGAGACGCAGGAGCTCTGCGTGGGGCGGGAGCGCGCGGTGCACCTCTACGCGCCGCCCACCTCCGAGCCCTGCCCGTTGGTGGTGGTATTCGACGGGCCCGACTACCAGCGGCGCGCGAAGTTGCCCACCCTGGTGGACAACCTCATCGCCCAGGGTCGCATCCGCCCCCTCGCGCTGGCGATGGTGGCCAACGGCAGCTCCGCGCGCACCGTCGAGTACTCCTGCAGCGAGGCCACCCTGGCTTTCCTGCTGTACCGGGTGCTGCCGCTCGCCCGCCAGGAGCTGCGCCTCGTGGATGAGAAGCGCGAGCCCGGCGCTCATGCCGTGCTCGGTGCCTCGCTGGGCGGGTTGATGTCCCTGTACGTGGGGCTGCGCGCGCCCGAGATCTTCGGCAATGTGCTCTCCCAGTCGGGCGCCTTCAGCCTGTGGAACCACGATTTCGTGGTGTTCGACCTCGCCCGCGCCGCTCCGTCCCGGCCACTCGACGTGTGGATGGACTGCGGCCACTTCGAGGCGCTCACCGAGGGCAACCGGCGCATGCTCCCGGTGCTCCAGCAGTCCGGGCACCGGGCCGAGTACCGGGAGTACCACGGCGGCCACAACTACTCCGCCTGGCGCGACCACGTGTGGCGCGGCCTGGAGTGGCTCTTCGGTCCCGAGCGCTGACTTCGAGGTGCTCGGATGTCAAGCGAGGGAGGAGTCGCTGCCCTGGGCCGTGGCCCCCTTTTCCGGCCGCGCCGGACGGGGGATAACGGAGGGCATCCCCCGAGGGCCGGAGTCTCGGCCCGCGAGGGGGCCTGCACAGAGGAACGTGATGAACGCTCAGGAGCGCAAGGCGGCCTACCGCCAGCGCGCGGAGAAGGGCGAGGCGATCCCCGTCTCGGTCGTGCTCCCCGCAGACCTCGACACCCCACTGTCCGTCTACCTCAAGCTCGGTGGTGCGCGCGGCTTCGTCCTCGAGTCCTGCCACGGCGGCGAGCGCTTCGGCCGCTACAGCCACGTCGGCAGCGCGCCCTCCGGCCGGCTCCGGCTCGACCGCAACGGCGCCACCCTCTGGCGCGGCGACCACTCGCGGCGTCTCGAGGGCAAGCCGCTCGACGTGCTGCGCTCCGTCTGGCGGGAGCACGCCGTCGCCACGCTCCCCGGCGAGCCTCCCTTCGTGGGCGGGCTGGTGGGCTACCTCGGCTACAACTGCATGTCCTGGTTCGAGCGCCACGTGCCCGACCGGCACGCCCCGGACATCTCCTTCCCCGACTCCGAGTGGCTGCTGTGCGAGGAGTTCGTCACCCACGACTCGCGCACCCAGACGCTGCACGCCACCGCCATCGCCCGGCCGTCCCGCCACGGCAGCGTCGCCCAGGCCCTCGCGGACGCCGAGGCCCGTGCCGAGGCGCTCGTCGACCGCCTGCTGCGGCCGCTGCCCGTGGACGCCTACGTGCCCCATCCGCCCATGCGCGGCGAGGCGGAGGTCTCGGTGCACTGGGACCGCGCCGGCTACGAGGCCGCCGTGGAGCGCGTGAAGGAGTACATCCGCGCCGGTGACTGCATGCAGGTGGTGCTCGCCCGTCGCTTCGAGGCGCGTGGGGCGCCACCGCCGCTCTCGCTGTACCGGGCGCTGCGCCGCGTCAACCCCTCGCCGTACCTCTTCCACATCGAGCTGGGCGAGGCGCGCGCGCTGGTGGGCGCCTCGCCGGAGCTGCTGGTGCAGGTGCGCGACGGGGACGTCGTGGTGCGCCCCATCGCCGGCACCCGGCGCCGCGGCGCCACCGAGGCCGAGGACCTCGCGCTGGAGAAGGAGCTGCTCGCCGACGAGAAGGAGCGCGCCGAGCACATGATGCTGGTGGACCTCGGCCGCAACGACGTGGGCCGCGTGGCCGCTCCGGGCACGGTGCGCGTCGAGGACCTGATGGTCATCGAGCGCTACAGCCACGTGATGCACATCGTCTCGCAGGTGCGCGGCAAGCTCGACGCGAAGTACGACGCGCTCGACGCGCTCGCCTGCACCTTCCCCGCGGGCACGGTGTCCGGGGCTCCGAAGATCCGCGCGATGCAGATCATCGACGAGCTGGAGCCGACCCGTCGCGGCCCCTACGCGGGCGCGGTGGGCTACCTGTCCTTCTGCGGCGCGCTGGACCTCGCCATCGCCCTGCGCACCTTCTTCATCGACGGGGACCGCACGATGTGGAAGGCGGGCGCGGGACTCGTGGCCGACTCGGTGCCCTCGAAGGAGGCGGATGAGACGGAGGCCAAGGCGCGGGCGCTCGCCATGGCCCTGAAGCAGGCGCGTGAGGGAGGTGTGCGGTGATCCTCGTCATCGACAACTACGACTCGTTCACCTTCAACCTCGTGCAGCTCCTCTACACGCTGGGGGCCGAGGTGAAGGTGGCTCGCAACGATGAGATCGACGCCGAGGGCGTGGCGCCTCGGGCGCGTCGCACCTGGTGGTGTCGCCGGGGCCGTGCACGCCGCACGAGGCCGGGGTGAGCATGGCGGCCATCCGCGGCGCGAAGGTGCCGGTGCTGGGCGTGTGCCTGGGCCACCAGTCCATCGGGGCCGTCTTCGGCGGCAAGGTGGTGCGCGCGCCGGAGCCGGTGCACGGCAAGACGGCCTCCATCCGCCACGAGGGCCGGAGCATCTTCGAGGGCATGCCCCCGGGCTTCCAGGCGGCGCGCTACCACTCGCTGGTGGTGGAGGCGGCCTCGCTGCCGGCGGAGCTGGAGGCCACGGCGTGGACGGCGGACGGGCTCATCATGGGGCTGCGGCACCGCGAGCGGCCCGTGGTGGGCGTGCAGTTCCACCCCGAGAGCGTGCTCACTCCCGAGGGCCCCCGGCTGGTGCGCAACTTCCTCGACGGCCGGCTGTAGTCAGAGGGGCCTCGCAGTGAGGCCCCTGACGCTGTTCAATCCTCCGGGACGGTCTCGATCTTCAGGGCCTCGCGCGCGAAGCGGAGCATGCGCTCCATCAGCGGCTGCATGAGCTCCCGCGGGTGCCGGCCGGACAGGTCCGCCGCCGTCTCCAGCTTCTCCTTGCAGCGCAGGTCGAGGCAGAGGTTGACGCCCACCCGGCGCTTCGAGTTCACATCCGTGGTGAGCATCCCGATCTCGTTCGTCGGGCCGTAGCTGTGGCACCAGTCGCACATATGGGACGCCACTCCGCCACCGCCCTGCGAGTCGCGGCGGAAGGCGATGCCCATGGGCCGCTTGCCGCCCGGCGAGGGCATCACCAGGAACACCCGGGTCCCCGCGGGCTCCACCCAGGTGAAGTAGTCGCGCACGAAGAGCGGGAACTTGATGCCCTCGGGCAGCTCGACTTTCTCGCGGTCCCTCGGGCGGAACGCGTGCAGGAGGTCTTTCTCCGTCTGTACCAGGAACATGGTCTTCTCCTCGTGCTGCCCTGTCTCCTGCCAGGGCGCCTGTGCATCCTCTTCATAAGAGCTCGAGCGGATCGGATGCACGCTCTTGGGGAGTACACGAGCGCTCGCAAGCTCGCCGACTGTGACATGACGTATGGGTTATGGTTCGGTTCCACGCACCCGGCCGGGGGTGGGGGTCCGGAGTGTCCTTCATGCTTCCTTTTCGCGGTTTCCCGGCGGAAGTGGTCGCCCTCCTCGCCGTCCTTCTCGGTTCATCCGCACTGGCTCAACAGTCGGCCTCGCTCGGAGTACGAGCGACCGCCAGATGCGATGGCTATCTCGTCACCTGGGCGGATGCGGGGGGCACCAGCTCGTGGGGCGCGCTGCTGAATGCGTATGGCTCCCACCAAGCGAGTCGCTCTCTTCCCCTCCGTCCCAACGTGGCACCGACCGCCAATGGCAAGGGCTTCCTCGTCGTCTCCGAGAGCTCGTCGGGCCAGGCGAAGGCGCTCGCCGCGTTGCCGATGAGCGGCCTGGATCTGTCAGGGCCCAGCGAGCCCATCGTGGTCCAGCAGTTCGGCAGCTCCCTCTCCGAGTGGGCGGTCGCTGGTGGTTCGCGGGGAGACCTGTTGCTCTACCAGGGCGCCCTTGGGGAGGAGCCGCCGAGTCTCTACTTCTCGTGGAGGGCTCTCGACGGGACGGTCTCCACCGCGTCCAGTTTCGCTGGCGATTCCAACATCTTTCGCGCTGGGCCGGCCGCTGCCTTCAACGGCACCGACTTCCTCGTTGTCTGGGAGGAACGGCCCACCTTCGGCGGCACCTGCCAGGTCAAGGGCTCTCGGGCGGACTCACGGGGACATGCGATGGGTGCATTTGCCCTGGGCACGTGCGGGGGAACCTCCCGTACGTCGGCCGTGGCCTCTGACGGGAAGGACTTCCTGGTGACGTGGCGAGGAACGGACGGGCTCTACGCCGCTCGCCTTCTCGCGGACGGGACCGTGATGGAGCCGGGTGCGCAACGGCTGACGTCCGGTATGGCGGGCGCGGCACCGGGTCGCCCCGTGGTGACGTACGAAGGGCCGCACTACCTGGTGGCCTGGAGGGACGAGGCCGACGGCGTGGTGTACGGGACGCGCGTGGATTCCCAGAGCGGCACCGTGGACCCGGTCCCCTTCCGACTGGAGGCCAGCACGGAGGCTCCGGCACTGGCCTCGAATGGAAACGGCCGCGTGCTGCTGGTGTATGTCTCGGACGGCAAGCCCGTGGCCTGCGTGGGTAGTTCCGAGGATTGGGCCGGTGGTCAGGCGAATTCCAGGCTCTGCTCAACCCTCGGGGCCGTCGCGCCCCCCTGAGACAAGCAATGGTAACGGCGTGGGGACCGGGATTTGCGTCTACGGTAGGCCCGGGGATGGCGTGGACGCGGGGACCGGGGATGGCAACGACGGGGGGACCGAGGACGGCACCGGCTGTGGTTGCTCGGCGGCGGGTGCCTCCGCGGGCTCCACCGTCTTCGCGCTCCTCCTCCTGTCGATGGGTGCTCGCCGACGACCATCAAGGTCAAAATAGAGGCATGGGCGCGTGTCGTGGGGCGACGGTGTGGGGCCCCCGGGGGAGGGCCCTGTCCGTCAGCCGCGCAGGTGCGTGGTGTCGTTCCAGAGATGGAGGACGGGCTGGTCCCCGCCGCTGTCGAAGCCGAGCACGCTGATGGAGGCGGTGTTCAGGGCGAAGAGGCGCCCCTCGGTGGGGGGCAGCCCCAGCCAGCGCGCGGCGAGCACCCGCAGCAGGTGGCCGTGGGCGAAAACGAGCACGTTGCCCTCCACGGAGCGGGCCTCGGCGACGACGCGGTCGGCGCGCGCGCCCACGTCTCGTGCCGTCTCGCCGCACGGCACGCCGTCCGTCCACAGCGTCCAGTTGGGGCTGGTGGCGCGGATTTCATCCTTCGTCTTGCCCTCGAAGGTGCCGTAGTCCCACTCCATCAGGTCCGCGCGCAGCTCGGCCACGTCACCGTAGCCGGCCAGGGCGCACGTCTCGCTCGCGCGGCTCAGGGGGCTCGTCCACACCGCGGCGAAGTCCCAGGCGCTCAGCGGAGTCCGGAGCACCGTGGCCATGCGGCGGCCCTCCTCCAACAACGGGATGTCCGTGCGTCCGGTGTGCTGGCCGCTGCGGCTCCACGCGGTTTCTCCATGGCGGACGAGGACGAGAGAGCGAGGCTTCATGGGGTTCCTCTTGGATCCGCGCACTCTGCCACCGGGGGAGGGCTCGGCGGAACACCCCCTGCCCGGGGTGCCTTACCTGTGGGCCTGGGTGCTCCTCCGCAACACCCCGTCTTACGGAGTGTTTCATGGCCCCCGCGGCCCTTGGGCTTCGAGGCGATTCGTGCGACACAACTGCGACACAACTGCGACACAACATGGTGGAGGCTCGGGGTGCCGGACCCGACCCCCTCTCCCTGTGAGGGTTTTGCCTTTGGATTTCGACAGAGGGATGGAGCGCTTCGCCTGGTTGTCGTACCGGAAGCCGGGTCGTGTGCTCGCATGTGTGCTGGTGGTGACGCTCCTCGCGGGCCTGCTCGCCTCGCGACTCGTCTTCCACGGTTCCTTCGTGGAGCTGCTGCCCGCGCATACCCAGGAGGTGCGAGAGCTGGAGGCCGTGTCCCATAAGGCGGGAGGGGACGGCTATCTGGTCCTGCGCGCCCGGGGAGCGAGCCCGGAGACCCTGCGCCGTTTCGCCCAGGAGCTGGCGCCGCGGCTGGAGGCGCTGGAGGAGGTCCGCTACGTCGAGTTCCGCTACGACACGCGCTTCTTCGAGGACCGCGCCCTGCTGCTGCTCTCCGCGGAGCAACTGCGTGCCCTGCGCGAGGACCTCGAGGGTGTGGTCCGGGCGGAGAAGCTCGCGGCCAACCCGCTCTACGTGTCCCTGGAGGACACCCCTCCGCCGTCGCTCGAGGAGCTCGCCCGCCGTCATGCGCCTCGCGCGGTCGTGCGCGAGTACTTGAGCTCGGCGGACGGCAGCGAGCTGTACCTGTTCGTGAAGCCCTCCGGCCTCGCCGGGGACCTCGTCTTCGCCCAACGGCTGTTGACGCGGGTGCAGGCCACGAGCACGGAAGTGGCACGGGGCTTCCCGGGCGTGGAGACGGACGCCACGGGCGTGCACGTGCTCCGGCTCGAGGAGGACCGGCGGATGCGCCAGGACCTCACGCGCGCCTCGATGCTCTCGTGCGCCATCGCGGCGCTCATCGTCGTCCTGTCCTGCCGGCGCCTCTCCGCGCTCCTCGTGGTGTGCGCCCCCGTGGGCGTGGGGCTGCTCATCACCTTCGCGGTGGCGCAGCAGACCATCGGCTACCTCAACATCATCACCGGCTTCCTCGTCGCCATCCTCATCGGCCTGGGCATCGAGTACGGCCTCCACCTGGTGCTGCGCTACTCCGAGGAGCGCCGCCAGCATCCCGCCGAGGAGGCGCTCCGGGAGACCATCCTGGGCACCTGGAAGGGCGCGCTGACGTCGGCCTGCACCAACGCCGCCGCCTTCTCCGCGCTCACGCTCGCCGAGTTCCAGGCCTTCGCCCAGTTCGGGTGGATCGCCGCCTCGGGCGTGATGCTCACGGTGCTGGCCACGTATCTGCTCGGCCCCGCGCTCCTCGCCCTGACCGAGCGGTTGCGGCCGCTGCGCGCGGAGGCCCCGCTGCCGGCCCGGCCCTACCGCGTGGCCCCGCGCCTGCCCCGGGCCGTGCTGGTGGGCATCGTCGTGGGGACCGGCGTGCTGGTGGCCTACTCCGCCTCGGTGGTGCGCTTTATCGGCTTCGAGCCCGACATGCGCAAGCTGCGCGGGGAGTTCGCCGCCACGAAGCTCGATGATCGCATCATCTCCCAGCTCGGCCGGCGCCACGCGCCCACCGTCTTCCTCACCCAGGACGTCTCGGAGGCGGGCCGGCTCGCGGCCTCGTTGCGCGAGCTCGAGGCGCGCCATGGCGAGGCTCGGACGTTCGCGGAGATCGTCTCGCTGAGCGACTTCCTGCCGCGCACCGGCGGAGACGTCGAGGCGGAGCGGGCCGCGCTGCGTGCGTTCGTCGACCGGCTGCCCGAGAGCGCTCGGAGCTCGGAGCGGCTGCGCCCCGCGCTGAGCCGCCTGGAGACGATGCTGAATGCCCGTCCCTTCGGCGTGGAGGAGCTGCCCGCCGAGGTGCGCCGTCGCTTCACCGCGCTGGATGGAGAGGGCAACTTCGTGCTCGCCTTCAAGCGCGAGTCGCTCTCCGACACGGACGCGCTGCACCGCTTCGGCGAGCAGATGGGCGAGCTGCGCGAGCTGGCCCGTACCCAGGGGCTCCAGTTCCAGGTGCTCGACTCGAACCTCATCGCCTACCGCATCTTCGAGCTGGTGCGGAAGGATGGGCCCTGGCTGCTGCTCGCCGCCGGGCTCGCGGTGTTCGCGATGATGGTGATGAGCCTGCGCAGCTTCCGCCGGGCGGGGCTGGTGGCCGGGCCGCTGTACCTCGGGCTCGCCTGTCTGCCGGCGGCGATGCACCTCTACGGGCTGAAGCTCAACTTCATCAACGCGGTGGTGCTGCCCAACCTGCTGGCGATCGCCGTGGACAACGCGGTGCACCTCTACCACCGCTACCGCGAGGAGGGGCCGGGCTCACTGCCCCACGTGGTGCGCACCACGGGCGTCGCGGCGGTGGTGGCCACGCTGTCCAATGCGGCGGGCTACGGCGCGCTGCTCACGGCGCGCCACCCGGGGCTGCGCTCCATCGGGGAGATTGCCCTCCTGGGCGTCGCCTGTGCCTTCCTGGGCACGACGGTGCTGTTCCCGGCCATCCTCGCGCTGCTCGAGCGCCCTCAATCCGGCGCGCCGGGTGAGGACGTGGACGAGGGCCTGTCGTTGCCGCTCCCGGTGGAGACGGACGAGGAGGAGGCCCGGCGCTCCGCGTGACGGCGGAGCGGTGGGGTGTTAGGTGTCACGCATGAGCGAGCTCGTGACGATCAGGGTGTGGTCGGACTTCGTCTGACCGTGGTGCTACGTCGGCCTCGTGGAGGTCGAGAAGCTGAAGAAGGAGTACGACGTCCAGGTGGACTGGCGTCCGTTCTTCCTGCGTCCGGAGACGCCGCCAGAGGGGCTCCCCCTGCCGGCCTACGTGCGCGAGCGGATGAAGGACCCGAACAACCCGCTCAAGCTGCCGGGCGGCCAGGGCCGGGTTGAAGATGGTGGAGCGCGAGATCATCCCCTCGACGCGCCGCGCCCACGAGGCGGCGGAGTTCGCGCGGGACGCACGGGCCGCTCGAGCCGTTCCAGGCGGCGCTGCTGCGGCGCTACTGGAGCGAGGGGCAGGACCTCTGGCAGTGGGACACGCTGCGAGGCGCGGCGCAGGAGGCGGGCCTGGACCCCGACGCGATGCAGCGCGCGGTGGAGCAGGGCCGCTACCGAACAGGTCGTCGAGGACGCCGTCCGCGAGGCGCGGGAGCTGGGCATCGCAGGCGGTGCCCACCTTCATCCTCGGGGATCGCTACGCCTTCCAGGGCGCCCAGGAGTACGGCGTCTTCCGCCAGGTGATGGAGCGGCTGGGCGTCAAGCCGCGCGCCGCGCGTCCGGGTTGACCGGGCGGCTGTAGGGGACCCCGTGGTGTGAATTTCCGCCCGCCCGGCAACTCGTTCGGGCGGCGCGGCGCTGGGGTATCCTGGGAGGCCATGCTCTTCGGAAAGAAAGAGCCGCCCACGCGCTCGGAGCTCATCATCGAGGCCGATCGCGCTCGCTCCAAGGGCAAGCTCAAGAAGGCGATCGCCGGGTATCGCAAGGCGCTGGAACTGGAGCCGAAGGATCCGGCCGTCCACGTGAAGCTGGCGCCGTTGCTGGCTCGGGTGAACGAGAGCGAGGCCTCGCTCCAGAGCTTCCGTGCGGCGGCCCAAGGGCACCTGGACAAGGGGTTCACGGACAAGGCGCTGGCCGTCTACACGCAGGCGGCGGAGACGTTCCCGGCGCAGGTGAGCCTCTGGCAGCAGGTGGCTCAGATGAACATCGCGCGGGGGCGCCGCGCGGACGCGGTGAGGATGTTCCTGCGAGGTCGGATCCTCCTGAGCGGCAAGAACGAGCGCCGGGAGGCCATCGCCCTGCTGAAGGAAGCGCTCGCGCTGGAACCCACGCTCTTCGATCCGAGGCTGGATCTGGCGCTGCTGCTGGCTCGGCAGAATCAGCCGGCCGAGGCGATGGCGTTGCTCGAACCGATGGCGAAGCAACTGAAGGGTCGACAGCTCCGGCAGGTGCGCTGGACGATGCTGCGTGTCTCTCCCGGCCTGGGCTCGGCGTGGCGGTGGCTGCGCGTCGCGCTGGCGAGAGGCTGAGCGGACTCGGAAGCTCCCCTCGCCCTCTTGACAAGAGGGGAGGGGAATCAACGGCTCAGCGCTTGAGGCCGCGCTTGATCTCCGCGCACACCTGGCGCGCCGCCGCGGGCCCATCGGCCTGGGCGGCGCGCACGATGGCGCTGCCCACCACCACGCCGTCCGCGTGGGCGGCCACCACCTGGGCCTGCTCGGCGGTGGAGATGCCGAAGCCCGCGACCACCGGCACCGGCGAGCGGCGCCGCACCAGCTCCAGCCGCTCGGACAGGTCGGCCGGCAGCTCCGCGCGCATGCCCGTCACGCCCGCCACCGACACGCAGTAGACGAAGCCACGCGCGTCCTTCGCGATGGACTCCGCGCGCGCCGGCGGCGTGGTGGGCGCGCACAGGGGGATGAGGTCCACCCCTGCCGCGTCGAAGGCCTCGCGCAGCTCGCGCTCTCCTCGGGAGGCAGGTCCGGCAGGATGGTGCCCGACACGCCGGCTCCCGCGGCCAGCTTCGCGTAGCGCTCCTCGCCCATCGCCATCACCACGTTGACGTACGTCATGATGACCAGCGGCGTCTGGGGGCAGCGCTGGCGCACCGCGGGCACCACCTCGTCGCAGCACGCGCTTCAGCGTGGCGCCGGCCTTCAGCGCCCGCTCGCTGGCGGCCTGGATGACGGGGCCGTCCGCGATGGGGTCGCTGAACGCGACGCCCACCTCCAGCACGTCCGCGCCGCCCTCCACCATGGCGCGAACACGTCCACCGAGCGCGAGAGGTCCGGGGTCTCCCGCCATCGCGTAGCGCCACCAGCGCGCACTCGCCGCGCGGCCTGCGCCCGCGCGAACGCGGCCGCGAGCTCTCCGCGCGCCATCACTGCACCTCCTGCTCGCCCGAAGGCGGGCGGGCATGCGCCGTGCTCGCGATGGTGGCCACGTCCTTGTCGCCGCGGCCCGAGCAGTTGATGACCAGGTGCTTGCCCTGGCCCCAGCTCTCGCGCCAGCTCGCCGGCGCGCGCGAAGGCGTGACAGGTCTCCAGCGCGGGCAGGATGCCCTCGGTGCGGCACACCTGGTAGAAGGCCTCGAGCGCCTCGTCGTCCGTGGCGGTGCGCACCTCCAGCCGCCCCGTCTTCGCCAGGTGCGCGAGCTCGGGACCCACGCCCGGGTAGTCCAGGCCCGCGCTGATGGAGTGCGCCTCCTGGATCTGCCCGTGCTCGTCCTGCAGCACCAGCGAGCGCGAGCCGTGCAGCACGCCCCGGCTGCCCAGCGTCAGCGAGGCGCCGTGCTCCGCGTGTGCAGGCCGTGGCCGCCGGCCTCCACGCCCACCAGCCGCACGCCCGCGTCCTCGATGAAGGGGTGCAGCACGCCGATGGCGTTCGAGCCGCCGCCGATGCACGCGACGATGGCGTCCGGCAGCCTGCCGAAGGCCGCCTGCGACTGCACGCGCAGCTCGTGGCCGATGACGGACTGGAAGTCGCGCACGATGGTGGGGTAGGGGTGCGGCCCCGCCGCGCTGCCGATGACGTAGTAGGTGTCCTGCGACGCTGGGCCACCCAGGTGCGCATGGCCTCGTTCATCGCGTCCTTGAGCGTGCGCGAGCCCGACTCCACCGCGTGCACCGTGGCCCCCAGCGCGCTCATGCGGAAGACGTTGAGCGCCTGGCGCTCCACGTCCAGCCGCGCCCATGTAGACCTCGCACGGGCAGGCCGAACAGGGCGCACGCGGTGGCGGTGGCCACGCCGTGCTGGCCCGCGCCCGTCTCCGCGATGATGCGCTTCTTGCCCATGCGCATCGCCAGCAGCACCTGGCCGATGGTGTTGTTGATTTTGTGCGCGCCCGTGTGCGCGAGGTCCTCGCGCTTGAGCCACACCTGCGGCGCCACCCCACAGCTCGGTGAGCCGGCGCGCGGGCGTCAGCGGCGTCTCGCGGCCCGACGAACTCGCGCAGCACCTGCGCCACCTGGGCCTGGAAGGCCGGGTCCCTACGGGCCTCGGCGTAGGCCTGCTCCAGCTCCTGCAGGGCCGGAACGAGCGTCTCGGGTACGTAGCGGCCGCCGTAAGGGCCCGAAGCGGCCAGGGGCGGTTTGCGTATTCATGGTCGTCCATCACTCCCAGACGCAAGTGCTTCGCGGCGCGCACGAAGGCGCGCACCGCGTTCGCATTCTTGAGGCCCGGGGCTGACTCCACCCCGCTCGCCACGTCCACGCCGTAGGGCCGGGTGGCCCGCACGGCGGCTTCCAACGTTGGCCGGGGTGAGGCCACCGGCCACCAGCACCGGCAGCCCGCGTCGCGCGAGCCGCGCCACCAGCGACCAGTCGAAGCCCACGCCCCCGCCGCCGTAGCCCGGCGCCGCCCCGTCCAGCAGCAGCGCCGCCACGTCGCCCGCGCCCACGTAGGTGCGCGCCCGCTCCACGTCCCGGGCGCCGCGCACCCGCAGCGCCTTGATGACGGGCACGCCGTACCCCGAGCAGGCCTCGGGCGGCTCGTCACCGTGGAGCTGCACCGCGGTCAGCCCGCACTCGCGCACGCGGTCGCGGATGAGGTCCGGCGACTCGTTGACGAACACGCCCACCACCGCGCCCAGCGGCGGGCGCGTGCGCGCCAGCAGCGCCGCCGTCTCCGGCGTCACACAGCGCGGCGAGCGCGAGTAGAAGTTGAGCCCCAGCGCGTCCGCGCCCGCGTCCCACGCCAGGCGCGCGTCCTCCACGCGGGTGACGCCGCAGATCTTCGACGCGAGCACTCACGGTTCACCCATGGGCGCGAGCAGCCGAGCCAGGGCTCGACCCGGCTCCGCGTCGCGCAGCAGGGACTCGCCCACCAGCACCGCGTCCGCTCCCGAGGCCCGTGCCGCCACGAAGTCCTCGCGTGTCTTGAGGCCGCTCTCCGCCACCAGCGCCTTCGCCCTGCTGCGCAGCGTGGGGATGACCTGCAGCGCGGTGGAGATGTCCGTGCGCAGCGTGGCCAGGTTGCGGTTGTTGATGCCCACCAACTCCGCGCCCGCCTTCAGTGCGCGCTCGGCGTGCTCCGCCGTGTGGGCTTCCACCAGCGCCGCCACCCGGCAGGCCTTCGCCGTCGCCACCATCTCCGCGAGCAGGCCCGTCCTCCAGCGCGTCCGCGATGAGCAGCACCGCATCCGCACCGAGGGCGGCGCTCTCCTCCACCTCTTGCGGTGCCACCAGGAAGTCCTTGCGCAGCACTGGCAGCGAGATGGCCGCGCGCACCTGGAGGAGGTCCTCGAGGCTGCCCCCGAAGTCCACGTCGTCCGTGAGCACGCTCACCGCGCTCGCTCCGGCCGCCTCGTACGCCCGCGCCACCGCCACGAGGTCCTGGTGCGGGAAGTCCCCGCCCGAGGGACTGCGGCGCTTCACCTCGGCGATGACGTTCACCGGCAGGCCGGCCCGGGGCTGCGTGAGGGCCGCCGTGAAGTCCCGGGAGGCGGGGCGGGGCGCTCGGGCCACCAGGGGCTTGCGCGCGGCGAGCTCCCGGCGCTTGCGCGCGAAGATGGCCGCGAGTTTGTCCCCCTCGCTCCCGGTGCTCATGACGGGCGCCCCTTCACCAGGGCCCGCAGCCTGGCGGCGGCGGCGCCGGAGTCGATGGACTCCACCGACCGCAGCACGCCCTCGCGCAGGTCCGCCGCCTTGCCCACCACCACGAGCGCCGCCGCGGCGTTCAGCAGCACCGCCGTGCGCACTCCAGAGCGCTCTCCGGCGAGCAGCGCATTGAAGCGCCGGGCGTTGTCTTCCACGTCTCCGCCGACGATGGCCTCGGGAGGCACCCGCTCCAGCCCCGCGTCCTCCGGGTTGACGGAGAAGGTCCGCACCGAGCCGTCCTCGCGCAGCTCCGCCACGTCCGATGCCGTGCACGGGGAGATTTCATCCAGCCCGTCGTGGCCGTGCACCACCCAGGCCCGCTTGCTGCCCAGCCGGGAGAGGACGCGCGCCGTCTGCTCCAGCCGCTCGCCCGCGAAGGTGCCGAGCAACTGGTAGCGCGCGCCCGCCGGGTTGGTCAGCGGGCCCAGCAGGTTGAACACCGTGTACAGGCCAATCTCACGCCGTGCCGGCGCCACGTGCCGCATGGCGCTGTGGTGCGAGGGCGCGAAGAGGAAGCCCACGCCGTGCTCGTCCACGTCGCGTGTCACCTGCTCGTGGGGACGGTCCATGGGGAGGCCCAGCGCGGCCAGCACGTCCGAGCTGCCACACCGCGAGGACACCGCGCGGTTGCCGTGCTTGGCCACCGTCACTCCCGCGCCCGCGACCACGAAGGCCACGGCCGTGGAGATGTTGAAGGTGTGTGCGCCATCGCCACCCGTGCCGCAGGTGTCGAGCACCACCTCCGCCTTGGGGTGGATGCGCGTGGCGCAGGCTCGCATGGCCTCCGCCGCGCCGAGGATCTCCTCCTCGGTCTCACCCTTCATGCGCAACGCGACCGCGAAGGCGCCCACCTGAGCGGGCGTCGCTTCTCCCGCGAGCATCAGGCCCATGACGTGGGCCATCTCCTCGCGGTTCAGGTCACGCCGGCCCACTACCTTGCCCAGCGCTTCCTTGAGTGTCATGTGCCTACTCCAGTCGCGCCACGTCGCGGCCCAGGGCGGCGGCTACCGCGCGCACCTCGACCATCACCTTGTCGAACTCGGAGAAGTCCAGCGACTGGGCGCCGTCGGACTTGGCCCGAGGCGGATCCGGATGCACCTCGACGATGAGGCCGTCAGCCCCCGCCGCGATGGCCGCCCGCATCATCGCCGGCACCGCCTTGCGCACGCCCACGCCGTGGGACGGGTCCGCCCACACCGGCAGGTGGCTGAGCGCCTTGAGCATGGGGATGGCGTTCAGGTCGAGCGTGTTGCGCGTCATCGTCTCGAAGGTGCGGATGCCTCGCTCGCAGAGGATGACCTGGGTGTTGCCGCGGGCGACGACGTACTCGGCCGCCATCAGCAGTTCCTTGATGCTGGCGCTCAGGCCGCGCTTGAGCATGACGGGCTTGCGCAGCTCGCCCACCGCCTCCAGCAGCGAGAAGTTCTGCATGTTGCGCGCGCCGATCTGGATGATGTCGGCCACCTCGGCCACCGCGTCCAGCGTGTCGGTGTCCTTGGCCTCGGTGATGACCCGCAGGCCCGTCTCCTTGCGCGCCTCGGCCAGGAGCTGCAGGCCGTCGTTCTTGAGGCCCTGGAACTCGTAGGGGCTGGTGCGGGGCTTGAAGGCGCCGCCGCGCAGCAGGGTGGCGCCTGACTTCTTCACCGCCTTGGCGGTGGAGACGATCTGCTCGTGCGACTCCACCGAGCAGGGGCCGGCGATGACGTGCACCGTCTTGCCTCCCAGCGCCAGGTCACCCAGACGGATGATGGAGTCCTCGGGCTTGACCTCGCGGCTCACCAGCTTGAAGGGCTGGGAGACGGGGACCGCGTCCGCCACGCCGGGCAGCACGCGGAAGGGCTCGGGCTCCACCGCGCCCGGGTTGCCGGTGATGCCGATGGCCGTCCGGGTCTCGCCGGGGATCGCGTGCGGTTGCCAGCCACGACGGCGGATCTCGTCGTTTACACGCTCGATGTCCTGGGCCGTCGCATCCGGTCGCATCACGATCAACATGGCTTATCGGTCTCCGAGGTATTCCGCCGCCGGGGAAGGGAAAAGGCGGTCGGTTTGAAGCAGTGCCTTGAGTAAGAAGAGCGGGGACACCGTGCAGGAAGAAAGGTGTCCACTTGTCCTCATATTCCCGACGAGTGTGGCTGGGCGGAGTCCGGGAATCAATGTAGGACGGGAAATTTCGTAATTACGGAGCGCACGCTTGGCAGGTCCAAACGTCATCGTGGTGGGGGCGGGGCTGGCGGGGTTGACGTGCGCGCGGGTGCTCCAGCAGGCCCGGGTGAAGGCCTGGGTGCTGGAGGCGAGTGACGGAGTCGGCGGCCGGGTGCGCACCGACACGGTGGACGGCTTCCTGCTGGACCGCGGCTTCCAGGTGTTCCTCACGGCCTACCCGGAGCCACAGCGGTGGCTGGACTACAAGGCGCTCGACCTCCAGCGCTTCTTTCCGGGCGCGCTGGTGTGGCGGGCGGGGAAGCTGCACCAGGTGGCGGATCCGTTCCGACGGCCCCTCCAGGCGGCGGCGCACGCTTTCAACAAGGTGGGCTCGTTCTGGGACAAGTTGCACGTGCTGGACCTGCGCCAGCATGCGCTGTCGGGCACGGTGGAGGACGTGTTCCACCGGCCGCAGAAGACGTCGCTGAAGTACCTGCGCGACGTGGGCTTCTCCGAGGAGATGGTGGATGTCTTCTTCCGGCCCTTCTTCGGGGGTGTGTTCCTGGAGAAGGAGCTGCGCACCTCGAGCCGGATGCTGGAGTTCGTCTTCCGGATGTTCGCCATGGGGGCCACGGCGGTGCCGGCGCGGGGCATGGGGACACTGGCGGCGCAGCTCGCCGCGAAGCTGCCGTCTGGCGCGTTGAGGACGAACGCGCCGGTGGAGGAGGTGTGGGGCCACCGGGTGCGGCTGGCGTCCGGTGAGACGCTGGAGGCCAGCGCGGTGGTGGTGGCCACGGACGCGCCCGCGGCGGAGGAATTGCTGCTCGGCATGCCACCGAGGGAGATGAACGCGGTGACGAACCTGTACTTCGCCGCGCCGGAGCCGCCGGTGCGAGGGCCCTACCTGGTGCTGAACGGGGAGGGGACGGGGCCGGTGAACAACCTCGCGGTGATGAGCGAGGTGGCGCCCGCGTACGCGCCGGAGGGGCAGGCCCTGGTATCGGTGTCGGTGCTGGAGATGGCGGAGGACTTGGAGGAACTGGAGGCGCGGGTGCGCGAGCAGCTCTCGGGATGGTTCGGCGAGGCGGTGGCGAGGTGGAGGCACCTGCGCACCTATGTGATTCCCCACGCGCTGCCGACGCAGACGCCCGAGATGCTCGAGGAGCCGCATCGGCGGGTGCGGCTGTCGCCGGGGCTGTACGCCTGTGGGGACTACCGGGAGAACGGCTCCATCGAGGGCGCCATGGTCTCGGGGCGGCGAGCGGCCGAGGCGCTGCTGCGGGACCGGGGCCTGGATTAGCTCATGACCTCCCCCAAGATTCATCACCCGGGCTGGCTCGTGGCCAGCGGAGTGGCCGCGCTCCTGTGGACCGCGTTGGTCCACGCGAACCCGCCGCGCTTCTTCCTGTGGGCCGCGCTCTTCTGTGCCGGCTGGAACGCGCTGTCGTGGAAGGCGATGGGCGAGCTGGGGCGGCTGCGGCTCATCCCGAGGCGTGAGGGCCTGCTGTGGGGCGTGGCTCTCGCGGGAGTGCTGTACGTGGGCTCTCGGGCGGTGCTGTGGGCGCTGTGCGGAGGCTTCTCGGAGTTCCTCTGCAAGCCGCTGATGGATGTCTACGCGACGCTTCGGCACGGGCTCGGTGTGGGCGGGACTGGCCCTGGCGCTGGTGATTGCCCCGGCCGAGGAGTTGTTCTGGCGCGGCGTGGTGCAGCAGGTGCTGCGGCCGAGGCTCGGGAGGGTGGGGTGCGCGGTGGTGGCCGCGGTGCTGTCGAGCCTCTTGCTGCTCGCCTTCGGTGAGCCGCTGCTGGCGCTCGCGGCGTTCCCCACGTCACTGGCCTGGGGGCTGCTCGCCGAGTGGCGTCACAGCCTCGCCGCCGCGTGGGTGAGTCACTCCCTGTGGGACCTGCTCATCGTCATCCTCCTGCCGGCCGTCTGAGGTACGGCCCCAGTCGAGCCACCCAGCGCTCCTCCCGTGCGGCGAAACCGTGCCGCCGGGCCGCATGGGCCTCTTCCGCCGCCAGCGTGCGCCGCGCCGCCTCGTCGAAGGGAATGCTCGGCGGGTGGTGCGTCAGCTCGAAATAGCGCGCGTCACGCGGCAGCAGGTCCTGGGTGAGTCCCTCCACCAGCTCGCGTGCCACCGCGTAGTCCGCGCTCGTCACCAGCTTCAGCCACAGCGAGGACAGGCGCGGTGTCAGCACCGGGAACCGCACCATGAGGGGGCGCAGTCCTCGCAGCGCCGCGATGTGCTCCAGGATTTCCCGCCCGCTCAGCACCTCCGGGCCCGGGAGGTCGAACCACTCACCGTGCTCGAGCGGTATCTCCAAGGCGTCCACCAGTGCCCGCACTACGTCCTCCAGCGCGATGGGGCAGGTGCGTGAGCGCAGCCACGAGGGCAACACCATCGCGGGCAGGCGCAGCGCCAGGTCACGGCAGATGCGCCAGGACGTGGAACCCGGGCCGATGATCATCGACGCGCGCAGTTCCACCGTGGGCACGGGCCCCGCGCGCAGGATTTCGCCCACCGCGAGCCGGCTCGCCAGGTGGCGCGACGGTGTGCCACGCGGTGCCACCCCTCCGAGGTACACGAGGCGCTTCAGCCCCGCGCGTGCGGCCTCTTTCGCGAAGGACTCCGCGCTGCGGCGCTCTCGCTCGCGGTAGTCCTCGCCTTTGTCCCCCATGCTGTGGACGAGGTAGTACGCCGCGTCCATTCCCTCCAGCGCGGGGGCGAGTGTCTCCGGGCGGAGGAGATCGGCCTCCACCCACTCCTCTCGCCCGTTCCGAGGCGCCCGAGCGAGGTGGCGTGTGGTGGCTCGTACCTCCAGCCCTCGGGCGAGCAGGGCAGGGCGTAGGGCTCGACCGATGAAGCCCGTGGCTCCCGTTACCAGCACCGTGCGCACCGAGTCGTCAGTCATGACGATCCTACGGTGTGCATGGCCGGGACGGATGGTAGGCCCGCTTGCTCAGCCCTGGTAGATCTGGATGAGGTTGCCGCAGGTGTCGTCGAACACGGCGATGGTGGTCGGCCCCATCTGCGTGGGCTCCGTGCGGAACGCCACGCCCAGCTTCTTCAGGCGTTCGTACTCCTTCTGGGTATCGTCCACGGCGAACGCCGTGAGCGGTATCCCCTGCTCATGAAGGGCCTTCTGGTAGACCTTCGAGGCGGGGTTCGCGTTCGGCTCCAGGAGCAACTCGACATCATCGTGCCCTTCGGGCGAGACGACGGTGAGCCACTTGAACTCCCCGACCGGTACGTCGTGCTTCTTCACGAAGCCCAGGACCTCCGTATAGAACTTGAGGGCCTTCTCCTGGTCGTCGACCATGACGCTGCTGAGCTTGATCTTCATGGCGCGACGGTGGCAGCCCACGCGTCAAGCTGTCCAGCGAAGAACCGGGATGCCCCAAGTGCGATCCGCCGCGGCTGTCATGAGGTAAAAGGTCCGCCATGATCCGCGAACTCCTCTCCCTCGCCGCCGCCGCGGTGCTCCTCGCGAGCCCGGCCGGCGCCGCCGAGAAGCAGCCCGAGACCTCCCGTATGCCCACTGCCCCCGAGCTCAAGCGCGCCACGGCCCGTTTCGCCCCCGTCGACATCCAGGCCGACGTCTCGAAGCTCCCCGAGAACGAGCGCCGGGCCCTCGCGAAGATGGTCCAGGCCGCGAAGCTCATGGACTCGCTCTTCCTGCGCCAGGTGTGGGCCGGCAACGAGACGCTCCTGCTCGACCTGCTGAAGGACAACTCCCCGCTCGGCCGGCGCGGCTGCACGCCTTCCTCCTCAACAAGGGCCCGTGGTCCCGGCTCGACCACAACGCGCCGTTCGTCCCCGGCGTCGCCGCCGAAGCCCGAGGCCGGCAACTTCTACCCGGCCGGCGCCACCAAGGCCGAGATCGAGGCCTGGGTGAAGTCGCTCCCCGAGGCGCAGCAGCGCGAGGCCACCGGCTTCTTCACCACCATCCGCCGCGACCCGGACGGCAAGCTCGTCGCCGTGCCCTACAGCGTCGAGTACCAGGGCGAGCTCGCGCGCGGCGGCGCGAGCTGCTGCGCGAGGCCGCGGCGCTCACCACGCAGCCGACGCTGAAGGCCTTCCTCGAGAAGCGCGCCGAGGCGCTTCCTCACCAACGACTACTACGCGAGCGACGTGGCCTGGATGGAGCTCGACGCCAGCGTCGAGCCCACCATCGGGCCCTACGAGGTCTACGAGGACGAGTGGTTCAACTACAAGGCCGCCTTCGAGGCCTTCATCGCGCGTGCGCGACGACGCGGAGACGGCAGAAGCTCGCGAAGTTCAGCGGCGAGCTGCAGGAGCTCGAGAACACACCTGCCCATCGACCCGCAGCTGCGCAACCCGAAGCTCGGCGCGCTCGCGCCCATCCGCGTGGTCAACAGCATCTTCTCCTCGGGCGACGCCAACCGCGGCGTGCAGACCGCGGCCTTCAACCTGCCCAACGACGAGCGCGTCGGCGGCCGAGAAGGGCACCAAGCGCGTGATGCTCAAGAACGTCCAGGAGGCCAAGTTCAACCGAGGTGCTGATGCCCATCACCGCAGGTGGCGCTCGCCCCGACGGACCGCAAGGACGTCTCCTTCGACGCCTTCTTCACCCACATCCTCATGCACGAGCTGATGCACGGCCTCGGGCCCCACAACATCACCGTGGAGCGGCAAGCAGACCACGGTGCGCCAGGCGCTCCAGGACGTCCTACCAGCGCCATCGAGGAGGCCAAGGCCGACATCTCCGGCCTCTGGGCCCTGCAGCACCTCGTGGACAAGGGCGTCATCGGCAAGGACCTGGAGCGCACCATGTACACCACGTTCCTGGCCTCGGCGTTCCGCTCCATCCGCTTCGGCATCAACGAGGCGCACGGCAAGGGCATGGCGCTGCAGCTCAACCACTTCCTCGACACCGGCGCGGTGGTGGTGAACAAGGACGGCACCTTCGCCGTGGTGCCGGGGAAGATTCGCGAGTCCGTCACCTCCCTGACGAAGCAGCTCATGGAGCTGCAGGCCGCCGGCGACCGCGCCTCCGCCGAGTCGCTGCTCGCGAAGATGGGCGTGGTGCGTCCCGAGGTGAAGCGCGTGCTGGACAGGCTGGAGAAGGTCCCCGTGGACATCGAGCCGCGCTACGTCACCGCCGAGAAGCTCGCGCTGGAGCTCGGCGGGGCCTCGGAGCCGGCGAAGAAGTAGGCGTGCGCGGCGGGGGGCGGGTGATGAAGAAGATGGAGCGGATGCGGAGTCAGGTCCCTCGAGATCCCTGGGGTGTCCTCATCGCGCTGAGCATTCTCGGCGCGTGGGTGGGTCATTCTCGTCTGGCTTCTGGTGGGGGCCGACCTGTCGCTCGCCTCGCCGCTCACGTACTTCCACATCGCCCTGCAGGCGTACCTGTGTACCGGCCTGTTCATCACCGGCCATGACGCGATGCATGGCACGGTGAGCCGCCACCGGTGGGTGAACCAGAGCGTGGGCACGGTCGCCTGCTTCCTCTTCGCCGGGCTCTCCTACCGGCGGCTGGTGGTCAACCACCGCGCCCACCACATCGACCCCACCGGCCTGGACGACCCGGACTTCTCCACTCGCACCCAGTCCTTCTGGCCGTGGTTCGCCACCTTCATGTGGCGCTACACCACCTGGACGCAGATCCTCGTGATGGCGGCCAAGTTCAACGTGTTGCAGTTCCTGGGCGTGGCGCAGTGGCGGATCGTGGCCTTCTGGGTGGCGCCCGCGCTGCTCGGCACGGTGCAGCTCTTCTTCTTCGGCACCTTCATGCCCCACCGGCGGCCGGACACCCCGGACATGGTGCCCCACCATGCGCGCTCCCTGCCGCGCAACCACCTGTGGGCCATGCTCTCCTGCTACTTCTTCGGCTACCACTGGGAGCACCACCAGTCGCCCTCCACTCCCTGGTGGCGGCTGTGGCGGATGCGGGATGCCCGGGCCCTCGCCGAGCGGGAGCCCGCTGCCCGCCAGGTCTCCCCGCCCCCGCTGTAACCGGAAATCCGCTTCCGGCGTTATGAAGGGACCATGCGCCAGAAGCTGCCCGAGCCGCCCAGCTCCGAACTCACCTCCGAGTCGCTCTACCTGCGCCGACGCGAGTTCATCAAGAGCGCCGTCCTCTTCACCGGCACCGCCACGGGGGTGGGTGGAGGCCTCGAGCTGCTCAGCAGCAGGCCCACCGGAACGGGCGAGAGCCTCCCCACCGCTCCGGCGGCCCCGGGCGAGGCCCCCAAGAAGCGGCCCCGGGGTCCGTACGACACCGATGAGCGGCCCACGTCCTTCGACGACGCCACCACCTACAACAACTTCTACGAGTTCGGCCTCGACAAGGGCGAGCCGGCGGAGAACGCCCACACGCTGAAGCCGCGGCCGTGGACGATCGTCATCGACGGCGAGGTGAACAAGCCGCAGCGGGTGGACATGGACACGCTGCAGTCCTGGTTCCCGCTGGAGGATCGCATCTACCGCATGCGCTGCGTGGAGGCCTGGTCCATGGTGATTCCGTGGATGGGCTTCTCGCTGGCGGGGCTGCTGCGTCGCGTCGAGCCCACGGGCAAGGCGAAGTACGTGGCCTTCACCACCCTGAAGGACCCCGAGCAGATGCCCGGTCAGAAGTACCCCGTGCTGGACTGGCCGTACGTCGAGGGCCTGCGCCTGGACGAGGCCCTGCATCCGCTCACGATGCTCGCGGTGGGCCTCTACGGCCGCGTGCTGCCCAACCAGAACGGCGCGCCGCTGCGGCTGGTGGTGCCGTGGAAGTACGGCTTCAAGGGCATCAAGTCCATCGTCCGCATCACCCTCACCGAGAAGCAGCCGCCCACCACCTGGAACAAGGCCAACCCTCGCGAGTACGGCTTCTTCGCCAACGTGAATCCCGAGGTGGCCCACCCTCGCTGGAGCCAGGCCTCCGAGCGCCGCATCGGCGAGCTCCGCCGCCGTCCCACGCTGCCCTTCAACGGCTACGCCGAGCAGGTGGCCAGCCTCTACGCGGGCATGGACCTGAGCCGCGACTTCTGACCATGGCTTCCCCTCCGTACCCTTGGCTCAAGCAGGCCTTCCTCGTGGGCGGCCTCTCCCCGCTGGCCCTCCTCGCCCTGGGGTTCTGGCGGGACACCCTCGGCGCCAACCCGATCGAGCGCGTGCTCAACCAGACGGGGATGCTCGCCCTCATCCTGCTGGTGGCCTCGCTCGCGTGTACGCCACTGAAGGTGGTGGCCGGGTGGACGTGGCCCATGCGCCTGCGCAAGTTGCTGGGCCTGCTGGGCTTCGCCTACGCCGTGCTGCACTTCCTCACGTACACGGTGGTGGACCAGGGGCTGGACTTCCCCATCATCCTCGAGGACATCGCCAAGCGGCCCTTCATCACCGTGGGCTTCCTCGCGCTGGTGCTGCTGGTTCCGCTGGCCGTCACCAGCACGAATCGCATGGTGCGCCGCCTGGGCTTTCCCGTCTGGCAGCGGTTGCACCGGCTGGCCTATGTGGCGGCCTCGCTGGGCGTGGTGCACTTCGTCTGGCGCGTGAAGAAGGACCTCACCGAGCCGCTCGTGTATGGCGCGGTGCTGGCGCTGCTCTTCGCCGTCCGTCTCGTCGAGTCGCTGCGCAAGCGGCGGGCGCGAGCTGGGGCCGCCCTCCCGGTCTCCTGACGCCACCTGAGCGCTCGGCGTGCCCGCCTCCCTCACTCAGGGGAGGCGGCGCACCACCGGCTCGGGGATCAGCCCTTCTTCGGGGGCGGGAGGATGGTGTCCACCAGCGTCATGAGCTGGGCGCAGCTCACCGGCTTGCGCACGAAGGCGTTGATGCCGGCCTTCTGGCCCTTGTTGCGGACCTCGGCGGCGTTCGCATCGCCCGTCATCATCAGGATGGGAATCTTGGACACCTTCATGTTGCGGTGGCCACGCACCGTCGCCGCGAAGTCCGCCCCGTTCATCCCGTCCATGTGGAAGTCGGTGAGGATGAGGTCCACCGGCTGCCCGTCCAGCACCTTCAGCGCCGCCTCGGCCGACTCGGCCTCGATGTACTCGAAGGAGCGCGCCATCAGGTAGATCTTCAGCAGCGTGCGGATGGAGCGGCTGTCATCCACCAGCAGCACGCGCTGCGCCTGCACCCCGGGCTCCGGACGCGCGAAGGGACGCGTCTCCGGAGCGGGGGGAGTGGAGGTGGCGTGGGCCGCGAAGGCCTTCGCCGTCTCGGAGCTGAGCCCGCCGAAGGGGCGTGCCGGCTCCGTGGGCTGGGCGGGCGTTCCGGTGACGGGGGTGATGGCGGGTCGAGCGCGCGCCGGTTCGGTGCCGGGGGCAGCAACGAACGGCCGCGTCGGCTCCGCTGGAGCCGCCGTGGAACGTGGCGATGTCGTCGCCGCTGCTTCGGGCACAACCGTTGCCGGCTTCATTGGAGAGTCTCCCTGCACTGTCCCCCCTCCGCGTGCTACCGGAATACCGAGATTCCGATATGTTGGCCGACGGACAGCATGAAGTCAAAGAGGAGCGGTGCGCGTATCACGGCACTTCTAGCACGAAGGATTGGCTCTCCACGGAGGGCAGGCCGCGCTCGGTCGCCAGGAGAGGGGACAGCTCGTTGGGGACGCGCCACGTCTGGCCGGTGAACTGGACGAGCGTGAGGGCGTAGCGCCCCCGGGGCACGGACTGGAGCAGTACCGGGTTGCGCGGCTCTCGCGCGTCGAGCGCCCTGGGCAGCACCAGCACCCCCAGCGAAGGCACGGCCACGGGCTCCATGCGCGGGGTGCCGTCGGGCTTGCGGAGGGCATCCAGCAGCGCCGGATCGGGCGCCAGCCCCGCGGCGAGCACCACCTGGTCCGGCAGCCCGTCGCTCGTGCCGTCGGTCCGGGTGTAGTCCACGCCCTCGGAGTCGAGGAGGCCGTTGCGGTCGAGGTCATTCTCGTCGGCGAGCCTCTGCGTCTCGGTGAGCCCCTGGCCGTCCGTCAGTTTGCGCAGCACCACCTTCGGCCAGAGGTCCGGCTGGCCGTCGCCATTGGCGTCGTCGGGGACTCCGTTTCCGTCCTCGTCCACGTAGCGCACGAGGAGGGCGGGAGAGCGCACGTCCACCACGCCCTCGCGCACCTGCAGGGGTCGCAGCTCCAGCCGCTTGGGGCCCGCCGCCGGGTCGAGGCGGGAGTCTCCCACCACCTGGAAGGCGGGCCGTTCGGGCACGGTGCTCGTCGAGTCGCTGAAGCTCACGGTGACGCCGGTGGTGGCCTGGAGGGCACCGTCCGGGCCCGCGGCCACCTCCACCAGGCGTGGGGCGCGGGTGATGGCGTCCACCGCGGCGCCGCCCACGTCTCCGGCGTTGGGCTCGCCGGTGACGCTGTACCAGGGGATGAAGTCCGGGCCATGGCAGGGCTGCGCGCCCGAGCGGCACGTGTCCACGTCGATGAAGCCGCGCAGCAGGTAGCGCCCCGGAGCCACCAGGGTGAAGGTGAAGGGCGCGGTGAAGGGACCGGCGGTGCTCGTGTCCCCCAACGACGGGCCAAAGAGCTGCTCGGCGGGGATGACGGTGAAGGACAGCGGGCGACCCGAGCCCTGGGGCGGGGGCGGGCGCTCGGCGTCGTAGAGCAGGACGATGGCGTTGCCGCGGGCGCGGCTCTGCACCACCACGTTGCCCTCGATGCGCGAGAGCTGCTGGTTCTGCCGCCGGTCCGCGGTGGGCACCACGGGAGGAGGCTCGCAGCCGGTGGCGAGCATGGACGCGAGGGTCAGGCCCACCAGTGTCTTCTGGCAGGAGGAGCTCATGGAGTCACCGTCAGGATGGCGAGCACGCGGCGCTCGATGCGGTTGCCGAAGGGGTGCTGGTTGTGCGCGGGGCCCAGGTGCGAGCCCACCAGCGCCACCGACACATGGTCCTTCACCGGCGAGTAGCCCACGCGGGCGTTGACGACGGCGTAGGCCGACAGCGGGTTGGCCAGGGGCTCGATACGGGTGGGGTCCTCCGCCGCGGGCTCACGCTCCACCCAGGTGGTGGCGGACGTCCAGGCCGCGTCCACGCTCAGCTCCAGCGCCGAGCGCGTGCGGTAGGTGACGCCGCCGAACAGCTTGAGCTGGGGCGCCTGGCTGCAGGGGCCGCACAGGCCCTCCTCGCCATCGGACGTCATCTGCTGGAAGGCCGCGGTGGCCTTGATGCCCAGGCCATCCACGGGCGCCAGGGACACGCCGGCCTCGGCGCCGCGTGCGGTGTAGACGGCCGCCTCGTTCTGGAAGACCGAGCGACCCAGCAGGTATGTGCCCGTGGCCGCGTCCCACGAGTCGCCCGCCGGCAGCGGCTGCACGGCGGACAGGTGGATGAGGTCCCTCACCGTGTTCTGGTAGAGGGCCACATCCCAGTCCATGCCGAGCTCGGGGGCCTCGCCGCGGTAGCCCAGCTCGAAGGCCAGCATCCGCTCGGCGCGCAGGGCCGTGTTGCCGGTGGAGAGCGCGCTGGCGCCGGTGACTCCGGGAATGGGGATGCGCACGCCCATGTAGCTTTCCAGGAACGTGGGCTCACGGAAGGCCGAGGCCGCGCTGGCGCGGAAGGCGTGCCCCTCGAAGGGCAGGAAGAGGGCGGACACGCGCGGCGAGTGGGCCAGGCCCGGCTTGCCACCATCGAGCAGCGGGTGCCGGTCCACGCGGTAGGAGGCCACCACGCGGAAGGGCTGGGCCAGGCGCCACTCGTCCTGGATGAAGGCCGCGGCGTGGAACTCCTGGCGCAGCGGGCCCAGGTAGTCCCAGGCCACGCGCTTGATGCGGCCCTCCACGCCCAGGTTCACCTGGTGCTCACCCAGCAACTGGAAGCCCTGGCTGAAGAGCGCCTCGCCATTGAAGACGTTGGAGGTGACGCGCGTGGCCAGTGAGCGCTGGCCCATCGCCTCGTACTGAGGACCCGCGTCCACGGACAGGTGGTTCCAGAAGGCCTTCACCTTCAGCGGCCCCAGCCCCGCGTCCGCCTTGGCGAAGGCGCTCACCCCGTCCAGGAAGTAGTTGCGGAGCACTCCCAGCGGGTAGATCTCCGTGTAGAAGCGGTTGATGCCGCCGGACAGGCCCAGCTCGGTGCCCGAGTCGAGCTGGTAGACGGTGGCGAGGCTGCCGCGCGCGCTGCGCAGGCCCAGTTCCTTCTCGGGGTCACCCACCGTCATGTCGGGCCGGTCGTCCGCGAAGTCGCGGCTCCACTTGTCGGCCTGCGAGTACGCCGCCGAGGCGCGATAGCGCAGCCCCCCCGCGCTCCCGTGGCTCACGAAGCTGCCACCCGCGGCGTTGCCGTTGCCAACGGAGGCCTGGAAGCGCGCGCGCGGACCGGTGCCCGGGGCCCGGGTGATGATGTTCACCACGCCCAGCATGGCGTTGGCGCCGTACAGCGCGCTGCCCGGGCCGCGGATGACCTCGATGCGCTCGATGTCGGCCATATCCACCGGCATGGATGACCAGAGCGTCATGCCCAGGAAGTCCTGGTACTCGGTGCGGCCGTCCACCAGCACCAGCACCTTGTTGGCGATGCGCTCGTTGAAGCCGCGCAGCGACACGTTGGCGCTGCCCTGCCCGAGCATCATCACCTCGGCGCCCGGCACGCGGCGCAGCAGCTCCGGCAGCGTGGTGGCGCCGGAGAGGCGGATGTCCTCGGCGGTGATGACGGAGGTGGCGTTGGGCGCCTCCAGCGAGGACTGGGCGCGGCGGCTCGCCGTCACCACGCGCTCCTCGTAGGGCACCGCGCCCTCGTCCTCGTCGGACGAGGCGGCCACGCCCTCCGGGCCGGCGGCCTCGATGGCGGACGACGCGGGCTGCTGCGCGGACGCGGGCTGCGGCGTGGTGGGCAGGGACTCGGCGCGGGCGATGGCCTTCTCCAGCCGCTCCACCAGCACCGCGAGCGTCCTGGCCGCGTCGGCACCGGGCGCCGCGGGCATGGGCGGCAGCACGGGCTTCTTCCCGGGCTCTGGCTCGGCCTGCTTCGTCGCCTCGGTGGCCTTCCGCGCCTCCTCCAGGCTCGCCAGTGCGGCCAGCACGGGCGCCGTGTCCGGCGGGTTGGTGGCGAGGTAGCGCTGGTAGGCGTCCATCGCCTCGTTCACACGGCCCGCGTCCTGGTAGGCGCGAGCGATGTTGTAGAGGACGTTGGGGTGCGGCTTGATGAGGTAGGCGGCATCCAGCTCGGCAATGCCCTGGTCGTACTTCCCCTGGGCAATGAGGCTCATGCCGTTACGAAAATGGCGGCGGGCCTCCAGCCGCGCGTCGCCGAGGGCAGTCCCCGCGTACAGCACCAACGCGAGGGTGCTCGCTCGCTTCCAGGCGGTCGGGTTCATCACGAGTCTCAGTACGGGTCTTCCTTGTACCCGGAGTCCTTGTCCGCGGAGCGCGAGCCGGACTTCTTCTTCAGCTTCTGTTTGAAGTGGACCACCGGGCCCGCGCCCTCGGCGATGGCGGTGGAGCGCTGGTATCCGTCCCGCACGAAGGTGAGGCGGGCGCTCGCGCGGCCATCCGCGCCCGGAGGCACCGTCAGCTCCACCGGCGTCTCACCCAGCACGCGCCCCGCGTACGTCACCCGGGCGCCGTCGGGCTCGCTGCCGATGATGAAACGGATGGGGGCAGGCTCCGCGTGCGGCTGGGCGACCACCGTCGGGGCCACGGGCTCGGCGGCGGGCTGCTGGGCCGGGGCCGCGGGCTGCTCGGCGGCGAGAGGCAGTGCGGCGGGAGCGGGCGCCTTCTCCGTGGGAGCCGCCACCGTGATGGCGGGCGCGGGAGTGGGCGAGGCCTGGGGGGGCGAGGCGCGCAGGGCAATCACCGCGGCCACGCCGAGGCCGAGCAGCAGCGAGCCGGCGAAGAGCGTCAGCGCGAGGGTGCGCCGGGCGGCCGGCTTCACGGGCTCTACCACGGCGATGTCCAGCGCCACGGTGCTCGCTCCGGTGGCGGTGGGCGCGGGCAGCGGGCCCGTCCGTGGGCCCGAGAGGGGGCCGCTGCCGGGAGCGGGGAGGGGCGTGAAGCCGCCGGTGACGAGGTTACGCGGGCTGGCGAAGGCCCCGCTGAAGCCCGCGGACGAGGCGGCGCGGTGGAAGGCCTCGAGCACCTCGTCCATGGACTGGAAGCGCTCCTCGGGGCGCTTGAAGAGGCACCGCATCACCAGCGCCTCCACCTCCTGCGGCACGGAGTGGCCGGGCCAGAGGGCGGAGAAGGCGGGCGGGGCCTCGTTGAGGTGCTTGAAGATGACGTCGATGCTCTGCGCCGCCTGGAAGGGCGGGCGCCCCATCAGCATCTGGAACATCACCACGCCCAGCGAGTACACGTCGCTGCGCGGGTCGGACACGTTGCGCGCCTGCTCGGGCGCCATGTACTGCGGCGAGCCGAGGATGACGCCGGCCTGGGTGAGCTCGGTCTCGTTGGGCAGGCCCCGGTCCGGCAGGAAGGACTTCACCAGACCGAAGTCCAGCACCTTCACCACGTCATGGTCCTCCTCCTGGTTGAGGACCATGATGTTGGCGGGCTTGAGGTCGCGGTGGATGAGACCGACCCGGTGGGCCTCGCGCAGCGAGCGCGCCACCTGCTGGCCGATGTTCAGCACGCGCATCCACGGCAGGGGCCCCAGCTGCGTGAGGAGCTGCGCGAGGGTCTGCCCCTCGAGGTACTCCATCGCGATGTAGAGGACGCCGTCGTCCGACTTGCCGTAGTCGATGATGGTGACGGTGTTGGGGTGGCGCAGCTTGGAGGTGACGGCGGCCTCCAGGAAGAAGCGCTTCTGGAAGCCCGGGTCCTTGCCCTCGCTGTACTGGGGGTTGAGTACCTTGAGGGCCACCAGGCGATCCAGCGGTGCCTGCACGGCCTTGTACACCCGCCCCATGCCTCCCGAGCCGAGGGCCTCCACGATGCGGAACTTGTCGTTGAGGACCCGCCCGATGAGGGGATCTCCGATGTCGGCTGGTGCGCTCTGGGCCTGGGCGCCGCTTTGAATCATGAGCTCCCCCGCCGCCCGCCGGGTGGGCAGGGCGAAATGTGACCTTTCCCGTATGCTACCATCAGACCATCCAGCACCGAAAAGTCGGGGCGGCTGAAAGCGCGCGCCGAGAACCCCGACAATACGGCCCTGGCGGAGATTCGTCATGTGTTGGACGGGTTCACCGCCCGCGTCCTGGCGTGACGCGCTGCGTTGCCATGGCGCGCTGCGCGTCGACGGGCCGCGCCAGGGCCTACTTGCTCTTGCCCGCGCGAGCCGCCTTGGCCTTCTCGAGCTTCTCCGCGCGGGCCGCCTTGGCCTTCTCGAGCTTCTCCGCGCGAGCCGCCTTGGCCTTCTCGAGCTTCTCCGCGAAGGCCGCCTTGGCGGCCTCCCGCTTCGCCCTGGCCTTCTCCTGCTTCTCCTCCCGAGCGGCCTTGGCGGCCTCCCGCTTCTCCTTGGCCTTCTCCAGCTTTTCCCTGAACTTCTCCTGCTTCACCTTGGCCTTCTCCAGCTGCACCACCACGCGCTGGAGTGAACCCGCCTTCTTCTTGCACCCGGCGGCGACGGCTTTGAGCAAGGTCGGGCGGCCCTTCACCTGGATGGGGCCCTTCGCCAACTCGGGCACCTCGGTGAGCAGCTTCTCCGCCTCTTCTCCGCAGCGGACGAAGCGCTCGCGCGCGTCCGTGTACAGCGAGAGCCGTGCCTCCAGGTCACGCTCCCGCTTCGCCTTCTTCTCCAGCTCGGGTGCCTCCTGGCTCGCGCCGAGTGGCCCCGAGACGAACTCGATCACCCGCTGCGCCAGCCGGAGCCGTGTCTCCGCCTGGTTCAGGCGACGCTCGGTGCTTCGCGCGGAGGCCTCATAGTCCTCGCTCTTGGCCTCGAGCTCCTTGCCCGTCTTCAGCCGCTCCCGGGTGCGTTTGATGGCCTCTTGCACCGCCTCCACCTGCGCACGGCCCGCGTCCTTCTCGTCGAGTCCGTCGAGCGCCGTGGAGACCTCTGACATCGCCTGTACGACGTCGTCCCGCTGCTTCTCCACGGCGGTCTCGAGCGTCTTCCGCTCGGCCTCCTCCCGGGACGTGCGCTCCCGCCGTGCGCGCTCCTCGCGAACCTTGGGAACGAGCGCCTGGAGCTCCGCGAGCTGCGAGCGGCACATCTCGGCCTCGGGAGAGAGGTCGACATCCGGGTGGGCGAGGACCTCCTTCGCCTTCGCGAGGATGGGCTCGGCGCGTTCCGGGTTCTGGTTGCGCAGTTCCTGCTCGGCCTCGTTGAGCAGCAGGGTGGCTTCGTCGGTCCGACTGTCTCCGTAGGCCTGGCGCTGCTGCTTGGTTCGGGGGCCGCAGGCGGTCACCACCACCGCGAGCAGGAGAACGGTCACCCAGGTTCGAGAGGTCGTACGTGCTGGAGTCATGTGGGTCGCCATCCACCCCAAGTCGGGGCAGGGGAGAGCATGGTCCGAATGGACCACCGGAGGGAAGCCCGCCCTCGACCGCGAGTCCATGTCCGACCGCTTGAAGGCCCTGCTTCAGACGAGCGACTCGCCCACGATGCGCAGGAAGTCGTCGATGTCCAGCGGCTTGTGGACCAGTCGCACGCCCTCGGGAGGCCGGACCCGTGGATGAGCGGTGATCATCACCGCGCCCATGCCGCGCAGCCGCTCCTCGCGCGCCGCCTGCTCCAACATCCACCCGCCGCTCTGGCCGGGCAGCATGTAATCGGTGATGACGAGGTGGAAGGACTCCGATCTCAATCGGTTCAGTCCCTCTTCCGCCGAACCGCTGCCGGCGACCGAATAGCCCTCGCTTTCCAGCAGGTCGGTCAGCCCTTCGCGGATGTCCTCGTTGTCCTCTACCAGGAGAATCTTCACGTTGTGTCCGGACGATACGGAGTCCATCTCTCGGAGAACGGGAGTCTCCCGCGTCCGGCCACGTCCAGGAAGCCCTCTCGATGCCGGGGTCGCCGGGAGCTGTTGACTACCGTATTCCCGGACCCGGGGGCGTGACAGGATGGAGGCGTGTCGCTCGCCTGGCTCGCCCTGATCGCCGCGCCGCTGCTGGTCGCGACCCCCACCGCGCCCGCCGAGGGCTACGAGGATGCGCTCGTGCAGTGGGGGCTGGCTCAGCACGGCCACCCGCTCGAGCCCGCCCCCGAGGGCAAGCGTCTGGAAGAGGTGCTGGTGGCCTCCGAGGACGTCGTCGCCCAGAGCGACCCGTACCCGTCGCTGCTCAACATCTTCCACGCGCGCACCCGGGATGTGGTCGTCCGGCGCGAGGTGCTCCTGGAGCCGGGCAGGCCCTACGTGCCCGCGCTCGCGGAGGAGACGGCGCGCAACCTGCGCAAGCTGGGCATCTTCGCGGTGGTGCGCGTGCTGCCAGTGCGGGGCTCCACGCCGGACACGGTGTCGCTGCTGGTCATCACCAAGGACCTGTGGTCGCTGCGGCTCAACCAGGACGTCCAGTTGGTGGGGCCCCTGGTGCAGGCCCTGCGCCTGCAGGCCACCGAGCAGAACTTCCTCGGGCTCAACAAGAAGGTGGCGTTGGATTTCCTGCTGCGCCGGGACTCGCTGAGCCTCGGGCAGACGTACGTGGATTCCCGCCTGGGTGGTAGCCGCTGGTCCCTCAACGAGAACGCCAACCTCATCCTCGGGCACGAGAACGGTGGGCTCGAGGGCACCCGGGGCAGTGTGCTGCTGTCGCGGCCCTTCTTCTCGCTCGATACGCCTTGGAGCGTCCAGGCGCAGGCGGTGTGGCGCGTGCAGCCCGTCCGCATCTTCCGTGGCGCCGAGGTGTGGGCGCTGCCGTACCCCGGTGGCGGGACGGTGCCTTATGTCTACGACGCTCGCGAGCTCAGCGGCAGCACGCTGTACCTGCGCTCCTGGGGCGCGCGGTACAAGCTGGACGCCGGAGGGGGGCTCGGCGCGTACCACCGGCGTTATGGGGCTCCGGCGGACTCCGCGCTGGACGAGGCCCAGCGCGCCTGGCTGCGTGACACCCTCCTGCCTCGCAGCGAGGACGCCACGTATGTCCTCGGCTATGCGCGCGTCTGGGAGACCCGCTACGAGGTGATGCGCGACGTGGACTCGTACGCCCTCTCCGAGGACTACCAGGTGGGGCACTACGTCACCGCCACGGCGCGCTACGCGCCCGCGTTGCTGGCCTCCGCGGGGAACTTCGCCGAGGTGGGCCTCACCGGCCGCTACCGCATCCGCCTGGGCGATGCCCTCTCCTCGGTGGCCGCCGCCGCCTCCGTGCGCCGGGTGCTCGGTGGGGAAGGGCAGGGGCGGTGGGTCAACCGCCGCTGGGCCGCCGAGGTGCAGCAGGTGTCTCCGAAGGTGCTCGGCGGGCGCTTCGTGGTCCGCGGCCTGCTGGACGTGAACATCGACGACCTGAACGAGCGCGTGCTGCTGCTCGGTGGCGGCAATGGCCTGCGAGGCGCTCGGCCCGAGGCGTACTCGGGGAAGCGAGTGGCCCTGGTCAACGTGGAGTACCGCACCGCGCCCCTCGTCATCCACACGGTGCACCTGGGCGGCGTGCTGTTCTACGACACGGGCTCGGCGTTCGATGAGCGCCCGAGCGTCGTCCACTCGGTGGGCCTGGGCCTGCGGCTGCTCTTCCCACAGTTCAACACCTACCCGTTCCGGCTCGACTTCGGGTACGTCATCAATGATGACCGGCCCGCGTTCTCCGGACGCTTCTCCTTCAGCGGCGGGCAGGTGACGGAGTTCCGGCCCGCGTTCCTCGATGCTCCGCTCTAGATTCCTTGCAGACCCCGCGAGGCTCGCCGCGCTGGGGGCGTTCCTCTCGGTGCTGGTGGCGGCGCTCGCGCGGGGCCGCGTCCACCCGGATGAGGTCTTCCAGTTCCTGGAGCCGGCTCACGGGCTGGCCTTCGGCTACCGCGTGGTCGCCTGGGAGTGGGTGGAGGGCCTGCGCAATTGGGCGGTGCCCGGAGTGCTCGGGGGGCTGCTCGTGCTGTGCCGGGCCATCGGGCTCGAGCACCCGTGGGCGATGGCCGCGCTCGTGTGGTGCGTCTGCGCCGGAGTGCAGGCCGCGGGGACGCTGCTGCTGTTCCGGCTCGTGGAGGAGCGGGACGGTCGCGAGGCGGCGCTCCTGGCCGCGGGGGTCCACGCCACCTGGGGCGGGTTCCTCATCTATGCCGCGAGGCCACTCGGAGATGTGCTGAGCGTGGTGCCCCTGCTGGGCGCGCTGCTGTGGGCCCAGCGTGCTCGCGACCGGGGCGGGCTCTGGGATGGGCTGTGGAGTGGCGTGCTGCTGGGGCTGGCGTTCGTCATCCGCTATCCCTCGGCGGTCTTCGGCGTGCCCCTCGCCGTGAGCCTGCTGGGGGCCCGGCGCTGGCGCTCGCTCGCGGGCCTCGCGGTGGGGACGGGCGCGGTGCTGCTGGGGCTCGGGGTGCTCGACTGGCTCACCTGGGGAACGCCCTGGTTCTCCGGCTGGCGCTACTTCGACTTCAACATCGCCAGCGGCTCCTCGGCGTCTCAGTTCGGCCGGCAGCCGTGGTGGTGGTACGCGCCCATCTTCGCCGGCATGGCGCCCCTGCTGCTCGTCTGGCACTTCCTGCGAGGGCTGGCCCGGAGAGACCTGCTCGTGGGGGCCTTCGTCTTCTACCTCGGGGTGGTGAGCGCGCTCGGGCACAAGGAGGCGCGCTTCCTGGTGCCACTGCTGCCCCTCTTCGTCGCCCTCGCGGCCGGCCCCGCCGCGTACGACCTCTCCCGTCTGTCCGGCAGGAGCGGGGTGCCGAGACTCCTGGTGGGCCTGTACGTGCTCTCCTCCGTGGCGGCGGCCACCGTGCTGTTTCCGCTCGGGCTGCGCCAGGGCGTGATCGATGCCACCGTCTCCGCGGGCAGGGACGCTTCACTCACCGGGTTCATCATCGCCGGCCCGCCCGAGTGGAACACCGGCGGTCGCTTCTACCTGCACCGGGACGTGCCGCTGTTCGTGAGCGCCGGACGCCCCGAGGAGGAATTGCGCGAGCGGCTCGCGGATGCGCGATTCTCCCATGCGCTCGTGGATGGCAAGGCGGTGGACGAGGACGCTCTGCGCTCGGCCGGGTTCTGCCTCCAGCGGCGCTGGGGCTCGGTGGCGCTCTGGAAGCGCTGTCCGGCCCCGAGCCCCTAACCGTTGATCTGATACTTCCGGGCGATCTCCGTCACCTCGCGGGTGACGGCCTGGAGCGTCTCGGTGGCCTGGAGCGTGGTGTCCAGCCGCTTCAGCGTCTCGTCCATTCCGGACGAGATGTGGGCGATGGCGTTGAAGATGTGCGAGATGCCCGCGTTCTGCTGGTTCACCGCGGAGGCGATCTGCCGCACGGCCGCGGCGTTCTCCTGGATGATGAGCGACATCTCGCGCAGGTTGTTGCCCGAGGACTTCACCATCTCCAGGCCTCCCTCGACCTGTTTGGCTCCCTCCTCGCTCATGGAGACCACGTCCCGGATGGCGGTGCCGATGTCCAGCAGGCTCTTGCGGATGAGGGCGTTCTCCCGGATGGTCTGGTCGGCCAGCTTGCGAATCTCACTGGCGACCACGGCGAAGCCCGCGCCCTGGTCTCCGGCGCGCGCGGCCTCGATGGAGGCATTGAGCGCCAGCAGGTGGGACTGGTCGGCCAGGTCCTTCACCGTGACGGCGATGCTGGCGATCTTCGTGGCGCTCTCCTGCAGCCGCAGCACCTTGCCGCGGATGCCGTTCACGAACTCGCGGATGGTGTTCAGCCCGGAGAGGGTCTGTTCGATGGCCTCTTCGCCGTAATGGCCGAGCTTCTCGGCGTGGCCGGCCACGCTCAGCACGCTCTCGGCCTTGTGGGACGCCAGCTCGGAGGTGGTGCGGATCTCCTCAGAGGTGAGGTGGGCCTCCTGGAGCATGGCGGCCTGCTCGGTGAGGCTCTGGCGCTGCTGGTTGCTCGCGGAGCCGAGCGCCGTGCCCGCGGAGAGCAGCAGCCGGGAGGAGGCATGCAGGCGGGTGGGAATCTCCTGGAGCCGCTCCAGGACCGTGACCATGCCCGCGGCGAGGTCCCCAATCTCGTCGGTGGAGGCCCAGCGGGGAGGGAAGGGGGTGCCGTTGGCCAGCGCCTCGATGGCCTCCTGGAGCGCCGCCGTGGCCCGCACCTGTCGGCGTGCCAGCATCCAGGCGGAGATCGAGGGGACGAGGAGGATGAAGGCCCCCAGCGCCAACAAGGGGGGTCCCAGCGTCGAGAGCAGGGTGTCGCTGAAGCCCTGGAGCTTCGCGGTGAGCAGCTCGGCCTGGGCGGGGGTGAGGGTCGGGTCCGTGAGGATGGCCTTCACCTGCGAGTCGCGCACGTCGAGCGTCTGGATGAAGATGACCAGCCCCGTGAGCAGCAGGGTGCTCGCCAGGGAGGCGCCGAACGCGTAGGGCAGGTACCAGCGCTGCCTGGGCCAGAAGACTCCGTGGCCGCTGGCGCGCACGCGCAGGCGGTTGCGCTCCTCGAGCACGTAGGGCATCAGCAACTGCTCGAGCTTGATGCCCACGGGGATGGACAGCACCAGCCCGAAGGTGGCGGCGACGAGGAGACCGAATCCCGCCATCAGGGGGTTCTTGTCGAACCAGAGCACCTGGGGGATGGCGAGGAGGACTCCGCCCGCGAGGGAGGTGACCTGGGTTCCCATGAAGGCGAGCTTCCAGGGCAGCATCTGCAGGCGGATGAGGCGCTCTCGTGGGGGCTCGTTGGGAACGGCGCGGAAGCCGCGTCGGAGCATCGTGGACAGGCCCATCCAGGGCAGGAGGACGCCCGCCACCACGAAAGCGGGAGGCACCAGGAGGAGGAGGGGCCCGATGATGTCCTGTGCCGACAACCCGAGCGACAACCCGAGGAGGTAGGCCGCGATGGGCGTGGAGGGGGCGATCCACGACATCACGGTGAGGAGGGTCCGTCGGAGGAGCTGAGAGGGGACGGTCTGCGGGGGGGAGCCGTTCATGAGGCGTGGCCATTCTCCCAGAGGGAGGGGTGGCGGGGGGAACCACGGGGGGGGACAAGCGCGGCGCCTGCCTGGGTACTCGTCTGGCGAACAGATGGTAGCGCGGCTCGGCCTCGAAGTGTGGGGCGCGAGCGCTAGGGAGGCACCGTTCCCAGCAGCTCCCGGAAGAGAACCTCCGCCACGTCCCGGAAGAGCTCCCCCGAGGCCAGGAGCCCACCGCAGTGGTGCGGCTCCCTCGCCAGTGTGAGTGCCACGCACTTTCCGAGTACCTCGTCCCAGAAGGATTCCGAGTCGGGTGGGAGGAGGTACTCCCGGATGATGTTTCGGGGCCAGGGCAGCACCGTCGTCGGATCCGCGTCGCTCAGGCTGGTGAAACAGTCCAGGTCCACGTCCAGCAGCACCCGCTCGGCCGCCTCCAGCACCTCGCGCACCGCGTCACCGGGCGCGGGCGAGCGGAAGGCCACCGCCGCCCGGTCCACCGTGGGCACCACCACCAGCCGGTGCGAGCGTCCCCGCGTGTCCACGTACACGTCCCCCGCGAACGTGCCCCGGGGCCGCCCCCGGGCGAGCACCAGCGCATCTCCCACGAGCCCCGCCTCCATCGCCGCCAGCACGTGGTCGTAGTTGCGCACGTCCAGCGCCCACCGCGCGTGCTCGTCCAGGGCCCTCAGCCCCGCCGAGCGGTCCGGCACCGCCTCGGGCGCCGCCGGCACCACCAGGTCCAGGTGCCGGTCCAGCGTCACCAGCAGCGCCGCCGGCCCGTCCTCCAGCGCGCAGGCCCATGCGGGCAGCGCCAGCCGGTGCGGGTCGAACACGTACGCGTCCGTGGGGCCCCGACCGCCGCCGAGCGACAGCCGGATGACGCCCGCGAGGCGGAGATGTCTCTGCGAATCATCCATCACCGGGAATATCCGTTCCCGCGCCGCACTTTGCGGGCCGCGCGCCGTCAGGAGTGTAGGCTGCGCGCGGCTCCTACCCAAGAAGGAGGCATCGCCCGTTTCACGGGCGCCCGTCCCGCATGCGCATCCTGCTCGCCGCGCTCCTCGTCCTCGTGAGCGCCTCCGTCCTCGCCCAGCCGCAGCAGACCCCAGCCAAGACCATGAACGCCTCGCAAGACGCCTTCCTGCGGGACTACGCGGAGACGCGCCGCTTCATGAGCGGACGTCCCGTCAGCCCCCGCACTCACCCCCGACGAGAAGACCGTCCTCTTCCTGCGCGGCCAGCCCCGCGCCCCCATCCAGACCCTCTTCGCCTTCGACGTGGCCACTGGTGAGACGAAGGAGGTCCTCACCCCCGAGGCCATCCTCAAGGGCACCGAGGAGACGCTCTCTCCCGAGGAGAAGGCCCGCCGCGAGCGCATGCGCGTGAGCGCCCGGGGCTTCACCAGCTACCAACTCTCCGAGGACGGCTCGCGCATCCTCGTGCCGCTCTCCGGCAAGCTCTACATCGTCGAGCGCGCCACCGGGAAGTCCACCGAGCTGAAGACGGGCGCGGGCGTCATCGACCCGCGCTTCTCCCCCGACGGCCAGCAGGTGGCCTACGTCCGGGACAACGACGTGTTCCGCATCGAGCTGGCCTCCAACAAGGAGCGCCGTGTCACCAGCGGCGGCTACGGAGGCGAAGACCCACGGCCTGGCCGAGTTCGTCGCGCAGGAGGAGATGAGCCGCTTCTCCGGCTGGTGGTGGAGCCCGGACGCGAAGTCCATCGCCTACACCGAGTCGGACACCTCGGGGGTGGAGAAGCTCTCCATCATCGACGTGATGCACCCCGAGCGCGGCGCCGAGGACTCCTCCTACCCGCGTCCGGGCAAGGCCAACGCGAAGGTGCGCCTGGGCATCACTCCCGTCACCGGCGGGAAGACGGTCTGGGCGCAGTGGGACGCGGAGCAGTACCCGTACCTCGCCACCGTGGTGTGGCCGAAGAAGGGCCCCCTCACCGTGCTGGTGCAGAACCGCACGCAGACGGAGGAGAAGCTGCTCGCGGTGGACGTGGCCACCGGCAAGACGCGCGAGCTGCTCACCGAGAAGGATGACGCCTGGCTGGAGCTGGAGCAGACCTTCCCCCTGTGGCTGGAGGATGGCGGCGGCTTCCTCTGGTACACCGAGCGCAATGGCGGCCCCGAGGTGGAGCTGCGCAACGCGGACGGCAGCCTCGCGCGCTCGCTGGTGAAGCCGGACGCGGGCTTCCGCAACCTCGCCCGCTACGTGGAGAAGGACCACACCGTCTACTTCGTGGGCGGCCCCATCCCCTCCGAGAGCTACCTGTGGCGCGTGAAGGACGGCGGGGCCCCGGAGCTGGTGCGCCCTGGCACCACCGGCCCGGCCGAGGAGGCGGGCACCGTCTCCAAGTCCGGCGGGCTGTTCGTCATCACCCACTCGAGCCCCACCTCCATGCCGCGCACCTACGTGGTGCGCGCGGACGGCACCCGCGTGGGCGAGCTGCCCTCGGTGGCGGTGGAGCCCTCCTTCACCCCCGTGGTGGAGTTCCGCGAGGTGGGCCCGCTGAAGTTCCAGTCCTCGCTGGTGCGCCCGCGCAACGCGAAGCCCGGCCAGAAGCTGCCCCTCGTCGTCGAGGTGTACGCCGGCCCCACCGTCACCGTCGTCCACAAGAGCATGGCCCCCCACCTCCTCTCGCAGTGGATGGCGGACCAGGGCTTCCTCATCGTCCGCTTCGACGGCCGAGGCACCCCGCTGCGCGGCTCGAAGTGGCAGCGCGAGGTGCACCTGGACTTCTCCGGCGTGACGATTGAAGACCAGGCCGCCGCCGTCCAGGCGCTCGCCGCCGTGGTGCCCGAGGTGGACCTGCAGCGCGTGGGCATCGAGGGCTGGAGCTTCGGTGGCTACGCCTCCGCGCTCGCCGTCCTCAAGCGCCCGGACGTCTTCAAGGCCGCCGTGGCCGGCGCCCCGGTGGTGGACTGGCTCGACTACGACACCCACTACACCGAGCGCTACCTCGGCCTGCCCCAGCAGCACCCCGAGGCCTACGAGAAGAGCTCGCTGCTCACCTACGCCCAGGACACCGGCAAGCCGCTGCCTCCGCTGCTCCTCATCCACGGCACCGCGGACGACAACGTCTACTTCTTCCACACGCTCAAGCTGTCCGACGCGCTCTTCCGCGCCGGCAAGCACCATGAGTTGCTGCCCCTCAGCGGCCTCACCCACATGGTGCCGGATCCGCTCGTCACCCAGCGCCAGTACGAGTGGGTGATGAACCACTTCAAGCGCAACCTGGCGAAGTAGCGGCAGGCGCCCGCAAAGAGAAAGGCCCGGCTCCCTCTGGGGAGACCGGGCCTTTTTCCGAGGCCACTATCCGTGAGGAGTGGCTCGGGACTTCAGGCGGCGCGAACGTTCTGCGCCTGCAGGCCCTTGGGGCCGCGGGCGACCTCGAACTCCACCTTCTGTCCCTCGGCGAGGGTCCGGAACCCATCCATGTTGATGGCGGTGTGGTGGCAGAACACGTCCTCGCCACCGCCGTCCTGCACGATGAATCCAAAGCCCTTCGCGTCGTTGAACCACTTCACGGTACCAGTCGCCATTGTGCTTCCTCGTCAAAAGCTGGCTTGTGGCCAGCTGATCTCCCGTCCCCCGACTGCCGGGTGACACGAGGAAGGGTAAGCGGGCAGCCGAGCGCCTGTCTAGCCGGCTGCCCTGTTTTTCCTGGGTGGTCCGTTTAACCGGTTTTCAAATTTCCAACAGGAGCCGAGTGGGGTCCTCGATGCAGTCCTTGATGCGAATGAGGAACTGCACCGCCTCGCGACCGTCGATGAGCCGGTGGTCGTAGGAGAGGGCGAGGTACATGATGGGGCGGATGACGACCTGGCCGTTGCGGGCCACGGGGCGCTCCACGATGTTGTGCATCCCCAGGATGCCCGTCTGCGGCGGGTTGAGGATGGGGGTGGAGAGCATCGAGCCGAAGATGCCGCCGTTGGTGATGGTGAAGGTGCCGCCCTGCAGCTCGGCGAGCGTGAGCTTGTCGTTGCGAGCGCGCACGCCGTAGTCGCCGATCTTCTTCTCCATGTCGGCCAGGGACAGGCGTGTCCGCGTCGCGGACGACGGGCACCACGAGGCCGCGCGAGCCGCTCACCGCCACGCCGATGTCGTAGTAGTGCTTGAAGACGACGTCGTCGCCGTCGATCTCCGCGTTGACCTGGGGGAAGGCCTTGAGGGCCTCGACGGCCGCGCGCACGAAGAAGCTCATGAAGCCGAGCTTGACGCCGTGCTTGGCCTGGAACTTCTCGTTGTACTGCTTGCGCAGGTCCATCACCGCGCCCATGTCCACCTCGTTGAAGGTGGTGAGGATGGCGGCGGTGGACTGGGCCTGGAGCGAGGCGCTCGGCGACGCGGCGGCGCAGCGGCGTCATCTTCACGCGCTCCTCGCGGTCGGCGCGCGGGCGCGGGCCGGAGGGAGCGGGGGCCGGAGCCGGAGCGCGCTGGGCGGGAGCCTCGGCCGGGCGGTTGAGCTGACCGAGCACGTCCTCCTTGGTGATGCGGCCGCCGGTGCCGGAGCCCTTGAGCTGGCCCACGTCCACCTTGTTCTCCTCGGCGATCTTCCGGGCGGTGGGCGTGATGCGCGCATCGGTCGCGGCGGACGCCGCGGCGACGGGGGCGGGAGCAGCGGCGGGAGCGGGAGTGGCCGTCGGAGCAGAGGCAGCGGCCCCGGCCTCGATGGTGCCCAGCACGTCGCCCACGCGCACCTTGTCGCCCTCCTGGAAGGCGATGGTGAGCAGGGCACCGCCGGCGGGAGAGGGCACGTCGACGGTGACCTTGTCGGTCTCGAGGACGACGAGCGGCTCGTCCGCGGTGACGGCGTCACCCTTCTTCTTGTTCCACTTTCCGACGACGGCTTCAGTGATGGACTCGCCCAGGGGCGGGACTTTCAGTTCAACGGCCATTCTTGGTTCCTCGGAGGATGGCTTCCTCGACGATGAGCTGCTGCTCCAGGTTGTGCGTCTGGTAGAAGCCGGTAGCGGGGCTCGCGGCTTCCGCGCGCCCGATGTAGCCCACCTTCAGCGGGTTCTGGCCTCGGGCCGCGGCCAGGTCATGCAGGCGGGGGTACATGAAGTGCCAGGCGCCCGAGTTGCGAGGCTCCTCCTGGACCCAGAGGAGCTCGGTGAGCTTCGGCATCTTCGCGACGAGGCCTGCCAGCTCGTCGACGGGGAAGGGGTAGAGCTGCTCCACGCGCACGATGGCGATGGAGTTGTCCTTGCGCTCGTCCCGGGCCTTGACCAGGTCGTAGTAGACCTTGCCGGTGCACAGCAGCAGGCGCGTCACGCCGGCCGGGTCCACCTTGTCGAGGATGACCTCCTGGAAGGTGCCGGTGGCGAGCTCCTCCAGCTTGCTCGTCGCCTCGGGGCGGCGCAGCAGGCTCTTGGGCGACATGATGACGAGCGGCTTGCGCAGCGGGCGCAGCACCTGGCGACGCAGCAGGTGGAAGATCTGCGCGGGCGTGGTGGGGTAGACCACCTGGATGTTGTCCTCGGCGCACAGGTCGAGGAAGCGCTCCAGGCGGGCGCTGGAGTGCTCCGGACCCTGGCCCTCGTAGCCGTGCGGCAGGAGCAGCGTGATGCCGCTGAGCCGCCGCCACTTGGTCTCCGCCGCGGCGATGAACTGGTCGATGATGATTTGAGCGCCGTTGGCGAAGTCGCCGAACTGGGCCTCCCAGATGACGAGCCCGTCCGGCACGTCGAGGCTGTAGCCGTACTCGAAGCCCAGCACGCCCATCTCGGACAGGGGGCTGTTGATGACGTCGAAGCGAGCCCGGCCGGTGGAGAACTGGTTCAGCGGCGTGAACTTCTCATTCGTCTTCACGTCGTGCAGCACGGCGTGGCGGTGGCTGAAGGTGCCGCGCTCGCAGTCCTGGCCGCTCAGGCGGATGGCGTAGCCCTCGGAGAGCAGCGTGGCGTAGGCCAGCGACTCGCCCTCGCTCCACTGCAGCTCCTCCGTCTGCAGCATGCCCTGGCGCTTCTTGAGCACCGTGCGCTCCACGTCGCGGTGGACGTTGAAGCCCTCGGGCACCTCGGCCAGCCGCTTCAGGGCGCCGCGCAGCGTCTCCTTGTCCACCGCGGTGGACACCTGCGGCGCGCCCTTGTGCTGCCCGCCCTTGTAGGGCTTCCACAGGCCCTCCAGCGCGCTCGGCTCCTTGAACTGGCTCTCCGCGCGGGCGCGGGTGAGCGCCGCGTCGAACTCCTGCAGGCAGCGCTGCTTGAGGGCCTCGGACTCCTCCGCGGGGATGCGGCCCTTCTCCGCGAGCTGCTGCGCGTAGAGCGTCCGCACCGTCGGGTGCTTGCGGATGATGTCGTACATCTGTGGCTGCGTGAACGAGGGGTCATCGCCCTCGTTGTGGCCGTAGCGGCGGTAGCAGACGAGGTCGATGACCACGTCGCTCTTGAAGGTCTGCCGGTACTCGGCCACCAGGCGCGCCACGTGGATGCACGCCTCCGGATCATCCCCGTTCACGTGGAAGATGGGGACGTCCAGCATCTGCGCCAGCGCCGTGGAGTAGATGGAGCTGCGCGACTCCTCGGGGTCGGTGGTGAAGCCCACCTGGTTGTTGATGACCAGGTGCATCGTGCCGCCCGTCTCGTAGCCCTTGAGGCGCGCCATGTTGAGCGTCTCGGCCACCACGCCCTGGCCGATGAAGGCCGCGTCGCCGTGGATGAGCACCGGCATCACCTTGGTGCGCCCGGTGTCACCGCTGCGGTCCTGCTTGGCGCGAACGCGCCCCTCCACCACCGGGTCCACCGCCTCCAGGTGGCTGGGGTTGAAGGCCAGCGACAGGTGGATGTTCTGCCCGCCGCGCGTGGCGTGGTCCGAGCTGAAGCCCATGTGGTACTTCACGTCGCCGCGGCCCATGTGCTGCTTGGGGTCCTGCGGGCCCTCGAACTCGCTGAAGATCTGATCCGGCTTCTTGCCCAGGATGTTCGTCAGCACGTTGAGGCGGCCGCGGTGGGCCATGCCGATGACGACCTCCTTGAGGCCCATGTCACCGCCCACCTCGAGCACGGTGTCCATCATGGGCACCAGAGCCTCGCCGCCATCGAGCGCGAAGCGCTTGGCGCCGACGAACTTGGTGTGCAGGAAGTTCTCGAAGCCCTCGGCGTAGGACAGCTTGGTGAGGATGTGGCGCTGCTCGTCCACCGAGAAGTCCGTGCGGTTCTCGGTGTACTCCATGCGCCGCATCAGCCAGCGCCGCCGCTCGCTGTCGAGCATGTACATGAACTCGACGCCGATGGAGCCGGTGTACGTGCGGCGCAGCCGGACCATCAGCTCCTTGAGCTTCACCCGGGCCTCGGGGAAGACGCCGGCGCTCTCCACCATCTGCTCCTGCTCGGTGGAGGAGAAGTGCGCGTCGTCCACCAGGCCGATGTCCGCCATGTGCTCCAGCGGCGGGCGCGGGCGGCCCAGTGGATCCAGCTTCGCGCGCAGGTGGCCGCGCAGGCGGAAGGCCGAGATGGCCTGGTCCACCCGGGCCTGCAGCTTCATGTCCTGCTCGAAGGCCACCGTGGGCGCCGTCTGCGGGGCCAGCGCCACCGCGCCGCCGCTGCTCTCGGCCTTGGGGGCCTTGCCGCCCTTGCCCTCCTTGCCGGGTAGGACCGGCGCGGGTGGCTCGATGAGGGTCTTGTTGTAGATGGGTCGGCCGGCGCCGTCGTTGCGGTCGAACACCTCGCGCCAGCTCGGGTCCACGCTGGTCGGATCCTCGAGGTAGCGCGCGTAGAGCCCCTCGATGAAGTCGATGTTTCCGCCGGAGAGGTACGAGTCCTGGAAATTCGCCATGGCGTGCTGTCTTTTACTGGAAGGCCGCCCCGTTGGGGGGTTTTCGGCGTAATTTGTTGAAAGGGGAGCCCTGGCTCCCAGTCTTTCGCCGCCGGGGTGAGCAGCAGGATTCATGCGCCATGTGAGCGCGCCTTCATCCCCTGTTTTTTCCGGGCCTCCGCACGAGCCAGGGCTCCTGCTTCCCCGTTGCAGGCAGGGCCCGTCGTCAGCGGGCCGCTGATGTAGTTAACGCGTTGCTCCCAAGGAGAAAAGGAGGCTCTTGGGACGCTGCCCCGCCCAGCGTGCGGGCATGCCGACCCTCGGAACGTCCCCGCCCTTCCAATCGACTGGAAGTGATGTGGGGGGAGGTGCGGTGCTTCTGGTTGACGAGAAGTGGAGTCCCCTGGCCCGTCTGGCGGCGCGTCACCCGGTGACGGAGGGTGTCTACCTGCCCCGAGCGGGGAGTGGGCCCTGCGTGCGGCGGCCTTCCACCCCACCCACGTGGAGGCGGTCATGATGTGACCGGGCGGGGCGGGTCTCCTTTCTTGGGCGCGGTGTCGAACACCTTCGCCAGGTGCTCCAGCACGCGGAGCTTTCCCGGCGGCAGTCCGTGCAGGTTCGCCAGGAGGCGCCGCAACTCCGGAGACTCCTCCGGGGGAGCCTGGGGAGGGGGTACTTCCAGCGGGCCGAGGCCGAGGAGCGCGGTCGCGGAGACGTTCAGGACGGCGCACAGCTCCTGCAGCTTGTTGACGCTGGGCAACCCGCTGCCGCGTTCGAGTCGCCCGTACACCGCTGGGACGAGCCCCACGGCCTGGGCGACCTGCGCCTGGGTGAGTCCCTGGTGCTGCCGGGCCACACGAAGTCGTTTGCCCAGGCAGGGTTGCAGCTCTTCATTCATGCGGAGCACCCAAGAAAGAGGAGAGCGCCGGCCTGGATGGACGATGCTTTCCCTCTGCGTACTCTACCTCGCCGGACACCCGAGCGTCAGCGACCTACGGCGTTTCCTCGGAGGCTCGGTGGGTGCTCTCGGGGGCGGCCCCTCCGCTCCTCCTGCGCGACCGGCTATCTTCCGTGCTGCCCCTGACCTCCGGGAGTGGTAAACCGCCCGGACTTCCACTCTTCATTCCTACCCGGAAAGGCCTTCGCATGCTGTTGCAGGGCAAGAAGCTCCTCATCACCGGAGTGCTCACCCCCCAGTCGCTCGCCTACGGCGTGGCGGAGCACGCGCTGGAGCAGGGAGCGGACATCGTTCTCACCGGCTTCGGCCGCGCGCGCTCGCTCACGGAGCGCAGCGCGAAGCGACTCAAGGCGGGCACCGAGGTGCTGGAGCTGGACGTCACCAACCCCGCGCACTTCCCCGCCCTCACCGAGGCGCTGCGCCAGCGCTGGGGCCGGGTGGACGGCGTGCTCCACTCCATCGCCTATGCCCCCGAGGACGCGCTCGGCGGCAACTTCCTCAACACCCCCTGGGAGAGCGTCCAGACCGCGTTCCGCATCTCGGCCTTCTCCCTCAAGGAGCTGGCCGTGGCGGCGATGCCGCTGATGACGCAGGGCGGCTCCATCGTCACGCTGGACTTCGACAACCGCGTGGCCTGGCCCATCTACGACTGGATGGGGGTGTGCAAGGCGGCCCTGGAGGCCACGGTGCGCTACCTCGCCAGGGACCTGGGCCCCAAGGGCATCCGGGTCAACGCCCTGGCCGCCGGCCCGCTGGCCACCATTGCCGCCAAGGGCATCCCTGGCTTCAAGTCCCTCGAGAAGGGGTGGGGGGCCCAGGCGCCTCTGGGGTGGGATGCCCGCACCAGCCACGACATGGTGGCTCGCACCGCGTGTGCGCTTCTCTCCGACTGGCTGCCCTCCACCACGGGGGAGATGGTACACGTGGACGGCGGCTACCACGCCATCGGGGCGCCCCCGGTGGATTCCACCGCCGATGAGAAGGAGGGGGGCGGCGAATCAGGAACCCCGCCCTCGGCTGGCTGACCGCTTCCCGGCGGGACGGGCTTGGTTTTCCGTCCCGTCCCAGAGTTTCGATCGCCCCCGCTTTTGCTGGATGGCGGGGTCAAGATACAGTCTCATCGTTTCCTTCACCCGGGTCCCGATCTTCGTGCCCCGGCAGGAGCCCTGGGTTTGAGCGCCAACATCCTCCTCGTGGATGACAGCCCGACCGTACGCAACATCCTCAAGATCTATCTCATGAACCTGAAGATGGGGTTCGTCGAGGCAGAGGATGCGACTCGGGCGTTGCAGCTCCTCCGGCTGGTGCCGGTGAAGCTGGTCATCGCGGATATCAACATGCCGGGTATGGACGGCATTACCTTCGTGAAGCAGGTGCGCCAGAGTCCTCTGTCGCACGTGCGAGACGTTCCAGTCATCCTGCTCACGGGCGAGCGGGGCGGCGACCTGCGGCAGCGGGGCGTCGAGGCCGGAGCCAACGCCTTCATCAACAAGCCGGTTTCCCATCACGACCTGACGGAAACCGTGCGCAAGTTCCTGGCCCAGAACTGAGAGCCGAGCCGTGAGCCTCCCGTCCCTGCTCCTCGTCGATGACAGTGATGCCATCCTGGCGCTCGAGCGCGCCATCCTCTCTGGTCATTACGCGCTGAACACCGCGAGTAATGGCAAGGAGGCGCTCGAGAAGGTCAGCCGCGTCCAGCCCGCCGCCATCCTGTTGGATCTCTCCATGCCGGAGATGGATGGAGATGAGGTGCTCAAGCGGCTGAAGGCGGACCCCGCCACGGTCCACATCCCGGTCATCATCATCTCCTCGGAGGCGGCGCGGGCGGAGGCGTGCCTGTCGCTGGGCGCGGAGCTCTTCCTGGCCAAGCCCTTCCGCGCCGACGAGCTGCTGACGGCGGTGGAGAACGCGCTGGAGAACGCAAGGCGCCGGGCCCGGGTGGGCTCCATGGCCCTGCTGCGGCTCACGGTGGGGGGCCTGGAGTTCTCCATCCCCCTGGAGGCGGTGCGCCAGGTCATCCTCCAACCCGCCACGCGCCCGCTGCCGCTGGGGCCGGCGTACATGTCCGAGTTCTTCGAGCTGCGCGGCCAGCCCGTGTGCGTGCTGGACCTGGCGCGCCGGCTGGACGTGGAGCACCGCGAGGTCGTCGAGGAGCGCAAGCTGGTCATCCTGGAGATCGACGAAGTGCTGCTGGCGCTGAGCGTGGATGCGGTGCAGGACCCGGAGGAGTACCAGGCCTCGGACATCGAGCGGCGCGAGCGCGTCGGAGGCTCCGGACACGGGGTGTTGCGTGACACGCTGCTGGGCATGCTCCGGGCCGGAGAGCGTTCGGTGCCCATCTTCGATCCGAGGGCCTTCGCCACGCAGGAACTGCTGCGCGAGGCGATCGAGGCGCTCCGGCCGGCGGGGGTGGAGCGCAGCGCATGAGTACGGGGGTGGAGCCGCAGCAGCTGCTCGCGCGGGCGCGCGAGGTCGTCTCGTCGTGCACGGGTTTCCGCGACACGGCCATCTCGCCCACGGCGGTGGATCGCGTGATGCGCGCGGAGCTGGCGCGTGGACGTTCCGTCGCGGAGCTGATGGCGGAGCTGCAGCGGCCCGGCGCGCCGCTGGCGCGGGCGCTGCTGGATGCCGTGCTGGTGGGCGAGACGTACTTCTTCCGCCACCCGGAGCAGTTCCGCTTCCTCGCCGCCGAGGCGGCGCCCGCGGCGTTGCGCCGGGGCAACTTCGTGCTGCGCGGCTGGAGCGCGGGCTGCGCCTCCGGTGAGGAGGCCTACTCCATCGCCGCGTGCCTGCTGGGCATGGCGCCTTCGGGCGTGCGCGTGGAGGTGATCGGCACCGACCTGCACGAGGGGCGCCTGGAGTACGCGCGCCGGGGAACCTACGGGAACTGGTCCCGCCGCGAGGCCGGGCCGCTCCTCTATCCCGTCTACCACGACATCGGCGAGGGACGGGTGAGCGTGCTGGAGCCCGTGCGCGCCGTTACCCGCTTCGCCCAGGGCAACCTGCTGGAGCCCTTGGCGGAGAGCTTCGGCCGCTTCGACGTCATCTTCTGCCGCAACGTGCTGACGTACTTCTCGCCGGAGGCGGTGCGCACGGCGCTGGGGCACCTGGCGAACGCGCTCGTTCCGGGCGGCTTCCTGCTGCTGGGCACGGTGGAGGTGGACCATCCGCCCGCGGGGCTGGTGCGCGTGGGGCCTCCGGAGCTGCAGGCCTTCCGTCGGCCGCTGCCGCAGGAGCTGGCGCCTCCGCCCCGTCCCGCCCCTCGCGAGCCCGAGCCGGTCCGTGTGGCCATGCGCGTGCCGCCGCCCGCGCCCACCCCGCCGCCCGCTCCCTCTCCCGTGCGCCTGCACCTCGAGGCGCTCCAGAGCATCGAGAGCGGTGACGAGGCCGGCGCCGCCTCCACCCTGGAGACGCTGCTGGAGCAGTTCCGCGACTACATCCCCGGCATGCTGGAGCTGGCCCTGCTGCGCGAGCGCGCGGGGGCTCGCGAGGCTGCCTTCGCCCTCATGCACACCGTGCGCGACATCGCCTCCCGGCTTCCGCCGGATCTGACCATCGAGGGGCCAGAGCCGTTGCCTGCCCGATTCTACCGGGCGTCCGCTGACGCCTTCCTCACGCTGGGAGCCATCGAATGAATTCCAACCCACGCGGCCCCGAGGAGATTCAGGATCCCGAGGTCCGTACCCTCCTCGACGAGCGTGCGACGCGCCTGCGGGGACGCGCCGAGGGGACGGTCGACGAGTCCGTCATCATGGTGGCCGAGTTCCCCCTGGGTGAGGAGCGGTACGCGCTGCCGCTGGATTCACTGCGCTCGGCGCTGCCGCTGCGCCTGGTGACGCCGGTGCCCCTGTCCCAGCCGCACGTCATCGGTGTGCTGCGCTACCAGGGCTCCGTGCTCTCCGCGCTCAGTCTCGCGGCGCTGCTCGGTGGCCACGGCTGGCGGCAGGATCCCGCCGTGCTGCTCGTGGTGGAGCGCGGTGACGGGGAGCTGTGCGCCCTGGACTGCGAGGCCATTCCGCGCCCGCTCAGCCTGCCCGCCGCGGCGGTGGAGGCCGCGCGCACCCACTCCGAGGGGCCGGTGATCGAGGTCCCCCTGAGCAACAACCGTCAGATCATCCACCTCATTGACCTGCCGCGCCTCTTCGCGCGCGGCGCCGGGGCGCGCAATGCCGGTTGACCCCATGCTGCAGAGCCTCGTCGCCGGTTTCTCGGGCGAGGCGCAGGAAGTCTGTCAGAAGGTCACCCTGGACCTGCTCGAGCTGGAGCGGGAGGGGATCGATAACGAAGCGTTGGCGAAGGTGTACACCCGCCTCGCGCGCCACCTGCACACCCTCAAGGGCAGTGCGGCCAGCCTCGGGTTGCAGGACCTGAGCTCCATCGCCCACAAGCTGGAAGATGCCCTCGCGCCGCTGCGCAAGGACATCACGCCCATGCCGCGGTCCATGGTGGACATGCTGCTGCACGGGTTGGACCTGTTCCTGCTGCGTGCCCAGGCGCACGCCGAGGGGCGAGGGGAGTCGCTGCCGGATCCGACGGCCGCCCTGGCCCAGCTCGTGGCGGAAGCGCCGGCCCCGGAGGAGGCCGCTGGCGCTGATCACTCCGCCGAGGCCGCTGCGGCCCACGCGCCCGCGAAGGCCGCGCCCGCCGCCGCTCCGTCGCAGTCCGCGGTGTCCCTGGCGGACGACTCCGACGTGGACGCGGGCTGGCGCGTGGCCGCGCACCAGGTGACGGCGCTCATGCGCGAGGTGGAGCGCATGCGCGAGTTCCGCATGCGCCTGGAGGACCGGCTCCGCGACCTCGCCAAGGCCGTGGAGCTGCTGTCGGCCCGCGAGCTGCTGGCTCCTACGGCCCGGGCCCGCGCGGTCCTGGCGTCCGTGAACGCCGGCGTGCGCTCGGACGGTCATGAGGCCTCGGACATCGTGGACAGCCTCGAGGAGGGCCTCAAGTCCATCACCACGCGCCCGGTGCGCACCATCCTCGAGCCGCTGCAGCGCATGGTGCGCGACCTGTCGCGCCAGCTCGGCAAGCAGGCCCGGCTCTCCGTGGTGGGCGCCGAGGTGTCGCTGGACCGCCGCCTGTTGGAGAAGCTCAAGGGCGCCATGGTGCACCTGCTGCGCAACGCGGCGGACCACGGGATTGAAATGCCCGACGAGCGCGAGCGCGCCGGCAAGCACCACGAGGGGGCCCTCACCCTGCGCGTGGAGCAGCAGGGCAACATCCTCATGATGGAGCTGAGCGACGACGGGCGCGGCATCGACGTGGCGCAGGTGCGCGCGTCGGCCGAGCGCAAGGGGCTCATCACCGTCGACGAGGGCGCGCGGATGCACGAGGCGCAGCTGCGCGACCTCATCTTCCGCCCCGGCTTCAGCACCCGCACGGACGTCACCGACACCTCGGGCCGCGGCGTGGGCCTGGACGCGGTGCGCTCCTCGGTGGAGTCCATGCAGGGCCGCATCGAGGTGGTGAGCACCAAGGGGTCGGGCACCCGCTTCATGATGACGATCCCCATGGAGCTCGGCAGCTCGCCGGTGCTCACGGTGCGCGCCATCGACACGGCGGTGGGCCTGCCCATGCTGGCGGTGGAGTCCACCCAGCTGGCCTCCAAGGACAACCTGCGCATCGGCCGCGCGAAGACGCAGCTCGACTACAACGGCCAGCTCGTGCCGGTGGTGGACCTGGGGGCCCGCCTGGGCCTGCGCGCCTCGGCGCCTCCCTCCGAGGGCCAGCCGCTCATCATCGTCCAGAGCGGTGGCAGGCGCATGGCGCTCGCGGTGGACGCGGTGGTGGGTGACCGCGACCTCGTCATCCGTCCGCTGCCCGCCGAGGTGCGGGACGTGCCCGCCTATCAGGGCGCGGCCATCCTCAGCCGCGGCGAGCTGCTGCTCATCCTGCGCCCCGGCTGGGTGGTGACCGAGGCCACTCCGGCCGCCGTCGCCATGCCTCAGAGCCGCAGGGCCCTGGTGGTGGACGACTCGCTCACTGCCCGCGCGCTGCACCGCGCCATGCTGGAGGCCGGTGGCTTCACCGTGCACCTGGCCGCCAGCGGCGCCCGCGCCCTGGAGCGGTTGCGGACGGAGACCTACGACGTGATCATCTGCGACCTGGAGATGGAGGAGATGAACGGAACCGAGCTCATCGCGAAGCTGCGCACGCAGCCGGATACGAGCAACGTCCCGGTCATCCTCGTCTCCGCCAACGACAGTGCGGGTGCGCGTGCTCGGGGTCTGTCCGCGGGCGCGGACGGCTACCTCAGCAAGCGTGAGTGCGCCGCCGGCCGTCTGCTCACCGAGGTGCTCGACGTGATGAGCCGGAGGGGGGCACGGGCATGAGCAGCGAGAAGGCTCCCATCCGCGTGCTGGTGGTGGACGACTCGCCCACCATGGCGGACGCCGTCAGCGCGCTGCTGACGGACGATCCGCGCATCGAGGTGGTGGGGCGAGCCAATACCGGCAGTCGGGCGGTGACGCTGGCGCGCCTGCTGCGCCCGGACGTCATCACCATGGACCTGCTGATGCCGGACCTGGACGGCCCGGCGGCCATCGCGGCCATCATGGCGGAGGCGCCCGCGCGCATCCTCGTGGTGAGCGCCGTGGCGGATCAGCGCAATCTGGAGGTCTGCTTCCAAGCGATGAGCGCGGGAGCGCTGGAGCTCATCGGCAAGCCCACCGTCTCCAGTGGCGAGGAGCTGCGCCGCTGGGGCCGGCAGCTCGCCGAGTCGGTGTGCCTGATGGCGGAGGTGCCGGTCATCTCCCGCCGGCTGCGCATCGCCACGCCGCCGCCGCCCGCCACCGGGGCCCGGGTCGACATCTTCGGCCTGGCGGCCTCCACCGGTGGCCCGCCCGCGCTGTCCGAGGTGCTCTCGCGCCTGCCAGGGGACCTGCCCGTTCCCATCGTCATCGCGCAGCACATCACCGAGGGCTTCACCCCGGGTATGGTGCGCTGGCTGTCTCAGGTGACGCCCCTGAAGGTGGCCATCGCCCGCGAGGGCGAGCGGCTGGAGCCGGGCCGGGTGTACTTCCCGCTGGACGGGCATGACATGACGGTGGAGGGCAACGGGGTGGTGCGGCTGACGCGCACGCGCGGGGGGCCGTGTCCCTCGGGGGACCTGTTGCTGACCTCGCTGGGACGCACCTACGGCAGCCGCGCCGGGGGCGGCGTGCTCACCGGCATGGGCGAGGACGGGGCGCGCGGCCTGCTGGACATCAAGAAGGCCGGCGGCGTCACCTTCGCCCAGGACGAGGCCACCTCCGTCGTCTTCGGCATGCCCCGAGTGGCCATCGAGCTGAAGGCTTCCGACCGGGGAGTGCCCCTGTCCGCCATTCCCGACATCATTCGCGTGAGCTGCCGCCGCGGCCCCACGCCCAACCGCCCTGCCGGTTCGGAGGGCATCGCTTGAACCATTTTCCGTGCAAGGCCGCTGGCGCTGGCCTCGACACTTCCCGCTGAGGAGCTTCCGTGAGCCCCAACGCCAATTCGAATCAGTCCTTGGGTATTGGCCCCAAGTTCATCCTCGTCATGGCGGTCGTCAGTGTCGCCATCGCGCTCCTGCTCAGCGCGGTCGCCGCTCAGCGACTGGAAAGCAACCTGCTCGAGAGCACCGTGAGCGAGGGCAAGTCGCTTGCCCTCGGCTTCTCGGCGGCCGCCGAGCGGGTCTCCTCCGACGGTGCCACCTCGCTCCAGCCCCTGCTGGAGCAGTTCCGCGACGCCGAGGGCGTGCGCTACCTCTACGTGGTGGACGGTGCCAACAACGTGCTCGCCCACACCTTCTCGGGCGAGTTCCCCAAGGCGCTGCTCGAGGCCAACACCGTGAAGCCCGGTGATCTCACCAGCGGCCAGCAGGTGAAGGTCCGCGAGTCGGTGGAGGTGACGGTCGACGGCAAGCGGGTGAGCGCCGTGGACGTGGCCGCGCCCCTGTCCGGCGGTCTGCGCGGTGTGCTGCACGTGGGCCTCAAGGCCGAGCGCATCAGTGGCCAGGTGGGCCGACTGTGGCTCACCATGATGCTGCTGGGCCTGCTCATCGTTTCGGCCGGGATCGCCGCAGTGTCCTTCCTCAGTCGCTCCATCGTGAGGCCGCTGCGCGAGCTGACGGACGCGGCCGCCCACATCGTCGAGTCCGGCGACCTCACCCGCCCCATCCAGGTGCAGGGTGGTTCCGAGGTGGGCCAGCTCGCCCACTTCTTCGCGCAGATGGTGGAGCGGCAGCGCACGGTGGTTCAGAACCTCCAGCAGGCCGCCGAGGCCCTCAACGCCTCCACCGAGCAGCTCAACAGCTCCGCCGCCGATCAGTCGCAGACCGTCTCCCGCCAGGCCTCCGCGCTCCAGGAGACGCAGGTGACGGCGCAGGAGATCCGCCAGACGAGCCTCCTGGCCGCCCAGAAGGCCGACTCGGTGCTCTCCGTGGCCGAGCACGCCGAGGAGCTGGGCCGCGCCGGCGAGGCCGCCCTGGAGCAGACGCTCACCGGCCTCAACGACATCCGCACCCAGGTGCAGGAGATCGCCCAGAAGATTCTGGAGCTGGGCGAGCGCACGGTGCAGATCGGCAGCATCACCCAGACGGTGAAGGACCTGGCCGACCAGTCCAACATGCTGGCGCTCAACGCCGCCATCGAGGCGGTGCGCTCGGGCGAGCACGGCAAGGGCTTCGGCGTGGTGGCCCGTGAAATCCGCGCCCTGGCCGACCAGTCCATCGAGTCCACGGACCGCGTGCGCGAGCTGCTGGACGATATCGGCAACTCGGTGGGCATGGCCGTGCGCATCACCGAGCGCGGCTCGCAGCGCATGGAGGCGGGCCTGGAGCAGGTGCGCACCTACGGCAAGAACCTGCGCGAGCTGTCCGGCATCATCCAGGACAACGCCTCCGCCGTGCGGCAGATCGCCGCCGCCGTGGGCCAGCAGAACGTGGGCATCAACCAGATCACCACCGCCGTGAGCGACCTGTCCAAGATGATGGACGAGACCGTCTCCCGCATCGGTGCCACGGGTGAGGCCGCTACCACGCTGCAGATCATCGCCGACCAGCTCAGCAGCGCGGTGAAGAGCTACCGCGTCTAGTCGCACTCGAGCGGCGGATGCACGAAGGGCCAGGGGAGGGGAGACCCTCCGACCTGGCCCTTGGTGTTTCTACGTTCCGACCTGGCGCTACGCCGCGGGAGCGGACTCCGGGGTGGTGACGGTCTTGAGCTTCAGGCCGTCGCCCTCCACGTCGAAGCGCGCGGTGCCGCCGTTCTTCAGCTCGCCGAAGAGCAGCGCCTCGGCCAGCGGCTTCTTGAGCGCAGTTGTCCACCAGCCGCGCCATGGGCCGCGCGCCGAAGGCCGGGTCGTAGCCGTGCTCGGCCAGCCACGCCGCGCGCCGCCGGCGTCAGCTCCAGCTTCACGCGCTTCTCGTCCAGCATCTTCTGGAGCAGCCCCACTTCCTTGTCCACCACCTTGAGGATGACCTCGGGCGGCAGGCCGGAGAAGAGGACCCACCCGTCCAGGCGGTTGCGGAACTCGGGCGTGAAGGTGCGCTCGATGGCCTTCTTCGCGCGCGCGCGCGTCCGCCGGGGCGCTGCTTGTCGCCGAAGCCGATGCGACTTGGTGCTCATCTCCCGCGCGCCCGCGTTGGTGGTGAGGATGAGGATGATGTTGCGGAAGTCCGCCTTGCGGCCGTTGTTGTCCGTCAGCGTCGCGTGGTCCATCACCTGGAGGAGGATGTTGAAGAGGTCCGGGTGGGCCTTCTCAATCTCGTCCAGCACCAGCACCGCGTAGGGGTGCTTGCGGATGGCGTCGGTGAGCAGCCCGCCCTGGTCGAAGCCCACGTAGCCCGGAGGCGCGCCGATGAGCCGGCTCACCGTGTGCTTCTCCGAGTACTCGCTCATGTCGAAGCGCAGGAACTCCACGCCCAGCACCGTGCGCGAGCTGCTTGGCCAGCTCCGTCTTGCCCACGCCCGTGGGGCCCGAGAAGAGGAAGGAGCCGATGGGCTTCTCCGGCGCGCGCAGGCCCGCAGCGCGCCAGCTTGATGGCGTCCACCAGCTCGCTTGATGGCCGGGTCCTGCCCGAAGATGACCGTGTTGAGCTCGGGCTCCAGGTTCTTGAGCTGCACGCCCTCGCTGGCGGACACGCTCTTGGCCGGGATCTTCGCCATCTTCGCGATGACGCTCTCCACGTCCGCCACCGTCACCAGCCGGTGCGCTTGCCCTCGGGCTTGAGCCGCTCGGCCGCGCCCGTCTCGTCGATGACGTCGATGGCCTTGTCCGGCAGGAAGCGGTCGTTGATGTGCTTGGCGCACAGCTCCGCCGCCGCCCGGAGGGCCTCCGTCTGCGTACTTCACCCCGTGGTGCTCCTCGTAGCGGCTCTTGAGCCCCTCGAGGATGAGGATGGTGTCCTCCACGGTCGGCTCGCCCACTTCGATCTTCTGGAAGCGGCGCGACAGCGCCCGGTCCTGCTCGAAGGACGCCTTGAACTCCTGGTACGTCGTCGAGCCGATGCAGCGCAGCCGGCCGCTGGCCAGCGCGGGCTTGAGCAGGTTGGACGCATCCATGGAGCCGCCGCTGGTGGCCCCGGCGCCGACGATGGTGTGGATTTCGTCGATGAAGAGGATGGCGTCCGGGTGCTCCTGCAGCGCCTTGAGCACGCCCTTGAGCCGCTCCTCGAACTGGCCGCGGAACTTGGTGCCCGCCAGCAGCGCGCCCATGTCCAGCGAGAAGATGACCGCGTTCTTCAACGCCTCGGGCACCTTGCCCTCGTGGATGTGGAGCGCGAGGCCCTCGGCGATGGCCGTCTTGCCCACGCCCGTCTCGCCCACGTAGAGCGGGTTGTTCTTCCGGCGCCGGCAGAGCACCTGGATGGTGCGCTCCAGCTCCTGCTCGCGCCCGATGAGCGGGTCGATCCGGCCCTGCTTCGCCTCCTCGTTGAGGTTGGTGGTGTAGGCCTCCAGCGGGCTTTTGCGCGGGCTGCCCTCACCTTCCTCGTCGTCACCCGCGGGCACGCTGCCCCGGGGCGCGCTCTCGCCCTCGCCCTCTCCGGACTCGTCCTTGGAGATGCCGTGGGAGATGTAGTTGAGCAGGTCCAACCGGGTGACGCCCTCCTGCTGCAGCAGGTAGAGGGCGTGGCTCTCCTCCTCGCGGAACAGGGCCACGAGGATGTCCCCGCCGTCGATGAGCTTCTGGTCGGCGGACAGGGCGTGCATGGCGGCGCGGTGGAGGACCCGCTCCACGCCGATGGTTTGCTGCGGCTCGGCCTCCACCCCCTCGGGCAGACGCTCGACGGTCTCCTCCAGGAAGCCCTCCAGTCGTTCCTGCAGCCGCTTGACGTTGGCCCCGCAGCCCTTGAGCACTTCCCGGGTGCGCGGGTCCTTGGTGAGCGCGAGCAGGAGGTGCTCGAGCGTCAGGTATTCGTGACGCATCCGGTGCGCCTCCTCCAGCGCGTTCCGGAAGCTGGCCTGCAACTCCTTGGCGATCAGCGGTCCTGCCACGGTTTCAACCTTCCTCTGGTTCCATCGAGAGGCGCAGCGGGAAGCCATTCTCCCGCGCCGCCGCCTCCACGGTCCTGACCTTCGTCTCGGCGACCTCGAATGTATAAACGCCTGCGACGCCGATGCCGTTGTAATGGACGTGCAGCATGATCTGCACGGCATCCGCCTCGGATTTGTGGAAGACCTCCTTGAGGACGGCCACCACGAACTCCCGAGTCGTGTAGTTGTCGTTGTGCAGGAGCACCTTGTAGAGCGTGGGCCGCTTCAGCTTCTTCTGCGGCACCGTCTCCGTCGCGACGTTCGAATCCGGGTCGTACTTCTCTCGGGACATGTTCTCCCTCTAACGAGTAGGGGGCACCAACGGCCCCCGCTTGAAACCTGTTTCGGCACGCCACTGGGGCAGGCCAGCCAACACGGCCGCCCGCTCGTGCTCCAGGAAGGAGCGTACCGCTCGATCGACCCCGGGGTGGAAGAGCAAGTGAGCGCTCCATGTGAGGCTCGGCTCGAAACCCCGGGTGAGCTTGTGCTCCCCGCCCGCGCCCGGCTCGAAGCGCTCCAGCCCGCGCGCGATGGCGTCGCGCACCGGGTGGTAGAGGCAGACGTTGAAGTGCAGGAAGGGGTGCTCCTCGAAGCAGCCCCAATAACGGCCGTACAGCACGCGCGGACCCACCAGGTTGACGGCCCCTGCCACCAGACGGCCCTCCCGGCGGGCCTCCACCCACTCGCAGGAGTCGCGGAAGGTGGACAGCATGCGCGCGAAGAAGTCCGGGGTGAGGAGGCGCCGGCCCCATGGGTACTTGTCCACCGTGGAGGCGTAGATGCGGTGGAGCTCGCCCGGGTCCACCTCGGCCAGCGCCTCGCCGCGCAGGGTGCGCAGGGTGATGCCCTGGGCGGCCGGAGCGCGCAGTTCCCGGCGGAGCTGGTTGCGCCGTTTGGCGTGGAAGCGGGCGAGGAAGTCCTCGAAGGAGCCGTAGCCGGCGTTGTGCCACTGATACTGCACGCCCAGGCGCATCGCGAAGCCGGCGGCCTCCAGCGCGGGTGTTTCCTCCTCGGTGGCGAAGTGGACGTGGACGCTGGAGATGCCCTCGGCGCGGGCGTACTCCAGGGCGCCGCGGGCGAGCTCCACCTCCCGGGCGGCCCGGTCCTCGCCGGGGGCCACCAGGAGGCGCCGGCCGGTGACGGGGGTGAAGGGCACGGCCAGGAGCAGCTTCGGGTAGTAGCACACGCCGAGGCGCTCGGAGGCGGTGGCCCAGGACCAGTCGGAGACGAACTCGCCGTGGCTGTCGTCCTTGAGGTACGCCGGCGCCGCGGCCACCAGGCGGGAGCCCCGCCACAGGGTGAGGTGGCGCGGGTGCCAGCCGGCGGGGGCCCCCACGCTGCCGCTCTCCTCCAGTGCCGCCAGGAAGGCCCACTCGGAGAAGGGCCGGGCCGCGTCGTCGAGCAGCGCGTCCCAGGCTCCCCGGGGGACCTCGGTGATGGCGCGATGGATGCGCAGGGTGGATGGCAGCGGGTCGGACATCGTCGGCGGGCGGAGCCTATAACGAGCAGCTCCCGGGCCCGCCAACCCGCTCGGTCTCCGACAGTCTAGCGACCGCGGGTGAGCTCGGCGGCCAGGAAGCGGCCCACCTCGGCCAGTCCCAACTGTGCTCGCTGCCGGCCCTCGGGCGACTCCATCACCCGGCGCGCGGCCTCGCTGGCGGTGCCGACCTCCAGGTCCGCCAGCACCAGGAAGGCGCTCCACGCGGGCGTCAGCTCCGCCACGCGCCCGGGACGCTGGGGCCGGTCCTTCAGCGTGGTGGCCACCTTCTCCACCAGCCCCTCGTCATCGAGCCGCTTGGACTTGCCGCGCATGGCCGTCCACGCCTCTTCCAGGAGCGAGGTCAGCAGCCGGCCCTGGAGGGCCTGCGAGAGGCGCTGCGCGGCCTCCTCCTCGTCGATGTTGTGGGCGCGCGCGTAGGTGGGCGTCAGCTTCGCCACCACCACCGAGCGCGTGGCGAGGTGTCCCAGTCGGGGAGGGTAGGCCATGGGCTCCTTCTACCAGTTACCAGCGCACGAGGAGGCGGAAGCCCAGGTGCGAGCGCTCTTCCACGGTGATGATGGGCTGCACGTGGGCCCGCTCCAGCGCCACCTCCAGCGCGCCGGCGATGAACTCCGGGCGGTTGTGCATGTCCGGAATGGAGATGCGCCGGGCCCGCTCGCCCTGGGGGATGAGCTGCACGTCCAGGTCCGGCCGGCCCATCATTGACAGGTAGCGCGGCAGCCGCTCCACCACCCGTGCGGCGCCGATCATGGGCAGCGCCACGGCGGCCACCCGGCCCACCAGCGTGTCGGTGAAGCCCTCGGTCAGCTTGCGGCCGAGGGTGCGATAGGCGTCCGCGTCGTCCAGCTCGGCGTAGGCGAGGTCCCTCGCCAGGGCCACGCACCGCTTCCACACCTGCACGGGGTAGTCGACCTCGGGGCACTTCGGCTCGTAGCCCTCGGCCCGCAGTGCTTGCATGAGCTGGCTGTTGGGCTCCAGGCCTCGCACGAACAGGCCCTCGAACACACTCGAGGGGATGCGCGGCTGCGCTGTCGTGAGGGGGGTCCTTTGCACCACCAGACTCGGGCTTTCCATGGGACATCTCCCCCGGCTGGGAGTCCAGCCGTTTTCACAGCTTAGCATGTTCCACCAGCCAATCAGTAAAGTCAGGTAAGAATCTGATTGTCCGATAGAGCATTCCAGGGGGAGCGCTTCCCCGCACCTCCGGGTTGCCAGGGGAGGGCGGGCGGCTTAGAGGAAGGGGCACAGGAGAGATTTCGAATGTCGGTGAACATCCAGCTCGAGTGGACGCCCAACCCCAGCACGCTGAAGTACGTGGTGGATCGGCGGCTGTTGTCGTCGGGAGCGGTGAACATCACGAGCAAGCAGGCCGCGGAGGAGAAGTCCCCGCTGGCGGTCAAGCTCATGGGCATCAAGGGCGTGACGGCGGTGATGGTGGGCAGCAACTTCGTCACCGTCACCAAGGGGGACGAGGGCGAGTGGGACGAGCTGAACGACGCGGTGATGGCCACGCTGGACGAGCACCTGGGCGCGGACCTGCCGGCGGTGAACGAGGAGGCCCTCGCGGCGTCGCGCGCGGCGACGGGTGCCAGCGGCTCGGTGGAGACGCGCATCCAGGACATCCTGGACGCGGAGATCCGCCCGGCGGTGGCGCAGGATGGCGGTGACATCACCCTGGACCGCTTCGAGGACGGCATCGTCTACCTGCACATGAAGGGCGCGTGCGCGGGCTGCCCCTCTTCCACGGCGACCCTGAAGATGGGCATTGAGTCGCGCCTGCGCGAGCTCATCCCCGAGGTCACCGAAGTGGTGTCCGTCTGAGGCGGCAGGTCAAGGGCAAGCAGGTGAAGCGGGAGCTGCTGCCGGAGCAGTCTCCGGCGCTGCTGCGCGAGCTGCACCTGCTCACGCGCGAGGGCAACCTCAACGCGGACGCGCTGCGCAAGCTCAAGCAGGTCAACCACCTGGTGGGCCTGCTGCGGCCGGCGATGGACGAGCTGCAGGAGCGCCACGGCGCGCCCGTGGTGGTGGACGCGGGCAGCGGCAACGCGTACCTGGGCTTCATCCTCTACGAGGTGTTCCTCAAGGACGCCGAGGCGGGCTCTCTGCTGAACATCGAGGGTCGGCCGGAGCTGACGCAGCGCGCGAAGGAGCGCGCCGGGCGGCTGGGCTTCTCGCGGATGGAGTTCCAGACGGCGCACCTGGAGCAGGCGCAGTGGCCGGAGCGCATCCACCTGCTCACCGCGCTGCACGCGTGTGACACGGCGACGGACGACGCGCTGGCGGTGGCCATCCAGAAGGGCGCGGACCACGTGGCGGTGGTGCCGTGCTGCCAGGCGGAGGTGGCCGCGCAGCTCAAGGAGTCGCGGCAGGGGGTGGACCCCACGCTGGCGATGCTCTACCAGCACCCCTGGCACCGGCGCGAGTTCGGCAGCCACCTCACCAACGTCATCCGCGCGCTGACGCTGGAGGCCTTCGGCTACCAGGTGACGGTGACGGAGCTGACGGGCTGGGAGCACTCGCTGAAGAACGAGCTGATTCTGGGCCGGCGGGTGCACAAGGAGAACCGGCCGGCGCGCGCGAAGCTGGAGTCGCTGCTGGGCACCTTCGGCGTGCGGCCCAAGCTGACGCGGGTGCTGGGCGTGGAGCCCTCGCCGCGGGCCTCGCCCACCGTCTGAGCGCGAGGGACACCCCGTGTGTCGCACCTCCCACGTCCGTGGGAGCCCGGGTCCGACGCGTGACGCGGGGTGACGTTCGCGGTAGGGTGGGGCGCCGAACCTCCGCCGTCACCCTGGAGCCCGCACCTCATGGAATGGTTGCCATCCTTCTCCACGCGCCTGGACCTGCTCGTGCGCGGTGTCCTCTTCGTGTTGATACTGGGCGCGCTGCTGTGCGTCATCGCCGTGCTGCTGGAGGTCCCGCACCGAGTCCGGTGGTTCGGCACTGCCACCGTGCCGCCTACCTGCTGCGAGTGGTGGGAGGGACCGAGCGGGCGGAGCGGCTCTTCCGGAGGGTGGCGCGATGGTCGTACGGGACCGCCCAGACGGTGTCGCTCGCGGGATTGGCGGTCTGTCGCATGCGCCAGGGCAGGTACGCGGAGGCCGCGGCCATGTTGGAGCCACTCATGGAGCGGCAGATGCCTCGCTTCATGCGGACGGACGCTGTCTCGCTGCCCGGGTTCCTCTCGCTGTGCCTGTCCATGCTGGGAGACACCCGGCGGGCGAAGCATTGGCTCGACGTGGCCCGTGCTCGCTTCGGCGGGATGGTCACCTTCCTGGTGCTGCCCGAGGTCGCCATCCTCTGCCGGGAAGGGCATATGGGCGCGGCGTTCGAAGCTGATGGAGGACTGCTGGCCGCTGATGATGGCCGACGGCACCCTGGGTCCCCGGCTCCGGCTGTTCCGGGCCTTCGCGCAGAGGAAGGTGGACCCCGAGCGCGATGCGGGCTTCGTCACCATGACGCTGTTGTCGCTCGCGCCCTTCCCGCCGGGGAGAGCTGGCGTTCTGCCGGGAGCACTGGCCGGTCCTCGCGGACTTCATGCAGATGGGGGAGGACCTCGTGGCCCGCCGCGAGGAGGAGCGGGTCAGGAGGCTGGCCGAGTGGGAGCGGAAGCGCGCGGAGCGGATGACGGCGCCCGGGAACACGTCCGCACCGGAGGACGACACGTCCGGGTGATGCGCGCGCCGCCTACTCCTCTTCCTCCTTGCGCGGCTCCTTGAAGACGAAGCGCTTCACGGCGGTGATGGGGACCGCGCGCGAGATGTGGGCGGCACCCGGCTGGGAGCCCGGGAGCTTCTCCAGGCCGTCCTCGGCCTCGTTCCCCAGGGTGAAGCAGACGGGGTACGTCTTCCCGTCGGGCGTCTGGGCCCGGTCGTACCGGCCATAGACGTTCTCCGCTTCGGTGAACAGCTCGCCGAAGAGCAGGGTGCCCTTCGGAAGCTGTCCATAGGCGGTGTACATCCTGCTGATGATGGGGCCGGAGCGGACGATGGCGTGCGTCTGGTCCTCGGTCGGGCCCGGCTGACCCTGCTGGATGTCGGTGATGATGGTCGGTCCATCCCCCCAGTACATGCCGAGCTCCTTCATCACGGCGCGCGACTCGGCGGGGCAGTCCGCGTTGGCGGGGCGCACCTGGGCACCGGAGCAGGCCAGGCCCACGCAGAGGGCGGTGGTACCGAGGGCCTTGCCCACGGGGCCGGGCTCCCGCTGGGCGGGCGATGCGTCAGGGGTTGTCTGCTGGGGCTTCTTCTTCAAGGGGGCGCCTTTCGTGGCTCGTGCCTCCGCGGGGGCGGCAGCCGCGGGGGTTGACTCCACAGGTAGTGGCGCCGGCGGCCGACCCAGCTTCGAGGAGTTCCGGCGTCCGCGCCACTTCGGCGCCTCCGGGCGGGAGGGACGTGGAGAGAGACGGTGGGGACCGCGTCGGCTCCGAGAGGGCTCGCGGGCTGTAGGAGTGAGCGGCCATCAGCCAGAGGCCGGGGAGCACGAGTCCGGGCCCCGAGCGCCACGGCCAGTGCCCTCCCTGGGAGTGCCGGGCGAGGTGCCGGGTTCCCCTCCGGCGCGGGTGCGTGTGCCCTGGCCCGTTGCCCGTGTTCCATGCGCCCGGCGAAGGAGACACCGGGGATGAGCCTCACCGGGGGCGCGATGGGTGTCACCGGGCGGGTGGGGAACGCGGGCCGGCGGATGCGCCGCCCGGGAGCGTCGCCCTCTTTTCGTGCCGGTCTGTCCTCCCAGTCGAAGAGGCTCGCCTCCCACGAGCTCCGCCCGCCGAAGGTCGCCGCCGCCATCAGCGCCGCGTGCACCTCCGCGCCGCTTCCGTAGCGCTCCTCCGGCGCCTTCGCCAGCATGCGCGACAGCACGTCGCTCAACGCCCGTGGTACCCGGCGGTTGAAGTCCCGAGGCGCGTGCGCTCGTCGGGTGCAGATCGCCACTCCCACGAGGTCTCCCAGTATGTCGGGAGGGAAGGGGTAGTGCCCCGTCGCCGCGCGGTACAGGCTCACCCCCAGCGCGTACAGGTCATCCGCCGCCCCCATCTCATATGTTTCACAGGAGCCCCCGCCCCGCTCCATCCAGAAGCGCATGGCCTCGGGGCTGCGCAGGTGCGAAGTCCCTGGGGGCAGTGGGGTGGTCGTGAGCGGGACCGCGCCCGCGTAGTCCCCCACGCCGAAGTCCACCAGCACCGGCTCTCCGTCTGGCTCCCGGATGAGGATGTTCTCGGGCTTCACATCCCGGTGAAACACGCCCCGGCCGTGGAGCTCGCCCAGCGCCAGGGCCATCTTCGCCCCCACCTCCGCGAACTGGAGGAAGGACGGATTGCGCGTCTCGGCCCACACGTCGAGCGGGAGGCCGGGCACCTTGTCCATGACGTGGTAGGTGTGGCCCTCGACGGGGTCCGGCCAGCGCCCGCAGCCGTGGAAGCGCACCACGTTGGGGTGGACCGCCTTGTCCATCAACAGCACCACCTCACGCTCGGCCGCGCACGTCACCGGGGCGCAGCGCCAGCTTGAGGGCGAGGGCGGCGCCGGGCTGATGGATGTCCTCCACTCCGTAGACGGCGCCGTAGCCGCCCACGCCCAGGCGTTCCATCTACGCGCCAGTGGCCCACCACCGTCGCGGGTGGCAGGGCCTCGGGATGGAGGACGGGGGTTGCTCCATGCATGGGTCACCTCAGGGCGTGAAGGGGGTGAGAGACACGCCGCGCTCGCCGTCCCTCTCGCGCAGCTCCAGGCCCCAGCGCTGCTCCGTGTCCTCCGAGGGTCGCTCCAACTCCACGGCGAGGGGGCGGACTTCTCCCGGATGTAGCTGCGCTCCGTCCATCCACACGGGCAGCCGCCGGACCACGCGGCCCGTCGCGTCCCGCAGCCAGGCCTCGCTGGGGAGTCCAGGGCCGGGCACCCAGGGTTCAGCCTGAGCCCCACGGACACCACTGCATGGGTGCGCGTGCGGTAGATGCTCCTGCCTGACAACCGTCAACTCGCTCCACGAGGGCGCGACTTCCAGTCGCTGCCAGCGTCACGCCTCCCGCGCAGCGTCCCCGAGAGGGCCAGCTTGACGAAGTTGCCGGCCTCGCACCGGGCGAGCACGGCCTCCAGCTCGGACTCCAGCGCCAGGACCGAGCGCGGCCGGCGTATCACCCGCGCCTGGACATCGACCTCCGAGGTGGCCGGGACGAGCGCGAGCGTGGCGTGGGTGGGTGGCAGGCCATCGGCGAAGCCCACCTTCAGCAGCAGGGGCCTGTCCTCGGGGAGCGGGAGCGCTGGCCGCAGCACCACCAGCCGGGTCGTGGGCTCCAGCAGGGCGAAGCGCTCCTCCCGACCTTCCACCGAGACCGAGTCCGGATCGATCGACGCATCGAACTCCAGCACGGTGTCGTAACCGGGGGCGGCACGCACCACCGGCGGGGGAGCGGTGGGGCTGTCGGGGAGCACCAGTTGGCGCGCCTTCAGCTCGGGGCCGGAGACAAGACGGGGCTGGGCCGCCGCCGAGGCGGCACCCATCAGGGGCAGCAGACACAGGGCACGGCGCGGAAGGGCCAGGCTCACTCGGGAAGTTCCTCCGGCCACAGAACCTAGCAGGTCAGGGCGTGGAACTGACCAGTCCCGTGGGCACGGAGCTGCTGTTATGCTGGCGCTTGCTCGGAAGACGGAGGCCTCATCGTGAAACGGCTCCTACCGCTGGCGCTATTCATCCCTTGGGCAATGGGGTGTGGAGATACGTGGGGCAGGCAGAGCGCTGTCGAAATCCCTTTGCACAGGCATGTCATGGGGATCGATTCCCAGCCAACGTCATGTCAACTCGACGAGAAGCAACTGAAGGAGCTTTGCAACGAGGAGAACTTCCACGAGCTCTGTCCTCCAGGGTGTCCTCCCTGGATACCACGTGGAAAGCACTAGTCCGAGGTGGCGCGGCTCATGCGATGGCGCATCCCGCTGGATGTCCTGACTTGTATTCTCGTTCTACTTCCAATGGGTGGGTTGCTCTTCGTGGCGATGCTCCCGCGAGGCAGGCCAGCAGCGCAGGAGGCGGTCATCCTTCCCGTTCTCTCCCTCGACGTGCGCAGGTCGCTGCTGACATACCAACGGGATTGCCGTTCTGATGCGGACTGTGAGCCCCCGCTCGGCTGTTTCATGGCGGGGCACTCCGGGGTCTCCTACTGCACGGACAGCACGTGCGCGCAGAACACGGATTGCCTGGAAGGCTTCGCCTGCATTCCCCTCAAGAGCACCACGGGCAAATCCCTGGTGCGCAGGTGCTCGCTCGTCGGACATCGAAAGGAAGGAGAGGTGTGTCGGGTTCCCGCCCACGGCCTCGAGGACGCTTGTGAGCAGGGCCTGAGTTGTCAATGGCGGTGTGGCCGGCTGTGTCGCTTGAATGACCCGGCAGGTTGCCCGGACGGTTTCTTCTGCTTGGAGGGCCGGGAAGGTCCTCCTTCGTGCATGCCTACATGTGAGGGCCGCCCCTGCCCCGCGGGCCAGCAGTGCATTCCACGTGGAATCGAGGAAGACGGCGTCTCGGTTTGCGGTCGGGTAGAGGGACCGGACTGTCGGCGGGATTCGTGCCCTCGGGGGCAGTACTGCGATGTCTTCGAGGTTCCCCAGCGCCCCTGGGAAGTGCGGACGCGATGCATGCAACTCTGCAAGAAGGAGTCTGACTGCCCGGAGGAAAGTACCTGCCTCGCCCACCAATGCCGCAAGCCTTGCGACCCGCGGGAGCCCTCGGCCTGTGGACCCGGGCTCACCTGTGGACACTACCAACCAGCGGACCCCTGGTACTGCATTCCGGGCTGAAAGGCCGGAGTCCATACCACCCAAGTGGCGCAGCCGTTTTCTCGGGGCGCTCCCATGCTGGGCAGTGGTCTCGTCGGCTACCCGTACGACTCCCGCTTGATGCGCTTGTCCTCGATGCCGAGGTCATGGAGATGGCCGAGCACCGTCTCCATGAAGCGCGGCGTGGCCGGCGTGCGCGTCTCCAGCGCCTTGCGCCGGTCCCACGGGGTGATGGCCGGGCCGCACACGTAGACGAGGCACTTCTCCCGGTCCGGGATGAGCTCCGCCAGCAGGGCCTCGCTGACGCGGCCCTTGCGCACGCTCGGGCCGAAGTGGGACTCGTCCGTCTCGCGGGTGAGGGTGTGCACCACGCGCAGCTTGTCCGGGTGCGCGCGCTCGAGCGCCTCGAAGGCCTCCCGGTAGAGGATGTCGCCCCACGTCTTGTTGGAGAAGAGGACGGTGTGGCGCGGCTTGAGTCCCCGGTGCAGGGCGTCCTTGACGATGGCGAAGTTGGGCACCGCGCCCGAGCCGGCGACGACGTGGACGAGGTGGTCCGTGCGCTCCTCCACGTCGTCCGGGAGGACGTAGGGCCCCATGAAGCCGAGCACCTTGATGCGCGCGCCGGTGAGCCGGCCGTGGACGAGGTAGGGCGAGAGCAGGGGCGGGTACTTCGTGAAGCCGGGGATGTAGTCCTCGTCCTTCACGGTGATGGACACCAGCGGCTCGTGTGGCGCGGAGGCCATCGAGTAGGAGCGCGCGGGCTCCTTGCGCGCCTTGTGCTCCTGGAGGTAGGCGGAGAGCCGGCCGAGCGCGGGGAACTGGTGCGGGTCGATGTTGATGAACTGGCCGGCGCGGTACTCGGGGCGCTCGGGGCCGAAGTCCAGGTAGAGGGTGGCGGTGTCGTGCGTCTCCAGGCGCACGTCGGCCACCGTCACCTCGTACTCCTTGGGGCGGTTCCGGGCGGTCGTCACGGTTGCGCTCATGGCGTCCTTCGTACCAGCCCGGTGGACGTTCTTTCGAGGAAAGCGTTGCGGCCGGGCGTCGGGCGCGGACAATGCCGTTTCAGGTGACGACCGTCCAACAGAGGGATCAGGTGTTCGTCTCGGCGCTGCCGGGACTGGAGCCGGCCGTGGAGGCCGAGGCCGAGGCGTTGGGCTTCTCGCCCCGGAGGGTGGAGGGCGGGGTGGAGCTCACCGGCGAGCCGGGGCTGCACCAGGAGGCCAACCTGCGCCTGCGCACGGCGAGCCGGGTGCTGCTGCGGCTGGGGCGCTTCGCCGCGCCGGACGCCGGGGCCCTGGCGAAGGGCCTGGCCGGGCTTCCCCTGGGCAAGGTGTGGGACGGGAAGTCGGCGCCGAGGCTCTCGGTGGCCCTGCACGGCGCGCGTATCAAGGGGCAGGACGCGGTGCTGTCCGCCGCCGCGCGAGCCTGGGGACTGCCCTCGGTGGAGCGCGCGGGGCCGCTGGACGAGGAGTCCTCCGAGGGCCTCACCCTGCTGGTGCGCCTGGAGGGCGACACGTGCACGGTGAGCGCGGACACCAGTGGTGAGCCGCTGCACCGGCGCGGGTATCGGCAGGAGGTGAGCCGGGCGCCGCTGCGCGAGACGCTCGCCGCGGGCATCCTGGTGCTGGCCGGGTATGACGGGGTGGAGCCGCTGGTGGACCCGATGTGTGGCTCGGGCACCTTCCTCATCGAGGGCGCGTGGATGTCCCAGCGGCGGCGCGCCGGGCCTGGCGCGCTCGTTCGCCTTCGAGCGCTTTCCCGGCTTCGACGCGGCGGGCTGGGCGGCGCGGAAGGCAAGGGCGGAGGCGGAGTCCCTGCCGGCCCCGCGCGCGGTGTTGAGGGGCCACGACATCAACGCGGGCTCGCTGGGCACGGCGAGGCGCAACGCGCGGCGGGCGGGGGTGTCGCTCACGCTGGAGCGCCAGGACGTGCGCACGCTGGCGCTCCCGGCGGGACTCGGGCCTGGGCTGGTGGTGGTGAACCCGCCCTACGGCAAGCGGGTGGGGGAGGCGGAGGACCTGCCGGGGCTGTACCGGGCGATGGGGGCCACGTTCCGGCGAGCCTTCGCCGGCTGGCGCGCGGCACTGCTCGTCCCGGAGGACACGGGGTTGATTCGCGCGCTGGGACTGCCCGAGGGGAGGAGTCTGCCGGTGCGCAACGGCGGCCTGCGCTGCCGCCTGCTGTTGTGCTCGCTGCCCTCGTCCCAGTCCCGCGTGTGAGGCGCTCGCGACGTCGGTTCGCGAGCGCCTGGCGACCCGGAGGACCTACCGACCCACGGCGAGCCGCGAGGGCTTCGCCGAGGTGCCGTCCATGGCGAGCGCCCGCGCGACCATGACCTGGGCGGCGAGCACGGTGGAGCGCACCACATGGAGGGGCCGGTAGAGGCCCTTGGCGATCCACAGCTTGGGGTGGATGTCGGAGGGCTCGCTCCCGTCGTAGGGCGCGAGGTAGGCGGTGCCCTTGGCGAGGATGCCGGCGTCGACGCTCAGGCCGGCGAGCCGCGCGGCGGCCAGGGCATGGAGGGCATAGGCGGTCTCCTCGGGCGAGCTGCGGCCGAACCAGCCCCAACCGCCGTCGGTGCGCTGGTTGGCCTGGAGCCACTGCACGGAGGGCACCACGCAGGAGGCATCCCAGCGCAGCAGCGCCCGCGTCGCGCGGCTGGTGACGTAGTACACCGAGGCGTGCCACTTGTCCGTCCAGAAGCCATCCTGGCGGCGCTGGCTCAGCAGGAAGCGGGCGGACTTGTCCACCGAGTCCTGGCCGCCGGGGTACGGCCGGCCTTGGATGGCGTCCAGCACGTGGGCGTTCGCACTCACCGAGGCGCCGCGCTCCACGAGGAAGCCGACGAAGCCGTCTGGCCGCTCATACTGCGCCAGCAGCTTCCAGTTCACCTCGTAGCCGTGGTCGTGCAGCAACCCGGAGGACACGGAGGTGTCATCCGAATCGCCGTAGGCGACCTCCGAGGACCACGCCAGCCCGAAGGCCTGGGTGTGCGAGCGGATGGCCTCCAGGTGTGGCTTCAGCTCCGGCTGGAGCTCGGGGCTCATCCCCGCCATGTGCAGGTGGTAGGCGATCCACAGCCGCTGCCACAGCTCGGTTCCCGTTCCGAAGGGGATGCTGCGGGGCCCGCGGCGGTCCACCAGTTCCCGCAGGCCGCGGAGCGCGCGCTCATCGCCGCTCTTCTGCACGAAGTGGGCGGTGGTCGCCACGCTCGCGCCCACGAGCCCGTTGGCCGTCTGCAGCTTGCGAGCCTGCTCCACGTCCAGCTTGTCGCGCAGGAACTCGAGCGAGAAGCCCAGGCTGAGATGGGGCGCGTACAGCATCTGGGGCGGCACCCGCGACATCTTCTCCTTGTGCAGGGCCTCGGCCGCGGCGCTCAATGCGTGGAGGTTGCTGAAGCCCCGCTCGCATACCTCCGCGAGCAGCGGGGCGGCCACCAGCTCGAAGCCGATGGTGAGATCCGGCTCATCCTTGAGCCGCGGCCAGCTCTTGAGGACGAAGGCCGCGGCGCGATCCGCCCGCGCGCGCGCTTCCGGCCCGTTGTCGAACTCGATCACCGCCAGCATGGAGGAGAGCGTGGCCAGCAGCCGCGCGGAGACGTAGTCCACCTCCGGCGCCCAGCCACCATCCTCGGCCTGGGTGGTGCGCACCACCTCCAGCACCTCGGGGAAGGCCGGCTCTCGGGTGCCCGGCTTCGCCACGCGAGCCAGGAAGCCCGCGTCGTACTCCGAGTGCCCCACGTCGGCCATGTCGGGCTGGTCGAGCAGGGCGCGGGCGCGCTCCAGGAGCTGAGCCTTCGAAGGCAGGTGCGGGTCGATATCGGGCATGGTCGGGATTCCTGTCTGGACCTCTCAGGGAGGAGGAGGTCTTGGCGGGAGGAAGTATCGCCGCTCGTCCACGGGAGGAAAAGACGTCCCGAGGTGGCGGGGCGGCCTCCTCACGGCGGGTAGAGGAGACTCATGACGCGTGGTGCGCGCGAGGGGCCGTGTTGGTGGCGGCGCCCTCAAGCGCTCTTGGCGGTGGCGTGGGGCGTGCGCCTGCGCACCCGGAGCCACACGCCGTTGCGAGGCCGGGTCGCCCCGGCGACGGTCGCCTCCATGGGGCGGCCGGGCACGGGCTCGAGCTCGAAGCGCGACAGCAGCCGCGTCAGGACGAGCTGCCCCTCCATGAGCGCGAAGTCCCTGCCGATGCACAGCCGCTGGCCATTTCCGAAGGGAATCCAGGCCAGCGGGTGCCTCCCGGCCGAGCGCTCCGGAGTGAACCGCCACGGATCGAACTGGTCGGGCTGCTCCCAGAATTCGGGGTGCCGATGGATGACGTAGGTCATGACGCCGATCATCGAGCCAGCGGGGATGCGGTAACCGTCGATGACGTCATCCTCGACCGCCGTGCGCGGCACCCAGTAGGTGGGCGGGTACATGCGCAGGCCCTCCTGCAGCACCATGAGCACCTTCTGCAAGCGGGGCAGGTGCATGAGGGTGGGAGTGCTCTGTCCGAGCACCTGGTCGCATTCGTCCCGCACCATCTGGGCGAGGTCCTGCCGCTCGGCCAGGCTGCCGCAGGTGAAGGCCAGGGCGGTGGACGTGGTCTCGTAACCCGCCAGCAGCAGCGAGATGGCCTCGTCGCGGAGTTGGTGGTCCGTCATGCGGCCGCCCTCGTCATCCACCGCGTCGATCAACATCCCCAGCAGATCGCCTTCGGAGTTGGAGCCCTTCTCCCGGCGCCGGGCGATCAGCTCGAAGATGATCTGGTCGATGTTGCGCATGGCCTGCTCGAAGCGGCTGCGCCCCGGGGCGGGCATCCACTGGGGCAGCTTGCTGGTGAAGAGGCTGGAGAGCACATGCTGGACGACGTAGTCGAACTCCCGGCTCACCTGGGTGGCGGCTTCGGGCGAGATGTCGGCGCCGAACAGCGTCTTGACCACCACGTTCATGGTGAGGCGGGCGAACTCGTGGAAGCTGTCGAACGGCTCACCCGATTCCGCGGCCCGGTCCCAGCTCTCCAGGCTCTCGTCGATGGCCTTGAGCATGACGTCGAACAGGGTGGTGATGCGCTCCCGGTGGAAGTGCGGTTGGATCATGCGCCGTTGCCGCAGCCAGAAGTCGCCCTCGCTGGTGGGCAGCCCGTTGCCGACGATGCTTCGGATGGCGCCCCAGATGGGGCCACCCTTGATGTAGCGGCGGGGATGGTCACGCAGCACGTGCTGGGCATGGCGCGGGTGGTTGAGCGCGATGCAGCGGGTGATGCCCAGGTCGAGCGTGTAGATGTCCCCGTGTCGGGCTCTGGCGGAGAGGACATAGCCCAGGGCATCCCGCGCGAGGCCCGGCAGTGCTCCCACCAGGGGGAGTCCCGCACGGGGCGGCAGGGGCAGCGTCGAGTCGCTGGAGGAAGGCGCGGGGGGAGCGGGGGGATCGCGATCTGGCATGTCTACTTCCGTTGCAAGAATCCAGCTTTCCCAGCATGCACCATCTGCCGGGCCTTGCGTAGTGCGTCGAGCCGGGCGCATGGCCAGGGTGGGTAAATGCCCCTAGTATTCCGCCATGTCCAATCCCTCAGTGCCCTCGGAGCCCTCCGACCCCACGGAGGCGGTAGTCCACTTCATCGAGACGAACGCCGTCACGTTCGAGCGAGGTGAGCCGCGGAAGTACTTCGCCAGGTTCACCAAGATGAATGGGGGGCTCACTCTGCCCATCGTGGACCCGGAGCACCTGACCAAGGTCATCCGGCTCAAGAATTTCTACGCCCTCTGGAATTTCCTGGTGGACGATGAGATGGACCGGGATGGGCGCTCCACCGGACTCGACGACAGCATGATGATGCTGATGCATTACTCGCGGGGGGCACCTCTTTCGTCCCAGGTCTCCGTCGCTGCGCGGCTGCTCGAGAAGATCCTGCGGGAGGTGAAGGCGCTCTCCACCGCGAATGACCCGACCAAGGCCCGCCTGCGCGAGATGTTCTACTTCGACCTGTGGGCGCTGATGACCGGGTTCAAGCACGAGGCCTGTATCAACGACATGAAGGAGGCGGCCAACCCGATGGAGTACATCAAGTACACCACCCTGGTCGGCTCCATCGAGCACCTGCTCGACCTGGACTGCCTCTTCGCCACCAGCACGCTGCCGCCCCCCGTCTACAACCGCCTGCGGGTGGCCTACGATCATCTCGGACGGGCGCTCAAGTTCTCCTCGGACGTCGGGTCGCTGAAGCGGGAACTGATGGAGGAGGACAACCTCAACCTCATCCGGATCCTGGCCGGCGGCGAGAACATCACCGGCCTCGAGAAGAAGCTGTCGGAGGCGGAGTTCGAGGCCCTTCGCTCCGACCTCGAGCCCATCGTGAAGAAGGTGCGCGACATGGCCCGGGAGCACCTGGAGAAGGCGAGCAGTCTGCTGTCCGGCCTCTCGGGGGTGGATACCGGGCGGCTGCTGGGGACGGTCTCCTCCATCGTCCAGGAGTACTTCAAGGGCGACGTGTTCTTCCAGAAGTAAGCGGTGCTCGCGGGAAGGCGGGGGGAGCCCGCCTTCCCACAGCCGCGGTGACTACTCCGGCCTGTTGTTGGCCGGTGTGCCGGGCTGCTCGGCCGGCGCGGAGCCGTCCTGCATCCAGCCGTACTGGCCGACGAAGCCAGTCACCTGCTGGGCCACGTTGCGGACCACGGAGATGGCCTCCTCCGAGGCACGCAGCTGGGTCATCGTCTGATCCATGATGCGCGTCATGTCGGTGACGGCCTGGGTGATCTGCACGATGCCCGCGTCCTGCTGGGTCACCGCGGCGGCGATCTGCCGCACCGAGTTGGCGTTGTCGCGCACGATGGCCGAGAGCTGCTGCACCTGTTGGCTGAAGCTCTGGATCTGCACCAGGCTGCTCTCGACGCGCTTGGTGCCCTTCTCCGTGAGCGTGGCCGCGCTGGCGATGGCGGTGCCGATGCCCTGGAGGATGGAGCGGATGTTGTGAGTGGCGCGGATGGACTGATCCGCCAGTGAGCGGATCTCCTTGGCCACCACGCCGAAACCCTTGCCGCTCTCGCCGGAGCGCACCGCCTCGATGGCGGCGTTGAGCGCGAGCATGTTCGACTGGTCGGCCAGGTCCTTCACGATGGCCGTGATGCGGGCGACCTGCCGGGCCTGCTCATCCAGGGACTTGATGCTGGTGGCGATCTCACGCACCTGCGCGCCGATATCCGACAGGCCCGCCATGCCCTCCTGGATGGCCGCCTCGCCGGAATGGCTGATGTCCTGGGCCTTCTCGGCCTGCTTGAGGATGTTGTTGGCCGTCTTCGCGGCGAGCTGCGAGGTCTGGGTGATCTCCTCGGTGGTGACCTGGGTCTCCTGCAGCGCGGTGGCCTGGACCGACAGCACCTCCGTCTGCTTCGTCGTCGACAGCCCGAGCTGCTGGGCCGAGTCCTGCAGCGAGAGGGCGGAAGCGCGCAGCGACATGGAGAAGGAGCGCAGCTGCTCGAAGACGCGGGCGGTGGCGGCCGACAGGTCGCCGATCTCATCGGTGGAGATCCAGTTGGGCAGCCGGGGCTGACCGCTGGCCAGGCCCACCAGGGCGTCCTGGATGCTCATCGCGCCCTCCTGCTGCCGACGGGCGAGCACCCACGCCGTCGTGCCGGCGATGGCCAGGAGGTAGCCACCCAGGATGACGAGGGGGATCATCGAGTCCCGGGCCAGCTTGGTGAGCATCTGCTGGATGAGCGCCTGCACCTCGGCGGTGCTGACGGCGGCGCTCTTGGCCAGCAGCTCATGGTAGGTGTCGTAGCCCTGCCGGCCGATGATGGTGAGCGTCATCGCCAGGGTGCAGGCCACGAAGAGCGCGAGCGTGTAGGGCAGGAACCACGACTGGCGGGGCCACAGGAAACCCCTGCCCTTGGGCGTCAAGGTCCCCGCGAGGATGGAACTGCTTGACCGCGTAGGGGCTGAGGATCCGCTCCATCTGGTACTGCTCCACCACCATCAGCAGCGCCAGGTGCAGTCCCGTGGCGACCAGCGCCCATAGGATGAGCAGCGGATCCCGGCCGAACAGCACGACCGAGCCACCGACGAGGAAGCTCACGCCCGGCACGAACGTGGCGAAGATGGCGATCACGATGGTGCCGGGAACCTTGAGGATGCTCTCGAGCTGGACATCAGGTGGCGTGCTCGCCGGCACATCGAAGGCGCGCTGCACGGCCCGGCGCGTGACCAGGTAGGGGATGAGGATCGTCAGCACCGTGCTGGAGATGGGCGCCAGGTAGCCGAAGATGGTGATGGCCTCCTTGCGGTTGAGGCCCATGATGACCGCCAGCAGGTACAGCATGGCTGGGGAGCCGATGACATTAGAGACCTGCCGGGCATTCCACAGCTTCTTGAAGACCTTGGTGGCTTCTGGCGAGAGAGAACTCATGTGTATTCGCTGGGGTACTCCCAAAGAGGCTTGACGGCCAGCTTACACGCCATGGGCGCGATCTCCAAGGTTCGGAGTCAAGCGGATTTCCCGGGACTCATGCACCTCAGGAGCGCAGGCAGGCTGGCTGGCGCGGGACCTGACGGGCGGCTCGAACCGCGCCAGGTGCACTCCCAGTCCGTGCTGCCCCCTACCTCCGAGGGGGGTGCCCTCCGTTGTGCTCCCTACCCGCGGCACGAGCTGACGCCATTTTAAAAATCTTCAATAGGGATGTGCGGGGAAGTGTCTTGTACTGAACGGATACGCGATTTTCGAAGGGAGAAGTGCTCGACACCTCACGATGATGGCTAGGCTCTCGCCCCCACCCGCATCCATCTCAATGACAGTCACATTCTGTCGCATCCACCGAAGGGGGAACCGTGGGGAGCGCAGCCCGGCAGCTCGTCATCAATCCAGTCAGTCCCGAGAACCTTCTCGATCCAGTCCCGCTCTACGAGGAGATGCGCAAGAACGCCCCGGTCTTCTGGTCTGACCTGGTGCAGGCCTGGTTCATCACGCGTAACGAGGACGTGATGAACTGCTTCCGCGACAGCCGGCTGAGCGCCAACCGGACGAGGTTCTACGAGGCGCAGCTCCGAGGCATGGACGTGGAGGTCATCCGGGAGCTGATGCAGAGCCTCAGCCACCAGGTGGGCATGAAGGACGGCGCGGAGCACCAGCGCCTGCGCCGGCAGGTCAACCCGGGCTTCACACCACAGATGCTCGACTCCTGGCGGCCCGCCATCCGCCGCATCATGGAGATGTTGGTGGACCGGGTCGAGCCCATGGGCCGCATGGACCTGTTCCTGGATATCGCGCACCAGTTGCCTGTGCTCGTCATCGCGGAGATCCTGGGCATCCCCGCAGAGGATCGCGAGCGCTTCCAGGCGTGGGTGCAGCCGATCGCCGAATTCACGAGCCCCTCCCTGGGGGTGGACGTGGCGGCGCTGGCCCGCCGGGCCACCGCGTCCATGAAGGAGTTCAATGCCTACCTGCTCGGGGTCATCCAGGAGCGCCGCCGCACCCCCGGTGACGACGTGCTCAGCCGGATGATCCACAATCAGGAGGGGGGTGGGATGTCCGAGGATGAGCTGGTGGCCAACGTCAACCTCATCCTCTCGGCCGGGCATGTCACGACCACCGACCTGCTCAGCAACACCGTCCATGATCTGCTGGCGCACCCCGACCAGTACCAGAAGCTCCGGGAGGACCGCGGTCTGCTGGCCTCGGCGGTGGAAGAGGCCATCCGCTTCACCCCATCGATGCCTTTCATCCACCGGATCGCCGTGGAGGACGTCCAGCTCCATGGCAAGACCATCCGCAAGGGCGACGTCGTCTTCCTCGGCCTGTCGTCCGCCAATCGCGATCCGGAGGCTTTCCCGGACCCGGATACCTTCGATATCACCCGCAGTCCATCCCCGCAGAAGAACATGGCCTTCGCCTTCGGGCCGCACTACTGCCTGGGCTCGGGGCTGGCCCGCCGCGAAGTGGAGATAGCCCTCGACGTGCTCCTCGAGCGTCTGCCCGGCCTGCGCCTGGACGAGCGGATCCCGCCGCGCGTCAAGTGCCACACCTTGCTCTTCCGGGGCTTTGATTCGCTGCCCGTGCGTTGGTAGGGACCTGGCGGTCGCCCCGGACCCTGCTTCATCGTCGGCCAACCCCCCTGCTTCGTCCGTGCTCGACAAGCAGGTGGGGTGGCACTAGCGTCGGGGCCGTGCAAGATCCGGCCAATGAAACGTCTACCGGGGTGACGGGCTCCACCCAGAGCCAGCGCTTCAACTTGGTCTCCCCTGAGAACCTGCTCAATCCCATTCCCGTCTACAAGCATCTGCGGGAGAACGACCCGGTTCATTGGTCCGACGTACTGCAAAGCTGGTTCATCACCCGTCACGACGACGTGGTGAACGGCTTTCGTGACCCGCGCCTGAGCGCCGACCGCAGCCAGTTCCTGGAGCATCAGGTGCGGCTGCTGGGACTGACCCCTGAGATCATCGGGAACATCATCGAGAGCCTCCGCCGACAGATGGTGAACGCGGATGGTGCGGCACACCTGCGCCTGCGCCGACTGGCCAGCCCGGGCTTCACTCCCCAGCTGCTCGACACCTGGCGCCCGGCCATCCGCACCACCATGAACATGCTGATGGAGCGGGTGCAGGGGCGGGAGCGCATGGACCTGGTGAAGGAGCTGTCCTACCAGCTGCCACCGCTCATCATCTGCGAGCTGCTCGGCGTGCCCGCCGAGGATCGCGAGCGCTTCCAGGAGTGGGGGCGAACCATCGTCCAGTTCAACAGCCCCACGGTGGGCGTGGACCTGGTGGATCTGGCCCACCGGGCCAACGAGGCCATGGGGGAACTCACCCGATATCTGACGACGGTCATCGAGAAGCGCCGCCACTCCCCGGGCCAGGATGCACTCAGCTTGATGATCCAATCCCAGGCGGAGGGGGGGTTGTCCGAGGAGGAGGTGCTGGCCAACGCGGTGCTCCTGCTGTCGGCTGGGCACCTCACCACCACCGATCTGCTCAGCAATGGCGTGCACGATCTGCTGTCGAACCCTGAGCAGTTCCAGAAGCTGCGCGAGGATCCCGCCCTGATCAAGTCGGCCGTGGAGGAGATCCTCCGCTTCCGCCCGGCGGTGCCTTTCATCCACCGCGTCGCCGCGGAGACCTTCCAACTGAGGGGTCGGACCATCAAGAAGGGGGACATCGTGTTCCTCGGGATGGCTTCCGCCAATCGCGACCCGGCGATCTTCCCCGACCCGGACACTTTCGACATCACGCGCGACCACTTCCACCTGAAGCACATCGCCTTCGGCTTCGGGCCGCACCACTGCCTGGGCGCGGGCCTGGCTCGCCGTGAGCTGGAGATCGCGCTCGAGGTGCTCATCGAGCGTCTGCCGGGCCTGCGGCTGGACGAGACGCAGGCGCCGCGGGTGAAGTGCAGCAGCCTGCTCTTCCGCGGCTTCGATTCGCTCCCCGTGCGCTGGTGACGGGGTAGGGGCTCCTCGTTAGCGCGGGCCCTTGCCGGACGGAGTGGGGAGCAGCGGCCGAGGCAGCACCTCGAGCGGCAGCCGCAGCTCGAAGCGCGCGCCGCCTCCGGGCCGCTGGCCCACCGACACCGTGCCGCCATGGGCGAGCACCACCCGGCGCACCACGGCCAGCCCCAGACCCGTGCCCGTGGTGCGCGTGGTGAAGAAGGGCTCGAAGACGCGCTGGGCATCGGCCGGGGCGACTCCCGGGCCCTCATCCTCCATGGTGAGGCGGACGCCCTCCGGCACGCGCCCCACCGCCATGCGCACCAGCCCTCCCGAGGGCGAGGACTGCACCGCGTTGCGCATCAGGTTCTCCAGCGCGAGTTGCATCAGCGTCTCGTCCGCCTGGAGGAGGGGCAGCTCCGGCTCCTCGTCCAGCGTCACCCGTACGGTGCCGAGCTGACGCCGCTCGTGGAAGAGCTCCAGTGTGCGCCGGGCCAGCTCGCCCAGGTGCAGCGGGCGCGGCCGGGGCTCCAGCGGACGCACCACGTCCAGCAAGTCCCTCACCATCGCGTCCAGCCGCGTGGCCTCCTCCTCCAGCATCTCCACCGCGCTGGTGCCCACGGGGCCCAGCTTGTCCCGCTTGAGCACCGCCACGGCGTTGAGGATGGCACCCAGCGGGTTGCGCACCTCGTGGGCCACCACACCCGCGGCCTCGCCAAGCACCGTCAGTCGCTCCTGCGCCACCAGCTCCGCCTGCAGCCGCGATAGCTCGGCCAGGCGCGTGGCGGCGAGCCGGTGGTGGCGCACGTTCTCCAGTGCCCCGCCCACCTGCCGCGCGAACAGCTCCAGCGTGGCCGCGCTCGCCGGCGTCAGCGCCTCGCCCTGGATGGACAGGATTCCGTAGGGCTCCTCCTCCACCAGGATGGGGGCATCCAGGGCCCGGACCATGGGGTAGGCGCTCCGCATCCGTGCCAGCAGCTCCGCGTCCTGGGCGCCCACCAGTGCCCGGAGGAAGTCATTGTGGAACGCCGCCTTGCGTCGGGCGAAGACCTCCTCGAGGTGCGGCAGGCTGGAGCGGGGGAAGCGCACCTCCTGGATGGGGCGTCCGTAGAGCAGCTCGCCCGCGGCCACCTGGGCGGCGTCCTGCCGCATCGGCCCATGGACGAGCACGTCCCCCTCGAGCAGCAGCACCGTCACGAAGAAGCCCTGCCGGTGGATGGCCTCGACGGCCGTCTCCAGCACGGCCTGCTCGTCGCGGCAGCGCACCAGCTCCCCGGCGGCCGCCACCAGCGCCTCGGTGAGCCGCCGCATGCTGGCCTCGCCCTCGGCGTCGAGCAAGAGGAGCAGCGTGTCCTCGGGACGCAGCCCGCTGCCCCGGCGCATGCAATAGGTCCGCTCCTGGCCTCCCGCCACGCGCACGCTCGTCCACAGCGTGTCGGGGACCGCCTCCCCGCGCGTGTGCTCCTCGTGCAGCGGCTTCAGCCACGAGCAGTCCTGGGGGAAGAAGCGGGCCAGCAGCTCCGACACCGTGGCGGCGCGCACCACCTCCTCGATGCCGAGCAGCGTCAGCAGCGCCGGGTTGGCGTAGATGACCTGGTCGCCGCGCACCACCAGGGCCGGCACCGGGAGCCCATCGAGTGGCCGGTACTTATCCGTGTCGGACACCGCGCTTCCTCCTCTCCGGATGCAATCAACCCCGGGGGGGCTCCGTATATCGGAGCGTAGTCCTCAAGGGGGAATTGCACATGCGCTTCGCCAATATGATGGACCGGGACGATCTGGAGCTGAAGGCGGTTGCGGCGGTGGCGGCCAGCTACCTCCTGCTGGCCACGGTGTTCCTCAGCGGGCTGTTGTAGGGGCCACGGCGCGGGTGGTGCGGAGGAACTCGTCGAGGAAGCCGCGCTCCTCGGTGCGGAGATCCGCCAGACCGAGCCCATAGCCGCGCGGCTGCTTGCCGTCGTTCAGCGTGTACTCCCAGATGACGGAGCTGCGCAGCTTGATTTGACGCTGCGGCTGCTCGAAGTTGAGCACCAGCTCCACCCGCGTCCCCAGCTTGAGCGGCTTGTCCGTGGGGATGAAGAGGCCGCCGGACTGCAGGTTGATGATGCGGTGGTCGGTGAAGATGCCCGCGTTGCGTGTGGACACCTTGATGTCGACCTGGAGCCGGTCGTTGCGCGTCATCTGCAGCCCGACGAACTCCTCGGCCGAGTAGGTGTAGGCGGGCGCCTGCTGCACGGCGGCGCGCCCGTGGGAGGGGGTCGCCGTCTGGGCCACGGGCGCGGCTCGCGGGGTGAGCTGGGCCTCCACCTCGCGCATGCGGCGCGCGAGCAGCTCGAAGATCTCCGTGTGGGCCTTGCGCAGCTCGGGGTTGTTGTGGTCTATTATTAGGATTAATTATTTGTGCCATTATATTTCCACCAAAGGCTGGTCTTATTTGAATTAAATCTGTATTTTCTTTCATACCAAGGATAGTACAATCTGCTGTTAATCCTGTTCTAAATCTAGCTGCAATTCTAGGAGCTAAGGATCTTCCAATTGTTGTTGCACCAACTAATATAGTTGAAGGCTTATTGTTATTTATAAAATCTTCAAAGGCCTTTGTATAAGGTTCTATCCTAAAATATTTAAACTCTTTATCATCATATACAAACACTTCATCAACTCCATAATGAAGTAATTCTTCTGCTTTCTCTTTTATGTTTTCTCCAATAAATACTGCATAAACTGGATGATTTATTTTACTTGCAAGCTCTTTTGCTTTTCCAATTAGCTCATATGTAACTGGATGTATATCTCCATCTACATGGTCAACATATACTGCTATTCCTCTCCAAAGACTTTTATCTATTAATACTTTCTTGTCTTCTACAAATTCAACAACTCCAGCTGGTCCTTTCTTAACGCATAATCTACACATTTTACATCCAGCTGAAATTTCAAGCTTATTTTCTTTTCTTTCCATTGCACCAAATGGACATATTTTAACTAATTCTTCTATAACTTCATCATTTAATTTATTTTCATTAATAACTAACTTTCCCATTATAGTTCCTCCTAACACTAAATCTTTCTACTTTTTTAAACAAATTTCATCTCTTTTAACTTATTAAATAATTTGCCTGAAAGCTCATCGCTATTTCCATTCCATATTTCTTTATCTGAATTTACAGATGGTGGAAATATCCTTTCTACTTGAGTTGGTGAACCATTTAATCCATACATATTTTCATTTTTATCTTCAAAATCACTTAATCCATATACTTTTATTTCTCTGTCTTTTGTTTCTATTTTCTTTTTGTAAGAAGGAAGTCTAGGTTCAAAAATATCTTTTTCTACTGTTAGTAAACAAGGATATTTTACATCTACAACTTCTAAAGTATTTGGCATGTCCATTTCTACCACTATTGATTTTTCTTTTACTTCTATGATTTTTCTAACATTAGCTATATGTGGTATTTTTAGATACTCAGCCATTTCTGGGCCAACTTGTGCTGTATCTCCATCTGTAGTTTGTTTACCACATAAGATTAAATCAAATTCTCCAGCCTTTTTAATTCCTTGAGATATAGTATATGATGTTGCTAAAACATCAGCTCCTGCAAACTTTCTATCTGAAAGCAATACCCCTTCATCAGCTCCCATCATATAGGCTTCCTTAATAACTGCCTCAGCTTGATTTGGTCCCATGCTAATAACTGTGACCTTTCCTCCTTTTTCTTCTTTTATCCTTAAAGCTGTTTCTAAGGCATATAAATCATAAGGATTCATCTTTGAATCCACACCATCTCTTTTAAGCACTCCTGTTTTTTCATCTACTTCAACTTTGTTTGTTCCTGGAACTTGCTTAATACAAACTAATATTTCCATTTAATAGTACCTCCCATATTTTATTTACTGGTCTAGTGGTCTGACCACTATATTTAAAATATCATACTTTCCTAAATATTTCTATAACTACCTTTGATTTCACATACTTTTTTGTAAAAATTATATATTCCACTTATTTAAATATTAATTTAATAATTTTTCTCCATTATTTTGTAATTATTGAAAATAGTATGGACATTTGATAATTGTACAAAAAATAAAAGAAAGTATGCCAGCTTAACTAACATACTTTCTTTACACTATTTTTTTATATTATATTCATAAATCAAATCTAAATGCTCACTCATGGCTTTTGAAGCTGCCTTACTATCATGATTCTTTAAACCTTCAAGTATAGTTTTATGCTGTTCCGTCAATATACTTCTATTTTCTTCTATCATTAAAATTTTACCTCTAGCTTCACTGATAAAAGAATCCATCAAGGAAGAAACTGCATTTAGCATATTAAGTATTAAAATATTTTTTGAAGCTTTTGCTATGTTATAGTGAAACTTCTTATCATATTTAACCTTTTCCTCTTCAGCATCTACTTCATTTAATTTGTTTAGACACTCTTTAAGCTCTTCTATTTCTTCATCTGTGATTTTTTTTGCAGCTAATGCAGCTGTTTCAACCTCTATAACTCTTCTTAATTCTAAGATTTGTTCTTTATCACTTCCATTTAGCATGAAAATAAGCAAAAATGGATCTATTAAACTCTCTTCAAAATTTTCTCTTATAAAGTTACCTTCACCATGTCTTGATTCAACAAAGCCTATCATTTGAAGTGCACTTAAAGCTTCTCTTATAGCTGATCTACTTACTCCAAGCTGATTAACAAGTTCCCTTTCAGAAGGTAATTTATCTCCCTTTTTTAATATGCCCTCTGCAATCATAGCTTTAAATTGATCTATTATCTGTTCATATACTTTTGTACTTTTAACTTGCGTAAACACTAAAACTTCTATCTCCTAACTGACCTTTTATTATCTAATTCTCAAATTAATTGTACTCTATGAAATAAATATTAACAATAACTAATTAGACAAATTTTTCATATAAACTATTATCTAAATTCCATCTCCCTAGTAATTTTCTTCTTTTCCTTCTAGATAACTTGCTCTACTAATGTATCACTTTTGATTTAAAATGATATATTATATTACTTAATTAGAACTTTTCCATCAGTAATAGAAGTTACTACTACAAATGGACAAAATAAAATTATAGATTACTTTGATAAAAACGTTGGTTTAGTTAAAACTAGTTTTTATTCTGATAATACTTCCTTAATATAAGTTTAGGCAGTATAATGAGGAGCTTAATTAAAATCCTCTTTTACACCCTTATTCCTCTTCACTTTCAGTTATTTCCTTTTTTCTTTTAGCAACCATTACAAATATAATAAATAAAATTATAAGTATAGAAACAATAATAATATGCAATTTATACGATCCTAAAACCTTAAAACTTATAGTATTTGATAATATTTGATCTCCCATTTTAATATTATACTCAGCTGTGTACTCACCAACAGTTACATTAGTTGTATCCCACTGACTCTCTATATTTCCTTCATCTCCACAACTTATCTTTATTTGTTTTTCATCCTTAAAAACTTCTTCTCCTTTGCTATTTTTAATAGTTACATTAAAAATTACTGGAAGAGTTAAATTACCTACATTGTTCACTTTAGCAGATGTTTTTACAGTGTCTCCTTGATACGTATCCTTTATATCAACACTTTTTAATTCACCTTTCATTTCTCCTACTACAAAGAGGTCTTTCACCTTCTATTACTTCACCATCGGATTTTATAGCTTTATATTTTAAGATATAATCTCCCATATTAACATCTTTCGTATCCCAATTAAATTTCATAGTTTTGTAAAACCCACTATTAGGATATGGTTGCATTTTTGAGTTTTCATTGAAATTAGCTACTTCTTTACTATCTTCTTTTGATATAATAGTTACATTTGTATTTAATGTTTGTTCTTTATCTGTATAATTTCCAAACATTATATGAAATTCAGCTTTAGCAGGTTTATTTACATCTGTAACATTTACACTAGTAACATCAATACCTTCCTTAATGAATTCTAATCTCAAAGAATTAGACGTATTAGTATAAACTGAAGTACTATTATTACTAGTTTCATTTTTTTTTGAAAAAGTTATTGATAAATCATAAGGACATGGTGTTAATTTATCACTATTATTTATGTTTATTTTAACTTCTTTGCTTTCCCCTTTACCAAGCTCAAAACTTTCAGGCTCAAAACTTATAAAATCTTTACCATTTCCCTCTACATTAGCTTTAAATGTGCTTTGTTCGCCATCATTGGTAACAGTAGCTGTAGTACTTATTATATTATTAGACATTCTCCCTAAGTTTACCAAAACCGGCTTAACCAAAATATTATTAGATTTATTATCATCAGCTTTTACTGAAATCGGAAAGAGGTAATTAAAAATCATAAAAGATATCAGGAACCCTATACATAAACTTATTTTTTTAATTTTATTCATTACTTAAACCTTTCATTAATTATTATAAAAGTATTAGATATTAATAATTATGAAATCACAAAAACTTGTATTACACTTAAATATATATAATGTACTTAAATTAATATATAATATTTAAATTTCAATGCCATGCACGCCCTGTTGCTGCATGTAAAGGCATATCTATAAGTGTATCTAATTGCATGGTTGAATTCGTCGCGCCCTCATTAAACTCAATATATTTTTCTGTTCCTATATTATATTCTGAAGAAAAAACAACGTATTCATCTGTTTTAGTATTTGTAGCAGCGCCCGTAGTTACATTATGACTAGTACTGGAAATGAAAGCAATCGAGTAGGAGCTGAATAATTATTTTATTCAGCGACCTCTCACACCACCGTACGTACGGTTCCGTATACGGCGGTTCCTCAGTTTATGCTCTTACAGTTTTGTAATAATCCAAAAGAAATGTATAACCTGCATCTCTTAACCTCTTATCGGTTATAGTGCAGTTTAGTATTTGGCTATTGGCTATGCGCCAGTAGCCTTTTCTAGTACATGAATACTTTCTAGCATTATTGTGGTTTAATCCAAGTTTTCTAAGCATTTTATATCTTGTTTTTACTTTCTTCCATCTCTTCCAAATGTACATTCTTATTCTTCGTCTTAACCATTGGTCAGTAACTGTTAAGTATATTTTTCATATCTGCTAGTTTAAAATAATTTATCCATCCTGTTACGTATTCTTTTAATTTCTTTTTAAGATTTTCGTAACCTAGAGCATTATTTCTAGCAGTTATTTCTTTAATTCTATTTTTCATTTTTGCTATACTTTTTGAATGTACTCTGGCTTTAATTCCTGCTTTACTAGGATAGAATCCATATCCAAGAAATTTTATCTTTCCAATATATGATACACTTGTTTTCTCTCTATTAACTTTGAGTTTTAACTTGTTCTCAATATATGGGACAATATTTGTTAGAATCCTTTCTGCACTTCTTTTGCATTTTGCAAATAGAAGCATATCATCAGCATACCTTACAAATCTTATTCCTCGCTTTTCAAGTTCCTTATCTAGTTCATTAAGCATTATATTACTGCATAATGGACTGATATTTCCTCCTTGTGCTAATCCAATGTCTGTTTCTTCAAACCTTTTATCTACAACTACACCTGCTTTAAGATATTTGTTAATTAGTGATACAACTCTTCCATCTTTGACTGTTCTTGAGATTATTTCAATCATCTTAGATTGGTTTACCACATCAAAGAATTTCTCAAGGTCCATATCTACGACATAGGTATAGCCCTCATTCGCATATTCCTTACTTTTCTTAATAGCATCATGTGCACTTCTTTTTGGTCTGAATCCATAGCTAGTTTCACTAAACTGTGGTTCAAACATTGGTGATAATATTTGCATTGTGCTTGTTGGATTACTCTATCAACTGCTGTTGGTATTCCTAGTTTTCTCATTTTTCCGTTGTCTTTTGGTATTTCTACCCTTCGGACTGGATTTGGGCGTATATTTCCCTCCCTTATAATTGCCCTTAAGCTCATTCCCATTGTCTTTGAGATATTGTAGAAGTTCTCTACTTTCATCCCATCAACTCCGTGTGCTCCTTTATTTTTCTTAACTTGCTTATATGCTTTATTAAGATTTTCTGCACTTAGAATTTGCTCAAGAATCCTATTCTCTTCTACTGTCGGCATTGGTGATGTTGTTTTCAGTTATCCTCTTTTCAGTAAACGCTCCGCATACTCTTCATGTTCCGCATTATCTCTTTGGCGGTAGCCATTGCTCTTGCAATGTATTCTGCTTTTATTTATCCCATTTCGGTAACTTTCATTTACTTTCACCTCCTAAGGTTCAACCCTTCCATGACATCGTCGACTATGTCTAGTACTATGGCATCTGCTGACTTCTCATGATAAATCTTGTTTCAACCATGATTTCACAAATTCGTTCCATATGTCCATGAGACCTCCCCAGGTAAGAACGCAGTCTTTCCTTCCATCTATCTGCCACATTTACACCGTAGACTTCCGGATAGTTTTGGGCTTTAGTTTGTTATGCAACCTTACCCAGTCTACATATGCCTGATGTGATTTCTGTTCGTCAGACCAGAAGTTTGCCTCCGGCTTCCTTCAGATTCCACCTCACCGATGGACACCCTTGCCTTAGGCTATGCGTTTGGCACTATCAACCCATGCTCGGGACTTTCACCCGTTAGACTGCGCCCATGCTGGGCGCACATTAAAAAGATAACGAGTCAAGGTATAACTTGACAACATTATCTTTTTTTGCAGTTAGTTTTATAAATAAAAAGTGTTTAAGTCATAAATTATCTTTAAACACCTTCGTTCTTATTAATAAAAAGTATAATTGATTTTACCTATTTTAGCAATTTAAAAAAGCCTCATATATTCTTAAAAATAGTTATCAAATTCATTTATTGACAATATGCTAAACTTTTCATATGAATTCATAATAATGAATATATCACTTACTAAATAGACACAAGGACTTAAAGCACTATTTTTATTTCATATAATTATTACTTATTTATTAAATTCGTTTACAAATGTCATATTTATCATTAAAATGTAGATTAATCTTATTAAATAATATTTAAAGAAAACTTTATATACTTATAAAGGAGGACAAAATTTTAAAAAACATAGGGGGACAAGATAATGATTAAAAGAAAAAAAATATTGATTTTAGCACTAACCTTTTCTGCAATAACTTTATTTAGAGGTATTAATACTTCAGCTTCAACTGCTTATACAGGAATGCGTAATATTACTGCACAACAACTTGTTGATGACATGAAAATTGGTTGGAATTTAGGAAATACACTTGACGCTGATGGTCGTGCAGGCTCAGATGCTTTATCCTCTGAATGGAGCTGGGGTAACCCTAAAACAACACATGCCATGATTGATAAAATAAAAGCAGCAGGTTTTAACACTATACGAATTCCAACAACATGGTATGATCATATGGGCTCTTATCCTAATTATACTATTGATCCTAACTGGCTTATACGGGTAGAAGAAGTTATGAATTACGCTTTTGATAATGACATGTATGTTATACTTAATCTTCATCATGAAAATTCTTGGATAGTACCAACTTATGCGAAGCAAACTGAAACAACAAACCAACTTACAAAGGTTTGGACTCAAATTGCAAGTAGATTTAATAAATATGGTGACCATTTAATTTTCGAAACAATGAATGAGCCAAGACCAGTTGGCGCAGCAAATGAATGGACTGGTGGATCTTCTGAAAATCGTGATGTAGTTAATAAATATAATCTAGCTGCTGTAAATACTATTAGAAATACTGGTGGAAATAACAAAACTAGATGTATTATGGTTCCAACAGTTGCTGCTTCTGCATCTTCTGTTACAATAAACGACTTAATCATCCCAAATAATGACAATAGAGTTATTGTCTCTCTACACATGTACTCACCATATTCATTTGCTATGGATCAATACGGTACATCATCCTGGGGAAGCGCTGCTGACAAAATTTCTTTAGATGCAGAGCTAGAAGCAGTATCCAATAAATTTGTAAAAAATGGTCATCCTGTTGTTGTTGGTGAATTTGGTACAATTAACAAAAGCAATCAATCAGCCAGATCAACACATGCAGAATACTTTGTTAAAGCAGCTAGATCAAGACATATAACTCCTGTATGGTGGGATAATGGGATTTCTACTGCTAATCAAGCAGAAAGTTATGGTATATTAAATAGAAATAAACTAACTTTCAACTGCCCAGAAGTAGTTCAAGCTCTTATTAAAGGCGCTAATGCTACAAGTAATAATACTAATACAAACATAAAAAGTACAGTACTTTATAACTTTGATTCTAACGTTGATGGGTGGTTTGGAAATAACCTAGCTAGAGGACCATGGTCAGTAAATGAATGGAAATATAATGGTAGAAATTCTCTAAAGGCTGATATTAATTTATCTAATGGTAAACAGTATTACTTATCACGCTATGTAAATCAAAACTTAAGTGGCAAGTCTCAAATTAAAGCTGTAGTACGACATTCAACTTGGGGAAATCAGGGAAGTGGAATGGGAGCTAAACTTTATGTTAAAACAGGTAGTACTTATCGATGGTTTGATGGTACATGGGCTAATATAAATTCTAATTTAGCTGGTACAGAACTTACTTTTAATTTATCTAGTGTTTCAAACCTTAATGATGTGAAGGAAATTGGAATTCAGTTTACTGCTGGAGCCAACTCGTCGGGTAGCGCTTCTATTTATGCAGACTATATAACTATTCAATAATTTTTTAAAGTTACTGAAAAAGACAATGGTGTTCATATTTATACACATTGTCTTTTTCTCCTCTATTTATTACACTTATTTAATTGGAGCTTTGTAAAACTTGACATTATTATCATCATACTGTAAATAATATTTTCCATCCTTAAATCCAATAACATCATATTTTCCCCAAATATCATCCCTAGAATAGCTTTTCCTATGAGCTTCCAATGGATCAGTATATCCACCATTTTCTCTGTTTAATCCAAATACTTGCCATGGCAATAGAAGTGTACCAGTTGCACTTAAATATGGAATTATATCAGCATTATCTCCTAGTCTTTTTACGGTACCTTCTCGTCCAAAAGGATTTATAAGTGGCGACCCAAGAGTAACTACATTTAAAACATTATAATTATCTTTAATTTTTGAATTACCTGATAGTTGCTGGGCAATCATTCCACCAAGACTGTAGCCAGAAATTATGAGATTTGAGTTTTTAGGAATATTATCTACTATAGCATTTACAACAGCCACCAAATATGGGCTATCTAATTCAAAACCAGATTTTATATCTGTCCATATATCTGTAGCTTGATTCTTAATGAATTCCGTGCCAGACAAGGCTATTAGATATGCAGGCACACTGCTTGTCCCATCTCTAACTAAAGTTACAGGTACAATTTGAATAGGACCTAAAGTTCCATTGTTATGACCTTTAGCAATAAAATTTCTGAGATTTGGAATACTAGTCATTTTTACTGATGCTCCATATGCATTATAAGGAATAAGTAAAATAACCATTGATAATAACATAGTAATAATAGCAATTGATTTTCTATTTTTCATAATTTAAACGTCCTCCCTCATTCACTAATATTCAAAAATATTCATAATAAATTCACATTATTATTTTACCATACAATTCCATAATAATATATTTTTATTTTCCTATCTCTTTAAGACTATCGTATGTTTTTGTTTTATCTTACCAATATATTTGTTGAAATTTTTAACAATATCCTATTGACAGATCATATTTAAGTAGTATAATGAATTATAAATTGTTAAAGCGTTGAAGAGAAAGAGTAGAATTAATGTAGTTTTACAGAGAAATCCCGGTTGGTGAAAGGGATAAAACAATTTAATTTGAATACATCTCTGAGCAGCACTCCGAAAGATAACCACTAGTAGGCAGATGCCGGATTTGCACCCGTTAGAAATGCAAAGGTATAAGCAATTAGTTTTATTGTCGTACCTTTAGAGGTTACTATTGTAAAATAGTAATAAAATTAGGTGGTATCACGTGAGCAATACTCTCGTCCTTTTATATGGACGGGAGTTTTTTTATTTTAAAAACAAAACGGCGCCGTTTTTAATATAATACCAAATAGTTGAATGGAGGATAATTAAATGATAAGTGTAGATGAACAAATAAAAGTAATTATGAAAGGTGTAGATGAACTAATAGGTTTAGAAGACTTAAAAGAAAAGTTAGCTAAAAAGAAAATACTAGTTGTAAAGTTAGGATTAGATCCTAGTGCTCCCGATATACATTTAGGCCATACTGTTGTTCTTCGAAAACTAAAACAAATTCAGGACTTGGGTCATAAAATTGTAATAATAATTGGAGATTTTACTGGTAGAATTGGAGATCCAACAGGAAAATCCAAAACCAGAAAGTCTTTAACAACAGATCAAGTTCTTGAAAATGCCAAAACTTACGAAAATCAAATTTTTAAAATACTGGACAAATCTAAAACAGAGGTTAGATTTAATAGCGAATGGTTATCTAAAATGAACTTTGAGGATGTTATTATGTTAGGCTCAAAAATAACAGTTGCTAGAATGCTAGAAAGGGAGGATTTTAAAAAAAGATACGAAAATCAAATGCCCATATCAGTCCATGAATTTTTCTATCCGTTAATGCAAGGATTTGATTCAGTAGAAATAAAATCTGATATTGAAATTGGTGGGACTGATCAAAGATTTAATGTTTTAATGGGAAGAATGCTTCAAAAAGAATTTGATTTAGAGCCTCAGGTAACCTTATTTATGCCTTTACTTGAAGGTCTTGATGGAAAAAATAAAATGAGCAAAAGCTTAGGAAATTACATTGGCATTGATGAATCCTCATCTATTATGTTTGAAAAAGCTATGACTATTCCAGATTCACTTATAATCAAATATTATGAATTAGTAACTGATGTTCATCCTGATGAAATAGAGAAAATTAAAATTTCTCTTTTTAGTAGCACTGTAAATCCTAGAGATATAAAAATGAATCTAGCTAAAGAAATTGTAAGATTATATCACGGAGAAAAAGAAGTTGAAATGGCAGAAAATAAATTTAGAAAAATATTTCAAGAAGGAAAAATTCCTGATGATATTAAAGTACTGAAAACTAAACATGAAGATTTTAATTTAGTAAATCTAATTGTAGATAACAACATTGTAACAAGTAAAAGTGAATTCAAAAGATTAATATCACAAGGTGGAATTAAAATTAATGGTGAAAAACTTTTAAACATCGAAAGCTTAAAATTATCAAGTGAATTAATAGTACAAATAGGTAAAAGAACATTCTTAAAGATAATTGTAAATTGAGTAATGTTGAAATGTTATATAAATTAACGGGTGAATTATATTCACCCACTAACACGTTTTTAGAAGATTGCGTTCTAACTAATATTAAAGTTTACGGTTTAAATTTATGATATTCTTTTATTCTCCAATATCAAACAAACACTAAATATAATTTCTATTAAAATCATCATGCCCGCAAGTATATAAGGTTCAAAGTTTATACCAACTATAAGTGATAAAATTGGTACTAAAATAGCAAACACTATATAGGACTTAGATTTATATAGCCAACCATACGGTAATAAATGTCCTCCAAAAATTATTGCTATTACCATTAACATTTTTTCAGGTATTGTTGGATATACCCACATAGCAATCAGTAGATATATCATTTCATTTGCAGAAAAAAGAATTCCTAAATTAGTTAATGGATTTTCTTTGTTTTGAAAATCAACCTTAATTATTCTGGATATGCAGAACGCTAAAGGCATTAGTGGTGTTGTAAAACAAAATGTATATAAGTTCTTTTCTAGAATAGGCAATGATGTTAAATGAATAATTAGTACAGCACACCAAATAATAATAGAGGCTAATATAAAGTGTAACCCTTTCTTTTGTTTAATTGCACAACTTAATCTTAATTCTTCTAAATTCATAATCAATTCCTTCCTTTTTGGAAATCCTTTATTTTTCCCATGTTTTAATTATATCTTAACGGGAAACGATTTTCTACATTTTTAGACGATGTTGAAATTTCAAAACAAAAATATACATATTTATTTAATTGATTAATATTTCCTGCTGTTACTTCAAATCCTAAAATAAAATTATTGTCATCACACCTATTGTGTGCTAAATATACAAAATACTTTTCTTCTTAAAACAGCTTTGCTAACATCACGTAATAAATATGATATAATTATAAAAATCAATTACAAGGAGGAAAACTTATGAAATACGAAATTCTACTTTTTGATGCAGATGAAACCTTGTTTGACTTTAAAAAGTCTGAAAAGGAAGCTCTTAAAAATGCTATGCGTGAATTAGGCCTAGACTATGATGAAAATTATCATTTAAAAATATATCATGATATAAACACTATAATATGGAAAGAATTTGAATATGGGGATATTACTCAAGATAAGTTAAAAGTTGAAAGATTTAAAAGATTTTCTGATAAAATAAATATTAAATTTGATGAAGTTGCCTTTGCGCTAAAGCCTATATGAACTATTTATCCAAGTCATCATTTTTATTTCAAGAAAGTGAAACTCTAATAAAAAAACTTCATAAAGCTTACAGACTTGCTATGATTACTAACGGACTTAATTCCATACAAGATAGCAGAATAAAAAACTCTTCTATAGCTAAATATTTTGAAATTATAATAGTATCTGAAGAAATTAAAGTTTCAAAGCCTAACCCTCAAATATTTGAGATTACTTTAAATCAACTTAATTTCACTGATAAGGATAGGGTAATTATTATTGGAGACAGTTTAAGCTCTGATATAAAAGGAGGCATAAATTTTGGTATAGATACTTGTTGGTATAACCCTAACAACTCAATAAATAGCACAAAACTTACGCCTACTTATGAAATCTCTAACTTAATGGATATTCTAGCTATCCTTCAATGAAAAAAGCCGCACCAACTAATGGTACGACTTATTATTTATTCTGCACTTTTAAGTGATTCTATCATATCAATTTTATCAAATCTATTATACATAGCTAAATTTACTATTACAGAGAATGCAATAGTAAGTAATATTGAAAATAGAAATAAATTGGATCTAATCTTCTCAAAAACATCATGATATTTGTTTCTGCAGTAGAAATTACAAAATTATTAAGAAAATACCTATAAATATTCCTGCTATACTTCCTATAACTGTTAGAATCATATTTTCTCTGTATATATAAGCTGCTAATTCATTATTATAAAATCCTAAAAACTTTATTGTGGCAAGCTCTCTTCTTCTTTCATTAATATTTATATTTGTAAGATTGTATATTACAACAAATGCTAAAACACCAGCTGATACTAATAAGTATTAAAACAACTGAATTAATACTATCTATAGTCTTACCAAAATCTCCATGTACTGTACTTTTAAAGCTTATAGAATTTACTTTATCTACTTCTTTTAATATCTTTGCTGTAGCTCTTCACTATCTTCACTTGTATCATTTAAAAGACCATAGAAATTATTAACCACTGGTTCTTTCCCTATTATATTTCTATAATAGTCTGGACTCATATAAATGAAATGTTGAATATAGTGTTCAGTAATTGCAGAAATTTTAACTTCGTAAACTTTATTATCTATAGTTAAGATTAAATGTATCTCCAACTTTTTTATTTATAAGTTTTGCAAACTTTTGAGTTAATATTACTCCATCATCATCTAATGTCAAAGCTTTATCCTTATAAGATAAATCAATATAATCATTTATCTTATCTTTATCTTCTGGCACTACTAACGATATGCATCTTCACTAGAAGAATTTGGCTTATCTGCTGAACTATTTTTTGAATAATAAAATAACTCGGAATTTATATTGGAATCCTTACCTATCTTTTCCTTTATGCTTTCTTTCTCCTCATATGATACTGAATCTTTAAGTGATGTTGTCATATCATATTTGTATATCTTATTAAATTGCTTTTCAGTAGCTCCAGTTATACCATCCTTTAGTCCAAAACCTGTTACCATTAATCCTGTGCAAGCTCCTATTCCTATAACAGTCATGAAAAATCTTTGCTTGTATCTAAAGATATTTCTAGCAGTAACCTTCCTTGTAAAACTTTAATCTTTTCCATATGAAAGTTATATCATTCAAGGAATATCTTCTTTCCTGCTTTAGGTGGTTTTGGTCTAAGTAATGATGCTGGTACTTCCCTTAATTCTCCAAAGCTGGCTCCAACTGCTGCAATGGTAGTAAATAATATAGCTACCAATGATGCTTGTAGTGCTATACTTGTATTAAAGAAAGCTATTTTATTTGGAATGGTATATAGCGTACTATACGCATTCATTATAAGCGGTGGGAACAATTTAAATCCAAAGGATATTCCAATTAAGCTTCCAATTAAGCTAGCTGTTAAAGAATATATTAGGTAATGTGATACTATTGCAGCTCTTGAATATCCTAAAGCTTTAAATGTACCTATTTCAATTCTATTCTCTTGAACCATTCTTGTCATAGTAGTAAGACTTACTAAAGCTGCTACCAAGAAGAATACTAATGGAAATGCTTTACCTATGTTGTCTATTCTATCACTATCTTGTCTATAGGTTTCATATCCAACATTTGCACTTCTACCAAGCACATAAAATTCTGGCTTTTTTATATCCTTAAGCTTTTCTTTATTACTATTTAATTCAGCTTCACCAT
>CAVYSY010000012.1:0-15553 GCA_963771175.1 uncultured delta proteobacterium
GTTCTCGATCCGGTACACGTGGATCAGCGTCACCTCGTACGGCTTCCCGTTATCCGGGCGGGTGAAGGTGTCGCGCAGGAACACCACGCCCCGCGAATCGTCGGCGAGCACGTCCTCGATGTTCATCCGGAGCGACGGGCCGGCGACCTGCCCGAGCTTCATCGCGAGCTGGGCCAGGTGCTCGCGGTCGTACTCGCCCGCGAGCGCGTTGTGTCCGCGGATATGGAACCGGATGTCCGGCGTGCAGAGCGCGAGGACTCCGTCGAGGTTGCCCCTGCCGAACTCGGCGTAGAGGTCGCGGATGAGCTGCTCATTGGGATGGGCCATGGCACACACTCCCGGGAGGCGGCGTGGAGCACCGCCATTCGTTCCCCTGAGGAGAACAATCGGGCGCTACACGAGTGGCATGCCCGCTCGGAGGGCATACCGGGCGGCCGAGCACTCACTGCCGGGGACTAGACTCCACGCCGGCGACGGTGCGCAGCAGTTCCCGGTAGAAGCGCACCATCCGCGGCCAGGCTTCGACGGAGAGCCGCTCGTTGGTGCCATGGATGCGCTCCAGGTCTTGCTGGGTCAACACCATCGGGCTGAAGCGGTACACGTTGGGCGAGAGGGCCGAGTAGTGGCGGGAATCCGTTCCCGCGACGACCAGCGTGGGTGCGACGATGGTCGAGGGAAAGAGCTGGCGGATGATGCGCTCCAGGGCGCGGTAGGCCTCCGTGTCGGCGGGTGAGGTGGGGGAGGCAGCGCGGCCCGAGAGCGTGCGGACCTCCACCCGCTCGTCGTCCACGGTGGCCCGCACGTACGCGAGCACCTGCTCCACGGAGTCCCCTGGGCGCAGGCGGAAGTTCACCACCGCCCGCGCTTCCGAGGGCAGCACGTTCTCCTTCTCGCCCCCTTCGATGAGGGTGGCGGCGGTGGTCGTGCGCACGAGCGCATTGCTGGAGGGCTCGCGCATGAGTTGGTCGAGGACGAGGGGCCGGAAGAAGCCAGAGGTTGGCGAACACCAGGCGCTGGAGGAAGGGCAGCTCGGGCGCCAGGTGCTCGAAGAGTGCTTGCACCGGCCCTTCGAGGCGGGCGGGCAGGGGGTGCTGCTCCAGGGCGTGCACGCTCGCGGCGATGATGCCCACCGCCGTCCGGGGTGGTGGCATGGAGGCGTGCCCGCCTTCGACTCGGGTGGAGAGCTCCGCGCTCAGGTAGCCCTTCTCGGCGATGCCGATGAGTGCCACGTCGTCCGTCACACCGGGGACGATGCCGCGGGTCACCACTTGGCCCTCGTCCAGCACCAGCTCCGCCTTCACTCCCCGGGAGGCGAGCAGCGCGGCGATGGCCCTGGCACCCTGGCCGTGGCTCTCCTCGTCGTGGCCGAACGCCAGGTACACGGTGCGGCGAGGGACGACGCCCTCCGCCAGGAGCAACTCCACCGCCTCCAGTTGGGCCACGAGCCGCGACTTGTCGTCCGTCGCGCCCCGTCCCCACACGAAGCCGTCGGCCACGCGGCCCTCGAAAGGCGGATGGGTCCACCTGCCTTCCGTCGCGGGCTCCACCGGCACCACATCCTGGTGGGCGAGCAGCAGGAGCGCGGGCAGGGAAGGCTCCGTGCCCTTCCAGGTGTAGAGGAGGCTGTGGTCCGCCACCACCTCCCGCTCGAGGTGCTGGTGGACGCGGGGAAAAGTCTCCGCGAGGTACTGATGCAGGCCCCGGAAGGCCTCCGCGGCCGAGGGCTCCTCCGTGACGGAGACGGTGCGGTACCGCAAGGCTCCGGCCAGGTGCTCGGCCGAGGCCGGGTCGAGTGCGAGCGGCGGAAGAGGCTCCACCACCACCTGTCTGGACTCCAGGGTCAGCGCTCGCACCAGGCACACGGCCGCCAGGAGCAGCAACCCGCTCCCCAGCACCACTCCCACCCCTCCAAGCATGCGGAGCCTCGCCACCATTCCAAGGCTGCCCACGGGCTGGGGGCCGCACCATTGGCGCGCGGGTCGAAACCCCTGTGCGATTCCAGACGGCGAGCCAGACGCGGCTCCGGCCGGGCGTGCGCTACAGCTTCCGGGTGAGCACCACCGAGAATGGGGTGGAGCACCAGGTTCGTCGTCCGGCTCGCTCGCGCTACGGCGCCTTCACCACGAGCCGCAGGCCCGTGGGCAGCCGGGTGGTGTCCTTGATGTTGTTCCAGCGCTTGATGTCCTCCACGGACACGCCGTAGCGCTGGGCGATGCTCCAGATGGACTCGCCGGCGGCCAGCTCGTGCACGGTGCCGGGGCGGCCCGCGTTGCCGGCCGGGGCCCGCTGGGCGATGACCGTGCCCGCGCGCTCCTCCACCTGCTTGGGCGCGCTGTCCGGGTAGATGTACAGCACCGAGCCCACCTTCAGCGCCCGCTTGCTCGCGCGCACCGTCAGGCTGTTCCACTTCCGGAGGTCGTCCGCGTTCACCTGGAAGCGCTGAGCGATGGCCCACATGCTGTCACCCGACTGCACGCCGTAGGTGATGCGCTTGCGGCCGTTGACGGTCTCCGTCTTGATGGGGCCCGTGGCCACCGGGCCTCGCGGCGTCCCGGCGGGGACCTCGTCCTCGGGGCGCAGCACCGTGACGCCGCTGCGCCGAGCCTGCGCCACCTTGCGCGCCAGCGCGCCGTCCCCGGACTCCTGGCCGCGACCGGTCGGCACGGGAATCACCAGCTCCGCGTTGAGCCTCAGCGTCTTCACGCTCTTGAGCCGGTTCATCTGCAGGATGGCCTCGGCGGCGGTGCCGTACTTGAGGGCGATCTGCGACAGCGTGTCGCCCTGCTTCACCTTGTGCACGCGGAAGGTGAGCCGCTCCTTGGGCGAGATGCGCGCGAAGTTCTCCGCGAAGCGCTCCGCCGAGCCCTTGGGCAGGCGCAGCACGTAGGGATTCTTCGCGCTCGCCGGCGGGGTGCACCAGCGCCGCAGCTCGGGGTTGAGGTCCTGCACCGCCTTCACGTCCACCCCGGCGGCGCGGGCGATGACGTCCAGGTCCGTGGCGTCCGTTGATCTTCACCTCGTCGAAGGAGAGGGGCGGCTCGAGTCGAACTCGCTCTCCGCGAAGCCGAAGGCCGTGGGGTGCTTGGCGATGAGCGCCGCGGCGATCAGCTTGGGCACGTAGTGCTGCGTCTCCGGCGCCAGTCCCTTCTCCTCGGCCGCGGGATGGCCCAGAAGTCCGTCGTCTCGGCGCTCCACCACGCGCCGCACTCGGCCGCTGCCCGTGTTGTAGCCGGCCCACGCGAGGTACCAGTGGCCCAGCTCGTTGTGGAGGTCCTTCAGGTAGCGCGCGGCGGCCTTGGTGGCCTTGATGGGATCCTTCCGCTCGTCCACCCAGAAGTCCTGGTGCAGCCCGTACTGGCGGCCGGTGCTGGAGATGAACTGCCAGGGCCCGGCGGCGTGCGCCCACGAGTAGGCGCCCGGCGAGAAGCCGCTCTCGATCATCGCCAGGTACACCGTGTCGCGCGGCAGCCCGTGGGCCTCGAGGATGGGCTGCATCACCGGCAGATAGCGGGTGGAGCGGTTGACCCACTTGCGGAACCACTTGCGGCCCGGGCCCTGGAAGAACTGGATGTACTGGGCCACCAGCGGCTGCATCTCCACCGGGATGTCGTACCGGGCCTGGACTCGGCGAGACGTCGAAGTTGGCCAGGTCGGTGATGAGGGGCATCTCCCCGGTGAGCTCGTCCTCGCGGAAGGTGGGCTCCTCCAGCGCGTCCAGCATGCGCTGGCGCAGCGGGTTGGCCAGGCCCAGGCGGCGCAGCGACTGGAGCACCTCGGCGTTGGGCCGGGCGCCCGGATCCAACGTGGCGCCCTCCAGCGCCCGCAGCTCCTCGAGCTCGGTGGACTCGGGCTCCGCCTCGTCCAGCTCCTCCTCCGGAGGCACTTCGGGCTCGTCGGCCGAGCCCACCATCGGCGGCTTGTCGTCGCTGTCGAGCACGCGCATGCCGGGCGGCGCCGGGGGCATGGGCAGCGCGTCCTTGGACGAAGGGACGGAGGCGAGGACCAGGAGGAGCAGGCTGAAGGACGGCATGGTCACCTGGAGGCCGGCTGCCAGGAGGGCCGGGTTGATTGGAGGCGCGAGTATTCGTTGGTATCCGAGCGATCAAACAACCGGCCGGACGAGCCATTCTTCCCCGGAAGGCTACAACGGAAAGAAACGTACCGCCCGGATGTGTTTTCAGGGGGCGCGTTTCACTGCCGGTGGTTGGCCATGTCCGGGGCCCAGGATCTTCGGCACGTAGGTGGCGAAGTCGAAGTGGGGCGAGTTCTCCGGGTTGTGGCACGTCACGCACACGGCCTGGCCGGGGCGGGCGGTGATGTTCTCGGTGGAGGGGCCTCGACGTGGAGCGAGCCCGGGCCGTGGCAGCTCTCGCAGCCCACGCCCTCGCGGCCGGCCACCTTGTCCAGGCGGCACACCCCGCCGGGCTGCTCCCAGCCGGTGACGTGGCAGCCGGTGCAGTTGAGGTGGAACTGCTTGCCCACCGTCTCCAGCGTCTTCCACCCGTCGTGGTGCTTGGAGGACTCCTACAGGGGGAAGGCCTCCTGGTGGCACTCGGCGCAGGCGGTGTTGCCCACGAAGGCGGCCTGGCCCTTCTCGGGCGCGGGGCAGTCCTGGCCGTGCGCCTTGGCCCACTCGAGGTTCATCTTCCCACGTCCGCGTCGTAGGCGCTCACCACCGCCTGGGCGTCGGGGTGCGAGGCGAGGGTGGACTCCAGGGGGATGAAGCGCACGCTGAAGGTGTCGGCGTCTCCGGCCGTGGCCACCGGCGCGGTGAGGAGGGCCTGCCGGCGCGCCACCAGCTCCTCGCGCTTCTGCTGCTTCAGGCGCTTGAGGTTCGTGTCGATGCCGGGGAGGTTGATCTCCTGGTCCAGCAGCCCCAGGGCGTCGCTCGATGGAGGCGGCCTCCTTCTCGCGCTCCTCCGCCGTCTTCTGCAGGGTGAAGCGGCCCGGCTTCGCGCCGTAGGCCAGGTCCACGCGCAGCAGCGAGCGGCCCTTGCTCTGCAGGGCGACGACGGGCACCGCGCTCGCGCACCAGCTTGTTCTCCTCGCCGGTCGAACTCGGTGGCGGTGTGCGTGGCCAGCACGAGGTCCACTCCCAGCTCCGGCGTGGCCGCGGCCTGCTGGGCCTGCGCACAGGGTGCCGTGGAAGAGGCCCACCACGAAGGCGGCGCCCCGCTCGCGGGCCCTGGCGCTGGCCTGCTTCAGCCCGGCCGCGTCCGTGGCGCTCACCACGCCCACCTTGCGCGCCCCGCGCGGGCAGCACCTTCACCCCGCCGGGCGCCAGCTCGGGCAGGCCCAGCCCCTGGCGGAAGCCCGGCGCCGCGCGCGTCGTCCAGCTCGCCCGAGCGCGCGCACCGACGAGGCCCATGCGCTTCATGGCCTCGGCGAGCGCCCGCGCCTTGCGCTCCTCCTGGGGCACCTGCTCCGCCTCGAAGCTGGGCTCCCCGAAGAGGCTGTCGCCGCCATCCACGTAGAGGACGGGCAGGGCGCCCTTGCGCGCCTCCTTCACCTGGAACGCCGCGCGCGCGATGCCGCCGCGCATGTTCTCGCTGCAGCCGCAGGGGCCCAGGTAGCCGCGCATGTCCGCGGAGAAGAAGAGGATGGCTCCCGGGCCTCCGCCTGCGCGGCGCTGTTCCCTCGGGGGCCGCGACCGGCTCGGCGGGCCGCGCCTCCTTGCGCGAGCACCCGGCGAGCGCCGCCAGCAGGGCCATCCGGTGACGAGCCGTCTCACCGCTTCACCAGATGATGCTCTGCACCAGTTCGTCGATCTTCTCACCCATGGCCTCCAGTCCGTTGCACCTTGGACAGGCTGCCGTCGGCGCCGACCTGCTCGGCCAGCTTGCTCAGCTCTCGTCGTCCGGGAGGCTGGAGAAGAGGATGATGGGGATGTCCTGCGTGCCGTACTCGTTCTTGAGCGTGCGGCAGATGTCCGTGCCCTTGGCCTCGGGCATGTGGATGTCCGTGAGGATGAGGTCCGGCTTCCAGGTCTGGCAGCGTCTTCTCGAACTCCATCAGCGTGGACGTGGCGACGACCTCGTAGCCGCGCGCTTCCAGCACGGCTTTCTCCATGGCGAGGGTGATCTCGCTGTCGTCGATGAGGAGGATCTTTGCGCTTCTCTTGCACGGCGACCTCTTCCTGGGCGGCCTTTTCTAGCCTACCGCTCCTTTCGACTCCAAGGCTTTCCCACTCCATTGGAATCCTGGAGGGTGGAGAGTCGACAGGTACCCCGGACTCCGAGCGGGCTGCCGACACATTGATGTTGCCGCCCGGGTTGGCGTGTCGCACTAAGTCGGCCATGCGACGTGCCCTGACTGGACTGAGCGTCCTGCTGTCCCTCGTCCTCCTCCCGACGGCCTGGGCCCTCAACCCGGGCCTGGGGGAGCCTCCCTCCTCGGTGGACCGGCAGACGCCCTACGCCACGGGCAAGGGCTTCTCCGACGCCGTCCACAGAGGGGACTACGTGCTGGCCGCGCACTACCTGGACCTGGATTACCTGCCCCCGGACCAGCAGAAGGAGGAGGGCGTCCGGCTGTCCCGCCAGCTCAAGTTCGTGCTGGACCACCAGCTCCCCCTGGCCCTCGCCGACCTCAGCAAGGAGCCCGAGGGCGACCCGGCGGGTTCCCGCTACGACCAGATCGCCGTCCTCCCGGTCGGCGATACCGCCTACCCCATCCGGCTCGACAGCGTGAGGAGTGGAGGTGGGCGGGTGTGGGTGTTCAGCGAGGCGACGGTGAAGGCCATCGATGTGCTCTACAAGGAGTACGGCCCCGGGGTGCTGGGCGAGGAGATGCCGTCGGAGCTCTTCTCCAAGCCGGTGGTGGGGCTGGAGCCGTGGCAGTGGCTGGGGCTGTTGGTGACGCTGGTGGGGGGCGGGGTGCTGAGCGTGCTGCTGGAGCGGCTCTCGCTGATGGTGGCGGGGCGGCTGGCGAAGTGGACGCGAATCGGCTGGGACGACGCGTTGGTGCCGGCGGGGAAGGGCCCGCTGCGGCTGCTGTACTTCGCGCTGGTGCTGGCGCCGGGGACGGCGCTGCTGGTGCTGCCGCCCACGGGCCAGTACGTGTCGAGCCGGGTGGTCACCTCGCTCATCATCATAGCGGGGGCGTGGTTCATCCTTCGCTTCCTGCGAGTGACGGCGGAGTTGGTCCAGGTGTCGGTGACGAAGGACACCAGGGATCCCCGGAGGGCTCGGGGGCTGCACACCCAGTTCGCGGTGCTGCGCAGTGTCTTCGAGGTGGCCACCTATCTGGTAGGGGCCGCGCTGTTGCTCATGCAGTTCGAGACGGTGCGCAACGTGGGTGTGTCGCTGCTGGCCTCGGCCGGTATCGCGGGCCTCGTCATCGGTCTGGCGGCGCAGAAGTCCATCTCCTCGCTGCTGGCCGGCATCCAGCTCTCCATCACCCAGCCCATCCGCATCGGGGACTCCGTCATCGTGGAGAACGAGTTCGGCACGGTGGAGGAGATCACCCTCACGTACGTGGTGGTGAAGGTGTGGGACGAGCGGCGGCTGGTCATCCCCATCGCGCAGTTCCTCGACAAGCCCTTCCAGAACTGGAGCAAGGGCGGCCGGTCGAGCATGCTGGGCCCGGTGCAGCTGCTGGTGGACTTCACCACGGACATGGAGGCGCTGCGGGCGGAGCTGCGGCGCATCCTGGAGAACGAGGGCAAGGCGCTGTGGAACGAGAAGGTGGCCACCGTGGTGGTGGAGGAGGTGCTGGACCGGACGCTGCAGGTGCGCGTGCTGGTGAGCGCCACGCCGGAGAACCTCTTCGACCTGCGCTGCCTGGTGCGTGAGAAGATGATGACGTATCTGCGCGCGCGGCCCGAGTGGCTGCCCCTCACCCGCACCGAGCCCCGTTCGCCGGTGCAGCCTCCCGCGCCAGCAGGTGAGCAGGTGCAGCCCCCGCCGCCCGCTACGCCCAGGGCCTGACTCAGTCCGCCTCTGGGCGGACCTTGGCGCGGACGGGGCGATGAATATATAGCTCCCTCCCGCGTCCGGAGGGGTGGGTTGCCGCGCATGTTGGGAGAGCCGTGATGAAGCGTCTCACGAGGTTATGGGGAGCCGCCGCGCTGGCGGTCGCAGTGGTCGCGCCGCTGTCCGCCCGCGCTCAGGCGCGAGGCCGGACCGACGGGCCCGAGGGCTCCGAATATGGCAAGGGGGGCTACTCCCGGGCCTCGGGCAGCGGGTTCTCCCTGGAGCTCAACTGGGGCGCGGCGTTCCTCGCCCGTGAGAGCGAGGCGAGCAGCGTGTCGGGGCCGCCGTTGTTCATCGGTGGCACCGCCTCGTTCGGGGGCGCGGACTGGCTCCAGCTCGACATCAGCGGGGCCTACGTGCTGCAGAACGGACAGGTGAGCGCGCTCATCGGTCCCCGCTTCCGCACCTACGGCTACCCGGTGAGCTTCCACGCGGGATTGAAGGCCGGCGCCTTCCTCGTGCCCGACGTGGGCCTGCGCTTTGGCATGTCGCCCCAGGCGGGCGTGGACGTGCGGCTGGCCAATGAGCGCGTCGTGCTCGGCCTGGGGTACGCACTGGACATCCCGATCGCCGAGCGGGGCCTCACCAATCGACTGTTCATGAACGTGGGTTACAGGTTCTAGCGCCATGCTCGCTCACGCCCTTGTCGCCGCCCTCGCGCTCGTCACCGGTCAGGTTCGCGTGGAGGTTCCCCGCACCACCACCGCCAGCGGGCAGCCCGTGCCCGTGCTGCCCTTCCCGGGCGAGACGCAGACCATCAACATCATCCAGTGGGACCCCAACCAGCTCCCGCGCATCTACGAGCGCACGGAGCAGCTCCCCCTCACGGAAGAGGAGCTGACGAAGCTGGCCCAGGCGGGCTTCGACGAGGCTCAGCTCGTGAAGATGGTGGAGCAGCGCCGCTGCGCGTGCGACGCGAGCGCGGACGGGCTCATCCGCCTGAAGACCGCGGGGGTGCCCAAGGGCGTGCTGGACGCGGTGTCCATCCACGCGCTCGCGCCCAACCGGGCCCTCAATCTGCTGATGACGCTGGACTTCACCGGCGAGAGTCGGACGGCGCGCGAGGCCTTCCTCTACTTCTTCGTGGAGGACGGGGACCTGACGCGCGTCATCTCCGTCAACCTGTCGGAGCTGCTCGCGCGCCAGAACGGGCACGAGACGATGGTGGACCGCAGCGACATCCTGCGCGCGAGGACGGTGCGCCGCATCCAGCTCTCCGGGCCGGTGTCGCTCAAGACGTACGGCTCGCATCGGGTGATGGTGGTGGCGAGCGCCAACCCGACGCTCACCCACCCCGCGCAGCTCACCGAGGCCGAGCGGTCCAAGGCCCAGCTCTACACCTTCGAGTACCCGCGCGCGTCGCTGCAGAACCTCTGCCGGCTGACGGCCGGGTACCGCCGTGACGCGGTGCTGACCTACAAGTGGCACTTCCAGGGCAGCCGCTTCGAATGCGAATGGAACTAGGAGAGCGCTCCACCATGAAGACCCGTTTGATTGTCTCCGCTTCGCTCGTCGGGCTCCTCGCCGCCTGCGGAGGGCCGCGTGCCTTCACCCGCGGCACCTACGAGGACCCGAACACCATCGAGATGCTGTCGGACAAGTTCAACGAGAACGACCTGCAGCTCATCGCGAAGAAGATGGTGAACTCGCTGGCCGCCTCGCCCCGCTTCGCCCAGCCCGGCGAGAGGCTGCCTGTCGTGCTGGTGGGCCGGATGAAGAACAAGACGTCCGAGCACATCGACATGAGCTCGCTGGCGGACAAGATCCAGACGAGTCTGGCTCAGACGAGCAGGTTCGCGCTGCTGGACAAGGCGGCGCGCGAGGACATCGCCGAGGAGTACGAGTACCAGCAGTCGGGCTACGTGCGCCCGGACGAGGCCAAGGGTCCGGGCCAGCAGGCCAGCGCGGACTACTTGATGACGGGGGAGATCTCCTCCATCGTCCAGGAGGTCGGCGCGGACAAGCTCGTCTATTACAAGATGACGGTGAAGCTGAACAACGTGCGGACCGGCATCGTGGAGTGGACGGACGAGAAGGAGATCCGCAAGAAGTTCGAGAAGAAGGGCATCTCCTGGTAGCCCGACCATGAGCCTCACGCGCCATCACCATCTGGGCGTGCTGGGGTGGGCCGTGCTCGTGCTCGCGAGCGCGGTGCTGCTGACCGGTTGCGCGGGGGACTACGTCGCGCGCACAGGGGGTCTGCGCAGCGCCTACGAGTCGGAGGCCTATGACCGGGCCCTGCGCGAGCTGTCGGTGGTGGCGCGGGAGGGCTCCAAGAAGGACCGGCTGCTGGTGCTGCTGGACCGCGGGATGGTGCTGCACGCGGCGGAACGGTGGCGGGACAGCCTCCAGGTGCTGGCGGAGGCGGATCGCCTGTCCGCGGAGCTGGACTCCATCTCCGTGAGCGAGGAGGCCGGAGCTCTCGTCACCAACGAGCGCGAGCGGGCCTACCAGGGCGAGGACTTCGAGAAGCTGATGATCTCCGTGCTCCAGGCGCTCAACTACGCGCAGCTGGGCCAGGACGAGGAGTCGCTCGTCGAGGTCCGCCGCGTGAACGAGCGGCTGGAGAAGATGATCGTCGACGAGAAGAAGCCGTACGAGCAGCTCGCCATCGCGCGCTACATCGGCGGCGTGCTGTACGAGGACCAGCGGGAGTGGGACTCGGCGTACATCGACTATGCGAAGGCGCTCGAGCTGGAGCCGAGGCTGGGCTCGCTGGCGGAGCCGCTGCTGCGGCTGGCGAAGAAGACGGGGCGGCTGGACGAGTACGAGCAACTGCGGCGGCGCTTCCCGGACGTGGAGCACGAGCCGCTGGGGCCCGCCGAGGGCCAGGTGGTCGTGGTGGTGGAGGCGGGCCTGTCCCCGCAGAAGGAGCCGGCGGACCGGTACCTGAAGCCGCACGACCTCATCCAGGTGCCGGTGTACCGGGACCGAGGCACTCCGGCGCGGGGGCGGGTGTGGGTGGGGGAGGGGACGGAGCAGCGGACGGTGACGGTGACGTCACTGGCGGACGTGGCGCGGGTGCACTTGGAGGACCGGATTGGCCGGCTGCTGGCCCAGCAGGTGGCCGGGGCGGTGGTGAAGACGGGGCTCTCGGCGGGAGCGGGGGCCGTCACGAAGAGCAAGGAGGTGGGGGCGCTGACCTTCCTGGTGCTGAACGCGATGAACGCACCGGACCTGCGCTCGTGGCTCTCCCTGCCGGCGGAGTTCCAACTGGCGCGCTTCCGGTTGCCCGCTGGCCGACACATGGTGCTGGTGGACGCGGGAGGCCAGCGCAGTACCCGGGAGGTAGAGGTGAAGCCCGGGAGGGTGCAGGTCATCGTCGTCCGGCGCTACGACTGAGCGTCTCTCTCCTTCCACCGGGAGAGGGGCTCGGAAGGGGACCTGAGCCCTCGGATTTCCACCGTGTATGCCCCCTCTTCCGTCCGGTTGCCCATCCCCTGGAAGCGCATCCGGGTCCCCCTGGCACCGGATGATGCGTTTCTGTGCTAGGTGTCGGGCCTCCCCATGCCCCTCGCGGTCGCGCTCTCCTCCTACTCGCTGGTCATCCTGCTGGGCGCCGTCTTGGGCGCGCTGGTGGTGGTGTTCACCCGCAAGCAGGCGCGACTGGTGACGTTCCTGTCGTTCGCGGCGGGGGTGATGTTCGGGGCGGCGTTCTTCCACCTGCTGCCCGAGGCCTACCACGGGGCGGGGGGGTGGACGTTCTGGCTGGTGGCCGCGGGGTTCCTCTTCCTGTTGGTGCTGGACCGGTACGTGATGACGCACGCGTGCGAGGACCCGGTGGGGTGCAAGGAGCACCGGCACGCGCAGGGGAAGTCGCTGGGGATGACGGCGTTCCTCGGGCTGTCGGCGCACACGCTGTTCGACGGTATCGCGCTGGGCTCGGCGGCGAAGGAGGGGGTGGGACTGATGGCGCTGCTGGCCATCACCTCGCACAAGGTGCCCTCGTCGCTGTCGCTGGCCTCCATCCTCAAGTCCGAGGGGAAGAGCACGGCGCGTATCCTGGGCTTCGCGGTGCTGTACGGGCTGATGGTACCGGTGGGGGCGGGGCTGTACTTCGCCTTCGACGCGGTGCTGAGCTTCGAGTCACTGGCGGCGCGGGCGCTTGCCTTCTCGGCGGGCACCTTCCTCTACGTGGCGGTGCTGGACCTCATCCCCCACGTCAACCGGCACGGCCGGGAGCGGTGGGGGCGCAACCTGGCGGCGCTGGCGACGGGCCTGCTGCTGATGCTCGCGCTGGCGCAGGTCACCGATCACGGGCTGCACTAGCCGAGAGCGATCGGCGGGAGCAGCCCCAGGCTGGCTGAGTGCCCGCAGGCTGCATCGGGGCTCCCGAGAGCCCACCCTGTTCATGGCTGCCAGGAATGGGAGGTCATGATGCTGACTGTCGGGGAACTGATGACCCGGGATGTGGTCACGTTGAAGGAGGACGATGACCTGGTCCGGGGGGACGATCTGCTGGCCGAGTATGAGATTCGCCATCTTCCCGTGGTGAAGGAGGGGAAGCTCGTGGGGCTGGTGAGCCACAGGGATCTGATCCGCGCGATGGCCCGCCAGGAGCGCAGCACGGCGGCGGCCACCGTGGTGATTCGGGACGTCATGACGCGTTCGGTGGAGACCCTGAGACCGCACAGCTCGGCGCACGAGGCCATCGACAAGCTCCTGGACCACCGGTTCGGGTGCATCCCGGTGGTGGAGGACGGGGGCGTGCTGGTGGGCATCATCACGGAGACGGACCTGATCCGGCTCGCGGGCCGCCTGCTGGACAAGCAAGAGAAGCACTGACGCTTCCTCACCCGCCGGGCTGCGCCACCTCTTCCGACTCCGCCCCGTGCACCGTCATCACCGGACACGAGGCCCGAGCCGAGACCTTCTGCGCGACGCTCCCCATCATGAGGCGGGCGAGCCCGGTGCGTCCGTGCGGTGCCCATCACCACCAGGTCATACCCCGCGTTGCGCGACGCGGAGGATGGTGTCGGCGGGGATACCGCGCTCGAGGTGGACCTGTGGCGGCACGGGGCTGGAGCGGTACTGCTCGGCCCAGTCGTGCAGGTGGCGCCCCGCCTGCGCGAGGCCGTACTTCTCCACCGAGGCATCCTCCCAGCCGGGCATCATCATCAAGGCGTCCGGTCGAGGTGGACGGGGGTCCCCAGACGTGGAGCAGGTCGATGGAGGCCCCATTCGCTGGGCGAGCGAGAAGGCGTACTCCAGGGCCCTCCGCGAGTGCTCCGAGAAGTCGGTGGGACCAGGATGCGACGGATGGGCTGGGTCATGGCTTCCGTACTCCCCATGCCTGGAACATGGTGCACTTGCTTTTCCGTTCACAGGGCCGAGGATGCGCACCGCCGCCAGGGCGGCACCCCGTCCATGGAACGACTCTCTCGACTGGTACGACCACCCCGAGTATTACGAGGCCATCTTCGGCACGGACACCGCGCAGGAGATGGACTTCCTGCTGGAGGTGAGCCGTCGCTATGGCACGGGCGGCAAGCTGCTGCTGGAGCCCGCGTGGCGGGCAGGCGGCTCGTGGCCGAGGCCACTCGCCGGGGCGGCTCGGTGGTGGGCTACGACATCTCCGGAGCAGATGCTGGCCCACGCGCGCCAGCGCCTCACGCCGGCCTGGCGCGACGGGCGCGCCTCTACCTGTCGCGCATGGAGGAGTTCTTCCAGCCGGAGCTGGAGGGGCAGGTGGACCTGCGTTCAACCTGGTGTCCACGTTCCGCTACCTCGACAGCGAGAAGGCGGCGCTCGCGCACCTGGAGGGCACGCGCCGGCTGCTCAAGCCCGAGGGACTGTACGCGTCGGCTTCCACCTCACGGACTACGAGCGGAGAGAGGCCGGAGCACCAGCGGCGGGTGGAGTGCCTCGGGAAGGACACAGGTGCGCAACACCCACGAGGGGCTGCCGGACCGGCGTCGCGGCGCTCGAAGATGCGCAACCGGCTGCGGATCACCGGGCCGGAGAAGGACCTGCTGATCGAGGACGCACTGGTACTTCCGCACGTACGACCTGACGCAGGCCCGGCGCCTCTTTCGTCGGGCCGGCCTGCAGGTGCTGGCCGTCTACGACTTCGGCTACCAGGTAGAGGCCCTGCGCGAGCGGGGGAAATCCGGCTCGACAGCATTCGCGCCGAGACCCACCACATGACGGTGCCGGGGCGAGCACGTTAAATACCTGTTCTCATGTCCAGCAGAAGCCGGTCGGGGTCGCTTCCACTGCTGGTGGCCCTCCTCGTCACCCTCGTCCAGCTTCCCGCGGTGCTTTGGCTCTGCGGGGTGCGCATCGCCGCTGCCCGCGGTGGTCGCGGTGCTGGTCTCGGTGGCCGCCTGCGCCAGTTGCAGAGCCCCTGGCACACCACGGCTCCCGCGCTGTCGACCTATCTGGCGCTGGGCTGGTGGTCGGCCTGCGCTGGTGTTCGATCTGCTCATGGCCCTGCCGCGCTGGCCGTCGCGGGCGGGCACTGCCCATGAGCGCCACCTGGGGCCTGGCGGGAACCATCGCGCTCGCGGTGGGATGAATGCGTGCCGGCCGGCCAAGGGTTCGCAAGCGGGTGGTGCGGGTGGAAGGGCTCCCGCCGGAGCTGGACGGCTACCGCATCGGCCGAGCTCTCCGACGTGCACTGCGGGCCCACATGTCCCCGAGAACCGGGTCTGCCTCGTGGGTGGCACGCCTCAACGCGCTCGACCTCGACCTCGTGACCGTCACCGGCGATCTGATCACCCACGGCGCTCGCACGTCGAGGCCGTCGCGCGGGCGCTGGGGGCGCTGCGCGCGAAGGACGGCGTCTTCGCCTGCATGGGCAACCACGACTACTTCACCGACGGCGAGCCCCTCGCGCGCGAGCTGGAGCGCCGGACTGACCGTGCTGCGCAACCGCGGTGTGGTGATGCGGCGCGGCGAGCCGCCTCTACGTGGCCGGCGTCGACGACACCTGGACCGACCGCGACGACGTGGGGCAGGCGCTCGCGAGCGGCCGAGGGCGTCCCCACCGTGCTGCTCGCGCACGACCCCGACCTGTTCCCCGAGGCCAGCCCACGGCGTCGAGCTGACGCTCTCGGGCCACACGCACGGCGGCCAGCTCGCCGCTCCCGGGCGTGCGTCGCCTCTCACTGGCGCGGCTCATCACCCGCTGCACGGCGGGGCTCTACCGGCAGGGCCGCTCGTGGCTCTACGTGAACCGCGGCGGTCGGCACGACCGGACCGCCGGTGCGGCCTGGGTGCCCTGGCCGGAGCTGACGGTCATCACCCTCGCCGGGCGCGAGCCCGGCTCACTGCACGCGCGCCGAGCGGCGGCGCTCGGCATCCTGCAGGCCGACGAGTAGTACGCCTGCAAGTCCGACCACCGCGCCACCGGCGGTACTTCGCTCCGGCGAGCGTCGGCGGCCTTCCTGGAAGGGAAGAGGACTGGGCGCCCAGGCGGACGCGGCCCTTGCTCACCTTGTAGCGGAGCAGCAGCTCGCCGGTGAGCGGGGTGCCCGGCTGCTCCTCGCGGGCCGCAGCCGGCCCCACTGGCCGTTTATCAAGGCGGAGCACGAGGCGTCCCTCTCGAGGCGCTTCGTCCCAAGCCTCTCCCTCCCGGT
>CAVYSY010000013.1:0-14434 GCA_963771175.1 uncultured delta proteobacterium
GGGATGAGGGGATGCGATGGAGCGGCGTGCCTCGGGGACGTGAGAGAACGGGACGTCGGGAGCTTCGGGTTGTCCCGCGGGCGTCTGCAATCCCAGCAATGCTCGCGCCAGACCCGGGTCGTCACCGTTGCGAGGACGACGCGTCGCGTCACGTGGGAGAAGTGGAGCATTGATGCTCCAGTCAATCACGGGCCTGTAAGCGCCGGGTCTCCCGGAGGGTGAGACTCCCTGGAAGCCGGGGGGTTACGATGCAACCCGCCAACTGTCTGGGAGAGGACAGAAAGTGACGTGTTTTCGGACAAGCCGGTCAGGGGCGGATCTCCAGTGCCAGGGCTCGGAGGGGACGGTGCGGCGAAGCCGAAGCGGCTCGCGTGGGTGGCCAGCCACTTATAGGTGGAGGTGCTGGTGCTGCCCACGGTGACGTCCACGGCGATGCCGCCCTGGTGGTTGGAGTAGCCGGGCTTGGCGGCGAGGTTGCCGGTGCCGTTGAGGTACTTCCGGTAGAGGTCGCGCTGCTGCTCCATGGTGCGGAAGGCGCTGACGACGGGGAGGTTGATGCCGGCGCGGCTCGCGGCGGCGTGCATGCGGTTGAAGGCGGCGGCGGCGTCCGAGCGCATCTGCTTGCCGCCGGGGATGGAGGCGAGGGTGATTTGACGGGCCACGCCGTGGACGTAGCCGGTGACGACGCGGCCGCCGCTGGAGGGGGGCGTGGACGGGGCCGCACCTTGATGCCGAGCTTGTCCCACGTCTTGGGGCCCACGACGCCATCGGCGGTGAGGCCCTTGGCCTTCTGGAAGGCCTTCACGGCGGCGAGCGTCTTGGGACCGAAGTCCCCATCGGCGGTGCCGACCTTGTAGCCGAGCGCGTTGAGGCGGTTCTGCAGGGCGCGCACGGGCTCGCCGCGGGCGCCGACGCGCAGCGTGGGCCCCGAGCCACCCGAGGACGCGGGGGCCGGGGGCTTGGGGGCGGTGGCCGCGTTGAGGGTGCTCCAGGTCTTGGGGCCCACGACGCCGTCGACGGCGAGGCCACGCGCCTTCTGGAAGGCCTTCACGGCGGCGAGCGTCTTGGGACCGAAGGGGCCATCGGCGGCACCGGGGTCGAAGCCCGCGGCCTTCAGCTTCTTCTGCAGCGTCACCACGGCGGGCCCGCGCGAGTCCACGCGGAGCGTGGGGGGCGCGGAGGAGGCTGCGACGCGCGGTGCGAGTGCGGTGGAGCGGGAGATGGAGACCATGGGGGGCGCTCGTTTTTGGAAGTGGGAAAACCTGCTTCCATTTTCGTAAGTGCCGGGAAGAAGTTTCCTCACATCGGGAAATGCCTGCCACGGAGGCGAAGGCCCCGGTACTCTGGCCGCGGTTCCGGGAGGGGAACGTGGCGATCAGGTTGAGACTCGACACGCTGGCGGGGAAGGCCTTCCTGCGCCAGGAGGGGGTGGAGCTGGCGGAGGATGAACCGCGGCTCGCGCTGGTGACGTGCGGGGAGGAGCTCGCGCGGCTGCTGGAGGGGGCGATGGCGCTGTCCTTCTCGCAGGAGCTGACCGAGCACCCCGAGGAGGACGCGGTGGTGGACGGCTTCCTGCGCGACTGCGCGGAGTACAGCGACGTGCAGGGGCTGCCCGAGGGGCTGCGCGAGGAGATGGAGGCGCACTTCGACAAGCAGCTGGAAGGGCTGTGGAAGCTGGACTGGCTGGTGTTCGGGAACGCGCGGGAGGCGCCGCTGGAGCCGGGGGAGAACGCGGTGCGAGGGCGGGCGGTGACGCTGTGCCTGGCGCGCTACGACAGCCCCGGGGTGGAGATGAGCCCGCGGCTGCGCCGGTACATGGCGAGCTTCAAGGAAGCGGTGACGCGCATCCAGGGCGGCTCGGACGCGGGCCAGGGCGGAGCGGGGCCGCTGCTGCACTGACGGTATGACGCAGTGAGGGGGCTCAGCTCGGGCCGCCGCGCGGGCGCTGCGGGAAGGGCAGCACTGGCGCGAGCGGCCAGTCGTGGATGCGTGTTTCCAGCAGCCGGGTGAGGCCCCGCTTGCCGTGCATGCGTGCCAGGGACAGGGCGGAGGCGTGGCGCGCGTTCTGCCGCAGCGGATCCGCCCCGGCCCGCAGCAGGAGGCGGACGACGTCCTCGTCTCCCCTGCGCACCGCGAGCATCAGCGGCGTGGTGCCCTCGGGAGTCTCCGCGTCCGGCCGGGCCCCGGCGTCGAGCAGGAGCTGCACCAGCAGCGGGTGTCTCCGGTCCGCCGCGTAGTGCAGCGGGTGCCAGCCGGACTCCTCGCGGTTCTCCAAGGGCAGGAAGGTGGAGCTGCGCGCCTCCACGTTCGCGCCCCGGCGCAGCAGCTCCCCGGCCAGCGCGCCGTGGCCCGAGAGGGTGGCGCAGGTGAGGGGCGTCTTGCCGTCCGTCCCGCCGTACTCGAGCGCCGCGCCCGCCTCGTCCAGCAGGTAGTACGTCAGCTCCGTCCGGCCCGCGCCCACCGCGTGCCGCAGCGCCTCGCCGCGCTCGTCCGGGCCCGCCAGGGGCACCAGGACACGCACCGCTTCGAGGTGACCGCGCTCGGCCGCGAGCATCAGCGCGGTGGCGCCTCGTGGGTCCTTCACCGTCGCGTCCGCGCCACGCGCGAGCAACCAGCGCACCAGCTCCGCATGTCCATGGAAGGCGGCCCACAGCAGGGCCGTCATGCCCTGGGCATCTCCGCGGCTGAGCGCCTTCGGGTTCGCGTCCAGCAGGGACTCCACCGCGGCGGTGTCTCCGCGGCGGACGGCATCGAAGAGGTCGGACATGCATCCCCCCAGGTAGGGCAACCCATGGTGTCACCTGGGAGTCTATGCCGGAGGGGGCGGGGCGGTCCGTAAGGGATTTCCACCGCCTCAGCGGGCCCGGAGGTGCTTCACGTAGAGGGACTCGAGGGACTGGAAGTAGCCGCGCTCCTCCCACATGGCGGCGGCGAGCCGCTCGGCGAGGGAGTCCACCTCCTGCTCCTCGCCCTGGGAGGGCGTGCGGGGGGCGCCATTCCACAGCTCCAGGGCCTTGGTGAGCTCGTCGAGCAGCAGCCGGCTGCCGGCGAAGAGGCGGCGCAGCACCTGGTTCACCGGGCGCGCGTCCAGCTCCTTGCAGGCGGCGTCGATGGCGGAGTGGACGCGGCGGGCGGTGTCCTCGGTGAGGGTGCTCGCGGTGAGGTCTCCCCGCTCCAGCGCGTGCTGCAGGAGGTAGCCGTGGTGGAGGGAGAGCGAGGCCATGTCCGCGCAGTCCTTCACCCAGAGGGCCGTGGCCAGGCGCCGGTAGGCCTTGCGCCAGGTGAGCCGCAGGGAGAAGAGCGCGGCCTTGCTGGCGAACTGCTGCACGCGGCTGCCGTGGCGCGGGTAGAGGCCGGCGAGCACCGCCACCGTCCGGTCCGTCGTGGACAGCGAGCGCTCGCGGAGGAGGGCGCGCACCATCTGCTCGCGCACGCGGCGCAGGGCGTACTCGTCGAGGAAGGGGACGGGGATGAGGGGGGTGAGGCCGGAGGCCACGGCGTGCAGGGCCACGCGCCGTACCTGGGGAGGCACGGTGGAGGGCTGGGGCTCGGAGGCGGTGGAGGACATGGGGGCCCGGGAGAGTTAGCACGGACGGGGTCGCGCCGCGCCGGGAGTCACGCCTCGGGCACCTTCGCGAGCTTCTGACATACCGCGAGGTAGCGCCTGTGCAGCTCCAGCGAGAGCGGGTCCAGGATGAGGGCGCGCTCGTAGGCCGCGCGGGCGTGGGGGAGCAGCCCCACCTCCTCGTGAGTCTGCGCGGTGGACAGGTGGATGCGCAGGAACCGCTCGGTGTCGGGGCGGCGGGCGAGGAAGTCGCGGCGCAGCTCCTCCATCTGGGTGACGGTGAGCCCCGCGGCCAGACAGCGCACCACGCCCAGGAAGTTGCCCCGCTCGGCGTCGTAGGTGGCTCGACGCTGGGGCTGGCCGAGCGTCTCGCTGGCCGTGCGCACGCGCTCGAGCACGGTGTTCACCCGGGCACGCAGGGTGGGGGAATGGGGCTCTCGCGCAGCCGCTCCAGCGCGTGCTGGGCCCGGCGGGCTCGGAGCCGCACCTCCTCGCAGCCCGTGTCTGGCGGCAGTGCGAGGAGGTCATAGAGGTCATCGGTGCCACGGGTGCTGTAGGGGGCGAGCACCTGCTCCGCCTCGGCATCGGCGGCGGGGTCTCTCGGGGGGCGCAGGGTGCTCAGCGGCTGCCCCAGCATCAGGTGCGCCACCGCGGCGCGGAAGGGCAGGGACGGCTCCACGAATTGCACGCCGAAGCCAGGGGCCAGGCCCAGGGGTGGGCCTCCTCGGGCTTCACGTGGCGCACCACCTCGCAGGTGCACCGCAGGTCTCCCTCCGGGTGCTTCAGGGCCACCTCCAGCTGGGAGAGCAGCGGTGGGAGGGGCCGCTCGGAGCAGAGGAACATGCCGCCGCGCGACAGGTCCGAGCAGGTGAGGAGCTCGGGCGGGGTGCCGGGGGGGCCTGACGTGACGAGGATGGGGAGGGGGGTCAGGGAGGGGTGGTGGATGGGGAGGGGGGCCAGGGGCGGAGGCGTGAGGGCCGGGCCCTTGTGGCGAGTCCCATCGAGCACCACCTGGAGTGCGCCGCGCATCGTCGAGGCGCTCTGGAATCGCTCCTCGGGGTCCTTGGCGAGCGCACGCAGGATGAGGGTGGAGAGCCCGGGCGGGAGATCGCAGCGGTGGACGGTGGGCGGCAGGGGCTGCTTGGACTGGTGGGCGAGCAGCATCGCGGTGAGGGACTTCTCCTCGAAGGGCCGCCTGCCGGTGACGAGCTGGTAGGCGATGACACCGAGCGCGTAGAGGTCGGCGCGACCGTCCACGGGCTCGCCCCGGGACTGCTCCGGCGCCATGTAGTTGGCCGAGCCGATGATGGCGCCCTCCCCGGTGTCCGTGCCGAGCTCGTCGTCGAGCAGCTTGGCGATGCCGAAGTCGAGCACCTTGACGAAGGCGGGGCCGTGGCCGCGCTGGAGGAGGAAGATGTTCTCGGGCTTGAGGTCGCGGTGGACGATGCCGCGCGCGTGCGTGGCCTCGAGCGCGTCGCACACCTGGGAGATGAGGGAGACGGCGACCTCGGCGGGCACGGGCCCGCGAGAGCAACGCCGACAGGGGCTCGCCCTCGAGGTACTCCATGATGAGGTAGGGCCGGGGCGGCGCGGGGTTGATGTCGATGATGTTGACGATGTTCTCGTGGCCGATGAGGTTCACGGCGCGCGCCTCGACGTGGAAGCGGCGCAGCACGTGGGGCGAGTTGGCCAGCTTCCGGTGGAGCAGCTTGATGGCCACGCGGCTGCCGATGCCCTCGTGCTCACCGAGGTAGACGGTGCTCATGCCGCCCTGGCCGAGCCTGCGGGTGAGGCGGAAGCTGCCGATGCACGTGCCCAGCAGCGCGTCTACCTCGGGGTCCGGAGTTGGGAGTGTGGGGGCGAGGGTCTCGCGTGGATCGGTCGCCTCTTCGCGGTCCGATTCAATGAACCTGGGGCTGACGGCAGTGGATGCGGACATGGGTGGCCCCCTGGAACGTCACCCCGGACATGTCCCCCCGCGGGAGCATGACGGCGAGGCCATTGTCCCCTGTCCGTCGGGTGATCGGGAGGGAGGGTGGCTGTAATGATTCATCCCGTGTGCAGTGTTCGCGGTGTTCTGCCCGCTACCCGACAGACGGGAGGGACTGAGGAGGGAGGAGGAGAGGTGGGCGGGCCACTCTCAGTGGACCCAGGGGGGCAGAACTCATGCAGGGAATCGTTGGCAAGGTGGCACTCGTGACGGGGGGCAGCTCGGGCATTGGACTCGCGGCGGCGCGGGAGCTGGGGCGAGCGGGAGCGCGGGTGGCGATCGCGGGCCGGACGAAGGAGCGCGGCGAGGCGGCGGAGCGGGCGCTGCGCGAGGATGGCGTGGAGGCGCTCTACATCCAGGCGGACGTGGGGCGAGGGGAGGACGTGCGGCGGATGGTGGAGACGGTGGTGGGGAAGTGGGACCGGCTGGATCTGGCGGTGAACAACGCCGCGCTGGGGGACATGCGACTGGCGCCACTGACGGAGCTGTCCGAGGAGGAGTTCGACCGGGTGCTCGGGGTGGACCTGAAGGGCGTGTGGCTGTGCATGAAGTATGAGATTCCGGAGATGGTGAAGGCGGGGGGCGGGGCGATAGTGAACGTCTCGTCGATCAACGGGCTGTCGGGGACGCCGATGGGCTGCTGTCGGACGGCGCCTCGTATGTGAACGGCTGCGTGATGACAGTGGACGGCGGAGTGATGGCTGACCTGTGATGTCTTTTGCTCGGGGAGGCGCAGACCATGGGATGGTACGCGGCCAGTGTCGTCATGTACTTCCAGCTCAAGGACGAGCCGCAGGACGAGTTCTACATCTGGGAGAACGTCTACCTGATCGAGGCCCCCAATGGGGCCGAGGCTCGTCGCAAGGCGGAATATTTTGGCAAGCTGGAGGAAGGAGACGACGACACTCTGACCTGGAACGGCAAGCCAGCGAGACAGGTATACGGAGGCATCCGGAAGATCCTCACCTGTGCCCCCTCGCTCAAGAGCCGTACCGGGGACAACGAGCAGCTCGAGGATGGCATGGAGGCGACCTACAATGCCTTCACTGTCTCCAGCCGGGAGAGGCTGGAGTCCTTCATCAGAGGTGAGCCCGTCGAGGTCATCTACGAAGGGTGAGCGGGTCCCTCCCTCAGGGCCCGATGAGCACGCCCGGGTTGAGCATCCCCTGGGGGTCGAGCGCGCGCTTCACCGCCTCGAGCGCGAGGGCGAAGGGCGCGGGGCGCTCGCGGTCGTACCAGGGGCGGTGCAGTCGGCCGACCGCGTGGTGGTGCGTGATGGTGCCGCCGTGCGCGAGGATCGCCTCGCTCGCGGCGCGCTTGATCTCCGCCCACTGCTCCAGCTCGCCACCGGGCCTCGCCGGGCCGAGGAACGTGTAGTAGGGCGCGGGCCCGTCCGGATAGACGTGCGTGAAGCGGCAGGTCACGAGCCCGCCGCCGCAGACGCGCTCCAGGGCGCCGCGCATGGCCTCCAGGATGGCGCCGTGGAGCGCGTCGAACCGGTCCCACGTGCAGGCGGTCTCGAAGGTGTCGACGATGACGCCGAGGCTCACGAGGGCGCTCTGCAGGTACGGGGCGCTCGAGGAAGGCCGCGCGCCAGCTGCTCGGCGGCCCCGCCGGAGCGCGCCTGGGCGCCGGGCTCATCGTCGCGGTAGCGGGCCCCCTCGCGGCAGTCGCCACCGTGCGCGGCGGCGATCGCCAGCGCGCGCTCCATCCACGCGCTCGAGCGGGTGGTCGGCGGACTCGAAGGCGAGCAGGAGCACGCCGTGTGCCGTCGCCCGCGACGCCGTTGAGCATCGCCTCCGCGCGCGTCGAGCAGCCGGCAGTTGCGACGGGTACAGCCCCGACTGCGCGAGCGCGCGCGCGGCGCGCGACGGCGGCGTCGAAGTCGGCGAAGTGGACGCTGGCGCCGGCGCGCCAGCGCGGCCGCGGCTGCACGCGCACCCACGCCTCGGTGATGACGCCGAGCGTGCCCTCGGAGCCGAGCACGAGCCGATCCGGCTGCGGCCCCGCGCCCGAGCCGGGCAGGCGGCGCGTCTCGATCACGCCGCGCGGGCGTGATCATGCGCACCGACTCGCACCAGATCGTCGATGTGCGTGTAGAGCGTGGCGAAGTGGCCGCCGGCGCGCGTCGCGATCCAGCCGCCGAGGGTGCGAGAACTCGAAGGACTGCGGGAAGTGGCGCAGCGTGAGGCCGTGCGGCGCGAGCTGCGCCTCGAGCGCGGGGCCGGTCGCGCCCGCCTGGATGCGCGCCGCGCGCGAGATCGGGTCGACCTCGAGGACGCGATCGATGCGGCGCAGGTCGAGCGACACGGCGCCGCGATAGCCTTGCCGACGGCGGCCTCGACGCCGCGCACGACGCTGGTGCCACCGCCGAAGGGAATGAGCGCCACGCGGTTGTCGCCGCACCACTCCAGCACGGCGCGCACCTCGTCCTCGGCGCGGGGATAGGCGACGAAGTCGGGAGCCGGGGAGAAGTCCCCGTGGAAGCCGCGCACGAGGTCCCGGTAGCCCTTGCCGTAGGTGTGCGCGGCACGATCCGCGTCCTTGGCCGAGCACAGGGCCGCGAGGGACTCGGGCGGAGCCACACGGGGGCGAGGGAGCTCGCAGTGCGTCGAGCGGAGTGGGCTCGCGGGGCTCCAGGGTGGGGCCGCCGAGGAGCGCGGAGACCTGCTCCGCGAGGGAGCGCCGTGCCTCGATGTCGGGGAACTTGTCCGCGTAACCCCAGCCCCAGATGCTCGTCGCGCGAGTGCTCATGGGGCGCGAGCGTACTCCGGATGGGGAACGCCTGAAGGTCTGGGTTCAGGGGCGTTCGCGGCCAAGTACCTCTTGTGGAACAATGGTTCCAGACGCCTTGGTGTCAGAGGCACTGGAGGGTGCATGCCGGCCTGGAGAGTTCTCTGATTCGCGGCGCATCAGCTCCCTCGCGAGTGTCATCTGCTGCGTCATGGAGAAGATGGGCACGGTGAGGTGAGCCATGTCGCACCCTGAGCTCGAGGAGTTGGTGGCGAGGTTCCGGGAAGCCCGGCGGGATGCCGAGGTCGATATGGGAAACCCGGGGCAGTTGAAGCGGCACAGGGAACTGGCCGAGGCCTGCCCTGCGTTCACACAGAACCTCCTCTTCCTGGCCTGGCGGCTGCTGAGGTCCGAGGCCCCCGAGCAGGCACTCGAAGACCGGCTCTCTGAAATCCAACGGCTGTTGGAAATGGCCGTTCTGGGCTCGTACCGGAGCGCTCCTGCGGTCGTGGAGCTCGGCTACTTCCTGGATACCTACCGCAACGCTCCTCATGAGGCCGCCAGACTCTATGAGGAGGCGGGCGCCAAGGCCTTGGAGACGGTCAGGGACTCCTGGCGGGGCTTGATTCGATACTGGAACGACGAGCGCACGAAGGAGACCCTGGAAAAGGCGCTGAAGCTCGGCGAACTGGCGGAGAAACTGTTCCCGGATTACACGCCCCTCATGCTCGAGGTGCTCACGACGAGGGAGTACGCGACGCTCGATGGTCTGATCGCTCCCGGAGGTTCGGAGCGCTGACCGGGAGCGAGCATGCCCGTGTGCTCAGGGCACGGGGGCAGTGGGCGGCTCTGGCTCCAGTTCCAACTCCTGGAGCCTCACTCCCGGTGTCTGTCGTTGCGGCAGTGCCGGCGTCTCACGCAGCACGGGCAACGGGAACTTCAGCGGCTTCCCATCCGAGGCGTGCGTGTGTCCCGTCACCTCGGCCGCGCCCATGCCCTGGCGCTGCGGCTGGAAGGTGGCTTGTGGATCGCTCGCCGAGGCCTTGCCCGCGCGGAACACCGCGAAGCGCGTCAGCACCGCGCTCGCCGTTCCCAGCAGCGCCCCCGCCACCTTCATCCACTTGCGCCGGTCCGGCCACACACCCAGCACGAGCGACGCCGCGGTACACGCCCTGGCCGCTTTCCACATCCTCCCCGAGGGTCCTTGCTTCAGCGGTCGCTCCAGTACCTCCAGGCGCGCGGCGTCGTGCTGCACCGCGACTCCCGCCACCAACTCGCCCACCTTGCCCATCGTGCCGAACAGGTGGAGCACCTTCTCCTCGCCTCGTGAGTGCGGCAGCAACTCCAGGAGGCTCGCCGCGCCCGCCATCGCCGAGGACATGAACAGCAGCGGCAGCGACTTGCGCGTGGCCTGCCAGAGGGGCACCGCCGTGTTGGCGAGCAGCACCGCCGTGTACCCGGCGAGCGGCAATCCCAACAGGCCCGCCCCCACCGAGGCCCCTCTCCCCGCTCGCCCGAGCCACCCGCGCCGGCCCGAGAACAGCAGGGACGCGGTGTTCATCGCCCCCGAGCCCACCAGCACCCACGAGCCCACGCTCATGGGCGACGTGGGCCGGAACACGCGCAGCATGTTGCAGGAAGCGCTCGGGCCGGCCGAGGTCGTGGATGAGCAGCCCCGGGCTCACCACGTCTCCCACCATGCCCACCCACCGGCACCGGCGACCCAGGGACTCCATCCCCTTGCCGCCCACCGCATCCGCCGCCGCGCCCAGCACGCTCGCCGCGCCCGCCACGCCGCCCACGTAGAAGTAGAGCGGGATGCTCCAGATCCACACGGGCTCCTTGAGGGCCGGCTGTCCGTAGTAGCTCGGCGACTCCGCGGAGACTCCCGACCGCGAGGGCCGCGTCCGTCAACAGCTCGCGCGCGGGATTGGCCTCAGTCAATGTCTCTCACCCGCTGCTGGGCGCCCTCGCCAGAGAGCGTCCCAGCTTCGGGTCGATGTTGCGCCCGTCGTGCCGCTTCTCCAGGTCCTCCGGCCGGATGCCAGCCACGCGTCACCTCTCGCCCCAGGCACACCGCCCCGAGCGCCGACCACCGCCATCCCCAGTGCGCCCCATCCCATCGAGGCCCAGCGCCTCCTTCCCCTTCGTGTGGGCACCACGGGGTCGGGCGGGAGGTTGTAGACCTCGGGCTTGTCCACGAGCAGGAAGAAGGCGTTCAGCCCGCCGGTGCCCGGCTGGTTCTCCGCGTCCGCGCCGTACAGGTACGCCTCGCTCCACGCCCCGCTCGTGCAGGCGCTCCACGCGCGCGCGCGGCCCGCTCGCGCAGTTCGTCCACGTCGCCGAACTGGATGGAATGCGGTGGGGCACGCCTTCGCGCAGGCGGGCGTCCTGTCGTCCTTCAGGCGGTCGTAGCAGAGCGTGCACTTCCAGGCGCGCCCGTCGTCCTCGCGGCGGTCGATCACGCCGAACGGGCACGCCGCCACGCAGTAGCCGCAGCCGTTGCAGACGTCCGGCTGCACGTACACGGTGTCGAACTCGGTGCGGATGATGGCGCCGGTGGGGCAGGCCTCCAGGCACGCCGGCGCGCTGGCAGTGCTTGCACACGTCCGAGGTCATCAGCCACGAGAAGCTTCGGCCGTCTCATCGCCGTGCGTGCGGCACCGGCCGCTCGACGAAGGCCACGTGCCGCCAGGTGGACGCGCCGAGGTGCCCCGTGTTGTCGTACGACATGCCGGTGAAGCTGGAAGCCGTCGTCGGGCAGCTGGTTCCACTGCTTGCAGGCCACCTCGCAGGCCTTGCAGCCGATGCAGAGGTGGTGTCGGTGAAGAAGCCCTTCTGGCCCGTGGCGCCTTGCTCATGAGACGGCTTCCCCGTGCTGCGGCTGTGGTTCGGGGCGGGCCGCTGCGGCCTCGAGGCCGCGCCGCACGCTCGCTGAGGCACCGGGTGGCAGCGGCCACGGCTCCCAGCGCCATGGCCGCGCGCCGGCCCTGGCCGCGCTTCCCGGGGACGATGTTGCCGGTGAGCGCCTTGGACTCCTGGATGGACACGTTCGGGTCCGCCGAGAAGGGGATGCAGGTCATTGGCGCTCCCGCCCCGCGCACGCGGCCCCGTGTAGCCCCAGTGGTAGGGCAGTCCAATCTGGTGCACCCGCTTCCCGTCGAGCCGCAGCGGACGGATGCGCTCGGTCACCAGCACCCGGCACTCGAGCTCGCCGCGCGCCGTGGACAGGTGCACCAGCCCCCGTTCTCCAGCTCCACCTCGGCGGCCAGCTCCGGAGAGACCTCGCAGAACATCTCCGGCTGCAGCTCGCTCAGCCACGACAGCCAGCGGGTCATGCCGCCCGCGGTGTGGTGCTCGGTGAGCCGGTACGTGGTGAGCACGTAGGGGTAGCGCGGGTCGTCCCACGCGCCGGTGGTAGGGATTGTCCTCGCGCCGGCACTCGAAGCGCGCCGGGTTGCACTGCTGCCCGTAGAGGAAGTTGCGGACCGGCGACTCCAGCGGCTCGTAGTGCGTGGGCAGCGGGCCGTCCATCATCCCGCTCGGGGCGAACAGCCAGCCCTTGCCGTCCGCCTGCATGATGAACGGGTCATCGCCGGAGATGACGTCCAGTCCCTGGTCCCCCGTGTCGGCGCGGTACGAGGGCGGACGGTCCTTGATGAAGTCGGGCACGTCGTCGCCCGTCCACTCGCCCTTCTCCGCGTCCCACCAGACGTACTTCTTGCGCTCGCTCCAGGGGCGGCCCTCGGGGTCCGCCGAGGCGCGGTTGTAGAGCATGCGCCGGTTGGCCGGCCACGCCCAGCCCCACTCCGAGGCCACCCACGTCTGCTCCCGGCCCGGCTTGCGGCGCGCGGGCTGGTTCACCCCGTCCGCGTAACAGCCCGAGTAGATCCAGCAGCCGCACGCGGTGGAGCCGTCGTCCTTCAGCTCCGTGAAGCCAGACACCAGCTTGCCATCCGCGACGGTGTAGCCGTTGATCTCCTTCAGCACGGCCTCGGCGTCGGGCTCCTGGAGCGGGCCCTTCGTCGGGTAGTCCCAGGTGAGGTCCAGCAGGGGCCGGTCCTTCTCCTCCTTCGAGCCCCCGTAGAGCTTCTTCAGCCGGCGCCCGAGGTGAAGATGAAGTGCAGGTCGCTGCGGCCTCCCCGGGCGGCTCGACGGCCTTGTGGTGCCACTGCAGCAGGCGCTGGGTGTTGGTGAAGGTGCCGTCCTTCTCGGTGTGCGCGGCGGCGGGGAAGAAGAAGACCTCGGTCTTGATGTCCTCGGGGCGCACGTCGCCGCGCTCTACTTCGGGCGCGGTGCGCCAGAACTCGGCCGTCTCGGTGAGGGAGAAGTCGCGCACCACCAGCCAGTCGAGCTTCCGCAAGGCCCTTGCGCTGCAGGGCCCCGTTCATCGAGCCCACCGCGGGGTTCTCGCCCATGACGAAGTAGCCCTTCACCTTGCCGTCGGCCATGTCGGCCACGGTGGTCATGTGCGAGTGGTCCCCGGTGAGCTTGGGTATCCAGTGGAAGCCGCAGTCGTTCTTCTTCGTCGCGGCGTCGCCGTAGTAGGCCTTGAGCAGCGAGACGACGTACTTGGGGAACTCGCTCCACCAGCCGCTGGCCGACTCGTTGTTGTGGAGGTACTGGTCGAAGCGCTGCGCGTCCGGCGCGTGCGGCATCGGGAGGTAGCCGGGCAGCAGGTTGTAGAGCGTGGGGATGTCGGTCGAGCCCTGGATGGAGGCGTGGCCGCGCAGCGCCATGATGCCGCCGCCGGGCCGGCCGATGTTGCCGAGCAGCAGCTGGATGATGGCCGCGGTGCGGATGTACTGCACGCCCACCGAGTGCTGCGTCCAGCCCACCGCGTAGCAGATGGCGCTGGTGCGCTCGCGGCCGGAGTTGTCGCAGAGCGCCTCGGCCACCTTCAGGAAGAGCTCCTCGGGGATGCCGCAGATGCGCCGACGATCTCCGGCGTGTAGCGCGCGAAGTGGCGCTTGAGCATCTGGAAGACGCAGCGCGGGTGCTGGAGCGTCTCGTCGCGAGGCACCTCGGTGATGTGCTTGCCGCGCACCTTGCCGTGACCACCGGCGCCCGGCTCGGCGAAGATTTCCTTGTGGCCCGCGGCGGGCACCACGCCGTCCAGCCCCTCGTACTGCCAGGTGTTCGGGCTGTACTTGCCGGTCTCCGGGTCGTAGCCGCTGAAGAGGCCGTCGAGCTCCTCGGTGTCCTGGAACTCCTCGCGGAGGATCGCGGGCGCGTTGGTGTAGTGGACGACGTAGTCGTGGAAGTAGCGCTCGTTCTCCAGGATGTAGTGGACGAGGCCGCCCAGGAACGCGATGTCCGTGCCCGCGCGCAGCGGCACGTGCAGGTCCGCCATCGCGCTGGTGCGGGTGAAGCGCGGGTCCACGTGGATGAGGGTGGCGCCGCGCTCACGGGCCTCCATCACCCACTGGAAGCCCACCGGGTGGCACTCGGCCATGTTGGTCCCCATGATGACGATGCAGTCCGCGTTCTGCAGGTCCTGCTGGAAGGTGGTCGCGCCGCCTCGACCGAACGAGATGCCCAGACCGGGCACCGTGGAGGAGTGTCATATGCGGGCCTGGTTCTCGACCTGCACGATGCCGAGCCCGGCGGTGAACAGCTTCTTGATGAGGTAGTTCTCCTCGTTGTCGAGCGTGGCGCCGCCCAGGTGGGCGATGCCCAGGGTGCGGTTGACCGGCTCGCCCTGCGCGTTCTCCGCCTCCCAGGTCTCGTCGCGCGCCTGCTTCACGCGCTCGGCGACCATGTCCATCGCCTTGTCGAGCGGGAGCTGCTCCCACCGCGTGCCACCGGGGCGGCGGTAGAGGACCTGCTGGACGCGGTGGTTGCCGGTGACGAGCTGGAAGGTGGCGGCGCCCTTGGGGCAGAGCCGGCCGCGGGAGATGGGCGAGTCCGGGTCGCCCTCGATGTCGAGGATCTTCCCGTCCTGGACGTAGACCTTCTGGCCGCAGCCGACGGCGCAGTAGGGGCAGATGGACTGGACGACCTTGTCGGCCTGGACGGTGCGCGGCTCGAGCTGGCGGCTGCGCGGGCTCATCGCCGTCTCACCCAGGGCGGTGGAGTCCTTGTCCTGGAGCTGACGGATGACGGGCCAGCGCGAGAACAGGTCGAAGAGTCCCAAGGCATGCCTC
>CAVYSY010000014.1:0-28799 GCA_963771175.1 uncultured delta proteobacterium
GCGTTGGTGAGCAGCTCAGCGTGGCGTTGTGCGCCCCCTGGGGGAGTCCCTTGATGGTCACGGTGTCTCCGTGATTGAGGGCGCTCGTCGGGCTGATCTCCAGGCTGCTCTGTCCTGCCACATAGCGGACGTGTGATGTTGGCCATGGTGAGGGGACTCCCTGTTCCGTTGAGGGTTGTCGGTGAAGACGCATCCGCGATGGTTCAAACCCGGTGCCAGCCGGGCGGTCGTGAGTGGCTCTGCCGCCAGGACACCTGGAGTGTCGCGCGGCATGCCGCCGACATGCCGCCGCACGGGGACGGGGGCTCGCTGACGCCTCGCTCATGACGCCGTGCTCCCGGCCGTCAGCCCCAGCTCCTTGACGCGGCGGTTCAGGGCCCGCTTGGAGACCTCCAGGCGCTGCACCATCTCGTCCAGGTCGCCCCCGCACTCGTGGAAGCAGCGGGTGAGCTCCTCCACGCTCAGGTCCCCCGCGAGGCGGAGGTTCGGGCTGCGCTCGATGAGGTCATAGATGGAGGAGCGTGGAATCCCCAGGTGGTCGGCGGCCGGCTTGACATCCCAGCCCTGGGAGCGAAGGGCGGCGAGCAGCTCCGGCTCGGTCACCTCGGTGGACTTGCGGCGCGCGGGCTTCGGCTCGGGAGCCTGGGTCGGGTGAGGGCGCCGAGCGGCCATCCAGCTCCTGGGCGAGCCGCGGGTCCAGCTCCAGGCGCGGCTGGCCCCGGCTGCCGATGACGAGCTGCCGCGCCACGTTGCGCAGCTGGCGGATGTTGCCCGGCCAGGGGTGCAGCAGCAGGCGCACGGCGAGCGCCGCCGGCAGCCACGGCTCGGCGTAGGCGTCCCTGGGGGTGAGGTGGTGGGCCTCGCCGAGCGCCTCCAGCTCCTCGCGGGCGAAGTGCAGGAAGAGCGGCGCCGATGTCCTCGCGGCGCTCGCGCAGGGGCGGCAGGCGGATCTCGTAGCCGGCCAGCCGGTGCAGCAGCGGGGCCCGGAAGCGCCCCTCGCGGATCTGCGTCCTCCAGGTCCGCGTCCGTGGCGGCGACCAGGCGCACGTCGGTGGCCACGGGCGTGCTGGCGCCCACGGGGTACAGCTCTCCCGTCTCCAGCACGCGCAGCAGCATCACCTGCACCTCGGGAGGAGCCTCGCCCACCTCGTCGAGGAAGAGGGTGCCTCCCTGGGCGGCGCGGAAGAGGCCCTCGCGGTCTGCGGTCGGCGCCCGGTGAAGGCGCCCTCGCGCGCGCCGAAGAGCTCGGCGGCGGCCAGCTCCTTGGGGATGGCGCCCAGGTTCACGCTGACGAAGCGCCCGCGCGCCGGCTCCGCTCGTGGAGGGCCTGGGCCACCAGCTCCTTGCCCGTCCCGTCTCGCCTCGGATGAGCACGGGCACGTCCAGGTCCGCCACGCGCTCGATGTGCCGGCGCACGCGCACCATGGCCGCGCTCTCGCCCACCATGCCCAGCGAGTCCGTTGCGTCGCCTGCGTCAGGAGGGGCCAGGTGCAGCAGCACCACCACCCGCCCGGCGAGCTCCAGCGGCACGCCCCGCGCCAGCTCCTCGGGGCCGAACTCCCGGGTGCCTCGCAGCGGCTCACCCGCGCAGGTGCACTTTCCGTCCTCGCCCGCCACCAGCGCGCACGCGCTCGCCCGAGGGCGCGAACACCACGGGCTTGCGGCTCACGAACGGGTCTCCCAGGGGGAGGCCCAGCGGCTGGCCGGCGCGGGTGAAGTCCGGCGCGTTGCGGGAGAGCGCCACCTCGCGCCCGGCGAGCAGCCCGTGCAGCAGCAGCCGCTCGCCGGCGCGGGTGGCCGTGGGGTGGGAGACGAGGGTGAGCGCGGGGACGGGACGGGCGGTGGACGCCTCCTCGCGCGACCCCAGCGCGGTGGCCGTGGACACGTCGGCGGTCGGCGGGGCGGCGGGGGGCTCGCGGGCTCCGGAGCGGGGCATGGGCTCGACTTTAGTACGACGGCGAGAGCGTGGCATGGGGGTTGCTTTGGGGGAGTGCATCCACCCGCTGTCTCGCAGGAGCACCACCATGGGCATCGACTCCGTGAAGTTCATCGCCACCAACACCACCTCGTCCAACTGGCTCCCGGGCACGCCGACCCTCGACCATGGCAACATCAACCCCGCGAACCCGCCCGTCATCGGGCCCTCGGCGAAGAGCGAGAACCTCTTCGTCGCGCAGGGCAACTTCGGACTGATGGGTGACGAGGGCAGCCTGACGTACAGCTGCGGCTCGAGCCCCACCACGGACCAGTTCACCCTGTGGTGGGACCAGCGCTGGGCGAAGTCGAGCGGCCCGGGCGTGCGCGTGGCCTCCTCCAACTACGTCATCTCGTACCAGACCTCCTTCGACGGCGTGTCGACGTACACCGTCCAGGTCAGCATCGCGCCCAAGAGCTAGCGCGCCGTGCCCCGCGCCCGGCGTGGACATGACTCCCGCCGGGCGCTCGCCGTACCTCGTTCCTCTGTCCTCCTCGCCACCCCGTTCTCCCAGGAGTCCCTCCATGACTTCCGCCGCGCTCGCCTCGACCCCCTCCCCCGCGCCGACGCTCGTCGGGCAGATGCTGTGCGCCAGCGTCTACGCCTATGCCATCCAGCCGGATGGCACGTTCAACGCCTCCTATCCTCCGTATGACGCGGCCTCCGGGCTCTCCAACCCCACGCCCCTCTCCGCGGGTACCGACTCGCTCGATATCAACGCGTGCCTCGTCGGCATCAGCACCACGCCGAACGCCGTCGTGGTGGCTTTCCGCGGCACGCTGCCGCCGTCGGAGCACAGCGTGGTGACCGCGATTGATTGGCTGAACGACTTCTACGCCGCGACCAAGACGGTCCCGGGGATTCCCGGCAGCGTCCACTCCGGCTTCTGGGACGCGCTCGACTCGCTGTGGCCGACGCTGCTGCCGCAGGTGAAGACGCTGATGCAGGGCAGCGGCGGGACGACGCTGCCGCTCTACATCACCGGCCACAGCAAGGGCGGGGCGATGGCCTCGCTCGCGGCGGTGCGGTTCTCGCTGCTGGAGGGCATCCAGCCCTCGGCCATCTACACCTTCGCCTCGCCGATGCCGGGCGATGACGTGTTCGCCAACGCGTACCCGTTCAACGGCATCCACACCCGCTACGAGTACCAGGACGACATCGTCCCGAGCCTCCCGCCGGACGCGACGCTCGTGGGGCTGCTGAAGGACATCCCCGACATCGGCAAGTACTTCGACTTCATGCAGAACTGGAACTACACGCCGGTGGGGACGCTGCAGTTCATCAACTGGAGCGACCAACTCCAGAGCGACTCCCCGCTGCTGGAGGCCCAGCGCGTGCTGTCGCTGCTCAAGCTCATGGGGGAGCTGAAGTTCAGCACCATCCTGGGCGACCACGGGGCCGACTGCGGGGACGGGTACATGACGGTGCTCAACCCCACGGGCGTGTGCACGGTCTCCAAGCCGATGGACATCCTCGGGATGATGGCCGCGCGGGGGCTCGCCGTGGAGGGGCTCCAGGATGCGCGGGGGCTCAAGCGGCTGACGGGCACCTGATTCGAGACGCGGGCCCCGGCGAGGGGGCCACCAGCTACCCGATTCACATCGTATGGGTCATCGATCTGCTGGTGTGACTCAAAATAGCGGGGACGACAAGGTCCCAACTGGGCGAAAGCACCAGGTGGCCGCTCTCCGGCAGGACGAGGAGCTCTGCATCGGGAATCTCGGTTGCCAGCGCCTGACCGTGGTCGAGGGGGAACACGGGATCCTTCTCGCCGTGGATCACCAGCGTGGGCACCTTGAGCTCCGAGAGCCGATGGCGGATCGGCGCCCCGAGGGCGATGAGGAAGTGATTTGTCTGGCTGGAGGCGATGTTGACGGTACGGTCAACGTCGCGGGCCACCAGGTCGCGCAGGGCCGTCTCGTCAAAATGTGACGTGCCGCCATCAAAGACTCGTAGCAGCGCGACAATGTGGTTGATCACCGCTTCGCGATCAGACCAGTCGGGTTGTTGGCCTCCCTGAACATGAGCCAGAAACTCATCAGAGGGCGGCGAGAGGCCGGTGCCACCAGGGCTTGTGGCCATCAGCGTGAGGGACACCACCCGTTCAGGATGGTTGAGGGCAGCCAGCATGGCGATGCCGCCGCCCATCGACCTGCCCACAAGGTGGGCGTGGCCAAGCTCGAAGACATCGAGCAGCCCGATAGCATCCTCCATGAGGTCGCCCATGCTGTATGGCGGAGTTCCCGGCTCGTAGCTTACGGATCGGCCCGTGTCGCGGTGGTCGTAACGAATGACGAACCGAGCACCCGAGGCCAGCCGCTGACAGAAGTCGTCCTCCCAAGCCAGCATTGATGCCGCTGCTCCGTGGATGAGAAGGATAGAGGGATCCTCCGGGTCGCCGAAGGTCTCCACGCAGATGTCCACCCCATTGGATCGGACAATCCTGTCGTTGCTCATGGCTTGCTCCACATTGACGCCCAACGACAAAGGCCAGGGACGGGGCGCTTGCGGCACGTCCCGATAGAACGCCTTGTGTGCGCCCAGCATGGGTACGAATTCATGGGGTGAAAGTCCCCTGTGGGAGTACCTCATGCCATTACACACAAGTCCAAAAACACCAATGGACTCAACAACATAAGTCAAAGCCGTATTGTTGATTACATATAGAGGAAATGAACGGATGGGCCGCCACGGGCGTGGAGGACCACCGAGCCCTACATTGCGGCGGGGTGGTCATCTCCGTGCAGGAGCGCAAGACCGTCCACCTGCGCATCGGTCGCCTGCTGAGCTTGCCTCGGTGTGCTACGTTGCATCATGGATGCATGAGGAGCGGAGGAACTGATGCAGACGGTGGGCGAGAAACGCATCCTCGCGCCGGACCCCACAGGCCCCTCGAAAAGGAGTGAGCACGCATGCGGCATCCGATGAAGCTCGGGGTCTGGCGCCCGTTGCTCGCGCTCTTCGGGGGGACACCTTCCCGGTCCTATGTCGACGTGGAGCCGGACATCATCACCTTCCGCTTCGGCGGCTTCGAGGCCCGGGTCCCGCGTGCGGACATCAGCGGCGCCACACGCACCCACTGGCCCATCCTCGGCGGCATCGGCTGGCGTGTCGGCCCCGGCGCCGTGGCGCTCATCGGAGCGCGCCAGAACGTCGTCGAGGTGAAGCTCCGGCACCCACACCGGATGAGCGTGCTCCTGCTCCCCATCAATGCTCGCCGGGTGTTCATCTCCCTCGAGGAGCCGGAGGCCTTCCTCGCCGAACTCGGGCTGGCGGCGTAGGGCAGGCCTGGTCACCTTCCTGGACGGTGTCAGCGATTGAACGCCACGGCGACCGCGTCCGCGAGCGGCGTCGTGGGACGGCCGATGAGGCGGCGCAGGTCGCCGGAGGAGTCGTTCAGCTCGCCGCGAGAAGCACCGACGTCGGAGTCCGCCAGCACCCCGGCATAGGGCCCCGGCAGACCGGCTCCCTCGAGCACGCCCTGGTACTCCTCGGGCGGCAGGTTGTTGTAGGCAATCGTCCTGCCGGCCTTGCGCGACACCTCGGCGGCCAGCTCCGCCATCGTGAACGCGTTGTCCCCCGCCAGCTCGTACACCTTGTTCTCATGACCCGAGCCGGTGAGCACCGCCGCTGCGGCCGCCGCGTAGTCGGCCCGGGTGGCGGCGGCGATCCGGCCCTCGCCCGCGCTGCCCACGAGCGCGCCGTGCGCCAGCGCCGGCCCCAGGCTCTCGGTGTAGTTCTCCGTGTACCAGCCGTTGCGCAGGAACACGTACGGCAGGCCGGAGGCGCGAAGGGTCTCCTCGGTGGCCTTGTGCTCCGCGGCCAGGGCCAGCCGCGAGCGCTCCGCGTGCAGGATGCTCGTATAGGCGAGCAGGCGCACTCCGGCCTTCCTGGCCGCCTCCACCACCGCCTTGTGCTGCGGCGCCCGCTGCCCGACTTCACTGGAGGAGATGAGCAGCACCTTCTCCGCTCCGGCGAACGCCGGCCCGAGCGTCTCCGGCTGGCTGTAATCCGCCTTGCGGACCTGGACGCCGCGCGCGGCGAGGTCGGCGGCCTTCTCGGGATTCCGTACGGCCGCGATGAGCTGGCTGGCGGGGACCTTCTTGAGCAACTCCTCGATGACGAGACGGCCGAGCTTCCCGGTGGCTCCGGTGACGAGAATCATGGGGTGCCTCTCCTGGCGTGAAAACTTCGTCGAAACGCGGGACTCACCCTAACGGCGGTACTAACTTTTAGTAAGTACCTACCTTCAGGTAAGCTACTGACATGCCAGCGAACAAGCAGCCCAAGCACCTGCGCAAGGCGATGACGAAGTGGGCCGAGCAGCGGGGTGACCTCTACGCTCCCGCGTGCCCGTCCCGCGGCGTCCTGGACCACGTCACGAGCCGCTGGGGCGTGCTGGTGCTCGTCGCCCTGCTGGAGGGCACGCACCGCTTCAGCGAATTGCGGCGGAAGGTGGCGGGCGTGAGCGAGAAGATGCTCGCCCAGACGCTGCACGCGCTGGAGGAGGACGGCTTCGTGCTCCGCGAGGTCTACCCGGTGATTCCTCCCCGGGTGGACTACAGCCTCACCCCCATGGGCGAGGAGGTCGCCGGGCACATCGAGGCCCTCACCGACTGGATTGAGGAGAACCTGCCCCGCATCTTCGCCGCTCGCGCCCAGCACGTCCCCAACCAGAGGGCCACAGCGCCACGCAGGTGACACTCATCGGGCGAGCCGCACGGAATCCAACCGTGCCGCCCGCCCGCCTGTCTGTGCGGGCATGTATGCCGTGCACGAGACAACGAAAGCGCGCATAGCGCCACGCTCCCACACTCCCCGTGCCGACGCGCCATTCCTAGCTCTACGGCCTCACGCGAAGTGCGTGCCTCGAACAAGGGGGATGGCTGTGGGACTGGAACACGCGACGCTCCGAGGCATCCTGCGGCACACGGGCCCGCTCATGAAGTGGCCGCTCGTGGCCGCCCTCTGGGTGGCGCCCGCCTGGGCCGAGCCACCCGCTCCGAAGGAAGACATCTCCAATCTCGCCGAGAGCGCCTCGTCCCGGCACCAACTGGACTCGTCGCTGGACAATGACAGCGAGGAGACCCCGCCCGAGTTCACCATCGGACCCTCGGAGCCCGTGGCCCCCGGCGAGCGCCGCTGGGTGCGCAAGTTCGAGCGCGCGGACCTCTCCTCCTATTTCGCCGAGGGCGAGCTCGCCAAGGCCAAGGCCGCGTATGACCGGGGCCGCTACCGCACCGCGCGCCAGTTGCTGGAGACCCAGGACGCCACGCCGCCGGTGCGCTACCTCCGGGCGATGAGCGCCCTGCGCATGGGCCAGTGGCTCCTGGGGGCCGAAGAGCTCGCGTCGCTCGCGGAGGCCCACCCGCCCCTGCGGGACTACTGCCACTTCGAGTCGGCGCGCGCCTACGAGCGGATGCGCAAGTGGACCGAGGCCCTCCAGCAGTACGCCGCCGTGTCTTCCGGGGCGCGGCGCTACGAGGAGGCCCGCTTCGGCATGGCGTACATCCTCGAGAAGAAGAAGCAGGACTACGCCGGGGCCGTGGCGGCGCTCACGCCCATCGTCCAGACGGAGTCGCCCAAGCCCAACAACCCCGCGCAGTCCGAGGCGTGGCTGACCATCGCCCGGCTGGCGCGCTACCAGGCCGACTACAACGGAGAGCACCGCGCGCACCTCGCGGTGTGGGCGCTGCACCCCTTCTCCAGGGAGGTCTCCGCGGCCGTGAAGGGCCTGCGTGACTTGCCCTACGTGCCCAAGTGGAAGGTGGCGCGCGCCGAGACGCTGCTCTCCCTGCACCACAACCGCGAGGCGTTGGACCTGCTGGAGAAGCTGCTACCGAAGATGGAGCTGCCGGACCCGCTCGCCTGCCGCGCGCACTTCGCGTACGGCACGGCCTGGCGCAAGGAGCGCAAGCACTCGCTGGCCATCCGCGCGCTGCGGCCCGTCATCGAGCAGTGCCAGGACGCGGCGCTCCGCCCTCGCGCGCTGTTCGTGCTGGGCTACTCGGAGTCGGTGGTGGAGCCGGAGTCCTCCATCGGCACCTACCTGAAGCTGGCGCAGGAGTACCCGGAGCACATGTACGCGGATGACGCGCTCTTCTACGCGGCGCACAAGGCGCTGGAGCGTGGGGAGAAGGCCGCGGCCATGGGCTACCTCGACCGGCTCATCGCCCACTACCCGACGAGCAACTTCGCGGCCGAGGCCCTCTTCCAGCGCTTCTGGGTGTACCACGCCGAGGGCCAGCACGACGCGGCGCTCGAGGCGCTCTCGCGCATCGAGGCGCTCCAGGGCATGGGCTCCACGCACGAGTCGGTGCAGCGCGCCCGCTACTGGCGCTCGCGCACGCTGCTGACGCTGGGCCGCGCCGAGGAGGCCCACACGCTGATGGAGCGGGTGGCGGCCGAGGGGGCGGCCACGTGGTACGGGCTGCTGGCGCGCTCGCGCCTGACGCACGAGGCCCCGGAGCGGGCCCGCGCCATCACCGCGCGGCTGAAGACGCCCCTGAGCCTCACCGAGGTCTGGCCGCTGGATGCGGGCAACCTCGCGCAGGATCCGCACTTCCTCACGGGCATCGAGCTGCTGCGGCTGGAGCACCGGGAGGCGCCCGCGGAGCTGCTCGCAGTGGACCGCCGGGGCCGCAACGAGGAGTCCATCCGGCTCCTCTTCCATATCCTCCACACCTCCGGCTACGAGCGCCATGCGCGCTCCATCGCCTGGGCCCTGCGGCGCGAGGGGCTGACGGCGCCCACCGAGGCCGAGACGCGCCTCATCTACTCGGCGGCCTATCCGCACAGCTTCCGGAACCTGGTGGTACGGCACAGCCGGGCGGCCCGGGTGAACCCGGACCTGATGCAGGCCCTCATCCGCGAAGAGAGCGCCTTCAACCCCAACGCGCGCTCGCCCACCGGAGCGCTGGGGCTCGCGCAGCTCATGCCGCAGACGGCCTTCGCGGTGGCCCGCCAGCTCAACGTGCCGCTGGCCACGCCCACGGCGCTGCTCCAGCCCCAAGAGAACATCCGCCTCGGCTCGGCGTACCTGGGCAGCCTGCAGCGGCGCTTCGCGGGCAACCCGGCCTACGCGGTGGCCAGCTACAACGCCGGCCCCGGCGCGGTGGACCGCTGGCTGTCGCGCTTCCCCGATGCCGAGCTGGACGAGTGGGTGGAGCAGATTCCGATCGAGGAGACGCGCCTCTATGTCAAGCGCGTGCTCGGCAGCGCCGCGACGTACCAGCTCCTCTATGCCTCGGGTCCCTTCCCCACCCTGGCCTTCGGGGAGCGAGGCTCTAATAATGCGGGCTCTCGCTGAGCCCGCCTATGTCCATTGACGAGATCCACGAGTCCAACACCCAGTTCCAAGGCGCCTGGCGCTTCTTCGCCCGGAGCAGTGCAGCCGGTGAGGTGCTCGACCTGCCCGAGGTCCGCATCGCGTCGAGCAACGTCTCCTGGTCGATGATGAACGCGGCCTTCCTCCCCTCCCCGGTGGAGACGGAGGAGGCCCTGGAGCGGGCGGCGGCCACCGCCGCGAGCTACTTCGTACCCAAGGGGCGAGGCTGGATGCTCGCCCTGTGTGAGGACCAGGTGCCCCCGCGGTTGAGGACTCGGGCCGGGGAGCTCTTCGCCGTGCACGGGCTGAAGCTGGCCCTCGTGGCAACGGGCATGGTGGCCGAGCGCCTCGCGCCAGCCCTCCGCCCCCTGCCGGCGATGGAGATCCGCCAGGCGACGGACTCGGCCGGGCGGAGCCACCTCGCGGACATCAACGCCCGCTGTTACGACATGCCGCTCGCCGTGGGGCGCGAGGCCTTCGACGTGCCGGCCCTCTTCGAAGGAGACAGCAAGGGCTACGTCGGCTTCCGCCAGGAAGAGGCCGCCAGCACCGCGGCCGTCATCCGGGTGGATGACGTGGCCTACATCTCGATGGTGGCCACCCTGCCCGCGCACCAGCGACTCGGCTGCGCCGAGGCCGTCATGCGCCGGGCGCTCGACGAGGCGAAGCGTGCCTGGGGAATCGAGCGGACGGTGCTGCACGCCACGCCAGCGGGGCTCCCCGTGTACCACCGCATGGGCTACCAGCCCGTGACGCGCTTCCACTTCTACATGGCCGCGCCCTCGGACCAGTGAGCCGGCTCAGCGGATGGCGCCAGGCAGCGCGAGCTCGCCCTGCAGCTCACGCAGCTTCGTCTGGATGGCACGGGCGTTGGCGGGCCCCATGCGCAGCAGGTGCTTCTGGGCGGTGCTGAGCTGCTCCAGCTCCGGGGCCGCGTAGGTGTAGTTGACCCCCGGCGTGTCCACCACCTCCAGGTCCCCCTCGGGCACCGGGGTGTCGAGCAGCTTCTGGATGGCGTTGGCGAGCGTCTGGTCGAAGCGCTGACCGGGGCGACTGATCTCCATGTACGCATCGTTGATGAGCGGCTTGAGGGTCTTGTACGTCCGCGCACTGGCCTGCGTATCGAGCGAGGCGAAGACGCGCGCCACGGTGTCATAGCGGGCGAAGCTCTCGGGGGCGATGACGGTGCGGCCGTCGCGCTCGACGACCTGGAAGGCCCCCTGGGGCGCCATGAACGAGAGCGCGGCGCGAGGGCTCTCACCCTCGGCGATGTTGCCAATGGCCGAGGTGAAGCGCCGGACGAGATCCTCGGTGGAGGCGAGCCACTTCCGCAGCTCGGGCTCGGCGGACAGCGGGTCCACGAGCTCGCGCACGCGGACATCGCTCTGTCCCAGCGCCGGCAGGTTCGGGTCGCGGGGCTCGGACGCCGCGTCGGTGGAGGGAGCCGGAGCCTCGGCCACGGGCGGGGCGGGAGGCGTGGCCGGAGCGGTAGCGGTCGGCTCCTCGACGCCACGCAGGAAATAGACGAGGAGAATCAGGACGCCCACCGCCACGAGGACGCCGACGGCCACGAGGACGCGATTGCGCGGGGAAGCAGGTGGAGGCGGAGGTGCGCCGAAGGATTCGCCGACGGGTGTGCCTCGAGGCGGCTGCGCTTCGCTCATGACTCCTCCAGAAGGGTGTGTCGGGTGGAACGCATCGACCCCCCGACTATTTCCCAGATGTGGGGGGAATCGCCGCCACGTACTGCTCCAACCGGGTGATGCCCAGCTTCTTCATCCGGCTCTGCAGCGTGGAGGGTTTGAGACCCAACAGCGCCGCCGCGCCTCCCGGGCCGTAGATGCGGCCCTGCGTCAGCGTCAGCACGCGCAGGATGTGCTGGCGCTGCACCTCCTCCAGCGTGGGCACCGCGCCCTCGACCAGCGGCGGAGCCTCCACCGACGCCTTCATCCCCGACACGCGGATGGGCAGGTCGAACGCCTCCGCGCCGAGCTCCGGCTTGCGCGACAGGATGGTGGCCCGCTCCAGCGCGTTGGCCAGCTCGCGGATGTTGCCCGGCCAGTCATACGCCGCCAGCCGCGCCAGTCCCTCCGGCGTCACCTTCATCCCCCGCCGCCCGGTGCGCCTCGCCTGCTCCTCCAGGAGGAACGCGCAGAGCGGGGGCAGGTCCTCCAGCCGCTCGCGCAACGGCGGCAGCCGCAGCGGGAAGACACTCAGCCGGTAATAGAGGTCCTCCCGGAAACGCCGCTGGGAGATGGCCTGCTGCAGGTCCACGTGCGTGGCCGCCAGGATCCGCACGTCCGCGCGCACCGTCCGGTCGCTCCCCACCGGCTCGAAGGTCTTCTCCTGCAGCGCGCGGAGCAGCTTGGCCTGCAGCTCCACCGGAAGCTCACCCACCTCGTCCAGGAAGAGCGTGCCCCCGTGCGCCATCTGGAAGCGCCCTGCCCTGTCGCGCGTGGCCCCGGTGAAGGCCCCCTTCACATGGCCGAAGAGCTCGCTCTCCAGCAGCCCCGCGGGAATGGCCGCGCAGTTGAGCGTCACGAAGGCGCCCTCCGCCCGCGCGCTCCAGCGGTGGACGGCCCGCGCCAGCCGCTCCTTGCCCGTGCCCGTCTCACCCAGCAGCAGCACCGGCGTGTCCGTCTCCGCCACCTGCCGCGCCCGCCGCGCCAGCTCGCGCACCGCCGGGCTCCGGGACGGCCTCCAGCACCCCCACCTCGTCCCCGCCGAGCTGCGCCTCCAGCAGCCGCGCGTGCTCGTGCTCCCGCCGGTGCAACCGCTCGAAGGCGCTCTTCTGCTCGGCCTGCTGGAGCGCGGTGGCCAGCATCTGCCCGTACACCTCCACCAGCTCCACCACCGCCCGCGGGTACGTCTCGCACTCCGTCCGGTCCAGCGTCAGCAGCCCGTAGCAGCTCTCCCCCGCGCACAGCGGCACCACCATGCACGAGTGCCCCGGCGGCAGGTCCAACACCCCATCGAAGGGGTCCCCATCTCCGTGCGCGTGCTCCTCCTCGGTGAAGGCCCGCGCCCGGCGCGTCTCCAGCGCCTGGCGCAGCGAGGGGAAGTCCGCCAGCTTCAGCTCGTGGCGCCGCACCTTCTCCGTGGCCAGCGGACCCCGCGCGGCCACCGACACCAGCTTCCCTTCTCGCAACAAGAAGATGGTGGCCAGGTCGAAGCTCGCCACCCGGTGGAGCCAGTCCAGCCCCCGGCGCAGCAGCTCCCCCACCGTCTCTTCCGAGGTCGCCAGCTCGATCAGGTCTCGGGCCTCCGTCCGGAGCTCGGCCCGTGTCACGGAAACGATGTCATTCGCCATGCGTCCCTATAGATAACCGGAGCGCCACCGAAATGTCAGTGGCGTCCGGCACCGATATTTCGGTATGCACCGGTCCAGCGGCGCCAGCCAAGGAGTGGGGAGGAGTCAACCCTCTGGAATCACAGGCGATGTTTCCTTGGCACGGACGCTGCTCAAGGTAGTACGCGAAGAAACCCTGTCCGGTCTGCCAGCAGGCAGGCCTCAACCCCCAAGGAGTCGAAAAATGCTGACCGTTGGAGACAAGCTTCCCGCTTTCAATGTGACGGGTGTGGTGAGCCTCGAGAAGGGCAAGGAGTTCAAGGAGATCAACCAGGACTCCTACAAGGGCCAGTGGCTGGTCCTCTTCTTCTGGCCGAAGGACTTCACCTTCATCTGCCCGACGGAGATCGCCGAGTTCGGCAAGCGCAACAAGGACTTCCACGACCGCGACGCGCAGGTGCTCGGCGTGAGCACCGACAGCGAGTACGTGCACCACGCGTGGCGCACGCACCACCCGGACCTGAAGAACCTGCCCTTCCCGATGCTGGCCGACATCAAGCGCGAGCTGAGCACCAGCCTGGGCGTGCTGCACAAGGACGCGGGCGTGGCGCTGCGCGCGACCTTCATCGTGGATCCCCGAGGGCATCATCCGGCACGTGTCGGTGAACGACCTGTCCGTGGGCCGCAACGTGGGCGAGACCCTGCGCACCCTGGACGCGTTCCAGACGGACGAGCTGTGCCCCTGCAACTGGCAGAAGGGTGAGGAGACGCTCACCAAGAAGCTGGCGAAGGCGGGGTAAAGCACCATGGCCGACGCTCGAAGACATCCGCGGTGAGCTGGCGGAGGCCCACAAGGACACCCGCCTCAACCTCCAGTCCGTCCTCGAGGTGGAGAGCCTCACCCCCGAGCAGCGCTGGGGTGTGGCCGTGGGGTGTGCCTACGCGGCTCGCAACGAGAAGCTGAAGGAAGCCATTCTCCACGAGGCGCGTACGGCCCTGGGCAACACGGCCGATGCGGTCATCGAGGACGCGCGCGCCGCGGCCTCGCTGATGGCGATGAACAACGTCTACTACCGGTTCCGCCACATGGTGGAGAAGGAGGCCTACGCCACCAAGCGGCCTGGCCTGCGGATGAACCGGATGATGCAGGTGCTCACCAACAAGGTGGACTTCGAGCTCGTCTGCCTGGCGGTCAGCGCCATCAACGGCTGCGAGACGTGCGTGCAGTCCCACGAGAAGGTCGTCCTCGAGGGCGGCCTCACCGAGGACCAGGTGCACGACGCGGTTCGCATCGCGGCGGTCATCCACGCCGCGGCGGTGGGCCTCGAGTCGTAGGCGTTCCGCTTCACGCTGGCATCAGACGCGCCCTCCGGTGGAAACGCCGGGGGGCGCGTCACTTTCAGGCGGTCCGCATCCCATCTCCCAGAAGGACACGCGAAAGGAACGAACGCATGTACCGAAGCCCGAGCCCCCTCTCCGAGCAGTCCCGCTCCGCCATCTCCGCCACGCTCAACGAGCGCCTCGCGGACGGCCTGGACCTGCACAGCCAGATCAAGGTCGCCCACTGGAACATCAAGGGCCCGCAGTTCGCCGCGCTCCACCCGCTCTTCGAGACCTTCGCGGTGAGCCTGGCCAACCACAACGACTGCCATCGCCGAGCGCGCGGTGACGCTGGGCGGCAGGGCCTACGGCACCACCCGCCACGTGGCGAAGACGAGCCGCCTGCCGGACTACCCGCAGGAGACGTCGCAGCGACCTGGAGCACGTGCGGCTGCTGGCCGAGCGCATCGAGTCCTACCTGGACGGCCTGCGCGAGACGCCGCAAGGTGGCCGAGCGAGCACCAGGACACGGACACGTGGACCTGTTCACCGGCATCATCACCGAGTTCGAGAAGCACGCCTGGTTCCTGCGCGCCTCGCTCGAGAGCTGAGGCGGTGAGCCGGCGGGCTCTGTCCGCTGGTTGATGCAGGACCCTGCTGGGCTGATGGGCCTTCCGGTGGCCGGGCTATGCTCTCCGTCACAGTCAATGCGAGGAGCCACGTCATGTCAGGCCGCGATTCACCCCGTCCCCAGGACGTGCCACCCGAGAGACGGGAGCAGGGCGCCCCAGGCATCCAGGCGGTAGGAGCGGCGGCGGACAGCGCCTCCGCCCCGGAGCACACCCACAAGCGCCCGCTCAACGCCCTGGAGGTGCAGGTGCTGCGCGGGGTGTTCGGCGATGGCATCTCCTACGGGCCCGTGCGCCTGGTGCGGATGGCCCCCTTCATCTCCCAGCTCAATGGCTCCCGGGCCTTCGTGCTGGGCAACACCCTGAACCTGCCCGAGCGGGAGTTCATCGCCATCTCGCGGGGAGAGCACCTGGACCTGCTCGTCCACGAAGCCACCCACATCTGGCAGTACCAGCACCAGGGCTGGGGCTACGTCGCCGACGCGCTCTGGGCCCAGGCGTTCGGGGACGGCTACGACTATGTGAAGGCCCTGCGCGCCGGAAAGCCCTGGCGGAAGATGAACCCCGAGCAGCAGGCCCAGATGCTCCAGGACGCCTTCCGGGGCGGGTACTTCGACGCCCCCGGCGCGCGCTTCGGCGTGGTGGGCAACACCGGCACGGTCGTCCCTCCCGGCGAGGCGCCTCCCGACGGCTTCTCCGATTTCACCTCCGTCCTCGCCGCCGCCGTGGAGCAGCTCCAAAAGCCCGCCTGAATCCCCTTTTTCAAGGCCAGCAAAAGAATCCACCAAAATTGACATTTGAGAATACCTCGTCGTCTCCTGGACTGGGTGGTGGGTGGGTCACTGGGACTGAAGCGTGGAGACGGCGGAGTCATGTCGAAGGTGGATGACGAGATCCTGCGAATAGAAGCGGCCCTGGCCGCGCAGGAGGGCCTGCGCCCGACACTCGGGGATGCGGTGGTGGACGTGACCGTGGCCGCGCTGCGCACGAAGCGCGAGGCCCTCCAGGCCGAGCGCCAGCGGGAGGCCGGGAGTGGAGCGCCCGCCCGGGGCTCGGACGGACAGCTCCTCGAGAGGCTGCGGCGCCACATCCCGCGCGAGCTGGCCGAGAAGATGCGGGTGCTGGGGCTCATCGAGGGGGAGCGCAAGCGCGTCACCGTGCTCTCCGCCCGGCTCTCGGGCTACACCGCCCTGGGCGAGCGACTGGAGCCCGAGGAGCTGACCTCGCTCACCAGCGACACCATCCACGAGCTGGCCGAGGCCATCTACCAATACGAGGGGGCCATCGACAGGTTCGTGGGGGACGACGTGACGGCCATCTTCGGCGCGCCCATCGCCCACGAGGACGACCCGGAGCGGGCCCTGCGCGCGGCGCTCGCCATGCGCGAGCGCATCGAAGGCATCAACCGCCGCTGGAGCACACGCGTCGAGCAGCCCCTCTCCCTGCACATCGGCATCAACACGGGCGAGCTCATCACGGGCCAGGTGGGCTCGGACCTGCGCCAGGACTGCACGTTCATGGGCGATACCGTGAGCGCCGCCGTGCGCCTGAGGGAGGCTGCCCGCTCCGGGCAGGTCTTCATCAGCGGGGACACCTGGCGCCTGACGCACGCGTCCTTCGACTTCGCGGCCCTCGAGGCCCTTCCCCCCAAGAGCAAGCGCGGCGACCCGCTCCCCGTCTACGAGCTGGTGCGCGCCCGGCTGCTGCCCACCAAGACGCGCGGCCTGCATGAGCTCGCCCCGGCCTTCGTGGGACGGGAGGACGAGCTGTCCACGCTGCTCGACGCCGTGCGCGACCTCGAGGAGGGACAGGGGAGCATCATCACCCTGGCGGGAGAGGCGGGCATCGGCAAGTCCCGGCTGCTGGCCGAGTGCCAGTCGCGGCTCGGCGAGCGCGTGCGCTGGCTGGAGGGCCGCTGCTTCGCCCATACCAGCTCGGTCTCGTTCGCGCCCTTCCTGGACCTGCTGCGCCGCAAGGCCGGCATCACGGGCGAGCACTCCGAGCCCAATGCCAGCGCCCTGCTCCACTCCGTCCTGGAGAACGTCTTCCCCGGAGACGCCGAGGCCCAGGCCATCTTCACCCACCTGCTCGGCTTCCGGGCCTCGCGGCAGGAGGAGGCGGTGCTGGCCACCCTCCCCGCCCAGAGCCTGCGCCAGAAGATCTTCGCGCTCGTCGAGCGCTACTACTTCCGGCTCGCCCAGCGGCGCCCCACGGTGCTCGTCATCGAGGACGTGCACTGGGCCGACACCAGCTCGCTGGAACTGCTCGAGCACCTCTTCGCGGTGACCGCGCGCACCCGCCTCCTCATGGTCTGCACCTCGCGGCCCCAGCTCGAGGGCCCCGCGGCGAAGCTGCTCGCGCACCTCGCGGCCGACCACCCGCAGCGGCACCGCCCCCGCGTGGTCGGCCCCCTCTCCGAGGCGCACAGCGTGAGGATGATCGAACAGCTCCTCTCCCTACCCGTGCTGCCGGAGGCGCTCCGCACGCTCATCTCCCGCCGGGCGGAGGGCAACCCCTTCTTCGTCGAGGAGCTCCTGCGCTCGCTCATCGAGAGGGGCGCGCTCGTGCGCGGCGAGGTGGGCTGGACCGTGACGCCCCTGCTGCAGACGCTCAAGGTGCCGGACACGCTGCAGGGCGTGCTGATGGCCCGGTTGGACCGGCTGCCCGTGGAGACGAAGTGGCTGGCGCAGCAGGCCTCGGTCATCGGGCGGAGCTTCTCCTACCGCGTGCTCATGCACCTGGCCCGGCACTCGGCGGGCGTGGACGCCGACCTCGCGCACCTGGAGCGCGAGGACATCATCCGCGAGCGGACGAGAGAGCCCGAGCTCGAGTTCATGTTCAAGCACGCGCTCACGCAGGACATGGCCTACCAGAGCCTGCTCGCGTCGCGCCGCCGGGAGCTGCACCGCCAGGTGGGTGAGGCGCTGGAGGCCCTCTGCCACGACCGGGTGGGCGAGCTGCGGAGCGTCATCGGAAGCCACTACCTGCGTGGCGGGGCCTGGGAGCAGGCCGTCACCCACCTCGTGGCGGCCGGAGATGCCTCGGCCCGGCTGTACGCGCACGCCGAGGCGCGGGAGCACTACACGAAGGCCCTGGAGGCCCTCACCCACCTGTCCGCCAACGAGGCGCAGCGGCGGCAACGGGTGGACACGACCCTGGGATTGGTGAGCGTGTCCTTCGTGGCGGTCCCTCCGGAACGCAACCTCCAGCGGCTGGCGGAGGTGGAGGCACTGACGCTCGATCTGCGCACCTCCGAGGGAGGCGCCGACCACGCGCGGCTGGCCCGCGTGCACTACTGGATGGGACGACTGCACGTCTACCAGGGCTCCTACGACGAGGCGATGGGCTACTTCCAGCGCGTCCTGCTGGAGAGCCAGGGGACGGGGGACGAGGCCCTGCTCGCCATCCCCTCCTTCATGATGGGGCGGGTGCTGCTCCTGCAGGGCCATGTCGGCCAGGCCGAGCGGCTGCTCGCACAGGCCATCGCGCCGCTGGAGCGGACGGGCGACTGGGTGAACTGGGTGTGGACCGTGGGCTTCCGGGCCCAGGCGCTCGCGGCGCTCGGCCACTACCAGAGCGCGGTCGCCGAGTACGAGCGGGCGCTCGCACACGCGCGGGAGACGAAGGACCTCACGGCCATCGCCTTCTGCCAGCTCATCCTGGGTGACATCACCATGTTCGGCAGGGACCTGCCGCGCATGCTCGAGTCGAGCCGTGTGGCCATCGCGGCGGCGGAACAGTCCGGGGACCGGGTGCTCACGTTCCTGGGAGTTGGCCTGCTGGCCTGGGCCCAGAGCCGCCTGGGCCTGCACGCCGAGGCGGCGGCGACCGCGACCCGACGCAAGTCCCTCATGGACAGCGTCGGCGAGCCACTGCTGTGCCGGGACTGGTTCGCGGCGAGTGATGCCGAGATGGCGTGGCGCACGGGGCGGCTCACCGAGGCCGTGGAGCTGGCCCACCAGGCCATCGAGGAGGCCCGGACCGCGGGGGGCATCTTCGCCGAGGCCGTCGCGCAACGCGTCCTCGCCCAGACGCTCGCCGCACAGGGAAACAGGACGGAGGCCGAGCGCCACCTCCAGACCAGCATGGAGCTCTTCGAGACGGGAGAGATGCGCCTCGAGGAGGCCCACACGCACGTCATCTGCGCCGAGCTGCTCATCGAGCGAGGCGACGTCCAGGCCGCGCGAGCCCACCTGGGGAAGGCCATCGCCACCTACGAGCGGAGTGGCATCGAGGAAGAGCTCACCCGGGCCATACGGCTCCTGGGCGCGCTCACCGACGTCAGCTCCGCCTGACCCCACCCCTCATCGCGAGGGGCGGGGGTGCTGCTTCGGACGAGAGGAGCTCAGCGCGCCGAGTCGCCGGCGACGGGCTGACCGCCCAGGCCCATCTGGTACAGCGAGAAGGCCCAGAGGTCGGCGTCCTCCTCGATGATCTTCGCCGGTGGGCTTGCCCGCGCCGTGGCCGGCCTTGGTCTCGATGCGGATGAGCACCGGGGCCGTCGCCGGCCTGCGCCGCCTGGAGCGGCCGCGGCGAACTTGAAGCTGTGGGCCGGCACCACGCGGTCGTCGTGGTCGGCGGTGGTGACGAGCGTGGCCGGGTAGTTCGTGCCCGGCTTGAGGTTGTGCAGCGGCGAGTAGGCGTAGAGCGCCTTGAACTCCTCCGGGTTCGTCCGAGCGAGCCGTAGTCGCTCGATCCAGGCCCAGCCGATGGTGAACTTGTGGAAGCGCAGCATGTCCATCACGCCCACGCGCCGGCAGCGCCGCGCCGAACAGGTCCGGCCGCTGCGTCATCGCCGCGCCGACCAGCAGGCCGCCGTTGGTGCCGCCGCTGATGGCCAGCTGCTGGGCGGAGGTGTACTTCTTGGCGATGAGCCACTCGGCCGCGGCGATGAAGTCGTCGAAGACGTTCTGCTTGCTGCAGCTTCGTGCCGGCCTCGTGCCACTCCTCGCCGTACTCGCCGCCGCCGCGCAGGTTGGCCACGGCGTAGACGCCGCCCATCTCCATCCACACCAGGCTGGCCACGCTGAAGCTCGGCGTCATCGAGATGTTGAAGCCGCCGTAGCCGTAGAGCAGCGTCGGGTTCGTCGCCGTCGAGCTTCAGCCCCTTCTTGTGGGTGAGGAACATCGGCACGCGCGTGCCGTCCTTGCTCGTGTAGAAGACCTGCTTCGTCTCGTACTGCGTCGGGTCGAACTCCACCTTCGGCGCGCGAACACGCTCGCTCTCGCCCGGTCTCCACGTCGTAGCGGTAGATGGTCGTCGGCGTGGTGAAGCTGGTGAAGGCGTAGAACGTCTCCGTGTCCTGGCGCTTGCCGCCGAAGCCGCCGGCGGTGCCGAGGCCGGGCAGCGCCACCTCGCCCAGGGACTTGCCCTCGCGGTCGAGAACAGGCGCACCTGCGTGTGGGCGTCCTTGAGGTAGCTGGCGACGAAGCTGGTCGCCGACGAAGCTCACGCGCCGACAGCGTCTCCTCGCCCTGGGGGATGATCTCCTTCCAGTTCTTGCGCTCCGGCTTGCGCAGGTCGATGGCGACGACGCGGCCGCGCGGCGCGTCCAGGTCGGTCTGGAACCAGAAGACCGGGCCGTCGTTGCCGACGAAGTCGTACTCGGCGTCGAACTCGGCGCAGCAGCTCGACGACCTTGGCCTTCGGGTCCTTCAGGTCCTTGTAGAAGACGCGGTTCTTGCGCGTCGGTGCCGCTGCGCGACGGTGATGACCAGGTAGCGCGCCGTCGTCGGTGACGTCGCCGCCGAAGCCCCACTCCTTCTGGTCCGGGCGCTCGTAGACGAGCGACGTCCTCGGCCTGCGGCGTGCCGAGCCGGTGGTAGTAGAGCTTCTGGAAGTAGTTGGCGCCGCTGAGCGCCTCGCCGGCCTTGGGCTCGTCGTAGCGGCTGTAGAAGAAGCCCTTGCCGTCCTTGCGTCCACGAAGGCGCCGGAGAACTTGACCCACTTGACGATCGTCCGGCAGGTCCTCGCCGGTGCGCACGTCGCGGACGCGCCATCTCCTTCCAGTCGGAGCCGGCGGCGGCCAGGCCGTAGGCCAGCAGCTTGCCGTCCTCGCTGACGGCCATGCCCGCGAGGGCCACCGTGCCGTCCGTGGAGAGCGTGTTCGGGTCGAGCAGCACCCGCGGCTCGGCGTCGAGCGAGTCGGCCGCGTAGAGCACGCTCTGGTTCTGCAGGCCGTCGTTGCGGCTGAAGAAGTAGCGGCCGCCCTCGCGCCAGGGCACGCCGTACTTCTCGTAGTCCCACAGCTCGGTCAGCCGCTGCTTGATCTGCGCGCGGGCGGGGATCTTCTCCAGGTAGCCGAAGGTGAGCTTGTTCTGGGCCTCGACCCACTGGCGGGTCTCGGGCGAGTCCGGGTCCTCCAGCCAGCGGTACGGGTCGGCGACCTTGGTGCCGTGGTAGTCGTCGACCACGTCATCCTTGCGCGCGACCGGGTAGGTCGGACGCGCGGACGCGGTGCTCTCCTTCGAGGAGACGGCAGGAGCGGGGGCCGAGGACGCGCTGGGGGCCTGGGCCTCCAGCGTCGTCGGGGCATGGCTGCAGTGCGTGAGCCAGAGGGCGCACGCGACGGCGGAAAGAGCGCGGATTCTCATGGTGGCGCGCGAACCTATCAGCCCGGGGGCGTATTTCCGAAAAGGCGCATGATTCGCCGCGTCGGAAGCGCCCCCGGGGCGCGCCACGAGAGTTCTCAACTCACCAGATCTTCACGCGCTTCTCGGGAGGCAAGAAGGCGCCGTCGCCCTCCTTCACGCCGAAGGCGGAGTAGAACTCGGGCATGTTGCGCACCACGCCGTTCACCCGGTACTCGCCGGGCGAGTGCGAGTCGGTGAGGAGGATCTGCCGAAGGGCATCGTCACGGTGCAGGGTGCGCCACACCTGGGCCCAGCCGAGGAAGAAGCGCTGGTCGCCCGTGAAGCTCTCGATGACGGGGGACTGCTGGCTTCCCAGCGACAGCTTGTAGGCCTTGAAGGCCACGGTGAGGCCGCTCAGGTCGCCGATGTTCTCACCCAGGGTGAGCTTGCCATTCACGTTCATGCCCTCCAGCGGACTGAAGGCGGCGTACTGCTCGGTCAGCATGCCGGTGCGCTGCTGGAAGGCGGACTTGTCCTCCGGGGTCCACCAGTCGCGCAGGTTGCCGTCGCCGTCGGAGCGGCTGCCCTGGTCGTCGAAGCCGTGGCTGATCTCATGCCCGATGACGCCGCCAATGGCGCCGTAGTTGGTGGCGTCATCCGCCTCGGGGTTGAAGAACGGCGGCTGGAGGATGGCGGCCGGGAAGACGATCTCGTTCATCGTCGAGCTGTAGTAGGCGTTCACCGTCTGCGGCGTCATGCCCCACTCGCCCCGGTCGATGGGCTTGCCGAGCTTGCCGATGATGCGGCGGTACTCGAACTCGTCGGCGCGCTTCATGTTGCCGACCAGGTCATCCTTCTTGATGACGACGGCGGAGTAGTCGCGCCACTTCTCCGGGTAGCCGATCTTCACGTTGAACTTCGCCAGCTTGGCCTGGGCCTGCGCCTTGGTGGCGGGGCTCATCCACTCGAGCTGGTCGATGCCCTGCTTGAAGGAGGCCTGCAGGTTCTTCACCAGCACCTGCATGCGGGCCTTGCTCTCGGGGCTGAAGTTGCGCTCCACGTAGAGCCGGCCGACGACCTCGCCCAGCGAGCCGTCCACGGCCTCCACGCCGCGCTTCCAGCGGGGGCGGTTCTCCTGCAGGCCCTGGAGCGTCTTGCCGCGGAAGAGGAAGTGGGCCTCCTCGAAGGGGCTGCTCAGCAGGGGCGCGTGGGCGTCGAGCAGCTTGAAGGTGAGGTACTGCTTGAGCGTGGGCAGCGGCGTGCTGGCCAGCACCGCGTCCATGGCCTGGAAGTAGTCCGGCTGGCGGACGACGACGCCCGGCGTCTTCTCCGCGTCCACGGCCTTGACGAAGCGCGTCCACGAGAAGCCCGGCGTGAGCTTCTCCAGCTCGGCCACGCTCTTGAAGTTGTAGGTGGCCTCGCGGTCCCGGTTGCGCGCGCGGTCCCAGTGCTTCTCCGCGAGCGAGGTCTCCAGGGCCAGGACGGCCTTGGCCGCGCCGGCCGGGTCCTTCTCCCCCGCCAGCCGCATCAGCGTCTCGATGTAGGAGACATACGCGGCTCGCGTCTCGACGAAGCGCGGCTCCGTCTTGAAATAGTAATCGCGGTCCGGCAGGCCCAGGCCGCTCTGGTTGGCGTAGGCGATGTAGCGGTCCGCCTGCTTCGCGTCCTGCCCCACGAAGAAGACGAAGGGCATCGGGGTACCGGTGCGCATCAGCTCGGCGAAGAGCTCCGGGAGCTGCTGCTTGTCCTGGAGGCCGGCGATACGGTCGAGGTCACCACGCACCGGCTCGATGCCGAGTGCCTGGATGCGCTCCGTGTCCATGAAGCTCTGGTAGAGGTCGCCGACCTTCTGCAGGTCGGTCCCGTCCTTCTTGCCCTGGACGGCGGCGGCCTCCTCGATGATGGAGCGCAGGGCGGCCTCGCTCTTGTCCCGCAGCTCGATGAAGGAGCCGTAGCGGGCCTTGTCCGCGGGAATCTGGGCGGTCTTCAGCCACGTGCCGTTGACGTAGCGGAAGAAGTCGTCCTGCGGGCGCACGCTGGAGTCGAAGTACTTCGTTTCGACGCCGAGCGTCCGCGGCGTGGAGGCCTGGACGGACTGCTGCGCGGTGGCGTCCGATTGGGTGTTGCGCGAACTGGCCGTGCACCCCAGGAGGAGGCAGGCCCCGAGCGCGCCGGGAGCCCAGGAATTGCGGAGCGGCTTCTTGCTATTCATGCATTCTCGCTGTGTCAGGTGAGACGAAGGTTGCCAACCCATCAGGCGGCGGGGAATTCCCAGGCCGCCTGCCTGGACTCCATCCGCTGAGGGTCGCGCGCATGCTGCCCGAGCCGATCGCGCGACGTCCACCCACCCCCCCGTGGACCCCTCCCCATCTCGTCTTGCGATACCCCTGCTTTTTCCCAAAAATACCGCCGCCCAGGGCGACCCAGGGCTTTCACTCGCGCGGAGCTGGCTCATGAAGAGGTTGGAGAACAAGGTCGCCGTCATCACCGGCGGTGGCAGCGGGATTGGCGCGGCGACGGCGAAGCTGTTCCTGCAGGAGGGAGCCCGGGTGCTGATCGTGGGCCGCACCGAGGAGAAGCTCCGCAAGACGGTCCAAGAGCTCAACCACGAGAATCTCGGCTACGCGGTGGCGGACGTGTCGAAGGTCGACGACACGAAGCGCTATTTCCAGCTCGCGTCGGAGCGCTATGGCGGCATCGACGTGCTGGTGGGCAACGCGGGCGTCGAGGGCCCCTACATGCCCATCGACGATCACTCCGTGGAGGACTTCGACCAGGTGATGGCCGTCAACGTGCGCGGCTGCTGGTTGGCCGTCAAATACGCGTTCCCCGAGATGCGCAAGCGCGGAGGCGGGAGCATCATCCTCACCTCGTCGGTCGTGGGTATCTCCTCGTTGCCGGCCAACTCGTCGTACACCGCCGCCAAGCACGCGGTGGTGGGCCTGGCGCGCTCGCTGGCGCATGACGGCGCGCCGTTCAACATCCGGGTGAACGCGGTGTGCCCGGGCGTCATCGACAACGCCATGACGGCGGCGATCCACACGCGGCTCGCGCCCGGCAACGAGGATCAGGTGAAGGCCCGGATGGCCTCGCGCGTCCCCATGGGGCGCTACGGGACCAGCGAGGAGATCGCCCACCTGAACCTCTTCCTCGCCAGTGACGAGAGCAGCTACAGCACGGGCGGGGTGTTCGTGGCGGACGGTGGCATGTCGGCCGGCCTCAGAGGCCGGTAACTCCCCCGGTCGCCGAGCGCGCGTCGAAGCCCTGGGCCAGGCGTCGGCGATCCTCCTGGTATCGCCGGAGCACCCACTGGCCCGCCGGCCGCGCCAGCACGGTGGCGCGCAGCTCGGCGATGGCGGGCGGAACCACCTCGCCGGGCCGGAGCGCGTAGGGAGAGCCCTCCGGGGCGAGCAGCGGGCCGTAGAGCGACGCCGCGGCGAGGTCCGCGATCGACAGCGAGGAGCCGACCAGGTAGCGCGAGGGGTCCCCTTGAATCTCGCGCTCCAGCCGCTCGAGCCCCTCCAGCAGCTTCACCCGGGACTCTTCCACCTTGGGAGGGGTGAGCTGGTACTGGCGCCGGATGACCTGCTTGATGACGGGAAGCAGCGCGCGCCCGAGCAGCCGCAGCGGCGTGGGGAACCCGCCGAACATGAGCGGTGCGATGTCCGCGTTACCGGCGAAGAGGTGCGCATAGGCCCAGCGACGGACGTGCTTGCCGGCCGTCTCGTCGAAGTAGGCCTCCAGCTCGAGGACGCGCTCGCGCTCGGAGCCGGTGACAGGCACCAGGGCGGGAGTCGACGGGTAGGTGCGCTCCAGGTGCAGGGCGATTTCGGTGGAGTCCGCGACGACGACGCCCCTGTCCACCAGCACGGGCACGGTGCCACGACCGCCCTTGGTGAGGCGCTTCGTCACCATGCGGTGCGCGCCGGGCATCAGGTTCTCGATGTCGTAGGAGAGCCCCTTGGCATCGAGGTTCCAACGGGTCTTCTCGCAGTAGTGCGAGATGGGGAACTGGTAGAGCTTGCGTTCGGTCTGGGGCATGTCGGGAGCCTCGGGAGATAGCGCCGGGCGAGCATGCCGTTCTCACGCCCTCCGGTACAGCCGGCCGAGCCTCCACCCCGTCATCAACTCGCGGTGATGGATTCGCGCCCATGACGAGGGGACCCTGGGACTGTGCAGCCTCGTGCACGTCCTCGCGCGCCTGTCTTCGGGACTCCGGGGGTTTGCATGGAGGGCACGAGGGTTGCTCTGCTGCACCCGCGCCCGCCGCCGTGTGCAGCCGGGCACCCACTCAAAGGAACAACCCCCATGCGAATCCGCGCCTGCCTCACCCTTGCCCTCGCCGTCCTCGCCACCGCCTGCGATCGGGAACCGCCCACGAAGGAGGAGATCGAAGATGCCCGCGCGCGAGTGGATCTGGCCGTGCGCGCGGCCCACCAGGCGCGCATGGCACTCGAGCTGCTCGGAATCCTTCCCGTCTACACCTGCGGCGAGCCCCGGCGCACCTTCGTGGGCAAGGCCGCCGAGGGCGCCCACACGAAGGTGGCCTGCGTCACCGCCACCGTCGAGTCCCAGGGCGACACCTCGGACGCGGTGGTGCTCTCCTTCCCCGAGAGCCAGTGCTCCGTGAACGGGCACACCGTGGTGGGACAGAGCGCCTTCCTCTACAACGGGGGTGAGGAGCGGATGGACCTCTTCGCCGATCTGAACGGGCTGAGGGTGGATGGCGAGCCGCTCCAGGCCAAGGTGGGATACGGCACCTGCGGCGACGAGAAGCGCTTCTGGACCGAGACCTTTGGCGAGCTGCCGGGCCGCTCCGGCAACAGCTACCGCGTGGACGGGCGCGTGGGTCTGCGCGAGGGCGCCCCCCTCTTCGGTAGCACCACGCTCGTGTTCGACGGGCCGGGCGAGGTGTCCGGGACGCTGGGCACCGACCGTGTCACCTTCACCGGGTTGCAGTACGAGGTGGGCGAATACCTCCCCAAGGAGGGAGAGGCGCTCGTGGAGACCGCCAATGGCCACCGGGTGAAGGTGAACTTCAGCTCGGTGCTCTGGCGCCTGGGCAAGGTGGAGGTGGAGATTGACGAGAAGGCCCCGGTGACGGTCCCCATCGTCCGCTGAGCCCGAAGTGATAGATTCGGCGGCATGACCGCCCCCGATTCCCGCCCCGCCCCCGGCCTGCTCGCCCGTGCCCTCAAGACGGTCGGGCGGCTCACCAGCCCGGAGACCCGCTCGGGCCAGGCCTTCTCCAAGGCCGAGCAGGGTCTCACCCAGGTGGCCGCGCGCCTGGCCGAGAATCCCACCTTCCTGCGCGTTAGCGGGGGGCTCATGCGCCGCGGCTTCACCCTGCAGATCCGCCGCGCTTCACTGATGGAGAAGACGCTGCACACGCTGCGCGTGCCCACCTCCTCCGAGGTCGAGACCCTGCGCGACCAGCTCCGCCGCATGGGCGACCAGGTGGAGGCGCTCGGCTCGCAGCTCGAGCACGTCGTCGAGCTGCTGGAGCGCCAGGAGCCGCCGCCGCCCACCGCCGACACGGCGCCCGTCCCCGCCGCCGTCGGACCAGCTCCGCCAGGTAGGTCTCTGGCCCCCATGTCGCCCCTCCCCGGAGTTCTCTCGTGAATCGGCCCGCCCAAGCCTTCCAGCGAATCCGCTCGATCCTGTCGTCGCAGGTGGACGTCTCGCGCTCGCTCGCCCAGGCGCTGCAAGAGCGCTCCATCAACCCGTACCCGTACCTCAAGCCCATCATCGAGAAGGCGGCCAACGTCCGCGAGCCGCCCATCAGCGCCACCCCGCACTCGGTGGTGCACACGCGCGGCCCCATGCGGCTGTTGCACTACGCCGCGCCCCGGCGCCGTTACCGGACTCCCATCCTCTTCATCTACTCGCTCATCAACCGCTGGTACATCCTCGACTTCCTGCCCGGCCGCAGCCTCATCGAGTACCTCACCCAGGAGGGCTATGACGTCTACGCCATCGACTGGGGCATCGCCGGGCCGGACGAGCACCGTCTCACCCTGAGCGAGCTGCTCGGCGGCCATATCCGCACCGCCTTGCGCTGGACGCAGCGCGTGAGTGGCAGCGAGGACGTGACGCTCTACGGCTACTGCATGGGCGGAACCATGGCCCTGGCCTACGCCTCGCTCTACCCCGAGGGCGTGCGCAACCTCGTGGTGCAGGCCACCCCGGTGGACTTCAGCAAGGGGGGCATCTACTCGCTGTGGACGCTGCCGCGGTTCTTCGACGTGGACTCGCTGGTGGACGCCTACGGCAACGTGCCTCCCTACGTGCTGGAGAGCGGCTTCTTCATGGCGGGGCCCGTGCAGCGCATCACCAAGTGGCTCGACGTCTGCCGGCAGATCGACGACCCGGGCTTCGTCACCACCTTCCTCGCGCTGGAGCACTGGGGCTCGGACCCGGTGCCCTTCCCGGGCGAGGTCTACCGGCAGTACATGAAGGACTGCTACCAGCAGAACCTCTTCTGCCAGAACCGCATGGAGATAGGGGGCGAGCGAGTGGACCTGGGCCGCATCCGGTGCCCCGTGCTCAACATCATCGCGGAGCATGACAACATCGCCCCGCCGGCCATGAGCGAGCCGCTGCTGGAGCTGCTGGTGGGCACGAAGGACCGCGAGACGATGTACTTCCCGGTGGGCCACATAGGCCTGTCGGCATCCAGCAAGGCCCCGGTAAAGGTGTGGCCGCGCATCTCCCGCGTGGATGGGCCGGCGTTCGCAGTCGATACTGGAGGGAGAATGAACGTGGCGAGGGTTCAGGAGGCGGGGCCTCAGGTGAGGGAGGGCTCCATCCGGCTGCGCGATGGGCGCCGGCTGGCGTACGTCGAGGCGGGGGACCTGGAGGGGACGCCGGTCATCTTCATCCATGGCAACCCCGGCTCGCGCTACATGCGGCACCCGGATGACCGGCTCACGTACAACCTGGGTGTGCGGCTCATCACCCCGGATCGCCCGGGCTATGGGCTGTCGGAATTCCAGCGGGGACGCACCCTGCTGGACATGCCGGCGGACATCGAGCAACTGGCCAACGCGCTGGGCCTGGGCCGCTTCTCCGTCATGGGTGTGTCCGCGGGAGGACCCTACGTGGCGGCCTGCGCGTACCGTCTGGGCGAGCGGCTCACGGGTGCGGCCATCATCTCCGGCTCCGCGCCCTTCAACCGCTCCGGGGCCGTGGAGGGCGTCAACCGGGACTACCGCACCGCCTACTCGCTGGCCACCTGGCCCCACTGGCTGCTGGAGCCGATCATGAACCTGCACGACCGGACCGTGCGCCGCCGGCCGGATCGCGCGCTCGCCGCGGTGCTCGCGCACTGCTCGGCCGACGACCGGACCGTGCTGTCGGACCCGCTCATCGGCGCGCAGGTGCAGGACTTCCGCAATGAGGCCACGCGGCCGGGAGTGCAGGGCATGGCGAGAGAGGCCCGGCTGCTCACCACGCCCTGGGGCTTCCCACTCGGAGACATCCGCGTGCCAGTGCATCCTCTGGTACTGGGAGGGCGACACCATCGTGCCGCCGCAGATGGGGCGCTACCTGCATGCGCGCATCCCGAACACGGTGCCCCACTTCCTGCCCGGCGGAGGTCACTTCTCCATCTACACGCACTGGAAGGACATCCTCACCGCGCTGGTGCGCGGGTGACGGGAACCGGGGCGCGGTTCCGCTTCCTCC
>CAVYSY010000015.1:0-14234 GCA_963771175.1 uncultured delta proteobacterium
TGTGTCGCGTACTTGGTTCAGTTGGTGTTGCTCGGCTGGTCATCACCTATCCGCTTCTCAAGGCGCGAGGGGCGGAGCTGCTCGCCGAGCACTTCGGGACGCGCCTACCTCTCGGGCTGGGCGGAGAGCCCCGCCGGGCGCGGCGTCGTCGAGGTGGACGGCGTCCCGGTGGACAACGGCGACGGCAGCTTCGGCGTGGAGCTCACCCGGCCCGGCGGGCAACGGCGAGTGGAGCGCCACGGTGACGGCGCGCTTCCCGGACGGCAGCACGAGTCACGGGTGCTGGTGTTCGACCGCGACGTGCAGGCGGAGCTGGACGGCGAGGCGCTGGGTACCAGCGGCAGCGCGCGCTCGGACGAGGCCCTCTTCGGCGCCGAGGAGCAGACGGCCTGGGGCCGCATCGACGGGGAGAAGGGCGGCAAGGTGCGGCTCGGTGAGCGCGCGGAGTTCGAGGCGCCTCCGCGGCGCGGTGGACGGCCCGCTCTCCGTCGGCATCACCCGCAAGATGCCCGGAGGCCCTGCCGCCGCTCGATCCCGGCATGGTGAACGTCACCGCGCCGGTGAACGCCGGCTATCGCTTCTCGCCGCCCGGCCAGCGCTTCAAGAAGGCCGTCACCATCCGCCTGCCCTACGACGCCTCGCTGCTGCCCGAGGGCACGCCGCCCGAGCAGGTGCAGACCTTCTACTTCGACAAGGGCGAGAAGCAGTGGAAGCCGCTCACGCGCAAGCAGGTGCTGCGCGCCACCCAGCAGGTGGAGAGCGAGACCACGCACTTCACCTTCATGATCAACGCCGTGCTGGTGCTCCCGGATCACCCGGGCCCGGTCTCCTTCGATCCCAACAGCATCAAGGATCTCAAGGCCGCCGATCCCAGCGCGAAGGTGGTGCTCCTCGAGCCGCCCGAGGGCAACTACGAATGGGCGCGCCCGGCTGGGCCTGGGTCTGGAGCTGCCGGGTGCCCGTGGCGCGTACGCTCCGTCGCTGCAGCTCGCCTACGACTCGGGCGGCGGCAACGGCTGGATGGGCGTGGGCTGGGACGTCGTCGGTCTCCAGCGTCCAGGTGGACACGCGCTTCGGCGCGCCCTTCTACGATGGCTCCGAGCGCTTCCTGCTGGATGGCGAGCAGCTCGTCCCGGTGGGGGAGGGCCCGTGCGTGGACGGCAGCACGGGCAAGCGCTTCGCGGCGCGCGGTGGAGCGCAGCTTCCGGCGCGTGGTCCGCTGCGGCGAAGGCAGCGGCGGCGGACCGCTTCGAGGTGGCCCAGCAGGATGGCGTGCTGCTCCTCTACGGCGTCACGGCGGGCGCGCGCCTGCGGACCCGGCGATGCCCAGCCGCATCGGGCAGTGGATGCTCGAGCGCGTGGTGGATGTCGCACGGCAACCTCACGCCTACCGCTACACGGCGGACCACCGCGAAGGGCCGGGGACGGGCTTCGACGAGGACAACCACGAGGCCTTCACGCAGCGCTACCCCAGGGAGATCCTCTACTCGGGCAAGGTGGATCGCGCGGACGCGGCGCTGCCCGAGCTGGACGCCTTCCTCGCGGCCGCCGAGATGGGGCCCTACCTCGTCCAGCTCGAGCTCGGAGCGCGACGGTGCCGCCTGCTCGAGCGGCCGGACATCCAGATCAACGGGCGGATGGGCTTCAAGATCGTGACCCGCTACCGGCTGGGTCGGGTGAAGGTGCGGCTCAACACCTCGCAGGATGACACCGTCATCCGCGAGTACCGCTTCACCTACGAGCGAGGGGACTTCGGCAAGTCGCGCCTGAAGCAGGTGGAGCAGTTCGGCGTGGGCGGGGTGGCCGCCGGTGCGCTCTTCCACTGCGCATACGCTGGAGTACCAGAGCGTGCGACGACCGGGGCGCGAGTGCCTTCCCGGAGGTGGTGACGTAGCCCTTCGAGCAGGCGGATGACGATGCGATGACCGCCTCCACGGAGTGGGCGCTGGGCGCGCACGCCTACGCGGGTATTGGCTTCACCTTCGACAAGCAGAATGGCTCGGTGGGCGCGCGCGTGGGCTTCAACCACCGGGAGAGCACCACCCACGCCTCCCTGCTGGACATCAACGGGGATGGTCTGGTGGACCGCGTCAGCAAGAGCGGCAGCCGGCCTGCTGGTCCAACTCAACGATGGCAAGGAGCCGCGGATGAGCCCCAGGGCGCCCGGCGGGAGATCCGCATGCGGGCAGGTGGTGTCTCCGTTCGCGGCGGGAGGCGTGTCGCTCGGCGGTGAGTCCGGTGACTCCATCAACGCCGCCCTGCAGGGCACCTTCGCCAACTTCTCGGCCAACGTGGGCCTGACCCGTAGCTGGAGCAACTCCAGCCGGTTCAGCAGGACGCGGATGGCGACGGGCTGGTGGACTTCGTGGGCCCCGACGGCATCCTCTTCAACCAGCCGCGCGGCACCAGCGCCTGCTGCCTCCAGCGCTTCTGCTTCCCCCGAGCAAGCACGTCAGTCGGCACCCTGGACTTCGGCAACCTCGCCGGTGCGCAGGACGTCTTCTCGCAGCGATCCCTCGGTCGTCGAGGCGCAAGAGGAGGTGGAGCGCGACTTCCATCCCACCGATGCATTGCTGGAGTGGACCGCCCCCTTCACCGGGACGGTGGACATCTCCGGCCTGCTGAAGTGGATGCCCGAGCGCACTCCGTCGGGCGACGGGGTGCGGCTGCGCGTCTACCGCGACAGCGAACTGCTCGCCGAGTATACCCGGGGGGCAAGTGAGACCGCGCCGACCACCGTCTCCCGGACGGGAGTGGAAGTGCGGGCGCGCCAGCGCCTCTATTTCGTGCTCAGCACGCTGCGGAACTTCGCGGTGCAGACCGTCCAGACGCCGCCGGTTCCTCTCGAGGAGGTCCGCTTCGCTCCGGTGGTGAAGTACACCGCGTGCAGCGGGGGCTGTGGCGGCATCGGTTCCGGGGATGAGCTCCTCGAGGAGCCCACCGGGGCGTCCGTCTTCACCTTCGATGCCGACAGGGACTTCAAGCTGGCCGGCGATCCGACTCGTGGCCGTCCAGGTGCCCCGCACGGGGACGCTCCGGCTCACGGGCAGCTACACCAGTGACGGGGCCGCGGATGACGTGCGCGTGTGCGTGCAGCGCTTCCCCCCGGGCAATGTGGAGCAGCGCCCGTGCTCCAGCACGGACATCCTCTTCCGGAACTGGCCCGGAGGGGCCGGCGACGAGACCTTCTCGCTCCCCGTGGAGTGATGGGCGGCGAGTCGCTCGTCTTCCGCATGGAGACGGACCTGCCCGTGGATCCGGACTCGGTCCGCTGGCTGATGGAAGGGGAGATGAGCGCGGTGTGCGCGCCGGACGGCTGCTGTGCCGCACCCCGGCGCGAGGATCGCGAGCGCCTGCGCTTCGTGGCGGATACCTATCTGCCGTTGCACGAATCGTTGGCGGACGTGCCGCTGCGGCCGTTCGTCGTGCCTCGGGACGGCATCCTGCACGTGAGCAGCGTTGGCCTCGAGGGTTCGCCAGCGCCAGTTCTTCACCGTGCGCATGCGCAATGCGCTGCTCCTCAAGCACCGCGTGGGAGAGAGCGGCTCCACCTCCTTCCCGGTCCACCAGGGCGAGCAGATCCTCTTCCAGGTGCACAGCGAGGTCGGGGCCGAGCCTCACGAATTGGGGCCTCAGCGTGGAGCTGGAGGTGGCCGAGGGGGATGGCGGCACCGTCCGCCTGCCGATGTCCGTGCCGCGTCACTTCACCTACGAGCGTCTCCTGCCTTCGGCGCGGTGAAGAAGCTCGCCCTTCGGCGGTGGCTTCCATGGTTGGCGTTACGGCGTGTGGGGCGGGCGCCACGCGCTCGCGCCGCGCCCGGAGGAGGCTTCGCGGACGCCGAGGAGCCCTTCGACTCGAGCGCTCTTCTACTCGGACGTGGAGCTGGATCTGGGCGGGCGGCTCGGACCGTGACAAGTTCCGCCGCGGCAAGGTGGAGCTCCGCGACGAGGAGAGCGACATCGCCCGCCACACGCGCCTCTTCGCGCCCCATGGTGCCCCGCCGCCACGGCACCCGGCTCATGGAGGGCTTCGACGGGCTCAAGCCCGGCCCGGCCTTCGTGAGCCCGGACGGCACCAGCTTCGCCACGCAAGGGCAGCCTGCACGGCGGCCACCGGGGCGTCGTGGCCACCGGGCCGGACGGCACCGTGCGCACCGCGGATGCCGCCTTCCGCATCGGTGACACCTCGCGCGCCAGCACCTCCACCAGCTTCGCCGCCGGCATCGGGGCCTCGCTGGGCGGCGGCTCGCTCTCGCTCAACGTGAGCACCGGCCGCACCTCGCAGCGCATGGACGTGCGCGACATGAACGGCGACGGCATCATCGACGTCGTCGTCAACGGCCAGACAGTCCGGCAACGGCGTGCGCCTCACCCACCTGCGGTCGCGCAACCTGCGCCGCTCGGTGAGCGCGCCCGGGACGCACCTGAGCGAGAGCTCGGACCTCACCGCTTCGCTTCGGGATGGGCCTGTCCTCCCCGGTGCCGCAGGTCAGCGCCAAGGGGCGCATCAAGGGCATGGAGGGGATGTTCCCCTCCGGTTTCTCGTGGGCGTGGGCGTGGCCGCCACCCTGTCGGCCACCGAGATGGACCTGGTGGACGTGAACGGTGACGGGCTGCCGGATCAGGTTCGTCGCGCGGGCGACGTCTTCCGGTGCGGCTCAACCTGGGCTCGCGCTTCGCCGCCCAGGAGGATGACATCCCGGTCCGGGCCTGGACGGTGGAGGGCGACTTCGATCCGCTCGTGGCGCAGCTGGGCGTCGAGTCTCCTCCAGGGCGCGGACGAGGACGAGCAGACGGGCCGCGGCGATGCCCTGTCCGTGCTCGGGCGCTCTCGGTAAGCCCGACGTGGTTCGCCGCGGTACGGCGGTGTACGCTCGACGGCAACATCGGTCTCACCATCGCCGAGGACTATGGCGTCACCGCCAACTGGGCCTCCAGCCTGCAACGGCACGCAGGTGGTGCTCGCCGACGTCACGGGAGACGGGCTGCCGGATTACGTGCGCAAGGACTCGGGAGAGAACGCCTTCCGGGTGATGGTGAACCTCGGCTACGGCTTCGTCCCGCGAGCAGAAGTGGCATGTCCCCGACTGGCCCACCCAGGTCACCCGGCCGCGCTTCAAGGTGAACCGCGCTGCTGGACGACACGATCATCCCGCTGCTGGGGCTGAAGGACGGCATCGACACGGTGGAGGCCTCGCGGCTCGCACAGCCGGCGCCCAGCGTGGGCTTCGTCTTCACCGTCCCCGTCCCTCTCGGCCTCGGGACCCCTGGCTGCACCTGTCGGGCGGAGCGGACCTCACGGTGGAGCGCGTCTCCGGCTTCGAGCTGGGGCTGATGGACGTCAACGGCGACGGGCTCGCCGACCACGTGCTGAAGACCGAGGAGCAGGTTCCCATTCTGGGCACCGATCCCGATGCGGGCCGGCCCAACCGCAGCACCCTCTACGCGCGGCTCAACGGCTACGCGGGCGCCAACCTGCTCAAGAAGGTCCACCGCCCGCTCGGCGGCAGCTTCACGCTCTCCTACGAGCGCCGGGGCAACACGGTGGATATGCCGGAGAGCCGCTTCGTCCTCACCCAGGTGCTGGAGGAGGACGGCCTGGGCGGCTCCTCGACGGGCCACGTCCTGCTCACGAAGTACGAGTACGAGGACGGGAAGTACGACCGCGCCGAGCGCGACTTCTACGGCTTCGCCCGGGTGACGCGCACCAATCCGGACGAGAGCCGCGTCATCCAGACCTTCGCCAACGATCGCTACACCCACAAGGGGCTGCTGTTGCGCGAGGAGACGCGCGACAAGGAGAACCGGCTCTTCCTCGCCACGCTCAACACCTACGACGAGCCGGTGCCGCTCTCCCCGCCACTCGCGGAGTGCATGGCCTACACGCCCTTCTTCCTGTCCCAGGCCGACTACTGCGCCCCCAGCTTCGTCCCGCTGCGGCGCGTGGAGCGCCGCTTCTACGAGGGCCAGACGACGGAGGTGGAGCTGCCGCGGATGGCCTCCGCCCAGACGATGCAGTACGACGCTGGCCACCGGCAACGTGACGCTCTTCGAGGACCTGGGGGACCTCGCCGATCCCTCGGATGATCTCCACGCGCGCGTGAGCTACGCGAGCGAGCCCGGCGCTCATCGCGCTGCACCACCAGAAACTGGTGGAGAAGCTGGAGGTCCACGCCGGGACGAGCGGCTCGCCCGGTGCACTGCTGCGGCTGCGCGAGGGCTTCTACGACGAACGTGGCAACCTGATCCGCCAACTGGCCCACATCGGGTCGGGGCGCGTGGCCGAGCACCTGCTCACCTGGAACGCGGACGGGTTGCTCGAGTCGATGACGAGCCCGCCCAACGCGCGGGGCCAGCGCTACACGGTGACGTACCTCTACGAGCCGGTGACGCGCTCCATGGTGCAAACCATCACCGACTCCTTCGGCTACGCCTCGCACGTCGAGTACGACCTGCGCTTCCAGGAGGTCCGCCGGACGACGGACATCGCGGGCAACGTCACCGAGCGCACCTTTGACGGCTTCGGTCGGCTGTCGTCCGTGTGGGGCCCCTACGAGCTGGGTGGTTCCGTGCCCACCATCGAGGTGGCCTACGACACCGCCGCTCGTCCGGCCTGGGCGCTCACCCGCAACCGCCTGGAGGAGCAGGGCGGTGACGGACGTCTGGACACGGTCGTCTTCGTGGACGGCCTCAAGCGCATCATCCAGACGAAGAAGGACGCCCAGGTGGAGGGCGGCACCGTCGGCATGAGCGTCACCGGACACCTGACGTTCGATGCCATGGGCCGGGTGGAGCAGAAGGGGCAGACCCTGTTCGACACGGGGCCGAAGACGGCCTACGTGAGTGGCCTCCCGGTACGCCCCACCACGGACACACACGATCTGCTCGGGCGCGTGGTGCGCACCGTGGGGGCGGACGGCTCGAGCACCTCCATGGCCTATGACTTCGGCTCTCCGGTGGGGTCCTCGCTCAAGCAGCTTCGCTCCACCGTCACCGACGCGCTGAACAACGTGCGCGTGCTGTACCGGGACGTGTCCGACCGGGTCACGGCGGTCGAGGAGCGCATCGAGGGCCGCCGGCCCACCACCCGCTACGAGACGGACACCCTGGGACAGCTGCGTGCGCCTGGTGGACGCGGCGGGCAATACCTCCGTCTATACCTACGACCTGCTCGGCCGGCGCACCTCGCTGCGCACTCCCGATACCGGCCTCACCGAGTTGCGCTACGACGACGCGGACAACCTGGTGGAGCGGGTGGACCCCAACCTGCGGGCCGCCGGGCTGTCCATCCGCTACGAGCACGACTTCCACCGGCTGCGTGCGGGTGGACAATCCGCTCTCGGACGACGTCCGCTATGAGTACGGCGCCTCCGGGGCCCTCGCCGGAGCACACGGCCGGCCGCGTCACCCGCGTCGTCGACGAGGTGGGCACCGAGACGCGCGGCTACGGCGCGACTGGGCGAGGTGACGCGCACCACGCGCACCGTGCGGGCCTTCCGGCCCGAGAGATCGGCCGCGCACCTTCGAGACGCGCTTCACCTTCGACTCCTTCGGGCGGATGCTCCGCGTCCGTCTACCCGGACGCGGAGGAGGTGCGCTACACGTACGACGCCGGAGGCCTGCTCGCGGGCGCCACCGGCTACCGGCCCGGCAGCCGCCACGCACCGGCCGAGGTCCAGGTGTACCTGCGCTCGCTGGAGTACGACTCTTCGGCCAGCGCACCTCGAGGTGTTCGGCAACGGGGTGAAGACGTCCTACACCTACGAGCCGGACACGCGCCGCCTGTCCACGCTCTCCACGCGGACGCCGCGCGGCCGCACGCTGCAGGCTCTCACCTACCAGCTACGATCGCGTCGGCAACGTGAAGGGGATGGTGAATGCCCTGGGCCAGCCGGTGGGCCGGCGCTCGGGCGCGGTGTCGTACCAGTTCGACTACGACGCGCTCTACCGGCTCACCTCCGCTCGGGGCGTGGCGCTCGCGCGTCCGGGTCTCACCGATCGGTTCGAGTCGAGCTTCGCGTACTCCGACATCCACGACATGATGCGCCACACCCAGGTGCACGAGCTGGTCAGCAGCCGCTCCGGGGTGTCGAACGCGGCGCGTCCCGCGCACAGCAACCACGACGACGTGTACGCCTACGGTGGCACGGGCCCGCACCAGGCCACGCGCATCGGGGACACGCTGCTCACCTACGACGCCAACGGCAACACGCAGCTCGAGTGCCGCACGGTGGATGGCTCGGTGTGCGCGGGCACGGGCGGGCACTCACCGGCGCGCCGGAGACGCACAACCACTATCGCCGCTACTCGTGGACGGAGTCCAACACGCTGCGCGCCGTGGTGGACGGGGGTGGCAACAACGCCACCCGCTTCTATCTACGACGCCGAGGGCGAGCGCGTGGTGAAGCTGGGGCGCGGCGGAACCAGCCTCAGCCTGGGGCAGTTCTTCTCCATGAAGGGCAAGCGCCACGGCACCAAGCACATCTTCGCGGGCCCCACGCGCCTGGCCTCCAAGCTGCTGCCGGTGCCGGACGGGGACATCGGCATGGAGGTGGCCGGTGGCACTGTGCTGGCGAGCGCCACCGAGACGACGGGCTTGTCCAATGACAACGGCTGCGATGCCGAGCAACTACCAGCCGCAGAAGTGCCCGGTGGTGGTGCCGGATCCGCTGCCGGGTTCGGGCTCGGAGCCCGAGGTGCGGCCAGCCACGTACTACTACCACCCGGATCACCTGGGCTCGACGAGCTGGGTGACGGACCAGATGGGCCGCGTGCACGAGCACGTGGAGTACTTCCCGTTCGGCGAGGTGTGGCGCGACCAGCGGCACGATGACGATGGGGCCCCGGTGCGCACGCCCGCAGTACCTGTTCTCGGCGAAGGAGTTCGACGAGGAGACGAAGCTCGTCTACTTCGGGGCGCGCTACTACGACCCGCGCCGGGCACGCTGGGTGTCGGCGGATCCGTTCCGCGAGGAGTGGGGCGAGCAGCCCGCGGCCATCCTGATGTCGCTGTACGCCTACGGGAACCACTCGCCGCTCGGCTGGCGTGATCCCACGGGCAAGGTGCCCGAGTGGCTGCACGCCGCGCTGGACGTGGCGGGCATGGTGCCGGTGATCGGCGAGGTCGCCGACGGCGCCAACGCCCTCATCTACCTGTCCGAGGGCCGCTACGTGGAGGCGGGCATCTCGGCGATGGGGATGATCCCGGTGATTGGCGACGCGGGCAAGGCGGGCAAGTGGATTGCCAAGGGGGTGAAGGCCGGTACGGAGACGGCGGTCCAGAAGTACGCGATGAAGCAGGCCCGGAGCGGGCTGACCGAGCAGGCCCAGAAGAAGTTCGCCAAGGAGTGCGCAGGCGGCGCTTGCGGTGTTCCTGGCAAGGCGTGCTTCATCGCGGGGACGCTCGTGGCCACACGGGACGGGCCCAGACCCATCGAGGAGGTTCGAGAAGGCGAGGAGGTGCTCTCACGGGATCCGTCGACGGGCCAGATTGACTGGCGGCCGGTGGTGCGGACGATCGTGACGCCGGGGGCGGCGGTGCTCGAGGTGACGCTCGTGGCCGAGGACGGCACGCGCGAGAAGCTGGGAGTGACCGCGGACCATCCCTTCTGGGTGGAGGAGAAGGGGTGGGTGGAGGCGAAGGACCTCGAGCCCGGCAGCCGCATCCGCAGCGCGAAGGACGCGTGGCTGACCACCGAGAGCATCGCCGAGACGCTGGCGCGCACCACCGTCTACAACTTCGAGGTCGCCGACTACCACACGTACTTCGTGGGAACGCAGCAGGCGTGGGTGCACAACAGCGGCTGTGGGCCGACACAGCCCAAGGGCGGCACCTACCAGCTCAAGGATCCAGAAACTGGAGAGGTAGTGCGCAACGGTCGCACCAATGATCTTGATCGGCGTAAGGTGGAGCACAACAACAACTCCGAGACAGGAGGCCTCGACTTCGAGGTCAAGCATCGGACGGACGATTACGCAACCCAGCGTGGTCTTGAACAGAAGCAACTGGACACGGAACGTGGGCGGCTCGATAAGATTCGCGGAATTTCACCCAAAAACCCCAACCGCGAAAAATATATGAATGCTGCAGAAGAGTTCCTTCGAAACCTGCTATGACATCAAAGAGTTCTTCCAAGAAGGCAAAGCAAAAAATCACTCTTGGAGACTGGTTCGCAGTTCCCTTGCGAACAGGTGGATACGGAGTTGGAGTAGTCGCACGCAAGAGGCGTAAGGCAATACTGTTTGGTTATTTCTTTGGCCCTCGCCGAGCGTGCGTGCCTGACTTGGTTGAACTGAGAGAACTGCGCCCATCGGATGCTGTGCTCGTTCGTCAGTTTGGCGATTTGGGGTTGATGGAGGGCAAGTGGCCCATCATTGGTCGTCTTGAGAATTGGCGGATGGAGGATTGGCCGCTTCCCGAGTTCGGACGAATAGATGGATTAACGGGCAAGGCTTGGCGTATACGCTATCCCGATGATCTGAGTGGGCTTGGTGAGGAAACGCCATGTTCCATTGAAGAGGCTAATGCATTGCCTCGTGATTCCTTTTCTGGATATGGTGCACTTGAGATTCATCTGACGAAGGCGATTGAGCAAGCTGAGTCGGGGCGGTGAGATCGAGCAAGCCGGCCGACTTTCTGGTGTGGCCAAGAAGGTGTTCTCGGTGCCTCGAACAGAACTCCATCGAGATACCGAGTCGTCCTCGTATGTCGACCAGGGTGCGGAAGAGAAGAGCCCGAAATTCTGGGTCGTCGAAATGCATCAGGTCGGACGCAAGACGAAGGGTGGGAACCCTGTCTTCCGCGAGAGAACGGCCTTGGATGATATCCAAGGTGCAACTGGTGTACGTCCTGTATGCCATCCATATAATTGACAAGCGCCCATGAGTTCTCAGGTTAACTTCTTTTTGACTCCAGTAGATCAGTTGCTTCTGGAGCAGCGATTGAAGAAAGAATGCCCTGTCGTTTTCCTGGGTATTCCGTTGGAGCAGCCTGCGCCGCGACTGCTCTCCACCCTTGAGGTAGCCAGGTACGGTGAGGAATGGTTGACCGTATTCCTGGCGCATCCAGATTCCCTGGGGGCGCTGGTCTTTGACCACGTTCCCAAGCAGGGCTATTGGTTGGTGGACGATGAGCGCTCGCCAGTGATTGAGTTGAGCCGGTGTTTCTATGACGGTAAGGTTCTCAAGAGGGGGCGTTTGTACTACATTAAGGGGTTCTACGACGAAGCAGGACGGTGGGTCGACAAACCGGCCGACTTCCTGGCGTGGGCCAAGAAAGTGTTCTCGGTGACTCGAAAAGGGCTCCGGCGGGATGCTGAGTTGTTTTCCTATATCGGGCAGGACGCGGAAGAGAAGCGCCAGAAGGAGGGGCTCCAGTTTGTGAGCCTCTAGCTGAAGCCATGTCCAAGGCTCCAAGCAGGAAGACGAGTGGCGTAGAGGAACGGCGTGGGATTTAGCTGCCTCAGCCCTGAAGTTGATACAGTCCGGGTCGGCGCTGGATTTCCTGCATAAGATATGTCTTCGGATGAGGTGTGACATGAGCGTGGAATGGATGAAGTCGGGGGCCTGGAGCCTCGGGTTGTGGCTCGTCGCCTGCGGAGGGTCCCAGCCCACCGAGCCGGGTGGGAATCCGGGCGGGCAGCCGACAGGGGAGGGCAGTGTGGCGGTGTCCGTCGATGGGCTCGCGCGGGGAGAGGTCCGCGCCGAGTCCGGCGACTTCACCTGCGCCACCGGCCTGTGCTTCGCCAAGGGCCAGAACGGCTCGACCGTCACCCTCACCGCCGTTCCCGCCCCCGGCGCCGTCTTCACCGGCTGGAGTGGTGACTGCTCGGGCACGGGCACCTGCCGCATCGACCTCCGGTCCTCCAGTCACAAGGTGAGCGCCTCCTTCGGCATCCCCGGCGCCTGGTCGCGGGCCATCGGCTCGACGAGCGCCGACGCCGTCAAGGCCGTGGTGCGCGATTCCTCCGGCAGCTCCACCGTGGTCGGCGTGCTCGGTGCCGAGGTCAGCCTCGACGGCCAGTCGCTGGCTCCCGGCCTGTTCATCACCCAGTTCGGATCCACCGGCAGCGTGCGCTGGTCCCGCGCCCTGCCGCTCTCTGGCTCCTCTCCAGTGGGGCTCGCGGTCACGGACGGCGGAGGTCTCCTGGTGGCGGCGAGCTTCTCGGGCACCGTGCAGGTGGGCGAGCAGAGCCTCTCCAGTGCCGGCGACTCGGACATCGCCCTGCTGCGCCTGGACTCCAATGGCCAGCCCCTCTGGGCGAAGCGTTTTGGTGGCACCGGCAAGGACGAGGCTCGGGCGCTCGCGGTAGACCCCGAGGGGCACATCCATCTGGCGGGCAACACCGAGGGGATTCAATTCGAGGGCGCCTCGGCTCCTCTCTTCCCGCCGGGGTTCATCGCCGAGCTCTCATCCAGCGGTGCCTACCTCGCCGCCCAGACGTTCGAGGGGGTCAATGCCTTCGCCTTCGACTCCCAGGGTCACACGTTCGTCACCGGATGGCGCGACCAGGCCTCCGACACCCTCATCGTCGATTGCTTCGACACGGACGGCTCGCTCGTCTGGTCCCACTCCTCCAAGGCCCCCAATGCCGGCCTCGCCGAGGGCATGGCCCTGAGCGTGCTCGCGGATGGCTCGCTGCTCGTCGCCGGGCACTTCAGCGGCTACCTCGCGGACGTGAAGGACGGCCCCAGCTCGGGCAATGACATGTTCCTCCTGCGCTTCTCCTCGACGGGCTCGCTGATCGGCAAGAAGCTGCTCGGCGGTCCGGGCTGGGACAGTGTCGCCGGCATGGCGGTGGACCGTGACGGCAACGTGCTCCTCTCCGGGTACACCCGGGGCACCTCGCTCGATCTCGGCGGCGGGGAGTTGGTGCTGCGAAACGATCGGGGGCAGCAGGCGTTCCTCGCCCGCTTCACGCCGGACGGGACGCACCTGGGGTCCTCGGCCTTCGGAGGCAAGGGGCAGGACGCGGCGGTGGCCCTCTCCGGTGGTCCGCAGGGCGTGGCGGTGGTGGGCTCCTTCGAGGATGTCACCCATTTCGGTGACGCCGAGCGCACCAGCCTCGGGGCTCAGGACATCTTCCTGCTCTCGCTGCCCTGAGCGGAGAGCGGCCGGGGAGGCAAGTGAGCCCGCTGGTGGAGCGGCGGGCCTGGATGAGAGGATGGACCGATGAAGCGTGGTGGGATGTTGGCTGCGGGTCTGGGGCTGCTCATTCTGGGCGGAGGCGTGGGCTATGCCGTGGGTCTGCGCGCGGCTGGCTCTTCCGCCGGGAGCGAGGGAGCGGCCGAGGCTCCTGGCCCCGTCGTGGCGGCGTTCGCGGGCGGGGAGCTGTCCGCGGAAGCCGTCCGCGCCCGCCTCCGTGAGGAGGGGCCGCTGCTGGCCGACAGGTACGCGACGAAGGAGGGGCTTCGGGATCTCGTCCAGGGCATGGTGCGCGAGCGCATCCTCCTCGCCGAGGCGCGCAAGAAGAAGCACCACCTCCAGCCCGCCGTGGCGCGTCAATGTGACGCCGCCCTGCTCGAGTCCTTCCTGGAGGCGGAGTTCGAGGAGCCGGAGCGCCGTCGCCCCATTTCCGACGAGGAGCTGAAGTCCTACTTCGCCGCGCAGCAGCAGGCGCTCTCCCAGCCCGCCCAGGTCCGTCTGGCGCACATCTTCCTGGCGGCTCCGCGGTCGGATGCGGCCCTTCGCGAGCGCCAGCAACGGGCGGCCTCCTCGCTGCTGGCCGAGGTGAAGGCGGCCATGGCGCGTGAGCCGGAGGCTTTCATGTCCATCGCGCGGCGGCGCTCCGAGGACTCGCGCACCCGCCCCCTGGGAGGCGAGTTGCCGATGATGGCGGAGCCGCGGGTGCAGCAGGTGCTGGGCGAGCAGGTGGCCGGCGCCGTCTTCGGGGAGTCGAAGCCGCGCGGGCTCCTCGAGCGCATCATCGAGACTCCCGAGGGCTTCCACCTCGTGGCGGTGCTGGAGCACGCGGAGGCGGTGAGCCCCTCGTTCGAGCAGGTACGCGAGATGCTCGAGCCCAGGTTGGCACGGGAGCGGCGCGACACGAACCACGCCGTCTTCATCGAGGCGCTGGAGAAGCAGGCGCAGGTGCGCATCGACGAGGCCTCCCTCGAGTCGCTGCTCGCGGGCCCGTCGTCGGGCTCGGGAGCGTCCGCCGGGAAGTGAGTCGCGAAGGGGCCGCGGTCCCGTGCCCTCGGCGGCCTCCGCTATCGGGCTTCCCTCCTTGCGGGCG
>CAVYSY010000016.1:0-38743 GCA_963771175.1 uncultured delta proteobacterium
GAGTTGAAGCTCTTGGGCACGCCGTACGTCCCGGAAGATTTCCAAGGGAATTGCATCATGTGCGGCAAGCAGACCGACGGTCGTAGCTTACGCGGCCAGATCGATGTGATCTCGGCCTCGATTCTTTTCTTCCATTTCTTTCGCGCGCAGCAGCTCGCGCTGCAAAATCAACACTAATGCTTCAGAAATTCTGCGCTCAGTTCTTCGCTCTCGTGAGTAAAAGTCCGAGGATTCCGAAGGCGAGCATGATCACGACGATCGCATACACGCCCATGTTCGAACCGTCGAAAATGTTCCAACTGTTGTACAGAACGCCCCACGCCCAATAGAACGCCAGGGCACCAACTATCAGAAGAATGGACAGTGCCAGCTTGACCTTTTTTGGGAATGAGTTCTCTTCCATCGTGCCGCTCAATGGTGTAAGTCTATAAATGATTTTCGTGTAAACGCCTCGTCTCCAGCACGAGCGATTTTCACCTCAGCCGAGCAACCATTATTATCAAGACAATACTATGTAGTCATGCTGATGCTCAGATCCGACGTGATCTCCGCATAGCATGGGGAAAATAAAATGACACCAGCCGCAAAGAAGGCAGCAGCAAAGAAGCCAGCAGCGAAGAAGAAAGTAGTGGCAAAGAAGCCGGTAAAGAAGGCAGCCGGCGCCAGCTATCGGGCAGGCTATACGGCCGGCGAACTGAAGATGGCCTTCATGGGCCACTTCCTGGTGACGGTTACCGCCTATGTCGGGGACGGTGGCCGGGAACGCAAGCTTGGCACCTTCCTGGGCATGGGCAATTCCGCCGGCACATTCGTCTCGGCCTGCGACGATCACCACCGCCAAGGTGGATGCGGCGGCGGGGGACAGGTGGGTTACGGGACGGGTGATTCCGCCGAGGGCTCCGCTTGCTTACTCCGTGCATTCGCCGCGAGTGGCAGCTTCGAGCGCAAGGCCCTGGTCGCACCCCTGCGATGCCACCACGATGGCCGCTGGGGGCGCCGATGAGCTGAAGGGCAACGGCCACGATACGAACAACAACGCGGCCGACTTCGTAACGCGTACCATGCGCGACCCGCAGAACGCGTCGAGCCCGACCGAGATGCCGTAGCCCCCGCCGGCACTCCTGCCCGTCTCCCTCGCGAGGCGGGCAGGGCCGGTGCGGTCCTCACGCCCTCCGCGTCACCGATTCCAGGTGCCGCGGGGGGCGTCTTCGTTTCTGGGGAAGAAGGGGACTCGTCGCGCCGCTCAGCGCTTGAGGATGCCGTCCAGCACCAGCCGGTCCAGCGTCTCGTAGAGCGTCTCGTACGACAGCGACTCGCGGAACAGGTTCTGGTACAGCAGCGCGCTCAAGTACCCGCCGAAGATGCCGTGCGCGGCAATCCCCGGGTCCATGTCCGTGCGGAACTCCATCGTCTTGCTCTGCCCGTACCGGATGATGTTCGTCACCACGGCCGCGTAGATGGCCAGCTTTTCCCGGATGGCCTCGGCCACACGGTCGTTCGTGTGCGCCGACTCCGCCGCCACCATTCCGAAGAAGATGCCGTACTCCCGGTTGTAGCGCAGGAACTGCACCGTCCGACCGATGAATGCCCGGAGCTGCTCGTGCGCCGTCATCTTGAACCGCTCGATCAGCAGTTCCTTGAACTCGTTGACGTAGCGCCCGTGCAGCTCCTCGATGGCCGCCAGCAGCAGGTCCTCCTTCGTCGGGAAGTGCCAATAGAGCGCCCCGGGTGTCATCCGGATGGCCTTCGCCAGCTCCGCCATTGTCGTCGCCAGGATGCCCCGGCGCGCGAACAGCGTGATGGCCGCCTCCATGATTTCCAACCGCGTGCGTGCCGCACGCTCCTGCTTGATCTCCCGCTTCGTCGCTGCCTTGCTCATTTCACCCAGTAGTCTACCGACTTCGGGCGTCCTGCGTCACCCTCCCAGGGCTCAGGCGAGCAGCGTCACCTTCACGATCTCCGGCGGCGCCGCCACGCGCACCGGCGGACCCCAGAAGCCGGTGCCCCGGCTCACGTAGAGCGAGCTGTCTCCCTCGCGGTACAGCCCCGCGGGGTGCTCCCAGACGGCCGACACCACCAGGGTGAAGGGGAAGAACTGGCCGCCGTGCGTGTGTCCGGAGAGCTGCAGCCCCATGCCCGCCTTCTGCGCCTGCTCGCGCCAGCCGCTGGGCTGGTGCGCCAGCAGCACCGCCGCGCGCGACGGGTCCCTCCCCGCCGTGGCCGCCGCCAGGTCATAGCTCCGGCTCGCCGGGTAGCCCGAGCGTTGCGCCGCCCAGTCGTCCACGCCCACCAGGTCGAACGAGGCTCCCGGCTCGCCGATGGACACGTGGCGGTTGCGCAGCACCGTCAATCCCATACGACGCAGCGCGTCGGCCCACTCCACGTCCCCTGAGTAGTACTCGTGGTTGCCGGTGACGAAGTACGTGCCGTGCCGCGAGCGCAGGTTGCCCAGCGCGCCCGCCGCGGAGCCGAGCTCCTCCACGCTGCCGTCCACCAGGTCGCCCGTGATGCACACCAGGTCGCCCTTCAGCGCGTTGGTCTGCTCCACCAGCGCTTCCATGAAGCGGCGCTGGATGAGCGGCCCCACGTGGATGTCGCTGAGCTGGATGATGCTGAAGCCGTCCAGCGCCTTGGGCAGCCCGGGCAGTCGCACCGCCACCTCGTTCACCACCGGCGGGGTGTAGGCGCGCCACACGCCGTAGCTCCCCACTCCTCCGGTGGCCACCAGCGCCGCTCCCGCGGTCGCCCGGGCGAGGAACTCCCGCCGCTCCTCGGACACGGGGGCCGGAGCCGCCCCGGCCGCGCGTCGACGCTCCCGCCACCCGGTGAGCTTGCGCACGCCCCCCAGCGACAGCACCGCCAGCAGCAGGTAGGTGGCCCCTCCCATCCAGAACCAGCCGAGCTGCTCGAAGGCGAACGTCGCCTCCGAGGGCAGCAGCCGCGTCAGCAGCCGCGCGCCGAGCATCGTCGAGGCCAGCAGCGCCATCAGCACCACGCCCGAGAGGCGCCAGGCCGGGTGCTTCGCCGTGTCCCGGAAGAGGCGCCGGTACAGGTAGACGTGGCCGAGCACCACCACCAGCGTCAGGGTGCCGAAGAAGAAGACGAATCGCAGCGGAATGCCCATGGAGCCCTGAATACTCACCGGCGCGCCGTGCGCCGCAATGCAATCGTATGTGAAGAAGCGTGAAGCCGTTCCTCACCCCACGAGCGAGCGCAGCGCCTCGGACAGCTCGGGGTGCTGGAAGCGATAGCCCGCCTCCTGCGCGCGCCGGGGCAGCACCCGCTGGCCTCCGAGCACCACCTCGGACATCTCCCCCATCGCCGCCTTCAGCGCGAAGGCGGGCACCGGCATCACGGCCGGCCGGCCCAGCGCCGCTCCGAGTGCCCGGGAGAAGTCCGCGTTCGTCACCGGCTCCGGCGCCGTCACGTTCAGCGGCCCGCGCAGCTCCGGCTGCTCCAGCGCGAAGAGGAGCAGGCCCAGCGTGTCGTCGCGGTGCACCCAGCTCATGTACTGCTGACCCGAGCCCATCTTCCCGCCCAGGCCCAGGCGGAACAGGGGGAGCATCTTCTTCAGCGCGCCGCCCTCCGGGTGCAGCACCACGCCGAGGCGCGGCAGCACCGTGCGGATGCCCGCCGTGTCCGCCTCCAGCGCCTCGGCCTCCCACGCCCGGCACACCCGCGCGAGGAAGTCCTCCCCGGGCGAGCTCGTCTCCGTCAGCGGCTCCGCGCCCCGGTCCGCGCCGTAGTAGCCGATGGCCGAGACGGACACGAAGTGCCGCACCGTCCCCGCCGCCCGCATGGCCTCCACCAGCAGCCGCGTGCCCACCACCCGGCTGTCGCGGATGCGCTGGCGCGCCTGGTCCGTCCACCGCTGCGCCACCGGCTCGCCCGCGAGGTGGATGACCGCCTCCGCCCCCCCGAGCGCGTCCGGTGAGAGGGGCGTGGCCGCGTCGAAGTAGGAGCCCGTCACTCCGGAGGGCAGCCGCGTCAGTGCGCGCGCCACGTCCCGCGCCAGCACGTGCACCCCGTGTCCCCGCTCCATCAGCCGCTGGACGAGGACGGGGCCGAGGAATCCGCTCGCTCCGGTGAGTGCCACCTTCATGGTCATTGCTCCTGGGGGATGTCCTGGCCGACCAGGACACCCAGCGTGTGGAAGAACGTCTCCATTTCCTCGGGCTTCATGCGACCGGAGTACCGGTAGACGACGGTGCCCGAGCCATCCAGCAGCAGCACCGAGGACGTCTTCTTCGGCAGGTTCCACGGCTGCGCGCCCAGTGTCCCATCGAGGTCCACCAGGATGGGGATGCCCCACTTCCTCTCCTCGTTGCGCACGGAGGAGAGCGCGATGCCCCGCGCGGGGAAGAAGTCGAACGACTCGAGGTTGGCCACCGCCACCACCCACGCCGCGTCCAGCAGCCCCATGGCCTTCCCCCGAGCGAAGAGGGCCTCCTTCAAGGGCGAGTTGAGTGTCGTCGAGTGGCGGTCCTCGTAGAAGAGAATGACGGGTTTCCCCCGCCACCTCGACAAGGCCACTTCCTTCCCGTCCGACCCTCGCAAGGTTGCGTCCAGCGGTCCTTCCGTGGGCTCGACCGCGAGTGAGGGACTCGCGGCCAACAGGGCGATCGTCAGCATGCCCGCCATCCATTTGGTCATCGGGAACTCCTGTGGACAAGACTTGTACGAAGGCTGGACATTGCCTTGACAAGGGTTGGACACAAAGGCTACCTACATCGTCGAAGGCACCCACCGCCCCGGAGGACTGTTGTATGGGCCCCACGCCGTCCATCGCCGCACCGCCCATGCCGGCTCCCTCGGTGGAGCAGGCGTGGTTGAAGTTGGTGCAGGCGCGGGTGGAAGGCTCCCTGGTCGAGCTGCTGGAGCTCCCGGACGAAGCCGGGTTGGACGCACGTTGGACAAGCGTGCTGGCGCAGGCCCGCGAGTACGCGCTGCGTCCCACCAAGCGGGTGCGCCCGGCGATGCTGTTGGCGGGCTACTGCCTGGCGCGGGGCACGCCGACGGTGCCGGCCGGGCTGTGGCGCTTCGCCGCGGGGTTCGAGCTGCTGCACACCTTCCTCCTCATCCACGACGACGTGGCGGACTGGGCGGACCGCGGCACGGCGGGCCGGCGCTCCACCACCTGCTGTGCCGGGCCGCGCTGGGCGAGGACCTGGCCGTGGTGGTGGGCGACCATCTGTTCGCCCGCTCGATCGAGGCGATGCTGGGGTCGGGTCTGCCCGGCGCGGCGCGCGCGGTGCGCTACTACCTGGGCGTCTGTCGTCAGACCGCCGCCGGCCAGTACCTGGACCTGGACCTGACGCGCGTGCCGCTGTCGACAGGTGACGCTCTTCCAGACTCTGCGGGTCGCTCACCTCAAGACCGCGCGGTACGGCTTCGTGGCCCCGCTGGTGTGCGGGGCGATGCTCGCGGGGGCTACGCGCGCGCTGATCGAGCGGCTGGACGCGCGTGGGTCGCCACGTGGGGCTCGCCTATCAGCTGCGCGACGACCTGATCGGCCTGTTCGGCGACTCGCGCGATCGCGGGCAAGGCCGACGGACGGCGACTTCGTCCAGGGCAAGCGCACCTTCCCGGTGGTGGCCGCCTACACCCGCGCGCCGGCGCCGAGCCGCGCCGGAGCTGGAGATGCTGTGGACCGCTGCCGCCCGAGGCAAGGACGCCGGTGGCCTCGCCCGCGCCCGCACGCTGGTGGAGGAGCGCGGGAGGTCGGGCCGCCACCGAGCGGCTGGTGAGCGGGCCTCGCGCGGCGCGCGTGCGCGCGCTCGCGTCGCTGCCCTACCCCATGGCGTGAGGGACCTGCTGGACGCGCTCATCGGCCAGCTGGCGCACCGGATGGTTTGAGGAGGAGAGCACCGTGAGCAGCGGCAAGCGACCGGCGGTGGTGGTGGGCGCGGGCGTGGGCGGGCTCGCGGCGGCGGCGCGGCTGGCCCACCAGGGCTTCGACGTGCAGGTCTTCGAGAAGACGGACGGCCCCGGCGGTCGCTGCAACCGCTGCGGGTGGATGGCTTCACCTGGGACCTGGGCCCCACCATCGTGCTGATGCCCGAGGTGTTCGAGGAGACGTTCGCCGCGCTGGGCCGGCGGCTGGAGGACTACCTGCACGCTGCTCAGCGCTGCGAGCCCAACTACCGCATCCACTACCGCGACGGCTCGCCATCACCTTCACCTCCGAGCTGTGCGCCATGGGGCGGGAGCTGGAGCGCGATCGAGCCGGGCAGCTACGAGCGCTACCTCGCCTTCCTCGCGCAGGGGCGCGTGCAGTACCGCACGAGCCTGGACCACTTGGTCGGCCGCAACTACTCGGGCACTCGCGACTACTTCGCGCCCTCGGTGCTCGGAAGCATCTTCCAGGTCCGCGCCCACCGGCGCATGTACTCGGACGTCAGCCGCTTCTTCGAGGACGAGCGGCTGCGCGCGGCGATGACCTTCCAGACGATGTACCTGGGCGTGTCGCCCTTCGCCTCGCCCGGCCGTGTACGGGCTGCTGCCCTTCACCGAGCTGGGCGTGGGCATCTGGTTTCCCAAGGGAGGCCTGTACGCCATTCCCTCGGCGCTGGAGCGGTGGCGCGCGAGGAGGGCGTGCGGCTGCACTACGGCACGCCGGTGAAGCGCATCCTCACCGAGGGGGCGCGGGCCACGGGCGTGCAGCTCGAGGACGGGCAGGTGGTGAAGGCGGACGTGGTGCTCTGCAACGCGGACCTGCCCTACGCGTACGAGAAGCTGATGGACCCCAAGGCCACCCGCTGCGCGCGCGAAGAAGCTGCGCTACACCTCCAGCGGCTACATGCTCTACCTGGGGCTGCGGCGCCGCTACGACGGCTTGCAGCACCACAACGTCGTCTTCGGCCACGACTACAAGGGCTCGTTCGACGACATCTTCGAGCGCTTCCGCGTCCCCGAGGACCCGAGCTTCTACGTCAACGCTGCCGGCCGCACACGGACCCGAGCCTCGCGCCGCCGGGCAAGGACGCGCTCTACGTCCTCGTGCCGGTGCCGCACCAGCACCCGAACGTGGACTGGAAGGTGGAGGGCCCGAAGGTGCGCGCCAAGGTGTTCCGGCGCCTGGCCGAGCTGGGCTACCCGGAGCTGGAGCGCGACATCGAGGTGGAGCGCATCGTCACGCCGGACGACTGGGCGTCCACCTTCAACCTGGCACGGGGCAGCGCCTTCGGGCTGGCGCAGAACTTCTTCCAGATCGGCCCCTTCCGCCCGTCCAACCAGGACGCTCGGGTGCGCAACCTCTTCTTCGTGGGGGCCTCCACGCAGCCGGGGACGGGACTGCCCACGGTGCTCATCTCCGCGCGGCTCGTGGTGGAGCGCATCCAGGCGTGGGTGGGGGCGGGCGGAGTGGAGAAGCAGGTGGAGCGGGAGCTGGGAGCGCGGCAATCGAGGAGGCAGCATGACGTCGCTGGACAAGACGCTGGTGGCACGGGTTACGAGCTGGCGGAGCGCGTGACGCGGCACCACGCGAAGAGCTTCTTCTTCGCTTCGTTCCTGCTCTTCGGCATGCGGCGCAAGGCGGCCTTCGCGCTCTACGCCTACTGCCGGCGGTTGGATGACATGGTGGACGTGGCGGACGGGGCGGACCAGGGCGCGGTGCCCGAGGGGCTCGCCGAGCGGCTGGTGCGGGCGCGCCGGGCGGTGGCCGAGCTGTACGTGGAGACGCCGGAGCTGGCCGACCCGAGCATGCCTCCGCCCGCCACGCGCGCCAGCGGGGGCGAGGGCCCGTGGGACGCCGCGCGAGCTCGCCGCCCTGGTGGACTGCATCCGCCGCTTCCGCGTCCCCGAGCAGCCCATGCAGGAGCTCATCTCCGGCATGGAGATGGACCTGACGAAGCGCCGCTACGAGAGCTGGGCGGAGCTGGACCTGTACTGCTACCGGGTGGCGGGCGTGGTGGGGTTGATGATGGCGCCGATGCTGGGCTGCCAGCAGGAGTGGGCGCTGGGGCCGGCGGCGGACCTCGGCCGGGCCATGCAGCTCACCAACATCCTCCGCGACGTGAAGGAGGACCTCGAGCGCGACCGCGTCTACCTGCCGCTGGACGAGCTGGCGGCGTTCGGCCTCTCGGTGGAGGACCTGCGCCGGGGCGTGGTGGATGACCGCTGGCGCGGCTTCATGCGCTTTCAGATCAACCGGGCGCGCGCCTACTACGCGCGGGCGGCCACGGGGATTCCGGCCCTCGGCGGCTTCGGGTGCCAGCGCATGGTGAAGCTGATGGGCTCCATCTACGGAGACATCCTGCGCGTCATCGAGGAGAACGACTACGACGTCTTCCGCGGACGCGTCTCGGTGCCGGGCAGGCGCAAGCTGGCGCTCGCCACGACCATCCTGGTGCGGCCGAATGCGGTGCTGCCCGCGGCCCGGAGCCACGACGGGTCCGCGCAGTTGCTACCGGCGGGCAAGGGCCAGGACGTGTCCGTGCCGCTGCTTCCCAGGGGCGTGAGCTCATGAGCGACGCGCGGGTGAACGGGCAGCACCGGGAGCTCCTCGCCGGGGAGGTCCGGCGGAAGGAGGCAGTGCGATGAAGGCCACGCGGGTCGCCGTGGTGGGCGGCGGAATTGGAGGGCTGACGGCCGCCGGGCTCCTGGCAAGGGAGGGCCACGACGTCACGCTCTTCGAGGGCGGTCCCACCCTCGGTGGAAAGGCGCAGTGCGTGAAGGTGGACGGGCTCACGCTGGACACCGGGCCCACGCTGCTCACGCTGCCGGACGTGGTGAAGGGGCTGTTCGAGCGACTCGGCGCGGAGGACCTGCTGCCGCCCATCTCCGAGCTGGAGCCCCAGTGCACCTACCGCTTCGCGGACGGGTGCGGTTTCGTGGCGTACAAGGACGTCGAGCGCACGGCGGAGAGCGCGGGGGAGCTGCGCCCCAGCGAGCGGCGTGGGGTGCACAGCTTCTACGCGGAGGCCGAGGCCATCTGGCGCGCCGCGGGCGAGCCGTACCTGGAGGCCCCCTTCGAGGGCATGGCCGGCTTCATGGCGCGGGTGGCCCGGCGGGGCGTGGTGGCGATGGCCAGGGGCATGAAGCTGGCCACGCTGGACGAGCTGGCGCGGGCGCACTTCAAGACGGACCACATGCACCAGTTCGTGGGCCGCTTCGCCACGTACGCGGGGGCCTCGCCCTACGAGGCGAGCGCGGCCTACGCCCTCATCCCCCACATCGAGCGCGCGTACGGGGTGCACCACGTGCGCGGCGGCATCGGCGCGCTGGTGGACGCGCTCGGGGCGGCGGTGAAGCGCCTGGGCGTGAAGGTGCACCTCAACGCGCATGCCCGCTACGAGCGGGATGCGCACGGCTACCGCGTGGGGCCCGAAGGTGGCGAGGAGCACTTCGACAGCGGTGGTGGTGAACGCGGACCCGCTGGAGAAGCTCGGGCGGGGGAGCGAGCCGCTGTCGCTGTCGGGCTACGTGCTGCTGCTGGAGGTGGATGGCCGGCCGTCGCTGCCGCACCACACGGTGCTCTTCGGCAGGGACTACCGCCGCGAGTTCGACGAGCTCTTCGGCGGGCAGCTCGCCACCGACCCGACGGTGTACTTCTGCAACCCCTCGGCGACGGACCCGACGGTGGCGCCCGCGGGGAAGACGGGCCTCTTCGTCATGGTGAACGCCCCGGCGCTGCCGCGCGAGCCGGGTGCCTCCGAGCGGGCGTCGGCCGCGTGGGAGCTGCAGGCCGAGCGGGTGAAGGCGCAGATGTTCGACAAGCTGCTCGCGCACTACCCGGAGCTGCGGGGACGCATGCGGGTGGTGGGGCAGCGCACGCCGGTGGACCTGGCCGCGCAGGGGGCGCCGGGGGGCTCCATCTACGGCTTCCTGCCGCACGGGAAGTTCGGCCCCTTCCGCCGGCCGCGCATTCGCGGCTGTACGCCGGGGCTCTTCTTCGCGGGTGGTGGCACGCATCCGGGCGGTGGGGTGCCGCTGGTGATGCTCTCGGGCCGCTTCGCCGCGGAGATGGCGTCCGAGCACCTGCGGAGGAGCGCATGAGGCGCCTGGAGTATTCATCCTCCCCGCTGAGTGCCTCCCTCCGGCTGGACGCGCTGCCGGAACGTGCGGGGTCCTACCGTTGGTTCTACGCCGACGTGACGGCGGGGGATTACAGCGCGGTGTTCATCTTCATGGTGGGCTCGCTCTTCTCGCCGCGCTACTCGGTGGGGGCGCGGCGCGGGGCGAGTCCGCGGGAGCACTGCGCGGTGAACTTCGCGCTGTACCACCGCGGCGTGAGCCGGCGCTGGGTGCTGAGCGAGTACCCGGTGGCCCAGGTGCGGGGGACGGGCCGGGTGCTGCGCATCGGCCGCTCGCTGCTGGAGTACGCGCCGGATGGCACGGTGCGCATGGAGGTGGACGAGCAGTGCGCGCCCTTTGGCGCGGCGGTGCGGGCGCGGCTGGTGCTGGAGCCCCAGGCGTCGGCGGCGGAGGAGGTGCAGCTCGTGCCGGGGCTGCCACACTACTGGCGGGCACTGGTACCGAGGGCGAGGGCGCGGCTGGAGGTGGCCTCGGAGGGCGTGGTGGCGGAGGGCCTGGGCTACCACGACGGCAACCACGGCGAGGAGTTGCTGGGCGCTCGGTTGCCGAGGTGGCACTGGGCGCGCGTGCACGGCCCGGAGGAGACGGTGGTGGACTACCACCTGCCGGACGGGGTGGCGCCGCTGCGGGTGACGGCGGGGGCGCTGGGGACGAAGTCCGAGCGCGGGCCCCTGCTGGCGGAGGCTCGGCCGACGCGCCTGACGGGGTGGGGCCTGCGAGTGCCGACGCTGCTGTACTCGGGCAACACGGTGGTGGGAGCGCCGCGGCTGCTGGAGTCCTCTCCCTTCTACGCGCGGGTGGAGGCCCGGCGGGGCCGGTGGGACATGCATGGGAGAGGTGGCGGACTTCAACCGCTTCCACTCGCCCTTCATCCGCTGGATGGCGCACTTCCGCACGCGCGTGGAGCGTGGGGAATGAACCCGCTGGTGGCCATCGGCTTGGGCTGGGTGGTGCTGGCCGGGGGGTTCAGCGGGGTGGCGCTGGCGCGGCTGCCGCGGCGCCGTCGTCCGGTGGAGCGCACCCGGGTGCCGGTGCTGCTGCTGCGGCCGGTGGATGCCCCCACGGAGCGCGAGCTGGAGAACCTGTCGCGGCCCATCGACTACGAGGGGCCGCTGGAGCACGTGGTGCTCTCGCCGCACCGACCGCGGGTTCCGGAGGGAGTGCGGTGGCTTCACAGCGACCCGTCGACGCCGAACCGGAAGGTGGGCCACCTGCTGCTCGCGCTGGAGACGCTGTCTCGCGAGGGGCGGGTGGTGCTGGTGGTGGACGCGGACGTGGCGGTGACGGGGGCGCTGGTGGAGGGCCTCGCGGCACCGGTGGCGGCGGGAGCGGCGCTGAGCACGGCGGTGCCGACGCCCGTGGGCGAGCGCGAGCTGGCGGACCGGGCCGTGGCGGGGCTGCTGCGCCGCACGCACCACAGCTTCCGGGCGCTGCATGTGATGAGCGCGGGGGCGAAGGCGGTATGTGGCAAGGCGCTGGGGCTGAGCGCTCGGGCGGCGGAGGAACTGGCGGGGCTGGCGGACCACATCGGCGAGGACCTGGAGCTCTCCAAGCGGCTGCACGCGCGGGGGCTGGACGTGGCGCTGTGCGAGGCCCCGGCGGTGGTGCCGCTGGCGGCGGGTGACTGGAGCTCGGCCCTGGCCCGCTTCACGCGGTGGATGCAGGTGCTGGCGAGCCACCGTCCCGGCCTCTACCCGACGGTGCCGCTGCTCTTCACCCCGACGTGGCCGCTGCTGGTGCTGAGCCTGCTGGCGGGCTCGGTGTGGCTGTCAGCGGGAGTCGCGGGTCTCCTGCTCGTGAGGACCCTGTTGTCCTGGCGGCTCAGCGTGCTCTCCACCCCTGTTCCCGCGGGAGAGGGCGGACGCCCTGCCGCGCTGGACTGGTTGCTGGGCGAGGCCTTGCTGCTGGCCGCCTTCCTGTCGTCCCTCGTCCACCCACCGAGGGTGACGTGGCGGGGGCGCACCTACGCATTGCACGCCGGGGGCCGGATGTCGCCAGCCTGGACCGAGCTGAGTGGAGATCGGGGATGACGTACGCACGCTTCCTGGGACTGTTCGTCGTCCTGCCCATCCTGTTCCTGGCGGTGCGCTACCGGCGCACGCTGACGGCGCGGGGGTTGGCGCCCATGGGCCTGCTGCTGGTGGTGGTCTACGTGGCGACGTCGCCGTGGGACAACCTGGCGGTGAAGTGGGGCCTGTGGGGGTTCGACCCGGAGCGCATCTGGGGCCTCAAGCTCGGGTACCTGCCGCTGGAGGAGTACCTCTTCTTCGGGCTGCAGACGCTGCTGGTGGGGCTGTGGGCGCGCGAGCGGCTGCGCCGGGTGCTGGACGCGCCCGACGTGTCAGGCGCCAAGGAGGTGGCGTCATGATGGAGACACGCTGGGCGTACCTCATCCACCTGCTGGGGTGGTCGCTGCCCTTCATCCTGTTGCAGCTCGCGGTGCTGGTGAACCACTTCCGTGGCCGCTCGTGGGCGGTGCTGCGGGCGGTGATGCCGCCCGCGCTGGTGGTGGGCACGTACCTGTCGGTGGCGGACCACCTGGCCATCCGCGAGGGCATCTGGAACTTCGGCGAGGGCAAGCACCTGGGCGTGTACGTGGCGGGGGTGCCGCTCGAGGAGATTCTCTTCTTCCTGCTGACGAGCGTGATGGTGTCGCTGGGACTGACGCTCTTCACGGTGCTCCTGTCGCGGCGGGAGGCGCGTGTGCCGTGATTCGCGCGGCCAAAGGTGGGCTCCTCGGGTGGGCGCTCGACCGGTACGTGGGGTGGAAGTTCAGGTCGGCGTTCCGGGGCCTGTGGGTGCGCGGGGAGCTGCCTCGAGGGGAGGGCGCGCGCCTCGTCTACGCCAACCACTCCAACTGGTGGGACGGCTTCGTGCTGCACCAGGTGGGGCAGGCGGCGGGGTGGGACGCCTACTGCGTCATGGAGGAACACAACCTGGAGCGCTACCGCTTCCTGTCGAGGCTGGGGGCGTTCAGCATCCGCCGGGGTGATGCGGCCTCGTCACTGGAGACGCTGCGTTACGCGGGCGGACTGCTGCGCCGGCCGCGGGCGGCGGTGTGCATCTTCCCCGAGGGCGAGTTGCGACCCTTCGGCGCGCTGCCCCCTCGGCTGGAGCGCGGGGTGGAGCTGCTCGGGCGGGTGGCGAAGGTGGAGTGCGTGCCGCTCGCCATCCGCTACGCCTTCTTCGAGCACGAGCGGCCGGACGTGCTGGTGGAGGTGGGGGCGCCGCACCCGGCGGGTCCGCTCTCGTGCTTCCAGTCGGAGCTGGAGGGGGCGGTGCGGCGGCTGGCGGAGGCGACGAGCCTGGAAGGCTTCGCGCGCGTGGTGTCGGGAGGGCTGGGGGTGGCGGAGCGCTGGGACGCGGTGCGGGGGAGGGTGCCCTCGACATGACGCTGCGCATCCGCACCATCGCCCGGCTCACGGGCATCCGCGAGGCCACCCTGCGCGCCTGGGAGCGGCGCTATGGCTTCCCCCGCCCGCACCGCAACGAGAGCAACTACCGCGTCTACAGCCGCGAGGAGGTGGAGGACATCCGCCGGGTGGCGAAGCTCATCTCCGAGGGGCTGGCGGTGAGCGAGGCCATCGCCCAGGTGCAGATCACGCCGGTGGGCGAGCTGCCGGTGCGCGAGCGCCTGGTGGAGCGCTTCTGGTCGGCGGTGATGGTGATGGACGGGGACTCGGCGGACCGGGTGCTCGGCGAGGCCCAGGCCTCCATGGACGTGGAGTCCTACAGCGACACCCTGCTCCTGCCGCTGCTGCGCGAGATGGGCTCTCGACTGGACATCGCGCGCGAGCACCTGGCCTCGGCGCTCATCCGCCAGCGGCTGCGGGCCCTGCTGCTCGCGGAGGACTCTCATCCGGAGGGGCCTCGGGTGGTGCTCGCCTGTCCGGAGCGGGACCTGCACGAGGGCGGGCTGCTGGCGCTGGGGCTCCACCTCAAGCGCGGGGGCTGGCGGGTGACCCTGTTGGGGGCGGATACCCCGACGGAGGCGCTGCAAGCGGCCTGCCAGCAGGTGCGCCCGGAACTGGTGGCGCTCTCCTTCGTGCGGCGCCGGGAGCCGGCGGACATCGAGCAGGTGCTGCGCGTGTCCGTGGGGGCGTGTGCTCCGGCCCTGGTGGTGGTAGGAGGCCCGGGCGCGCGAGAGCACCTGAAGGCCATCTTCAGCGCGGGGGCGCAGTATGCTGACTCCCTGGATGAGCTGGTGGCCCTCTGGCAACAGGTGCGAGGCGCATCGAACCGCACCTGAGGCTGATGGGGGGCGGGCGGGGTGAGTCATGGCCGAGCGCACCTACAGAATCCACATCGCCGCGGAGCTCTCCGGAGTACGGGAGGAGTTGATCCGCGCCTGGGAGCGGCGCTACGGGGTGCTGGCGCCGCAGCGCACGCCGTCGGGCTACCGGGTGTACACGGAGCGGGACGTGGCGCTGCTGCGGCGGCTCAAGCAGCTCACCGAGGAGGGCGTGTCCATCAGCGAGGCGGCGAAGCTGCTGCCGCAACTGCTGGCGGAGCTCGGCGCGACGCAGCCGGCGGCGGAGCCGGGTCCCGCGAGCCTCGCCTGGCGGGACGAGGCGCTGAAGGCGGCGGAGGCGTTGGATCAGCCGCGGGTGTTGGAGGTGCTGGACGAGGTGCTCGGGGCGCTGCCGCCGCTGAAGGCCTACGACGAGGTGCTGGTGCCGCTGCAGTGCGAGGTGGGGGAGCGCTGGCACACGGGGGCCTTCTCGGTGGGGCAGGAGCACCTGGTGACGCAGGCGGTGCGCGCGCGGCTCATCAGCCTGCTGCACATGTCGCCGGCCCGGGGGAGCCGGCGCGCGGTGCTGGCATGCTTCCCCGAGGAGCAGCATGAGCTCGGGCTGCTGGGCGCGGCGCTGCGGCTGCGGCACGCGGGGCTGTCGGTGACGCTGCTGGGCCAGCGGACGCCGGCGGCGGAGGTGGGCCGGGTGGCCCGGCAGGTGAAGGCGGACCTCGTGGGGCTGTCGGCGGTGACGGACCCCGGCGCCCAGGAGTTCGAGGCGTTGCTGTCGCGCATCCTGGAGGGAATCCCCGAGGGGACGCCGGTGTGGGTGGGAGGACCCATGGCGCGGCAGTACCGCGAGGTCTGCGAGCGGCTGGGTGCCCACGTCTTCGAGGACGAGGGCGACTGGTCTCGGCTGCTGGGCGGGTGAGTTCACCCCAGGTGCGGACCCTCATCGATTTCTTGTGCGAGCGCCTCGGGGGGTATGTCGGGGTGGGACGGTGCCCCTATAATCAACGGGGAACATGCAACGCATGAGGGGAACCGTCATGAAGACCCTGCGTGCCTGGGCGCTCCTGGGTGTTGGCCTCGTCTCGTTCGCTGGCGCGGTGCTGACCGGCTGCGTGCACGAGGCGCAGCCCATTCCCGGGACAGCGGAGCGGGCAGTCGCGTTCGTCGGGGTGAACGTCATCCCCATGGACACCGAGCGCGTCCTGACGGACCACACGGTCGTCGTACGGGACGGACGCATCGCGTCCATCGGTCCCTCGGCGTCCATCACCATCCCGGCCGATGCCGAGCGCATCGACGGCAAGGGCCGCTACCTGATGCCGGGGCTGGCGGACTTCCACGTCCACCTGACGTCGGACGAGCAGCTCCTGTCGTACCTGGCCCATGGCGTCACCAGCATCTTCGAGCTGGATGGCTCGCCCCGGCACGTCGAGCTCCGGGCGGAGCTCGCGAACCATCAGCGCTTCGGCCCCACGCTCTACACGAGCAGCCCGCGGGTGGACGGGGACCCGCCGGTGTTCGGCGGCACGGTGGTGAAGGTGGGCTCGCCCGATCAGGCCCGCAAGGCGGTCGTCCAGCAGAAGAACGCGGGCTACGACGCCCTCAAGGTCTACGACAACCTCACCCCCGAGGTGTACGCCATCCTCATGGGGATGGCCCGGCAGCAGAAGCTGGCGGTGGTGGGGCACGTGCCGCGCAAGGTGGGGCTGGAGGCGGTGCTCCGGGCGCGCCAGGCGCTCATCTCGCATGGGGCGGAGTACTTCCTCGCCGCGGGACAGGACGCGTCGCGGATTCCGGCCCTCGTGCGTGCGACGAAGGAGGCGGGGACGTCGGTGGTGCCCAACCTGGCGCGCCTCGCCACCACGCGGCGGATGCTGGAGGACGTGGAGGGCGTCTTCGCGGACCCCGAGGCTCGTTTCCTCTCGCCGGAGGTGATTCGCAACTGGCGCGGCTCCAACCCCACGCGCCGGGTGGACGTGGCGGCCTTCGCCGAGCGCGAGCGGGTGACATACCCCTTCGTCCAGCAGCTCGCCCTGGGGCTGCAGAAGGAGGGCGTGCGGCTGCTGCTGGGCACGGACGCCTCGCAGGCGGGGCTCTACCCCGGCAAGGCGGCGCACGCGGAGCTGGCGGAGCTGGTGAAGGCGGGCCTGTCACCCTTCGAGGCGCTGGCCACCGGCACGCGCAACGCCGGCGGCTTCATCACGGACCACGTGGACGCGGCGGCGCGCTTCGGCACGGTGGCGCTCGGGCAGCGGGCGGACCTGCTGCTGCTGCCCGGCAATCCGCTCGAGGACGTGGGCCAGGCGGACCGGCCGCTCGGGGTGATGGTGCGCGGCCAGTGGCTCCCGCGCGAGCAGCTCCTGCGCATGCGGGAGAAGGCCGCCAAGGCCTTCTCGAAGCGTTGAGCACACCGGTGTGCTCAGCCGCTCGGGGCGGGGCCCCTCAGTGCACCCCGCCCATCATCCGCCGGATGGGGCGCACGAAGAGGGCGAGGATGAGGCCCGCGGCGATGGCGGTGGCGGCCACCGCGCCGAAGAGCTGGGGCAGGGGCAGCGTCTCGACCTGACCGGCCAGCCGCCCGGCGATGAGGTTGCCCAGCGACATGGACATGAACCACACCCCCATCATCTGCCCCACCGCCCGCCGCGGGGCGAGCTTCGTCACCGTGCTCAGGCCCACCGGACTGAGGCTCAGCTCGCCCAGGGTGTGCAGCAGGTAGGTGAGCACCAGCCACAGCGGGCTCACCGTGTGGCCACTCGCCGCCGCCAGCGAGGCCGCCACCATCACCCCGAAGCCCAGGCCCATCAACACCAGCCCCAGGGAGAACTTGGCCGGGCTGGACGGCTCGCGGCCCTGCTTGTTGAGCCTCACCCACAGCCAGGCGAACACCGGCGCCAGCAGGATGATGAACAGCGCGTTGATGGCCTGCAGGGTGCTCGCCGGAATCTCCCGGCCGAACAGCACCCGGTCCGTGCTGTCTCGGGCGAAGAGGTTGAGCGAGGAGCCCGCCTGCTCGAAGCCGGCCCAGAAGAGGGACGAGCAGATGAAGAGGATGCCGATGACGCCCAGCCGCTGCTTCTCCGAGGCGTCCAGTCCGCCGGCCGTGAACATGTAGGCGAAGAAGGCGAGCGCCAGCGACACGATGATGAGCCCGCCCGCGTTGGCCAGCCCCACCGCCGTGGTGAGGTCCACCATGCCGAGCAGTTGCAGCACCACCAGCAGGCCTACCAGCACCCCCACCACCGCGAGGCCCAGCCCGCGCGAGCCGCCGCGCTGCTCCGCCTGTCCGGGGCGTGCCTCCGCGCTCTTGGGCTTCCTTCCCACCTCGCCCAGGTGCTTGCCCCCCAGCAGGTACTGGACGACGCCGAGCACCATGCCAATGCCCGCGAGGCCAAAGCCCAGGTGCCAGTTCACCCGCTCGCCCAGGGTGCCCACCACCAGCGGCGCGGTGAAGGCGCCGATGTTGATGCCCATGTAGAAGATGGAGAAGCCCGCGTCGCGCCTCGCGCCACCCTCGGGGTACAGCTCTCCCACCATGGTGCTGATGTTGGGCTTGAGCAGCCCCGTGCCCATCACGATGAGGAAGAGCCCCAGGTAGAAGAAGAAGACGCCGGGCAGCGCCATGCTGAAGTGGCCCAGCGCGATGATGATGCCGCCGAAGAGCACCGCGCGCCGCTGGCCGATGATGCGGTCCGCCAGCCACCCGCCCGGCATGGCCGTGAGGTACACGCCCGCGGTGTAGAGGCCGTAGATGGCGCCCGCCTTGTTCGCATCGAAGCCCAGGCCCCCCTTCTCCGCCGTCGCCGTCATGAAGAGGATGAGCAGCGCCTTCATGCCGTAATAGCTGAAGCGCTCCCACAGCTCGGTGAAGAAGAGGGTGGACAGCCCGCGCGGGTGGCCGAAGAAACTCCGCTGCTCCGGGGAGGGCGAGGACGGGCCTCCCGGAGTGGCGAGGGCGGCCGGGTCGCTGGCGAGCGTCGTGGCGGGTGTCTGGGTCATTCCGGGCTCCGGAGGTGGGGGCGAAGTCCACCTCGCCCCGGACTGTAACCCGGTCGGGGCTCCTCCTCGCCGGAACGCTCGCTTTCCCTCCGACCGTGTCTGGCCCGGGACGGCCCGGCGATGCTCAGCCCTCGGTGCGCGGCGCCGAGGCCACGGTGGCGAACCGGTCTCCGTACGGCGGCACCTCGCGGTGGTCGATGCGGCACACGATGACCTGCGGCCGGCGCTCCTCGTCCGCGCGCTGGAGCACCTGGGGCAGCAGCTCCGCGAGCTGGCCCGGCTTCGTCACCTCGTAGGCCCGGGCCCCCAGCGACTCGGAGAACTTCACCAGGTCCGGGTCTCCCAGGCTGAAGTACGGGTCGTCCAGTGGGTTCTCGTCCCGGGCCTGCACGTGCTCGCCGTGGTTCACCGTGCCCAGGTAGTTGTCGTTGAGCACGAGGTACACGGCGCCCACCTGGTAGCGCACCGCCGTCAGCACCTCCACCCCGTTCATCAGGAACGCGCCGTCCCCGGTGAGCGCGATGGCGGTGTTCTCCGGCCGCCCAATCTTTCCGCCGATGACGGCGCCCAGCGACCAGCCCATGGAGGACAGGCCGCACGGGTAGAAGACGCGCGTCGGCGGGGTGATGCGCAGGCAGTGCGTGGCCCAGGCGGTGCAGTTGCCCATGTCCACGTACAGGTCCGTGTGGGCGCGCAGGTGCGGGTTGAGCTCCGCCATCACGTGCTGCGGCTTGAGCGGCCCGTCCCCGGACGGCAGCGCGGCGGCCGCGCGGTGGGCGAGGCTCAGCGCGTTGAGGTGCTGCCGGCGCTCGCGCACCTGCGCCTCGCTGCCCGGCGTGGCGTCGTGGCCGAACTCCACCAGCCCCGCCACCACCGAGCTCACGTCCGCCACGATGGGCAGGTTCACCTGGAGGAACTGGCCGATGACGGACGGCGTCGCGTCCACCTGGATGACGGTGTTCGCCGCCTGGAAGAGCGAGGAGAAGCTCTTGCTGGCCCACTCGCCCAGGCGGCTGCCCAGCACCATCAGCACGTCCACGCCCTCGCCCAGGTACTGCTCGGCGCGCTTGCTGCCGGCCATGCCCAGCACGCCCAGCGACAAGGGGTCCTCCTCGGAGAAGAGTCCCTTGCCGCGCACGCTCGTGACCACGGGGATGCAGTAGCGGCGCACGAAGGCGGCGAACTCCGCGCCCTGGGACTCCATCGCCTCGCGCGCGCCCGAGCCCAGGTACAGCAGGGGCCGCTTCGCCTGACGCAGCAGCTCGAAGGCCGTGTACACCTCGGAGGCCGGCGCCGCGGGCAGGGTGCCCCGCCAGGCGCCCGGCGCCGTGGGCACGCTCACCTTCGCCAGCTTCTGCCGGGCGATGTTGACGGGCACGCTCATGTGCACCGCCGCGTGCGGCACCGCCTGCGCCACCTTCAGCGCGCGCTCGAACAGCCGGGGAAAGCTCTTCGCGTCCACCACCGCGGTGCTCGCGGCCGTGCAGTGCCGGAACATCTCCGCCGTGTTGATGCCGCCCTCGTCGGTGCACTCCTGGAGGGCGTCCCAGGCCGAAGCGCTCGGTGGACACCTGCCCGCTGAGCGTCAGCACCGGCACCTGATCCAGGTGCGCCGAGGCCACGCCCGTCATCGCGTTGGTGGCCCCGGGACCCGCCGTCACCGCGCACACGCCCAGCTTGCCCGTGGCGCGCGCGTACCCGTCCGCCATGAAGGCCGAGCCGCCCTCGTGGTTGCCGATGATGAAGCGGATGCGCGAGTGGCGGCGCAGCGCCTGCACCAGCGGCGCGATGTTGCCGCCGGGGATGCCGAACACCGCATCCACCTGCTCCGCCTCCAGGTGCGCCATCAGGGCGTCCACCACCGTGACGTCCTCCAGCGTGCGGAAGGTGCGCAGCCGCGCCAGGGCGGGCAGCGTCGAGGGCTGCTCCGCGCGGACCACCGGCTCCGGGTGCGCCACTCCGTCCCGGGGCGCGGCGACCGGCTCCACGTGCAACCCGTTGGCGAACGAGTACGTCCCCGGCGGGAACAGGCCGGTGAGGGACTCACCCCGGCTCAGAGGACTCGACGCGACCTTGGCGAGCGCGGGCTGGGACACAGAGGGGGCCCTTTCTGAATTTCCGGGGTGCGCGCTGCCCCAGGGACTCGGGTTGTTGAGCGGGGCCGGGCCGGGGGGCTCGGCGGGGGTCGCGTGCGCGCGACGCGGTGTGTCGGAACGATGACTTGTGAGCAAATTACCTCGTTTCCCGAGTTCGTGGGAACAGGGAAATTAAATTTTTTCAGGCTGGCTGGATTTGGAGCTGTGGTAGGGCCCGCGGCCTTCCGGACGCTCGGGAACGCGAGGCCTGGGGGGGCAGGTAGGCTAACCGCTCGAATTTTCGAGAGGAAGACGGATCGCGTTAAGCTCCGGGCACCCGCCGCCGCGCCAGACGCGGGGCATGCCCAGCCACGCGAGGCAAGTGATGCCTGTCCCACAGAACTTCGTCACGGAGTACGGCTTTCGCTCTCACGGTCCCGGGTACATCACTCCGGCCGAGGCGCGCGCCTGGTTCGAGGATCTGAAGCCGCGGGTTCTCGCCCTGGGAGGCAAGACCTTCGGCATGCTGGTGGACTCCCGCACGCAGAAGGCCAACCCGCCCGAGACCCAGGAGGTCATCAAGGAGGCGATGGTGTGGCTGCGCGGCCACGGCATGGAGCGCTCCGTGGTGGTGTTGGACAGCACCGTGGCGCTGATCCAGATCCTCCGGCTGTCGAAGGCCTCGGGCGTGTACGCCTACGAGCGCTATCTGGACGCGCTGAAGGACCCGGAGTGGGAGGCCAAGGCGGTGGACTGGATTGTCCGGGCGATTGATCCGGACCTGCCGCAGCCGGCACGGAAGTAGGCGCGCCGAGGCGCGTGTCACCCGCGCGGATTCTTCACGGTGACCAGGAGAGCAGCGAAACATGATCAGGGTGGCAATCATCATCGGAAGCACGCGTCCGGGTCGCAAGGCCGAGGCGGTGGCCCGCTGGGTCCACGAGATCGCGAAGAAGCGCAGCGACGCCGAGTTCGAGCTCGTCGACATCAAGGACTTCAACCTGCCGCTGCTCGACGAGCCGGTGCCGCCGTCGCTGGGGCAGTACACGCAAGCCGCACACCAAGGCCTGGGCCGCGAAGATCGCCTCCTTCGACGCCTACGTCTTCGTGACGCCCGAGTACAACCACGGCACCTCCGGCGCGCTGAAGAACGCGATCGACTACCTGTACGCCGAGTGGAACAACAAGGCGGCCGGGTTCGTGAGCTACGGCAGCGCCGGCGGCGCGCGCGCGGTGGAGCAGCTGCGGCTGGTGATGGGCGAGCTGCAGGTCGCCGACGTGCGCGCCCAGGTCATGCTCTCGCTCTTCACCGACTTCGAGAACTTCACCACCTTCAAGCCGGCTGCCCACGCACGAGAAGTCGGTCAACACCATGCTCGACCAGGTCATCGCCTGGGGCGGCGCGCTGAAGACGCTGCGGAAGAAGTGACGTGAGCGGCCCTCTCCCCGCGGGAGGAGAGGGCCCGCGTCACCGCGCGGGGCTCAGCGCGCGTAGATGCGCTTGTGGTCGCGCGTGCCCAGGTAGCGGAAGCCCGTGCCGGGAGTCTCCTCGGCCGGCTTCTCGTCCAGCTTCTCGCGGGCGTCCATGATGGCCTCGTACTCGGGGATGCTCAGCGCGCGACGCTTCTCCAGCAGCGTCTCCAGGCCCAGCGCCTTCACGCGCGCCTGCGCCTCGGGCGACACCACGCCGGTGAAGAACTCCGCGCACGAGCCGCTGCCGTACGAGAACAGGCCCACGCGCTTGCCCGTGAGGTCCTCACGCGAGGACGACAGGAGGCTCGCCAGCGCCAGGTACATGGAGCCCGTGTAGACGTTGCCCACCTGCGAGGGCAGCACGAGGCTCGGGCCCACCAGCCGCGTCGAAGCTCGCATCCGGCTCCTTGTCCCCGTCCAGCGTGCGCAGGTGGCGGTGCGCCTTGCGCGACATCTTCCCGTACGGCACGTGGTAGACGAGCGCGGCGAACCGGTCGCTGTAGAGGCCCTCGCCCTCCGCGCTCCCGGCGGCCTCCTGCTAGGCCTTGTAGGCCCCCTCCAGCGCGTCCAGGTAGCACTGCACCGAGTAGTGCCCGTCCACCAGCGCGTCCTTCGAGTAGAGCGGACGCCAGAAGTCCATCACGTCGTTGGCGTACACGCCGGAGCCGGCCTCGAGCGCCAGCAGCCTCGGCTTGTCCGACACCAGCAGCGCCACCGCGCCCGCGCCCTGCGTGGGCTCACCCGGCGTGCCCACGCCATAGCGCGCGATGTCCGAGCAGATGATGAGGGCCTTCTTCCCCTTCGCGCTGCCCGAGCGCACCCAGTCCAGTCGCGAGCTGCAGCGCCGCCGTGCCGCCGTAGCAGGCGTGCTTCGTCTCGAAGACGCGGCAGCGCGTGGACAGCCCCAGCAGGCCCTGCACGTACGAGGACACCGGCTTGGAGTGGTCCACCGCCGTCTCGGTGCCCACCACCAGCATGCCCACGTCCTCGGGAGAGCACCCGATCGCGTCCAGCGCCATCCGCGCCGCGCGCGCCGCCAGCGTCACCGTGTCCTCGTCCACCAGGGGCACGGCCATCCGCGTCACGCCCAGGCCGTCCACGTACTTGCCGGGCGCCACGCCGCGCGCCTTGGCCAGCTCCGCCAGCTCCACGTACGTGGGCGGTACGGCGATCCCGATGCTCTCCAGTCCTGCTTGCATCCGGCACTCCTTCAATTTTTCAGTAAGGGGGGCTACTGAACGTTGGGGGGAGAACATTCTGACCCAATCCCCGGGTGTGCTTCTACCCCCTATGCCGCACCCCATGGGAGGGCGGCCTGGGCAGGCGTGTTCCTCGAGGGGCTGCGCTAGAATTCCCTCCAAGGAGGCAGTCATGCCGGGACCCGTGGGGCCGAAGCCGTTGAACCTGGTGCAGACGGCGTTGCGCGTGGCGCAGGCCGTACCGAAGGTGGTGCAGAACCTTCCGCAGCCGGCGCGTCAGGCCGTGCAGGACACCTTCGAGCGCGTGGCCCGGCCGCTCGTCAACCTCGGAGCGAACCTGGTCAACGGTCCTCGCCAGGGCACGGGCCCGGTGACGATCACTCCGCCTCCGTACACGGACACGCGCTCGGCGGACGAAATCAAGGCCGCGCGCAATGGCACCACCACCACGGCCCTGGACTGGGCCCGTCTCCAGGCCCACAACGGCAACACGGGCTATGACAACTACTGCCTGCAGTTCTGCCAGAACGCCTTCGGCATCCACTCCACGCCCGCCCGCTGCCCGGAGCTGTCCAACGCCGGGGGCCAGGGCAACGCCATTGGCGCCTTCAACGCGCTCCAGCAGAACGGGAAGATTCGTCCCGAGTCCGGGACGCCGGACCGGACACAGCCCCTCGAAGCGGGCTCTATCGTCTTCTTCGGTGCCACGGACAAGAACGGCCAGGATGGCCACGTCTGCATCGCCACTGGCCGCATGGCCCCGGACGGCACCCCCGAGGTGATTACCTCCGGCTTCCCGCCCGACCACTCGGGCGTGCACTACTCCTCGATTGGCAACCTCGAGCAGCAGTCCGGGCCCTACCTGGGCTACACCACCCCGGAGATTGCCTTTGACGCCTCCACCCTGCCCCAGGACACGGCACAGGCCTCGGGCACGGGCGGCACCGCGGGCACCGGCACCACCCTGGGCGCGTCCTCCAAGGACAGCGCGAATGCGAAAGGCACGGTCGCCACCAACCCCGCGGGCAACACACCCCAGAACTTCAACAACACCTGCGGCGCCAACGCCATCATGGCCATGGAGGCGTCGCTCGAGCCGGAGCTGGCGGCGCAGCTCTCGGCGCTCTCCCCTGAGCAGCGGGCGCAGTACGAGGCGGCGGTGCTCACCAGCGACCCCAGCCAGCCCTTCCAGGCGAGTCCTCGGGGAACCGGGTCCACGGAAGGCTGGGGCATGTACATGATGGAGCGGCAGGTGGCGGCGCGCTTCGGCGGCGCCGAGTCGCTCGTCCCGAACAACCGGGCCGAGGCGGTGGACTTCCTCACGGCGCAGCTCGATGCGGGGCACCCGGTGGCGATTGCCCTCACCGGCCACTGGATGTCGGCGACGGACATTCGCGGCGAGGGCGACGAGCGCGAGGTGCTCATTCATGACTCGTGGACGGGGACGAGCGCGTGGGTGCCCGAGTCAGCGCTGCGTGACACGAATGGCAACTGGGTGCAGGAGTACTTCCCCGACGCTCCCTTCTCGCCGCGCATGCAGGGGCTGGTGGCGGCCACCGGCAACCCGGTGGAAACGCCCTGGCGCGACAACGAGCAGGCCCTTCTCGGCGAAGCCCTGCCCTGAAACCGAACGCCGCGACCACGTGGTCTCGGCGTCGCGGCCAGCGTGCCCTCTCGGTCACCAGCTCTCACGGGAGCCCGTCGAGCCCATGCTCCGATGGGCTCCATCCAGCACCAGGACTGGGATGACGGCTGGACGGTGATCAGTGCGTCCACCCGTTCTTCGAGCATGCGCATGTTCAGGGCTGACTTCCCACCTCGTCCCGGACGAGCTTGCCCGTCCTCGCGTCGAGCTCCCCCACCCAGGGCGTCTGGCTCGAGCCCACGTGCCCCTTCATGAGCACCCTCCCCGAGGGCAAAAGCTGAAGCTGCTCCGGGAACCGGGAGTCTTTCCCGATGCGGCTCGTCCAGTCCCACACCACCTTGCCCTTCCGGTCGACCTTCACCAGTCGCGAGGCCGGGCTGGTCCGCGGATCGGCGTAGCACAGGAAGAAAGCGATGAAGGCCCCATCCGGGGTGGCCACGGCGCTGCCCCCTTCGTAGTCGAGGAAGACCTTCCCGCTGCGCAGCGATTTCTTCCAGACGACCTCGCCCCTGGCATCCACCCAGATGGCGTAGGGATGCGACTTGCCGGCCTCGTAGGGTGCGTCCTCGGGACGGTCGCTGGTCGTTCCGATGACGAAGGCCTCGCCTTTGTCGTTCGCGACGATGGGAGCGAAATACCCTTCGGCATTTCCCACCTGGCTCATCTGGTACCTGTTGAGGTCCACCCGGTTCCGCTCGACGTACTCGAGCACGAGCGCAGTCGGATCGGCTCGACCGGCGCTCTTCCCCTCCTCGATGGCGAACGTCACCAGACCCGCGTCCGAGCTGTCCGGATATCCATCCTCCTTGTACGGCGGCGCCACCAGGTATCGCCCATCATTCGTGGCCCGGATTCCGGATGGATGGATGCCGGCAAGGCCCGGGAACAGCCTCGAGATCGGAATCGTCTCTTGAAGGCTCAAATCCTTCCAGCGCCGGACCTCGATGGACCGCGGCGCGCCGATGTGGTCGCTCATCACGATGAGCGAGTCCCCCGAGGCAGTGGTCACGAAATTCTGGATATGCGTCTGCGCCTTCACGCGGCGATCGATGCGGCCGGCCTCGAGGTCGATGCGGATGATCTCATTCTCCTCGTGGCTGCCCACGGCGAGGTACCTGCCGTCCCGGCTGAAGCTCAGGCCATAGGGAGTCCGCGGAATCGGGTACGTCGACACCTTCTTTTGCTCGAAGTCGATGACATAGACCTGCGGCGGCGGAACGGGCTTGAACTCCCGCTGCGCGGCACGGTCGTAGTACTCGGCCATCGCGAGCTTCTTTCCATCGAAACTGAAGGTTCGATAAGTCTCCAATGGGAGCTGCCTCGTCCGCTTCGGCACGTCCAGGTCCATCTCCCAGTCCTTCTTCAGCTCCGGGAAGCTCATGCGGAAGAAGTGAATGGCGATCGGCTCTGGCTTGAACGCGGGTCGGTCGTCGTACGTGACCTCGGCGAAGTAGAGGCGGCTCGCGGCGGGGTCCGGACCGACCAGGTAGGTCAGCCGGCTCACCCGCTGCTTCCCTTCGTTCGAGGTGAAGATCGTCTCGCCCATCTGCACGGGCTCGGTGAGAGCCTGCGTCTTCACGTTCCAGACGGAGTAGTAGGAAACGGTCCTCGTGGGCAGCTCGAAGCGTTTGAACCGGAGGAGCGCGGAGGTCCCGTCGAAATAGAGGATGTCGGCGTTCGGCGGGCCCGAGAAGAGGGACGGATGCGACTTCTGGAGCTCGTCCAGCGGGAGAGGGAAGCGCAGGAGCTTCTGTTCGACGACGTCGGCCACCACGAAGGTGACTCGATGAATCACGCCCTTGGGCGTGCGCTCCCATTCATTCTTCACGCGCACGTAGCGGTGGGGGTCGAGCCATTCCAGGCTCCCACTGGACTGAAGACGAAGCTCCCCCACCCGGCGGAAATCGAGCGCTAGCGACGGCGCGGCGAAAAGCAGCACCAGCAGGGCCCAGGCCTCGAACTTTTTCACGATGACCTCCTCCGGCGTTCGAGCCTAGACCAGAGTTCGTACACCTGAGGAGCGGGCGCGTCCCCCGGGGTCTCAGCCCGCGGCTCCGTCGGGGGGGATTCCATACGCCCGCCACCCCTCAACAGGCCTTCCATCCTTCCTATACTCCGATGCTCTGCACGCGTGCAGTGCTGCAGCGGGCTGAGCTGTGTGGGAGGCTTCTGCTCGCCCGTCATCAACTGAGCAAGGTGTCCGTTCCTGGGAGGTGTGCGTCCCAGATGCGGACATTCGTGACGCCCCGAGCCGGGGGCGTCGCCGTGGTTCTCGTCCGCCGGGACCCCTCGGGGCCACCGGGCGGGCGGGCACATGCGTTGCAGTCGCGCCCCCGTCGCCAGGGCATGCGTTCCGCCGGAGAATGGCTCCGCACGGGAGGACCCGAGGGCCCAGGTGGGTGTGAGCATGTGGCAGGACATTCGTTTCGGCCTCCGGGTGTGGGCGAGGCAGCCGGGCCTGACCCTGGTGGTGTTGCTCACGCTGGCGCTAGGCATTGGCGCGAACACGGCCATCTTCAGCGTCGTCAACGCCGTGCTGCTGCGGCCCTTCTCCTATCCGGAGCCGGAGCGGCTGGTGCGCGTCTGGGGCGTGGACGAGCCGCAAGCGAAGCAGGCGGGAGACGCGGGCCGGAATGACTACGGTGTCTCGGACAGCGACTTTCTCGATTGGAAGGCGCAGAGCCACGCGTTCGAGGAGCTGTCCCTCTATCGCTGTGGCGGCGCGACGCTCCTCTCCGGGACGGGAGCGCCGGTGCAGGTGCGGTTGGCGGGGGTGACGCCGGACTTCTTCCCGCTGCTCGGTGTCACGCCGCTCCTCGGCCGCTTTGGTGAGTCGGTGCCGGACGGCAGGTCCGAGGAGCGCGTCCTCGTCCTCGGCGAGTCCCTGTGGCGGCGACAGTTCGGAGGGGACCCGACCGTGGTCAGCTACCGCTGAACCACACGAAGTGCGGGAGAGCCACGACTGACCGGGGCAAGCCCAAGGTAGTCGACGAACGCCCTGAGAGCCAACAGGCCCAGGTCCCTGCCGCGCCGCGCTGGCGGCGGTGCTGGCCGCCGTGGGCTCGCCGGGGTCGTCTCCTGGTCGGTGAGCAGCGGACGCGGGAGATCGGCATCCGCATGGCGCTCGGCGCCCAGCCCCGGGACGTGCTGCGGCTGGTGATGGGGCAGGGGATGGGCGCGGTGCTGGTGGGGGTGGTGTTGGGGCTCGTGCTCGGCGCTACCCGGGTGCTGGAGGGCGTTCGGCCTGACCCCGACCGACCCGTTCACCTCGGGGGCGTCGTGGCGCTGACGGCCACCGCACTGCTCGCCAGCTACCTGCCCACGCGCCGGGCGCTCCGGGTCGACCCGGCGGTGGCACTGCGCGACGAGTGAGTTCCGCGCTCAGGGCGTGGGGCGGGGCCCTCGGACTGGGTGGCGCCGGGCACCTCCACGTACTGGAGATCCTTGCCGAGCACCCAGCCCCGGGCCACCAGCGCATCGCGCAGCAGCCGGGTGTCGTCCACCGTCTCCTGGCTGCCCTTGGACTCCTCGGTGCCGCTGTCACCCCATGGAGGGCGGCCTGGGCAGGTCAGAGAGACCTCACTCGCGAAAACAGAATGCCCGGCGGCTCAGGCTGCGGATTCAGCATCACCCTGGAAAACGACGAGTCATAGAGCGAAGCTCTCGGCGGCAGCGGTTGAGGGTTCAACAGCACCTCTTGGGCGTAGCCACCACTGACCATCTCCAGCTCAGAGATGTCGAGTTCGCGGAAGTCGACGGTTGCCGTTTCTGTCTTCCATTCGGTCATGTGCCTGCTCGTGGTTCGACCGGTCGCTCCATTATACCGGCCCTGTCTATATGAATGAGCGGGCTGAGCGCCGATGTGATGGAGGCCACGCTTCGAGGGCGGCTGTTCGTGGGGGCGGGCCCCTTCCTTCCAGGGACACGTTACTTCGCGCGCTCGGCCTTCAGCTCCGCCTTCTCGTCAACGAGCTCGCCGACCTTGACCACCTCGTATTGAGGGAGGGATTCGGGGAACGGTGGTCGTCTCCCATCCCTGGGCCTCCATTGGACATGGCACAGCTGCAGAGCAGCATGACGAGTGCGGCGGATCGGGTCATGGGCTGCCTCCGACTCGCATCCTCGCACTCGTCGCGTGGCGTTCAAGGCGCCCCTCGATGACCGCACCCCTCCGGTCGATCGACAGCCACCAGCAGCGGCTCGAGACGTTGAGGGGCCTCAGGGGAGACTGAGCCGCCGCGGCGGTGACGACAACGCCCTCAGCCGGTGTAGCGGAAGCTGGCCACTTCCCGCACCAGCTTGCCGGGCCCGGCCTGGGTCGACAGGAAGAGCCGGTGGATCTGGATCGAATACTTGGGGGACGCCTGGAGCACCAGATCCAACCGCCCGTCCCCATCCAGATCACCCGCCCAGTTGAGGCTCCAGGAGGCGTCATCCACCCACTCGGACTCGAACAGCACCTGTCGCTGGTCGCCGCTCTGGAGCGTCAACCGGAGGCCCCCCTTCGGGAGATGCTCCGAGCCGATGCGGAAGGGCTGGTCCTTCCACGTGCCCGAGAACGCCTCCTTGTCCGCTTCGAGGCTCCAGGTCGCGGCGGGGACCACGGGCGTTGAGCCCGGCTGGAGGCCTCGGGCGAGCAGCACGGGATTGGCGCAGACCGACGTCTCCACCCGCCGTCCCGTCATCGCCTCCCCGGTGTCGACCATTCCGTTCTTGATGCGCGAGATCCGGACCTCGGCTCGCGCCCACCGGTCCTGCCCCGGACAGAGCGCCCACCAGACTCCGGCCGCCTTGGGCGAGACCTCCTTCTCGCTGTAGTCACCGGTGAGGAGCAGCTCGGGCTTCTGGGACACCGTCATCCGCGGTGTCGCGGGCCCGCCAGCCTTCTCCTTCTCCGCCGCGACCGCCGACGTCCCCACCGCCGACGACAAGGCACCCACGACCACGAGACTCCACATCCATTCGCGATTCATCCCCGCATTTCCGTTGCGTCCGGGAGACCCGTCAAGACGAAGCGTTCCGAGGTCGCGAAGGCCGGTAACGTCGGACGGAGCTACCCCCAAGGATCGCATGGACCTGGAGCGCTACCGTGTTGGAACTCCCGCCCTCCAGTTCGACAGGGTGCGGTAGTCTTCGCGGCCTGTCCTGGAGACCCTTCGATGGACCGCATCTCCCCCACGCGGCGGCCGGACGAGCGGCCAGTGATGTACCAGAGCTGGAAGCAGCTCCTCTTCCTCCACTGGTCGTTGCCGCCCGAGGAGGTGGCGCCGCTGCTGCCGCCGGGCCTGACGCTCGACACCTTCGAGGGGCGCGCGTGGGTGGGCCTGGTGCCCTTCACCATGCGGGGCGTCCGTCCCCGGGGCCTGCCCGCGGTGCGCTTCCTGTCGGACTTCCACGAGACGAACGTGCGCACCTACGTGCACGACAAGGGGAAGAATCCCGGCGTCTGGTTCTTCAGCCTGGACGCCGCCAACGCCATCGCCGTGCGGCTCGCGCGGGCCTGGTTCAAGCTGCCCTACCACTACGCGGGCATGGAGCTGCACGCCGGGCCCCGGGGCGAGTCGTTCGCCTACCGCTCCGAGCGGCGCTGGCCCGGGCCCACGCCGGCCACCTGCGCCGTGCGCTGCACGCCCCGGGGCGACGCCTCCACCTCCACCCCGGGCACGCTCCAGCACTTCCTCGTCGAGCGCTACTTCCTCTACTCCACCGCCCAGGGGAGCCTCTTCCGTGGCCAGGTGCACCACGCGCCCTACCAGGTGCGGGGCGCGGAGGTGGAGGGCCTGGACGAGTCGCTCCTGGCGGCCGCTGGCATCCCCCGTCCTTCCGAGCCCCCACTGGCCCTCTTCTCGGACGGAGTGGATGTCGACGTGTTCCGCCTGAGGCGCGTGGAGGGGTGACTCACGGAGGGCAGGCGCCACAGTCGGCGGCGCAGCTATCGGGCGTGGTGCCCGTGCCGCAGCTCTCCGTCGCCTGGCACACGCCGTCACCGCAGCTGTAGATGTCCGCCGACTTCATGCGCGTGGTGATGGGGCGGTAGGTGACGCCGCCGTAGGTGCAGGACGTGTAGAAGGTATTCGTGGCGTCCCGGGTGCAGTACTGCGAGCAGTTCCCCACGTACCCCATGGGCGAGCACTGCGCGCCGGCGAGGCCGCACACGCGCGGGCTGCTCTGGCTGCTGGTGAGGGAGAGGCCATCGTTGCCGCCGTAGGTGCCGGTGCTCCCGTCGAACAGGTTGCCGAAGAAGCACGCCTCCTGGAGGCCGTAGTCCGTCAGCTCCTGGCTCGTAGAGGGGATGGCGTTGCCAGCCCCGTCGAGCCCCAGCAGCGAGATGGTGACGTGGATGCCGAACTTGTTGGCGTGCGCCGCCATGCAGGCCGACACCACCTGCAGTTCCACGGTGGTGGCCGCGCTGCCGCCCGCCCAGCCCGGGGCCAGCCCCAGCGCGCCGTTCCAGGTATAGGTGATGTTCGTGTTCGGGTCGGTGTACGAGCGGCTCTCGCCCGACGCCACCCCGCAGGCCACCACGTACTTCATCACCTCGTTGCGCACCGTCGGGTCCGCCTGGAACCAGTTGCTGAAGCTGCTCGTGGACAGCCCGTTGAGGTTGAGGCCGTTGAGGTTGAGGCCATTGAGGTTGAGGCCATTGAGGTTGAGGCCGTTGAGGTTGAGGCCGTTGCCCACGATGATGGACCGCGACGCGCTTCCCAGCTCCTCCGTCTCCCCTGGGAGGTCCCCCGCCGGTCCGCAGCCGATGGCGCAGCTCAGCGCGAGTGCCACCATCAAGCTCCACCGCGTCGGATACATCCCCCAACCACTGCGCCGAGACTCGAGAGTCTTCAACAGCATGGGCCACCCCCTGGGAACGGATGTCGCGTATGTCGGTCTGCCTCTAACTCCCCCTCGTGGAGCCCCTCGGGAACGACCCGACAGCTTGAACTCCACGTCTTCATTGTGAGTGGAGCAAACGCTGGAAAAAAGGACACACCAGGTCAAAACAGTCTTTTCGGTCAGAATTGAGACACCTGACCCGTTGGGACGAGGAGCCGGGGCCAGCGCAATGTCTGACAGTGAATGGGTTTTCACGTCCGGGGACTGGACGTGTCAGGCCATGCGGGGCGGGTGACGCCTCGCGCCGTCTGGGTTTGAGAGGGAAAGGGGCCCGTCAGCTCGCGAGCGACAGGGCGCAGGCGCGCGCGGCCGAGGGGGTGACGCCGAAGCCGCTCGCGTCCCGCACCACCCAGCCAGCGATGTCCGCCAGGGGTCCACCGGTGATGTCGATGCCGTCCGGCCCACGCCGCGCATCCACCTGGCCCACATGGACGCAGGTGTGCACGCTCACGCGCGAGCCGGCCGCGCGGGCCCGGGCCCGCTCGTGGAGCTCCCGTGCCGTCACCAGCAGCGCGTGCGGCTCCAGGCGCGGGGGCTCCTCCAGGGGCCGCACGCCCAGCAGCGCCATGCCCGTCTGCACGGCGAGCACGAAGCCCGCGGCGCGCAGGTCCTGCTCCAGCGCGTCGAGCACCTCGGCGACGGCGGCGTACGCGGCGTCATCCTCGGCGCCCTCCTCGAGCACCACCTCCGCGTGCAGGGCGAAGGCGCGCACGCTGCGGCCGGTGGTCGACACGCGCTCGCCAGACGAGGGAAACACCGCCTCCTGCAGCGCGGCGCGGAAGGAGGCCACGTCCGGGAAGCGCCGCTCCGCCTCCTTCTCCAGGCAGCGCAGCACCACCGCGTCCACCGCCGGTGGCACCGGGGCCTCGGCGCTCGGCCGCGGCGGTGGCGCCTCCAGGTGCATCCGCTCCACCTCCAGCCGGTCCTCGGACTGGTAGGGATAGTGGCCCGTCAGCATCTGGTAGAGCAGCACGCCCAGCGCGTAGATGTCCGTGGAGGGGCCGATGGAGCCGCCGCGGAACTGCTCGGGCGCCATGGCCTGCGAGGTGCCCAGCCGCTGGCCCGCCATCGTCAGCCCCTCCTGCCCCGGCTCCGGGTGGATGAGCTTGGCGATGCCGAAGTCCAGCAGCTTCACCACCGGGCGGCTCGCTCTCGGACACCACCGCCACGTTGCTCGCCTTCAAGTCGCGGTGCACCACGCCCGCGAGGTGGGCCGCCTCCAGCGCGGCGCAGACCGGCTCGAGGTAGGCCAGCGCCCGCTCCGGTGACAGCAGCCCCCGCTCCTGCAACATCTGGCTGAGCGTGCGCCCCGGCAGCAGCTCCATCACGTAGTACGGGCTGCCGTCCGGCAGCATGCCGAAGTCGTAGACGTCCACGATGTTGGGGTGGCGGATTTGATTGACGACCCGCGCCTCGCGCACGAAGCGCTGCAACATCTCTCCCTGGTCCGTCAGGTGCGGGTGCAGCACCTTCACCGCGGCACGTCTGCCGAGGATACGGTGTTCAGCTTCGTACACCGCGCCGTGGCCTCCCGAGGCCAGCACGGCCTTGAGCATGTATTCACCAGCGAGCGCGCCCGGAGCGAGCTGCACCCGGGCCGAAGGGGCTCGGGGCGGCGTCCGCTCGTTTCGCGGGAGGATGTGGAAGGTGCTGTCCGTGTCCGCCATTGCTTAAAGATTAGCACCGCCAGCGGAGTCATCCCGAACAGGGGGGACCCCCCTCTGTCGAGAGGCGGGCAACTTCGGCTACCTTCAGGCTCCCGGGTGTCCAATGGCGGATGAATGGGGGCGGTGGCCGCCAGCACGAGGCCGGGGGGGTGTGCCGTCGAATTCAAGTCTGCTGGATACTCCACTGGCTGAAGAAACTCCTGCCCCCAGGAAGAGCAAGCCATGAAGATGATGGACGACCTCACGATGTGTGGAGGGCCCGCGCAGCCACTCCCGTCCTCGGAGAGCGCGTGCCTCATCCTCACCAGCACGACGACGCCCGCGGCGATCGGCAAGGTCTTTCGCATCGAGGGACCGGAGCATGTGCTGGGACGAGGCGCGGACGCGGGATTCCAGATCAACGACCACGGTGTGTCGCGCCGGCATGCCGCGCATCACCCGCACGGCCGAGGGCGGCTTCCACATCGCCGACCTGGGCTCGACCAATGGCACCTACGTCAATGGCGTCCGAATCGCCTCGTCGGAGCTGCACGAGGGAGACCGGGTCCAGATTGGCACCGTGACGGTGCTGCGCTTCTCCATGCGCGAGCTGGTGGAGCAGGGCGAGGAGCAGCTCCGGCAGGCGTTGAGCGCGGCGCGCGTGGGCATCTGGGACTGGAACGCCGTCACCGGCGCGGTGACGTGGTCCGAGCAGGTGGACAGGTTGCTGGGCCTGCCGGTGGGCAGCGCTCTCGGGGCGCCCCACGGAGCCCTCCGAGGTGGTGCACCCGGGGGACCTGCCGCGCGTGCGCGAGGCGCTGTCCACGGCGCTCGCCCAGCGCGCCCACCTGGACGTGGAGTACCGGATTGAAGTGGCGGGCGCGCGCGGCCGGTGGCTGTCCTGCAAGGGCGACGTGCTGTGCGACGAGCGCGGCACTCCCGTGCGGATAACGGGCACGGTGATGGACATCACCGAGCGCAAGGTGGCCGAGCAGGAGCTGCGCCGTCAGGCCCTCATCTTCGAGAGCCTGTGCGAGGGCGTGGTGGTGACGGACCGCAACGGGCGCATCATCGACTGGAACGCGAGCGCGGAGAAGATGTTCGGCCGGGGCAAGTCGGAGGCGCTCGGGCAGACACTCTTCGCGCTGCTGCACCCGGGCGAGGAGGACAAGCGCACCGCCGAGGTGCTCGCGGCGCTGGAGCGCGACGGCCGGTGGACGGGCGAGATGGACTTCAAGCGCACCGACGGCGTGCAGTGCTTCTGCGAGTCCGTGGTGGCGCCGCTGCGAGACGCGGAGGGCCGGACCATCGCCCACATGATGGTCCACCGCGACACCACCGAGCGCCGCCTGCTGCAGTCCAAGCTGCAGATGGCGGACCGGCTGGCCTCGGTGGGCACGCTGGGCGCGGGGGTGGCCCACGAAATCAACAACCCGCTGGCCTACATGCTCGTCAACCTGCACCTCGTCGCGCGAGGGGCTGGAGCGGCTGAGGAGCTCGGCGGCGGGGCAGGACGTGGAGCCGCTCCATCAGGTGGTGCGCGAGACGATGGAGGGCGCCGAGCGCATCGCCTCCATCGTGAGGGACTTGAAGACGTTCGCCCGCGGCCAGCAGGAGGACCGTCTGGGGGCGGTGGTGGTGAGCCGGGCGGTGGAGCTGGCGTGCAAGATGGCGGACAACGTCATCAAGCACCGCGCGCGGCTGGTGACGCAGTTCGAGTCGGTGCCCTCGGTGCAGGGCAACGAGTCGCGCCTGTGCCAGGTGTTCCTCAACCTGCTGCTCAACGCGGCGCACGCCATTCCCGAGGGTGACGCGCAGGACCATGAGATTCGCGTCGTCATCCGCGAGGGCGGCACGGGCGAGGTGGTGGTGGAGGTGCGCGACATCGGGCGTGGGCATGACGCAGGAGGTGCAGGCGCGCATCTTCGACCCCTTCTTCACCACCAAGGCGGTGGGCGAGGGCACGGGGCTGGGGCTGTCCATCTGCCACGGCATCATCGACTCCATGGGCGGCCGCATCGGCGTGGAGAGCACGCCCGGCCGGGGGAGCACCTTCCGCGTGTTCCTGGGCGTGGCCGGCACTCCGGCGGAGGCGCGCCCCGAGCCGGTGCCGGTCACCCCGCTGGGGCGGGCTCGCATCCTGGTGGTGGACGACGAGCCCTACGTGACGCGGGCGCTCCAGCGCTCGCTGTCGCCCGAGCACGAGGTGGCCACCGTCAACGGGGCCCGGGCCGCGCTCAAGCTGTTGGACCAGGGCCAGCGCTTCGACCTCATCCTCTGTGACGTGATGATGCCGGGCATGACGGGCATGGACCTCTACGCCGAGCTCAATCGCTTCGCGCCGGAACAGGCCCAGCGCGTCGTCTTCATGACTGGTGGCGCCTTCACCCCGCGCGCGCTGAGCTTCCTGCAGGAGGTGCCCAACCCGAAGCTCAGCAAGCCGTTGGACCTGCGCCAGCTCCGGGCGCTGGTGGGTCGCTCCGCCCAGGGCGCGTCGGCCCAGGGCGCGCCGGCCCGTGCCGCCACCCCACCCCCGCTCGCCATCGTTCGGGGAGGCGCGAGAATGAGCGACCGGAGGCTGGGACGTGCCGGAGCGACCCCCAAGTCGGCCCCGGGGGAGTCGAAGACCCCCTCGCTTCATGCCATTCCCGCCGTCCAGCCCCCGCCGCCCGAGCTGACGGCGCGCGCGCTGGTCGCGGGGGGCCTCATCGGCTCGGTGCTGGCCGTCACCAACGTCTACATGGGGCTGAAGACGGGCTTCTGGGAATCGGGCTGCGTGCTGGCCTCGCTGCTGGCCTATGGGGGCCTGTCGGCCTTCGCGGCCCGGCGGCGGGCTCCGCTCTCCCCGCTGGAGACCAACCTCTCCATGACGGCCGCGGTCTCGGTGGGCGCGATGCCCGCCAGCGCCGGACTGCTGGGCGCGGTGCCGGCGCTCGCGCTCCTGGGGACGGGGACGCAACCGGCGGGTTGGGCGGTGGCGCTGTGGGGCGTGGGGCTGGGGACGCTCGGCGTGCTCTTCGCCTTCTCGCTGCGGCGGCGCCTGCTCGAGGAGGAGGCCCTGCCCTTTCCCACCGGTGCCGCCACCGCGGCGCTCATCTCCACCCTGCACTCCACCGGCACCGCCTACACCGAGCGGGCACGGGGACTGTGGACCAGTGGCCTCGTCTCCGTGGTGCTCACCTGGCTGCGGGACGCGCGCGGCCTCATCCCCGCTTCGTCGCTGCTGCCCGGCTCGTTGCGGGTGGGCGGGCTGGGCGCGGACACCCTGCTGCTGGGCTTCGGCTGGAACCCGATGATGCTGGGCATCGGCGTGCTGGTGGGGCCCCAGGCGGGGCTGAGCATCCTGCTCGGCGCGCTGGTGGCGTGGACGGGACTGGCGCCCTGGCTGGTGCGCGAGGGGCTCGTCACGGGGACCGATTACAGAGCCTTCTCCGCGTGGCTCCTCTGGCCCGGCGTGGGGCTGATGGTGGGCGCCTCGGCCATGTCGCTCGTGTCCCAGGTGCGTGCCCTCCCGGCCGTGGTCGCCGACCTGCGAGGGCTCGGGAGGCAGGGGGAGGGCTGGGAGGCCAGGGCCGGCCAGTGGGTGGCGAGAGCGGTGCCTTCGGCCATCATCCTCACCGGGGTGGTGGGGTGGTTCGCCTTCCAGCTCGGTCCCCTCTACTTCCTCCTGGCGCTGGTGCTGGCCTTCCCGCTGTGCGCGGTGTGCGCCCGGGCGACGGGTCAGTCGGACATCGCTCCCATCAGCCCGGTGGGGCAGATCGCCCAGTTGGGCTTCGGGATGGTGGCGCCGGGACTGCCCGGCCTCAACGTCGCGACGGGCGCGGTGGTGTCGGGCGCCGCGTCGCATACCAGCGGGAGCCTGTGGTCGCTCCAGTCCGGACGCCTGCTCGGGGCGAGCGCCTCGCGCCAGCTCCTCGTCCAGCTCCCGGGGCTGCTGCTGGGCGCCGCCGTGGCCGTCCCCGCCTACTTCCTGCTCGTGTCCGCGCACGGGCTGGGCTCCGAGGCGCTGCCCGTGCCCACGGGCCTGCAATTCAAGGCCGTGGCGGAGGTCACCTCGCGAGGGCTGGAGGGCATGTCCCCCTCGTCCACGTCCATCTCGGCCCTGGCCTTCGCGCTCGGGGTGGTGCTGTCGGTGGCGGCCCGCGGACGGCTGGCGCGCCTGCTGCCCTCGGCGGCGGCCATGGGCATCGGCTTCTGCGTGCCGGCCTACTACGCGGTGACGATCTGCCTGGGGGCGCTGCTGGCCGCGGGCGTGAGCCGTCTGCGGCCCTCCTCCACCCAGACCGTCCAAGCCGTGGGGGCGGGCGCCATCGTCGCCGAGGCCCTCATGGGCATGCTCATCACGGCGTTGCTGGCGCTCGGCCTCATGCGGCCGCCGGGGTGAGCCTGGAGCGGTTCCCCGGTTACTGGCCCTCCTCCGCGACGGGCGGAGGGGGAGGGGGCATCGGTGTTCCGGCCGGGGAACCCGCCGCGCACTGGAAGCGCCACCGTTTCATCGTGCGCAGGTACTCGCCCGCTACCCCGGGGGGACACTCCACCAGCAGGCGCTCCGCCATGACCTCCTGCGAGGTGACGGTGTACGGGGTGGTCGTCTGGAAGCGCTTCGCTCCCATCTTGGAGCCCGTGTCGGCCTGGATGATGGCCCAGCCCGACGCCCAGTCGAAGAACCGGGGCGGGTGCTCGCGGAGGTAGGCCTGTGCCCCCTCGCCCAGCAGCTGTGGCGTGTTGAGCCCAATCATATCCACCACGAAGGGCTTGCCGAAGAAGCGCGAGGCGCCCGCGTCGAGCACCCACACCACGTCCTCGGGCGAGGCGTCCGCGAGGGCGAGCCCCTGCTGGACCTGCAGGTCGTCGATGTTGTGGGCGTCGTTCTCGAGCCCAGCTCAGACGCTGGGGCAGGCCCGTGGCCATGACGAGCGGCAGCAGCACCGCGACCCACATGGGCAGCCGCGGACCGTGTCTCGCCAGCCGCGACTCCAGCCATCCGCCGAGCAGCACCGGGAGTGCCGCCAGGAGGAAGGGAACGGCGGGCAGCACATAGCGCCAGGCGTAGAAGGTGTGGATGTCCTTCGTCCGGAGGAGGACCTGCGAGACGGAGCAGAACACGAGGGCCAGGGCCACGAGCCCGGCCGCCAGACGCTCGGGGCCACTCGCGGCGTGGCGGCGGAACGCGGCCCGGAGCGCCAGCGCCACCAACACCAGCAGCACGGGCCAGGGCCACGAGACTTCCGGCACCAGTTGGGAGAAGCCAGTCCATTGCGAAAGGAGCAACGAGCCCTCGGACTGGACCTTGGCGTAGAACGTCGCCGGTAGCGGCCGACCGGAGGCGTGCAGGTTCCACGCGGCCCACGTGCCGCCGCCGAGCACCAGCCCGGCCGCCGCCTCGAGCCGGCGTTGGAGGAGGGGCTTCCAGCCCGGGCCGCGGGCGCACCACCAGTGGCAGGAGGACGAGGAAGAGCCCCACCTCGGGGCGGGCCAGCGGCCCGAGCGCGCCGCAGAGCACGTACAGGCCCGGGCGCTGGCTCCAGCAATACGGC
>CAVYSY010000017.1:0-19638 GCA_963771175.1 uncultured delta proteobacterium
GTCCATGAAGGTGCCCATCGCCTGACTCGCTCAATCGTGCTCCACCTCCCAAGTAGTAAGCACGAGTCGACCTTTGACACCAAGCGGCCGGCCAGCCGCTTCCTGGCTGCTCCGGTAGGGTTCCTCACGCTACTAACGCAGTAGTGTTAGGCGGTAGTTAGTAAGACTGCGAAGCGCCCGAATAGGTAACACAGTCATGTGAACAGGGGAAGCCCCGGACTAACGAACAAGTCAGAAACAAATGTTGCAGAGATTGCGCGTTTAAGTCCGAATCGGGGAAAACGGGATATATTTGTCCCCCCCCCCCCCGTGTATTGGTTATTCCGGCCACCGTGCGCGACGTGTGCCCTTACAGGACTCGGCACGGCGCGGGGCTGCCGTGTTCTCGCGCGCAGAGGTTTGCGATGGCCTGTGATTACCGGGCCGGGCCTTCGAGCGGCGGGGCACGGTGAAGGGTGCCAGGTACAGCGCAGGGCACAGAGCGCGGCGGCAACGCAGGAGGGATTGCGACAGCTCGGGCCACGGAAGCCGTCAGTGCCGCAACTTTGAGAATTGGAAGCGCATCCGCCGCGCGAGCCGAGATTCGGATTCGTTATCCCGCCGCGTCCCCTGTCGTCCCGTCCTGTCCCAGCCTTCCACGGGCGCTGGATCTGGGTGCCATTCAGTCCGAAGTAGATGGCGACCTACCGAGGCTTCAGCGCCCCTTGTAGGCCGGCTTGCGCTTCTCCGCGAAGGCCTTGAGGCCCTCCAGCCGGTCCTCGGTGGCGAGCACCTTCTCGTAGTGGCGCAGCTCCAGCGCGAGCGCCTCGTCCAGCTCCAGCGACAGGCCCTCGTCAATCGCGTGCTTCGCCGTGGCCACCGCGAGCGGCGCGTTCTCCACGATGCTCTCCGCCAGCGAGTACGCCGTGTCCAGCAGGTGCCCCTCCGGCGTCAGCCGGTTCACCAGCCCGATGCTGAAGGCCTCCGCCGCGTTCAGCCTCCGGCCCGTGAGGATCAGATCCTTTGCCCTCCCCGGCCCCACCAGCCGCGACAGCCGCTGCGTTCCGCCACCGCCGGGAATGATTCCCAGCTTCACCTCGGTCAGCCCCAGCTCGGCCGCCGGTGCCGCCACCCGCAGGTCGCACGAGAGCGCCAGCTCCGTGCCTCCGCCAAACGCCGCCCCGTTGATCGCCGCGATGAACACGCAGTCGCTCTTCTCGATGGCCCGGAAGGTGCGCCTCAGCCCGTTCAGGAAGGCCCGCACCTCCTCCTCGACCATCGTCCCGCGCTCCTTCAGGTCCGCCCCCGCGCAGAACGCCTTGTCCCCCGCCCCCGTAATCACCACCGCCCGCGTGTCGTGACCGCGTGACACGCGCGTCACCATCTCCTCCAGCTCCTTCAGCATCGCCCGGCTGATCGCGTTGCGCCGCCCCTCGCCGTCGATGGTCCAGATCTCGATAGGTCCTCGTGCGTCGACCTTGAACTCCGCCATGTGCGCTCCCTTACCGGGCCCTACACCGGGCCACCAGTCGATCCCCCAGCCTGCGGCGACTCCTCGGGCCTGACAAGGCGGAAACGGTTACTCTTTTCGGCGATGCGCACCGCGTCCACACGATCCCTCGCCCGCTGGGCGCCCTGGCTCCTCCCGGGCCTCGGGCTCCTGCTCCTCGTCCCCCTGGCCGCCCTCGCTCGGGGCGGCGGTGGCGAGCACTACCAGGCCCCCTCCAGCGACCGCGACTCCGGCGGCGGTGGGGGCGTCCCCATCGAGATCGTCTTCTGGTTGGTGCGGCTCATCGTCATGTACCCCCACATCGGTCTGCCCCTGCTGGGGCTCGGGGGGCTGGCCTGGTACTTCTACCAGCGCAACCTCCACCCCACCGGCGCCACCCGGCGAGCCCTCCAGCAGCGCGAGGCCGAGCTGCGCACCACCGTCTCCTCGCGCGACGTCGAGGGCTGGACGAACGCGCTGCGCCTCAAGGATCCCCAGTTCGAGCTCCAGCCCCTGCTCGACAAGACGCGCCGGCTCTTCCTGGAGCTGCAGGACGCCTGGTTCAACCAGGACCTGTCCCCCGTGCGGCCCTTCCTCTCGGACGCCACCTTCCAGCGCTTCGAGGTGCAGCTCCAGCTCATGAAGGACCAGGGCGTGCGCGACGCCATCACCGACATCGACGTGATGGACGTGCAGCTCATCGGGCTCGACCAGAGCGAGTGGTACGACACCGTCCATCTGCGCGTGCGCGCCCGGATGCGCGACACGGACGTGCCCGCCTCCGCCTCCGAGGCCGAGGCCCTCGCCGCCGCCAGGCGCGTCCCCCTGGAGGCCTTCACCGAGGTCTGGTCCTTCGTCCGCAAGCCCGGTGTCCAGACGCGCATCGGCCAGGATCTCTTCCAGGGCAAGTGCCCCAACTGCGGGGCCCCGTACCAGGGCGGCGCCGCCAACCGCTGCGAGTTCTGCGGCGCCATCGTCAACTCGGGCAACTACGACTGGACGCTCTCGGAGATCACCCAGGGGCTCGAGCACGTGCGCCATTACGCCCAGGTGGACAACCTGCGCGAGGCCCGCGAGGCCGACCCGGCCCTCAACCTGGAGATCCTCGAGGACCGCACCTCGCTGCTGTTCTGGAAGTGGGTGGACGCGCAGAGCCACGGCACCACGCAGCGCCTGCACAAGGTGGCCAACGCCGAGGCCATCGCCCGGCTGGACGAGGAGCTCGGTGGCCTGCGCGAGCACGGCCGGCGCAAGGTGTTCCTCGAGTGCGCCGTGGGTGGCGTCATCACCCGCGCCTTCGAGGTGAACCCCGAGGGCTTCGACAAAGCCCACGTGGAGGTGCGCTGGAGCGCGCGCATGGGAGTCGGCCCCGTCAACGAGCGACCCCCTGCCCTGCCCACCCTTCCGCAGCGCTGGGTCTTCACCCTGGTCCGCAAGCACGGCGCCCGCACCAACACGGACAACGGCATGTCCACCAACCGGTGCCCCCAGTGCAACGCGCCGCTCACCGACTCGGCCGCCATCACCTGCGACTACTGCGGCACCGCGCTCGGCAGCGGAGAGCGGGACTGGGTGCTGGCCTCGGCGGACCCCTTCGAGGCCTGGGACGCCCGCGAGCAGCGGCACTTCGATACCCGCATGGCCGCTCGGAGGAGCAGGGTCCGCGACGAGCCCGCCGTCCAGGCGCCGGCCGTTGCCCGGGGACCCTCGGACGACGTCATCACGGATCCCCAGGAGCGCCAGCGCCTGCTCTACATGATGGCCGCGCTCGCCGCCTCGGACGGCTCCGTGGAGAACTCCGAGCGCAAGCTGCTCGAGCTGTGTGCCCGGCGCTGGGACGTCCCCTGGAGCAACGTGGAGCTGGCCCTCAACTCCGGCCCCCAGCTCTTCACCCGGCTGGTGCCCCGAGGCACCCCCGAGGCCGAGATCTTCCTCCGCCACATCGTGGACATGGCCCTCGTGGACGGGCGGATCGATCGCAAGGAGCGGCGGATGCTCGAGTATGCCGCCACCCACCTGGACCTCACGGACAAGCTGCCGGAGTTGCTGAACGGGCGGTAGCGGACCGCGGGCCTACCGCGATTCACATCCGCTCGGGCTCGATGATGCCCGCGAACGCGTCCCAGCTGTCCTCCATGGTGGCGTAGTTGTCGGTGAGCTCCTCGCCCTGCGCGATGTCGCGAAGCGCGAGCGTGTACTGCCGCGTCGGATCATTTCCGCAGTTCGGCGTGGGCGAATGATTCATGAACCGCGCGTGATCGCCACACAGCACGAGCGTGCCCCGATCGCTGTAGGCGTAGCGCGCCAGGAAGGTCTTCATCATCGGTGGCATGGAGGCCACCTCTTCCGGGGTGAACCGCTGGTCCACCGGCGGATCAAACCCCCAGACCACCGCTCCCTTCGGAATGGGCTCGCCCGCGAACAGCCCGATGCCGTGGATGCCAGACGGAGCGATGTGCGCCTTGATACGAAGCATGGTGATGAGTGTCCTCTCGTCGTCTCCGTCCCCAGGGTATTTGCGCCGGGCGCGAGACTGAAGGCCATTTCCGCGTGTGCTGTATCCAACACCCCGCCGAGTCGGGGTGTCCCACCGTGGAGGGTGGGCCAGAAGGGTGATGCCCCAGGTGGTCCTTCAGAGCGGCGGCGATTTCTGATTGAAACTGGACTGTGAGCCCCACCCCGACGAAGCAGCCCCGTCAGCGAGCCGAGCGCGGCGCCCCCCGTGAAGCCGAGGAGGGGCCCATCATGATGCCCCTGCCCCGCTTCCACGGCACCTCCACGACGGCGAAGCTGGAGACCCGCGCGAGACAGCTCGGCCTGCGCCTGGGCGTCGTGTACGGCGAGGGCGACCGCTGCGACCGTTATTTCGTGGCGTCAATGAATGGGAAGCGGCTGGAGCGCATGGTGCCGCTCGGGTGGACCGCGGACGAGGCCGAGGAGGCCCTCGCGGAGATGGCCCGGGAGCGTCTCGCGGAAGAGACCCGGCGGGATTCCAGGGGCTCGGGCCAGCGCCGGTAGCTGCGCGGGCAAAGGACGGCCCTACGCCTGCGCGTACGCTTCCTCGAGGCGCGCGATGTCGAACTTCTTCATGGTGAGCATGGCCTGCATCACGCGCTGCGTCCGCTTCGGGTCCTTGTCCTGCATCATCTGGACGAACCTGGACGGGACGATCTGCCAGGAGAGGCCGAACCTGTCCTTGAGCCAGCCGCACTGGCCCTCCTGTCCCCCGTTCGCGGTCAGCTTGGACCACAACGTGTCGACCTCCTCCTGAGAGTCGCAGTTCACGAGCAGGGAGATGGCCTCGGTGAACTTGAAGTGCGGGCCGCCGTTCAACGCGCTGAACTTCTGACCCGCGAGCTGGAATTCAACCACCATGACCGACCCCTTGGGGCCCGGTCCCGCGTCGCCGTAGCGAGACACGCTCAGGATCTTCGAATCCTTGAAGAGCGAAACGTAGAAGTTCGCCGCCTCCTCCGCCTCCTGGTTGAACCACAGGAACGGCGTGATCTTCTGGGTGTCTGCCATGGTCATGCTCCTTTGCCGCGGCTATGTGTGCCAACGGGTCGGTATGCCGTCAACAGGACAGCCGCCGCTCGGAGTGGAATGGGTTCGTCACCCTGCGCAGGGGCGAGACAGGATGTCCAGATTTGAACCTGTCTCCCCTCCTCGGGCCTCTCTGGACCCTGCCTCAGTTGCCCGCGCTCACCGAGCCGAGCGGCTTGACCTCGGGGGCCGGGGACTCCGTCAGCTCCACCGCCAGCGCGTCGAGGCTCGTGGAAGCCCTTGGAGCCCACTTCGCCGCCGCGGAAGAGGGCCCAGCCCTTGAGGCCCGGCTGGAGGGTACGGGTCATCTGCCAGAGCTGTGGGCCGCTGTTGGCCAGGTAGAGGTAGAGCATCCGCTTCGGGTTCCACGGGTTGGCCAGGGCCACGGCGAGCCCGTCATCCGGCCGGCCGTACGTCTTCCCCTGCCAGCGGAAGAAGCGGCGGCCGATCTCCACCGGCAGCTTCTTCTCCGCGGCGAGCCGCGCCACCAGCGCGTTGTTCTCGGCGCTCCCGAGGACGAACAGGTCGCGCTCCGCCAGCTCCTGCTCCGTCACCTCGGCGTCCGGCTTGACCGGGGCGAGCACCTCCGTGAAGGCGTCCGCCAGCGCGTCGCGGAAGTTCTGGGTGAGCGTGCGCTCCGCCTCCACCTCGCGGGCCGTGCCGTAGACGTAGAGCAGGCGCTCGAAGTCATCCATGGCGTTGGAGAGGATCTGGTAGCGCTCGCGCGGCACGGGGATGTCGTTGGACGGGTTGAACACCACGCGCACCGGCTTCTCCGTCGTGTGGAAGGAGAAGGTGTCGCTCGCGCCCTTCACCTCCACCCGCTCCAGGGTCGAGCCCTTCGCGGTGACCAGCGCCACGGTGGTGACGAAGTGGTAGGGCTTGCCGCCCTGCTCCACCTTCACCGTCACGTCGTAGCCATCCTTGGCCTTCGTGGTGCTGGCCTGGATGCGTGGCGCGGGCAGGCCCTCGCGCTCCACCCACTGCGAGACGAAGGGCTGGAGCTCCCGGCCCGAGGCCTGCGACGCGGTGCGGACGAACTCGGCCGTGGTGATGTTCTTGTTGGCGTAGCGCTCGTGGACGGTGACCATCACCTTGGAGAAGGACTTGTTGCCCAACAGCAGTCGGAGCTGGTGCAGCAGGAAGGTGCCCTTCACGCGAGGCACCGCGTAGGAGCCATAACGGTCGTAGGAGGTGCGCGCGGCCACGGGCACCACGTCCCCCTCGCGCGCGGTGAGGTAGAGGTAGCGAGCGTTGAGGTCCGCCAGGGCATCACGCTGCTGCTCGAAGGCCTTGTCCGCGGAGTCCGGCAGCTTCTGCAGCATTCCCCAGTAGGCGGCCGTGCCACTCACCAGCCAGTTCTCCCCGTCAGTGGCGGGGAACACCGTGTTGCTCCACAGGAGCTTCTTGTCGAAGCCGAAGGCCTCCTTGACCTTGGCGAGGTCCCTCTTGGTCTCCGGGGTCTTCGTCTCCTGGGCGGCCCTGGTGCGGGCCTCCTTCAGCTTGTCGGCGACGTAGATGGGGCTGAAGGTGGTGTAGCCGAGCGTCAGGTGGGGAGTGGCGCCGGGCAGGTCCTGGATGTAGCGCCCGCCCACCATCTTCTCGCGCAGGGTCGTCTTGCCGTAGTGGGCGAGGAACATGAGCTGGCGGGCCATCTCACCGGTGGTGACCTTGCCGTCACAGGCGTGGGGCCGGTTGATGGGGCTGGAGGCCATCATGCGGATGGCGTTGTCCAGGTCGATGCCGCCCTTGCCGTGCGCCTGGTAGTACTTCTGGAAGGCGATGTCGCGGTTCCAGGTGTTGAAGGCCAGGTCCACCGGGGCGTTCTGGGGGTTGGGCACGTACTCCTTGCGCACCTCCAGGTCGCGCGTGTTGTTGTTGGCCCAGATGAAGTCCTTGAGGTTGCCCGGAGTCTCCGCGGCCTTGCCCTTGCTGCCGGTGCGCCACAGCTTCGTCTTCTTCGTGCCCAGCAGGAAGCAGGCGCCCTCGTCCGTCTTGGCGTCCGCCAGGGTCCAGTCGTTGGTGTAGAGGCCGTTGTTCTGCTTGGAGAGGATCCGCGCCACCTCGTCGATGGAGGAGGCGTACTGGGCCGCCTTGCGGATGCGGTTGCTCTGGGGCGTGCCGTCGGGCGCGAAGGGCGTCTGGCCCACCGTCGTCTCTCCGATGACGATGCCCGCGTCATTGATGAACCAGTCCGCGCCGCTGTGGATGCCGCCCGGGAAGGTCTGCATCACGAAGCGGTGACCCTTCGTGGGCTGCACGTCCAGCACCACGTCCCAGTGGACACCGGTGTAGCCGTTCCACATGAAGATCTGCCCCATGATGAACTGCCCATCCTTGGTGGCGGACTTCGTGGCCACGAACGACGAGCAGTGGTCGCCCTCGCCGGCCCGGCCCTGCTCGTCCTCGCCCTTGAGGAAGAGACGCCCGGATAGCGGCGTGGCGCTCACCTTGTTGGCGTCCTCGAGCTGCCCCAGGTCCACCGCCGAGTTGAGGGTCGCGATGTCGAGCAGGTCCAGCTCGCGCTCCTTGAACTTCACGCCGGCCTTGTTGGCGCCGTCGGCGATGCCCTTCATCTCCTCGAGGTACTCGGGCTCGAACTTGCGCAGGAAGAGCGAGTCGGTGAGCAGCCGCATCTGGGCCCAGCCATCGGCCAGGTCCTGGCGGTTCCTGCGGGTGCCCAGCTTCTCCATGTAGCGGAGGATGTCGTCGGCCACGAGCTCGCCGTACTGCCGGCCCCGCTCGTAGGGCTCGCCCTCGATGTGGATGTACTTCCACCCGCCGTCGTCGTAGCGGAAGCCCTTGCCGGCCCAGCGCACGGACTCCATGGGGATGTAGGCGGTGATGTCGTCCACCTCCTCCAAGCGCACGTCATCCACCCACGCGGAGCCGGTGGCCTTGCCGTTGCGGCCCAGGTGAAGCTGCACGCGGTCCGAGCCCTGGGTGGCGAAGAAGAGCACCGAGACGCGGCCGTCCTGGTCCGCGCCCAGGGAGGGCGAGCAGTTGGTGAAGGGGAAGCTCTTCATCGACACGCAGGCGCCGAGCGCCGTGGGGTAGCGCGCCAGGGGATCCGCCTTCACTCCGCGAGTGCGTACCCACGCGCTGAGGCGATAGAGGCGGCCCACCTGGAGCTTCACGGGCTCGGACTGCACGGTGGTCTCGGAGCCGCCGGAGGGGTTCTCGATGGCGAGCCCGCGGCTGCCCTCGGAGCGCCCGTCCACACTGGCGGCCACCCTGCCCCCGCCCATCACGGTCCAGCCCGAGGGCTGTCCCGAGGAGGCCAGCGACTCGAAGCCGGCATTGGCCACGGGCACCTGCGCGGCCCGTGCGGGCCCGGCGTGGAGCGCGCCCGCGGACAGCAGGAGTGCGCAGACGAATCTCGATGTCGTGCGGAGACGAGTCATATCCTTCCCGGAGTGAGGTGAATGTCGCGAGTCCGGGTACTTCCCCCGCTCCCGCTCCGATCGTCAACCGCCTCCGCCCCCCGCTGGAGCGGCTCGCCCGTTGACGCGGCCAGTCACGTCATGCGCCACGGCCGCGTCCTCGCCGTGCGGGAGGTGAGCGCGCGAAGTGCCCGGTTTGACTGGGGAATCAGCGTGCCGTGACGGGTCTGGCGCCCCCTGCCCACGCGTCAAGTCCCCTCGGGTTGCCTGCCAGGGGGCCCGGGTAGCCTAGACGGATTACTTTGGCGCGGAACAATTTCAGGTCATTCTGCGCCCCGAGTGCGTTCTACATCCTGGATCATCCTGTTGTTGTGCGCGGGCTGCACCGCGCATGTGGCTCCTACCCTCCCCCCGTCGAAGGTGACGGCTCAGGCGTCGGAGGCCTCTGGCGCCGCCGCCCAGCCCGTTGCGACGCCGGCCTCCTCACAGGGGGGCGAAGCAGGCCCGGTGCCCGAGAAGGCTCCGGAGTCCGCCGTGGCCCAGGCCGCCGGCGCGGACGCCATCATCCCCGACGGAGTGGATGAGGAGGCGGCCGCCGCGGAGGAGGAGGACGACGACGACTCGACGGACTCCGCCGACGAGGGCGAGGCCCAGGAGGCCCCCCCCACCAGCGCCGTGCCCAACGGCCCTCTGTACACCGCCGAGCTGTCGGACGAGCAGCTCACCGAGCAGTGGAAGAAGGATCCGAAGACCCTCGGATCGATCTCGGTGGGGTTCGTCGAGAGCGGCCGGATGGTGAACTCGGTCCGCGTCCCCGAGAGTGAGGAGTGGATCGTGGTCTCGCCCGAGCTGGCCTGGGGCACCCAGGAGACGATCGACTACGTCACCCAGGCCATCCGCGAGGTGCGCGCGCAGTATCCGAAGGCGCCCCCGCTCCGGGTGAACCAGCTCAGCTCCCGTGACGGCGGCTACCTGCGGCCGCACAAGAGCCACCAGAACGGCCGGGACGTGGACCTGGGCTTCTACTACCCGACCGCCGAGCCCATCCGCGTCCGCGAGCGCGAGCGCTACATCGACCTCGAGCTGAACTGGGCGCTCATCAAGTCGCTCGCCATGCACACCGACGTGCAGATGATCCTCGTGGACAAGCGCGTCATCAAGGTCCTGTACGAGCACGCGCTGCGCAAGGGCGAGAACAAGGAATGGCTGGACTCGCTCTTCAACGCCGGAGCGCAGTCCCTCGTCAAGCATGCGAAGCGCCACCGGGACCACTTCCACGTGCGGTTCTTCAACCCGCGTGCCCAGGAACTGGGCCGACGCATCGCCCCGCTGCTCGCGCTGCAGCCCGAAAAGAACATCGTCATGCACCGGGTGCGCTCGGGCAACACGCTCGGCGGCATCGCCCTGCGCTACGGCTCCACCATCAACGCCATCAAGAAGGCCAACCGGATGCGCGGCGTCTTCCTGAGCATCGGCCAGGTGCTCGCGGTCCCCCTGCGTGGCCCCTGCACCCGTTGCCCGGTTCCGCCGCCCGTGGTCGTTCCGCCGCGCCGGCTGCCGCCCGGGCTCGAGCAGGCGCCGGCCATGGCCACGCAGCAGGCCCCTGCCCCCGCGCAGCAGGCTCCCGCGGCCTCGGAGCAGCAGCCGGCCGTGGCCACCCAGCAGGAGCCCACCCCGGAGCAGCAAGCGCCCGTCGCCGAGCCGCGGCCGGCCGTGGCCGCCCAGCAGGCTCCAGCCGCTCCTGAGCAGCAGCCGGCCGTGGCCGCGCCGCAAGAGGACACGGGAGGCAGCGCGCCGGCGAGCGCCGACACCTCGACCGAGCCCCAGCAGCAGCAACCCGCCGTGCAGGGTTCGCCGGCGAGCACCCACACCTCGGCCGCTCTCACTCCGGTGAGGTCGGCGTCGGCGTCGGCATTGCGCTAACGGGTCCGACAGTCGGACCCGTTCGAGCCGTGCTCCTCCCGCGCGACAGGATGTTCGGCGGTCGATTCGCCTGAAGATGGCCGAAGAAGGCCACGAGCCAGGTATGGAAGCGGACGGAGGCTTCGCGCTTCCGGACACTACTGGCGCGTGCCCCCCAGCGAATCTTTGGGGAATGGCACTCTCATGGCGGGGTCTCGCGCTCGTTGCGGTGCTGCTGGGGGGAACGGGCGGACTGGGCGCGGAGCGACTGGGGAAGGAGGTCATGTATCGCTTCCTGGACGAGGGGACGCGGACGGACGCCGAGTACCTGCTCGCCAACCGCTGGCCGGTGACGCGCTTTCCGGCCGTCGAGTTGCCGCCCTCCCCTACGTGGACGGAGAACCCCTTCAACGAGAAGTTCTGGCGCTTCGAGTTCTACGGCCTCCGCCCCGTGCGCCACCTGGTGCGGGCCTGGGTCGACACCGGGGATGACCGCTACCGTGTCCGGCTCCTCCAGGTGATGGAGAGCTTCGTCGCGCACGGCCATGACTCCTCGTATGCGTGGGACAAACACACCACCGCCTTCCGGGGCATGTCCCTGGTCAACATCTACTTCAAGCTGAAGTCCCGCGGGGCGCTCCCTCCCGGGTTGGAGCAGGGCCTGCGCGACCGCATCCTCGAGGTCGGTCACTTCCTGCACAACCCCCGGAACTTCGAGGCCACCTACAACCATGGGCTCGCCCAGGCCGGGGCGCTGCTGCTCATCGCGGAGAACTTCCCGGATTCTGGCGGACTCCCCCTCCTGGCGCGCCACGGCCATCGCACGGCTGGACGGGATGCTCGCGCGGGTGCTCGACGAGGACGGGGTAGAGGTGGAGCAGTCGCCCTTCTACCACTTCTACTTCCTGACGGGCTTCTGGGACATCTACCGCTGGGCCCGCGAGCATGGCATCGCGCTCTCGCCCGAGGCGGACACCCGCATCCTCCAGATGCTCCACTACGCCGCGCACATCACTCTGCCCAACGGGGACATCCCGATGCTCGGGACGAGCGTGGCACGCAACATCCGCAAGTCCCAGGACACGCCCCGCTACGCGGAGATGGCCGAGTTGGATCCCGCCTTCAAATACGTGCTGCGGGCCGGCAAGGAAGGCTCGCCGCCGTTGGAGACGCGGCGGCTCTTCCCCTCCTCGGGGCAGGCGGTGCTGCGCTCGGGCTTCGGCACGGCGGCGGACTTCCTCCAGCAGACGCATGTGATTTTCGACGTGGGCCCGTACCGCACGAGCCACAGCCACCTGGACGCGCTCGCGTTGCAGCTCTACTCGGCGGGCCGGACGCTGTTGCCGGACTCGGGCCACTTCACCCCCGAGCCCGGGCCCGACTTCGACTATTTCAACAGCACCCGCGCCCACAACACCGTGCTGGTGGATGACCGGGATCAGCCCAAGGGCACGGCCCGCGCCGGACTGTCCACGGGGCAAGGGGGTTGGGCCTACCAATCGGGCGTGCACGAGCTCTACGAGGGCGTCCAGCACCGGCGCGCGGTGTTGCTGCTGCGCGGAGATCTGGTGCTCGTCGTGGATGACCTGACCAGCGCTACCCCGCACGTCTACGAGCAGATCTGGCACCTCTTCCCCCAAGCCGAGCTGCGAGTGGAGGGCCTGCGGGTAACGGCCCTCGACTCCGGCTCGGGCCGGGCGATGCTCACCCTGCACCAGTTGATGCCCACTCCTGGTCTCGGCCTTCGCTGGCGCAAGGGGAGCACCGCGCCCCTGGATGGGTGGTACTCCGCGAAGTTCGAGCTCAAGGTTCCCAATTACGCGCTGCGCTACCGGCGCAAGACAGCGCGGGCGCTGTACGTCACCCTGCTGGCCTCGGGCGAGCTGGCCGGCGTGCCCTTGCAAGGTGAGGCAAAGGGGAGCACCCGGAGGATGGAGACCACGGTGTGCCTGCCCTCGGGGGCGGGCTATCGCGTCCTCATCAACAATCTGACCGGGCCTGGGGAGCGTGTCACCGTGAAGGAGCTGCGCGACTCCTGCCAGGTGCCTCGGTAGGTTTCGTCCGGAGCCAGGCGAAGCGGCAGAAATTGCGGGGGCTCGATGGAGGGCGCGTGGCCCGCGCAAGTCTTGCGCGTCCACTCCCCGATGGACGGGGAAGCCGGTGGCTGGCACGGAGCGTGAAGTTCTCACCCGGTACTTCGAACCGGGGTGCGCAATGAAGAAAATCCTCGTGGGTGTGGATGGCTCCGACCCATCGCTTCACGCGATCCGCAAGGCAGCCGAACTGGCCTCCTTGGCGAACGCGCGGCTCGTGCTCGTATACGCGTTGGCGCCGATGACACACCTGGCGGAGGTTTACACCGGACCCATCGCCGATCTGGAGGAGGCCGACCGGAAGAACGGTGAGAACATCCTGCGCGATGCGGCCAGGGTGGCGCGCGAGCTCGGCTGCCAGCCCGAGGCGCTGCTGCTGCAGGGCGCTCCCGCGGTGGCGCTCGCGGATCAGGCCGCGAACGACAGGGAGGTCGACATGGTGGTGGTGGGTAGCCGAGGGCTCGGCGCGGTGGCCAGCGCCATCCTGGGCAGCGTGACGGACCGGCTCGTGCGCGTCTGCAAGAAGCCGGTGCTCGTCGTGCACTGAGGCTCGGAGAGAGGCAAGCGATTTCCCAGCCCCCTGAGGCAATAGGCCGAAGGTCTGCCCCTCCCCCATCTTGTCCTGCAGTCAATCAGGGAGGTGGGGAATGCAGATATGGAGAGCTGTTGCATTGTCTTGCGCATTGCTCGTGGGTTGTGGCGGACCGCTCCCGGAAGCGGAGGTCTCCCCGCCGGAGACCGAGGAGGGTGAGGCCGCGGCGCTGAGGAAGAACGACCGCCCGACGTTGGGGCGGGCGCGACTCGTCAAGGACATCTTCCCGGACGCGACTTTCAGGGGAGCCGAACCGCAGAACCTGGTGAGCTTCCGCGGGAAGCTCTACTTCGCCGCCAACCGCGAGGATGGGCGGATGGAGCTGTGGAAGAGCAACGGCACCGAGGCCGGCACCGTCGTGGTGGTGGAGTTTCCGCCGGTGCTCCGTCCCGGGGGTGGTTTCGAATTCCTATCCAATCTGACTCCCGTGGGGCGCCAGCTCTTCTTCACGGTAGCGGACGAGGCCCACGGCAACGAGCTCTGGGTCAGCGACGGGACGCGCGGGGGGACGCGGCTGGTGGAGGACCTCACGCCAGGGCCCGAGGGCTCGGCACCGCACACCCTCGTGGCGGTGGGGAAGACCTTGTTCTTCTTCCGCACGGTCGGAGAGGATTCCTCGTCGCCTGGGAGGACCGAGCTGTGGACGTCCGACGGCACCGAGGAAGGGACGGTGCGGGTACGGGACTTCGGGCCGGGGACCACCGCGAGAATCGACAGGGCGATCGCGCGGGGCGATACGCTCTTCTTCTTCCTCGCGGACTCGGATGGAGAGTTCGAGCTGTGGAAGTCGGACGGCTCCGGGGCGGGCACGATGCGGTTGAGGACCTTCGACCCGGCTCCCCTGGGCAACGCTCCGAACTCCCTGCGGGTCGCGGGACGCCTCGTCTATTTCATCGCCGACGAGTCGACCCACGGGAACGAGCTGTGGAGGACGGACGGCACCGTGGCCGGCACGGAGCTCGTCGAGGACCTCACGCCCGGCCCCGCCAGCACCTTCCTGCAACTCCAGGATGTGGCTCGCGATCACCTGTTCTTCACGACCGGTGACCCGGCCGGGGCGGCGTTGCGTCTGTACAAGCTGAAGGTGGGCGGCTCCAGCCGTTGCGATCCGAAGCTCGTCACGACCCTTCCCAATCCCTTCGCCGGTACGCCGGAGGTCTCCTCCTTCGTCACCGCCTTCGCCACCACGGGGAGGAAGCTCTTCTTCTCCCTGGCCTTCTTCGGCTCTGGCCCCGCACCGATCGAGCACCAGCTCTGGGTGACCGACGGCACGAAGTCCGGGACGAAGCTGCTGCACCGGCCCTTGAGCCGCTCGGATGAGTTCACGACGGAGCTCTTCCCCGTGGGCGACCTCCTCCTCTTCCCCGCCAATGACGCGGATGAGGAGATGGGCACGGAGCTGTGGGTGAGCGACGGGACGGTGAAGGGCACACGGCTGCTGCAAGACATCAGCCCGGGGATCTTCCCCTCGAACCCGCATGCCTTCACCCGCGTGGGTGATTGCGTCTTCTTCATCGCCTTCCGCGAGGATGTGGGCGAGGCATTGTGGGTCCTTCCCCTGCGGCGCTCGAGCCACGCCTCGGTGGTGGGGGTCGAGCGCTGATTCAAGGGAACCGGTGAAGGCACGGGGGGGGCGGTTCACGTCGCTGGCCCCTCCCGTGCTGAACCAACGTGAAGAACGTCTCGCCATGTCACCCCCGCCCGGTACACTCCATGGGTAGTGACGCTCCTCTCCGGAACACGCTCATGACCGTCGCACAGACCGCCAAGACCTACCTCGCCCGCCTTCACGAGAACTATCCGGGGGCTCGCTATGAGCTCAACTGGACGACCCCGTTCGAGCTGCTCGTCGCCACCATCCTGGCCGCGCAATGCACCGACGAGCGCGTCAACCGGGTGACCGCGACCCTCTTCCAGAAGTACCGCGGCCCCCAGGCCTTCGCCGATGCCGATACCGCCGAGCTCGAGGAGGACCTCAAGCCCACCGGCTTCTACAAGCAGAAGACGAAGTCGGTGCAGGCCATGAGCCGCGCGCTGCTCGAGAAGTTCGGCGGCGAGGTGCCCAGGACGATCGAGGAGCTCATCACCCTCCCCGGCGTGGCTCGCAAGACGGCGAACGTCGTCCTCAACACCGCGTTCAACCTCGCCTCGGGCATCATCGTGGACACCCACGTGGCCCGCGTCAGCCAGCGCATGGGTCTGACGAAGAAGGACAAGCCCGAGGAGATCGAGAAGGACCTGATGAAGCTCGTCCCCCAGGCCGAGTGGACCTTCTTCGGGCCCGCGACCGTGCTGCACGGCCGCTACATCTGCACGGCTCGCAAGCCCAAGTGCGACGCCTGCCCCATGAACGACATCTGCCCGAAGATCGGCGTGGAGTAGGCTCCCCCACCCCGCGCGGTGTTCATCTGGCGGCGCGGGCCACCTGGGCGAAGTGGTGGGCGAGTCGCTCGAGGAGCTCGCGGCACTCGGGCTCCGCCGCGCGCAGCTTGGGGAGCTGGGAGCGCAGCTCGTCCAGGTTCTTCTCGTACAGCTCGACGAGCTCCTCGGCTCCGTGGGTGAACCAGCGATCCAGCTCGTCGGCGGTGAGCTCGATGTGGAACTGGAGCCCATACGAGTTGCCGAGCCGGAAGGCCTGCTGCGCGTAGCGATCCGTCGAGGCCAGCAGCGTGGCGCCGGGCACGGGCTTGAAGGTGTCCTGGTGCCAGTGCGCCACGGTGGTGCGCGGGCGCACGCCGGCGATGACCGGATCGGCGAGCCCCTCCTTCGTCCAGCGCACGGGCGCCACGCCGACCTCGAGCCCGTTCTTCCCAACGAAAACCTCGGAGCCGGCCGCGGCCGCCAGGAGCTGCGCGCCCAGGCAGATGCCGAGCACGGGGCGCCCGAGCGCGAGCCGCTCGATCAACAGCGCCAGCTCCTCGCCGAGGAAGGGGTGACGGTCCACCTCGTAGACGCCCATGGGCCCGCCGAGCACCACCACGAGCTCCGCGTCCAGGTCCTCGCGCTTGACGGTGCGGAAGCGCTTCACCAGCGTGAAGCCCGCCGCCTCCAAGGCGGGGCCGAGCAACCCCGGGCCCTCGTGCTCCTCGTGCTGAAACACCACCGCGCGCATGGCTCCTCCCGGGCAGCGAGTTCGCGATAGCCTACTACCCCACGAGCTGGGAGTGTCTCGCGCCAGGAGGTCCGGATGCGCTATGACGACCGGCCATGGATATGGCCCAGTGCCCGAATCACCCCGACCAGCCCGCCCTCCTCACCTGCGCGCGCTGTGGAACGTTCGCCTGCGAGGCGTGCCGGAGCCCGGCGAATGCCACCCTGTGCGTCACCTGCGGGGGTCGCTTCGCCCCGGCCGCCCTCGATGTCGGGCAGATCCTTCAGGGCTCCTTCGGCGTGCTCTTGCGGCATCCCCAGGCGGTCGCGGCCTTCGGCGCGGGACAGATCGTCTTCGGCCTGGCGACGCTCCCCCTCACCCTCACCATGAACTCCCTGCAGCAGCCCGGGACCAACCCCCTGGCCGCCCTGGGCACGGTGCTCCCCGCGATGTTCGGCTTCATGCTCGCCAGCATCGTCTACTCGGCCGTGGCCCACTCCATCTTCATCCGCTTCCTCGGTGACGCGCTGGAGGGACGCGAGCGGACGCCCGGGGAGATCGTGCGCGAGGGACTCGGGCGGGCGCTGCCCCTGTTCGCGCTGAACCTCGTCCTCGGCCTCGCCCTGGGCATTGGCTTCATGATGTGCATCGTGCCGGGCGTCTTCCTGGCGACGACGTTGATGCTCGCGACTCCGGCGGTGGTGCTGCAGCCGGCGGGCCCGATCGAGGCGCTCTCCCTCTCCTGGGATCGCACCGAGGGTCACCGCTGGGGCGTCCTCCTCGTGCTGGTCGTCGGCTTCGGGATCCTCATGGGCATCGGAATGGTCAGTGGTCTGGGCTCGCTCGTGCTGCGGCCACTGGGGACGACGGGCACGGTGGTCGGTACGATCATCAACCAGGGCCTCAGCGCACTGGGCGGCGCCCTCTTCCATGCGATCCTCGTCCTCAGCTACCTGCGGCTGTCCGGGAAGTGGATGCCGGGCGGTGAGGCCCGCTGAGCCTCGAGGGGGGTGCTGAACCCCCCTCCACAATTCCTGCACAATCATTCCTCGGGAGGTGCACGGGGCCTTCATTCGCGTTGCAACCCCGCGCGCCATCCTGGGGACATGAACCCAGACACCCCTCCTCTCCCGAGAGAGCCCCGCACCCCGGTGAAGCGGGCGCTCACGTGGCTCGTCCGGCACCACGTCTTCGGCGGCCTCTTCATCGTCGTCTTCGCCACGGCCGTCATCGCCGGCCAGGTGGCGGACCGGACCGAGTTCGCCAGCTCCGAGCTCGCCCAGGACGTGGAGGAGCGCTGGGGCGCCCCCGTGGTGCAGCCGGCGCCCTCGCTGCGCTACGTGCAGAGCGGCACCATCTTCACCGAGCTCAAGCCCCTGCCCTTCGACAAGCAGCACGTGCAGGTGCAGTCCCGGATGAACTACCGCAAGCGCGGCCTGCGCTACTTCTCCGGCTTCGACTTCACCCTCTCGGCCGACTACGCCGTCGTCAACCGAGAGGGCCACGACATCGATGTGGCCTTCATCTTCCCCATCGAGGTGGACAAGTCCCAGGTGCTCCTCTCGGAGCTGCAGTTCCTCGTCAATGGCGCCGAGTCGGACCTGGACCTCGGCGAGTCCGGCAACCGCCTCGTCTGGACGGGCCGCATCCCCCAGGGGGCCACCAGCCACTTCTCCATCCGCTACCGAGCCCGGGGCCTCGACTCCTTCGTCTACAAGCTGGATCCCGCCCTGCCCGCCCGTGACGTGCGACTGCACCTCGCCGTCGAGGGTGGGGAGAACTTCGACTATCCCCCGCAGGTCCTCGTGGCCAACACGGTGGAGACCGGGCGCGACACGGTGTCGCTGGACTGGGCCTTCCAGTCGCTCGAGTCGGGGGTGAACCTCGGTGTCATCCTCCCCTCGGAGGAGGCGTATGACGAGGTCGTCGCCACCATGGCGCGCCGGGCCTGGGTGCCCTTCCTCGGGCTGCTGGCCCTGCTGGCCGCCTTCAGCATCCGCCACCGCAGGCCGCTCGCCGTCTACGAGACGTACCTGCTGGCCGCCGCCTACGGCTTCTTCTTCGTGCTGCTCGCCTACCTCGCGGCCTTCATGAACTTCTACGTGGCCTATGGGCTGGCCACGCTCGGCATGGGCGCCGCGGTGGTGGCCTACGCGAAGCGGCTCTACCCCGAGGAGCGCACCTCCCGACTGGCGGCCACCTGGGGCGCCACCCTCGGAGTGCCCACCCTCGCCGTCATCCTCCAGGGCTACACCGGCCTCATCTACACGCTGGAGTGCCTCGCGGCGCTGCTCGGCCTGATGGTGCTCTCCACCCGCGCGAGCGTGCGGGCCCTGCTCTCGGATCTCCCACCGGACGGCGAGCCGCGCGTCGCCCCCGTCACCCAGGAAGCGAGGTAAGCCATGTGGAACACCGCTCTCGTCGTTGGACTGCTGCTGAGCGCCGTGCCCTCGGGCTCGGCGACGATTCCCCTCCAGGAGTTGATTCCCCTGTACGCGAAGCACCAGGAGCCCGCGCCCCCCGCTCCGCCCACGGATGCCCTGGTGGTGAAGAGCCAGCTCAAGGGCCGCCTCACCGCCGAGGCCCTCCTGGTGGATGCGCACTTCGAGGTGGAGGTGCTCGCCAGCGAGCGCTGGACCCAGGTGCGGCTGCTGCAGCTCGACGCGGACACGTACCTGACCAGCGTCCCCACGTTGCAGGACGCCACGGTGGGCGCACTGGAGGGCCAGCTCACCCTGGTGACCCGCGAGCCCGGCCGCTACGCCATCGACGTCACCCTCGCCCTGCGGCCCTCGGGGAGCGGCACCGAGCGCCAGGTGCAGCTCCGGTTCGGCTCCCACGTCTCGCCGGTGCCACTCCGGTTGGAGGCCGATGCCACGGCCTTCACGCTGATGGATCCGCTCCCCACCGGGGGCGAGGACACCGAGGTGTATCCCCGGCAGGGCGTGCTGCGGGTGGGCTGGCGCAATGCCGCGGCGCCGAAGGTGGCCCGGCAGGTGGTGCGCCCGCCGCTGGAGCCGAGCATCCCCGAGGCCCAGGCCTCCTGGGTGTCCACGCTGGAGGGCAAGGCCACCGTGCGCGTGCGGTACTCGCTGCGGCTGGATCGTGAGCAGGAGCTCGAGCTGGAGCTGCCCGAGGGCCACCGGCTGGAGCGCGTCCTCCTCGATTCCATGCCCCTCGTCCCCAGCGAGAAGGAGGGCCGGCTGCGGCTGAAGGTGGCTCCGACGCGCTTCGGCGAGACGGAGGCCACGCTGGAGGTGGTGCTGGCGAGGGACCTGGGTGTCTTCCACCTGTCCGGGAGGTTGAAGCTGGCGCTGCCTCGGGTGTCCTGGCCGGTGGCCACGTTGCAGGCGCGGGCGCACTTCCCGGCCGTCTTCAACTACCGGCGCGAGGGCGGGAGCATGGAGGAGTACGAGGGCTCCGAGGCGGCGGGATTGGAGACGCAGACGCCCCTGCCGGGCAAGGTGCTCCAGTTCCGCCAGTACCTCGTGGCGGCCTCCGCGCCCACCCTGGAGCTGGGCTATTCCGTGGACATCTCCAAGAGCTACTTCCGGTAGGGCCTGCCT
>CAVYSY010000018.1:0-16440 GCA_963771175.1 uncultured delta proteobacterium
CCTTCCAGTTGCCCTCCCAAGAACGTCCGTCAGTCATCGCCCTCTCCGTTCAGACTTCCTCGTCAGGCAGGAGCGTGCGCAGCAACTCGTCGTCAGGGCCGAGCGGGCGCCAGCCGGGCAGCGGCGGCATCGCCATGAGCGCTGTCCTGACCTGCCTGGCGCGCTCCTTATGAGTTTCTGGGGTAGAGGCAATCCATGAGCCGATTGCCTTGGCGACCTTGAAGCGGTTGGCGTCGTCCAGCACGGCCGGCCAGCCGTCGGGGAGGCACTCGGAAAGTTCGCGCACGAGCACATCGCGCACAAAGCATGTGACCTGATGGCTTCGCTCCGCCTCGGCGAACAACTCGCTCAACACCTGCACCCCGGCGACGTCGTCCGCGCCAAGCTCCTCGGCCAGCGCCACCAACGGGACGGCAGGGCGAGCGTTTGCGAAGGCGGTGAGCGAAGCGAAACCCCGCTCGCGGACTCGCTCATACAGGCGGGCCTTCCAGTTGCCCTCCCAGGAACGGTCCTCGCTCATGGTCCTCGCCAAGGGGTGAAGTTCATCGGAATCTTACCAAGCTTCATGCGGTACGCGACGATGTCCAGGATCTCATTTCGCGTCAACATCCGGCCAGCAGTCGTCTCGGCTTCGCGCAGCGCCTCCATGATCATCTGGTTCCACTCGCCGGGCCATTTGCGACCCAGCCGCCAATCGCCACCGCCATGAATCGCCTCATGGCTTGCCTGCTCCAATTTGACGCAGAACCGGTCGATGCTCATTTCGCCGGTGAAGCCTCGCTTCTCGAACCACTCGCGGAACTCTCGCGGCAGGACGTGGTGTCGCGGTGGCTCGGCCATGCCAGCCCCCACTCTTCCTGTCACCCGCATGCCCCGCACCTCGGGCCCGTCGCCGAGCGCGTCGCGCACGCCCTTGGGCAGCCCATCGTGAGACTCGGCCATCATCACCTGGCCGGCGTGAATCCGCACAGCCGCGCTGACGGCGGGAAGGGAGATGACGCCCGCCTGCACCAGCCGGCGCATCATCTCCACCCACTCGGCGGAGACGACAATCTGTGTGCCCATCATCACGCCGTTGGAGCCCACCACCAGTCCCACGCCAAGCGTGACGGGGGCGGCTGGCGCCAGCAGTCGGGGCAGCGCCATCTTCATCGCCGAGGCCGTGGTGAGCATCTCGATGACCTCCTTCACCAGCAGCGCTTGCTCGAAATTCTCCGCCGACCTGCGCACTCGCTCCCGGGTCGCGGCGAACTCGCTGGTGAGGTGGCCTACCAGCATGGGGAGGTCGGTCGCCGCTGCCTCCACCTTCCCTGGCTCCAGGGAGGAGAGCGCCGTCATGGAGGGCTCGAGCATCTTCTGTAAGCGCTCCATGTCCACGAGCAGCCTCTCCACGCTGTAGTAGGGGCACCGCTCGAGCACGACGTCGGCGAGGTTGAGGAAGTCGAGCCAGACGGAGAGCAGGATGGATCCCATCATGGCGGCCTCGAGCCGTGGGCCGGCGAGGCGCAGGAGGGCCATCTGCATGTCCGGGTCATCCACCTCCGAGGCCGTGTTGGACAGCCGGGTGGCGGCGGCGAGCTCGGCGTCAATCCATCGCAGTTGCAGGGCGCCATGCTCGACGTAGGGGACGAAGATGCCGGAGACCGCGCCGGAGATGCCCCGCTCGCTGGCCTCGAGTCTGGAGAGCTCGCCGGAGATGCGGCGGGTGGAGCCGGACACCTCGCCCACGGCACCGAAAAACGCCAGGTGGGCCGCGAGGGCGCTCTGTCGCGCTGTCCCCGCGGCGCCATCAGGGCCCGCCACTGTCACGGCCTCCCGGGTGCCCCGGCGACGGTGCAGTCGCTCCGGTGCCTCGGGCTCGGGCGGGGAGGCGAGGGCGAGCGGAGACTCCCCGCTCGGCTCTCCGGGCAACACGGGCCCCACGGCCTCGCGCGGCGTGTAGCGCAGGTTCATCCCCTCGCCGGGTGGTGGCGTCAGCGACGCGCAGCCGGTGAAGAGCCACAGCAGCAGCACCCACCACGGGTGAGTCCTCATCGCGCGTGCCCCCTGGAAGCGCCCCCAAGCGGTGGCGCCCCATCAAGCCATACCCCCTCACTCTCGCGCGCCGAGCCGTCCGGTCCCACTACTCCGCGAGTGGGCGACGTGCGCGGTCTCGTGACCTGCTACGTTGAGGTCCTCGGAGGTGGGCCCCTCGAGCCACCGGGAGGACACCATAAAGCAGCGCGAAATACCGGAGCTGCCGCCCGGCACGCGCATCGGCGTGACGTCGTGGAGTGCCTGCTGGACGTGGGCGGTTTCGGCGCCGTGTACCGGGAGGAGAAGGCGGGCGTCCCCGGAGCGCACTACCGGGCCGGGCCCGCGGACGACCTGTACGCGCTGGGCGTCGTCCTCTACCGGCTGCTGACGGGCCGCTACCGGGGCGGCGCTGGTGACCAGGGACGGGACGGTGAAGGAGTTGAAGGTCCGGGCACCAGCGCCCATCCCTGCAGACAAGCAGGGCGTGGTCATCGTGGAGACGGAGCTGACGGCGCGGGAGGCCCGCCAGCCCTTCACCTTGAAGCTGTGGGACGAGAGCGGAAGCCGGCTCGTCACGCTTGAGGAGCTGACCTTCCCGTGAAACACATCCCGTTCCGCCGACGCATTGCAGGGGAGAGTGGCTCGTGGGGGCCCTGCGTCAGCCCAGACTTGTCAGGACGCGAATGAGGAACCGTGCGTCAGGAATACACCCAACCCCCACGAGCCGTTGAGCACCGTAAAGGATGTCCACTCGCGTCGGCAAGCAAAAAACCACTTCCGCCGTCACGTTCACGGAGGTGACTCTAAAAATTGTGTCCGCGAAGGAGTGCTCCTCGAGGAGACGGCATTGACGGCGTGGGAGTCCCGGCAGCCCTTTCGTCGACTACAAGGGGCGCATGCGCCCCGGACTGACGGCTCTCGTGCTCCTGCTGATGCTGTGCGGCTGTGCCACGGGCGCACCCTCCACGGGGATGCGCCCCTCCTCATGGAAGGCGCGGCGCCTGACGCCACCCGAGTCGCCGCTCTCGCGAGAGCACCGGGCCCTGCGCGCCTGGCTGGAGGAGCAGGAGCGGAGTCGCCGCCAGGGTGAAGCAGAGGCGCTGGAGGCCGTGGTGGCACTCGTGCATCCCCGAGCCTGGGAGGCGGCGGAGACCCAGCGACGCGTGGGCTCGCGGCTGCTGGTGCGCCTGCGGGTGGACGGCGGACACATGGCTCTCCGCGAGTGCGAGCTGGAGCAGGGTCCAGGCCCCGAGGCGCCACGGGTGGACGAGGGCCGATTCCGCGAGACGTTGAAGTCGGCACTGCTCCAGCGGGCCTGGGGCTGGAGCGGGGACGTGGTGGTGGTGCTCCGACGAACCCAGGAGGGCTGGCGGGAGGAGGACTCCGTCCACACCGCCCCGCCCCTTCGGATGGCGAAGGCACCCCAATCCCCGCGCACATGGGCAGGCCCGTCCTCCTTCGACGCACAGACGCCTCACGCCTCCGCTCCCGCCAACCCTGACATGCCCCCGCGCCCTCTGGCCCTCGCACACGCGGAGGCACCGCGGGCAAAGGAGGCCGAACGCTGGCGGGCGGTGGAGGCGAAGCTGGAGGAGTACCTGCAATGGGGCATGCAGCTGATGGAGGCGCATGCCGCGCACCTGCGACGTATCGCCCCCGGCCACCTCCTCACCGAGCACCCGCTGCGGGAGAAGTCCATCGACGCCCTGGTGCGCGCCACGCTCGCCTGGGCCTACGCGCATACGGACGACCCGGACTTCCCAAGCCGCAGCCCCTCCGAGGTCGCCCTCTACCTGCTGGCCCACCGCTCTGCCCTGGCCACCGCCATCGAGCTGGGCAAGCGCGCCCCGCCCCACCTGGACTACACGCCACCGCCCACGGACGAGTACACCGGGGAGGAGCTGCTGCTGGAGCTCGCCGTCGGGTTCCTGCCCGGCATCGGTGATGCGGCGGACCTCGATGCCGCCCTCTCCGGCTACAGCCTCACCGGCCATCGGCTCAGCGAGCCCGAGCGTTTCCTCTCCCTGCTCGCCGGGGTGCTGCCCTTCGTCAATGGCAAGCTGCTGGCGGAGGGCGGAGAGGCGACGCTGGGGCGGGTGGCCCTCCTCACCGGCAGGAGCCTGGACGAGGTGCAGGTGCTCTCCCGCGTCGCCTCCCACCTCGCACCCGAGGACGTGCGGGAGCTCGAGCGTCTGATGCACGGCGCCTCGGCGGGGCGTGCATTCACCCAGGAGGAGCTGGAGTTCCTCCACCGCGTGGCCCGTCGCCTGGAGACGCCCCTGCGCGAAGCCGCCGAGTCCCTGCGCCGGGGAGAGAAGCTGGCCCTGCTGGGCGCTCGCACCCTGCCGGATGGCTCACGCCTGCTGCCCGGCACTCCGGCGCACCTGGCCCAGTGCTGGGTGGACTACCAGTTCCGCCACCCCGGCAAGTACCGGCGATTCTCCTACGCGGTGGACCCCGACTGGGAGCGCCTCTACCGCTCCATCCTCGCCAACAAGCCCGCCGGCAACGCCTTCGAGGACTCCATCCTCGCCTCGCGCGGCTACACGAAGAACAGGCGGCGATCTGGGGCTGTGTGGGGCAAGCCCTACTCCTTCGTCGAGGCCAAGGCTCGCAACGAACTGGCTCTCACCGGCAACCTCGAGGCCATGATCAACTATGTGCGCGAATACGGCGGCCACCTCGAGCTCTGGGTACGTTCCGCCAGACATCCTGCTGGAAAGACCCGACTCACATCCCCCTTGCTGGAAACATTGGAGCGGTTGAGACGTAGTGGCAAGGCAACCTTGCGGTATCACCCTGACTAGACTTCCGCATCCATGCGCCATCGACCCATCCGAACGGAGCTCTGCCTTCCCCCAACACTCCCCCCCACGAGGGTCGTGGAAGAGCTGCTGCGACTCATCTTCACCAGATACCGCTGGTTCACTCCCATGCGGTATGGGGCGTTCGCATCCTGGAACGAAAGGATTGATCCAGAGCACGTTGATTTCAATGCGCTCATCGCTGTCTACGAGGAACACCAATCCCTTTGCGTCGCCGCACGGACAGACAGCGACTTCATCTGCATCTTCCCAGCCCGAGCCGACTCTCCACCCTACATCGGAAACATCATCTGGGAGACCTCCGCGAAAGGGGCATCCAAGCCGAAATGGCGTTCCGCCCATATCGAGCAGGTAGCCGAGCTCATGCGTCTCGTACACTCCCCGCTGGCCATTGCCACCGACCGCGAAGACCACGAGCGCAAGACGAAACGGCTCGTGCACGACGGAATCAGCATGGTGGAGACCTTCACCGTGCGCGACTACAGCGAGGGCCTCGCCGGCCTCTTCTGGCGGAACTTCTTCGGGCCCCCCTTCGTCCGCCTCTTCGGCGAGCGCCTCGCTTCACTGCCCGCCGACTCCCGCACGACGCTTGGGGAGGAGCTCGTCCTCGTCCAGCCCTACGAGCTACCGGGTGAAGCCGGCACCGAGGCCGGCCAGGCCCGCGAGCGCGACCTCATCGCCCAGCTCGGACCCGAGTGCTTCTACGACCACGCGCACCACACTCCCCCCACCCGCCGCCCGTTCCTCGAGCACCTCTCCGAGCCCCTGCACTGAGCTGTGCCGGGCCTCCGGGTGCGAGGCTCAGCGACCCACCTGGGAGCTGCACGCCATGCAGTGACGGGCCTCGGGGACCGCACGCAGCCGGTGCCGACCGATCGCCCCGCCGCAGCGCGCGCAGTGCCCGAACCGGCCCTGCTCGATGCGCGCCAGCGCGTCGTCGATGTCCCGCAGCTCCCGCAGCTCCCGCTCCGTCAGCTGCTCCCGCACCTCCCCGGCGCCCTCCTCCACCGCCTCGTCCACCGGGTCCGCCTCCCGCTCGCCCCTCTGCCACTCGTTGTCGTTGTCGCGGAGCGCGCCACGCAGGCTGCTCCGCCGCTGCAGCAACGACTCCCGCGCTTCGTTGAACAAAGAGTCCATGGCGACATCCCCACTTCTCTCAGCGGACCCACACGGGCCCACGACGTGTGGCTCCCCCCTTTTCAGGAAGCGTGCCTCGCCCTCTCCCTCCTGAAACCCTTCCCCGCCACGCAAGGTTTGCGGCTTTCCCCCACCCCCTCCGCACCCCTTGCGCCCACAGCTCCCTCGCTTGCCCTCACGCCCGCTGGAACACACCTTGCTCTGAGTGCTGCCGGGCACCGCCCCGGTGCCCCCGCCGAACGAGGTCGCTCGCACGATGTCCACCCTCTCGACCCTCCCCTCTCCGGGTCCGCTCCTCCAGGGCCTCCTCCCCCGCGAGCACGGCGTCTGGTTCCAGCTCGGCCTGCCCCTCGTCACCGCCCTCCTCGTCACCGGCGCTCCCGCGAGCGGCCTCTGGCTCGCCGGCGCAGCCCTCGCCACCCTGCTCGCCCACGAGCCCCTCCTGTTGCTGCTCGGCCAGCGGGGCTCCCGCCGCGGCGAGCGCGACGGTGAGCGCGCCCGGGTCTGGGGCCTCTTCCTGGGGCTGCTGGCCGCGCTGTGCCTCGCGCTCGGCGTGAGGGCGATGCCTCCCGAGGCCCGGCCCTTCCTCGCGCTGCCCCTCATCCTCGGCGGCGAGGTGCTGCTGCTCGCCTGGAACCACCAGGAGCGCACCCTCTCGGGCGAGGTGCTCGCCTCGCTCGCGCTCGGGGCCTGGGCCGTGCCCATCGCCCTGGCCGGGGGCCTCCCCGCCCCCTCCGCGCTCTCGCTCTGGGGCACCTACGGGCTGGCCTTCGGGCTGGCCACCCTGGCCGTGCGCACCGTCATCGCCAGCCACCGGCCTCGCGCCCACCGCGAGCAACTGCGCTGCACGGGTGCCGCCACCATCGCCCTCTCGCTCGTCGCGGCGGTCACCTGGGCCGTGCACTCCGGCCTGCCCCTCGCGCGCGTGGCGGCGCTGCTGCCCGTGGGCCTCGTGGCGCTCGGGCTGTGCGTGGCCCTCCCCTCGCCCCGCCGGCTGCACTCCATCGGCTGGACGCTGGGCGCGGCCGGCACCCTCACGCTCATCCTGCTCGGAGTGGGCCTGTCATGATGCGCGACTCGCGCCTGCGGGGGCTGTCCGCGGAGCACCAGGAGGCCCTCCTCTTCGGCCGCCGCCTGCTGGAGGTGGCCAGCGGCCCCGAGGAGGAGCTGGTCAGCGCGTGGGAGCTGCTGCGCCGCCGCTTCTTCGCCGAGGTACAGCCGCACTTCCTCACCGAGGAGCAGGAGCTGCTGCCCGCCCTGGAGGCCATCGGGGAGGAGGTGCTGGTGGCGCGCGTCTGGGAGGACCACGAGGCCCTGCGCGCGCTCGTCGCCGCCGACGAGCAGCCGCTGCGCATCCGCCTGGAGAAGCTGGGCCTGCGCCTCATCGCCCACGTGCGCTTCGAGGAGGCGCAGGTGTTCGAGCTGGCCCAGCGGAGGCTGCCTCCCGAGGTGCTCGAGCGCATCGCCCGGCGCGCCCCGCCCCCGGCCCCGAGGACGGGCACGTAGGCCCGACTAGCGCAACGAGGCCCGCGCGGAGCCCAGCTTCTGGGCCCGCTTCTCCACCGCGCGCACCGTGTCCATCACCGCGTCCTTCTGGCCCACCCCGGCCAGGAAGCCGGGAATGGAGCCCCCGGGCTCCACGGAGAAGCGGTAGACGAAGCGCGAGCGGCCCTCGCCACTCGGGGTGAAGAGCCAGCTGCCCTGGTTGTGCCGCAGCCGCACCACGCCCTTGCGCTCCGGCAGGGCCTTGCTGTCCGCGGACCACCTCAGGCGGAACTCCCCCGAGCCGTCCTCGGCCAGCAGCTGCTCGTCCACCACCCGCAGCACGTAGTCCCGGTTGGAGATGATGGGGAAGTCGAGCTGCGTGTACGTCACGCGCCCCTCCGGCTCGGCGGCCACCAGCTTCGACTCCGTCACGTACGGCATCCAGTGCCGGTAGCTCTCGTGGTCCCTCAGCGCGGACTGGATGTCCCGGCTGTCCGCGGCCAGCTCGCCCTCGGCCCACACCTCCTGGACTCCCCCGGGGATGTCCGGCCTGTCCCGCACCTTGATGACCACCTCGCCGTCGGTGAGCTTCTTCCACTCCTCGGCGCTGGCGACTCCCGCCGCCACCACCACCAGGACCGCAAGGCCCGGCAGGCTCCTCATGTTCGACTCCCCTCACTCAGAGACGGGCCCCGGCCGGCTCCCCGCCCTCCACCAACATCCTCGCCACCAGAAGCATCGACTTTTGGCACCGGCCAAGGCACGAAGGTAGCCCTATGAGCAGCCACCTGACATCCCCCCCACCCGAGCGGGGGCTCTTCTGCAATCGGACCCTCAACATGAGGGCCATCAAGGCCATCGGCTACGACATGGACTACACGCTCATCCACTACAAGGTGGAGGCGTGGGAGCAACGAGCCTACGAGCATATGCGAAACCGGCTCGTCGCGTTGGGCTGGCCCGTCGCCCACCTCACGTTCGATCCCGACGCTGGCCATGCGCGGCCTCATCATCGACACCGAGAAGGGCAACCTCCTCAAGGCCAACCGCTTCGGCTTCGTGAAGAAGGCCCTCCATGGCACCCGGCCCATGGACTTCGAGGCCCAGCGCAACGAGTACTCCGGCACCCTCATCGACCTGGCGGACCGGCGCTGGGTGTTCCTCAACACCCTCTTCTCGCTCTCCGAGGCCTGCATCTACGCCCAGGTGGTGGACCTGCTGGACGCCGGCAAGCTCCCCGGCCCCATGGGCTACGGCGACGTCTACGAGCACGTGCGCCGCAGCCTCGACGCCACCCACATGGAGGGCGCGCTCAAGGCCGAAATCATCGCCGACCCGGGCCGCTACGTGCTGGCCGAGGCGGACACGGCCCTGGCCCTGCTGGACCAGAAGGACGCGGGCAAGAAGCTGCTGCTCATCACCAACAGCGAGTGGGCCTACACCCTGCCCATGATGCACGCCGCGTTCGACCCGTACCTCCCCAAGGGGATGACGTGGCGCGAGCTCTTCGACGTGGTCATCGTCAGCGCCCGCAAGCCCGAGTTCTTCACCACGCGCGCCTCGCTCTTCGAGGTGGTGACGGCGCCGGGCCAGGAGGGCCTGCTGCGTCCGCACTCGGGGCCGCTCAAGACGGGCACGCCCTACTTCGGCGGCAGCGCCACCGAGGTGGAGCGCTTCCTGGGCATGAGCGGGGACGAAATCCTCTACGTGGGCGACCACATGTTCGGCGACGTCCACGTCAGCAAGAACGTGCTGCGCTGGCGCACCGCCCTCATCCTGCGCGAGCTGGAGGACGAGATTCGCTCCATCAGCGCCTTCCGGGCCACCGAGGCGCGGATCGCCGAGAAGATGGTGGAGAAGGAGCGGCTGGAGGCCGAGGCCTGCCAGGTGCGGCTGGAGCTGCAGCGGCGGCGGCTCGGCTACGGCCCGCGCGAGCCCTCGCCCACCGACGAGCAGCTCCACGCCCGCGCGCTCGAGCTGCGCGCCCAGTTGGAGGCGCTCGACGCCGAGATTGGTCCCCTGGCCCGCGCCGCCAGCGAGCTGTCCAACCCCATCTGGGGCCTGCTCACGCGCGCGGGCAACGACAAGAGTCACCTGGCGCGCCAGGTGGAGCGCTACGCGGACATCTACACGTCGCGGGTGAGCAACTTCCTCTTCGCCACGCCCTTCGTGTACCTGCGCAGCCCGCGCGGCAGCCTCCCGCACGACCCGACCACCCCCGGGGGCACGCCCGTCTTCCCTCCCCCCACCACCGGGGACATGGGCACGCCCTGAGCCCTCCCGGGTGGCCTACTGGGTGCGCCGCCAGAGGTCCTGCAAGTCCCGGGGGAGGTTGCTCTCCACGTCCTCGACCTCCCCCTCCGAGATGTGCTCGCGCAGCCCCTGGAAGACGGCTCGCACCAGGGGCTCCACCTCGGAGCTGTCCTTGCCCAGGTCCTCCGCCACCCCCCGCAGGAACTCCTCCCGGCTCTTGCCGTAGGAGCGCACCGGCTTCTCCGGCCCCTCCTGGGGGAGGAACTCCAGCAGCTTGCGCGGGAGCTGCGCCCTCAGGTCCTTCGCCTCGCTGGCTTGAATCCGGTGCAGCAGCGCGTTCACCACCGACACCGCCGCACACTCGGCCACTCCCTTCTCCAGCTTTCCCACCTCGCACAGGTGCCGGATGAAGGCGGCGTAGGTGGAGCCGGTGTGGGACTCGTGCCGCTTCTCGCCGCGGCTCAGGGGGGGTTCCGTCGGGTTGTCGGCCATGGACCGCTCCTCGGTGTCGTTTCCTGAAAGGTGGGCATGGCCCGGCCCATGGGGGGGACGGCCAGGCAGCGAGGGGGTGCTCAGGGTTCCGTGGGGGGCCGGCCACTCGGGTCGGGAAAGGTCCCACGTCCGGGGAGCGGGCGGGCGACCTGGGCGATCGGCCGGGCATGTCAGACCCCCCTGGTATCTCTGGTGCCGTGAGCCACTCGACTACCCACGGCACGTTGCGAGTCCTCGAGCAGGGAAACCTTCTCTTTGGAGCGGACCTGATGCCTGTCCAGTCCGGGAGCGGGCGAAAGAAGCGAGCCCGCAAAGCGGCGCCCAGGCCCGCGGGGTTCGCCGCGGCCCTGGCCCTGGTGGTTCAGCACGGACGGAAGCTGGCCAAGGAGGTGGGGAAGACGGCGCTCTCGCGCTGCCCCCGCTGCGGCCACGTGGGGCCGACGCAGCAGGACTTCGGCACCCGCATCATCCGGGGCGAGCGCCGGCCGCAGTCCTGGTGCCGGAGCTGCCGCAAGGTGAACCTGCCGCCGCTCAAGGCCCTGACGGAGACCTCGGGCCGCACGGTGAAGGCCACCCAGATGGAGACGGCCAACGAGGCGCCCGCGCCGGCCCGTCGCGCGGCCACGGCGGAGGGGTGGCTGTTCCCGGAGCTGATGCCCGTGCGCAAGAAGCGCCGGACGTCCTGAGACGCCCCGCCCGAGCAGCCAGCCAGCGCCCTCTCGCGCCCCCGGGAGGGATGACGGGAGCCCCCCGCCTGCTCATTCCTCTCTAGAGGAGGGAGAGCACATGGCGGTTCGGACGGACATCGTGGGCATCAAGCGACGGCGGCAGGGGGACGCGCCCAGCGCGCAGCCCAGCCAGCAGGCCAGCAAGGGCAGAGCCATCCCCTTCCAGGATGAGATTCCCCTGCTGCGCCGCGAGCGGCTGCTGGCGCGGGCTCGCCTGGGTCCAGCGGCGGAGCCCCACCTGCCCAAAATCCCCCGCACGGTGGCCCCGGTGCGCGGACGGAAGAAGCCGCCCAGCCAGATGCACATCAAGCGCGAAGGCGGGTGAGCCGCGGCAACAAACCCGAGCCGCGCACGAATCGCGGTCTATGCTGGGACGCAATGGACGACGCGCTGTTCTCCTCGGAATTCGAGCCGGCCGACACCCGCTACCTGTGGCGGCTGTGGTTCGCGGACGTGCTGGACCTGGCCACGTCGGCGCTGCTGGGCTGGGGCGCCCTGCGCGCGCTGGACGTGGATCGCACGCCGCGCGCGCTGGTGCTGGCCGGGGTGGTGGTGTGGCTGCTGCTGTCGCTGGCCGGCGGGCTGAGTGGATGGACGCTGTGGCGCGGGGTGCTGGGCCTGCGGATGGTGGACGCGAAGGAGGCGGGCGCGCCGGGCCCGGGGCGCGGACTGGTGAGGGCCCTGGTGGTGCCGATGGACCTGCCCATCGCGCCCTTCCTGCAGCGGCGCTACTTCGACCGGTTGCTGAAGGTGGAGCCCGAGGCGGTGCCGCTGCGGTCGCGCAAGTGGCAGCGCGGCCTGGGCTGGCAGGGCGTCTGGCTGGCGCTGCTGCTCGCGTCGGTGTGGTTCGTGGTGATGCCCACCCAACGCGAGGCGCTCACGTACCTCAAGCGGCTGGACGGGTGGCGCTGCTGCAACGCGAAGACGCCGCCCGCCCCCTTCAAGTGCTCGAGCTCGGTGTGGCGCGCGCGGAGCGCGGCGAAGGGCGGGGACGAACAGGCCCGCGCCGTGGTGGCGCAATGCCCCCGCGCCCAGGCCGAGTGGGGGCGCTGAGCCAGCGGGCGCACGTCGCACGGGTGAGTGGGGGAGCGGGGGATGGAAAAACGGTCCGGGCGTCCTTACCTCCCAGTCAGGAGGTCGACACATGGCGGTCAGGACGCGGGAAGCAGGCGTGAAGAACAAGAGGCGGGTGACGGACGTCGACACGACGCAGCCCAACCAGCAGTCCGCGGGCGTCAGCAAGGGGCACAAGACGGTGCCCCGTGACCAGGCCGCGGCCCTGCGGCGCGAGCGGTTGATGCGCAGGGCCACGCCCGGCCCGGCCATGACGGCGCCGGTGGGGCTCGGGCCCGCCACCACCGAGGTGCGGCCCGGCAAGAGGACCACCACCCGCCGCAAGGCGAAGCGCGGCAACGTCCTGTAGCGCGCCCGCTCCACCCCACAACCCAGCACCGACAGAGATGGTCCGGCCCCCTGGTCAATCCGGCCGGCCATCCCTACCTCACGTTGGGGAGGTCCCATGCCAGAGAAAACCAAGCAGTTGCGTGCCAAGCGCGCCAAGGCCAAGGGCACGACCATGACGTTGAAGGCCTCGGACACCGGTGACGTTCCCGCCGGCAAGAGCGCCCACGCCCTCAAGAAGAGCCGAGGCATCGTCGGCCAGACCCGGACGGCCGACCGCACCGTCAGCCGGCGCCGTCCGCCCGGCGAGGGCAGGACGGCCCAGAGCCTCCATCTGCCCGTGCCGGAGACGGGCAGCTCCACCTCGCGCCGCAGGACGATTCCGGACGAGGCCGCCGCCCAGTACCGCCACGGGTCGCACCGCAAGACGGTCGCCACCGAGGCCGCCGCCGCCTACCGCCGCGAGGAGCGTCCCAAGGTGCCGCGCAACGAGGCGAAGCAGCGCCAGGAGACGCGCAGCAAGCGGGGCTCGCCCGTGCAGGGCCGCAAGAAGGCCCCGAGCGAGAATGGACATCACCCACCGCGGCGGCCCGCGCAAGCGCCTGCCCCTCCACGGCGGCTGAGCCACCCGGCCAGCACCCACACCGCCCACGCGCCCGGGCCCGGAGCGCCCGCGCAGCCACCCGCCCCCTCGGGCACCGTCTGCCCGCAGGGGTGAAGCAACGGCACGCGTCCTCGCCCTCGGACTCCAGGCGCGCGCACACGCCACCGGCTCCACACTGGGCATCCCCGGCACACGCCGCGCCGTAGTCGCCCTCCTGCAATGCGTGCAGGAGGCAGCGGCTGGGTCCGCCCCCACTCGTGGGGACGCAGGCGAGCTCCGCGGGGCACTCGGCGGCGTGGGTGCACGTGGCCCCGCAGAGGGACTCGGGGGCGAGCACCGGGCCCGGCGGTGGAGCGGGCTCGGCGAGGAAGGGCCGGACGAAGTCCTCGAGCAGCGCGTCCACGCGGACGTTGAAGGCGTCCTTCCGGCAGGCCACATCTCCGCTCGCGGTCACTCCCGCGAGCACCTCGCGTCCGTCCGCGCCTCGCACCAGCACCGGCCCGCCGCTGTCGCCCACGCAGCTCATCGCGGGTGAGGGCCCGGCATGGAAGGCGTCCGCCTCCACCTGCGTCACCAGGAGCGCGCCCTGGCGCCGTCGGCCCGAGGGGGCGGTGGCGTCCTTCGTGTCTCCGAAGCCCACCACGCGCGCGGGCTGGTTCGTCTCCAGAGTGCCCCAGCCGGGCTCGGGCAGGGGGAGTGGAGGCACCTCCACCGGCCGGGCCAGGCGCAGCAGCGCCGCGTCCCAGGCGTGCGTGGTGCGCTCGTACCGGGGGTGCCGCACCGCGCGCGTCACCCGGACGAAGCGCCCACCCGGCTCGGGCTCCGGCAGGAGTCGGGTACCGAGGAAGACCTCGTAGTCCCCGTCCGTGTCGAAGACGTCCAGGCAGTGCGCCGCCGTCAGCACCACGTCCGGCGCCACCAGGGAGCCCGTGCACAGCAGCGTGAGGGAGTCCTCCTGGCACCGCGTGCGCCGGGCGATCAGCGCCACCACCGCGGCGTCGTCCGGGGCGTCCGTGCCTCCGACCACCGCGTCCGCTCGCGTGGCCTCGGCCATCCGGGAATCCGCGGGGGACGTGGGCGCGCAGGCACACAACATCGACAGCGAGAGCCACAGGGAGCCCGTCCCTCTCCCAAAGGAGGAGAGGAGCGTCCTCACTCCGCCGGCTCGTGGCGCGCCGCTTCAGCCAGCGCCGCCAGCTCCTCGCGCAACGTGCCGAGCCTCGCCCGGTGCCGCGAGAGCTGCACCTCCAGCCGCTTCGCCTCCGCCGAGTCCCCGCGCTTCTCCGCCGCCAGCCGCTCCTGCTCCAGCCGCTCCACGTCCCGCCCGAGCAGCTCGGAGATCCGCACCATCTTCCCGTGCTTCCACGCCGCCGTCTGGGGCTTCTCCGGCTCGATGGGGTCGTTCTCCTGCGATGGCGCGTTCTCCACCTCGGGCTCCGGCACCACGTCTCCCGGGACGATCGGCACCACCGTCGCCCGAGGCTCCTCCGCCACCTCCGCGTGCGCCTCCACCTTCATCGGCTCGGGCCGCACCGACGTGGAGGCCGGAGACACGGGCGCGGGCACGGGCGCCACCGCCGTGGGAGCCTTCACGGACGACGGCTCCTGGACCTGGGGCTCCGCCTCCGGCGCGGGCCAGAGGAACCGCAGCGCCAGCGCGGCCCCGAGCAACAGGACCGCGGCGAGTGGCGGAACGATACGGGACCGGGAGTTCATCGCGCGTCTCTCTTAGTAGAGGACCTGTCCGTGCTTCCACGCCGCCTTCTGCGGCTTCACCGGCTCGGTGGGGGCATCCTCCTCCGGCGGAGACCTGGCCACCTCGGGCTCCGGCACCGCCTCCACGGGCTCGAGGGGCTCCTCCAGCTCCGGAGGCTCCTCCGCCACCACCACGGGCGCCACCACCGGCACCGGCCTGGGCCTCGCCGGCGTGGCGACGGGAGCCACGGGCGCGAGCACCACCGCCTTCTGCACCTTCACGGGCGGCGGAGTCTCGACCTGGGGCTCCACCTCGGGCGCGGGCCAGAAGAAGTGCAGCGCCAGCGCGGCCCCCAGCAACAGGGCCGCGGCCAGCGGTGGAATGAAACGGAGCCTGGAATTCATCGCTTGTTTCTACCCCTCACAGGCGCAGCTTCCAACCGTCCGGGTGCTGCTCCACGCGCAGCAGCAGGGGCTCCTCGCGCACCCGCCCGTCCTGGGCGATCCGCGTGCGCACCATCACCGCGTTCGCGTCCCGCCCGTCCACCCGAGCGTCCAGCACCTCCACCAGGGAGAGCCCGTGCGCGTCATCTCGTCCACCGTCTCGCGACAGGTCTCGGCCGCCTTGCCGACGAGCAGGGGACCGAGCTCCGCGCAGTCGCCCGCGGGCAGCGCCTCGAAGAAGCGCTGCACCGTGGCGCGAGCGGCCTCGGTCTTCCGAGCCTCCGAGGATTGCAGCCGAGGGCGAGCCAGCAGGCCCAGCGCCAGCACCGTGGCGCGCGGGGCCGCCCTGGCGTCGGAGCCGAGGCGAGTCATCAGTAGCAGTTCGGAGCGAACAGCTCGTCGTCGCTCGCCGAGGCGAACTGGTCGTCGCAGTAGGCGCTCGCCAGCACGTGGCCGTTGCGCACGCAGCCGTCGTGGTTGGTGGCGTCCAGCGTGTACTGGGTGTCGCCGCCGCACCCGCCGCCGCAGCGGCCGAAGCAGTTGCCCTGCACCTTCGGGCGGCTCCAGTGGTCCGGCTCGCCGCACAGCCAGCCGGTGCCGCCGTCAGGTAGTACTCGTCGCCGCTGCAGGTGGCGTGGTCGCCGAGCTGGGCGATCTGCTGGTTGACGGTGTCGTCGAAGCCGCCGTGCTGGCAGTCGTGCTTCGCGTAGAGTACCAGTTGTAGACGCCGCTGCAGCTCGCCGGTGTAGCCGCCGTTGCACTTCGCGTAGCTGCACAGCATGGTGTAGCCGCGGCCCTGCTCGCCCATCACCGTGCGCTGCAGCGCCAGCGAGGACGGGTGCTGCGTCCACAGGCTCACCGCGCGCCGCAGGTACATGGCCTCGGGAGTGGCCGCGTCACCCGCGGGGAGCTGCGCGTTGAGCGCCGCGTACAGGCCCGTCAGCACCTCGCGGTCTCCGTCCAGCATCTGCGTGTCCTGGCCACTGTCTTCCGCGAAGCCATCCAGCGACGACACGCCGTTGACCGAGTCCACCAGGCCCGTCAGCGTCAGCCCGTTCAGCCGCACCTCGATGCGATAGACGCCCTGCTCCACCTGGCGCGAGGAAAAGAGTGCCGCGCTCGCGTCCTGGCCGGCCGTCCCGAAGCGGCCCGACACCGCGCCCGCCTCCGTGGTCAGCTCCAGCCCGTCGACGGCCTTCGCCGCCTCGTCAGTCTGCGCGGGGCCGCTCTGCCCACCACAGGCCCACAGCGTCATCGCCGCGACTGCTCCGAGTACCTTCCGCATATGCCCGCATCCCCTCCGCGCCAGCTTTTCCTGCTTACGCGGAAAACGAGAGAATTTCTCATTTAGCGGAACTTT
>CAVYSY010000019.1:0-41765 GCA_963771175.1 uncultured delta proteobacterium
CCGTGCGTCCTCGCTGATGCCCATCAACCAGCCGGTCCAAATCTCCATCAACAAGCGTGCGCGGTAACAGTCCACCCACGTCAGCGTGTCCTCCGCTCCCCGGCTCCAGGCCGCGTAGCCGCCAATGCCCTGGCCCGGCGTCTTCAGCGCCAGCGTGCGCTCCAGCCGGGTGTGCGCCGCGTCCGCGAACACGGCCTCGCCCGTGGCCTGGAAGAATCGGTTGAAAATGTTCAGCAGCGCCGCCGAGCCGTGGCACAGCCCCGCGTCCACTGCGCCCGAGCCCTCCACCGGGCGCCGGGCCGCCTCTCGGAACATTAGGAGAAATTGGAGCTACTGCATCGTCCCCTCCGGCTGCCTCCGCCGGTACGCCCACCCGCGCTCCTCCACCCGCCCCTCCCCAGCCACACCTCGCCAGGGCACAGCGCTACCGTCCGCCTCCCACGGGCCTCCGGGGAGCCCCCTGCCTGCTGGTGGGGTTGGGGGCCTACGGACAGTAGGATGCGGAGGAGGGTCGCAGCCCACGCAGGATTGCCCTCTTCCAAGGCTTCCAGTGCCGCTGTGACGTACCTTGCTACATTGCTACAGCAGACCCGCGCTGGAGCGCTCTCAACACAGCTCGGCATAGGGCAGGGGACGGTATAAGCGGCTGGAACTCTTACGAAAACCGCTCTCGACCGTGCTGGAGCGCTCTCGTTGGAAGCCTCTGGCGGCGGGTTCGATTCTCGCCGCCTCCACGAGCAGCAATCCGTCGGCCCATGCCCCTCCACGCCTTCAACAGGCGATGCGCACTCCGCCATCTTCTTTTCTTCCTTCGCGTGGGATGGCGCCGTTCAGGCGCGCGCGAAGTACCGCCCCGAGCGCGTTCGCGGTCTCCTCGGGCAGGCGGGCGAGGTGTGCGTAGAGCGTCTCCTCGAGTTGGGCGAGGAGCTCGGGCGCCGCCCCGGCCTCCCTCATGCCGGCGAGGACGGTATAGGCCGCCATGCCGAGCGGCTCGACGAAGCCGCTCGACTCCTCCCAGAACTCCTCGAAACAGGGCACTGCTTCTCCGGAGACGACGCGGGCCAGACGCCCCAGGTTGGCCTCCCAGTACGCCCGGTGCGCTTCCTTTGTTTCGGGGCTCGAGAACGGGCCCTGGTGAAGCTCGATGCGCGTGCCGCCGTCGGCGGGGCGGAGGAGGAGCGAGACGCGGGTCGTCTCGCGACCGAGGTCCCCGCCATCCCAGGCCAGCTCCATCAAGAGTCCTTCGTCCGGGGACACGGCGAGGATGCGGCCGGTCTGCGCGAAGGGCGCGCCCTTCGCATCGAGCAGATTCACCCGGAACGGCTCGCCCTCGTCCTCTCCGCCCTCCTCCCCCAGGCGGACGCCGCCCGGCGGGGCCCCGTACCAGCGCCGCAACTGGGAAGGGTCCTCGATGGCCTTGAACACTTGCTTCGGGCTCTGGGCTACCCACCGCTCCATTTCCAACGCGCTCATGCTTGCGCTCCCGTCTGGGTCCGCAGTTCGAGAGCTGGCACCCTCGCCATCAGGGATTCCGGCACGCGGTACTGCTCGACCACCAGGCTGATGCGCGCCGCCGAGAGCTCCGGGGCCCCGGCCTCGACCGCCACGACTTCGTGCATGAGGTCTCCCCGGAACCTCACCAGCGAGCGCGGCATGGGCGTCAGCGCCGCCACCCGCTGGCCACGGTGATACAGCCGCAGCTCTCCTCCCGCGAGGTGTTCCGGCACCTGGACGTAGAGCACGCTCACGGCGACCGGGCAGCCGATGCCGGCCACGTAGAACTCCAGGCTGCGATCCATGTGGGCTTCCACCCCGCGCCCATTTTGAACCAGGAGCGGGTTGAGCAGGAACGCGTTGCAGTCCGGCAGAAGCGCGGCCTCGAGGAAGGGGGCGAAGGCGGGAAAACGGGCCGTCACCTCGGACAGGGTGTCGCGCCGGAACGTCATCGAGAAGCCATAGGTGCCCGAGAACTGTTCCGTCAGGTTGCTCTCGCCGAGCAGGGAGGAGCTCAGGATGGCGGCCCGGATGGCCTCGGTGGCGTCGACGGGCAAGGCGTCGGGCGTGCGGTGAACGAAGGTATGGAGGCGAAAGGCCCCGCCCCAGGGCGGCTGGAAGCGCATGGGGGGCTACGTTGACAGATGTGGCGGGGACACGGGAAGACGTCCTCTTCCTGCCGGATCGCATGACGCGTCCGGCGAAAAGAGCGGGGGAGTCCATGCGTCGTGTCTTGCTCGTGGTGTCGAGCCTGGTCGCGGGAGTGCTTGGCTGTGACGGTGACTCGGACCCGTGTCCCACGGGAGGCTCGGGCTCGCTTCAGCTCGAGGTCTCCGGCCTGCCGGCATCCACGAACGCCTTGGTAACGGTCTCTCGCGGGTCCGAGTCCAGGCCGGTGACGAGCTCGACCCAGCTCGATGGACTCGGTTCGGGGCTCTGGACCGTCTCCGCCGCTCCCGTCGCCTCGAGTGGTGGGCTCGTCCGCGCGGCCTACGACGCGCCGGCGACACAGGAGGTGTGCGTTCGAGACGGCGAGACGGCGAGTGGCTCCGTCGCCTACGCGCTCATCCCGAGCAGCCAGAAGCTCTGGCTGTCGACCAGCAACGGGAGCGCCGAGGTGGAGGCCTTCGCGGAGACGAGCCTCGTCGCGACCGGGACGCAGTCGGCCACCGTGCTGCTGAGCTCCTCCCCGGGAATTCCGCGCGCCTCGGGCGTGGCGTTCGACCGTCGCGGGAACCTGTGGATCGCGCTCGGTTCGGGCGAGCTGCGTCGCTATTCGGCCAGGGCGCTCGGCACGAGCGGGGTGAAGACGCCGGATGTCACCCTGACAGGCGCGTCGCTGCGCACCGGGACACCGGGTCCGATTGGCATCGCGTTCGATGAGGCGGGGAACCTCTGGACGAGCGTTGGCTGGAGCAAGAAGGTGCTCCGGTTCGGGGCCGCGCAGCTCACCGCCAGCGGCTCGCCCACCCCCGAGGTGGAGCTCTCCGGGCTGGGAGAACCGCACGCACTTGCCTTCGACGCGGCGGGCAACCTGTGGGTGGGCGATTACACCTCCGGCGCTCCTCGGGTTCACAAGGTGGCCGCCACGGAGCTGGGCGCTTCCGGGACGGTCACCCCGGCGCGGAGCATCGACTCGAAGGACACCTCACCGGTGAGCAGCTTCACCAGTCCCGCGGGGCTGGCGTTCGATGCCTCGGGGAACCTCTGGGTTGCCTACGGTACCCAGGGCGTCGTCGTCCGCCTGACCCCGACCGAGCTCGCCGGTTCCGGGACGGCGACCGTCACCCCGTCGGTGCAGATCGACGCCGGTGGGCCCAAGGGGCTCACCTTCGATGAGGCGGGGAATCTCTGGATGGCCTACAACGCCGGCAAGATCTCCCGGCTGAGCCCGGCGCAGCTCGCTGTGTCCGGCGCGCCCACGCCGGAGGTAGTCATTACCAGCCCGGATCTCGGAGCGACCGACGGCGTCGCCATCTATCCCGCGCCCGCCAACCTGCCGCTCCACCACCGGCTGCCGTAGCGCATGCGTCCGTATTGGTAGGCCAGGGGAGAGGGGAGGGGATGATGTCTTCCCTCTCCGAGTACCGCACTCAGTACTCCATGTCATTGAGCTCGTTGTAGGGCTCACCCTCGCTAATGCGGTAACCATTGGCGGCCACGCGCTCCACCGTGGCGATGGACCAGCAGTCCGGCGTGGGATCATCGTCGATGTTGGCCACCGCCGCGCCGATGAAGACGCCCGGGTCGGTGTTCCCCCGGGAGGTGACGCCCAGGCCCGCGCGAGTGCCATCCGGAAGGATCGCCAGCGTGAGCGGGCACGTCGTCTGCGCGAAGGTCGTGAAGGAGCCCCGGAACTTCCGGGCCTCCGGATCCGCGGCCACGATCTGGTAGGACGGCCTGGGAGCTCCCGCCGGGAAGCTCGAGCTCCGGCGCTCCTTGACGCTCAGCACGTGCCCACTCATGGCCGTGAAGTAGGTGTACCGGTTGCGCAACTCCGGCTCGAATCCGATCCGACTCATGTCCTCCGAGTAGGCATCCTTCTCTTGGAGAAAGGCCCGCTCGGTGACGTACAGGGCCTTCAGGTTCGCCTTCGCCTCGTGCACGGGGGCACAACAGGAGCGCGCGGCGAACCGCCGTTGCACGTACCGCAGCCCCATGAAGCCCGTGATGAAGACGAGCGCCCCCACGCCGACAACCATCAGCACCCATTCCGAGTATCGAGGCATCCTCGAGAGGGGGCGGTCAGGCGGCACGGCGGGCGGCCGGCGTCGGGCGGATGTCCCCGTGGTTCGGGGCGGGCAGGGTGATGGTGGGCGAGAGTCCCGGCGCCACCAGCGAGCCCGTCAGCAGCGACGAAGGGTGGAAGTTCACGAATGCCCCCTCCACTCGCGACGGGCCCGCGAACACCTTCTCGACAATCATTGACGAGTACTGCTCCAGCGAGCTCTCGCGGGTGTTGCCGTTGAGGACCACCTCCCAGCCCATCTGCTCGGCGTAGGCGCGTACCCCGGGGATTCGCGATTGCAGCGGCGTGTAGCTCTCGGAGGCCACACCGTTCTCGCTCACCACGAACACCTCTTTGTTCGTGGCCACCGCGAGCGACATGTTCCCCATCGTGTGTCCTGGCGTCGATAGGAGCGCCGCGCCCCGGCCCAGCCACACGTCGCCGTCCAGCAGCACCACCTGCTCCTCCGGCACCCCGTCCGTTCCGCCCGGCACGTACCAGACCTTCTCCAGCGGGTGCGGGTTCTTCACCGACTCCCACTCGGCCCGCTGCACCAGCAGCTTCGCCCGGGGGAAGTACGCCGGCTCCCCATCGCCGCCCAGCCACCGCCGCACGTCCTGCACGTGCAGGTGGTCGAACGCGATGTAGTCCACGTTCTCCGGCAGCAGCCCCAGTGACGCCAGGTGGCTCTGCACCGTGCCGTGCGGCCGGCTCATCAGCTTGTTCGGAGATGAAGTCGCCGTACTTCTCCTGCAGGGCCTTGTAGAAGGGCGCCGCCTTCCCCCGCTCGTAGTCGCTCGGGTTGAAGAGCAGGGTGCGCGTCACCCCGTCCTCCAGGAACTGCACCACCTGCATCCGGTTCGTCATCATCACGTAGGGCGCCGGAGACAGCGCCCCTCCGCTGAAGGCGAACAGCGACGGGTAGGGGAACGTGACGAGGTCGCGGGTGACCACCGCCGCCACCGAGCCATCCGCCGTGAAGGTGTCGCGCGCCTCCTGGGCGGCACGGCGGAGCTTCTGCAGGCGCAGTGCGGACACCGGCTCGGCACGGGCTTCGGACAGGAAGGGGAGGGGACGGAAGGCGGCGTTCATGGGTTCCCCAAGAAGGCGAGCAGCTCCAGACAGCTCCCACGCCCATGGTGCGGCTTCGGGTACACCCCCCCAATTCCCTTGGCGAGGACGTACTTGGGGATGGAGAGTTCGAAGACGAGTCCCTTCACGGGGGCATGCTCCCTGGGCAGACGGGCTGGCGTCGGGCGCTCGGGAGTCTAGCGCCGCGAGAGGGCCCTCGACACCGGGGCTGTTCTGGTAGGGTGTCGGCAGAGGAACATCAGGTCATGGCGAAGCGGAAGTCCGACGACACACTCTCGGGAGAGGCGCTCAACGACGAGGTCCGGGTGGAGGCCTCCCTCCGTCCGCGCGCCTTCGACGAGTACGTGGGCCAGGGAGCCGTCGTCGAGAAGCTCAAGGTGTACGTGCAGGCGGCCAAGAGCCGCGGGGAGTCGCTCGACCACTGCCTCTTCTCCGGGCCTCCGGGTCTGGGCAAGACGTCGCTCGCCTACATCATGGCCAACGAGCTGGGCGTGGGCATCCACGTCACCAGCGGCCCCGCGCTCGAGCGCAAGGGGGACCTGGCCGGTCTCCTCACCAACCTCAACGAGCGCGACATCCTCTTCATCGACGAGGTCCACCGCCTCAACGCCGCCATCGAGGAGTACCTCTACCCGGCCATGGAGGACTTCCGGCTGGACATCACCATCGACACCGGCCCCGCCGCCCGGGCGATGAAGATCGACCTGCCGCCCTTCACCCTCATCGGCGCCACCACCCGCACCGGCCTGCTCACCTCGCCGCTGCGCGACCGCTTCCAGATTCAAGAGCGGCTCGAGTACTACGAGCCCAAGCACCTGGAGATGATCCTCAACCGCTCGGCCCGCATCCTCGGGGTGAAGCTGGAGCGCGACGGCGCGAGGGAGATCTCCACCCGCGCCCGCGGCACTCCCCGTATCGCCAACCGGCTGCTGCGCCGGCTGCGCGACTTCGCCCAGGTGGAGGGGGACGGCCGCATCACCCAGGAGCTGGCCTCCGATGCGCTGACCCGGCTCGGCGTGGACGCCTCCGGCCTGGATGCGATGGACCGCAAGATCCTGCTCACCATCCTCGAGAAGTTCGGCGGGGGTCCGGTGGGCGTGGAGACAATCGCCGCCAGCGTGGGCGAGCAGCGCGATACCATCGAGGACGTGTACGAGCCCTACCTGCTCCAGGAAGGCTTCCTCCAGCGCACTCCGCGGGGCCGGGTGGCCACGCATCATGCGTACGCGTATTTCAACAAGAAGGCGCCCCCCACGGCGCAGGGGTCCCTCTGGTGAGCACCTCCGTGACGGCCGTCCAGCCGCCTCGCATGTCCCGCGTCCCCCGTGATTTCTACGAGGACCTCGTCCGCGCCTCGCAGGGCACCCGCGCCGGCTTCCTCACCGAGCGCGAGCGCTGGCTGCGCGTCCTGCCCGTGGAGGCCCGCGAGGAGCTCCTCTTCGAGTTCGAGATGCTGCTGCGCGGCGTGGAGCGCTACGTCCACCTGCACGAGAACGGCGTCCTCGACCAGGAGCAGCCGCTCGTCACCCGCGACTTCCGCGAGGAGCTCAAGGACGTCCGCGCCACGCTCAGCCAGGCCATCCGCCTCGCGCGCCACCTGTTGGACCCGGACTCGGACCAGAAGCTCCAGTTCCGCCGCTACGTGGAGACGCATCTCGCCGATGACCGGATGCGCCGCTCGCGCATCGAGGGCGAGCAGTCCCAGGAGACTCCCCAGGAGAGTCTCTTCGTCCTGCGCCAGTCCTTCGAGTCGCTGCGCAACCTGATCGATCACCTGCTGCAGCTCCCGGTGTGCGGGCTGAACCTCTTCAACGACGTGGGCAACCTCGTCCTGCGGGAGATCGTCCTCAACCGCTACTTCCGGCCCTTCCGCCTCACCGAGTTCCGTCTGGAGTACGACCGGCTGCGCTCCGTGCGCCTGCTGACGCTGCTCGCCACGGTGCCGGCGGAGACCCGGCCCCTCTACACCACCACCTACCTGGCCCTGTTCCGCCTCCTGCACTACCTGGCCTACGTGAGCCAGGACGCGCAGGGCGCCATCCCCCGTCGCGTGCGCGTGCTGCTCGTCCTGGTGCGCAACGAGGCGCTGAGCCTCGTGGGCTACGTTCGCAACGAGCTCGCTCCCAAGGCCGGTCCCAAGCCCCTCCAGGCCGCGTGCCTGCGCATCGCGCGTGACATCGCCCGCGAGACGGCACGCATCTCGCGCGACATCCTCGTGGAGCTGGACCGGGACCGGGCCGCCGCCGCCCGCGCCTCCTACGCCTTCACCCAGCTCTTCCAGGCCCAGGTGGTGGCCCTCACCGAGGCGCTCGCTCCCGGCTCCGCCTCCGGCGAGGCCCCCTTCGAGCAGCTCACCGCCCCCATGGAGTCCGCCGAGCGGCTGCGCAAGGACCTCTGGGTCTTCTCCCAGCTCTGCCGCGCCGCCGAGGGCCACCTGCGCAACGACGACGTGGCCTCCGCCGAGGCCGTCATCTCCAGCATCGTGGCCTTCCTCGGCTACTTCCAGGACGGCAGCTACCAGCTCCTGCGCTACGTGGACTACGAGGCCTTCGACCGGTTCTCGGCGCTCCTCACCGAGCTGCCCTGGCCTCCCGAGGGCCCCGCCGTCCGCACCCGCCTCATCGAGGATCTGCGCGCCTTCTCCATGGTGCTGGAGAACACCTTCGCGGCCGTCAGCCGGCGGGCCCAGCTCCGGGGCTTCACCTTCGACCGGGCCGAGGCCGAGCTGCTGCGAGACCGCTTCCTCGCGGCGACGCGCTGACTCCACTGTCGGATTCCTGTCGCCGTAACTCCTCCATGTGTCACGGTTTCGTCAGGCAACCGTTTGATTCCGGGCGTCCGCTTGCGTTATTGGGACGCGGCATGACGCGCCAGGACGCTGCGGGTTGCGTGTGGATGTTCTGACACAAGTGTCACGGTGACGGGGTAGGTACACAGCGAGTCGAGGGGGAAAGGGGCGCCGGAGGCTTCGGTTCCCCCGGTGAGCCAACGAGAAAACCCAGTGAGTTCAAGCACTTGGGTTCGAAGGGGACCCCCGCGCGTCCCCCTCCACCACGAGGGTTTCGTGGCGTGTGGCTTGCATCGATACGCGGCGCGTCAGATGGGCAGTGAACATTGCAGCACCCGTATCGAAGAGGCGACACCGACCATGCCCTCCACCCCGTACAACCAGCGCACCCTCTCCCATCCCGTCCGTTGCCAGGGCGTGGGCCTGCACTCCGGTGCGCCGGTGAACCTCTCGCTCGTGCCGGCACCGGTGAACCACGGCATCGTCTTCGTGCGCACGGACACCGCGCGCCCGGTGGCCATCCCCGCGCTCACCGAGTACGTGGTGGACACCTCGCTGGCCACCACCCTGGGCAAGGAGGGGGTGAAGGTGAGCACGATCGAGCACCTGATGGCGGCGCTGGCCGGCATGGGGCTCGACAACGTGCGCGTGGAGCTGGACGGCCCCGAGGTGCCCATCATGGATGGCAGCGCCGCGCCCTTCGCCGCCCTCATCGCCGACGCGGGCGTGCGCGAGCAGGAGGAGCCCCGCCGCCTGCTCGTCATGAAGAAGACGGTCTCCGTGGTGGATGGTGACAAGGAGGCCAGCCTGTCTCCCGCCAGCCACTTCCGCATCTCCTGCTCCATCGACTTCAAGCACCCGCTCATCACCGAGCAGGCCTATGAGCTGGAGTTCTCCGACCGGTGCTTCCACCGGGAGATCTCCCGCGCGCGCACCTTCGGCTTCCTCCGGGACGTGGAGATGCTCAAGAAGATGGGCCTGGCCCGCGGCGGCTCGCTGGACAACGCCATCGTGGTGGACGAGTTCTCCATCCTCAACCCGGACGGCCTGCGCTTCCCGGACGAGTTCGTGCGGCACAAGATTCTCGACGCCGTGGGCGACATCTCGCTCTTCGGCCGGCCGGTGGTGGGCCACCTCAAGGCCTTCAAGACGGGACACGCGCTCAACCAGAAGCTGGTGAAGGCGGTGCTGGCCGATCCCAGCAGCTATGAGGTCGTCCCGGCGCGCAAGCACCTGGAGCTGCCCGATCTGCGCCTGCCGGAGCTCGCTCTCGAGCCCCTGGTGGCCTGAAAACAGCTTCGCGCTCCGCACCAAGAAATTTCTTTGCGGGTCCCGGGTTTTCTCGACTAAGGACTCCTATCCATGCTCATTCGCTCTACTTCCACCCTTCTGGCCGCGCTCCTGGCGGCCTCCCTCTTCTCCGGCTGCAACAAGGAGAAGGCTCCGGCGACCGCCCCCACCCCGACGACTACCTCGGCGGAGCCCTCGCCCGACACGGTCGTGGCCACCTTTGGTGATGGCCAGAAGATCACCTTCGGTGAGCTCAACGAGCGCATCAAGGAGCCGCTGGCCAACCTGGAGAAGCAGAAGTTCCAGCTTCGCAAGCAGGGCCTCGATGGCTTCGTGGTGGAGAAGCTGGTGCAGGCCGAGGCCAAGAAGCGGAACATGACCGAGGAGCAGCTCGTCAAGGCCGAGGTCGACGACAAGATTCCGCAGCCGCCCGAGGAGGAGATCAAGAAGCTGTACGACGAGGCCAAGGAGCGGCTGCCCCCGGGCACCACCTATGAGCAGGTGAAGCCGCAGATCGTCGAATTCCTCTCCGGCTCCAAGAAGCAGGAGCGCGCGCGTGAGTTCTTCGCCGAGCTGAAGAAGAACAACAACGTGACGATCACCCTGCCCGAGCCGCCGAAGCCGCCGGTGGAGCGCAAGGAAGTGGCGGCCACCGGCCCGTCGAAGGGTCCCGAGGACGCGCCCATCACCATCGTGGAGTTCAGCGACTTCCAGTGCCCGTTCTGCAGCCGCGCCATCGGCACGGTGGAAGAGGTGCTGAAGGCGTACCCCAACCAGGTGCGCCTGGTGTTCCGCCAGTTCCCGCTGGACTTCCACCAGCAGGCGCCCAAGGCCTCCGAGGCCGCGCTGTGCGCTCATGACCAGGGCAAGTTCTGGGAGATGCACGACAAGCTCTTCGCCAACCAGAAGGCGCTCGAGGTGCAGGCGCTCAAGGGCTACGCGAAGGAGCTGGGCCTGGACACCGCGAAGTTCGACAAGTGCCTGGACTCCGGCGAGAAGGACGCGATCGTGAAGGCGGACCTGGAGGCCGGTAAGAAGGTGGGCGTCAACGGCACGCCGGCCTTCTTCATCAACGGCATCCTCCTGTCGGGCGCCCAGCCCTTCGAGGAGTTCAAGAGCGTCATCGACGCCGAGCTGCAGGGCAAGAAGTAAGGACTCCCGCGCGTGGCGACACGGCCCAAGGCCACGCCTCGCCGGGGCTGAGCGGTGAGCCGACCGCGCTCGAGTTGGAGCGCCCGCTCGCCGCCAGTCTCTCTCCCGGCCGTCCCCTCGCGGCGCACTTCCACGCTCCCGAGGGGATGGTGCTGTTGCGGGAGCCCGCCGCCCTCACCGGCTTCTTCGCCGGCAGCCTGGGCTCGCTGTCCATGGAGGAGGTGTTCGACCACGTCCTCTCGGGCATCCGCAGCGGTCAGCTCGTCGTCCAGCACGGCGAAGTGCAGCGCTCCGTTACCTTCCGCGACGGGCAGCCCGTCTTCGCCGTCTCCAGCGTGCGCCATGAGCGGCTCGGCGCCGTGGTGGTGCAGCTCGGCCTCATCACCCCCGAGCAGCTCCACCGCGCGCTCGCCAAGGTGACGCCCACCCAGCGCATCGGCGCGGTGCTCACCCGCGAGGGTTTCCTCTCCGAGGCCAACCTCTACAGCGCCATGACGTACCTGGTGCGCGAGGTGGTGCTCAATCTCTTCGAGATGACGGAGGGCAGCTTCCTCTTCCTCGAGGGGCGCCCGGCTGATGCCGACTCGGTGAAGCTCCAGGAGCGCATCAAGGATCTCGTCCTTCAGGGGATGAAGCGCGGCGAGGTGGTGTCGCGGTTGCGCCGGCGCTTCCCGGATGACACGCCCGTGGTGGCCGGCCCCGAGGCCCCGCCCCCCGGCGAGGAGGCCCTCTTCGCCCGGGCCGCCACCGACACCACCGTGGGCGCGCTGCGCTCCGCCTGCGAGGGCAGCCTCTTCGCCTTCCTCACCTGGGTGGAGGAGCGCTCGCGCGATGGCTGCTCCTGCTCCACCCGAAGTCCAACGCGCCCCGGCGGCCCTCCGGCTCCTTCGTGGTGCCTCCGCCGCCCGTGGCGCCCCTCAGCCCCGAGGAGCGCTTCAACGTGCTGCTCGCGCAGATCCACACCGCGCTGCGCCTCGCGGGCGCCAACCCGGACCTGATGCGCGGCTTCCTCGAGTCGCCCCAGCCCGGCCTGGAGACGGCCTACGAGGGGGTGGAGCTCGGCCCGGACGGCCGGGTGGACGTGGAGCGCATCCGCCGCAACGTCTCCAGCGGAGGCGAGGCGCTGGCGCGCGCCATGACGCTCGAGGCGCTCGACGCCTTCGTCTCCTACGCGCTCTTCTCCGCGCGCAACGTGCTGCCGGGCGAGATGTCCGAGCGGCTCTCCCGCAGCTATCGAGACCTTCAGGAGGGACTCTCGTGACGGACATCTCCCAGGCGCGGGCCCGGCTCGCGCTCGCCGCCGATCTGCCGCTCGACGAGGGCCTGCGCCTCTACCAGCAGGTGGCTCCCCACGTGGGCTACGCCAAGGTGGGCCTCTCCCTCTTCGTCGAGCACGGTCCGGCCGCCGTGGTCGCCTTCCAGGAGCTGGGCGCCCGGGTGTTCCTCGACCTGAAGCTGCACGACATCCCCAACACCGTGGAGCTGGCGGCCGCGCGCGCTGGGGCGCTCGGCGTGTCCCTGCTCACCGTGCACGCCGCCGGCGGTGAGGCCATGCTGAAGGCCGCCGTGAAGGGCGTGCGCGAGGGGGCTCTCTCGAAGGGCCACGCGGCCCCCAAGGTGCTCGCGGTGACGGTGCTTACCTCCATGTCCGCCGAGGACGTGGCCTCGGTGGGCCTCTCCGGCGCTCCGGAGGAGGCGGCGCTGCGGCTGGCGCGGCTGGCCGTGCGCGCCGGTGTGGACGGGCTGGTGTGCTCGCCCCGTGAGGCCGAGGCCTTCCGCCGCGAGCTCGGGCCCGCTCCCTTCCTCTGCACTCCAGGCATCCGCCCCGCGGGCGCCGCCAAGGGGGATCAGAGCCGCGCCGAGACGCCGGCCTTCGCGGTGCGGGCGGGGGCGGATCTGCTCGTGGTGGGTCGGCCCATCCACACCGCCGCGGATCCGTTGGCCGCCGCGCGCTCCATCGCCGACGAAGTTTCCGCCGCCTGACAGTCGCCCCCCGCTCGCACTCGGGGACCCCTGGCCGCTCGTCTCCCCCGTCCCCAGGTTGCGCCCACAAGGCCTTCTGGTCGGGGGAGAACACAATGGACGCAAGGCGGTTGTTGGGGTGGGGCTTGCTCGTGCTGTGCACCGCCGCGTGCAGCGCGTCGAAGCAGGCGGTGAGGGACTCGTCCCCCGAGGGCACGGGTGGCTCCGGTCTCGAGGCGCGGGAGCAGCCCCTGGCGTCCGGTGAGTCCGGTCCCCGACGCTACGTGGATCAGGCCCTCGGCTTCGAGCTCACCCAGCCCGGCGGTGAATGGATGCTGGACGAGTCGGGCGAGCAGACCCCCGAGGGGCTCGCCATCCCCGTCGTCCTCCGTCACCGCACCACCGGGGCCCAGGTGGTGATGCAGGTGGCTCCGGCGGTGGCCTCGCCCGCCCAGTTCGCCGAGCGCCTCACCGTTGGCCTGCGCAGCCAGCCCGGCTTCGTCACCAGCGAGCCCGAGCCGCTGTCGATGTCCGACAGCGCGGTGGGCTTCCACTTCGCCGTGGGCGACAGCGTGCGCGGCCGGGTGATGGTGCGCGATGGCAGCCCCGGCCGCGTCTTCATGATGCTCGCCACCTGGCCGGCCTCCGCGCCGGACGAGGTGCCGGAGACGGTGAACGCCCTCTTCGAGAGCGTTCACCCGCTGGTCATACCCGAGCAGACCTGAGGGCGCTAACCCTTCGACCGGCCGCCACGCGACGGCTTGGGGGAGGGCGTCTCGGTGGCCCCGGCACCCTCGAGCTGGGTGGCGCGGCGCTGCACGTACTCCACCAGCGTGCGCACGCCCACGCCCGTGCCGCCCTTGCCCAGGTAGCCGCGCTCCTTGGGGCTCTGGACGGGCCGGCGATGTCCAGGTGGACCCACGGCGTCTCGCCGACGAACTCCTTGAGGAAGAGGGCGGCGTTGATGGCTCCGCCCCAGCGCTCGCCGGAGTTCTTCATGTCCGCCACTTCCGAGCGCAGCGCGTCCTTCTGCAGGTCGCTCACGGGCAGGCGCCACATCTCCTCGCCCGCCATGCGCGCTGCCTCCAGCACCTCGTTCACCGACGCGTCGTGGTCACCGAAGGCGCCCACGATGTAGTGGCCCAGGGCGACGATGCACGCGCCGGTGAGCGTGGCCAGGTCGATGACCACCGCGGGCTTGTGCTCGCACGCCCAGGTGAGCACGTCCCCGAGCACCAGGCGCCCCTCGGCGTCCGTGTTGGTGATCTCCACCGTCTTGCCCGAGCGCGAGGTGAGGATGTCGCCCGGCCGGTACGCGGTGCCCGAGGGCATGTTCTCGCAGGCGCCGATGAAGGCGTGCACCGGGAAGGGCGGCTTGAGCGAGGCAATCACCTGCATGGCGCCCAGCACCGCGGCCGAGCCGGCCATGTCCGTCTTCATGTCCACCATGCCGTCGGTGGGCTTGAGCGACAGGCCGCCCGAGTCGAAGGTGATGGCCTTGCCCACCAGCGCCACCGGGGGCTGCTTCGCGTGCCGGGCGTTCTTCGGCGTGTACTCGACGTGGATGAGCTTGGGCTCCTTCGCGCTGCCCTGCGCCACCCCGAGGAACATCCCCATCTTCAGCCGCTCGATCTCCTTGCGGCCCACCACGGTGGCCTTGAGCCGGCCTCGCGCGCCATCTCCTGCGCGGCCCTGGCGAGCCGCTCGGGGTTGACGACGTTGGGGGGCTCGTTGACCAGGTCGCGCGCCCAGTTGGTGGCGTCGGCCACCCGCTGCCCGAGCGCCACCGCCTGCTCGTGTTCCTTCGTCTTCTCCACGCCGGCGGGGAGGGCCAGCCGCACCGTGGTCAGCTTCGGCGCGTTCTTCTCCTCCTTGGCCGAGGACTTGTAGCGCTCGAAGCGGTAGGCGCCCAGCACCAGGCCCTCCACCACGGCGCGCAGGGCGGCGAGCACGTCCGGCGTCTCGGGCACGGCGAACACCACCGTGCGCACCTTGAGGCGCTGGGCCGTCTTCGCGGCGCGGCCCGCGGTCAGGCGCAGGGCTTCAGGGGTGTAGCGGCCCCGCGAGCCCAGGCCGAGCAGCACCAGGCGCTCCGTCTCGAGCCGTCCCAGCGTGTGCATCACGAAGGACTGCTCGCCCTTGCCCTTGAAGCCCTCCTGGGTGGCGGCGGGGAGCAGCTTGCCGTCCAGGGCCGAGTTGGCTCCGGCCAGCGGCGCGGGCGGCTTGTCCCCGACCTCGCCTTCGAAGAGGGGGATGACGAGCAGCTCACCGTTCGCGCGTGCGGCCTCACCGGAGATGAAGCTGAAGTTCATGGGGGAAACGGACTCCTGGCTGTAGGGGCCGAGCAATGTAGCGCCAGGAATGTTTCAGGCAAGAACGGTCGAGCATTCCCGCGTTGCAATGGCACGTGGGGGTGACTACGTCCGGGACATGCCTTCGTTGCTGCTACACCTCACGGCCATCGAGCGACTGGCCGCCAATCCCGGAGAGCTGCCCGAGGACTTCGTGCGCGCGCTGTCCGAGGACCTGGCCTACGCGCGCTTCGGTGCGGCGCTGCCGGATCTCCCCCTGTGCGAGGGCTTGCGCGGCGGGCTCAACGCGTGCTTCGCCGGGAAGGATTGGCCCCTCTTCGCGCGGCTGTACCATGAGAAGGCGCCGGTGGGCATGGGCCTCAAGATGGCCGAGCTGGTGGCCGCCGGCGCGCTGGTGGGCACCGAGGCCGGGCTCGCGCTGCTGGCGGGCTACTTCACCCACCTCTCGCTGGATCGCACGCTCCATCCTCACGTGGACAGGCTCGTCATCCGCCACCGGCGCCAGGGCGAGCACGCGCTCGTCGCGCACCGGAAGATCGAGTGGACGCAGACGCTCTTCTACCTGCGCGAGCTGCACGGGGTGGAGCTGCTGGGCAACCCCCGGCTGCGCTCGAAGTTCGAGGTCACCAAGAGCGCGGGCTTCCCGGTGAAGGGCATCGGCCGGGGCATCTACGAGCTGGTGCGGCTGGCCTCGCAAGAGACGGTGCAGCAGGCGCCCACCAAGCAACAGGTGGACGGGTGGGCGCGAGGTCTGTACCTGGGCGGGCTGTACCTCTCCAGCCCGGTGGGGCGGATGCGAGGGCTGCCCGCCTACTCACAGCTCAGCTTCCAGGAGCTCTACCGCAACGACACCTTCGACTTCGCCTCCGAGGTGGAGCATGCGGTGGAGCAGACTCGCGGGGTGTTGCGGCGTCTGCTGGCGTACATGGCGCGGGGCATCTTCACCCCGCGGGCCCGGGCGCGTTTCCTCGAGGAGTTCCCCGAGGGCACCATCGGTGCGTGCGCCGCGTAGGCGCGTGTCGGGTGGTGGAAAGAGGCATGCGCGGAGAGGGGCGGCCGACCGGGCGAGCCAGAATCCTCCCGGGGAATGCCGCTATCCGATCGGAAAGGCGACCCCTATCCTCTTCGTGGGTATGACGCTACTCCTCCTCATTTCAGCGGGTGTCCTCGCGGGCGCGACCGGGGCGCTGCTGGGTGTAGGAGGAGGGGTCATCCTCGTTCCGGCGTTGGTGCTGGGCTTCAAGGTGCCGCTGGAGGATGCCGTCCCCGCGAGCCTCATGTGCGTGGTGGCCAGCTCCTGCGGAGCGGCGGCCAGCTACGTGGAGCGTCGGCTCAGTGACATCCGCCTCGGCCTGACGCTGGAGCTGGCCACGGTGCTGGGCGCCATCGTCGGCGGGCTGGTGGCGGGCCTGGTGGCTCCGGCATGGGTGGCGATGGTGTTCGGCCTCTTCACCCTCTATGTGTCGGCGCAGATGCTGCTGGTGCGCGCGCCGCCGGAGCAGGCGGTGGCGGACTACGTGCCCCACAACTACCCGCTGGGCATCTCCGGCTCCTTCGTGGCCGGGAGCCTGTCGGCGTTGCTCGGCGTGGGAGGCGGTCCACTCAAGGTGCCCCTGATGAGCTACGGCATGGGGGTGCCCTTCAAGGTGGCCAGCGCCACCAGCAACCTCATGATCGGCGTGACGGGGGCGGCGAGCGTGGCCGCCTACGCCTGGCGCGGGCACGTGAAGCTCGCGCTGGTGGCGCCGCTGGTGGTGGGCGTGTTGGCGGGCACGTCCGTGGGCTGCCGGCTGATGCCGCGCGTGTCCACGGCGGTGCTGCGGCGGTTGTTCGCTCTGGTGCTGCTGCTGGTGGCGGTCCAGATGCTGTGGAAGGGCGGGGAGGGTCTATGGCCGAGTCTGCGGAAGTGACGAGTGCGGCGGCTCCCGTCGTGGTGACGACCGGTGCGGCTCCCGTGGAGATGACGAATCCGGTCCAGGTGGAGGCGACCCATCCACCCCCCGACGTCGCCCCAGCGGCCTCCGAGGTGGCGAGCACCCCCGCGCACGTCAAGCGCGCGGAGGCGGGGGAGCAGTGGATCTCCCGACTCCTCCGGGTGGGCGCCACGTGCAGCGGAGGGCTCTTCCTCGCCTCCCTGGCGCTGGAGGCGCTGCCCGAGTCCGAGACCGTGCACGTGACCATCGACGTGCTGCGCAAGGGCGCGGCCTCGGCGCTGCTGGTGACGCCCGTGGTGCGGCTGGTGGTGGCCGGCACCACGTTGGGCATCCGCGGCGAGTGGAAGTACGCGCTCTACGCGGCCGGCGTGCTGGGACTGCTCGCGCTGGCCGTGGGCGCGGGGCTCCACGCCTGACTCACACCCCGCGCGCGTCGAAGTGGGCGAGGACCTTCCGGGCCTTCGCCACGTCGTCGTGACGGCCCTGCTCCTCGAAGAGGGGAATGACCGCCTCGAGCTCGCCGCGCGCCAGCTTCCAGTCCTGCGTGAAGGTGTACGCGATGCTCAGGTCCCACCGGGCCCGCGCCTCGTACGCGTGGTCGTGCAGCTCCTCGTAGAGGTCCGCCGCCGCCTGCAGGAGCGGACGCGCCGAGGCGTGGTTTCCCAGCAGGCCCTCGGCCTCGCCCAGCAGCAGCCGGCACAGCGCCAGTGGCTCGGGGTCTCCCTCCTGCTCCAGCAGCGGCATCGCCTCGGCGAAGCGCTTGCGCGCCGCCTCGTACTCGCCCGCCTCCATGCGGATGTCACCGATGTCCAGCAGCAGCTGGGCGATGCGCGGCCCGTTCTTCGCCTGCCGGTACAGCAGCAGCGCCTCCTGGTACTTCTCCTCGGCGGCCTTCGCCTGGCCCAGCGAGCGCAGCGACTCGCCGATGGCCGCGCGGCACAGCGCCTCGTTCTCCTGATCCTTCAGCTCGTTGAAGAGGAGCGTGGCCTTGGCGATGTGCTCGATGGCGCCCCGGTGATCCTCGAAGTTGGCGCGCGTCACCCCCAGGCCGAAGAGCACCTGCGCCTGGCCGTGCTTGTCTCCGGCCGTCTGGAAGCAGCCCAGCGCCTCCTCGTAGTGGCGGCGGCTCTCGGCGTGCTCCTCCAGCATGCCGTGCAGCTCGGCGAGGTAGACCAGCCCGCGGCCGATCTCCCCCGGCTCGCCGGTGATGCGCGTCGTGGCGAGCGCGGTGCGCTGGTTCTTCAGGGCTTCGTGGATGTGGGCGCGTTCGGTGTCGGTCAGGCTCATGGTGTGCGACTCAGTGCTCCTCGCCCTTGTTACGGCGACGGGCCGACTTGTCCAGCGATTCCATGCGGTGCTCGCCGTGGCCGTGGCCGTTGCGGTGCTCACCACCACGGCCGGCCTCGTGGACCAGGAGCGGGGAGAAGAAGCAGTCCTTCTTGGTGTACTCGTCGAAGGAGAAGGCGAAGCGGTAGCTGGCCGCCGCGCGCTGGTTGCAGTCGGTGCGCTCGCAGAAGCGGCAGGAGATGCCGCTGGGCACCGCGTCCTTGCGCAGATCGTTGGTGGGCAGCCCGTACGCCAGGTACTTGGCGTTCTCCGCGTGCGTCCCCAGGCCGATGGAGTAGGCCGTGCCGCGCACGATGGAGCCCTCGATCGGCTGGAGCTGCACCTTGGCGAAGCAGAAGTACGAGGTGCCGTCCGGCATCATCGAGTACTGCCGGGTGAGCTGCGACGGGTTGAGGAAGGCCAGGTGCACGGCCCACTTGCCGCACGAGCCGCCACCGCTGGCGAACTTGATGCCGGTGCCGCTGTAGCGCTTGGAGATGTTGCCGGCGATGTCCGAGCGCAGGAAGTGGAAGGGCAGGCCCCGGCGCTTCGGGTCCGACAGGTTGCACAGCCGGTGCGCCACCGTCTCGTACGTGGTGCCGAAGATGTTGGAGAGCAGCTCCACGTCGTAGCGGGTGCGCTCCACCTCCTTGAAGAAGTCCCCGTAGGGCAGCATCAGCGCGCCGGCGAAGTAGTTGGCCAGGTTCACCTTGATGAGCCGCTGCGTCTCCGCGTGCCGCGTGCGCATCGCGCCGACGATCCGCTCCACCAGCTTCTCCCGGTCCAGCACCAGCAGGCCGATGGACGCGGCGATCTGGAACTTGAGCGGCTGCTCGGTGAGATCCGGCGAGAGGATGAGCTCCTGGGTCTCGGGCTCCAACCGGCGCACCACCGAGGAGCCGCTGGCCGCCGACTCGAAGCGCACCCGGTAGCCGAAGCGCTCCTCCAGCAGGGGCACGAGCTGCGGGCTGTTGAGCAGGCGCCCCAGCTTGAAGTCGCGCCGCAGCGCCTCGGCCTGCTCCTCCAGCTCGGGGAAGTAGTTGTGGTGGGACTGCAGGAAGTCGCTCACCTCGTCGAAGGGCGAGTAGTCGAAGCGCAGGCCCGGTCCCGCCGAGGAGCCCGGCACCGACTGCGTGCGCGCCCGCTCCTCCGCGTTGAGCTGCGCCAGCACGTTCTCCAGCTGCGTGCGCGTGTTCTTGTAGAGGTTGAAGAGCGCGGCCACCGTGCCCGCCAGCTTCGGCTCGGCCGACAGGCTCTGCAGGGACTCGGGATCGATGTCGAGGCTCTTGAGGAGCGGCTCGTCCAGCAGCTTCGCCAGCGCCTCGTCCACCCGGCCCTCGCCGAGCGTGGACATGAACTGCTCGGGGTCCTGGTCGAAGTAGCGCAGCGCCTTCCACAGCAGCGGGAAGGGCATGACGCGTTTGCCCTTCTCGATGAGGTTCAGATACGCCGGGGAGACCCCCAGGTCCTTCGCCGCGTCCGTCTGCTTGATGTTCCGCGCGAGCCTCAGGCTGCGCAGCTTCAGGCCCACGTTCGCGTTGAGTGCGTTCTCGTTCATTCCTGCCTGTCCCGGGCGGGTGCTTGTGTTTCACAAGTACCCGCTGCCTCTGACACGCGCACTGTGCGGAGGCTTTTACCGATTTGCAACGAGCGTTTTCGGGCGGGTCCACCCCTGTCCGCAAAGGAACGGCGAGGGGCTCCAGACATTCTCCCGAGCTGTTTTTAAGTGCTTAACCTGTTGATTTTACTGGGTCTGGTAGGCTGCCCTGCGACCTGTTGGGCGAGGCATCCGGAGCGCTGTCAAAGGTTTACCCAAGCGCTTTCCGCATGCTCGCGGGTAAATGGAGGAGCCGGCGGGTAGGTCGGTGGCCGGGAGACCTCACGAGGCGCTCGCTGGCCACCGGGGAGGTGCGCGAGGCTGGACGCGCCTCCCCCTCCCTCACCTGGAGTGCTTGTCGTGGCCCCTCTCCCCCTGCTCGTCCTGGTGCTGGCGCTCTGCGCCTGCCACCCGGAGGCGCTGCGTCCTCCCCGTCCCTCGGAGGAGCCGGAGGCGCTGCGCTACCACGTCACCTATGTCCGGGAGCCCGAGCCCTCGCTGGACGTGGAGATCACCCGTACCCGCGGCGACTCGCCGCTCGATTTCCTCTTCAGCCAGCCCGGCGGAGTCTCACGGGTGCGCGCCGTGGACCCGAAGGGGCCGGTCCACGCGCTGACGGTGTCCGCGGAGGGCCGCGTCATTGCCCCGCCGGGCACGCGCTTCCTGCGCTACCGCTACCCGCTGGATGCGCGTGCCAGCAGGGGGGGATGGGGCTTCTCCGCCGGCATGGGCGAGGGCGACGCGTGGCACGTCGCGGGCCGGGCGTGGTTGCTGCGCCCGCGCACGGTGATGCCGTCGATGCGCGCGGCGCTCGTGGTGGAGGGAGTGGACGCGCTGCTGCCCTGGGAACCAGACTCGGGGGGCGTCTACGCGCTGCGGGGCGAGGATCTGGTGGACTCGGGGCTCCACGGCTTCGGCGGACGGCGGTGCACGGCGCGGCTGCGGGGCTCGGTGTTGGAGGTGGCGCTGCTCGGGCGCTTCTCCCTCATGGATGACGCGGCCCTCTGCGAGTGGCTCCGCCAGTCCGCCGAGGTGGTGCTCACGGTGCGGCACACCTTCCCGTATCCGCGCATCACCGTGCGCCTCGTCTCCGTGCCGGGCCGCGAGTCCTCCGCGCTCTTCGGCACGGTGCAGTGGAGCTCGCCGCCGAGCATCTCCATCCTCGTGGGCCAGGACTCGTCGCCCGAGTCCTTCAAGGAGGACTGGGTGGCCGTCCACGAGCTCCTCCACCTGGCGCACCCGCCCATCCTCCCGCGCGTGCCGTGGCTGACCGAGGGACTGGCCACCTACTACACGGAGGTGGGGCGGGCGCGCTCGGGATTGCTCTCGCCCCAGCAGGCGTGGGCGGGGCTGCTCGCCGGTTTCGCTCGGGGTCACGCCGCCGCGGCGGGGCGGACGATGCGGGACGTCGTCGACTCCGGTGACTCCTATATGGGGACGTACTGGACGGGCGCGCTCTTCTCCCTGCACCTCGACGTGGAGCTGCGCCGCGCCACCGACAACCGCCACGGCCTGGACGAGGTGCTCGAGCGGCTCGCCGCTTCTGGCTTCACTGCAACTTTCGACGCTTTCGGTGCCGAGGTGGATGCCGTGGCCGGCCGGCCGCTCTTCCGTTCGCTGCTGTCGCGCCACCTGGACTCGCCTGCTTTTGCCGAGCAGGGGGCTTTGCTAGAAGCCCTGGGTGTGGAGGGCGGGCCGGACGGCGTCAGGCTCGGAGCGGCGCGTGACAGCTCGTTGCGCGAAGCCCTGGAGGGCCGGTGATGGAGCGTCTGTAACCGGATATTTCCTGGCGCGTATTTCGGACCGCGAATCCCATTCGCAGTCAGCACCTCACAACCCACGCAGCACGAAAGGAAGCTCCCATGAACGTCAAGGCCATGGCCGCCATCGTCGGTACCCTCTCCCTCGGCGCGCTCGCCACCGGCTGTGCGACCGCGAAGCCCGCGACCGCCGCCGCCACCGAGGAGAAGGGCAGCGAGGCGGCCTGCAAGGGTGAGGCTGCCGCCACCTCCGAGAAGGGCGCCGAGCAGAGCTGCAAGGGCGACGCGGCCGCCACCACCGAGAAGGCCGCCGAGCACTCCTGCGGCGCCAGCGGCTGCGGCGGCGCTGCTCCCAAGAAGGAGTAATCGCCAGTTCGCGGTGGTTTCTTCCGGGCGGCGGGGAGGGCTCCTTCCTGCCGCCCGTGTTGTTTTTCCGAGGGAGTCGACGTGCCGGTGAGCTACGCGCAGAGACACGGGTTGAAGCCACTGGGGGCGGGCATCGGGTTGCGGCGCGAGTTCTACGCGCAGCTCCCGGAGACCTCCCGCCAGTTGGACTGGGTGGAGATCATCCCCGAGAACTTCCTCACGCTCGGCGGCCGTCCGCAGCGAGCGCTGGATGCGTGCGTGGAGCGCTGGTCGGTGCTGCCCCACGGCGTCGCGCTGAACATCGGAGGGCCGGAGCCGCTGGACGAGGACTACCTCTCGCGGCTGAAGGCGCTGGTGGAGCGGGTGGACGCGCCCTTCTTCTCGGACCACCTCTGCTACACGCGGCTGGGCGGGGCATACCTCTATGACCTGCTGCCGCTGCCCTTCTCGGAGGAGGCGGTGGAGCACGTGGTGCCGCGGGTGCGCGAGGTGAAGGCGCGGGTGGAGCGGCCCTTCCTGCTGGAGAACCCGAGCTACTACGCGCGCATGCCCGGGGGCACGCTCGGAGAGGCGGCTTTCCTGCGGCACGTGGCCGAGGAGGCGGACTGCGGCCTCCTGCTGGACGTCAACAACGTGTACGTGAACGCCCAGAACCACGGGTATGACCCGAGGGCCTTCGTGGACGCGCTGCCGCTGGAGCGGGTGGTGCAGATCCACCTGGCGGGACACGAACGACAGCCGGACGTCCTCATCGACACGCACGGCGCGCCGGTCTGCGACGACGTCTGGTCGCTGTACCGCTACGTGCTGGAGCGGATGGGCCCGGTGTCGACGCTGATTGAGTGGGACCAGGACATCCCCTCGCTGGACGCGGTGCTGGACGAGGCGGACCGGGCGCGCGCGGTGCTGGCGAAGGTGGGGACGCGATGAAACCCGGGCTGCGCGGCTTCTTCGATTCGATGACGGAGTACTTCGCGGCTCCGGGCCCGGAGGCGCTGGAGCGGCTGTACTCGGCGCATCCGGGCTGGGACGCACCGCGCACGCGGGTGGCTCTCTACGGCCGCCTGGTGGGGCACCACGTGAAGGCCACGCTGGAGAAGCTCTATCCGCTGGCGTGGGCGAGCGTGGGCGAGGAGCGGTGGGTGGAGTTGGTGCGCGCGTACGAGGCCTCGAGGCCCGTGCGGCCCTTCGAGCTCAACCACGTGGGCGAGGGCTTCCCGGCCTTCCTCGCGGACGAGGTGGAACGGCGCGGGCTTCCCGCGTTCCTGCCCGCGCTGGCGCGCTTCGAGTGGACGGACTTCGCGGTGTACACGTCGCCCGAGCCGGTGTCCGACAAGGTGGAGCGGCTCACGGTGAACCCGACACTGGTGGTGCTGGAGCACCCCTTCCACCTCTGCGCCTACGTGCGGGCGAAGGGGCAGGGGACGCCGACGCCGGGGCAGGAGATGGCGCTGATGTGGCGGCACCCGGAGCGGCTCGTGACGATGTTCCTGGCCGCGAATGATCGGTCGCTGCTGGCGGTGAAGATGGCGCTGGAGGGGCTGACGCCGGCCCAGGTGGCCGCGGCGACGGGCGTGGCCGAGGCCGACATCCGCACCGCGGTGGACGCGTGCGTGCAGGAAGGCCTCGTCCTGTCACCGTGAGGCTCTCGCCGGGCGGCGGATGACTCCCGCCCGGGGGGGCGGCTCCGGCACGAGACCGGAGCCGCCGGGGGCATGATGCTAGTTGATGACGATCTGGCAGACGTTGCCCGCCGCCGTGTTGCACCTCAGACCCTCGCAGCACGCGCTGCCGCCGGCGCAGGACTGACCCGCTCCGGAGCACGGCGGCCGGCAGGTGCAGTCCCCGCCCTGGCAGTCGGCGCCCGCCGCATCCAGGCAGCGGTTGCCATCGCAGCAGGGCGCGGCGGCAGAGCACTTCTCGAACGCCGGAGCGCACTGGGGGATGGGCTTGCACACGCAGGCGCCATCCACGGAGCAGGGGATGGGCGGATCCTGGTTGAGCTGCACGCACTGCAGACCGTTGCAGCAGGTGGCGCCGCCCGAGCCGCAGCCCTCCTCGACGGTGGCGCACCCGTTGCTCACGAAGTACTCGGCCCACTGGGCGATGTGGTTGGACGTGGTGAGGTCCTGGAAGGGCAGCGCGAAGGCCGGGTAGGAGGGATCCTCTCCCGCGGCCAGCTTCTCCGGGTCCACCGCCGCCATCCACAGCAGGGTGCCCTTGGTGGTCTCCGAGGAGCCATTGACCTGGATGGTCTTGCGCAGGCCGTACATGCGGCTGGAGGAGAACGTCACCCACATCAGCCGGCTGCTGTCCGAGCTGGTGCCCCGCGTCACGAAGGGGCTCCACTTCGGGTAGCTGTTGGTCAGGTTCGTCTCCCCCTGGTCCAGGAGGCCGGGGGCGTTGGCGCGCGTCAGCTTCACCGGGGTCGCGTTGGCCTGCAGCTTCGCGGCCCACAGCGTCGCGCTCGGATCCGTGTCCGCGTTGCAGTGCGTGTCGACGTCCTTGCCAGCCGGGCAGGTGGACTCGTTGTACACGAGGAAGGACGAGTCGGGCGCGATGGCCGGGTAGTAGCGGTGATTGCCGGACTTCGCTGGGACCACCGTCACCGGGGCGCTCCAGCTGCCATCCGTCTGCGCCGTCACCATCTTGATGGCGCCCTTGTAGTTGCGCTGGTTCGTATTGCGGACACCCACGGACGTATAGGCGATCGTCTTCCCATCCGCGCTCCAGTCCGGGTGACTGGTGGGGTTGGTGGAGTCACCGGTACCGGCGATCTCGCCTTCCTTGAGGCCGGTGGTGCCGTTGAAGAGGAGCAGGTTGTAGGTCGAGGCACCGCTGTCGCTATAGACGCCGACGAACTTGCTGCCGTCCGGGTTCCATGACTCGAAGGTGCTCAGCCTGGCGCCGCTGTTCACCAGGTTCGTCTTGCTGGTGGGGGTGAAGGTGCTCAAGTCCACCAGGGCGAGCCGGCCGTCGTTCTGGCCGTTGACCTCGGCCACCAGCTTCTTGCCGTTGCGGCTCAGCGCATGGCAGCCCACGCAGCTGACGCTGGTGTTGATGTTGCTGGCGTTCAGCACGGGAGAGGCCTTGTCCGTTGCCGGGCCAGCGAAGTCGTAGCGCACGATGCCGGTGGGGGTGGTGGTGGTCCAGTAGTAGAGCGCGCCCTTGAGCTCGGAGCGGGCGAACTGGAGGGCGATGGGCTGGGAGACGCTCACCGGGCCACCCGCGTCATCCGTGGCGCGCAGGGTGAGCTGCAGGGGCTGGCCGCCGCGGTTGCTCTCGGCCACGAAGTTCCACACGTCCTTGGCGGGCGTGTAGATGCAGGCGCGGGTCTCGCCCGCCGGTATCTCGACGCTGCTCGGCTTGTAGCAGCGCAGGTAGACGCGCACGTCGGTGATGGCGTTGGTGAAGGCCAGCTCGAAGAGGGTGTTGCTGTCGAGCCCGGGCAGGAAGTGGATCTCCAGCTGCCCGAGGTTGGGTGGCACCATGACGCCGTGGTTGGGGTAGACGATCCGCGGCTTCTTGTGCGTGGGGTCCGTGTCCAACGGGCCGTCGAACTTCGTCTCCGGCTGCGAGGGCAGGGGCGTGGCGCCGGAAGCGCCCGAGGCGCTGTCCGAGGTGGTGTCCGGCACCTTCTGCTCGAGCTTCACCGTGAGCGGGGTGGAGGTGGACGTGGTGCCCAGCCGGGCGCGCACGATGGTGGCGCCGCCCACCGTGGTCGTCGAGGTGAAGGTGGTGCCGCCGAAGGTGCCCACCCGCGTGTCGTCCACGCTGAAGCTGGCCTGCGACGTCACGTCCTCCGAGTGACCGTCGGAGAAGAGGCCGGTGACGGTGTACTTCTGGGAGACCGGCGTGCTGCCCTTGACGACGAGTGTGACGTTCGCGGGAGAGAGGGTGAGTGAGGTGACCGTGACGCCACCGTCGCCGGGGTCGACGTTTCCGCCGTCTCCTCCGTCGGTGTTCGTGCCGTCCCCGCCGTCCTGCCCGCCGTCCGCCACGTTACCGCTGTCGGGCCTTCCGGGCGTGGTGCCACAGGAACAACCCGACAGCGCGGTCGCTGCCATGAGGATGCCGATGAGCCAGGTTTTCTTCCACATGGCTGGCCAAGCTAGCGCCATTTTCGACACCGTGCTCACGGTGGCCACGTCTGTTCGCTGGGTTCTCCACTCGCGTCACAAGCTTGAAGCGTCGTGGCAACGCAAGTGGATGCAATCGCGAGTTTTCCCAAATTCTCAGGGAGCGACTCACGTCTGGCGAAGTCAGGGGCCCGCGTAGGTGGCGAGCCCCGTCGCGGTCCCGATGTACCGGATGCCCTGCGGTCCCACCCCGAGCGCGCGGATGTCCTCGCTCGGCAGCCCATCCTCGAGGCCGAAGCAGGTCGCGATGTCGAGCCCGAGGTCGTAGCGGATGAGTCCGCGCCGGGTCCCGGCCCACAGCAGATTCCGGACCTGCCCGTTCTCCGTGCGGCGCTCGTAGAGGAGGGTCTGCACCTGCTCGTCGAGGAAGTTCCAGGGCGGGGACTTCAGCACGGGACCCGGCTGCCCGAGCGCGCCCCAGCCCTTGGTGGTGCCGACGTAGGGGAGGCCCTCGGGGCTCACGGCGACGGCGAGCATGTCCTTGTCCGGCAGGGCAGGGGGGCCGTGGAGGACGGAGGAGACCAGGGCGACGGCGGGCTCGAAGGGCAGCTCCACCGTGAGGGTCAGCTCGGCGAGTCCCTCGGCGGTGGCGGCCCAGAGCTTCAGCGCACGCGCGCTGGAGGCCGGAGACACCAGCACCTGTCGCACCGGCACGCCCTCCAGGACGCGGCGGCCCACGACGGTGCCGGGCGGGCCTCCCGCGGAGGGATTGCTCGCGCGGGTGAGCACGAGACCCTCGTTGGTGCCGAGCAGGAGCAGGTCGGGGGACTCCAGCGCGAGCAGGGTGCGCACGGCCTCGCCGGAGGCGGAGAGCGCCCCGCCGCGGTAGCGGGTACAGGTGGTGCCGGTACACCGCTCCACGCCGTCGTTGGTGCCCACGAAGAGGACAGGGCCGTCGGAGGACTCCAGCAGGGAGACGGCGAGCCCGCTGCTCCCCAGGGCCACGGTGGGAGTGCTGGAGAGCGACGGGGGCGGCGCGCGGAGGACGGACGAGGACTTCCCGTCCACGTACAGCACCTCTCCGGACGCCATGATGAGCGAGGTGATGGGCTCACCGTCGGTCACCAGGGGATCGACGAGGTGGCTGCGGCCGGAGGGCAGCACGGAGAAGGACACGGCGGTACGGCCCACGGCTCCGCGGGAATCCGTGGCGCGCAGCACGAGCGTGTGCTTGCCCGCGATGGGCGAGGGCAGGGTCGCGGAGGCCTCGGTGCCGAAGCCCCCGGCGAGGCTGTCCAGCCACTCCAGACCGGCGAGGCCCTCGGGCATGTCGGAGGCCGAGCCGGTGGCGACGAGGGCGGCACCTTCGAGACACGGAGCGTCCAGGCAGCTCGTGTCGCCCTGGTCCACCTTGGCGATGTCCACCGACGGAGCGCCGTTCACCACGAGGGCGATGGTGGCCGAGCAGGTGAGGCCCCACGGATCGGAGACGGTGAGGTTGAGGGTGTGGTTGCCCGCCGTGGTGAGCCGGCGCGTGGTGGTGCTGGCCCCCTGGGCGAGCACGCCGTCGCGGTTGGAGCTCCACTTGTAGCTCAGGGTGAGCTGCGGGTCCTCGGTGTCGGTGGCGGTGCCCTGGAGCACGAGGTCCACGCCCGCGTTCACCTCTCCGCGAGCCAGGGGAGAGAGGATGGCGCAGTCCTGGGGCGGGGAGTTGGTGACGACGCGCACCGGGCGCCAGGCGCAGCCCTCGAGGGTCGGGTCCTCCGGGTCCCTCGCGCACGCGGAGAGTGCCTGCGCGCCGGCCGCGGAGAGGACGACGTCGAGCTCCTCCGCCTCGCCGAGGACCGCGGAGGCGGCGGTGGTGCGCCAGGAGGGAAGCAACTCCTCCCCGGTCTCGGGGTCCACGCAGCGGGTCTTCAGCTCGGTGGGGCCTCCCTGGAGGAGTCGCGCGCCGTCCTCGCGGGGCTGGAGGATCTCACACCGAGGGGGGAGGTTGGTGACGAGGTGGACACGCACCGAGTCCTGGGCCTGGTTGCCGAGGCTGTCGGTGGCGGTGGCCACCACGGTGTAGTCGCCCGGCGTGGTGAAGGTGAACGTCATCGCCGCGCCCGTACCGAGCCGCGTGCCCCCGGGCTCGAGCGTCCACTCGACGGCCTCGGACAGGGCGTCTCCGCCGTTCGGGACGTTGAAGTCGAGCGCGGTGGCGCGGAAGAGGACGCTGGGCGAGTACGGCGCCGGCTGGCCGGCCTTCACGTACAGCTCGGCCTCGGGACGGAGGATCTGCACCGCGGGGGCCTGGGTGGACTTCACCGTCACGGGCACGCGGGCGGTGGTGCTCTCCCCGGTGCTCGGGTCCGTGGCGGTGCAGGTGAGGGTGTCCTCACCCGCCACCCCGAGCGCGGCCTGGGCCCGAGCCCCCGAGGACAGGGGGCCGGAGAGCTCTGACACCCACTGGATGGCCGTCTCGGGGAGGGGTGCGCCGGTGACGGAGAGGGCCTCGCAGTGGAGCGGCATCAACTGCCCGCGGTTCCACGCGCTGCCGGAGGCCGGCTCGCGGATGACGACGCTGGGGGCGTGGGCGGCGAGCACCTGGAGGACGACGGAGGCGCTGGCCACCAGCCCACCGGAGTCGATGACGGTGGCGGTGAGCGTCTGCTCCCCCGGCTCGGAGAAGGTGACGGTGGGGGAGCCTCCGCGGGCGAGCTGGCCGGACCCGGAGGCCACCCACACCACCTGCTCGTCGAGCTTCGCGCCGTCCTCGACATCCTCGACGCGGGCGATGAGCTGGAGCGCCTGCCCCATGCGCACCACCTGTCCACGGGAGGGGCTCTCCAGGGTGATGCCGGGCGGGGTGTTGGTCGGCGGCGGAGGTGGCTGGCGCTCACAACCACCGAGCCCCAGCGCACACAGGAGCGCGAGCAGGGAGCGCGTGTTCATCGGCCGGTGTCCCAAGGTGTCCCCCTTCGTCCCTCAGCCCCGAGGCCGGCAGATGGTGCCGGTAGCCGATTCGTCGCAGGCGAAGGATTCTGGGCACTCGGCGTCCGTGGTGCAGCGGAAGGTGCAGGCGCCCTCGATGCACAGGCCCTGGGTGATGCCCCGGCCCCGGCAGCGCTCGTCGCCATCGCAGGGCGTGCCCACCTGACGGTAGGCGAAACAACCCGCGAGCTGGGCCGGCTCGGGCAGGCAGCGGCCGTCCTGGCAGTTGAAGCCCTGGGCGCACTGGCTGGTGCTGTCGCACTCCGCCACGCAGGCCTTGCCGCCTTCGGGGATATCCTCGCAGCTCGTGCCGGACGCGCACTTCCAGTCCCCATCGCAGGGAGCGCACTGCGCGCCGGGGCCCTCGCACCGCTCGTTCCGGCAGGAGAGGCCCGCGGCGCACTGGGCATCCGACTCGCACTCCACGCACCGGCCATCCGTGGCGCAGTGGTTGCCGCCCTCGCAGCCGGTGACGGTGCAGCCGCGGTTGACGAAGTCGTCGTCCGGCGCGGAGAGCTGCACCTTCACGTCCTTGTGCTCGCCCTCGCCCACGCACGCGTCCGACTGCTTCAGCGGGAAGCCGGGGACGGACACCTCCAGGCCGTAGCAGCCCTCCGGCAGCGGGCCCACGCGCAGGCTCCCGTTCTCATCGAGTTGCAGCCGCTGGAAGGGCGTGCCCACCACGGACACCTGCCCGTCTCCCACCCGCTGGCTCGCGGGCGCTCGCACCTTCAACTCCAGGAAGCCGGCCGTGTGGGGCACCACGTCCGGCACCTGCGTGGAGCTGCCTCCCTGCACCACCACCGGCAGGCGCACCGCCTTGTCCGCCGAGGCCACGATGAACAGCTCCCCCGCGCCGGCCGGCACGCGCTCCAGCACGAAGGCGCCGTCCTCGGCCACGGTGCTGCGCAGGCCCGGGTTGCCCACCAGGGACACCAGGGCCACCGACGGGTTGGCCTCGGTGAGGCGGCCCCTCACGGTGCCCGTCCGGAAGGGGGTGTTGTCGAAACCTCCGCACGCGCTCGCCACGAGGGCGAGGGCCATCATCAGGCTGTAGGCGGTCTGGCGCATCAGAAGCGGTACCCCACGCCGGCCCATCCGCCGGAGAAACCAACGGCCTGTCCCTGTCCGTCCACCACCACGTACGTCACCATCGTCTGGACCTGGGACATCAGCTCCATCCGCTCGTTCAGCCGCCACACCACGCCACCCACCACTCCCGGGCTGACAGTGAAGTACTGCTGGTTGCCGGTGAAGGCCTCCGTCTGGAAGGACCGCTGGAGGAGCAGAGCGGCCACACGCGGGCCCGCGTAGAGCGACAGTCGCTCCCAGCGCCACGTGTAGGGCACCGAGGCCCCCAGGGAGAACGAGGTGTAGGTGAAGGGCACGGAGCTGCCGGGCACCAGGTCGAGGCTGTGCCGGCCCCGGCTGCCGCTCACGTCGAAGACGAGGCTCAGGTCCGGCAGCGGGCGCTCCTCCAGCCGAAGCACCACCGCCACCTCCGGCGAGGCGGGCAGCAGCTCGTTGCGGCTGCGCGCATCCACGAAGGAGAACATGCCGCCCACCAGCGCCAGCGAGCGGCGCGGGAAGGCCTGGGACAGCAGTCGCTCCAGCGGCAGCCGCTCGCCCGCGGCGATGTCCACCACCTCACGAAAGAGGAGGTCGTCCCCCTTGGTGAGCTCCACCGTGCGGCGCCCGGGCTTCACGGCGGTGCCGCCGGGCAGCTCCGTGCGCTCCTCGCCGTCCACCTTCAGGGTGAAGCCGTCCAGCCGGGGGTTGTACGGAGAAGAGCTCCGGCCGGCCCGTCCGGTTGATGCGGCCGGAGAGCACCACCGGATCCGCGCCCACCTCCAGAATCTCCGCCGAGGGCCGCTGCCGCCCCTCGGTGAAGCGCGTAGGTGCGGCGGCGCGCGTAGTCGTGCGCCTCGGTGGCGGTGACGGCGCCGTCGATGTTGCGATCCGCCGAGCCATTCAGCCCCTCGATGAGGAAGTGGGTGTAGATGTCGTTCTTCAGCCCCTCGTCCTCGCGGGCCGTCTCGCCCCAGTCGCAGGCGGCGAACACCATGGAGGCGCGGCTCGACTCCTCGAGGGGGCGTGCGTAGAAGCCGGCCTTGATGCCGGCCAGCTCGGCCTCCAGCTCGCTGGGGCAGCAGCGACTTGCCGCTGCCGCTGTGGCAGGTGGCCAGCACCATCAGCCGGCGGCGCGAGGGGAGCTGGTCGAACTCGGTCTTCAGCGCGTCCATGGACAGCGCCGTCTGGGCGATGGACCGGTACGAGGCGTCGCGGGTGACCAGGTAGCGCTTGCAGCTCGCCCTTGCCGTCGCGCGCCAGCGTGCCGTGCGCGGAGACGTACACCACCACCACGTCGTCGGGCCGCGTGGCCTCCTGCCGCAGCTGTCGCAGCGCGGCGAGGATGGACGGCCCGGGTCGTCTCCTCGGGACGGGAGAGGACGCGCACCTGGTCGAAGTGGCCGCGCGTCGGGTCCTTCAGCGCCGAGCCCAGGTCCTCCGCGTCCTTGGCGGCGTAGCGCAGGTCACGCCACTGCGCGTCCTGGAACTGGGACACGCCCACCAGCAGCGCGAGGCGTCGCGGCGCGTAGGCATCGCGAGAGCTTCGTCTCGTCCACCTTCACGGACACGAGCCCGCCCTTGCCGCCCTTCTCGAGCGGGCCAGGGCTCGCGCAGGCCGCGAGTACCGCCAGGAGAATGAAGAGAAGGCGCCTCACCGTGGGCCTGGATTGTGCCCTTAATGGCCCTGGACGTGGAGGTCGAACCGGTTGATGGCCAGGGCGGAGCGCTCGTCCATGTCGCCACGGGTGAGAGATTCACGCACCTCCTCGGGAGGGGGCATCTGTCCCGAGGGGAAGCCCACCAGCCACAAGGTGAGGGCTCCGGACTCTCCCTCCAGGCTGATGCCCACCAGCCCCTGGGGTCCTTCCAGCTCGTGCGTGCCGGCCTGGAGCGGGAAGCGGCCGAGCAGCTCGGGGGCCGCGTCCCCGCGCTGCTGGAAGAGGAGGGCCTCGCCGGCCTCGGTGGCATGGTAGCGCAGCACCAGCACCTCCTCGTCCGAGGCGGTGGTGCCTGGATCCATCCGCCGCAGGCTGTCGCCGGGCCCGTGGGCGACCACGGACATCTCCAGGGCCAGCCGGCCCACGCCCTTCACCCCGTCCCAGACGTCCGTCTCCTGCTGGGGAGGCTGTACCTGAGCGCGGGTGAGGACGACGAGCCCCGCCAGTCCCGCCGCCAGCGCCACGCCCACCGCCGCCCGGCGCCACACCGGCCCGGGGCCTCGCAGGGCGCGACGGATGCGCGCATCTCCCACCTCGTCCAGCCGGGGCTCCTCCTGCCAGGCCGGCGCGAGGTGGAGCAACAGGGCGTCCACCTGGCCGTCGAGCAGCCCCGGGCCCGGGTGCCTCGCCAGGACCTCCATGCACTCCTCGCAGGGGTGCGCCAGGTGCTCGCGAAAGTACTCCACCGCCTCCGGCTCACCGGCGGTCAGGGCGCGCAGGGCTTCGGCATCCAGGTGTCTCATCTTTACTCCCACCGTCCGGCCAGCACGCGCCGGAGCAGCTCCTGCTTGATTCGGGCCCGGAACCGCTCCAGGCGCATCGTCACGGCGCTCTTTCCCACCCCGAGCTTCTCGGCGATCTCCCGGGCGGAGAGCTGTCCCTCCACGTAGAAGAGGTGGACCGTCTTCTTCTCCTCGCCCTCGGGCAGCTCGTCGATGAGCTGGCGCACCACGGCCATGTCCCGCTCGAGCTGGAGGGCCTCGGGTACCAGGGCGACCGTCTCTGGCTGCGGATCCGAGCTCTCCTCGTCCAGCCGGCGCGTCTGGCCCTTGCGCTCCAGGCGGGTGCGGGCCCGGTTGCGGGCGATGGACAGGAGCCATGCCTCGAAGGCCGCCGGCTCCTTGAGCCGGGGGAGGGCCTTGAAGGCGCGTACGTAGGTCTCCTGGATCACGTCTTCCACCTCGTCCGGGTCCAGCGGTGCGAAACTGGCCGTCAGCCGAGCCACCAGGGGCCTCGTCCGCCGGTACAGCTCACTGAAGGCAGGCGTCTCCCCCCGCGCGGCCCGCACGACCCACTCCGTCAACTCCCGTGAGGAACCCACCCGGGTCATGGACCCCCCGGCTTTCGCAACGGCCACGCGCTGGCGGGTGGACGGACGCCGCGCTTCCTGCTTCCCCCCAGGAAGGGGTGGGGCACAATGGCCGCGCGGTTGTTCACTTTCCCGAGGATACAGCCATGCGCGTCATCAACTTCAACGCCGGTCCGGCCGGCCTGCCCCTGCCCGCGCTCGAGCGCGCGCGGGACGAACTGCTCGATTTCCAGGGCTCCGGCATGTCCATCATGGAACACAGCCACCGGGGCAAGGAGTACGACGCCGTCCACAACGAGGCCATCGCCCTGCTCACCGAGCTGCTGGGCATCCCGGACACCCACCAGGTGCTCTTCCTCACCGGCGGGGCCTCGCAGCAGTTCGCCCAGGTGCCGATGAACTTCCTGCCCCCGGGCGCCAGCGCGGACTACATCCTCACCGGCGTCTGGAGCGAGAAGGCCTACGAGGAGGCGCTCACCGTGGGCAAGGCCCGGGTGGCCGCCAGCACGGCGCTGCCGGACAAGCGCCACGTGCGGATTCCCCGCCAGGACGAGCTCCAGCTGGACCCGAAGGCGGCCTACGTCCACCTGACGAGCAACAACACCATCTACGGCACCCAGTGGCACTACTGGCCCGAGGTGGGCAACGTCCCGCTGGTGGCGGACATGAGCTCGGACTTCCTGTGGAAGCCGACGGACGTGAGCCGCTTCGCCTTCCTCTACGCGGGCGCGCAGAAGAACCTGGGTCCCTCGGGCGTGCTGATCGCCGTGGCCCGCAAGGACTTCATCGCCCGCGGCCGCAAGGACATCCCGAAGATCTTCCGCTACTCGACGCACGCGGAGAACAACTCGCTCTACAACACGCCGCCCACCTTGGCCATCTACCTGTGCCGCAATGTGCTGGCGTGGGTGAAGCAGGTGGGGGGCCTCGGGCAGCTCGAGCAGTGGAACCGGCAGAAGGGCGAGCTGCTCTACGGGACCATCGACAAGCACGCGGGCTTCTACCGGGCGCCGGTGGAGCGCGAGTCCCGCTCGTACATGAACGTGGTCTTCACGCTGCCCACGGCGGAGCTGGACGACAGGTTCGTGGCCGAGGCGAAGAAGGCGGGGATGGTGGGCCTCAAGGGCTACCGCTCGGTGGGTGGCATCCGGGTGTCCACCTACAACGCGGTGACGGTGGACGACGTGAAGACGCTGGTGTCCTTCATGGAGGAGTTCGTCCGCAAGAACGGGTAGCGGGGCGCGGGTGACGCACGGCGCCATCCGCGATGACATCGACGGCGGGGCGTTCGATTGACTAGACCTGGGGTGTCGTACCTTCCAGGAGGGGTCATGAAGAACGCCACGCTGTGTGCTGTCGTGATGGCCGTTGTCCTCGCGCTACCCGCCGCCGCCAAGGATGTGGCGGGCGTGCAGTTCCCCGAGACGCTGACGGTCGAGGGGAAGGAGCTGAAGCTGAATGGCGCGGGCCTGCGCACGAAGGTCGTGTTCAAGGTGTACGCGGCCGGCCTGTACCTGCAGAACCCGACGCCGAGCGCCCAGCAGGTCATCGGGTCGGACCAGGTGAAGCGCGTGCGGATGTCCATGCTGCGCGACCTGGAGAAGAAGACCGATCGTCGATGCCATCGTGGATGGCTTCAAGAAGAACGCGGGGGACAAGCTGCCGGCGCTGCAGCAGCGGCTGGACACCTTCACCGCGGCCATCCCGGACCTGAAGAAGGGCGACGAGCTGGTGCTGACGTACGTGCCGGGCAAGGGCACCACCATCGAGAGCAAGGCGGACAGACGATCTCGGTGGAGGGCAAGGACTTCGCGGACGCGCTCTTCTCGGTGTGGCTGGGGAAGAACCCGGTCGACGGGAGCCTCAAGGACGGGATGCTGGGCAAGGACTAGCGCGTCACCGCCCCGCTCCCTGGGGAAGAGGGACGGAGTGAAGGCGCGGAAAGCGGAGGGGGCCGCCGGGCAGCAACCCGACGGCCCCCTTCGTGTGTCAGCGGGACTCCTCTGGAACATTGCAGGGCGCTGGCCACGAAGTAGGGTGCGGCCCGCTCTTCCTTCCCGTACGGAGAAACACTGAGATGAGAAAGGCATTGCTTGCCGCCTGCTGTCTCCTCGCGTCCGCCTGCAAGACGGTGGAGCCCGCTCCCACTTCGCCCCAGCCCCCACCTCTCGCACAGCAGCCGGTGGCCGAGGTGAAGCCGCTGCCGCCCGGTCTCGATGGCGCGGCGCTGAACGAGCAGGCCAATCCCTGCGAGGACTTCTACGAGTACGCCTGCGGCAACTGGGTGAAGTCCGTGGAGATTCCGGCGGATCGCCCCCGCTGGTCGCGCGGCTTCGACTCCATCTCGGCGCGCAACGAGGAGATCCTCCGGGAGATCCTGGACGCCGCCTCCACGGGCAAGGCCCCCGAGGGCACGCCCTACGCGCAGAAGCTGGGTGACTTCTACGGCGCCTGCATGGACGAGGCGCAGCTCGAGAGCGTCGCTGCCCGCGCTGAAGGCGGAGCTGGCGAAGCTGACGGCGGCGAAGAGCGTCGAAGGACCTGGCCCAGGTGGTGGGCACGCTGCACGCGCGCCGCGTGTTCCGGCCGCTCTTCACGTTCGCCTCCAGCAGGACCTCAAGGACGCCACCCTGGTCATCGGCGAGGTGGACCAGGGAGGGCTCGGGCTGCCGGACCGGGACTACTACCTGAAGGATGATGAGAAATCGAAGTCGCTGCGCGCCGCCTACTCGGAGCACATGAAGAACATCTTCGTGCTGCTGGGCGAGACGCCCGAGGTGGCGACGAAGAGCGCGGCGACGGTGTTGGAGCTGGAGACGGCGCTGGCCAAGGCCTCCATGACGCGCGTGGAGCGCCGCGAGCCGAAGAACCTCTACCACCGGCTGGAGCGCAAGGGCCTGAAGGCCGCGGCGCCCGCCTTCCCGTGGGACGTGTACTTCACCGCCGCGGGCGCCAGGGACGTGCAGGCGCTCAACGTCACGCACCCGCCCTTCTTCCAGGAGGTGGAGCGGCTGGTGAAGACGACGACGCCGGCGGCGTGGAGGCCCTACCTGACCTGGCACGTACGTGCGCGACGTCGATCCCGGCGCTGCCCAAGGCCTTCCAGGAGGAGCGCTTCGCGCTTCACCGCGCAGAACCTGACGCGGCGCCAAGGAGGACCTGCCGCGCTGGAAGAAGTGCGTGCGCTTCACCGACGGCGCGCTGGGCGAGGCGCTGGGGCAGCCCTTCGTCACGCCAGACGTTCGGCGCCGAGGGCAAGACGACCACGCTGCAGATGGTCGAGGAGATCGAGCAGTCCTTCGAGCGCAACCTGGACACGCTGGCGTGGATGGACGCGGCCACGCGCGAGCAGGCGCTGGTGAAGGTGCGGCAAGATCATCAACAAGATCGGCTACCCGGACAGCGTGGCGCAACTACGACGCGCTGAAGATGGAGCGCGGCTCGTTCCTGGGCTCGATGCGAGAGCGCATCGGCCTTCGAGCAGGCGCGGCGAGCTCGCGAAGATCGGCAAGCCGGTGGACCGCGAGCGAGTGGCTCATGTCGCCGCCCACGGTGAACGCCTACTACAACCCGCCGCTTCAACGAGATCGTCTTCCCGGCGGGCATCCTCCAGCCGCCGTTCTTCAACCGCGAGGCCACCGCCGCGGTGAACTTCGGCGCCATGGGCATGGTGGTGGGGCACGAGATCACCCACGGCTTCGACGACGAGGGCCGCCAGTTCGACGCGGAGGGCAACCTGCGCGACTGGTGGACGCCGGCCTCGGACAAGGCCTTCCGCGAGCGCGTGGCGTGCGTGAAGAAGCAGTACGACGAGCTACACCGGCGGTCGACGAGCTGAAGGTGAACGGGGCGCTGACGCTCGGCGAGAACGTGGCGGACCTGGGCGGCCTGAAGCTGGCGCACGCGGCGATGGATGCGATGGCTGGCCAAGGACGCCGAGGCGGCGAAGCAGGCCAACAGCTATCGCTTCTCGCCGAGCCAGCAGTTCTTCCTCGGCTACGCGCAGTCGTGGTGCTCGAAGTACCGCACCCCGTTCGCGCGGCAGATGGCGATGGTGGACTCCGCACTCGCCGCCGTACTGGCGGGTGAACGGGCCGGTGGTGAACCTGCCGGCGTTCCAGAAGGCCTTCCAGTGCCAGGAGGGCGCGAAGATGGTGCGTCCGGCCGCGCAGCGCTGCGAGGTCTGGTAGCACCTCGTCGCGGAGCTGTGTGACGGCTCGGCCGCGGGAGCGCTGGAAGGTGCTCCCGCGGCCCGCTCACCTTCAGTCGATGATGTCTTCGCCGAAGAGCTGTCGGGCCGGACGGCGCTCCCACCGGGGCACCACGTCGCGTGACACCTCTCCCTGGGCGGGAAGCTCCAGCTCCTCGCGGTACAGTTCGGCGTCCTGGCCGGCGCGACGTAGCAGGAGGAGGGTGTACGTCCCCGCCGGGATGAATCGGAAGGTGTAGGGGCCCTTTTCACTCTCGAGATACGGCGGGTAGGACGACCCCCCCATCCGCAAAAGGGCTTCGAACGAGTCCGGCGCAGGGTGGCTTCCGGGAACGAGGATGACGCCCAGGTCCGATTTCGTCTCCCCGACCAGCCGCAGCCGCAGCGTGGCGCCAGTCCGGGCTTCCTCCAGATCGAGTGTCACCACGCTCCGGGCGGGCAGCTCCACGCGCTGGGGGTGGATCGTGTGCGCCCCCTCGCGGCGCATGCCGAGGACCCGCACGACATAGCTGCCCGCGGGCAGGCCACGCAGCTCGTAGGTGCTCCCGGACATGCTCGCCACCTTCTGGAAGGAGCCGTCCAGGGCCTGGATGAAGACACTGGGCGTGCCCTTCTCCTCGGTGTGCACCGTGCCTCGGAGGGTTGCACCCATGTCGAGCGCCACCGTCACCTCCGTCTGATTGGGCTCGAGCGCCATCCGCCCCTGCATGTACTCCGGATGTGCCACGACGAGCGTAAGGGGACGCTCCTCCACGTTGGGAAGGGTGAAGGTGCCATCCCGCTGGGTCCGCACCGCGCCCCGCCGCTCGTTGACGTAGATGCCCAGGTCCGAATCCACCGGCTCCGTGCGCATGTCCAACACCGCTCCGGACAGGGGGGCGCCCGTGGCCACGTCCACCACCTTGCCTCGGATCGTGCGCCCGGTGTCGAGCACCACCTCGCCGAGCTCGGTGTCCACTCCCTTCTCCACCTGGAGCTCGCGAGACGTACTCGCCAGGCGCGGAGCGCTGAAGACGAGCGTCACCTTGCCGCTCTGGCCGATGGGATGGGTGAAGGCTCCCCGAGGGTCCTTCACCTCGACGCCATTGAGCTGGAAGCGCGTGACGGGTGTGCCGTCGGCGCGCACCACGCGTCCACGGATGGTGCTGAGCTGCGAGAGGACGAGACGCACCTGGGTGTTGCCCGCCTGGACGTCGAGACCCGATTCGTTGCTCTCGCCTTCCGAGAGGGTGGCTCCGCTCGCCTTCGCGTCGAAGAGATAGCCCTCCTTCAACGCGTTCACCGTGTAACGCCCGGCCGCGAGGTGTCGGATTTGGAAGTGTCCGTTGGCTTCCGCGACCTGTCGCGCGGCCCCGCGCCGGTAGACAGGCCCGTCGTCCGTCTCATCCTGTTCCAGCTCCCCCGGGCGGGCGATGACGCGGGCCTCCGGAACCGGTTTCCCCGTCCCATCGACGACGACGCCCGCCAGCGTCAGCCCCGAGGGCAACTGGAGCCGCACCTGGACCGACCCCGTTCCCCGCACCTCGACGGGTCGCGAGGTCCTCAGCATCCCCACCTCGGCGGAGATGACGTACTTGCCGGCCGCCACCCCCTTGAGTGTGAAGTGGCCCTGTTTGTTCGGGATGGTCTGTTTCTCCTTCCATGACTCGGCGTCCTGCTCGGGCACGAGTGAGACCTCTGCCTCTGGCGCGGGCGCTCCTGTCTCGTCCACCACGTCTCCCACCACCTGCGCTCCGGCCGACAGCACCACCTGGATTCCACTCGACGGCGCTGGGACGGGCTGGGTGGCGGGAGTGAAGTCGCCATGGACGGCCAGGAGCTGGTAGCTGCCCGGCTTCGGGGCCTCGAGCACGAACGTGCCATCCGTCTTGCTGGCCACCTGGCTGTCCACCTCGTCGGTCTCCTCGTTGGCGGGGTTTCTCAGCATGAGCGTCACGCCCTCGAGCGGCTCGCCGTTGTCCCCCACTACCCGGCCCTCGACCATGACGGCGTCCTCGAGGACGAAGTCCAGCGTGAGGTTCCCCTTCACCTGCTTCTCCTGGGACTCCGGGCTCACGTACCGCGGCGCTTCCGCCTGGAAGCGGTACTTCCCGGGCTCGAGGGGTCCGAGTTCATAGGTGCCATCCGGGGCCGTCCGGGTCTTCTTCCCCTTGCTCCTGTACTCGGCCGAGAGGAACCATGCCGAGACGTCGGCCTCGGCAATGGGGCGGCCGGCCGAGTCGCGCACCGTCCCCGTCACCCGCACGCCAGTGCCGAGCTCCAGCAGGAGCTCCGAGGCGTCCACGCCAGGCTGGAGCACCGCCTGTCCGGTCGCATCCAGTCCCGAGTGGGTGGCGTCCACCTCGTACCTTCCGGGCCGCAGGCCCTCGAAGGAGAAGTGGCCCTGCGCGTCCGTGGTGGTGTCGAGCTTGCGGTGCTCGCCCTCGGCGTGCACCCGGGCGCCCGAAACGGGACGCTCTTCCCACACCACCTGGCCCGCCAGCCGTTGCGGCCGGTGGAGCGTTACCTCCTGCTTGCGATCGGTGGCATCGCGCACCTTCGCGTGCTCGGGAAGGAGTCCCTCCCTGGCGAAGACGAGGTTGTAGTCGCCCTCTGGAAGCGGCCCGAGGCGCCAGCGGCCCTCCGCGTCGGAGAGCGTATCGAAGAAGCGGCTGTGCTCGACGAAGAGCGCGGTGACGAGCGCCCCGGCGACGGGCCGTCCATCATCGTCGGTGAGGTGGCCCGAGAGCGTCACTCCCTGGGCGACCCGCAGCTCGACGCCCTCCGTGCCCGTCTCGACGTTCTGCTGGAGGGCTGTGCCCAGGGGGCCATCGGCCCAGAGGGCATAGCGGCCCGCCTCCAGTCCTTCGAGGGAGAAGAGGCCCTGTGCGTCCGAGGTGGTGCGCGCGAGCGGAGGGGCCTCCCCGCGTCGTTCCGCCACCAACTCCACCAGTTGCATGGCCGCCATGCCGCAACCGCACTGGAGCAGCTTCATCCCGCAGTGGTTGTCGCACTGGCAGGGCAGCTCGGAGAGCGTCTCGTGCGGGCTGGGGGCGGTGGCCACCACCACCGCGCCGGGGACGGGCTCGCCCGTGGGCCCCACCACGGTGCCACGGATGTAGAGGCTTCCTCGAGGGGCGGGGAGGGGCGCACTGAGGAGCGCATTCACCGGAAGGAGTCGTTGAGCGGAGGTCCGCCCGCCCTCGTGCTGCCCCGTCTCCTCCGCCGTCGGGTCGCTCGCGGGGCCCTCCGTGTCCAAGCCGCTCGCGTACCAGAGCGCGGCCGCCAGCATGGCCAGCGCGACCCCGACTCCCAGCCACCGACGCATCCCTTCCCCCTCTCCGGCGCGAAGCTCCGCCGCGTGAAACGCACCTCCCGGAGCGTACGACTGGCGGGGCCTTCCGCGTCAATCAGGGACGCGCTGGGAGTCAGAAGAAGCTGAGCTGCGTGCCCGGCTTCATGGGGCGGCGGAAGGGCTCTCTTTCGACTCCCTCGTGGTGTTCAGCCCCACGCGGTACATGGGGTGATGGCGTTGGAAGCAAAAAAGGGGCGGGAAGGCTTACGCAGCATCTTCCCGCCCCTTTAGGCAGAGGGCCGAGTCAGGCCCTTCGAGAACGATGTCGAGGCTAGTAGTTGTAGCGGTAGACGTAGACGTTCGACACCGAGCCGTCGGACTCATACCACGCGACGAGGGGCTGGCCGTTCTTATCGAGGCCCAGGGCAGGCCGGAAGCCGGAGGTCGTGGCGCCCAAGGCCGCGCTGAGAGGCGTTCCTATCTCCTGCCAGTTGCTTCCATCCCATCGGCTTACTCGGATGGAGGTCTCGGGGGAGGCGTAGGCGCTCCAGGCAACCATGGGCCGACCGTCGTTACCCATGACCAATGTGGGCTGAGTGTTGCTCGAAGCAGTGCTGGTATTGATTGAACTCCCGAGCAGATTCCATGACGAATCGCTCCAGATGGCAGCGTGGACGTTGCTTGCTGGCGCATTGCCTTCTTGCCAGGCGATGACAGGCTGGCCGTTGCCATCCACCGCCAGGGATGCTGGATCTGAACCGCTACCGTTCTTGGCGGGGCTGGTGACGGGAGCGCCGAGTTGGCTCCAACTCGTGTAGGTGCCCTTCTTCAGCACGGCGTGGGCGCGGTACTCCTTCGTCCCATCCCAATCGAGGAAATTGATGGCGATGAACCAGTTACCGGATGCGTCGGTGGCCAGACGGGAGGCGTGCGGCGCCGTGTAGCCTCCAGGCATGCCACTGGACACTGATTCCCAGACAGTGGAAGAGAGCCCCAGGCGGTAGACTCCAATCTGCTGGACTCCTCCATCAACCTCGTAGGCAGAGACGAGAAGGTTGCCTGCGTTGTCGAGTGCTGTGGTTGGTTTATAGCGGGTTTGAACAGTACCCAGGTTGAGGGTTGGCAGGCTTTCCCAGGCAGTGCCGGTCCACTTGCTTCCATGGACATTGTAATCGGAGGATCCACTGGCCACCAATTCATCCCACACCACGATAGGGTGGTTCTCGGCATCGAGGACAAGGACCGGCTTGTTTGCATGGGTGCCCTCGCCCGTAACCGCGCTTAGCGCGTCCCCGAGGGGCTCCCAACTCATCCCATTCCAGCCCCA
>CAVYSY010000020.1:0-12904 GCA_963771175.1 uncultured delta proteobacterium
CATCACCAGCAGCAAGGAGGCCGAGACCCGGCTGGGAGAGATGCACCGCACCCTGGTGGATGTCTCCCGTCAGTCGGGCATGGCCGAGGTCGCCACCGGCGTGCTCCACAACGTGGGCAACACCCTCAACAGCGTCAACATCTCCACCACTCTCGTCACCGACCAGCTCCGCCGCTCCCGCGTCACCGGCCTGGCCAAGGCCATCACCCTCCTGCGCGAGCACCTCGCGGATCTCGCCTCCTTCCTCACCCGGGATCCCCAGGGCCAGCAACTGCCGCTCTACCTCATCGCCGTGTCCGAGCAACTGGTGGAGGAGCGCGACACCCTGCTCAAGGAGATGCAGTCACTCGGCCAGAGCGTCGAGCACATCAAGTCCATCGTCAGCATGCAGCAGAAGCACGCGCGCTCCGCGGGCGCCGTGGAGCAGCTGGCCGTGCCGCAGCTCATCGACGAGGCACTGCGTCTGCACGCCGTCTCCTTCGAGCGGCTGTCCATCCGCATCGTGCGTGACTACGCCGACGTGCCCCACATCTTCGTGGACCGGCACAAGCTGCTGCAGATCCTCATCAACCTGATGAGCAACGCGCGCCACGCGCTGGTGGACAGCGAGCAACAGGACAAATGCCTGAACATCCACGTCCAGCTCGCTCCTGGGGGAGAGCAACTGCGCATCAACGTGACGGACAACGGCGTGGGCATCGCCGCGGAGAACGTGGCGCGCCTGTTCACCCAGGGCTTCACCACCAAGAAGACGGGGCACGGCTTCGGCCTGCACATCAGCGCCCTGGCAGCCAACGAGCTGAAGGGCCGGCTCACCTGCACCAGCCCCGGCCCCGGTCAGGGAGCCACCTTCACGCTCGAGCTGCCCGTCAAGGGAGAAGGAGCCTAGGCTCCCCCTCCCCGCGTCGGTCGCGGCTTGAAGCGTAGGCGTGAGCGCTCGCGCGCTTTCTCGGCTTCGAGCTCGCGATCTCGCGGCTGGGCCGTCGTGGACAGAGCTCCCATCAGCACGCGGGCGGCGGCCGTGACCTCGTCAACGGCTCGAGTGAAGGCCGCTTCGTTGGCCTGTGACGGTTTGTTGAAGCCGCTCAGCTTGCGCACGAACTGCAAAGCCGCCGCTCGGATCTCCTCTTCGGTGGCTGGCGGCTCGAAGTTGAACAGCGTCTTGATGCTTCGACACATGGCGGTCTCCCCAGCTCAACATGTACGGAGAATGATTCTATTCGTGCGCTGGCCCATGAGCGGCGCGGGCGCACCTGGCGGCGCGCTCGAGCAGCAGGTGGCGCTCGCGGGCGTTGCGCGTGAGCGAGGCCGCGCGCTCGAACTCCTCCTGGGCCTCGTCGAAGCGGCCGAGTTTGGCGAGGAGGTCACCGCGCACGCTCGGCAAGAGGTGGTAGCTCTCCAGCGAGGGCTCCGACGTCAGCGCATCGGCGATCTCGAGGCCCGCCGCGGGACCGGACGCCATCGAGACGGCGACCGCGCGATTCAGCTCCACGACGGGTGATGGCGTGAGCTGGGCGAGCTCCGCGTAGAGCGCGGCGATGCGCGCCCAGTCCGTCTCCGCTGGCGTCAGCGCTCGTGCATGACAGGCGGCGATGGCGGCTTGCAACGCATAGGGACCCCGTGCTCGCCCAAGCGCCTCGGCACGCTCGATCGCCGCGAGCCCCCGACGGATGAGGACCCGATCCCAGAGCGCGCGATTCTGATCGAGCAACAGGACGGGCTCTCCCGACGGACCGACCCGCGCCCTCAGCCGAGAGGCCTGGATCTCCATGAGCGCGACGAGGCCGTGGACCTCCGGCTCCGTCGGGACGAGCTCGGCCAGGATACGGCCCAGACGCAGCGCGTCTTCGCAGAGAGCGGGTCGAATCCAGTCGTCACCGGCGGTCGCCGAGTAGCCCTCGTTGAAGATGAGATAGATGACCTCGAGCACCGACGACAGCCGGGCGACGAGCTCGGCCCCACGCGGGACCTCGAAGGGGACGTGCGCCTCGGCGAGCGTCCGCTTGGCCCGGACGATGCGCTGGGCGACGGTCGGCTCCGCGACGAGGAACGCACGCGCGATCTCCCCGGTCGTCAGACCTCCGAGCAAGCGGAGCGTGAGTGCCACGCGTGCCTCGGTCGGGAGAATCGGATGACAAGCAATGAGCATGAGGCGCAGGAGGTCGTCGCCCACGTCATTGTCGATCGCCGCCTCGAGATCCGGTACGGCCCTCTCCCGCTCGGCCTCGAGCTCGTGGCCGAGCTCCTCGTGCTTGCGCTCGAGCCGCTGGCCTCGGCGCAAGAGATCGATCGCACGATGCTTCGCGGTGGCCATGAGCCAGGCCCCCGGGTTGTCCGGGACGCCTGACTCCGGCCACTGCTCGAGCGCGGCGACGAGAGCGTCCTGCGCGAGCTCCTCGGCAAGTCCGACGTCGCGCACGACCCGCGTGAGACCGGCGATGAGCCTGGCCGATTCGATTCTCCAGACCGCGTGGATCGCGCGATGCGCATCGGAAGCCGTCACGGCAACCGATCAGAGCACCTTCAACCACCAGTGCAAGGCACAGCCTCCTCCGTATCTCCCGGAAAAGACTCCGCTTTCCGGGAGGTAGTGTGGCACGGGATGGATTTTTCGAGCGGTGACGCAACTCCGCCCTGACTCGCGCCGATAATCCCGGTCGGCGGAGCGGGCCCCGCTCCCGCCTTGCCTGGAGACGTGTGTCTCCGCAATCCCTCCCTCCCATCGCTCCGGCTCCGGAGCAGGACTCGACATCGTGCGAATGACAGAAACCTCCTCGAGGCCCATGCGCTTCGACCGCCGTCTGCTGGCCGTCGTGCTCTCCCTCACGCTGGCGGCTTGCGGCGGCGTGCCGCAGGACGGGATGGGCGATGACTCCCTGGCCACCCAGGAGGCCTCGCTGGCCAATGTCCCGGTGCGCCTGATGGCCGCCAACATCTCCAGCGGCAACTACCAGAGCTACGACCCCGGCCACGGCACCCGCATCTTCCAGGGCACGAAGCCGGACGTGGTGATGATCCAGGAGTTCAACTACGGCGACAACTCGGCCAGCGCCATCCGGGGCTTCGTCGATACCGCCTTCGGCACGGGCTTCTATTACTACCGCGAGGGCGGCGCGCAGATCCCCAACGGCGTCATCAGCCGCTGGCCCATCATCGCCTCGGGTGAGTGGGACGACACGCAGGTCTCCAACCGGGACTTCGCGTGGGCGCGCATCGACATTCCCGGAACCAAGGACCTCTGGGTGGTGAGCGTGCACCTGCTCACCAGCAGCAGCAGCGTGCGCAACACCGAGGCGACCAACCTGGTCAACTTCATCAAGGCCAACATCCCCACCGGGGACTACCTGGCCATCGGTGGTGACTTCAACACCAGCAGCCGCAGCGAGGCCGCCTTCAGCACCTTCTCCCAGGTGGTGACCACGGCCGCCCCCTACCCCGCGGACCGCAACGGCAACACCAACACCAACGCGAGCCGCGGCAGCCCGTACGACCACGTCCTCGTCGACAGCGATCTGCGCGCCTACCAGACGGCGACGGTCATCGGCGCCAGCTCCTTCGCCGCGGGCCTGGTGGCGGATACCCGCGTGTACTCGCCCATCTCGGAGATCTCCCCCGCGCTGAGCAGCGACAGCGGCGCCACCAACATGCAGCACATGGCCATCATCAAGGACTTCCTCCTCCCCGGGGACACCGCCACCGCGAGCGTCACGGTGACCTCGCCCAACGGCGGTGAGAGCTGGCTGGGCGGCAGCAGCCATGCCATCACCTGGACGGCCACGGGCGTGACGAACGTGAAGCTGGAGTACACGCTGGATGGCTCTACCTGGAGCATCCTCACCTCCAGCACCGCGGCCTCCACGGGCAGCTACACCTGGACGGTGCCGAGCAGCGCCACCACCGCCGCGAAGGTGCGCGTGAGCGATGCCTCCAACTCCGCCCTCTCCGATACGAGCAACGCGGCCTTCACCATCACCACCTCCACCGGGGGCGGCGGCGCCGCGCTGGTGTTCATCAACGAGGTGCTCGCCAACGAGCCGGGCTCGGACGTGAACGGCGAGTTCGTCGAGCTCGTCAACTCGGGCGGGACGGCCGCGGACCTCTCCGGCTGGACCGTCTCCGACAGCACGGGCGTGCGCCACACCTTCGCCAGCGGCACGAGCCTGGCCGCGGGCGCGGCGATCGTCGTCTTCGGCGGCTCCGCGGGGATTCCCTCGGGCCTGACCAACGCGGTGGCCGCCTCCACGGGGACGCTGGGCCTGGGCAACAGCGGTGACACCGTGACGGTGAAGAACTCGGCGGGGACGACGGTGAACACCACCACCTATGCCTCGTCGCTCGCCAGCACGGACGGGGTGTCGATGAACCGCGGCCCGGACGCCAGCAGCGGCGGCACCTTCGCGCTGCACACCACCCTGTCGAGCCTGGCGTCCTCGCCGGGCAAGCGGGTGAGCGGCTCCGCCTTCTGAGCCGCGGAGGGCGTCACCCCATGGGGTGGCGCCCTGCCCCGCCGGGCCACCCTACGGGACGCCGGTGTCCGAGACCGGGGGCCCGCTCGTGGGAGGCTCCGGGGCGTCCGAGTCCCAAAGGGACACCGGCTCCCTGGCCAGGAACTCCTCGAAGTCCGCCTGGGCCTTGTCCTTCAGCGGGTGCCCGGTGGTCGTGTAGCACCAGGCTCGCTCCTGAAGGAAAGGACGCAGCCAGGAGGGGTGGGGCTCGAAGGGGGCGAAGGCGTCGACGCACAGGCCGCGCATATCCAGCACCTCGGCCAGCTCCAGCCGCGCGAACAGGCGCTGATCGCGCAGGGCGTTGTTGCTGAAGGGCTGCTCCAACGCGGCATGGAGACGACGACCCAGGGTGGCATCACGCGCGGCCACCATCTGAACGTTCCGGAAGGCCCCCGTTGCCACGGGCCGGAAGCCCCAGGGGGCCTCACGCAAGCGGGCGAAGGCGCGCTCCAGAGCCTCCGTGGCCTCGGCGAGCCGCCCCTGCTGCAGCCGCAACCGTCCCAACAGGGCATCGCTGTCGAAGGGCGCCGTCTCGCGCAGCCGCTCCAGCAACGGAAGGGCGGCCTCATCCCCCGCGATGGCCAGCACGTGCGCCACCGCCACCTGCTCGGCGGGGCCATGCGGCTCCCACTTCCCCTCGCGCCACAAGCGCAGGGCCGCCGTCTGGTCGCTGCGGATATAGGCTTCGAGGAAGGCGTGGCGCCGCCGCGTCTCCTGGCTGGTCCCCGCTGGCAGGGGCGGGGGCGCGCTCCCACTGTCCAACGTCAGCAGCACCCGCTCCAGCTCCACCCGGTCCCAGTCCGCCGTGCCGCGCTCCACCTCGGGCCGATTCGCCTTCAGCTTCCGCGCGGCGCCGTGCAGCTCGTTCACGGAGAAGTCCATCGGCTGCCCCACGCTGCGGGCGAAGGCGAACTCCATGAAGGACAAGTCGTCCGTATTGATGAGCGCCTCCTGGTTCTCGGCCAGTGCCGCGGCCAACCGAGGGTGGGCCACGAAGTGCGCCAGCACGCCTTCCACCGAGTCGGTCCTCCACGCCACCGAGAGCGCCCGGCGATAGGGCGCCTGCGTCACCCGCGCGCGCAGCCGCTCCAGGTCGTGCCGCAGCGGCGCCTCGGTGGCCAGCAACAGCAGATCCACCGGCATCGTCTGCCACGTCTCCACCGAGGCGAACTCGGTGCCCAGCGTGGCGTAGGCGCTGCGCACCGTCCGCGCGTCCACCTCGTAGGCCTGCAGCCACTGCAGGAAGATGCCCCCGGGCGCCAGCCGCTGCTTCACCGCCTGATAGAACTCGCGGGTGAAGAGGCTGGAGATGCCGGCGCGATAGGGGTTGGAAGGCTCGGAGAAGATGATGTCGTACGACTCCTTGGAGGCCAGCAGGACCTCGCGGGCGTCGCCGATGAGGACGCGCACCTTGGGGTTGTCCAGCACGCGCTCGTTGACGGGCTCACAGCGGCGCGCCACCTCGAGGATGGCGGGCTCGAGCTCCACCACGTCCACGCGCTCCATCTCCGGAATGGCGGCGAGCCAGCCCGCGGTGCTGCCGGTGCCCAGACCGATGACCAGGGCGCGCCGAGGCTGGGGGTGGACGAGCGCGCCAACGAGCCCGCCCATCACCTGCGTGCCAGCGTCACCAATGCTGTGGCCGTCCGACTTGCCGTTGACCATGAAGGAGAGTCCGTCGACGCGGACGAGGGCCACGCTGCTCTCCACTCCGTCCGCTTCCCAGAGGGTGGTGCGATGGGTATCGGCCATCCATTTCCGCAGGGCGTTGATGGTGGGCTGGCTCTGCCCGGCCCGCCCGGCACCGATACCGCTGTGACGCCAGATGGCCGTGGGCCCCACCGAGAAGAGGAGGAGGACCGCCAGCGCGGCCGAGCCCAGGGGCAGCAGCAGCCGCGAGGGCCGGCGCTCCTCGCGCAGCGACAGGAGCACCGTGCCCAGGCCCAGCGCCACCAGCAGCGCGGAGACCAACCGCCAGATGCCGGGCGCGGTGAGCAGCGGGAGCAGGCCGAAGCCACCCGCCAGGGAGCCCACGATGGAGCCCACCGTGTTCCAGGCATAGGCCAGGCCCACCTGCCGTCCCACGTTCTCACCGCCGCGACCCAGCAGCGCGAGCAGCAGGGGAAACTGCACGCCGGAGACGAATGCCGCCGGCAGCACCACCAGCGCCGCCACCGCCGTCCAACCCAGCACCAGGCCGCCAAAGCCCAGCGCGGACAGCGTCCGCAGGACCATCGCCAGCAGCGCCACCCTATCCCCTAGGGCGAAGGGCACGGCGATGAACAGCGCCTCCAGCAGGCACGTCAGGGCGAAGCCGTGCAGGGTGGCCGGTCGCTGCTGACCCCATGCCGCATACGCGGCGCCGCCCAGGCCGATGCCCACCAGGGCCACCACGAGGATGAGGCCGAAGGTGAAGGTGGAGCCACCCAGCAGGGGCCCAAGCATCCGGTACCAGACGAGCTCCATCAGGAAGAAGGCGAAGCCCACCAGCGCCGCGGCGCCCAGCACGAAGCCGCGCGGAGGGAGGACGGCCGGGGCCGGGGCGGACCCGGCAGCGGGGGCTTCGGGGGCCTCGGCGGAGGATTCGACCTCGGGCAGCGAGCGCGCCACGGCCCGGGCCACCAGCGCCACGAGCGCGTTGAGGAGGCAGGCCAGCCACAGGGTGGTGCGGGTGCCGAAGACCTCGAAGAGGAAGAAGGTGGAGGCCGCCGCGCCCGCTACCGCGCCCAGGGTGTTGAGACCGTAGAGCACGGCCAGGGCCCGGCGCCGGACGTCATCGGCCGACTCGGCCGCGCGGGCCGCCGCCGGCAGGGTGCCGCCCATGAGGAGGGTGGGCCCGGCCAGCACCAGCGCGGAGAGCACCAGCCGCACCACCGAGCCCAGTCCCAGCCCCAGCGCCACCGTGCCCCCCAGTCCCACGTAGACGGCACGCGTCAGATCCACCAGCAGCGGCGTCAGCGCGGTGGCCGCGCAGATGAGCAGTTCCAAGTTCGCGTAGAGGCCCAGGGGTCGCTTGTCCCGATCCGCGCGCGCGCCCAGCAGAGCACCGCCCAACCCCAGTCCGCCCATGAAGATGGCCAGCACCGCGGCGGAGGCGGCCGTGGAAGCCCCGAAGATGAGCCGCAGCTCTCGTTGCCAGGCGGTCTGGTACACCAGGGCACAGAACCCCGATCCAAAGAGCAGCGGGGCAATCTTCCAGACGCGAGCGTTCATGGGTCTCGATGAAAGGGCGAGGGAATCCGCGGGACGAGCCCGTCACGAGGGGAGGTCCCCCTAGCGTAGGGGGGCGATTGAACCAGCCCGCGCCGTACCTCGCCACGGTTCAATTGAAGCACCGCCCTCCCCTCCGCCGGACGGCCCTCCAGGCATGGAGGGTCTCCCACGAATCGTGGAAAACCGACATAGCGCGGCCATGCCCGCACCTACCTGTTCGAGCTCAGCGCCCGGCGGGCCCCTCGCCCCCCCACCCGCTCGGACTGGAATCCGGCGCTCAACGCATCGCGAAACCCCTCCCCTCAGATCCTTTGCGCCTCCCGGCCCTCCCACGTTAGGGTGCGCGGCACCTGAGGAGCGCTGCAACGGGAGTCCCCTCCCGCCAGGCTCAGGTTCCTGCAACGGCGCTCGCTGACTCGTGGCTGGATACACGGGAGGCGAGCCAGCGGGCCCGCCCCTCGCCCTCCAGCCCCTGCCATTCAGGAGCAATGCATGAGGGCTGCAATCGATCTGAACAAGTTCACCGACTACCGGGTCGCCGACATCAAGCTGGCCGACTGGGGTCGCAAGGAGATCGCGATCGCCGAGACCGAGATGCCCGGTCTCATGGCCATCCGTGACGAGTTCGCCAAGACGCAGCCCCTCAAGGGCGCGCGCGTCGCGGGCTCGCTCCACATGACGATCCAGACCGCGGTGCTCATCCAGACGCTGGAGGCCATCGGCGCGGAGGTTCGCTGGGCGTCGTGCAACATCTTCTCCACCCAGGACCACGCCGCGGCCGCCATCGCCGCGGGCGGTACCCCCGTGTTCGCCTACAAGGGCGAGACGCTCGAGGAGTACTGGGAGTACACCCACCGCATCTTCGATTGGGCCGACGGCGGCACGCCCAACATGATCCTCGATGACGGTGGCGACGCCACGCTGCTCATCCACCTGGGCTCCCGCGCCGAGACGGATCCCTCCGTGCTGGCCAACCCCGGCAGCGAGGAGGAGACGGTGCTCTTCGCGGCCATCAAGAAGCAGCTCGCGGCCAAGCCCGGCTGGTACTCGAAGATCCTCCAGAACATCCGCGGCGTCACCGAGGAGACCACCACGGGCGTCCACCGCCTGTACCAGATGGCCAAGGAGGGGAAGCTGAAGTTCCCGGCCATCAACGTGAACGACTCGGTCACCAAGTCCAAGTTCGACAACGTCTACGGCTGCCGCGAGTCCCTGGTGGACGGCATCAAGCGCGCCACGGACGTGATGATCGCCGGCAAGGTGGCCGTGGTCGCCGGTTACGGTGAGGTGGGCAAGGGCTCGGCGCAGGCGCTGCGCGGGCTGCAGGCCCAGGTGTGGGTCACCGAGATCGATCCGATCTGCGCGCTCCAGGCGGCCATGGAGGGCTACCGGGTCGTGACCATGGAGTACGCGGCGGACAAGGCCGACATCTTCGTGACCGCGACGGGCAACTACCAGGTCATCACCCACGATCACATGAAGCGGATGAAGAACAACGCGATCGTGTGCAACATCGGCCACTTCGACAACGAGATCGATGTGGCGGGCCTCAAGCAGTACAAGTGGGAGAACATCAAGCCGCAGGTCGACCACATCATCTTCCCGGACAACAAGCGCATCATCCTGTTGGCCGAGGGGCGTCTGGTGAACCTGGGCTGCGGCACCGGCCACCCGAGCTACGTGATGAGCTCCTCCTTCGCCAACCAGGTGCTGGCGCAGGTGGAGATCTTCGCCAACCCGGGCAAGTACCAGCCGGGCGTGTACATGCTGCCGCGGCACCTGGATGAGAAGGTGGCCCGCCTGCAGCTCACGAAGCTCGGCGCGATGCTCACCGAGCTCACCCCGGATCAGGCGAAGTACATCGGCGTGCCCAAGGAAGGGCCGTACAAGAGCGACCACTACCGCTACTAAGGTAGAGGCCCCCGCGCGCCGCTCACTGCTTGCGAGCGGCGCGCTGGAGCTTGATCGGCGGAGTGAGCTTCTGTCCCTCCGCCGGTGCCTGCTGGATGGCGCGGACCACGTCCATCCCCTTCACCACCCTGCCGAAGGCGCCGAAGCCCTGACCGTCCGGGTTGCGCTTGCCGCCCTGATCGAGCTCGGGCTGGTCGCCGACGCAGATGAAGAAGTCCGACCGGGCGCTGTCGGGCGTGTCGCGCGCCATCGAGATGGTGCCGTCCTTGTGCTTCACCCCGGTCACGCTCGTGCGCTCGAGCGGAATGGGCGCGCGCTCCTCGGACTGACGGGCCGGGTTGATGCTGCCCTGGATGACCTCGATCTTCACCGTGCTGTTCGGCTGGTTGTCGGGCTTCAGCTTCACCGTGCGGTGGAACACCCCGCCATCGAAGAGGCCAGCGTCCACGTAGGCGAGGAAGTTGCGCACCGTCGTCGGCGCGCGGGCCTCGTCCAGTTCCAGCTCGATCTCCCCCTTCTCCGTCTGGACCACCACCCGCACCGGCCTGGCTGCCTCCGGTTTCGCGTCCTTCTTCGGCGCGGCGGCGAAGGCGACGGGGGCGAGGGCGAGCAGCATGGCGAGACAGGCGGATGGAATCGCGTTCATCGAGGTCTCCGAAGCACTGGGGAGCGGGAGCGTACCTCACGGGAGCTGCTGCTCCAGCGTGCTCCAGTGCGTCCGCACCCACTGCCGGAGGTACTCCACCTCCTCGTCGTGGGTGGTGAAGTCGGTCCGCGTGCGCCACCGGAAGAAGCTCCGGAAGTCCTCGTGCCAGCGGACCTCGTCACGTCGTGCCGCGGGACCCACCTCCCGCGCGTACTGGTCGATGAGCCCGAGCACCACCTCGGCGCGCAGCTCGCCCCGCAGGAGCTGTCGGTAGCGCTCGCGCATCGGCTCCGCGAGGGCCGGGTCCGCCAGCATCCGGGCGAAGAGGTAGTTCCTTTCGGCGAAGTCGCGGCGGACCGTCGGATCGCTGCGCCGCGTGTCCCAGTACTGACCCAGGCTGGCGTCAAGATCCCACGGAATGATGCGCCATCGGCCCAACGGACCTCGGGCCCGGTAGTGGTAGGCGTTCTTCGCCACCGAGTCGGTGCCGTCGATGAGCGTGGAGAGGATCCACCAATTCTCGTAGTCGGTCGTCTCCATCCACGCGGCCCGCTCCGCCCGGAACGTCTCCGCGCGCGCATCGGCCACGAAGGCCGTGAACGCACGGATGCTGTCATTGGCCGTGGGACCCGTCTCGGGAAGCCCCGCCTTCTTCTCGAAGCCCTGGTCCAGGTCGAGCTTCGGCTCACCCTTGAAGGCCCGGCGCGAGAAGTTGGCGTCATCGCCCGACGCCTTGAAGAGCTCGCCCGCCTCGTCCAGACGGTGCGCCGCGATCAGATGTCTGTTGATGTGATCGGCCACCGTGTACAGGCCCATGTAGCGCCCGTTCACGTAGGCGATGGCACTGTAGGTCTTCACCTGGAGATGGTCCGCCGACATCCGTCCCCACAGCTCGAAGGCGAGCCGGTGCCGCATGTACGAGTTGTCATTGAAGGGGCTGATGAGCACCACCTTGCGCCGGCCGGTGAAGCCGTCACCCAGGAGGGGCTCGTCGAAGGGCGCGTGCTTGGGGAACTCGAGGGTGAAGCTGCGCTTGGGGAAGAAGTGGGAGGAGTCCCCGCGGGGCTTCACCTTCAGCGCGTGGCAGCGCTCGCGGTAGACGAGCCACGCCACGAAGTAGCCCTCCTCGTCCGGGAGGGAGCCCGAGAGGAACAGGTTGAACACCGGCAGCCCATCCTCCTCCACGCGGGTCGCCGCATCGGACCCGGGCGCGCCGCTCCAGGATTGACCGGACACGTCCTGCGAAATTCCCCGGCACTCCGCCGGCGGGCTTCCAACCGACCCCGTCTCGGAGCCGCACGACAGCATCACCCCGAGCAGCAACAGGCTCGCGATGCACCGCGCTCCCCGCGTCATGCATCCTCCTCGGACGCACACACCCTGGTGATGGTGGCGGCCACGGGGCACCCACCCTCCAGGGCATTGTCACGGCGTGGACGGAGCCCACTGTCTCCGGGGAGGCATGTCATAGTCGCGAGGATTGCCGGGAGGACGGATGCGGGCAGACGTGCAGCAGCGGGAGGCCCTGAAGGAAGCCGTCACCGAGGCCCTCGCCAGGGGCAGGCACTTCCTGGAGGGCGCGCAGACCGCGGACGGGCGCTGGCTGGACTTCCGCTTCCGCTTCGTGACGGGCCGGGACGTCATCGCCTCGCAGTGGGTGACGGCCTACGTGGGCCAGGCCCTCGCGAGGACGGGAGGCGACCCGGCCGCGGTGGAGCGGGCCCGGGACTGGCTGGTGAGCCATGCCCACGCCAGCGGTGGGTGGGGCTTCAGCCTGGCGACGCCCGCCGACGCGGACTCCACCGCCAACGCGGTCCACCTCCTCGCGCACTGGCGCGGCGTGCCCGCGTGGGAGGCGGCGCTCTCCGAGGCCTGCTCGCAGTTGCTGCGCTACTGGGATGAAGGCGAGCGCGGTTTCCGCACCTACCGCCCCGCGGAACAGACGTCCCTGAACGGCTGGGAGAGCTACCCGGGCAGTAGCTGGTGCGACGTCCATCTCTCCGTCACCGCGCTCGCGGCCGAGGCTCTGCACGCCACGGGGGACGCGCGCCACCGTCCCATCATCGCGGCCTGCGCCCGAGCCGTGCGCGAGCAGCAGTCCCCCGAGGGCTTCTGGGAGGCGTTCTGGTGGCACGGCCGGACCTACGCCACCTTCCACGCGGCGCGGCTGCTCTCCCTGTCGGGCGAGGCGTCCGAGCCGGTGGCGCGCGCCGCTCGCTGGCTGGCGGGGCACGCAGCAGGAGACCGGGGGCTGGGGCGACGGCACCGGCGGCGAGGCCGCTCCCTTCCACACGGCGCTCTCCCTCGCGACGCTGCTGCTCGACGAAGGACTCGCCCACCACGCTCCCTCCCTCCACGCCGGGCTCCGGTGGTTACTTGAATCGCAACAACCGGATGGCGGCTGGGCCAACGTCCCCATCATGCGGATGCCTCGTCCCCAGGTTCATGAGGCCTGGAATGACCCAGAGGGGTGTCTGCTTCTACCCGTGCTGACGGATCGCAACCGGCTCTTCACCACCGCCACCGTGGTCACCGCACTGGCGGACGTCCACGAGGCCCTGCGGCAGGGCGCGTGAGGATTGGACTTCCAGAAAAGGCTTTCATCGCCATAGGTATTTTCTCTTACGCC
>CAVYSY010000021.1:0-300150 GCA_963771175.1 uncultured delta proteobacterium
GTATCCGTCCGGCGGACGACGTGGCTGGATTTCCGGCAGCCACTCGGCCTTCCTGCCGAAGACGTGCCGCTCCAGGGCGGCAGTCTTGGCCTCCAATTACAGCGAGGGGTAGCCGACCACGTTGCCGCAATAGGCGCTGGAGCCGCAGGTGGTGCCCGCGTTCACGTACCAGGCGGACTTGCGGGTGCCGTACGAGCGGTTGTCGGAGTGCACGTGCGCGCCCGTGGAGTTGCCGGTGGAGCCCACCAGGCCCAGCGCGCAGCCGTCGCACGTCTTGGAGCCGGAGCTGGTGTTGGAGTTGACGTGGAGCTGGCGGAAGTCCCAGCCGCTGGCGCCGGTGACGACGTAGTAGTTGCCCGCGCCGCCGTTGCAGGTCGTGCCGCCGACGCAGTTGTTCGCACAGCCGCCGTAGTACTTGTAATAGAAGCTGCCCGAGAGCATGGCGCGGTGGTTCCACTCGCTGCACGTGCCGTTGCTCATGTCGAGCGCGGTGTGGCTGCTGCCCGAGCACGAGTAGTACGTCGTCGAGCCCACTCGGGCCGCGGTGTCGCAGATGGCGCCCTTGGCGGTGGCGGCGGTCGCCACGCCGGCGAAGCCCGCGACGAGCGCCGCGGCGGCGTACATCATGTTCTTCACGTTCATACTTCCTCCTGGGGGTTGCACTGCATGGGGGTACTGCCTTGAGGCTGTTGGAGCGGGGCCCCGCTACTTGCGGATGCGCTGCTTCTCGCGGAGCAGCAGGCTCCACTCCTGCAGGTTGAGGTTGAGCGCGGCCAGCCAGGCGTCGATCTCCGGATCCATCGCGGGCGCCACGCCGCGCAGCGACTGGAGCGTGGGTCTCGCGCCGGACATGCCCAGGCGCACCAGCCCTTCCAGCGTGGCCTTGCGCACCGCCGGGTCCTTCTCGTTGCGGTAGAGCTCGACGAGGGAGCCGGTGGCCCCGGCGGACTCGGGCCCCGGTACCCCGCCGAGCGCCGTGGCGGAGGCCGCGCGCAGGGTGGGGTTCTCCCCGCGCAACTGGCCCGTGAGCTTGCTCACCGTCTCGGAGCCCACCTGCTCCATGGACACCTCGCGCAGCAGCTTCGCCGCCAGCTCCGGGTCGGACGAGGCCAGCGCGGTGTTCACCGCCGCCTCGGACACGGCCTTGTCATGGCCGAAGTACACCTTGGCGTTCTCCTCCAGGAGGTTGCCCACCACCGCCTCGCGCACCTCGGGCGAGCTGTCGCGGATGAGCTGCTCGTACGTCACCACGTTGTCGTTCCTGGCCATCAGGTCCACCGAGCCGGTGGCGCGCAGCCCCTTCACCGCCGCGGCACGCAGGTTCGGGTCGGCGTCCCCCAGCGCCCGTTGCAGCAGCGGCTGCACCAGGGCGGGGTTCTCGACGAAGCCCGCCTTGGAGGCCAGCGCCTTGCCCAGCGCCTCCAGCACGTCGGGCTCGCGCTCCTGCTCCACCGCCGCGAGCAGCTCCTCGGGCGGCAGGGCCTTGGCGGCCATCTTCAACTGCTCCAGCGCGTACCTGCGGTAGGCGGGCGAGCCCGTCTTCAGTGCTCCGCGCAGCTCCTGCACCATGCCGCTGAAGGAGCACGTCGTCTGCTGCAGCGGCAGCGCGCCGCCCTGCGCCCCCGCCGCGGCCGGCAGCAGGCAGGTGGCGGCCGCGAGCAGCGCCGCGCCCCAGGTGGAAGAGCGAGTCATGCGAGTCCTTTCTTCACGGGGGCTCATCAGTGGGGCGCTCCCTCTTCCATGATGCAGTTGTGGCGCTCCTCCACGCCCAGCCAGATGCGGGCGAAGTCCACCGTGCCCGCGGCGTAGAGCCGCTTGAAGTCCTGGTAGTCCTGCAGGAAGCGCGGATCCTGCGCGGCCATCTGCTCCAGCAGCGGCAGGGCGCCAGGGCCCGCGGCCCGGACGGCGAAGCGGAAGAGGGCCCAGCGCACGCACTCGTCCTGCTCCTGGGGGAAGGCGGCGCGGTAGTACTCCAGCGCCTTGTCCGGCTGCTCGGTGACGGCCAGACGATAGGCCGCCATCTCCGCGCACGTCGCGCTCGCGGTCCGTGCGCATGATTTTGTCCAGCCGCTCCAGGGAGTCCCCGCCGATGAGGGGGTTGGAGTAGGTGGGCATCTCCAGGGCGAGCAGGCGCACGGCCATGTCGTCGGACTTCTCGCTGATGTCCATCAGCTCCTTCCAGTAGGGGGCGAAGGTGCCGGTGCGCTCGTAGTCCTCCTTCATGACGCGGCCGATGGTGCGCGTGGCCACCCAGGCGGTGGAGTCCAGCGACTCGTCCAGGGCGACGGCCTTCACCCGCGCCAGGGTGGCTGGGGTGAAGCGCTTCTGCGTCTCCAGGGCATCCATGGCCGCGCCCCGGTTGAGCAGCGTCGCGCCCTTGTCCTCACCCATCTTCAGCAGGCGCTCCACCACCTCGGGGCGCTGCACGGCGGCCGTGGCCTTCACCGCCTCGATGTAGACGCCGAGCTCCGGCATGCTGGCCCCCTCGGCCCACTCGAGCACCTGGAGGGCACGGCTGGAGTCATCGCCCACCAGCTCGGTGAGCTTCTCCTGCAGGTAGGTGGCGAGCATCCGGTCCCGCCCGGAGATGGCGGCGGCCAGGGCCTGGCGGAAGTTGGCCAGGGTGAGCGTCTTGTCGAGCTCCGCCACGCCCTGCCAGCAGCCCGGCATGGGCAGCAGCTCCCGCGGAGGCTTGGGCTGCTGGGGCTGGGTGGAGCCGCCCGTGGCGCCGGAAGCGGCGGAGGCCTGGGCACCCGAGGCCTGTGAGACCTCGGACTGGGAGGCCTCCGAGGAGCCCTCCGCACCCGAGGCGGAACGGCGCCACAGCAGGGCCGCGCCGAGGAGGATGAGCAGCAGGGCGCCCACTGCCGTGGCGACCTTGGTGGAAGTGCGTTGCATGTCTTGGAACCTGTTTTGCCGGGTATCACGGGAAAACATTTGAGTTCAAGTTTTTCTCGGAATTTGGGAGGAGGGCTGAGGTGGGGCGCCGTCCATGGCATGGTGCCGGCGTCTCCCCAGGAGGAGGACGGATGCCACGCCACCCCGCCTACGCACCTTCGGTCTCGGGCATGTCGAGCTCGCTGTACTCGGGGCTCGCGGATCGGCTGTCGAGCAAGGCGGGCGAGGTGTACCCGCTGCACGTGGGGGACACGTGGATGGAGCCGCCCGAGGGCTGCCGCATGGAGGACTTCCGGGTGGCGGAGCACCCCGGCATGCACCGGTACGCGCCGGTGCAGGGGCTGCCCGGGCTGCTGGACGCCGTCGTGGAGCGGGTGCGCGCGAGGACGGGGGTGCCCACCGAGCGCTCCGAGGTGCTCGTCACCACGGGGGCCACGGGCGCGCTGGGGGCGATCATCGGTGGGCTGGTGGCGCCGGGCGAGGAGGTGCTCATCCTCGCGCCCTACTGGCCGCTCATCTCGGGCATCGTCACGGCGTTCCACGGCAGGCCGGTGCCGGTGCCCTTCCTCGGGTGCGACGGTCCGGAGGCGCTGGTGGAGGCGGTGCGCGAGCGCCTCACGGAGCGGAGCGTGGCGCTCTACCTCAACACGCCCAACAACCCCTCCGGGCGCGTGCTACCGCGCTCCTGGATGGAGGCCCTGGTGGGGCTGGCGCGCCGTGAGGGGCTGTGGCTGCTCTCCGACGAGGTGTACGAGGACTACGTCTACACGGGCGAGCACGTCTACGCCCGCGCGCTGGCGCCGGAGCGGACGCTCTCCTCGTACTCCTTCAGCAAGGCGTATGGGATGGCGGGCAACCGGTGCGGCTACGTGGTGGGGCCGGAGGAGGCGGTGGGACAGCTGCGCAAGGTGAGCACGCACTCCTTCTATAGTGCGCCCACCGCCGCGCAGCTCGCGGGGGAGCGAGTGCTGCGGGGCCCGGGGGACGCCTGGGTGGCCATGGCCTCCGCCCAATACCGCGACACGGGGACGAAGGTGGCCGCGCGCCTGGGTGTTGCACCGCCCGAGGGGAGCTCCTTCCTCTTCCTGGACGTCTCGGCGCACCTGGACGAGCGGGGGCTGCCCGGGCTCCTGGAGCGGTGCGTCGAGCGCAACCTGTTGGTGTCCCCGGGGCCGAGCTTCGGGCCCTTTCCCCACCACATCCGGCTCTGTTTCACCTGTGCGCCGCCCGACGTGGTCCTGAGAGGCGTGGAGGTGCTGGCGGGAATTCTGGGCCGGTAGATGCAGCTTCAGGCCGGGACGGCGCGCACCTGGTCGCCGTCGAGCACCAGGCGCACGGTGGACACCTGGGGCTCGCCGAAGTGGTCGTAGGCGGCGCGCTCCAACTGGGGCACCAGCGCGGCGCGCAGGCCGCGGGCTCCCGTCTCGCGCTTGAGGGCTCGCGCCACCACCCACTCGCGCACGGCGGGCTCCACCACCAGGTTCAGCCCCTCGTGGGCGAACTCGCGCTCGTAGGCGCGCAGCACGTTGTCCTCGAGGATGCTGCCCAGCGTCGTCGCGTCCAGCGGCGAGAAGGACACGATGCGGCTGAAGCGGCCGATCAGCTCCGGGATGAAGCCGTAGCGCGCGAAGGCCGTCGTCTGCTCGAGCTGCTCGTCCGTCACCCGCTCGGCGATGGCCGCCTCGCGCTTGTTCACCTCGCGGCCGAAACCCATCCGCTCCTGTGGCCCCCCAGCTCCTCCGCCGTGCCCTTCAGCCCGCTGAAGGCCCCGCAGGCGATGAAGGTGAGGGCCGACAGCTCCATGGGCATGGGCGGTGTGCGGCTGGTGAAGCCGAAGTCCGGCGGGAAGTCCGCCCGCGGCGCGCTCAGCAGGTTGAGCAGGCCGCGCTGCACGCCGAAGCCGCTCACGTCCTTGGTGGTCTGCTGCCCGGCGAAGCGCGCATCGGAGCGGCTGGTGGCGAGCTTGTCGAACTCGTCCATGCAGATGGCGCCGCAGCCCGCCCACGCCACGTCCCCGCCCGCCGCCTCGTAGAGGCGCGAGAGCATGGTCGTCACGTCGTCACCCACGTAGCCCGTCTCGGAGAACTGGGTGGCGTCCACGATGAGCGTGGGCACGCCCAGAATCTCCCGGAACAGCAGCTCCACGAGGAACGTCTTCCCGCTGCCGGTGGGGCCCAGGAAGAGACAGTTCTCGCGCGTGCCGGGCTCGGGGGCGATGCCCTCCAGGTGGATGCGCCGCAGCCGCCGCACGTGCCGGTAGGCCAGCACCGACGCCGCGCGCCGGGCCTCCTGCTGGCCTCGATAACCGAGCTCGGACAGGCGGGTGTCGATCTCCCGGGGGGAGAGCTCCTCCAGGGCGGCGACGCGCTCGCGGACGGAGTCGCCGTGCGCGGCGGGGAGGGCGTGCAGATGGTCGGGACGTGGGCTCATGCGGTGGGCGGCATCTTTCCGGCAGCGACGGCACGGGACAAGCGTTGGTTGGAGACACCCTCGGTGCCCGGCCGCTCTCGGAGGAGGCGGACACCGTCGAGGCGGGGCCACCAGTGAACATCTTCTGGCCGCATTGGCTCGGAGGACACGTCACGCGCGGCGTGTGGGTGAATAGTAGGAACCCATGGAACGAGCAGAGGAGACGCGGGGACAGGTGCCTCGCCTGGGGGCCTGGGTGGAGCCGGGACGGGGAGTCCGGTGGCGTGTCTGGGCCCCCGGGCACCGCGAGGTGGCGGTGGTGCTGCACGGCGAGGACGGCCGACCAGGCGTCTCGCTGCCCATGGTCGAGGAGGGTGGGGGGTTCTTCTCCACGACACTCGCCGGCGAGGGCGCGGGCGTGCGCTACAAGCTGCGGGTGGATGGCGAGGGCCCCTTTCCGGACCCCTGGAGCCGTTCCCAGCCAGCTGGCGTCCACGGTCCCTCCGAGGTGGTGGTGCCGGACTTCGCCTGGACGGACGCGGGCTGGAAGGGACCGGACCCGGAGTCCCAGGTCCTCTACGAGGTCCACGTGGGCACCGCCACGCCCGAGGGCACCTTCGAGGCGCTCGATCCCCCGCCTGCGCTCGCTGCAAGGAGCTGGGCGTCACCACGCTGGAGCTGATGCCGCTGGCCAGCTTCCCGGGCACGCGCAACTGGGGCTACGACGGCGTGGACCTCTTCGCGCCCCAGGCCGGGCTACGGCGGTCCCGCAGGGCCTGCGGCGCCTCGTCGACGCGGCCCACGCCGAGGGGCTCGCGGTGCTCATCGACGTCGTCTACAACCACTTCGGCCCGGACGGGAACTACCTGCGCTGCTACTCGCCGCACTACTTCACCGGCCGCCACCACACGCCGTGGGGCGAGGCCGTCAACTACGACGGCGAGGGCTCAGCGCGGTGGTGCGCGAGCTGGTGCTGTCCAACGTGGAGATGTGGATCCGCGACTACCACGCGGACGGGCTGCGCCTGGACGCCACGCACGCCATCGTGGACGACGGCACGCCGCACCTGCTGGCGGCCATCTCGGAGCGCGCCCGGGCCGCGGCTGCCCGGCCGGCGGGTGGTGGTCATCGCCGAGGACGAGCGCAACGACACGCGCCTGGTGCGCCCGCCCGCCGCAGGGCGGCTACGGGCTGGACGGCGTCTGGGCGGACGACTTCCACCACCAGATGCGCCGCGCCTTCGCCGGGGACACGCGAGGGCTACTACCAGGACTACACCGGCACGGCGGAGGACCTCGCGCGCACGCTGCGCCAGGGCTGGTTCTACGAGGGGCAGGCGTCTCAGGTGCACTCGGCCACGCCGCGGGGCACGCCCGCGAGTGGCGCGGAGCCGCGGAGCGCTTCGTGCTCTGCATCCAGAACCACGATCAGGTGGGCAACCGCGCGCTCGGCGAGCGGCTGGGCGCGGACGTGTCCCCGGCGGCCTTCCGCGCCATGAGCACGCTGCTGCTGCTGCGCGCCCTACACGCCGCTGCTCTTCATGGGGCAGGAGTGGAACGCGAGCACGCCCTTCCTCTTCTTCACGGACCACCACGCCGAGCTGGGCAAGCGCGGTGACGGAGGGGCGGCGCAAGGAGTTCGCCGGCTTCACGCGCTTCGCCGGCGGCGAGGTGCCGGATCCCCAGGCGCCGGAGACCTTCGTGCGCTCGAAGCTCGACTGGAGCGAGGCCGAGCGGCCCCCTGCACGCCGGAGTGCTTGCCCTCTACCGCGAGCTGCTGCGCCTGCGCGCCACCGATCCCGTGCCTGAAGCAGCACCGCCGGGGCTCCTTCGACGTGCGGCCCACGGGCGAGCACGGGCTGGTGCTCGAGCGCCGGGGTCCCGGTGGCGCGCTCCACGTCATCGTCAACGTGAAGGGCACGCTGGAGCACCGGCTGCCCTCGGGTGCCTCGCTGGTGCTGTGGAGCGAAGCGCCCCGCTTCGGTGGCACCTCGAAGGAGGAGCCACTGCGAAGCGGGGGGTTGCTGCTCGAGGGGCCTTCGTCCGCGGTGGTTCGCACCACGGGCTGAGCCCCGTCGAGGTGGGGGCGCTAGAACGCGCCGCCCAGGTTGAGGCCGAAGTTGATGTTGTTGCCGTGCTCGTCCCGCCCCAGGTTCTCACCACCGAGGATGCTGTAGGTGGCCCGCACACCGGCTTTCACGGCACCGACATTGTAGTCGATGCCCGCGGCCAGCGGCACCTCGGTGACGAAGTCGTTCTCGAAGAAGAGCTCCGCGTCCTTACTCGGGTTGAGGGTGCTCACGCCGAAGCCCGCGCCAACGAAGGGCTTCAGGTTGCCGTTGTTGCCAAGCTCCGGCCCCAACTTCGCGAGCGCGCCCACGTTGTTCCGCCACAGCCCGCCGTCGATGTTCACGAACGGGTTGCGCGAGCCCTCGTAGCCCAGTTCCAACCCCAGCAGTGGCAGGGGCCGCGAGTCGAGCATGATGCCGAGGGACCCGCCCACTCCCGTGAGGTCCGCGAGGTCACCCGTGTACGTGTTCAGGCCGCCGCGGAGGGAGACCCCGAAGTTCCGGGTGACGCCTGTGCTCTTCTGGTCCTCGTCGTAGACCTTCGCCTCGCTTTCCTGTGCCAACGCGGGCAGCGCCAGCAGCATGGCCGCGGCGACCGCTCCGAGACCCCAGCTCTTCTTGATGTGCATCATGTGCCTCCCTGTGAGCCCCCCGTCCGTTCGGGGGGGTCCGTCAAAAACTGGGAGCGGATGGCGGTGACTGGAAGCGCACACTCGCGCGTCTCTTCATTCCCCCCAGCCCTCCGAGCGGCCAGCGCTCCGGTCCTGAGGCTGGCCGTGGCTGGGCACGGTGAAGGTGACTTGCTATTCGGTCCACACCCTTCCGACCTACAAGGTCGGCAGGCGAGCAACCGGCACGTGGCCCCACCGGGTCCGGCGCTGGCCACCCGAGTGGAGGTCCATCGGACGGATGTGACCTCATAGGGAGGGTTGCGGCCTGCAAGTGTTTGAAATTCCAAGGAAATTGATTGGAATTGATTGGGATTGCAGGCGTTTGCTGGCCAACACCAGGGATTGGGTGTGTCGGGAATTCCTTCCGGGCGCGCCGCTCCCTCCAACCCAGAGGAAGCAACACATTGAATTGGACCTCTTCCCGCCGCACGCGGTTGTCCTTCGGGCTTCTCTCTCTCGTGACCCTCGGCGCCTCCCAGGCGCTGGCGGCTGGAGGCTTCGTCTCCGCCACCGCGAGTGGTGACGACGGCAACAAGCCGGCCAGCGCCATTGACGGCAACCTCTCTACCCGCTGGTCCTCCAATGGTCGCGGCCAGTGGATTCAGGGGGACATGGGCGCGGTGAAGTCCCTCACCGCCCTGGACATCGCCTGGTTCAGGGGCAACGAGCGCTCCAGCCGTTTCGCCATCTCCACCTCCACGGACGGAGTGACCTTCAGCCCGGCGTTCTCGGGTGCCTCCTCTGGCCGGACGGCTTCCGTCGAGCGCTACGCCATCCCCGCCAAGAGCGCCCGCTACGTGCGCGTGACGGTCGACGGCAACACCCTGAACACCTGGGCGAGCATCTCCGAGATGGCCGCCATCGCCGGCACGGCGCCCACCCCGAGCCGCCGACGCTCCGACGCCCACCCCGACGCCGGAGCCAGCGCCCACGACGGGCAAGGACGTGTTCGGCGTCACCATGCTCTACCCGACGAAGGCGGGCGGCGAGACGTGGTTCCTCCAGACCGACGCGCTGAACGACAAGCGCTTCGACCCGCAGGACACCATCACCCGCAACGCGGACGGCTCCTGGAAGATGAAGGAGAGCCAGGTGCGCATGCACGCGCGCACCTCCACCGGGTACGACGCGAGCAAGATTCCCACGTATGACCGGGACGTCCTGGCGAGCCGTGGCTACATGCAGGCCGCCAACGACTGGAAGAACGTGGAGATGACGGGCTTCATCAAGGTGAACGCCGCCAGCGACATGAGCGACAACTTCGCCTGGTACGCGCGCGGTGGCCGCCACAACGACGACCTGGCCTGCGAGGGCTCCTCGTACAAGGGCAGCCTGCACTACGACGGCCGCGTGCGCTGGCAGAAGGAGTCCTGGCACGTGAGCTACGACCAGACCGCCTACAAGACGGGCACCACGTCCCTCAAGGGCCGTTGGGTGGGCTTCAAGTCCATCATGAAGAACACCACCTACAACGGGAAGCCCGCGGTGAAGCTGGAGCTGTGGCTCAACGAGAACGCGGACAAGGTGACCTGGAAGAAGGTCTACGACACCCTGGACTACGGCCAGATTGGCGGCGACGCCACCCACTGCGGCGGCGCCGTGGATGCCATGCCCATCACCTGGGGCGGCCCCCTGGCCACCTTCCGCTGGGACAGCGCCTCGGACGTGGACTTCAAGTGGCTGAGCGTGCGTGAAATCGCCGAGTAGCCATCGCCGCACTCACGCTGGATGAAGCACCGGGCGCGGAGAGCATGGCTCTCCGCGCCTTTTTCGTCTGGAAAGGGTTGGGCGGGGGCGGCGCTTGAAGGAGCCGGAGCTCCAGGGGCGGGGTCCTCTCGGCTGCCCGAGGTCCGAGGGGGCGGGCTCGTGTTGTCGGGGCCGATGAGGCGGGCGCACCTTTGGCCCGAGGAGATGCCCATGCGCTCACGGACCGTATTCGCCGCCGGGTTCACCCTGGCCACGTTCGCCCTCGGTGCCCGGGCAGCCGAGGACCCCACGCCCCCGAAACTCGAGGCCGTCGAGGAGAAGGCCACTCCCGGGGACCAGTTCACCGAGCGGGACGAAGGCGTCCTCGAGGGCACGGTGAAGGGGGCCACCGGCAACGTCCTCACGCTCGACGTAGGCCGGAAGGCGCCGCTGGTACAGGTCGTCCTCAAGGACGAGGACGCGGTGCCCATCCTCCAGGAGGGACAGCGGCAGGCGCTCGCCTTCGAGCAGCTCCGAGAGGGCACGCCCGTCCGCACCCACTTCCGCAACGAGGGCGGCATCCGCGTCGCCACCTCCATCGACGTGCTCGAACCCGAGAGCGGCCAGCCCTGATAGTCCCCGAGTCCAAGGGCCCGCCCTTCGGGGCGAGGGGGCTCAGCGATCCGTCTTGATGCCCAGGGATGGAGCCGGGGTGTTGTTGCGGCGCGGCCTCTGCTCCACCGGCTTGCGCGTGAGCTTCACCGAGACCTCGGGCGCGTCCCCGGCGGATACCTGCCGCGACACCGGCTCGTAGCCATCCAGCTTCAGCGCCAGCGTCACCGGTGGCGCATCCGGCACGAGCGGCAGCTCCGTCGGCGTCGCGCCGTGCGGCTTCCCGTCGATCACCACCACCGCGCCCGCCGGCTCGGTCATCACCTTGAGCGTCACCGGCTGGGGCTCCGAGGCCCGCTCCGGTTGCTCCGGCTGTTGAACGGCCTGGGTCGGCCCGGGCCGGGCGTGCACCACCTGCTGGGGTCCCGTCACGGGCGGCACGACGGGCTCGACGGTGGGCTGGCGCAGGAAGATGACCGCGGCCCCCGCGCCGAGCAGCAGCACCCCCATGGCGGCCACCACCGGCACCACCGGGAAGCGTCGCCGCGCCCCGGTGTCCGCCGGCATCATCGTCACCGTGTGCTTGGTGTTCCCGCTCGGCGCGTACTGGGGCGGCGGAACGATCGGGGTCCCCGTCGACGAGGGCGGCGGCGGCGGCGGGGGTCGCTGCGAGAGCGACCGGATGCTGCTGCGCGACGGGTTGGACTTCGAGTCCAGGTCCGTGTCCTCGGTGAGCTGGTCCAGGTTGATCGGGTCCGACTCGCGCGCGATGCGCTCGGCGTACACGTCCCGCAGCCAGGCCGACAGGTGCGCGTTGCTGGCCGGCAGCCGGTACTGGAGGATGTAGTCCTCGATGGCCAGCCGGAAGGCCGCGCAGCCCGGGTAGCGCGCGTCCGGGTTGGGCGAGAGCGCCTGGAGCACCAGCTCGTCCAGGCCCGGGGGCAGCTTGGGGTTGAGCTGCGAGGGCGGCGGCACCTGGCAGTCTCGCACCAGCCGCAGCGTCATCAGGTCCGACTCGCCCTTGAAGAGGCGCCGGCCCGTGAGCAGCTCCCACAGCACCACGCCCAGGGCGAACAGGTCGCTGCGCCCGTCCACCAGCTGGCCATTGGCCTGCTCCGGAGACATGTACGGGTACTTGCCCTTGAGCACCCCGGTGGCCGTGTGCGACGCGCTACCCGCCGCCTTCGCCACGCCGAAGTCGATGACCTTCACGCCTCCGTCGAAGCCCACCAGGATGTTCTGCGGCGACACGTCCCGGTGCACCAGCTTCAGCGGCCGGCCCTGCGAGTCGCGCGCCTGGTGCGCGTAGTCCAGCCCCGCCGCCGCCTCCGCGATGATGCGCAGCGCCAGCCCCACCGGCAGCGGCTTGCCCTGTGTCCGAGCGAACTTCTCCAGCCGCCGCACGTCATCGCCCTGGACGTACTCCATGGCCAGGCAGTGCCGGCCGTCGATCTCCGTCAGCTCCAGGATGGTGATGAGGTTGGGGTGCGCCAGCCGGGCCACCAGCCGCGCCTCCTCCAGGAACATCGTGAGGAACTCTTCATCCTCGGACAGGTGCGGCAGGATGAGCTTGAGGACCACCAGCCGTTCAATGCCCGCCCCCTGCTCGAGTGCCAGGAACACCTGACCCATTCCGCCGGAGGCAATCTTGCGTAAAAGCTGGTACTTGCCGAAGGGGACGGCCATGGCGCGGTACGATACTCCGGGTTCCTAGAATCCGCGAATGTCTACCGCCTGACTCAGGACTCTGGGCAGGCAGGTAGCCGAGCGAGGCGCACTCAGGCTTTCAGTTTGTAACCGGATTGCAATGCGCCCCAGGCCACGCCGGTGGCCACCACCGCCACGGCCAGGAGGATGCCGCTGCCCAGCAGGGGCGAGAAGCCGCTGGTGCCCAGCATTCCGTACCGCAGCCCCTCCACCATGTAGACCATGGGGTTGAAGAGGCTGATGTGGTTCCACGGCGAGGGCAGCTCGCGCACCGAGTAGAAGATGCCGCCCAGGAAGGTGAGCGGCAGCATCACGAAGGTGGGGAAGAAGTTGATCTGCTCGAACTTCTCGGCCCACACCGCCGCGAGCACCCCCAGCACGCTGAAGGTGTAGGAGGACAGCAGCAGGAAGAGGAGCGTGGCGGGCGCGTGCTCCAGGCGGAAGCCGGTGAAGAGCGTGGCCACCGCCCAGGTGAGCCCGCCCACCAGCAGCCCGCGCACCATGGCCCCGCCGACGAAGCCGGCCAGCAGCTCCAGCGGCCCCAGCGGCGCCACCAGCAGGTCCACCACCGTGCCCTGAATCTTGGTGATGAAGAGCGAGGAGCTGCTGTTGAGGAAGGCGTTGTTGGCCAGGCCCATGAAGACGAGGCCGGGGACGATGAAGGACAGGTAGGGCACGCCCTCCACCTCGTGGATGCGGCCGGACAGCGAGTAGCCGAAGACGAGGAAGTAGAGCGAGGTGCTGATGAGTGGCGAGAGGACGGTCTGGCCCGGCACGCGCATGAAGCGGCGGACCTCCTTGGCCAGCAGGGTCTTCATCCCGAGGATGTTCATGGTGTCGTCGTGGGAGGGGGTGGGGCGCTCGGGTTCAGGCGGCGCTGGTGGCGGCGGGCTTGCCGCGCAGGATGTCGATGAGGATGTCCTCCAGGCGCGAGTGGCGTGTCTCCACGTCCCCCACCGGGAGGCCCTGCGCGTAGAGGGCGCGCAGCGATGTCGCCCCCGGGGGTGCAGCCCTCGCGCTCGGGGTAGGTGAAGGTGCGGCCGTCGGCCGAGAGCGTGGCGCCCGCCTCGCGCATCGGCTCGGGCAGCTCGGTGACGGGCGCGGTGAAGGTGACGAGCAGGCGCTTCTCGCCCCAGCGGCGCAGCAGGGCCTTCTTGTCCTCCACCATCAGCAGCCGGCCCTCGTCGATGATGCCCACGCGGTCGGCCAGCTCCTCGGCCTCCTCCAGGTAGTGCGTGGTGAGGACGATGGTGGTGCCCTCGGCGGCGCAGCTTGCGCACGTAGGTCCACAAGTCCCGGCGCAGCTCCACGTCCACGCCGGCGGTGGGCTCGTCGAGGAAGACGAGCCGCGGCTTGTGCACCAGCGCCTTGGCGATGAGCAGCCGGCGCTTCATGCCGCCCGACAGCGCGCGCGTGAGCGAGTCCGCCTTGTTCCGCAGGTTGAGCGCGGTGAGCACCTCCATCACCCGCGCCTCGTCGCCGCTCGTGCCCGTAGTAGCCCTGCTGGATGTAGAGCGACTCGGCCACGGTGAAGAAGGGATCGAAGTTGATCTCCTGCGGCACCAGCCCCACCTCGTAGCGCGGGCGCACCGGGTCCTCGTCCAGGTCGTGCCCGAAGACGAAGATCTTCCCGCTCGTCTTCTTCACCAGCCCGCACACCGAGCCGATCAGCGTCGTCTTGCCGGCGCCGTTGGGGCCGAGCAGGGCGAAGATCTCCCCGGGGCGGATGGTGAGGTTGACGTCGGAGAGGGCCGTGAGCTTGCCGCCATAGCTTTTGGTGAGACCCTGGAGCTCGAGCGCGGGAGGGGAAGACATGGTGGTGGGCCTTTACCACCACCACGGCTCGCGAAAAGGCCCGACCGCGTTACAATGGGGCTGAATGCTTACCGTGAGAGAGCTGAGAGGGCTGGCGGGGAAGCTGTCGGAGGCGTACTTCTGTCGGCAGATTGGTCCGTTCGCGCTGGTGCAGAAGCCTCCGAAGCCGGTGGTGGAGCAGATGGCGCTCCGATTGGGGGCCCAGCGCACGGTGCTGGGCAACGGCATGGGCAGCCTGGAGGCGCTCCAGGTGTCGATGCTGCTGAACTTCGACCAGCTGCAGGTGGCCACGCTGCCGCCGCTGCGCACCTATGACGCGCTCTCCGTGGGGCGGCTGCCGAGCTGCGACCTGGTCATCAACGACCCGTCGGTGTCCAAGCAGCACGCGGAGCTGCGCTGGCACGGGCCGGCCTCCACCTGCTGCGTGAAGGACCTGCAGTCCACCAACAACACCTTGCTCAACGGCCAGCCGCTCACGCCCATGCAGGAGTACGTCGTCCGGGACGGAGACCTGGTGCGCTTCGGGGACGCGGACTTCGCCTTCTTCCTGGCGAAGTCGCTGCACGCCCGGCTCCTGCGGACGGGCCCGCTCGGGATGTCCCCCGAGGCGGATCGGTAGGGCCCGGCGTCCCGCCTGGAGGGCAGGGGGCCCTGGGGAAGGCCCGGTCGCGGAAGCCTCGGAGGACGCGGGGCGCGGCGCGGGCTGTTCGTATCCGGAAGTGGCGGAAGCCCGGGGTGATATGCCCCCGGGGCGAGCGAGCGACCGAGCAGCTTGAGCCGGCTCGGGCTCCTTGGTATCCGCCACCGTTCACGTCACCTCGTCGGAGGCAGAAAGAGCACGATGGCCCAGAATTTCATCTTCACCATGCAGGACCTGCGCAAGGTCAAGGGCGGGAAGGACATCCTCAAGGGCATCTACCTGTCCTTCTTCCCGGGCGCGAAGATCGGCGTCATCGGCCCCAACGGCTCGGGTAAGTCGACCCTGCTGCGCATCATGGCGGGCGTGGACACCGAGTTCTTCGGCGTGGCCAAGCCGGACCCGAGCGCGCGAGTGGGCTACCTGGCGCAGGAGCCGCAGCTCGACTCCTCGCTGGACGTGAAGGGCAACGTGGAGCTGGGCCTCAAGCCCATCCGCACCCTGCTGGACCGCTTCAACGAGGTGAGCGCGAAGTTCGCCGAGCCGATGGACGACGCGCAGATGGAGAAGCTGCTGGCCGAGCAGGGCCGGCTGCAGGACGCCATCGACGCGTGCAACGGCTGGGAGCTGGACCGCACCCTGGAGATGGCGATGGACGCGCTGCGCCTGCCGCCCGGGGACGCGGACGTGACGAAGCTGTCCGGCGGTGAGAAGCGCCGCGTGGCGCTGTGCCGCATTCTGCTGGAGAAGCCGGACCTGCTGCTGCTCGACGAGCCCACCAACCACCTGGACGCCGAGAGCGTCGCGTGGCTGGAGCAGGCCCTCAAGGAGTACAAGGGCACCATCGTCTGCATCACCCACGACCGCTACTTCCTCGACAACGTGGCGGAGTGGATTCTGGAGCTGGACCGCGGCGAGGGCGTGCCCTGGAAGGGCAACTACTCGAGCTGGCTGGACCAGAAGCAGAAGCGGCTGGAGCTGGAGGAGAAGGCGGAGAGCCACCGGCAGAAGACGCTCAAGCGCGAGCTGGAGTGGGTGCGCGCGTCGCCCAAGGCGCGACAGGCCAAGAGCAAGGCCCGCATCACGGCGTACGAGGAGCTGCTCAACCAGACGCAGGACAAGCGCGACGCGACGGGCGAGGTGATCGATTCCGCCCGGGCCGCCGCTGCGCGGGCTGGTGGTGGAGGCCAAGGGGCTGCGCAAGGCGTACGGGGACCGGCTGCTCATCGACGAGCTGAACTTCAAGCTGCCGCCGGGTGGCATCGTGGGCGTCATCGGCCCCAACGGCGCGGGCAAGACGACGCTCTTCCGGATGCTCACGGGCGTGGAGAAGCCGGACGCGGGCGAGCTGCGCGTGGGCGAGACGCGTGAAGCTGGCGTACGTGGACCAGAGCCGCGACGCGCTGGACGGCGAGAAGAGCGTCTTCCAGGAAGTGAGCGACGGGCTGGACTACATCGACCTGGGCCGGGCGGGGCAGATGCCGAGCCGCGCGTACCTGGCGGGCTTCACCTTCAAGGGACAGGACCAGCAGAAGCGGGTGAAGGACCTGTCGGGCGGCGAGCGCAACCGGGTGCACCTGGCGAAGATGCTCAAGAGCGGCGGCAACCTGCTGCTGCTGGACGAGCCCACGAACGACCTGGACGTGGAGACGCTGCGGAGCCTGGAGGACGCGCTGCTGAGCTTCGCGGGCTGCGCGGTGGTCATCAGCCACGACCGCTGGTTCCTGGACCGCATCGCCACGCACATCCTGGCGTTCGAGGGCGACAGCCGGGCCTTCTTCTTCGAGGGCAACTTCGAGGACTACGAGGCGGACAAGAAGAAGCGCCTGGGCGCCGAGGCCCTGGAGCCGCACCGCATCCGCTACCGCCCGCTCACCAAGAGCTGAGGGGTTCTCCGACGCGCCACGCCCCTCTCCCACTCTGGGAGAGGGGTGTTGTTTCTCGAATTCGGGTTTTCCCGAATCCTTTTGCTGCCTCCGTGGCTCATGTCTTTGAGCCACGCTCTCCCTGCGCGCGCACAGGGGAGCCTTCACAGGAGGCAGTTGTGCGACGTTTTCTTATATCCAGGGTTCCCCTGGCCCTCACCCTGCTGTCGGCGGCCTGTTCCTACGCCCAGACGGAGCCGGTGGCGGACCCTCGGTTCATCTCCACGCACTTCTCGGGCTCGGGCAACTGCGCCACCTGCCACAACGGGTTGAAGGACCCGTCGGGGACCGACGTCTCCATCGAGACGGACTGGGCGTCGACGATGATGGCCAACTCGACGAGGGACCCTTTCTGGCGAGCCAAGCTGGCCAGCGAGCTGCGCCGCAACCCTCAGCTCTCGAGCGTGGTGAATGACAAGTGCACGCGCTGCCACGCTCCCATGGCCAACGTGGAGGCCAAGCATGATGGCGCACCCGTCCAGGTGTTCAACGGGGGTTTCCTGGATGCGCAGAACGCCTACTTCAACCATGCGCTGAACGGGGTGAGCTGCACGGTGTGCCACCAGATACAGGACAACGGCAAGCTGGGCACGCTCGAGGGCTTCTCCGGCAAGTACTCCATCGGGACGTATGCCAACCCGGTGAACCGCCTCATCTTCGGGCAGTACTCCAACCCCCGCGTGGCACCGATGCAGAACCAGGTGCAGTACACGCCGGCGTACGGGGCCCACACCGCGAGCTCGGAGATGTGCGCGACCTGCCACAATCTCAAGACACCGTTCGTGGACGCGGCTGGCAACGTGGTCAGCACCACGCCCGAGAGCGAGTTCCCCGAGCAGATGGTGTACTCGGAGTGGAAGCACAGCGTCTTCGCCTCCACCGGCGCCGAGGCGCGCAGCTGCGTGGGCTGCCACATGCCGGAGGTGGACGGCGTCGTCATCTCCAACCGGCCGTTCAACCTGTCCCCGCGAAACGGCTTCGGCAAGCACTACTTCGTGGGTGGCAACACGATGATGCTCGACATGCTGGACACCCACCGTACGGAGCTCGGGGTGACGGCGACCGGCTTCGCGACCACCATCGCGCGTACGAGGGACGTGCTCGCCTCGGCGGCCTCGCTGCAGGTGCTCTCCGCGAGCCGGAGCGGCGGCCAGCTCACGGTGCGGCTCCAGGTGGACAACAGCTCCGGGCACAAGCTGCCCAGCAGCTATCCCTCCCGGCGCGCCTGGCTCCATGTCACCGTGAAGGATGGGGCCGGCAACGTGCTCTTCGAGTCGGGCGGGGTGAACGCGGATGGCAGCATCATCGGCGTGGACGCGGATGCCTCTCCGTCCCTCTACGAGCCGCACTATGACGTCATCACCCAGGGCGACCAGGTGCAGGTGTACGAAAGCATCATGGGGGACACGGACGGGAATCTCACCTACACGCTGCTGCGCGCCGCCACCTACTTGAAGGACAACCGCCTCCTGCCGCGGGGGTTCGACAAGGCCACCGCGCCCTCGGACATCCGGGTGATGGGCGGGGCGGCGAGTGATGCGAGCTTCATCGGAGGGAGCGATACCCTCACCTATCAGGTGCCGGTGAGCGGCAGCGGCAACCTCACGGTTTCGGCCGAACTCCTGTTCCAGTCCATGGCCTACGGCTTCGTGCAGGATCTGGCCTCCGACGCGGCCGATCCCTTCGTGGCCCGCTTCCTGGGCTACTACGACCAGGCCACACTCCGCTCCGAGCGCATCGCCTCGGTGAGTGTCGTGGTGCCCTGAGGCTCGCTTCCGTCACCGGGCCTTCTTCGGCGCGCTGGTCGCGCTCAGCGCCAAGAAAGACGCAAAGGTCGCCCTGGGTGCGCTTACGCGGGGGCTATACCTCCTCGAACTTCGTGCCGGTGGTGCCCATCCTCTCCAAGGCATCCTTGATGTCCTCGGAGACGATCAGGGCGACCTCCCATCCTTCCGGACGGAACACCTTGGCCTTGCCCACCTTCGTCTTGTCGATGTGCAGGTCGTCCACCGCGTAATACTGACCGACCATATCGGGTAGGCCATCCTCGGGCTGCCAGAACTGCACTTTCGAGGCTTTCTCGTCGATACACCGGAGCCGTCGCGTGGCCACCAGGAGGAGGTACTGATCGGGCTGGCCCTCGATGTCCACGGGAATGAGCTGCACGTCATCGGGAGCCATCTCCGAGAGGAGGGCGGCCACCTTGACGTGGACGACCGGGATTCTCGAATTCGTCTCGGAGAAGTCCAGCGGCCGGCCCTCGCGCTCGATGAAGATTTTCAAACGCCCATCGACGCGCACGGGCGTTCCCAGCCTGAAATCCCAGTCCTCTACCCCTCGGCCCTGGCTGTCGATGGGATTCTTCAGGTGCCAGCGGCCCCGAACATACACATCATCATGCAGATTGAAGAAGCGCTTCGGCATGGGCACCTATCGCGGCTCGGCTCGGGTGACGAGTTGGTTCAGTTCCGTGCGTCCAAATGGACATACCGTTGGGTCCCGCTGCATGCGGCATGCAGCATCAACAGCAGCGCACCTGTTCGACGCGGAATCATGGGTCATCCTACCCCCATTGGTTCGAAAGCCGCCCCAGTCCGCCAGCGGCGGGGGTCCACACGGTTGGCGACCCAAGGACAGGAGACTCCCACCCGACCTTCCCTGGAGGGAGGGGGAAAGCCCGGTTTTCAACCTGAACCCGGCCGGGATATGGGCAGCGTCCCGGGTCGCGCTATGGTGCCAGCGCGCCCATGAACGTCGTCTTCATCTCGCCCCATTTCCCTCCGCAGTTCTTCCACTTCGTCACCGCCCTGCGCGAGCGCGGTGTCAACGTGCTGGGCATCGGCGACACCCCCTACGACTCCCTCCGCCACGAGCTGCGCGAGTCCCTCTCCGAGTACTTCTTCACCCCCAACCTCAACGACTACGACGCCCTCCTGCGCGCCGTCGGCTACCTCACCTGGCGCCACGGCCGCATCGATCGCATCGACTCGCTCAACGAGACCTGGCTCGAGGTCGAAGCCCGCCTCCGCGAGGACTTCCACGTCCCCGGCCTCCTCCCCGCCGACATCGCCCGCCTGCGCACCAAGCTCGGCATGCACGATGTCTTCAAGAAGGCCGGCGTCGCCCACCCCGATGGCATCCCCGTCAAGGACGCCGCCGGGGTGAAGGCCTTCGCCCGGAGCGTCGGCTACCCGCTCGTCCTCAAGCCCGACGTGGGCGTCGGCGCCGCTCGCACCTTCAAGGTCTCCAGCGACGCCGAGGTGGACGCCGCCCTCGCGGCGCCCCTCCCCGGCTACATGGCCCAGACCTTCGTCCGCGGCGCCATCGTCACCTATGACGGCCTCGTGGACCGCGAGGGCCACATCGTCTTCCGCCTCAGCCACGAGTACAGCGAGGGCGTCATGGAGGTGGTGCTCGAGCAGCGCGACATCTCCTTCTGGAGCCTCAAGGAGATTCCTCCCGCGCTCGAGTCGCTCGGCCGCCGCGCCGTGGCCGCGCTCGGTCTGCGCGAGCGCTGGTTCCACCTCGAGTTCTTCCGCCTGTCCGATGGCAGCTACGTCGCCCTGGAGGCCAACCTGCGCCCGCCCGGTGGCTTCATGACGGACATGATGAACTACGCGTGCGACATCGACGTGTACCGGCTCTGGGCCCGCGTCCTCCTCGGCGAGGAGCTGCGCGACTTCCGCTACACGCCTCGCTACCACGTGTGCCACAGCGCCCGTCGCGCCACCCGGCGCTACCGCTACACCCACGAGGAGCTGGTGGCGAAGCTCGGCGACGCGCTCCTCATGCACCGCGAGATGCCCGCCGTCTACCACAGCGCCATGGGCAACGAGATGTACCTCACCCGCCACGAGAGCCTCGCCGCCGTGCACGACGCCGTGCGTCTCATCCAGAGCACGGTGTGAGTGTCCTCGGGCCTCAGCGCTCCTTCCAGGTGAGGAGGTAGGTGGTGCTCTCCTCCTCCCGGCGCACGATGGTCGCCTGGGGCTCCTCCGCGCCGCTCTCCCGCAGGAAGCTGACGAAGAGCGCCTCGGAGTACCCGGGCGCGTCCACCACCGAGTTCATCCACAGCTCGTAGCTGCAGGGCCCCAGCTCCGTCAGCCGCGCCTCGGTGTAGTTGTCCGAGGAACGCAGCGCCTGCACCATCCGGCTCACCGTGCGCTTGGGGCCGAGCAGCCGCAGCAGCCGCAGCAGCGCGCGTCCCACCGGCGTCCGTCCGTAGCCCTCCACGTGGTCCACCGCGAGCTGGCGGAAGGCCTCCTCGCGCGTCAGGCCCGGGTACACCTCCTCGACGATGAGCTGGAGGCAGTGCACCCACTGCGTCACCCGGTAGGCCGGGAGCAGCGGCCGGTCCAGGTCCAGCCCCACCTGCTTCAAGCGCTCGCGCAGTCGAGGTGTCACTCGCGTGCCCACCCCGTGGCGGAGCAGACCCTCCACCACATGGAGGAGGACGACGCGGTCTTCCCGCTTCACGTCGCGGGGTCTCACCCGGGCCTCGTCAGCTCAGCAACCAGCGCATGGCGAACGGGAGCCGACGCTGCCAGTCCCGCTCGTGGTGGAGCCCGCCCGGCTCCAGCACCAGGAACAGCTCGTGGTCCGCGTACCCGAGCTGCTTGAGGTGGACGTAGAAGTCGCGCGTGGCCTCGCCATAGGGCATCGGGACACCGCCTGGGTTGATCCACTCGTGCTCCCCCGCGTCCAGGTAGATGCGCGACCAGCTCCGGGTGTGGGCCGTCCAGTTCTCGAAGAGCTTGGACTGGCTCCACATCACCGAGGGCGACAGCGCCCCGATGCGACCGAACACCCCGGGGTACTTCCAGCCGAGGTACAGCGACATCAGCCCGCCGAGCGACGAGCCCATGATGCCCGTCCACTCGGGGCCCTGGCGCGTGCGGTAGACGCCATCGACGTAGGGCTTGAGCGTCTCGACGATGAAGCGCGAGTAGGCCTCGCCCCGGGCGCGCACGTTGCCGCGCGGCTCGTCCCAGGGGGAGTACTCCTCGAGGCGCCCGGAGCCCGAGTCCACGCCGACGATGATCCACGGCTCCGTCTGCCCCGCGCCCACCATGTGCTCCAGTGCGAGGTTGGCGCACCAGGTGTCGAAGAGGGCCGACTCGCGGTGGGCGAAGACGTTCTGCCCGTCGTGCATATAGAGGACGGGGAACCGGTGATGGGGGGCCTGGTCGTACCCTTCCGGCGTGTAGATGCGGACGGTACGGGCGAAGCCCTCCTGCGGGGAGACGAAGTCTCGGATGATGTGCACGTGGCCCATGGTGGAGGGAGCGGCGAAGAACGGCCGGGCTGAACGATAATGGCCCCGGCGCTCCCGGCCAACCCTCTCGGAGCTTCGATTCCTACGCGCGGAGTGTGGGCGAGCGGCGAACGGGGTCCGCGGACTGGATGGGCGTTTCCCCCGCGGGACACCTCGCAGGTGGGGTCCCCGAGGTGTCCTCGTTGGTCTCCTTCGTGCAGGGGGCCGGCCGCGTGCGCCCCGCCTGCCTGTCTGCCCTCCTGACCGTTTGGACCCTCCTGGCCTCGTCCGGCGCGAGCGCCGAGCCGTACGAGGTCGAGCTCGCCATCACCGATGAGGGGGACCTCCGGGCGCTGTACGAGGACGGTGTTCTCTCGGAGGACGACTTCGCGACGCTGCTCGAGGTGCTGCGCACCGGCGTGGACCTGCGCACGGCGACGCGCGAGGGGCTGTACTCGCTGCCGGGCCTCACCTGGGCGCAGGTGGATGCCCTCCTCGCGTACCGGGCGCGGGGCGAGGGACTCGGGGAGCCGGGGGAGCTCGTGGAGGCCGGGGTGCTCACCGCGGAGCAGCTCCGCCGGCTGCGGCCCTTCCTCGTCGGGGAGGCGCGCGGGGCCTGGGACGTCTCCGGGCGCGTGCGACTGCTGACCGCGTACGCCGCGGCGGATGCGCTGGTGCCTCCGGTGCTGCTGCAGGCCCAGGTCGACGGGCCCCTGGGCTTTGGGGGTGGAGGCGTGGCTATGCTCACCCGGCGCCGACTGGGCCCGGTGCGCTACGACTCGCGCCGCCGAGCGCTGACGGCCGGGCTCCCGGGAGTCGCGTTCGAGCTGCCGAAGCTCCACGTGGAGTGGGCGGGCGAGCACGCCTCGGTGCTGATGGGGACGTACCGGCTGGGCTTCGCGCAGCGGCTCACCCTCGACACCACGGGCCGCCCGGCACCGGATGGCTTCGTGCCCGACGAGGCCTTCCTCGCGCCCGGCGCCCCCGAGCGGCAGTGCATGCTCTCCGGAACGGGGGCCTGTTCGGCGGAGGAGGCCCAGGGGCGCGTCACGCCGGATTTCGGTGGGACGGAGGGCTTTCGCGGCGTGGTGGGCACCGTGCACGGGAGCGTGGAGGGATTGAAGCTGTCCCTCACCGGCTTCGGCTCGTACCAGTCACGGGACGTCTCCCAATACGAGCTGCTCGACGTGAAGACCCGGAAGACGCCGGACGTGCTCGCGGTGCTTCCCGGGTCGCGGGTGCCGGGAGTCTCGCGCTTCGCTTCGCGCACCCTGCCGGACGTCTTCCACGAGCTGGCCGCGGGTGGCCATGTCTCCGTGGGGCTCTCGCCGCGCACGAGGCTGGGAATGACTGCCTGGAGCTCCTGGCCGGTGTGGGCGGTGGAGGGCGTGGCGCTCGATTTCCGGGAGAGCTCCCGCTACCCCGAGGGCGGTGGCTTCGGCGCGGTGGGCGTGGACGCCGCGTGGGGCGCCGGGCCGGTGGACCTCTTCTTCGAGGGCGCGCGCGGTTTCGCCGCTGGGCAAGGGGGGGGCTTCGGGGCCATCCAGCGCACGGTGCTCGGCGATCGGGCGCGGGAGCTGGAGCTGTCGCTGCGCTACTACGGGCGTGACTTCGCCAACCCCTACGGTCGCCCTGTCTCCAGCCCCGACGAGTTCGAGGGCCTGCGCGCGAGCAATGAGATGGGGGCTCGGCTGCGCTACCTGCACCGGACGGCGGAGGAGGCGTGGCGGTTGTCGGGGATGGTGGACGTGTGGACGCAGCCACCCGGGGGCGAGGCGCCCGGCCTCGTCCAACTGCGGACCTCCGCTCGGGTGGATTACATGGAGGTGCCGGAGCTCCTGCCCTCGGTGTGGGTGGAGCATCGCAACAAGGACCTGGGACGGAACGGGCCCGGGCTCTGCTTCGAGGGCACCGAGGGGACACGGCGCGGAGAGCCCATTCCCTGTGGCGGCGAGCAGTACCGCATCGCGGGCCGGGTGCGGCTCGAGGCCACCGAGACCCTGTCGCTCGCCGTGCAATATCAGCACACCCTCACGGGCAGCGACCGCCACCCCGAGGGCCTCCAGAAGGATGGGAGCGCCGTGCTGGATGTCCTCTTCCGGCCGCTGCCCACGCTGCGCCTGCAAGGGCGCGCGAGCTGGCGGGACGAGGACCTCTTCGAGAGCACCCGACTGACGCAGGGGCTGCGGAGCTCGCTGGAAGTGGCGTGGGCGGTGCTCCCCGAGCTGGGCACTCGTGCGCGGTACGAGCTCGCGCTGGACCTGAAGTCCCCGGAGGGCGCGCGCACGCCACCCGAGCCACCACAGCACCTCTTCCGGCTGGAGCTGGAGGGCCGTTTCTAATGGAGTCGATCGTGGAGAGAGCCGTTCCCGATGTCTGTCTTGTCATGGCCCTGGCGCTCACGGGCAGCGCCTGTGGTCTGCCTTTTGGTGAGGTGGAGCCTGCCTGCGAGGGGTGGAGGTCTGGAGATGTCGTCCTCACCGAGCTGCTGCCCGACCCGGAAGGGGCGGACACCGGGCAGGAGTGGCTGGAGGTCCACAACCCCGGGCGCTCGGCGGTGGACCTGCGGGGGCTCCTGCTCTACGCGGCGCGCGCCGATGGCTCGCAGGAACGGGCGTACCTCTTCGAGGCATCCGTGCCTCTGGAGCCGAAGGGGTACGTGGTGCTCGGAGACGTGCGCTCCGAGTCGCCGCCGGCCCACGTGAATCATTCCTACGGCGACACCCTGGGCGCCCTGGGCAACTCGGGTGGACTCGTGGGGCTGCGCTGTGGGGATGTCGTCGTGGACGAGGTGCGCTACTCCGGACCGGTGCGTGCCGGTGTGTCGCGCATCTACGACGGGAGGCTCGTTCCGGACGCGCTCGACAACGACGCGCTGGAGCGGTGGTGTGATTCACCTCCGTCGGATGCGGGAACGCCCGATGCGGGCAGTGGCTCGCGCAGGAGCCCGGGCGCCGCGAATCCGGCCTGTGCCAGTTCCAGTGGGTCCCCCGATGCGGGTGTGTCCTTGGATGGGGGAGGAGTTGCCTCGTGCAGGTCTCCGCGCACAGGGCTTCTTCGGAACGTGTCGCACCCGAGCCCCGGTGACCTCGTCATCACGGAGTTCATGGCCGATCCGAAACTCGTCGCGGATACCGCGGGCGAGTGGGTCGAGGTGTATGCCCTGCGCGACATGGACCTCAACGGAGTGAGCCTCTCGGACGAGGGGGGACGGGGTGTTCCTCTCGCGGGCGAGCCTTGTCGGGAGCTGAGGGCCGGCTCCCATGGTGTGTTCGCACGCGGCGACGAGCCCGGGCTCAATGGGGGATTGTCGCAGGTGGTGGGGACCTTCTCCTTTGGGATGGGGAACAGCGAAGGCGCCCATGCGCTTCGGCTGACCCTGGAGGGCGTGTTGCTCGATGAGGTGACGTGGAAGCGCGCCGCGACTCCCGGGGTGTCCTGGCAGCTCGACCCCTCCAAGAAGGACTCTTTGCGCAACGATGCGGAGGCGAGCTTCTGTCTGACGCCGGAGGGCGTTCAATACAACTCCTTGGACCGGGGCACTCCTGGAATGGAGAACCGTCCATGCGTCCCGTGAGCGGATGGCGGGTGTTGCTCGTGGTGCTCGGGATGGGGCTCGTCATCCTCTGCGCTTGCGGCTCGGAGTCCGCCTGTGGCCCGGGGGCCGGCGTGGTGTCGCGGGTCGTGGACGGCGACACCGTGGTGCTCCAGAGCGGCGAGCGCGTGCGCTACCTGCTCGTGGACACTCCAGAGAGCACCGGCGGAAAGCGCGAGTGCTTTGGCACGGCGGCGCGGGACTTCAACCGCTCGCTCGTCGAGGGGCGCAACGTGCGGCTGACGTATGGCGAGGCGTGTACCGACCGTTACGGGCGGCTGCTCGCGTACGTCACCGTGGATGGCAAGGAGGTGAATGCGCAGCTCGCCGAGCAGGGGTATGCCTGCGTCCTCTACGTGCCTCCGGCGGGAGAGTCGCGACGCTCCGAGTTCCAGGCGCTCGAGTCCTCGGCCCGAAGGGCCGGGCGGGGGATGTGGGGGCAGTGCTCCGACGTGCCTTGTGCGCGCTGAGGGGGAGTCTCAGAACTTCACGGCGATACCGGAGCGCAACTGCGTGTCGAACCGCGACACCGTGGCCGGCGGGGCCGCGTCGTAGCTGAGGACCAGGCCCATGCTGAAGATGAAGCGCTTGTTGGGCTCCACCAGCAGCAGCGTCTCGTTGAGCAGCCGCACGTCCGAGAACCGGGTCAGTCGCGGCTGCACGTACAGCGTCTCCGTCAGGCTCATGTTCTCCATCAGCTTCACCCGGCCCATCACGTAGCTGCTCAGCCGTGGGTCCACTGCCTCCGCTCCCGCGTCCGGCTCGTTGTCATGGCGCAGTTGCTCATACTCCAGCATCATCGCCGCTCCCAGGACGAGCGATGCCGCCTCCGTGCTCTTCAGCGTGAAGCGCGGCCCCGCTCCCACCAGCGCCCGCAGCCGCAGCCGCCGGAAGGCATCGAGCTCGTGCTGCACGAACGTCTCCCCCGACAGCCAGTCCGTGAGGCGGTAGCGGTAGCGCAGGTGCTCGAGGAACTTGCTGACGATGAGCTCCTCATTGGCGAAGCCGTACTCGCCTCGCACCACCCCCAGCACCGTGTGCTTCTCCGTGCGCCACTGCCCCAGCAGCAGCGCTCGCGTCACCAGCAGATCCGTGCTCCCCGTGCGCCAGTCCAGGGACAGCTCCGCTCCTCCCGATACCCCCATCGGGGACGTCGCCTCGTCGAAGAGCGCCTGCACGTTGACGATCTGCGCCGCCGCCTCCCGCGACGTCAGCAGCGCCAGCACGAGCAGCAGCAGGCCCGCTGACCGACCCGGCGAGCGGTTCGTCACTCCGGTGTGGATGGGCATGGGGAAACGGCCCTTGGTTGTGTGTTTCGAGATCAAAGCAGGGGGCGGCAAGGGGCAGGGCGTGCAGGTGTCGGGGTGCAGCGAGCGGATGACGATGATTCGTGCGCGCGTGGCTACTCCGGGTCAAGGGCCCAGGTCCCTTCACGCCCTCCTCATTCTTCGCCCGAGTGCCTCATGCCCCGAGCTGGCGACGCACCCAGGGACCGCCCACCTCGTGGCGCTCTGCTTCCCATCCTTGTTGCAGTTCCAGAACGTCGAGGATGCTTGGATCTTGCTCGACCAGATGGTTCAAGCCGATGACTCGCGGCCCCTCACCGGGTTCATGCTCCTCCCCGCAAAGGAACTGCCAGTCGCCATCCTCATGCACGATCAGTCGGATGGGCCGGCTTCCTTCGAAGACATGGCGACAGACGAATGCAGCACGTTCTCGCTCCAAGCTCAGCTCCAACTGCCGCACCCAGCCAGCAGCATCAGCGACAGCAGCGGAATCAACCGGCACGGCATCATGCGGGAGCCCTCCTGGCCCTGTCTCCTGGCTGCTGAAAGCGCAAAGCCGAGTAGTACCAGATAGCGGGCGCGGTGAGGCGGGACCGCTATCGCGACAGGAGGGCCTCGAGCCCGGGCGTCTCCCGCGACACCTTGGCGAGCTGCGCCGGGGAGAGCCGGAGCGCCTCGGGTCAGGCCATGGCCTGGCCAGGCAAGAGAACCGTCTCGAAGAAACCAGCCCGGGTTCGCGGAACATGACCCTTGGTCCCCCGAGGCCGTGGCGCGGTATGACTTGGGGATGTTCGAGCTCGAGGGGGTATCCAAGCGCTTCGGTGAGACGTGGGCGCTGCACCCGCTCGACCTGCGCGTGCCCGCCGGGCGCACCACCGTCCTCCTCGGGCCGAGCGGCTGCGGCAAGTCCACCCTGCTGCGTCTGTTGAATGGATTGCTCCGGCCCGACACCGGCCGGGTCCTCTTCCGTGGCCAGCCCCTGCGCGACGCGGACCTGCTCTCCGTCCGCCAGCGCATCGGCTACGCCCTCCAGGGCGGTGGACTCTTCCCCCATCTCACCGCCGAGGGCAACGTCACCCTCATGGCCCGCCACCTGAAGTGGCCCACGGAGCGCATCCGCGCGCGGCTGCGCGAGCTCGTCGAGCTGCACCCGTTTTCCTCCGGACGCCCTCGACCGCTACCCCGGCCAGCTCTCCGGCGGCCAGCGGCAGCGCGTGAGCCTCATGCGCGCGCTTGATGCTCGACCCGGACGTGCTGCTGCTCGACGAGCCGCTCGGCGCGCTGGACCCGATGATCCGCCACGAGCTGCAGGGCGACCTGCGCGACATCTTCCGCCCGCTCGGGCAAGACGGTGGTGCTCGTCACCCACGACCTCGGCGAGGCCGCCTTTCTTGGCGACCAGGTGGTGCTGATGCGCGAGGGCCGCATCGTCCAGCAGGGCCCGCTCGCCGAGCTGGAGCGCGCTCCCGCCGACCCCTTCGTCACCCGCTTCTTCCAGGCGCAGCGCCTGCCCTTCGGGGAGCGTGGCGCATGAGCTCGCTCGCCGCTTGTGCTGCTGCTCGTGCTCGCCGCGTGCTCCGGGCATCCTCGGACGGCCCCGCCGTGCGCGTCGGCTCCAAGAAGTTCACCGAGTCGGTCATCCTCGGCGAGATGGCGACGCAGCTCGTGCGCGAGCACCGGGGCTCGGGCCGAGCACCGGCGCGAGCTCGGCGGCACCCGGGTGCTCTGGGACGCCCTGCGCCGCGGCGAGATCGACGTCTACCCCGAGTACACCGGCACGCTGCGCGCAGGAGATCTTCGCCGGCGCAGCGCCTGCCCGACGACGAGGCGCTGCGCCAGGCGCTCGCCGCCGAGGGCGTGCGCATGAGCGCGCCCGCTCGGCTTCAACGACACCTACGCGCTCGGCATGAAGGAGACCGAGGCCGAGCGCCTCGGCATCCGGCGCATCTCCGACCTGCGCGCGCACCCCGAGCTGCGCTTCGGCTTCAGCAACGAGTTCATGGACCGCGCCGACGGCTGGCCCGGCGCTGCGCGACCGCTACGCGCTGCCGCAGCGGGACGTGCGCGGGCTCGACCACGACCTGGCCTACCGCGGCCTGGACGAGCGGCGCGCATCGACGTGACCGACCTCTACTCGACCGACGCGGAGATCGCGCTACTACGACCTGCGCGTGCTCGAGGACGACCTGCGGCACTTCCCCGACGTACGACGCCGTGCTGCTGTACCGCGCCGACCTGGCCGAGCACGCGCCCGAGGTCGTGGCCGCGCTCGGGCGGCTGGAGGGCCGCATCTCCGAGCCGGAGATGATCGGCAGCTGAACGCGCGCGCGAAGCTCGAGCGCAGTCCCCGAGGCGGCAGGTGGCGGCCGACTTCCTGCGAGCGCGAGCTGGGCGCTGGCGGTCGACGGTGCGCGGCGGACGGCCGCGCTGCGCGAATCCTGCGGCGCCACACGCGCGAGCACCTGTTCCTGGTGGGCATCTCGCTGGCTCGCGGCCATCGTGCGTGGCGGTGCCGCTGGGCATCCTCGCGGCCCGGCGGCCGCGGCTGGGGCAGGTGGTGCTCGCGCTGGCGGGCGTGATCCAGACGATCCCGTCGCTGGCGCTGCTGGTGTTCATGATCCCGCTGCTCGGCATCGGCACGCGGCCGGCCATCGTGGCGCTGTTCCTCTACAGCCTGCTGCCGATCGTGCGCAACACGCCCGCCGGGCTCGCCGACATCGCCGCCGCCGGTGCGCGAGTCGGCCGAGGCGCTCGGCCTGCCGCCCGGCGCGCGCCTGCGCCTCGTCGAGCTGCCGCTGGCCTCGCCGTCGATCCTCGCCGGCATCAAGACCTCGGCGGTGATCAACGTCGGCACCGCCACGCTCGGCGCGCTGATCGGCGCCGGCGGCTACGGCCAGCCGATCCTCACCGGCATCCGGCTCGACGACGTCGGGCCTGCATCCTGGAGGGCGCGGTGCCGGCGGCGGTGCTGGCGCTGCTCGTCAGCGGCCTGTTCGAGCTCGTCGAGCGGCTCGTGGTGCCGCGCGGGCTGCGGCTCTAAGCCATCCGAAGCAAGTCCGTGCAGGGGGGGGCGCCGGACGCGCGCTCGCGCAACTGGTTCGATGGTCGGACCAGTTCGTGAGAAGCGCGACCTGGGAGGCCGGAGAATCGCGGCGGACAGAGGACCCTCCGGGCTCGGTCTCGAAAAACCTGTCCGACAGTCGGACAGGTTTTTGAAGAGCGCGACCGGAAGGCCGATGGTTCTCGGAGGACAGGGGGCCTGGCGGACTCGGTTTTCGGCAACTTGTACACTTACGTGTACAAGTTGGAGAGAAACGCGGCCGGGAGGTGGCGGGTCTCAGAGGTTGTGACTGGCGTGCACGGACGAGGCCGCTGGCAATGCTCGTTACCCCTGAAGCGACTTACTTCTAATGGTTTAGGGCAAGCGGCCGGTGCTCTACATACCGTGCCGGGCACGCCGCCGCCGGGCCGCCATCACCGCCAGCGCCAGCACGAGCAGCGGCACGCCGAGCATCACCGGCCACAGCCAGAGCGGAGTCCCGGCTTGCACCACCGCGTGCAGCTCCTTGCCCTGTCGGGCCTCGTTCGCCAGGTCCACCAGGCTGTACTTCCACTCCACGGTGTCCTTCTTCTCGTTGAGCGTACCGTTGGTCTCCGGAATGGACTGCCCGTGCACACGAACGACGTAATAGTGGTTGCCCAGCAGGGCCCGCGCCATCTGCGTCCCGAAATCCCGGGCGGCCTGCTCCGTGGGAGTCTTCGCCCCATCCGGAGCGCCGGGCTGCTCCTTCGGCTCGCCGAACCTTTGGACGAAGACGTACTCCCCGAACCCGCGCGGCTCGATGCGGAAGGCGACGTCCGCCTGCCCCTGTTTCGCCGAGGCACTCTGCTCCATGGCCCGCTTCTGTAACTCGCCCAGCCGGGTGGCGTCCTTCACCGTCAGGTCGTACACGAGGTGCTGCTGCCCGTCCTGCTCGTACTCCCGGAACTCGAATTTCGTCACGTCCGGGTCCTTCTTCAGGTCGGCCTCGGTGGCTCGGGCTTCCGCGCGGAGTCTCCTCGAGGGGGTCCTTCTCCCCGGGCTCGCGCGAGGTCGAGGAACGACGTGGGCAGGCCCACGTCGAACACCACGCGCCCCGAGCCATCGGGAAGAATCCAGATTTCCTGAAGCAGGTCGAAGCAGCCGGTGAGCGTGAGCAGCACCAGCGGTGCGAGCAGCCAGCGCAGGCGCGGCAGGGGGCGGCGGGCGGAGTGTTAGGCCATGGAATCGAAATGAAGCTACACGGTGCGCTGCCCTCCGGCGAGTGAGAGCGGTGCCGGGGAGCAGCAGGCGCCTGGGGGCACCACCCCGTAGCGGCTACGCGGTGGTGAGCGCGGCATGGGCCGCGGCCAGGCGCGCGATGGGCACGCGGTACGGCGAGCAGGACACGTAGTCGAGTCCGATGCGGTGGCAGAAGGCGATCGTCTTCGGGTCGCCGCCGTGCTCGCCGCAGATGCCGATGTCCAGCTCCGGCCGGGTCTGGCGGCCGAGCTTCACGGCCATCTCCATGAGCGCGCCCACGCCGTCCTGGTCGAGCGTGGCGAAGGGGTTCTCCGGGAGGATGCGCTTCTCGCAGGTACTCGCTCAGGAAGCCCGTCTCCGCGTCGTCGCGCGAGATGCCGTAGGTCGTCTGGGTGAGGTCGTTCGTCCCGAACGAGAAGAACTGCCGCGTCCTCGGGCGATCTGGTCCGGCGGTGAGCGCGGCCCGGGGAATCTCGATCATCGTGCCGAACTGGTACGCCACCTCCAGCTTCTGCTCCTCCATCACCGCCCGGGCCTCGGCCTCGAGCATCTCCTTCTCCACGCGCAGCTCGTTGCTGTGCGCGATGAGCGGGAATCATGATCTTCGGGAAGACGCGCACGCCCTCGCGGGTGCACTGGCAGGCCGCCTCGAAGATGGCCCGGACCTGCATGCGCACGAGCGCCGGCAGGTGGATGCCGAGTCGCACCCCGCGCAGGCCCAGCATGGGGTTGGCCTCGCGCATCGACTCCACCGCTTCCAGCAGGCGCCGCTTCTCGGCGAGCGTCTCCTCCCACTTCGCCCTCTCGGGGCTCTCCTTCGTGAGCTCCAGCCGCGTCTCCAGCTCGGTGACGTCGTGCAGCAGCCCGTCATGGTTGGGGAGGAACTCATGCAGGGGCGGGTCGAGGAGGCGGATGGTGACGGGCAGGCCGTCCATCGCCCGGAACAGCCCGAGGAAGTCCTCGCGCTGGAAGGGCAGCAGCCGCGCGAGGGACTGTCCCCGCTCCTCGTCGGTGCGGGCGAGGATCATCCGCTGCACGAGCGGCAGGCGCTCCGTCTCGAAGAACATGTGCTCGGTGCGGCACAGGCCGATTCCCTCCGCGCCCAGCTCCCGGGCCCGCCGCGCGTCGCGCGGGTAGTCCGCGTTCGCGTACACGCCCAGCTTGCGGAAGCCGTCGGCCCAACCCAGGAGCTTCAGCAGGTGCGGGTCCGACAGGTCCGGGATGACGGTCGCGAGCTTGCCCGCGAAGACCTCGCCGGTGTTGCCGTCGATGGAGACGGTGTCCCCCTCCTGGAGCACGCGCCCGGCGACGGTGAGGCGCCGCTGCTCGCTGTCCACCTCCATCGCCGAGACGCCCACCACGGCGGGCTTGCCGAACTGCCGCGCCACCAGCGCGGCGTGGCTGGTGCGCCCACCCCGGCTGGTCAGGATGCCATTGGCCGCGAGCATGCCGTGCACGTCATCCGGTCGGGTCTCCTGCCGCACCATGATGACGGCCTTCTTCTCCTCCTTGGCCCAGCGCTCGGCGGTGTCGGCGTCGAAGGCCAGCACGCCGCTGGCGGCACCGGGAGACACGTTCAGCCCCGTGGCCAGCAGGTCCCCCCGCTCCTTCGCCGCCTTCTTCTCGGCGGGAGTGAGCTGGGGGTGCAGGAAGAAGTCGACCTGCTCGGGCTTCACCCGCAGGACGGCCTCCTTCCGGGAGATGAGCTTCTCCTCGGCCAGCTCCACCGCGATGCGCACCGCGGCCTGCGCCGCCCGCTTGGCGTCCCGCGTCTGCAGCATCCAGAGCTTGCCCTGCTCGATGGTGAACTCGACGTCCTGGACGTCGCGGAAGTGCCGCTCGAGCTTCTGGCAGTACTTCTCGAGCTGCGCGTACTGCTTGGGCAGCAACTCCTTGAGGGCGGCGATGCGCAGCGTGGGGCGCGTGCCCGCGACCACGTCCTCGCCCTGGGCATTGGAGAGGTAGTCGCCCTCGAGCTGCCGCTCGCCCGTGGACACGTTGCGCGTCGTCAGCACGCCCGTGCCCGAGTCCTTCCCCCGGTTGCCGAACACCATGGTGACGATGTTGACGGCCGTGCCCAGGTCATGGGCGATCCCGGCGGCGTTGCGGTAGTCCACGGCGCGCTTGCCATTCCAGCTCCGGAAGACGGCCTCGGTGGCCAGCCGGAGCTGCTCGAGCGGGCTCGTGCGGGAAGTCGTGGCCGGACTGCTCGCGCACAATCCGCTGGAAGGCCTGCGGTAATCTCCTTCAGGTCCTCGGCCGGCGAGCGTCCGCGTCGTTCTCGATGCCGCGCCGGTTCCGGTACTCCTCCAGCACGCGCTCGAAGGGCTCGTCGGGCAGTCCGAGCACGACGGTGCCGAACATCTGCACCAGCCGGCGGTAGGCGTCGTAGACGAAGCGCGCGTCGCCCGTGAGCTTGGCGACGAGGCCCTCGGCGACCGCGTCGTTCAGCCCGATGTTGAGGACGGTGTCCATCATCCCGGGCATGGAGAACTTCGCGCCGGAGCGGCAGGACACGAGCAGGGGGTTGCTCGGGTCTCCGAGCGTGCGCCCGGCCCGCTGCTCCAGCTTGCGCAGGGCGGCGAGCTCCTGCTCCCAGAGTCCCTCGGGGAAGCGGCTGCCGGCGGCGAGGAAGGCGTTGCAGGCCTGGGTGGTGACGATGAAGCCGGGCGGGACGGGGAGCCCGAGGCGCGGTCATCTCGGCCAGGTTGGCCCCCTTGCCGCCGAGCAGGTCCTTCATGTCCGCGCGGCCCTCGTCGAAGAGGTACACCCACTTCTGCCGAGGGCTGGTGCGGGCGCGGGGTTTGCTGGAGGAACGACCGGGCCGAGGTTTGGCGAGGCGGGTCGGGCTCTTTCGGAGCGGAGACTTCCGGGCGCGGGTGGGCATGGCGAGCTGTTCCGGGGAATGCGTGAAGAAGACCCAGGGAGTCACAGCATTCGCCGTGCCAGGAGGGGCTCCAGCGAGGAGCCCCGCCCGGTGCGCAAACCTTGCGCTCCCCTGTCCCTGAAAGTGGGGATGAGGAGCCCGGGCGCGCAAGATGCGCGCTACTTGCCCTTGGTGTACTCGCGGCTGGCGATGACGCCCTGCACCTCGGCGAGCGCCCGCGCACCCGAGGCGGACTCCAGCGCCTTCTCGGCGATGGTCTGCACCTGTCGCTTGGCCTCGGCCAGCTCGGTCTGGAGCGCCTGGAGCGACTGGGTCTGCCGCGCGTTGGTCTCCTTGAGCGAGGAGATTTCCATGCTCGCCACGCGCTGGGCCGTCTCGGCATCCTTCTGGGCGAGGGTGAGCTTCATCTCCCAGTCATGCTTCACCCGGTTGCCCGCGATGGCCGCCGCCGCGTCCGTCTCCTTCTTCAGCACGGCCGGGAAGTCCGCCACCTGCTGGCGCAGCTCCTCCAGCTCCTTCTCGCGCAGCTTCAGCGCCTCCTCGCGGGCGGCCCAGTCCTTCTCGAGCTTCTCCTTGCGGTCGCGCTCGGCGGCACCCTGCTGGCGGAGCTGCTCGGCGAAGGCGTCCTGCTCCTTCTTGCGCTGGAGCTGGATGTTATAGACGTACTCCTCCTCGGCCCGCTTGCGCGCCACCTCGGAGGCCTCCCGCTCGGCCGCGAGGTCCGCGGCGAACCTCGTGCGCGTCTGGGAAATCTCCTCGTGGAGCCGCTCCAGCTCGGCCTCCAGGTCCGCCTTCTTCTTGTCGTGCTCGGCCACCAGGACGTCGATGGCGCTGGCGGCGACGTCCTTGCCGTGCAGGGCCGCCAGCTCCTCCGTCTTGAGCTTGATGGCCTCGTCGAGCTTCTTCAGCTCCTCGACGAGCGAGATGACCTGCTCGTTGATGCCGCCGAGCGTCTTGTTGATGGTGAGGCCGGCCTCGGTGACCTTCTTCACGGCCGACTCCGCCGAGAGGCTGGACACATCCGTCAGCACGTTGCGGGCGTGGGACTGCTGCGCCTCCTGCTCCTTGACCGAGACCACGGGCTTGTTGCGGCTCTTGCGGGCCAGCTCCTCGAAAGCGCTCTTGGTCTGCTCGGTGGAACGACGGCGGGCGGACGAGTTGCGAGTAGCCATGACGTGATGCTCCAGGTTGGACGTGGGTCTCTGCCCCCCTCTCGGGCGGCCATGAACAAGGTTTACCCAATGGGTCTGACATGGCCGGGGCTCCGAGGACGCCCTCGGAGGTCCGGAGAGCCCGCTGGACGAGCAGGCGGCCGCGCCCGCGGTCCACGCCCCGTTACATCCGACTTCCCGGGACTCGAACAACGGGGAGGACTGGAGTCCTCGAGGAGGCTGGACATGAAGAAGAACGACAAGAACAAGGCCCCGCGGAAGGACAAGAAGCCGTTCTTCGCGCGGTTGTTGGAGGCTCAGGAGCTGGAGCAGGTGGCGGGTGGCGCGGGTGGCGTCCAGACTCGCAAGTTCCCCTCGGACAAGGACGAGAGCAGCGACGGGCCCATCGTCACCCAGAAGTTCCCCTCGGACACCGACGAGGGCGGGGGGTACTAAGGCTTCGCGGGGGGCTCGGCGATGGGTGGGCCGCTCGCATGCCTATACTCGCGCCGTGCGAAGACACGGAACGTTGGGGTGGGGATGTCTGGCGTTACTGCTCATCTCCTGCTCGGCGCATCGGCCCGCCAGCGAGGTCTCCCGGCAAGCCGAGACCGGACGGAGCCTGCGCGCGCGCATCTACCTGGCGAAGGGCGAGGCGGCGGTCGACTCGCGGCAATGGGGTCTGGCGGCAGCGTATTTCGCGGCCGCCCGTGTGGAGCAGGACTCGCTCGCGGCGCAGTGGGGTCATGCCTGGGCGACGAGCCATGCCTCCACCCAGCTCTGGACGAAGAAGTTCGAGGGCTCCGTCCTCGCCACCGCCTTCTCCCCGGATGGCCGGGTGCTGGCCTCGGCCGGATACGATTCCATCATCCGTCTCTGGGACGTGAGCCGCGGTGAGCTGCTGGCGGAACTCAAGGGCCATACGGCCGAGGTGCATGCCGTCGCCTTCTCCCCCGACGGTCGAGTGCTGGCCTCCGGAGGCAGGCCGGGAGAGATTCGAATCTGGGACCTGAGCCAGGGTCGGCAGGTGGCCCTGCTCGAAGGCCACTCGGACGTGGTGCGCGGGCTGGCGTTCTCGCCGAGCGGGAAGCAATTGGCCTCCTGTGGCGTGGACAAGACGGTCCGTGTCTGGGACGTCGGCACCGGGACCGAGCGGATGCGGTTCGACCACGACGAATATGCCATCTCCGTCGTGTTCTCCGGTGATGAGCGACAGCTCCTCTCGACGAGCATGGACCGGACCGCCCGGCTGTGGGACCTGGATGCACGCAAGGAGCTGCGCCGCCTCCTCGGACACGAGGAGAAGGTGGAATCGGGTGCTTTCTCTTCGGATGGGCAGCTCGTCATGACCGCGGCGAGCGACCACACGGTCCGGTTCTGGAGCGCGCGGTCCGGACAGCTCGTCAATGTCCTGAGAATCCCGGGCGGTATCGCGAGCGTCGCCATCGATCCCGGGTTCCGGCTCATCGTCGAGGCGGGATGGGATGGCCGCGTCCAGCTCGTCGATGCTCGCAGCGGGGAACTCCTCGATCGTCTGGATGCACATCACGCGATGACGATGGCGGTGGCCCTGTCTCCGGACGGTCGCACCTTCGCTTCTGGTGGAAGGGACGGCTCGTTGCATGTCTGGTCCCGACCCGAGGCTCCCGCCGAGGTCGTCCTCCGAGGCCATCAGGTCTGGATCGAGGCATTGGCGTTTCCCGAGGAGCAGGCGCTCGTTTCAGGTGCGGAGGATGGCTTGCGCCTATGGGGCCTCTCGGGAGGGAGCGCACTGGAGCCGAAATCGTTCGAGACGGGGAGCTTCTCCCTCGCGGTGAGCCCGGATCGAAAGCTCATCGCGGCGGGTGCGCCCGATGGAACGGTGCGCGTCCTGGAGGCCAGCTCGGGCCGGCAGGTGCTCGGCCTCTCCGGCGTGGCGGGCTCCGTTCGGGGCCTGGCCTTCGCACCCGATGGGAAGACCCTCGCGGCGGGCGGGGAGCGCGACGTCATCCTCTGGTCGCTGCCCTCCGGCTCCGTCCTCGGGCAGCTCGCGGGACACACGGGGAAGATCTGGTCCCTGGCCTTTGATTCGACGGGGAGCCGCCTCGCCTCCGGCAGCTCGGACGGTACCGCGCGGATCTGGGATGTGAGTCGCCGTCAGCAGCTTCGACAGCTCGACACGGGGGGCACGGTTCGAGCCGTTGCCTTCACCCCCTCCCATGGCCTCCTGGTGACGGCGGGCATGAAGCAACCCCTTCGCCTCTGGGATGCCGCGGACGGCCGTCTGTTGAAGGAGCTGGACGATGGCCCTGTCGGCACCCTCTCCATGTCCTTGTCACGGGACGGGCGGTTCATGGCCTCGGGCGGAATGGACCTGCTGGTGAAGGTCTGGAGCCTTCCTTCCGGCGAGCGGATGGGGGAGATCCCCGGTCATCAGGGGATGCCCACCGCCGTGGCCTTCTCGCCTGGAGCCTCGACCCTGGCCTCGGCGGGAGCGGACAGGACGATCCGCCTGAGCAGGATTGAAGGCATCGTTCATCCGATGTCGCCCGAGTCGGCGCTCGCGGAGGCGCTGAGCCGATACGGGCTCACCCGGGAGGAAGAGCGGTTCCTCATCCAGTACCGCTGACGGAGGTCCGTGCTCATCTCCATCACTTCGCACCGAGGTCCAGCAATGCTCGAACCTCGACCTCGGTACCGAAGGTGCGGGCGCGAGCCAGCGGAGTCTGGCCGTTACCCTGCTCGGCACGTCCTAGCCGGCTGGGTGACGGGTGGGCGCGAGGCTCGCGTGGTGGGTCCAGGCTGGTTGCCCGAGGTCCGCTCAGCCTCCGGCGCTTTCCGCCGAAGTCATCCAATTGCTTCGCCGGTCCGTAGCGGGAGTGAAGACACCGCACTCCATGAGGACCGACCATGCCGAAGTTGAACCCACTGGCCGCCATCGCGGTCCTGTCGACGGCGACCCTGGCATTCCCGCTCGGGGCTCTCGCCGCCAGCCACCGCGAGGCACCCATCACCGCCTTGGACCACAAGGCGGACATCACCGACTTCTTCGCCTTCGTCAGCTATGACAAACCCGACAGGGTCACGTTCATCCTGGACGTGGACCCGCTGTTGGAGCCGGCGAACGGACCCAACTACTTCCCGTTCGATCCCAACATCCTCTACACCATCAAGATCGATAACGACCACGACGCCATCGAGGACGTCTGGTTCGAGTTCCGCTTCAACACGGAAATCCGCGCGCCCAACGTCTTCACGGGCTACGTGGGCGCGGGCTCGGGCATCGCCGCCCCGGGCAACTCGCCCCCGCCGATCGCGCCCGGAACCCCCGTCGTGCCGCCGGCCATCACCGCCCTGGACGGGCCCGGCTCGGAGGGGCTCAGCCTGCGCCAGCAGTACACGGTGACCCTGGCGCGCCGCGGTCCGGGCAACTCCGTGAAACGCACCCGCCTGGGCGAACGCATGCGCCTGTTCGCGCTGCCGAGCAACGTCGGCCCGCGCACCATGCCCAACTATTCCTCCCTGGCGAAGCAGGCCCTCTTCCGGGTGGGCCAGGACGTCAGGGTCTTCGCCGGCACCGTGGAAGATCCGTTCTGGATCGACCTTGGCGCGGCCTTCGACTCCCTGAACTTCCGCGCCACCGGTTTCAAGGTGCCCGGTGTGCTGTCGGACGCCCAGGACGCCGACGACACCCGCAACTTCGCCAGCGATGCCGTCTCCGGCTACAACGTGAACGCCATCGCCATCGAGGTGCCCATCTCCCTGCTGACCCGCGACGGCAAGCGGCACGCACCCACCGAGCCCGCCGCCACGCTCGGCACCTGGGCCACGACCTCTCGCCAGCGTGTCTCCGTCCGCCGACACCCCGCCGAGCGGAACGGCGACGCCCGGGACGCCGACGTCTGGCGGCAGGTGCAGCGCATGGGCAACCCGCTCATCAACGAGCTCCTCGTGGGCACTGGCTCCAAGGACCGCTTCAGCACCGACCAGCCCAGGAACGACTCGCGGTTCGCGCCCTTCTTCCTCGACCCCTTGCTGGCGCGCGTGCTGAACGCCGTGTATGGGATTGACATCCCCACCCCGCCCCGCACCGATCTGCTGCCACTGGTGACCTACGCGCCGCCCATCGCGGCCGCGGGCACCCCCGCTGGCCCGGTCGCCGATCTGCTGCGCTTGAATACGGGCGTACCGCCCACGCCGGTGGGCAAGCAGAAGCGCCTGGGCCTGCTCGCGGGCGATCCCTCCGGCTTCCCCAACGGGCGCCGGCTGGGCGACGACGTCACCGACATCTCCGCACGCGCGGTGGCGGGTGTGCTGAACCCCCAGTTCAACAAGGCCCCCAACAACCGCATCGGCGACGGCGTCAACACCAACGACGCCCCGTACCAGAGCACCTTCCCGTACCTCGGCCTCGCGTGGGACGGCCGCAACCGCCGCCACATCGACCCGGGTGAGGTGGGAGGCGGTCCCGTCAACTAGTCAGCCCGCCGTGGGTGCGCTCACCGTGCGCCCACGGCTTTCCTTCCAGGAGGTTTCCATGAAAGCGATTGGGAGTCTGGCGGGGATCCTGCTCTTCGCCTCTGTCGCCCTGGGTCAGATCCAGGTGAAGCCCACGCCCGCGGAGGTGCGGATCGCCCAGGCGCGCGGCGCCATCGAGAAGAACCCTGAGTACTACCAGGCCTACAATGACCTCGCGCTGGCCCTGGCTCGCCGTGCGCGTGAGACGGGAGATCCCACGAAGTACAGTGAGGCCGAGGAGGCCCTGAAGCGCTCCTTCCGGCTCCAGCCCGACAACTTCGAGGGGCAGAAGGTCCAGTGCTGGCTGCTGCTGGGAAGGCACGAGTTCGAGAAGGCGCGCGAGCTGGCCCGCGAGCTCAACCGCCGTGCGCCCGACGACGTGCTGGTGTATGGCTTCCTCGCGGACGCCAACGCCGAGCTTGGCAACTACCCGGAGGCGGAGACCGCCGCGCAGTGGATGCTCGACCTCCGCCCGGGCAACATCCCCGGGCTGACGCGGGCGGCGTACCTGCGGGAGACCTACGGCGACGTCGAGGGCGCGCTGGAGTTGATGCGCATGGCCTACGACCAGACCGACCCGGGTGAGCTCGAGGACCGCGCCTGGCTCCTGACGCAGATCGGTCACCTGCACCTCATCCATGGCAAGCAACAGGAGGCCGAGGCCGCACTGCTCGAGGCCTTGCGCCTGTTCCCCCGGTATCACTACGCGCTCGGGACGCTTGGCACGCTGCGCATGGAGCAGCGCCGCTGGGCGGATGCCGTCGAGCTGTTCGAGCGGCGCTACGCCGTTGCGCCCCATCCGGAGAACCTCTATCCGCTGGCGGAAGCGTTGGAGCGCGCCGGCCGCTCCCGCGAAGCGCGAAGCGCATTCCGCACCTTTGAGCGGCAAGCCGTGCGCGAGAGCGTGCAGAGTGACAATGCCAACCGCGAGTTGATCTTCTATTACATCGAGCACGCCCACGAGCCGGCCCGGGCACTGCGCCTGGCGGAACGCGAGTCCGCTCGCCGCGAGGACGTCTACACCCTCGACGCGTACGCCTGGGCGCTCCATGCCAACGGCCGTGACCGCGAGGCGCAATCGCAGATCGATCGCGTGCTGAAGATCGGGGCCCGCTCGCCCCTCTTCCAGTCACACGCCAGCGCCATCGCGGCCGGGCTCGGCCAGGTGTCCAGATGAGACGTCTCGCGCTCCGCCCGGAGAGCACGAGCGGGCAACCTCTCAGGGCGTGGAGCGGACTCCCAGCATGCGGAGCGCCAGCTCGGCGAGGGTGTCGATGGCGAGCGTCTCCGACGGCTCGTACCAGTACGGGATGCGCAGCCCCATCGTGGCGATCGCCACCGCGGTGACGAGCACCTGGGGTGGAGAGAAGAGACTCATGGCCACCCCTCGCGCGATGACCTCGAGCAGGAGGGCGGAGGACTGGTCGCGCAGCGCCGCGCTACTTCTCCCGGAGGGCCGTGAGGACCTCACGCGCGGCGGCCACGGAAGAGGCCGGGTTCTGGCCGGTGATCAGCCGCCCGTCATGCACCGCGAAGCTGCTCCACAGGGGCCCTCGCTCGTAGCGGGGCCCCAGGTCGCGCAGCCGCGTCTCCAGCGGGAAGGGCACCAGCTTGTCGAGCTTCACCGCGCGCTCCTCCTCGTCGGAGAAAGCCGACACACGCTTGCCGGCCACCAGGGCCAAGAGGTGAGACTCGCCTCTGCCCCCCGAGGGCTCACACTATCTCCCGTGTAGCCGACTTATTGGGTGTGTCCACGAAATCGGGGCAGGCTCATCATGGACGTGAGCCGGCACGACGCCGGAGCAGGACGCATTCCCACCGCCCAGGAGGAGGGCATATGAAGGACCACAATCAGGGAACCGATGCGACCGGCAGCAGCGGCGACGGTTCGAGCGGAAGCGGTTCCGGCGGCGACTCCGGCAACGGGTCGACCCCGCCGACCCGGCCCGTTCGGCCGAACGTGCTGATGATCATGGTCGACCAGCTGTACTACCCGGGGACGGGCTACGGCTCGGCCGGGTTCGCGGACGACATCAAGCGCATCCTCTCGTTCGTCGGCAGCCTCGAAGGCAACGACTACGTCCAGCACTTCCCCGGCTTCTGCAAGCTGCGCGAGTACGCGGTGGTGTTCACTGATCACACCATCGCGGAATCGGCCTGCATTCCCAGCCGCGCCAGCATCATGACCGGGCAGTACGGGCCGCGTACCGGCGTCACCCAGACAGATGGGCTGTTCAAGAGCGGCGACGCCTCGAACTTCCCGTGGCTGCGCGCGGACGGGGCGCCGACCGCGGGCGATTACTTCCGCGAGCTCGGTTATTCCACGCACTACTTCGGCAAGTGGCATGTCAGCGATCCGCCGGAGCACACCCTGCAGGGCTTCGGCTTCGGCGACTGGGAGCTTTCGTGGCCGGAGCCGCACGGCGCGCTGACCAACAACATGGGCGTGTATCGCGACTACCAGTTCGCCGATCTCGCCTGCGCCTTCCTGCGTCGGCGCGGGCTCGGCGTGCCGTTCTCGCGCGCGAGTTCGACCGCTGGCGATCATCATCCCGAGCACGGCTTCGTGCCCACGCCGCCGCCGTTCTTCGCGGTGTGCTCGTTCACCAATCCGCACGACATCGCCACCTATCCGGTGCTGCCGCGCGCGCTGAGGCCGGCCAGTCCCGGCGCCACCGTCACTCCGCAGGCGCTGGTCGGGCCGGGCGGTTCGGTGCCGATCCCCGCACACGGGCACGGTCAGCGCGAAGCCGCAGAGCGGCACCTTCCGCGTGCCGCTGAATCCGACCGGATTGCCGCAGGACTGCGCCAGCGCCTCGCCGACCCAGAAGGAGAACCTGCTCGACAACAAGCCGCGCGCGCAGTTCGACAGCTCGTACAAGGTCGCGCTCGGGCTCGCCGCGAAGACCGGGCTCGGTGTCGCCCAAGCCATGGGCGGCGATTCGCAGACCGTGCTCGCCAACGCGGTGAAGGCGACGCTCGCCTCCTCCTTCCCGTTCCAGCTGCAGAGCGATCCGGACGGCGCGGGCACCGGCTTCCTGCAGTACTACGCCTACATGATCTCGATGGTCGACCGCCACATCCTGCGCGTGCTGGAGGCGCTGGAGGAGTCGGGCCTGCGCGACGAGACCATCGTCGTCTTCGCCTCGGATCACGGCGAATACGGCGCCGCGCACGGCATGCAGATCGAGAAGTGGCACGGCGCCTATCAGGAAGTGGTGCACGTGCCGTTCCTGATCAGCTCGAGGACCTACAACGATGCCACCGACGCGCCGATCGCGATCAACGCGCAGACCAGCCACATCGACATCCTGCCGACTCTGTTCGGTTTGATCGACGCCAGGCCGGAGGAGCTCGAACGCGCGCGCCGCGCGCTGTCGAAGACGCATCTGGCCGCGCCGCTGCCCGGCGCCAACCTGGTGCCGGTGATAGCTGCCGGTGGCGGTCCGGTCATCGGCCCCGACGGCGAGCCGCGCATTGGCGTGCTGTTCGCGACCGACGACATGATCACCGAGCCGCTGCCGCGCGACGACGATCCGCACAACCAGGCGTCGTGGCAGCAGTACGCGGTGTACGCGGCGACGGTGGAGCTGTTGCGCACGCCGCCCGCGGACGGGCAGTCGCATCCCTATGTGCCCGAGCTCGCGCCCGGCCCGGTGGTGCAGCCGGCGCACGTGCGCGCGCTGCGCTCGGGCGACTGGAAGCTGGTGCGCTACTGCGACCCGTGGAGCGAGAACCCGGTGCCGGACCAGTGGGAGCTGTACAACCTCGCGGTCGATCCGGTCGAGGCCACCAATCTGCTGATCTACGACGGCGCGTTCCCGACCGTGATTGCTGGGACCGCGTTGCCGGGCGGGCTGACCGTGGCCCAGGTGACCGACGCGGCGAACACGCTGCGCGCGGAGCTGGCGCGTCAGGAGGCGCGGCTGCTGTCGCCGTATCCGAGCAAGTACCCGACCGCCGGGGAAGGTGTCAGAGGACTCATCCCGACACCTCGCTCCCACGAGTCGTCTGATACCCCATCCGGTCTCCTACGAGTCGTCTGACACCCCATCCGGGTTCGGCGTCTCCTACGAGTCGTCTGACACCTCGTTCGGAAGGTGGGCGGGGCGCTCAATTCAGCGTCCCGCACTCGGCGATCCGCTGCACCCGAAGCGCGTCCAGCCGCTCCAGCGCCGCCGCCGCCTCCGGTCCCTCGAGCACCGCCACCGCGCGGGCGATCGCCTCCAGGGTGGACATCCCAGACGGGTGCGTGGGCTCGCGGAGCCGGAGCGTCCCGGGCGCGGGCGGCGGCAGCACCAGCCGGGGGAGCGTCCGCAGCGCGGGGAGCCGCTGGGTCATCCGCCGCGCCTGCGACCAGCTCCCGTCCAGCACCACCAACTGCCTCGGCGGAGGGGCGTCCGGCGGCGCGGTGGGGCCATCGGGGAAGAGCAGCCAGGTGCCGGGCTCGGAGAGCAGGGCGGTGTCGAGGGCCTCGTCCAGTGCGCCGTAGGTGAGCAGCCTGGCGTTCACGAGGGCCAGTGCGGCCACCCGCCCGGTGTTGCTCTTCTTCCGGCTCTCCACCGCGTGCTGGAGGAGGAGGAAACGAGTGCGCGTCTCCACCCGGGGAATCTCGGCACACAGGCACAGGTGCGGCGGGAGGTTGCAGCGGTCGCAGCGGGGCCGGAAGCGGGAGATGCGGGGAGACATCCTCCGGCATCGTGTTCCAGCGGACGCGGGGAGGGAAGCGTTCGTTTCCGCTCCCGGCGCTCGCCCGCCCGGTCCCCGGGGAAGGCGGGGAAGGTGTCAAAGGCGCGCGAGCCTCAGGCCACCGAGGGCACGGGCTTCTCCTTCACGTCCGCCCTCGGTGCGCCCAGCGCGAGCCCCGCCGCGCTCAGCCGCACCAGCACCACCCACACCACGTCCGCCAGCAGCAGGTGCACGAGCTGCATCCACACCGGCGCCAGCAGCACCAGGTTCACCAGCCCCGCCACCAGTTGCAGCGCGTACAGCACGCCCAGCAGCCTCGCGGACTTCCGCACCGCGGGCGAGGGCCGCAGCCGCGCCACCATCGTCGCCGAGAACACCACCAGCGCTCCCACGGCCACCGCCAGCACCGGGTGCAGCACCCGCAGCCGCAGCAGCACGTGCGCCGTGGGCGACACGTCCTGGCTCAGCCCCTCGGCGAGGCTCGTCGCCGGGAAGAGCGTGTCCCCCAGCGCCGCGATGGCGCCGCTCACCCCGAGCACCAGCACGCCCACCAGGCTCCCCGCCACCAGCCACCCCGTCAGCCCCTGCCGCCTCAGCACCACCCGCTCCCGGCCCTCCGCCCACCAGCACGTCAGCGCCATCGCGCCCACCAGCAGGAACGTGTTGATGAGGTGCGCCGCCATCCACCAGGCCCGCGCGGTGGAGGGGTTGTCCGCCACCATCTTGAAGAGCACCAGCCCCGCGCCCACCGCCGCCTCCGTCAGCATGAAGAAGAGCGAGGCCCCCGCCGCCTTGCGCACCGGGTGGCCCTTGGCGTGCGCCCGCAGCCCCCACACGCACAGCACCACCGCCAGCACCAGCGCCAGCCCGCTCGTCAGCCGGTGCGTGTACTCGATGAGCGTCTCCACGCTCGGCGCGCGCGGCACCACCTCGCCGTTGCACACCGGCCAGTGGTCTCCGCACCCGGCGCCCGAGCCCGTGGCGCGCACGTAGGCGCCCCACAGCACCACGGCCAGGGTGTAGACGAGGGTGAGCCAACTGAAGATGCGGAAGGAACGGGAGGACACGGAGGAGCTCATCGGCGGGCAGGTCCCCGGACCAGGGGGCACGGGTGGCTCCTCCCTAACGCACTTCGCCCCCGACCGCCGCACCCGCGTGCCGCCGCTCCGGGCGCCTGCTCCCTTCTCCCGCCTGCCTTGTCGGTGTTCCTCCTTCCCTATCCAGCCGGGTCTCTGGATACCCCCCGCCGCGCTTTGGATGGGCCGCTGGAAAGGCCTGCCTGCCCTCGGCGGCGTCCTGGAAAGGGATTGGATGATTTCCAATCGGCCCCCAGGGTCCGAAATCGTTGGCACGCGAACTGCTACATGTTGACTCGATAACGATTTCGAGTTCGGGCGCCTCGGTGCCTGAAGCGCTCCGTGGGTCGGGGGACCCCCCCACCTCGGCCCGCGAGCGCATCTTTTCGCGGTTGTCGTCGTAGGTACGCACCGCGGGTCGGGTTCGCCCCCTGTCCTGGCCCGCGGTGTTCTTATGTCCTCGGCTCGCGGCTCCGGGCGCTCAGCCCGTGATGCGCAGCCGATCCGCCCCCAGCACCGCCGGAAGCGAGCCGAAGGCCAGCGAGCGCTCGATGACGTTGCGCAACTCGCGCACGTTGCCCGGCCAGGAGTGCGCGGTCAGCGCGGCCAGCGCGTCCGGCCCGAGCCGCGGCGGCTCCTGGCCCTCGGGGGTGAGGTGGCGGACGAAGTGGCGCGCCAGGGCGAGCACGTCCTCGGGCCGCTCGCGCAGCGGAGGCACCCGCACCGGCACCACCTGCAGTCGGTAGTAGAGGTCCTCGCGGAAGCGGCCCTCGCGCACCAGTTGTCCCAGGTCGCGGTGCGTGGCGGCGATGACGCGCACGTCCACCTGCACGGGCCGCGTCTCGCCCAGGGGGAAGATTTCACCGTTCTCCAGGAAGCGCAGCAGCTTGGGCTGCACCTCGAGCGGCAGCTCGCCAATCTCGTCGAGGAAGAGCGTGCCCCCGTGGGCGGCGCGGATGACGCCCGGGTGGTCCGTGGCCGCGCCGGTGTAGGCGCCGCGCCGGTGGCCGAAGAGCTGGCCCTCGAAGAGCTCGCGCGGCACCGCGGCGCAGTTGAAGGCCACGTAGGGCCTGTCCGCCCGCGAGGACAGCTGGTGGATGGCGCGCGCCACCACCTCCTTGCCGCTGCCGGACTCGCCGGTGACGATGACGGTGGCGCGCGAGGCGCTCAGCCCCGCAAGCTCCGTCTTCAGCCGCCGCATGGCGGGCGAGGCGGCGATGAAGCCGGGCACCTCCGGCGTGCCCTCGGGCTCGCGCGTGGGGGAGGGCGCCGCCTGGGCGAAGCCGCGCAGCACGGCCACCTCCAGCGCGAAGCCGGCCAGGCGCGCCAGTGCGGTCATCAGGGCCCGTCCGTCCGCGGGCAGGGGTCCGGCCACGCCCAGGCGCAGCCGGCGGCCACACCCGTCGCCGAACTCCACCCACTCGCTGGCGGGCACGCCGTCCTGGCCCAGCAGCGGCGTGGCGTGGCCCTGCGAGTCCAGCTCTTCCAGGCGCGGGGAGCGGCCGGGGAAGAGTCCCTCCAGCACCGCCACCAGCTCGCGCTGGATGAGGGGAGCGCCCATGCCGCGCACGGCGAGCCGCTCGAAGGGCACCAGCAGCGACTCGGCGCCCAGCCGGGGCGTGGCGTCCGAGGGCACCGTCTCCGGCGCCCGCGCCTGGAAGTGCTCCGGGCCGGAGTTCGGGGGCGGGGTGATGCCGTGGCGGCGCAGCTCCTCTTCACTCTGGTGGAGCCGCGCCGCGGCGCCGGGCTCGCCCCAGGCGCGCGCCACCAGGGCGAGCGTGCGGCGGGTGAGGGCGCTCTCCGCGACATCTCCCGCGAGGGTGAAGGTGGCCAGCGAGGCCTCCAGCTTCTCGCGCGCCTCGTGCGAGCGGCCCTCGCGCGCGAGCAGCACGCCCTTGTGGCGGTGGAGCATCGCGGTGCACCAGGCGGAGGGGAGCTGCTCCATCATGGCGCGGGCCCGACGCAGCGCCGCGCGGGCCTCGGGGAGTTGGTTGGCCGCGGCGCGCGCTCCTACCTCGGCGATGACGCAGTCGCGCCGCAGGTAGGGCCAGCCGCCCACTTCCAGGGCGCGGGCGTGGGCGGCGGCGAAGCCCTCCGCGGCCCGTTGCGCGTGGCCCTCGGCCCAGTCCGCCAGCGCCTCCACCCAGCACCCGTAGACGCGGGTGAGGGGCCGCTGGATGGGGCCGCTGTATTCCGAGAGCCGGGCCGCCAGCCGGCGCAGGTCCGCGTAGCGGCCGGTGAGATACAGGAGGCGGGCGCGCTGCACCGCGAGGTGCTGGGGCGTCCATTTCAGCTCCTCCACCACCGCGTCTCCCTCGTCCAGCACCGCCTCGGCTTCGGCGAAGCGGGCCAGCCGCAGCAGGGCATCCGCCTCCGCGCGCACGGCGAAGATGAAGGAGAAGCCCCGGGTCATCCGCCCGCCCCAGGCCGCCTCCCGGGCGCGGCGGATCAGCGCGAGCGCCTCGTCGGGCTCGCACGCCTCGTCCAGCCGACGCTGCGCGAGGAAGGCGAGGGCGCGCGCCTCGAGGAAGGCATAGCCCATGCGCGCCGCTCCCTGCGCCACCTCGCGGAAACGTTGCGTGGCCAGCGCGGCCTCGCCGCGGATGGCGGTCTCGTGCGCGATGACGTCCGCGGCCATCAGCCGCAGCGCGGGGTCCGACACCCCGGCGAGCGACTCCTCCATGTGCCCGGACTGGCGGGCGATGAGCTCGGGGGCAACCAGGTTGAAGGCCGCGGTGGCCTCCGCCACGCGCAGCATGGCGCCCGCCTCCGCACGCGCGAAGAGGGCGTGGTGCAGCAGCGCCTCGGCGCGCGCCACGTGGACGTTCGCCTTGCCCGCGTCGAAGTGCCGGCCGTCCGGCGAGGCGAAGAGGTTGGCGGCCATGACATGGACGAACACCTCGGCGGACCCGGGCAGCAGGCCCGCCTCCGCCTCGGCCAGGTGGGGCAGCAGCAGGGAGAAGGCGCGCCGCACGTCCTCGGAACCCCAGCGGTACACGTAGGCCAGGCTCACCGACGCCAGGGCGCGCGCTCCCACGGAGCGCAGCTCGCCCGAGCCCAGCAGTGCCATCAGGGCGTCCTCGGCGGCCCGCCACTGCGCCCGCTGCAGGAGCGCCACGCAGGTGGAGAGCTGGGCTCGCTCCTCGCGCGAGAGCTCCTGGCGGAGCACGTTCTGGCCCAGTCGGGCGGGAGGAGGGGGCAGGAGCGGTTGCCCGCCCTCGGCGAGCTGGCGCAGCGCCTGCATCACCCGGCCTCTCGGCCGGCGGGCTTGCGGAGCGGCTGGCGGTAGCTCCCAGCGGTATACGGTGAGGGGCGTTACTCCGAGCTGCCGGGCGAAGGCCGCGCGGCTGAGTTCTCCACGCAGCGCGCGAATCGCCTCGGGTCCGAACCCCTCTGCTCCAGTCGTCGCCACCTGTTCATCCCCTTGCGTCCCCACCACCCGCGCTGCCTTCATCGATCATTCGGCGCGGAAGGGCAAACTCTGTGGGTCCGCGAACAAGCGGGCGTGGCGCATCCATCCCGCCAGTGCGCGGAGGGGAATGCGAGGAGTGCCCCCTCGTCTGACTACTCGTTGGCCTGGGCCTGCGCCCTCAGGGGCGTGGTGCTCTGGGCGGACACCAGGCGCACCGTCTTGATGTTGAGGAACTCGAGGATGCCGTGGCGCGCCAGCTCGCGCCCGTGGCCCGAGGCCTTCACCCCGCCGAAGGGCAGGCGCGGGTCGCTCGCCACCATGCCGTTGACGAACACCGAGCCGGCCTCCAGCCCGTCGATGAAGAGGCGCTGCTCGGCCTCGTCGCTCGTCCACACCGAGGAGCCCAGCCCATACGGCGAGTCATTGGCGATGCGCAGCGCGTCCTTCGCGTCCTTCGCGCGGAAGAGGACGGCCACCGGGCCGAACATCTCCTCGGTGTAGGCGGGTGAGCCCGGGGGCGGGTGGGCCAGCACGGTGGGCGGGTACCAGAAACCGGGCCCGGAGGGCTTGAGGCCTCCCAGCAGCAGCTTCGCTCCCGCGGCCACGCTGCGCTCCACCTGCTCGTGCAGCCCGCCGCGGATGGCCTCGGTGGCGAGCGGCCCCACCTCCGTCTTCGGGTCCGCGGGGTCTCCCACCACCGCGCGGCGCATGCGCTCGACGAAGCGGCGCTCGAACTCGGCGTAGATGGGCTCGGTGGCGATGAAGCGCTTGGCGGCGATGCAGGACTGGCCGTTGTTGATGAGGCGGGCCTTCACCGCCGTCTCCACCGCCGCGTCCAGGTCCGCGCTCGGCAGCACGACGAAGGGGTCGCTCCCGCCCAGCTCCAGCACCACCTTCTTGAGCTGCTGGCCCGAGCGCTGCGCCACGTCGCGGCCCGCGCCCTCGCTGCCGGTAATCGTCACCGCGCGAATCGCGCGGGTCCTCGATGAGCCGGCGCGCCCCCTGCACGTCCACCAGCAGCGTCTGGAAGGCGCCCGGGGGGAAGCCCGCGCGCAGGAAGAGCTCCTCGAGCGCCAGCGCGCACTGGGGCACGTTGTGCGCGTGCTTGAGCAGCCCCACGTTGCCCGCCATCAGCGCCGGGGCGGCGAAGCGCACCACCTGCCAGAAGGGGAAGTTCCACGGCATGATGGCCAGCACCGGCCCGAGCGGCTGGTAGCGCACGAAGCTCGTGTCCGGCGCGGTGTCCACCGGCTCGTCCGCCAGGAAACGCTCGGCGTGCTCCGCGTAGTAGTGGCAGGCCGTGGCGCACTTGCGGGCCTCGGCGCGCGCGGCCTCCAGCGGCTTGCCCATCTCCTCCATCATCATCCGCCCGTAGCGGTCCGCCTCGGCCTCCAGCAGCTCCCCCGCCCGGCGCATCCACCCGGCGCGCTCGGCGAAGGAGGTGTGGCGGAACGTGCGGAACGTCTCCTCGGCCCGCCGCAGCTTCGTCTCCACCTCGTCCTGCGAGTGGGCGTCGAAGGTGCGCAGCGTCCGGCCAGTGGTGGGGTCGATGGTGGCGAAGGCCATGGGCTTCCTCCCGGGCGCGGAGTGTGGGCCCGGCTTCTGGAGGCCACAAGCCGAGGGTATCGCCGCCGTTCACACCCGCACGGCTCCCCACGACAGGAGGGTCATGGTTGACGGAGGTGTCAGGGCACACTCCTCTCACGGAGAGAGCATGTCTGTCTTACTTAAGGAGAATTACACGGTTTCTGATTCATTCTTGAAGCATGGGTTTCACTTTCGATGCAACTCGTCCGCTCCCTTTGAAAATCAGGCTTTCCTTTGTTCACTGTCAACGGCATGTTTCAGCCCTGACGGCATGTCCCAGGGGGCATTCCAATCCTTTCGCGGGCTTGGAGAGTTGGACCAGTTCCTGCTTTCGACCCGCGCCTATTGGGCCGGTGAAGCGGCAGAAACGTTGCTTCTCTGGTCCAGAAGAACCCTTCGCGAGGAACCCATGCGCTTCCAACTCCGCCACATCGTCCCACTCGCCCTGCTTTGGATGGGATGCGGTGCAGAGACTCCCGTCTCCGAGGCGCTGCCCTCCGAGGTCGAGGAGCTGGTCCAGGAGCAGTCGATGCTCCAGGTGTCCGACAACCCGAGCTTCCTCGGGGGCATGGCGGAGGCCCGCCTCGTGAGCGGCTTCGAGCGCGAGCGGGTGGTCGACGACATCTACCACTACAGCGCGAAGCTCCAGGTGGGCCCCAACCCCGCGCATGACGTCATCACCGTGCACCGCGTGGTGCGCGAGCGGCTTCCCGGGCATCCGGCGGCCAGCCCCGAGTCCGTGTTCATGCTGCACGGGGACGGGTGGAACTTCACCGGCGCGTTCATGGCGAGCACGCAGACGCAGGCGGTGCCGACGGACCACTCCATCGCCATCTACCTGGCGCGGCGGGGCGTGGACGTGTGGGGCGTGGACCTGCGGTGGACCCACGTGCCGCTCGAGGAGCAGGACTTCTCCTTCATGGCGGGTTGGAACATGGGCATGCACGTGCGCGACGTGGGCACGGGTCTGGCCGTGGCGCGCAAGGTGCGCGCGCTGACGGGGAGCGGCAACGGCCGGATGGACCTGCTGGGCTGGAGCCGCGGCGGCATGCTCGGCTACGCCTACCTGAACGCGGAGACGCGGCTTCCCCTGAACGTGCGCCACGTGAAGGGCTTCATCCCGGTGGACGCGGTGCTGCACTTCGGGCCCCAGGCCGCGCAGCAGCGCCAGTGGGCCTGCGCGCGTGCGGCGCTGGCCGAGGCGGGGCTGACGGCGGGGCAGCTCGAGGGGGGCCTGCTCGGGCCGGGCGCCGGCGTGGGCGTGCTGTCGCTGGGCCAGGCGGCCATCTCCCTGCCGGACGAGGTCGCCCTGCCGCCGATGCCGCCGCTGCCCTACCGGCAGCTCGCCGTCGTCCTCGGGGCGGCCACCTTCCAGTTCATCTCCAACCCGACGCTCGGCGTCGAGCCGACGGTGCCCTTCTACCACTTCACCTCCGGCGAGTTCGGCGGGGGGTCGCTGCTGCCTTCGGGGCTGCGGTACGTGAAGGAGCGGCAGTTCTTCGACCTGCTCGCCTCGGCGCGCCCCTACCAGAGCTTCGAGGAGGTGGTGGAGGGCGAGCAGCTCCTGTGCGGCCAGAAGGACCTGCCGTATGACGACCACCTGGCCGAGGTGAAGGTGCCGGTGCTGTACGTGGGGGCCGCGGGCGGCTTCGGCGAGTACGGTGTGCACTCGACGACGCTGCTGGGCAGCCGGGATGTGAGCATTCACCTGGTGCGGCGGCAGTCGTCCGAGGCGCGCGTCGCCGACTACGGCCACGCGGACCTCTTCCTGGCCAGCGACGCGGACAAGGCCGTCTGGGCTCCCATCCTCGCGTGGATGAAGCGTCACTGAGCGAGGGGGCGTTGCCGTCGCCCTCCCACCGGGCCTCGCGGAGACGCGGGGCCCGGTTCTTTTTTGGCGCCTCCCCGGGCGGGGAGGTTCCGGTCCCTTCCCGACTCCTTAGATTGGGAGCCTGTGCTCTGGGATCTTCCCGGAAGGAGGGCCGCCGTGGTCGACAACATCTGGACCGAGTTCGCCAGGAGCTATGACGCCATCTGCTCCCAGCTCAATTGCTACCGGCGCATGGTGGCGAAGGTTCACCGGGACACCGAGGGACGCCGGTACGTCATCGACGCCGGATGTGGCACGGGGCTGGTGAGTCAGCCGCTCGTCGAGCGCGGGCACACGGTGGTGGGCTTCGACAACAACCCGGCGATGCTCGGGCTGGCCCGGCGCAGGCACGAGGAGGCGCCCGAGGAGGCGCGTCGGCGCTGGAAGGTGTTGGAGGGGGACGTGCGCTCCTTCCCCGCGGAGGTGCCGGGCGAGGCGGACGCGGTGCTGCTCAACAACGTCCTCTTCTACGTGCGCGAGCCGGAGGAGGTGCTGCGCGAGGCCCACGCGCACCTCAAGCCGGGCGGCGTGCTCATCGCCACCGGCCCCCGCCAGCGGCCGGACCTGCGCAAGGTGATGGTGCGCTCCATCGAGGAGTGGACGGCCGAGGGCCGCTGGGACGCGGCGCTGCAAGCCGCCACCACCTACCACGTGGACTTGACGCGCCGGCTGGTGATGGACCCCAACGAGATGGTGACCTTCTTCGAGCCGGACGTGCTCGTGGACACGCTGCGGCGGGTGGGCTTCTCGCACGCACTCGCGGCCGACAGCGACGACTACTACGGCGAGAACTACTACGTCTGCATGGCGCGGTAGTGCCCCGCCCCCCGCGCCCGGGGCCGCGCCTCGTTAGAGGACGAGCCCCAGGGCCCGGGCGTCGTGGATGATTTTCAGCCCGTCCACCTTCAGCCGGTGGGTGAGGAAGGGGGCGATGGTGTCCCCGTGCTTGTGCAGGCGCGCGTAGTTGTTGTCGTAGATGCGCGTCACGATGAGCTGGGCGGAGGCGATGATGCGCTGCAGGTTGTGCTGCAGCTCGTTGCCCTCCATGACCAGGTGGAGCTCGCAGATGTACTTGCGGTGGTCCTCCAGCATCTTGAAGAGGGCCTTGCGCTGCTCGCCGTTGGGCACCCGCGCCTTGGGGGCGGTGGTGACGACGCAGACGAGCTGCTGCCGGTAGGCCTCGTAGGAGTCCCGGAAGCGCATGGTGACCGTCTGGAGCTCCAGGGCGTTGGGCGGCTGCTCCCAGCGGATGAAGAAGACCTTGTTGATGAGACCCGTCTTGAAGTTCGGGGCGGACGCGAGATTCGGGGCGGTAGCGAACATGGGGACCGTCACTCCCAAAGCGGGCCGAGGGGTGGGGGCTCGGACAAGGATGGTGCCTGAAATCTGGTGACGGGGTTCGGCCCGCCCAAGTCCCACCGCGAGTCGTCTGCACGGGAGCGTACAAATGCGTGGCCAGAGCGTCGGGGATTGCACGCATGGGCGGGCTCCAGGGGCCACGGCAGCCGACATCCCGGCCTGGAGTGGGCTCCCCGATGACGGGGGAACGGTTAGTGTGGGCGGATGCGACTCGCCGAGCTGCGGGAGCGCGTCCCCAAGGTGATGATGGGGGCGGACGGCATCGGCCTGCTGGCCACGCTGCTGACCCTGCTGACGGTGGGGCTGGGCTTCATCGCGCTGTCGGACGAGGTGCGGGAGAAGGACACCCAGCACCTCGACGAGCGCGTGCTGCTGTCGCTGCGTCGAGCGGGCAACCCGGAGGTGCCGATCGGCCCCCATTGGCTGGCCGAGGTCGCCCGGGACGTGACGGCGCTGGGCAGTGTGTCGGTGCTGACACTGGTGGTGTGCGCGGTGAGCGGCTTCCTCGTGCTGGTGCGGCGCTGGCGGACGCTGGCCCTGGTGGTGGGCTCCACGTTGGGCGGGGCGCTGGTGAACGCGCTGCTCAAGAGCCTGTTCGCCCGGCCGAGGCCCACGGTGGTGCCGCACCTCACCGGAGTGCTGATGGAGAGCTTCCCCAGCGGGCACGCGATGCTGTCGGCCATCGTCTACCTGACGCTGGGCGCGCTGCTGGCGCAGCTCACCGAGCGGCGGTGGCTCAAGGCGTACCTGGTGGGCGTGGCGCTGCTGCTCACGCTGTTCATCGGGCTGACGCGCGTGTACCTCGGTGTGCACTACCCGACGGACGTGCTGGGCGGGTGGATGGCGGGGCTGGCATGGGCGCTGCTGACGGCGCTGGTGGCGCGCGCGGCCAAGCGGCGCAGCCCCGCACTGCGCGAGGAATCGCGGGGAGAGACGGCTCCGTCATGAGCGCGTGGGTGGATTCCAGGGGGCTGGTGGGCCGGTGGCGCGACTGGTGGGCGCACCTGCGTCCCGCGCTGCCCGTCTTCTACGACGAGGCGTATCGCCCGCCGCTCACGGCGCTCGAGTCCTCCGTGAGCGTGGAGCCGCGGGGCATGGACTTCACCGCCTGGTACCTGCTGGAGACAGGCGTCCTCCGCCCCGAGCACTTCCACCGTCCGCGGCCCGTCTCCTACGCGGAGCTCTCGCGGGTGCATGGCGCCGCGTACCTGGAGTCGCTCGGGCGGCCGGAGACGCTGGCGCGCATCTTCGGGGTGGACCCGTCGGACGTGCCGGTGGATGCGCTCCTCCACACGCAGCGGCTCATCTGCGGCGGCACTCTGGGCGCGGCGCGGCTGGCCCTGGCGCGGCGAGGCCCCGCGGCGCAACCTCGGGGGAGGCCTGCACCACGCCATGCCCGACAAGGGTGGGGGCTTCTGCGTCTTCAATGACATCGCCGTGGCCGTGGCGGCCCTGCGCGCCGAGGGCTTCTCGGGATGGGTGGGGGTGGTGGACCTGGACGCCCACCCACCGGATGGCACCGCCGCGTGTCTGGCGGGAGATGCGCGCGCCTGGGTGGGCTCCCTGTCCGGCAGTGACTGGGGGCTCGTGCCGGGTGTGGACGAGGTGCTGCTGCCACCGGGCTGCGATGACGCCACCTACCTGCGCCTGCTGCACGGGTTGCTCGCCCGCATGCCGAGGGTGGACCTGGCCTTCGTCCTCGCGGGCGGGGACGTGCTGAAGGGGGACAAGCTCGGCCGCGTGGGCCTCACGCTGGACGGAGCGCGGCGCCGGGATGGGAGCGGTGGCCTCGGCCCTCCGGGGCACCGCCAGCGTGTGGCTGCCCGGCGGTGGCTACCACTCCGAGTCCTGGAAGGTGTTCGCCGGCTCGGTGCTGGTGCTCACTGGCCGGGAGCGGCGGCGCATCACCGCGCGGTTCGATCCGCTCAGCGCGCGCTATGCCCATGTCGCCCGGCGGCTCGTGCGGGAGGAGGCGGCCCACGCGGAGGAGCTGTTCACCCTCACCCAGGAGGACCTCGAGGGCTCCCTGGGCCGGCAGTCGTCCCTTCGCGCGCCGCGCCTGCTGGGGCACTACACCGCGCAGTCCCTCGAGTACAGGCTCCACCGCTACGGGCTGCTGCCGTACCTGGAGCGGCTCGGCTATGGCGACCTGACCGTGGAGCTGGGGTCCACGGGGACGGGAGACCGGATGAAGCTGCTGGGACAAGCGGACGGCCAGCGGCACCTGCTGGTGGACCTCGTCGTCGAGCGCCAGCACATGGGAGGAGAGGACTTCCTCTTCGTGAACTGGCTCACCCTGCGCCACCCGCGCGCGCGCTTCAGCGAGCTGCGCCCGCGACTGCCGGGACAGGAGGTGCCGGGCCTGGGGCTGGCGCGCGAGATGGCCGAGCTGCTGGACAGGGCGGCCGAGCACCTGGGGTTGGCCGGAGTGGCCTTCCGCCCCATGTGGTACCACCTGGCCGTGGTGGCCAGCTCCCGCTACCGCTTCCTGGACCCGGAGAGACAGGGGCGCTTCGAGGCGCTGCGGGCGGCGCTGGCGCACCTGACCCTGCTGGAGGCCACGCGCGCGGTGGCCGAGGGACACGTGTGGCTCGACGGAGCGCCCTACGCGTGGGAGCCGGACCTCATGGTCTCCCGGGTGACTCCCGGCCCCGAGGACGCGGCCCGGGTGGCCGCCGAGCGCGAGCGCCACCGCTTCACCGTGGCACCCGCCGCGAGCTGAGCCCGCGGGTCGGGTGACTCACGACGCGGAGAAGAGGGGCCCGTGGGGGAGGGAAGGGAGCCGCATGCAGAAGGCCACGCCCTTGGGGTGGTTGTCCTCCACCCAGAGCCACCCGCCATGGGCCTGCACGGCGCGGCGGCAGAAGGCGAGCGCCAGCCGGTTGCCGCCCTCGGCGCGGCCGGTGGTGGGGGCGTGCTCGGGCAGGTGGGCGTCGAAGAGGTGCGCGCGCGCGGCGGGGGGGATGGCGGGGCCCTCGTCGCGCACCCGCAGCTCCAGCAGCCCCGGCTCGGGGTTGGAGGCCTCGAGCGTCACGCGGCTGCTGCCCAGCGCGGTGTACTGGAAGGAGTTGTCGAGCAGGTTGATGAGGGTGCGGCGCAGCAGCTCGCGGTCTCCGGTGAGGAGCGGCTCCACCAGCTTCATGTTCTGGGTGAAGCGGCGCGGGGAGCCCACCAGCCGCTGCTGGAAGTCGCGCACCACCTCGGAGAGCAGCAGCGAGACGTCGAACTGCGCCGGCTTGAAGGAGAACGAGGCCTCGTCGCTGTTCGCGTCCAGCAGGTTGTGGACCGTGCGCTGGAGGCCGTCCGCCGCGTCGCGGATGTCACGGGTGGCACGCAGCACCTCGTCCGGCAGGTGCGGGCCGTACAGCGTGAAGGCGGCGTTGGTGAGGATGCTGGACAGGGGCGCCTTGAAGTCGCGCATCACCCGCTGCATCAGGTGGTCCTTCTGGCGCTGCACGCTGGCCAGCGTGTCGCGCTGCGAGCGCAGCTCCGCCTCGCGCCGCTCCAGCTCGCGCACCCGCAGCCGCAGCAGGAGCTGGGCCTCCACCTGCTTTCCGAGCACGACCAGCGCCTCCTGCTGCTGTGGCGTGAGGTGGCGCGGTTGGTGGTCGATGACGCACAGGGTGCCCATGTTGAGCCCGCTCGCGCCCTTGATGGGGATGCCGGCGTAGAAGCGCACGTGCGGCCCGCCGGTGACGAGCGGGTTGTCATGGAAGCGCTCGTCGTCGTGGGAGTCCTCCACCACGAAGAGCTCCTCGCCGAGGATGGCATGAGCGCAGAAGGCGAAGTCGCGCGGTGTCTCCGGCGCCTCCAACCCGATGCGGGACTTGAACCACTGCCGGTAGTGGTCCACCAGGGAGACCAGGGCGATGGGCGTCCCACACAGCTGAGAGGCCAGGCGCGTCAGGTCGTCGAAGCCGGCCTCTGGCGTCGTATCGAGAATCTCGAGGGTGTCGAGCGCCTCGAGGCGGGCGTCCTCCTGCGGATGGAGCGGTGCGGCCTTCATTCGATGTTCTCCGGGCGGAAGCCTCCTACCAACGGCGTCCCGCCACGCAACACTCTACCTGGGGGCTTCGTGTCGGGGGGCTCGCCTGGAGGGCTGGAGAGCATCCGGCGGCGCGGGGCCTGGTGGGGACCTCAGGATTGCGGCTCGGGGTCCTTCGCGCCCTGCTCTTGTTCCAGCGTCTTGCGCCACTCCTCGAACCGCTCGAAGAGGGAGAAGGGGTGGAAGGCGAGGTGGTCGATGTTGCGATGGTACGCCGCGAGATAGGGCTCGCCCCCGAGTTGGATGACGGCCTGTGAGGGCCGCTCGGGCAGGCTGTAGAACCAGGCCCGGGCCTGCTCCCGGGTGTCGAAGCTGGCGACCGGCGGTGGAGGACGGCCGTCCTTCATCATCTCCTCAAAGTGGTACTCGATGGAGTGGGTGGAGACTAGCTTGCGGAGGTTGATGTCTCGCCAATAGTAGACGGAGTGGTATTCGTCCGCGATCAGCACCGCGGCCGTACGGGGTGGTTTGGGATGGTTCTTCAGCCACGCCTCCGCCTCTTCGCGCGTTGCGAAAGAGGCGAGACCATCTCGGGTCCTTCGGTCCTGAGCTCCTGGCGGTAGTCCTCGAAGTCATACTGCTGGCCCGTCGTACTGATGAATTGGAGCGCGTCGGCTGCGGTGAGAAGCAACTCCTTCTCCTCGGCGGACTCGGTCTTCTCAAGAATCAGGCCGAGGAGATTGATGGCTTCGAAGATGGGGCTTTGGGGTTTCATGTTATGCCTCGGTGATGAGGAACCGAGCAGGGCTCATCAGGATGCCAGGAGCACCGCGGGGGCGAGGACCACGAGCCCCGCTCCAGCGGAAACCGTGACGAAGGCCACTCCGGCGATGACGACAATGCTGCCCACCAGAATGCCCTGGTGATGGCGCTTCAACCAGTCGACGGCTTCGTCCACGGCCGAGAACTCCTGGCGCTGACGGCGCTCCAACTCCCGGCAATCATCGTAGGCCTGTTGGCATTGCTCGCGGCACCACGTTTCCTTTCCGCCCATTCCCCTTCCCCCGGACGTGATGTGTCCGAACCCCCGAGGAAGGGGGCGGCTCATGCACATCTTGATGCACTGACGGTTCTCCGCATCACAGTCGCGCTGGTAGCTCATCGATGACGAGCACGATGCGTCCATACGTCGACCCACGGGCGCTCGACGGGCAGCCTGTATCCTGAGAGGTCGAACTCCTCGGCGCGCCGCCAGTCGTGGGTGACCTGCCCGCCGGGCGACTCCTCGAGGACGAGCACGTAGCGGTTGAGCTCTTCGACGGCCGGGGTCGCGGTGTAGCGGGTGGCACTACACGAGACGAGCAGCATGCAGAGGGTCGGGGCCAGGAGCCACGTTGGCGCCATGCGGTTCTTCATGAGGAGCGCGCGTGTACCACGGGGGTCCGTGATAGTCAGGGGCCGTGGACGACCTCGACGCCCGCCGCCGCGAGCAGCACAAGCTGCGCCTCTCCTGGATGCCGTGGCTCTACTTCTCCCTCAAGCCGCGCCACCGGGAGTGGGCCCACGCCTGGCAGAAGGAAGTGCAGGACCAGCTTGCGCGAACTGGAGACGGTGGAGATCGTCGAGGGCTGCTTCGTCGCTCCGGAAGCGCGGCTCTTCGCCGAGCCGGGCCGCACCATCCGCATCATCGGCCCCGGGGTGAGCATCGCCGCACATGCCTTCGTCCACGGGCCGGTGGTGCTGGAGGCGCGACGTGAGCCTCAACGCGCGCGTCAGCCTGGATGGCGGAGCGGGAGGCATCCACATCGGTGAGGGCAGCCGCATCGCCACCGGCGCCGCCCTCTACGCCTTCGACCATGGCCTCGCCCCGGACCGGCCCGTGCGCTCCCAGCCCGTCACCTCGAGCGGCATCGTGCTCGGCAAGGACGTGTGGGTGGGGGCCAACGCCGGCATCACCGATGGGGTGCGCATCGGAGACCATGCCGTGGTGGGCATGGGCGCCGTCGTCACCCGGGACGTGCCCGCCTGGGCCATCGTCGCCGGGGTGCCCGCACGCGTCATCGGTGACCGCCGCGACCGCCGCCACTCCGGTGCGGCCGGCTCCGGTTGGTCACCACCGGACGATTCCCAGGAGGAATGAGCCGACATTCCCTGGCTTTTCTGTCGACTCCTGAGAAACCAGTACCTGAGAGCGGTACCTGAATTGACTCGGAATTCATTTCGGGACCGTATGCTCTCCCCTGGGGACAAGGAGCGTGGACATGGCGTACCAGCCGCTGTCGCAGGTCGTCGCCCTCGATGCCGAGCGTCCCGAGTCGGACTCGCTCTCACGGCTGTCCATGCTGGCGCTCGCCTCGGGTCTCCGCTCGGGACTGTCGGCGGACGCGCTGCGCTATCACTTCCTGGCGGAGCGGCTCTCCGAGGTGGTCTTCCACCTCGACGGCTCGGGGCGCCTCTCCTTCCTCGGGCCCGCCTGGACGTCCCTCGCCGGCCAGTCCGTGGAGGAGGTGCTCGGCAAGCCGCTGGTGGAGGTGATGCACCCGGAGGATCGGCCGCGCGTGCAGGCCGTGCTGGATGCGATCGCCGCGCGCGTGCAGGCCTCCTTCCGGCTCGAGCTGAGGCTGATGGCCGCCAGTGGTCCGCTCTGGGTGGAGCTGGCCGCGCACAGCTCGCCCACGGGTCAGGGCGAGGTGCTGGGCACGCTGGCGGACCTCACCGAGCGCCGGCAGATGCAGGCGCGCCTGCAGCTCTCCGACAGGCTGGCCACCCTGGGGATGCTCGTGCCGGGCTTCGCGCACGACATGAACAACCCGCTGGCCTACATGCTGGCCAACCTGGACTACCTGCTCTCGAGCATGGCGGGGGTGGCGGGCAGCACCTCGCCGGACCGGGTGGCCGAGTGGCGCGAGGCGATCGGCGAGGTGCGCGAGGGCGCCGAGCGGTTGCGGCAGATCATCGGGCACCTGCGCAGCTTCCGGTCGGATTCGAACCAGGGGCCGGTGGACCTGAACCTGGTGCTCGATGGGGTGGGGCAGATGGTGGCCAGCACCCTGCGCTCGCGCGGGCGCCTGGTGCGCGACTATGGCGCCCGGATGCTGGTGACGGGCAGCGAGGGAGGGTTGCGCCAGGCCTTCCTCAACCTCGTCCTCCACGCGGTGCTGGCGCTGCCCGAGGGCGACACGGAGGAGAACGAGGTGCGCCTGGTCACTCGGGAGGATGGCGAGGGCCACGTGGTGGTGGAGGTGCATGACACCGGCGCGGCCATCCCCCCCGACGTCCTGCCCCGCCTGTTCGAGCCCTTCTTCTCGCTCCGGGGCACGGAGGCGGGGCCGGGTCCGGTGCTCTCCGTGTGCCGGGACATCCTCCGCGGGCTCGGTGGGAGCATCACCGTGACGTCCTCACACGGCCGGGGGACCGTCTTCCGGGTGACGCTGCCCATGGCCTCCTGAGCGGGGCCGCCGGGCCTGCACCGCTGCTCGCTCATTCCTACCCTTCAAGAGCGGCGGCTCCCGCCGTGCTGGAGGTGTGTGTGCGTTCGTGGGTCATCCGCCTGGGTGCGCTCGTGTTGGCACTGGTGCTCGCCGCCTGTGGTCAGCGGGGCTCCAAGGCGGGACAGGAGGAAGGGCTTCCCCTGGGGCAGGGCGGACAGGGGCTCGGTGGCACCTGTGCCGGGCAGCAGTCGTTCCTCGTCGGCAGCGGCATCTACGACATCACCGGCCCCGCCGCCGAGCTGGGGATGCTGGGCTACGTGGAGCTGGAGCAGCAGACGGCGGGCATCCACCAGCGCCTGCGCTCACGGGCCTTCGTCATCGCCTCGCCGTGCAATGGCAAGCGCGTGGTGTTGGTGACGGCGGACCTGGGCATGCTGTTCCAGGGGGTGAAGCAGCAGGTGATGGAGCGGCTGCGCGCCGCCTACGGGCAGCTCTACTCCGAGGACAACGTGCTGCTGAGCGCCACCCATACCCACAGCGGGCCGGGGGGCTTCTCGCACTACGCCCTCTACAACCTGAGCACGTTTGGTTTCGAGCCGAGGAACTTCGAGCTCATCGTGGAGGGCATCTACCAGTCCATCGTCCGGGCCCACGAGCACCTGGGGCCGGGCCGCGTCTTCCTGGCGGCGGGGGACCTGCTCGACGCGAGCCGCAACCGCTCGACGGAGGCCTACCTCCTCAATCCGCCGGAGGAGCGCGCGCGCTACGCGCATGACACGGACAAGCGGATGACGCTGCTGCGACTCACGAAGGACTCGGGGACGGAGGTGGGGCTCATCAACTGGTTCTCCGTCCACGCCACCTCGATGGGAATGGAGTACCAGCACATCAGCGGCGACAACAAAGGCTACGCCGCCTACCTCTTCGAGAAGGCGAGGGGCACGCGCTACGACGCCACCGGGGACACCTTCGTGGCCGCCTTCGCGCAGGGCAACGAGGGCGACGTGACGCCCAACATCCATGGGGGCGAGGACGGCGGCGGGGAGGACGACTTCGAGAGCACCGAGCTGTCGGGCCGCAAGCAGTACGAGCGGGCCGTCTCGCTCTACGCGAGCGCCACCACGCGCCTCACCGGAGGGGTGGACTACCGGCACGTGTACGTGAAGATGGACGACGTGGCGGTGTCTCCCTCCTTCACGGAGGGCACCGCGCGGCACACGTGCCCGGCGGCCATCGGCATCTCCATGCTGGCGGGCGCCGAGGACGGGCCGGGCGTGGGGGGCGAGGGGGCCACGTGCGCCGTCAGGCACAACGTGTGGAGCGCCTTCACCTGCACCACCACCACCACGCCCTGTCAGGCGGAGAAGCCCATCGTGCTGGAGATGGGCTCGATGAAGCCCTACCCGTGGAGCCCCGAGGTGCTGCCGATGCAGCTCATCACGGTGGGCACCCTTGCGCTGGTGGCGGTGCCCTTCGAGCTGACGACCATGGCGGGCCGCCGCCTTCGTGAGACGGTGCGCGCCCGGCTGGCACCCGCGGGGGTGACGGAGGTCGTCATCGCGGGCCTGTCCAACGCCTACGCCGGCTACGTCGCCACGCGCGAGGAGTACGCCAAGCAGGAGTACGAGGGGGCCTCCACCCACTTCGGGCCGTGGACGCTGGCGGCGATACAGCAGGAGTTCGACGCCCTGGCCCGGGCCCTGCGTGAGGGCACCTCGGTGCCGCCGGGGCCGACGCCGAGGGACTTGAGCCGCCAGCAGAAGCACCTGCGGCCCGGGGTCCTCTTCGACGACAAGCCGCTGTGGGTGGACTTCGGCGACGTCCTCACCGACGCGCACGAGTCCTATGCGCGCGGCGACACGGTGCGCGTCACCTTCTGGGCGGGGCACCCGAAGAACGACCCGCACACCCAGGGCACCTACCTGCGCGTGCAGCGCCGCGAGGGGCTCCTGTGGAAGGACGTGGCGTACGACTGGGACTGGGAGACGAAGTACACGTGGCGGCGCGGCTACTGCCTGCCCACCCTCGCGTGCTCGCACGCCCTCCTCGAATGGGACATCCCCCCGGACGCGGAGCCGGGCCTCTACCGCATCGTCCACGAGGGGGACTGGAAGTCCGGCTGGGACGGCAAGGTGCGCTCCTACCGGGGCACCTCGCGCTCCTTCTCCGTGCGATGAGCCGGCACGGCGCTCAGCTACAGGTGCGGTCGGGGCTGCAGTTCTTCTTGCACTTGCGGCACGGCCCGCCGCCCTTGCCGCACTTGTCCCGCGTGTTGCCCGGCTCGCAGACGTTGTTCGAGCAGCAGCCGTCGCATCCGGAGCACGAGCCCCCATCCGGGGTGCCCGTTCCTCCTCCCGTCTCATCGGGAGGGACCGGCTCCAGCCGGATGGTGACGTCCACCTCGTACCCGTCGTGGAGCTGCGCGCTGCCCTCGCCCCGGGCCACCACGAGGTTGTCGCGCAGGCCCTCGACATACACCTTCGCCCGCACGCCGTTGGCTTCGTCCTCCAGCAGGACGCGCAATGTCTCTCCGCTGGAGAGCAGGCGCTCGGGCTGTTCGGGAAGCACGTGGGGCCCGAAGGGCTGTCCGCCCTCCACCGAGCCCCCCACGCGCACCTGGGTGAGCAGCAGTGTGGGATCGAACGCCGTGGTGACGTAGAGCGCCGTTCCCGACGCCGCCGCCGGATCCCGGCAGGACGCCAGCAACACGGCGCACACGAGTCCCAGGACGCCGCGCCATCCGACGCGACTCCCTCCCCCGGTCCATTCCCCAGATCCGCGCATCATGGCGCACATGAGGTAGCCATGGAGCACCGCGTGCGTCCCTGGACCGGCCGGGTCGATGTCGAGCAGGCGGCGTTGCGGTGGAGCCGAATGACGGGAGGCGGACACCCCTCGTCACATCAGAGCGGTGCAAGGGCCTCCTTCGTCGGATCGGATTGTGTGCCCGCGGACGGGCCGCTCACCGGGCTGAGCCGCAGGAGGTGCTCGCGCAGCATGGGCGAGGGGTTGATGAACTGGAGGCCCACCCCCGGGGACATGCGCCAGGCGCGCGCCTGGGCCGAGTCCACGTGCCGCACCACCTCGCCGACGCACTCCACCTCCTCGCCGCCGAGCAGGAGGGTGAACTCGAGCCGGGTGAAGAGCTGGGGGAAGGGCTCGGCGCAGCACATGAAGAGGCCACCGCCGCTGAGCTCGGTGCAGTGGACCACCACGGTGCCCTGGCTGGAGCGGCGGCGGACCCGGGCCATCCAGGTGGGGAGCGGGGTGGGGTCATCGGGCTCGGGGCGGGCGGGGACGGTGGGAACGGGGATGCTGGGGGGTGAGCGCCGCGGGTTGGCGGGGGCGGGCCGGGTGCTGGGCGTGGGCGGCACGGCGGCGAGCAGGGCGCGCTTGAAGTCGAACGCGGTGGCGAAGCGCTCGGCCGGATTGCGCGCCAGGGCCCGCATCAGGGCCCACGAGAGCGACTCCGGGACGGTGGGGGCGAGCTCGTGGGGCGGGCGGAGCGGGAGCGGCTCTGGCGAGAGCAGCAGCTCGGCGAGCTGCCCGCGCGGGAAGGGGAGCTGTCCGGTGACGAGCAGGTAGCCCGTCACCCCCAGCGAGTAGAGGTCCGCGCGCCCGTCCACGGGCTGGCCGGCCCACTGCTCCGGGGCCATGTACGCGGGCGTGCCGAACACCTGCCCGGCCACCGTCTGCTCCTGGTTCCCCGGGTCGCGCAGCGCCTTGGCCACGCCGAAGTCGAGCACCTTGAGCGCGGGCAGCTCTCCCTGGCGCTCCATCATCAAGAGGTTGTCCGGCTTGAGGTCCCGATGCACCACGCCGCAGCGGTGGACGGCCTCCAGTGCGTCACAGGCCTGGGCGAGCAGCCAGACCACCATGCTCGGGTCCATCGGGCGTGGCAGCCGGGACAGGGGCGTGCCCTCCAGGTACTCCATGACGAAGTAGTGGAGCCCGTCCGCGGCCTCGTTGATGTCGAAGATGCGGACGATATTGGGGTGTCCGATGAGGTTCACCGTGCGCGCCTCGGCGTAGAAGCGCGCGCGCAGCCGGGCATCCTGGGCCAGGTGGGGATGCAGCACCTTCACCGCCACCCGGGCGCCGATGAGCGTCTGCTCGGCGAGGTACACCGTGCCCATGCCACCGCTGCCCAGCAGGCGTATCAGCCGGTAATGGCCGAGCGTGCGGCCGAGCAGGTCCACCGGCTGCGGCATCGTCGAGGCCGCGGGGCGCGGAACCGCTCCCGAGGACTCGGCTCCGGTGCAGGTGTCCTGAGCCGGATCGCACATGGCGCTCACGTGATGTTCTGACGAACAGTACTCGCGGGACATGGTGGCCGAGGGTGGTGCTGCGTGGAGGGCAATGAGCCTTCTGCAAGGGCCATGCTGTGTGGCTGGGCGGAGGGTGGACGTGGGGCTTGTGTCGCAGGGAGTGCGCTACGACGAGAAACCGCATGCTTGCAGTGCCCACCAGTGCACGCCTCCCAGGCTCTCGGAACGGGAGATCAAATCGTTCAGTCAGATACGAGGTGGGTTGATCAAAACTTCCAACTCTCGCGGCTTTCGATGGATGTTCTGCTCTCGTTAGCCGGCGTCCCCTTTCACGGCCGCGGAGGGCACGTGCATGGTGATCATCCTGATGGGCGTGTCGGGGGTGGGGAAGACGACGGTGGGTGTGCGGCTGGCGGCGGCGCTCGGGTGGAGGTTCCGGGACGCGGATGACTTCCACGCCCCCGAGAGCATCGCGAAGATGGCCGCGGGGATTCCGCTCACGGACGAGGACCGGTGGCCCTGGTTGGAGCGGCTGGCGGGAGCTCATCCGTGGCGCGCTGGAGTCGGGAGAGGACGTGGTGCTGGCGTGCTCGGCGTTGAGGAAGGTCTACCGGGAGCGGTTGACGGTGGATTCAACGCGGGAGCGGTGGGTGTACCTGAGGGCGCCTCGCGACGTCATCGCGCAACGGCTGGGGCAGCGACGGGGCCACTACATGTCGCCGACGCTGCTCGACAGCCAGCTCGCGACGCTGGAGCTGTCGGAGGACGCGCTGACGGTGGACGTGTCGGCGGACCCGGACGCGGTGGTGGCCACCCTCCTCCGGGAGCTGGGACTTCAGAGGCCTTCCTGACGGAGCGCGGGCTAAGCCATCGGAAGTAAGTCCCTTCAGGGGCGACGACCGGCACCCACCGGCCTTCCGGCCACACTTTTCAGAAACCTGTCCGACTGTCGGACAGGTTTTTCGAAACCGAGCCCGGAGGGTCCTCTGTCCGCCGACCCCCTCCTGCCTCCCGGGCGCGCTCCTCACGAACGGGTCCGACCCTCGGAGCAGTTGCGCGAGCGCGCGCCCGGCGGTCCCCCCTTCACCGACTTGCTTCTGATGGCTTAGACGGAGGGCCGCACCCGCTCCACCGTCGCGCCCAGCCGCTCGAGCAGCTCGCGATACCAGGTGAAGGCCTGCTCGGTGCGCCCTGGCAGGGCCTTCGTCCCCCACAGCACGGCGAGGGTGCGGCGCGTGTCGCCCTGCGTCTTGGTGCGCTGCGAGTCCTTCACCGCGTTGGCGCAGGGGCCCTCCGCGTCGAAGAGGCACAGCAGGCCCTCCAGGTCGATGCTCTGCCCGGAGGCGTTGAAGACGTACGAGGCCCCCGCCGGGGCCACGCCGACGCGGAAGGGCTCCTTTGCCCGGTCCAGGTCCACCACGCTGATGGGCAGCCCGCTGTGCAGCGACACCGCGTTGCACACGTCCACCGCCGCGTTGATGGAGCCGAGCGAGCCATCCCCCGCCGCCCGCACCAGGTACTCCGAGGCGGGCTTGCCCCGGCCCGTGGGCTTGTAGCCGCCATGGCGCAGCAGGTCCCTCACCGCGCCCCGCACGGAGTCATCGGCGCTCAGGGGCGCCGACGCGCCCGGCTTCAGCAGCGCCACCAGCCACTCGGGCGAGGGCGAGGCGGACAGCGGTGACGGGAAGGTGGCCGTCGAAGGCCACCACGTCCAGGAGGGGATGGGGGTCGAGCGTGAGCACGTCGCCGTTCTACTCGAAGAGGCGGGTGGCCATGCGCTGCATCTTCTTCGCCTTCTCCGTGTACGGCGGGAACATGGTGCGCAGGAAGGAGAGGGGCCCCTGGCGCAGCACCGCCCGCTCGTGGCTGAAGGTGCGGAAGCCGAACTCGCCGTGGTAGTTGCCCACGCCGCTCTCGCCGATGCCGCCGAAGGGCAGCTCCGCGTTGCTCAGGTGCACCACCGTCGTGTTCACGCACGTGCCGCCCGCGGACGTCTCCGCCAGCAGTTGGTTCACCGTCTTCGAGTTCCGGCTGAAGATGTACATGGCCAGCGGCTTGGTGCGCGAGCGGATGTCGCTCACCACGTCGTCCAGCCGCTCGTAGCGCAGCACCGGTAGCACCGGGCCGAAGATCTCCTCCTCCATCACCGGCGTCTCCGGCTTCACGCCCGCCAGCACCGTGGGCGCGATGTAGCGGCTGGTCGCGTCCACCACGCCGCCCACCACCACCTGCACCCCGCTGGCCACCGAGCGCTCCAGCAGCCGGTTCACCCGGGCGAACTGCCCGTCATCCACCATGCGGCAGAAGTCCGGGGTGGCCTTCCGCGCCTCCTCCGTCGTCCCGTAGAAGCGCTCGATCGCCCCGCGCAGCTTCGTCCAGGAACTCATGCTCCCGCGAGGCGTGCACGTACACGTAGTCCGGCGCCACGCACGTCTGCCCGCCGTTGAGGAACTTGCCGAAGGCGATGCGCTCGGCCGCCGCGTCGAGGTCCGCCGTCTCGTCCACCACGGCGGGCGACTTGCCGCCCAGCTCCAGCGTCACGCCGGCCAGGAACTTCGCCGCCGCCTCCATCACCATGCGCCCCACGCGCGGGCCACCGGTGAAGAAGAAGTGGTCGAAGGGCAGCTCCAGCAGCGCCTGGCCCTCCTCGACGCCTCCCTGCGCCACCATCACCTCGGACGGATCGAACACGTCGCGGATGAGCTGGTCGATGAAGGCCGCCGTGTGCGGCGTCTTCTCGCTCGGCTTGAGCATCACGCAGTTGCCCGCCGCCACCGCGGCCACCAGCGGCGCGATCGATGAGCTGGAAGGGGTAGTTCCACGGGGCGATGATGAGCACCACGCCCTTGGGCTCGTAGCGCACCTCGCTGCGCGTGCCGGTGAGCAGCACGGGCGTGCCCACCTTGCGCGGCTTCATCCACCTGCCCAGGTTCTTGATGGTGTGGTCGAGCTCCGAGAGCACCATCAGCAGCTCGGAGGTCTCCACCTCGGCCGCCGGCTTGCGGAAGTCCGCGTGGATGGCCTGGTAGAGGCCCTCGCGCCGCTCGACGATGGCGCGCCGCAGCTTCTCCAGCTTCGCGATGCGTTCCTTCGCGCTCGTCCGCGCCATCTCCCAGCGCCGGGCCCGCAGGCGCTCGAACGCATCCTGGAAGGGGTTCTTCCGGGTCTTCTCGTCCATGCTCACCACGCGCATTGCTTCTCTCCTCTGGTTCCGCGTTCGAGTGCCGCCGCTCCCCACCCAGGCTCTATGTCATCCTTAATCAAGCCTGTCGGAGTGCGGCGATGGGAATGTTCACGCCTGGACGCGCTTGAAAGGCGTCGGGTCAGCGGGCCTCGAGCCCGCGCAGAGCGTGGCGAGGGAGGCGGTGAGCTCGCGGGAGAAGTCCACCCGGAGGGGATTGAGGTGCGGGGCGGCCGCGTGGACCTCGCGGGCCACCGGGGCCAGGTCCGCCATCTGTCGCAGGCCCACCACCAGGGCGTACACCTGGAGGAAGAAGTGGATGCCCTCACCGGACTTCAGGAAGGGCAGCCGCTTCTCCACCAGCGCGCCGGCGCGCACCACCGCCTCCAGCAGCCGCTCCTTGAAGCCGCGCACCTGCTCCACGGTGACGTTCTGCTCCAGCACCGTCTGCAGCCGCGCCAGCAGCCGGGTGAGCGACTCCTCGCCCTCCAGCGACTCCGCCACCGTGCGCGCCACCCGCGCCCCCGTCCACCGGCCCTCCCCCTTGGCGAGCGTCACCTCCAGCCGCGCGAACCAGGCGAAGAGCAGCTCCTCCAGCAGCGCCAGGAACAGCGCCTCCTTGGTGGGGAAGTAGAGGAACACCGTCCCCTTGGCGAGCTGCGTCCGCTCCGCCACGTCCGCCATCTTCACCTCGTCGTACGAGGTGGCCTGGTAGAGCGCCAGCGCCGCGTCCAAGAGCTGCCGCCGCCGCGCCTCCTTGTCCTCTTCCTTCCGCGCCCGCTGGGGAAGTACCCGCTTCGCGTTGTTGCTGACCATGAGTCACTAATTAAGTGTCCCCAGGTCCGTTGTCAATGACCCAGGGTCATTTACCCGGGGGCGGGGGAAACTCGCGGCGGCCGGCTGGGTGTGCGAGCATGTAGGCATGCGGCCCATCCAGGCGGAGCTTCTCGACGGTGGCGGGCTGTACCGGGAAGTGGTGCTGGGCAAGCTGGCGCACGCGCGCGAGTCGGTGTGGATAGCCACCGCCAACGTGAAGGCCATGTACGTGGAGCAGGCGGGGCGCTTCGTGCCGCTGCTGGAGGTGCTGGACAGGCTGGCGGCGCGCGGGGTGGCGCTGCGGCTGCTTGCACGCGGAGCTGCCCAGCCGGCCCTTCCGGGCGGAGTTCGACAAGCGCTCGCGGCTGGTGAAGGGGGGCCTGGAGCTGAAGGTGTGCCCGCGGGTTCACTTCAAGACAGTCCTGGTGGACGGGGCGTGGGCGTACCTGGGCAGCGCCAACCTCACCGGGGCGGGGCTGGGGGCCAAGGGCGAGGACGTGCGCAACTTCGAGATGGGCTTCGTCACCGAGGACTTCGACGTCATCGACCGGGTGACGGCGCTCTACGAGTCGGTGTGGAGCGGGGCCGAGTGCCGCGGTTGTCGGCTGCGCGCGGTGTGCCCGGATCCGATCTTGCCCGCGGGCGCGGGCTCGGCGAAGAAGAGGCCGTCCGACGGCGTCCGTCTGGGCAAGGCGCGGCGCCTGGTGCGCCGACGCACGGAGAAGCCACGATGAAGCTCTACTACAGCCAGTTCACCCGAGGTCACCGCCCCCGCTGGGTGCTCGAGGAGTTGGGCCTTCCCTACGAGCTGCAGCGGCTGGACATGCGCAAGGGCGAGCACAAGTCGCCCGAGTACATGAAGGTCCACCCGCTGGGCCAGGTGCCCGCGCTGGAGGACTCGACGGGCGTGCTGTTGGAGTCCGGCGCCATCTGTCTGTACCTGGCGGACAAGTACCCGGAGAAGGAGCTGGCCCCGGCGCTCGGCACGCACGAGCGCGGCGAGTACTACCAGTGGAGCATGTTCGCCCTGGCCACGCTGGAGCCGCCCCTCATCACCATCGCCATGAACACCCGCTTCCTGCCCGAGGCCGAGCGCCAGCCGGCGCTGGTGGAGCGCGCGAAGCAGCAGCTCCAGCCGGTGCTGAAGGTGCTCGAGGGCCACATCGGACGCCGCGAGTTCATCGTCGGCAACGCCTTCTCCGTGGCGGACGTGCTCACCGCCGCGACGCTCTCCTGGGCCCAGTCGATGGGCTTGCTCGCCGGCTTCTCCGGGCTCGAGGCCTACACGAAGCGGCACCTGGAGCGCCCCGCGGCCAGGCGCGCCTACGCGGACTAGGGTGTCTTGCGGTGACGGGCGCGCCAGGCGCTGGGGGACTCGCCCGTCATCTTGCGGAACAGGCCGCTGAAGTGCTGGAGCGACGCGCACCCCACCTCCACGGCCACCGAGGTGAGCTTGGCGTCGCTCTGCAGCAGCAGCGTCTGCGCGGTGCGCACCTGCACGGTGTTGAGCTCCAACTGGAAGGAGGTGCCGGCCTCGCGCAGGCGGCGCTGGAGGGTGCGCTCGGACATGCCCAGCTCCCGGGACACGTCCCCGAGGCAGGCTTCCACCAGCCGGGTGCGCAGCACGCGGTGCAGCTCACTGAGCAGTGGGGACTGCCCCATGAGCTGCATCACCAGGTCGTTCAGCTCGTCCACCAGGGGACGAGACTCCTGCTCGGGCCGGCCCAGCCAGGAGAGCGCCTCGAGTGGGTCCGCGAAGGCCCGGGTGGGGTAGCTGGTGCTGACGAGGCTGTAGAAGCCCCCCACCACCGCGCCCGTCATCCCCTCGGGACGCAGCAGCGCCTGGCGCTTCACCGTCTGGGAGAAGCTGCCACTGCGCGGCACCATGTACTTCACCAGGACGGCGAGGCCGTTGGCGTCCGGGGCCTCCACCCGGCGCGCGTCCACCAGGGACATGTGGGGCACGGCGGGCGCCAGCTCCACGTCCAGCACCTGGGTGAGCCGCTGGATTTGAGACTCGCCCGGCCTTCCCCACAGGACGAACCCGCACAGCTCGGGCGAGGCGTACCAGTGGAGGAAGTTTTCCCCCGTCAGGTAGCGACCGATGGGGTCTTGGAGGTAGTCGTCGAGTCCTTCTGCGGAACGCACAGTGCGGCAGCATAGCGCCTGCCGAGCCGGGCGCCCCAGGTGGGATGGCTGGGGGCCCGCGGGGGTTCCAGTGGTGGACGCGCCGGATGTGAACTGCTTCATTGTGCGCGGCTCACTCCTCCCGGCGCAGCGTGGCGGCGACCAGCGACAGTGCTCGGAGTTGGTGGGGGTTGAGCTTGCGCACGTGGCGCAGCAGTCGCCGCATCTGCGGCCCCTCGCGCTCGGGGGGCGGAGGCTCCTCGGTCCATGCGGGCGGTTGGGCGGTGCTGAGGGCCAGCAGCTTGTCCGCGGGCAGGCGCAGGGCGACGCACAGCCGCCGCAGGGTGGGGACGCTCGGCATCAGCAGCCCCCGCTCCAGGCGGCCGTACACCTCCGTGGCCACGCCAATGCGTTCGGCCACGTCCGCTTGCGTGAGTCCCGCCTTCTGTCGGGCTTCCCGGGCCGTGTCGCCCAGGGCCTTGGAAAGCCTCTGCCTCACTTCGCGTTTCCCCCGAGGCGGGCTCACCTCCTTGCCGCGGGGGCCGCGTCGGGGCGTGGAGGTCTGCTCGGGGGGGACTGGAAAAGTAGTCTTCGACGCCATGGCTCCTCTGGGCTCAGGCATGACCTCGTGGGTTATATGACTTATACGGTCACATGTCAGCGCGAAACTTTTCGAGTAGTGCTCGAACGTACGTTCTCCCTGTCCTCGTGTTGGGGAGCGGACCTGTGCGAAGCCCTGGGGCGCGCGGAGGCGTGCCGGAGCCGCGCGAGAGCGCGTGCGAGCCAGGGCCGCGCGCTCCTTCATGCTCAGGCCACCAAAAACGAACGCCCCGCCAAGGGCTGTCAGGCACCCTGGCCGGCGTTTGCCGATGATGCCCCGCTGTGACGCGGGTGCGCCGTCTGGGGATTTGCTCCCACACGGGCTCGCTGCTGGCCGTCAGCGAACTTCACGGGTCGCGATGCTTCAGGTCATTTCAACACAAAGCGGCGTGACCTTCAAGGTCGGGTCCTTCAGCGCTCGATGGACTTCGGCTCCGGCGCCGTGGCCCTGACCGGGAGGCCGGTGTTTCTCGGGGGGAGGTGGAAGGCTCGATCGACGGGAAGGCCGAGAAATCGGCCTCGGCGCGATTGTCAACCCCCCAGGTCAGCCGTGGCGGAAAAGTCCCAACCATTTCAGGGGTTTACCTCTCACGAAGGTCTGACATATGGTGACCGCCTCCCGGGGGTTCCCGGGTGCCGGTGTCCCCCGCGTTCCCAGGCGCGGGGCTCCAGGCGTACCCCCGTGATTTTGGTTGGAGGGCTGTTCAGGCCGTGAGTGACGAGCGTCCGGACGCGCTGCTCAAGAGCGCACTCGAAAAGATTGTCTACTTCGAGGCCCGTGCCGAGCAGCTCCACCACGAGCTGCTCTCCACCCGCGAGGAGCTGGAGCACCTCAGGCGCGAGCTGACGCAGTCCGAGGAGCGCGAGCTGACGCTGCGCCGGGAGGTGGCCGAGCTGGAGGTGCGGCTGGGCCGGCTGGGCGCCGATCGCGACGAGCTCACCCGCCTCAACGAGGCGCTGCGCACCGAGCGCAGCCAGCTCCTCGGCAAGCTGCTGGAGGCCAGCCGCATCCGCGCCTCGGATCGCCGCGACGAGGGGGACGAGGACCACCTGGGCATCGACCTGGCCTCGTTCATCTCGCAGCTTCGCAGCGAGGCGCTGGAGCGCCCGGCGGGGGCCATGGCCATCCCGCCTCGGCCGCTGCCGCCTACCCGTGGCCCGCGCAGCCCGAGGTGGAGCCGGCGCCCGCGCTCGCGGTGGTGACGGCCTCGGCGACCGCGGCCGCGGCGAGCGTGTCTCCGGTGGTGCAGCACGCGCAGCGCCTCTTCCTGGAGGGCCGGCTGGCGGTGAGCCCCGGACAGCTGGCGGAGCTCGCCGGGGGCCATGACGAGACGCTCTTCGGCTTCTCCGTGCGCGAGCTGTCCGCGCCGGACGCCGCCTCGCGCGTGCGCGCCGCCGAGCGGCTCAAGGCCCTGGGCCAGCCGGCCGCCGCGCCCGCGCTCGCCACCGCGCTGCACGCCGAGAAGGACCCCACCGTGCAGGTGGCGCTGCTGGCCGGCCTTCGCCGTGGTGGGCAGGGCGGAGGGGGCCTCGGTGGTGTCGCCCGCTGCTGGCCTCGCACCGTCCCCGAGGTGCGCATCGCCGCGCTCAAGGCGCTGCTGACGCCTCGCCCCAGCGGAGGCCGCGCCCCACCTCGCGCAGGCCATGAAGGACCCGGACCGCTCCGTGCGCCGGCGCGCCTCGCTGCTGGCGCTCGGCCTGGAGGGCGAGGGCGCGCGGCGGCTGGGCGAGGAGGCCATCCACGACGCGGACCCCGAGGTGCGCAGCCTCGCGGCGCTGGCGCTCGGGGCCGGCGGCGGGGAGCGCGCCCGGGCGATGCTGCTGGAGGCCCTCAAGGACCCCGAGCTGCGGGTGCGCCGGCCGCCGCGCAGAGCCTCTCGCGCATCCTCGGCCAGGACGTCTCCGCGGTGGTGGACATGGACGAGGGCCAGCGCCGCCGGGAGATCCGCCGGCTCGCCACGCTCCCCGTGCACCCGGTGCGCGCCTCGCTCGCCCCGAGGCCCCGCCGCCCCCGCGCGTCGCGAGCCGCGCCCCGGTCCACCGCGCGCCCGCCCCGGCTGCCGGCCGCGTCCAGGCGCCTGTCCGGGCCGCAGGCCACGCCGTGCCGCCGCCCCCGCCGCGCCCCCGCGGCGTCGCGCCCGGCCTCGCCGGTGGAGGCCCTGTGTGCGTCGCTGATGTCGGAGATTCGCGTCGCCATCCGCGGCCGCTCGCTCGCCGAGCTGTCGCGGGACTCTCCGCGCGCCCCGAGCTCGCCGAGGAAGCGCTCGCCCTGCTGGTGGCCCGGGGCGCGGTGGTGCGCAGGGGTCACAAGTACTTCGCCGCTTGAGGCAAGGTAGCGCCCCCAGGGTTCGACGAAGGGTTGTTCATGGAAGCGCCGACCTACAGCCCGAAGCAGGTGGCCGAGATGCTCGGCGTGCCGGCGAAGGCCAGCGCCTCGGCGCTGAAGAAGGACAGCTACACCGCCGATGACGTGTGGGAGCTGCGCGGCGAGCTCGGCGCTACCCGCCGTCCCTCGGCCGCCGCAAGCAGCTCTTCCTCAACTTCAAGGGCGGCACCGGCAAGACCTCGCTGTCCACCTCCTACGCCTGCCGCCTGGCGGAGATGGGCTACCGCGTGCTGCTGGTCGACCTCGACACCCAGGGCCACGCCACCAAGTGCCTGGGCTACGAGGGCGAGGACTTCGAGCAAGACGCTGCTCGACGTGCTGGTGCGCAAGACGCCCCTCTCGCGAGGTCATCCAGAAGTCCGCCCTGCCCAACCTGGACTTCGTCCCCTCGAACCTGACGATGTCCACCGTCGACCTGGCGCTGATGCCGATGGCCGGGCGCGAGTTCAAGCTGCGCAACGCGCTCAAGGAGGTCGAGGGCCACTACGACGTCATCGTCTTCGACGCGCCGCCCTCCTTCGGCCTGCTCAACCTGAACGCGCTGATGGCCGCCGACGACCTGTTCGTCCCGGTGCTGGCCGACTTCCTCTCCTTCCACGGCCTCAAGCTGCTCTTCGAGACGGTGCAGAGCCTCGAGGAGGACCTGGACCACGTGCTCGACCACGTCTTCATCGTGGTCAACGCCTTCAACGCCACCTTCAAGCTGGCCAAGGAGGCGCTCGAGGCGCTGCAGACGCACTACCCCGAGTACCTGCTGCCCACCATGGTGCGGCAGTGCACCAAGTTCGCCCAGGCCTCCAGCGAGGGCCTGCCGGTGTTCGTGGCCGACCCCGACTCCAAGGGCGCCACAGGACATCCAGGCCCTCATCGAGAACGTGCTGCCGCGCTTGCGGGCGGACGCGGCTCCCGGCAGCGAGACCGGTGCGCAGCAGGCCGGCTGACGCCACCCCTCTCCTCCGCTCAGGCTCGCCCATGAAGAAGGCCTTCGAACAGAACGTGTCCCGCGCCAAGCCGCGCCTGCGCCTGGGCGGCGTTCACCGGTGTCGTCGACCGCCGCCGCTCCCGATGAGGCGCCCGAGCCCGAGCAGGCCCAGGCTCCCGAGCCGCGCGCAGGCGCGCGGCCTCCGAGCCCGTGCACGCCCCCGAGCAGGCACGGGCCTCCGAGCCGATGCTGGTGACCCAGGCGCCCGCCGCGCGCATGACCTGTCCACCGAGGTGCGTGCCCGCATCGAGCGCGCCCGCGCGCCCCGCTCCACCGCCGCCGAGGCCCTGGACGGCGGCCCTGAACACGCGCCCGAGCCCGCCCGTGGCCCGCGTGGAGGCTCCCGAGCCCGAGGTGGAGGTGCAGACGCCGGCCAGCGCCCCGCGAGGAGCTGGACACGCGAGGCCCGCCGCGAGCGGCTCAAGGAGCGCCTCAAGGCGGTGCGCGAGAACCCGCGCCCCGAGCCCCTGCCGGCCACGCGTGGCCGAGGCGGGCGTGCGCGCGGTGGAGCGCATCGCCGCCCTGCAGGCCGAGCTCACCAAGGTGAAGACGCTCAACCTCTCGCTCACGCAGGACCTGGAGGCGGCGCGGCGCCAGTCGGAGAAGGCCACCGAGGAGGCCCGCCTGCGCATGGACGAGGCCCGCCGGCTCGCCACCGAGATGGAGGGCCGGGTGAAGCTGCTCGCGCGACCTCGAGCGCGAGCTCGCCGCGCTGGAGGGCGAGCGCGACGAGGCGCTGCTGTCGCCTGCAGGAGTCGCGTCAGGCCTGCAGGCCGCCGCCCAGGAGCGCACGGCGCTCGAGGCCGCAGGTCGCCGAGGCGCAAGCAGGCGCTCGCCGACAGCCTCTCCGAGGAGGAGCGGCTCGCCGGCGAGCTGGAGGTCGGCCAAGGACGAGGCCAGCCGCGCTGCGCCGCGCCGTGGACGCGCTCAAGAGCGAGCGCGACGTGCTGGCCCAGCAGGTGGCCTCGCTCACCGCCGAGCGCGCCGAGCTGCTCGAGGCTCGCAAGGCGCTGCGAGGCCGTGCACCGCGCCCTCAGCCACGCCGTGGCGCGCTGACATCCGCGCACCTTCGCCCCGGTGTAGGTTCCGCCGGGGCGTGGCCGGGTGTTGAATCGAAAGGTCTTTCCTGCGTCATCAGGGCCGGACCTTTTCGAAGGATGTACCCCCATGAAGCGCAATCTCCTGTTCGTTGCTCCCCTGCTCCTCGCCGCTTGCGGCGGTGGCTCTCTCGGTCTCGACATCAACAGCGATGACTCGGCCGAGAACACCACCCTCTCCTCCGTGAGCGCGCTGCGCCGTGGACCTCACCACGGTGAAGTCGGTCAAGGTGACCGTCAGCGAAATCTGGGTGCACGTGGAGGACAAGGCCACCAAGACCGAGTCGGTCGACGGCTCGACGATCGACGACTCCTCCAAGCGCTGGGAGCAGGTGTCTTCCGAGGAGCGGAGCATCGACCTCATGACGGTGCGCAATGAGGCGACGAAGCCGCTCGGCGACCTCGCCGTGCCCGAGGGGAAGGTCACCCAGATGCGCCTCCGGCTGAAGGGCACCGCCGAGGAGGGCTCGGACAAATACCGCATCGCGGGCGCCGTGGAGGAGACCGACGGCACCGTGTGCGACCTCATCGTCCCCAAGAGCGCCATCAACCCGGGCGTGAAGATCGAGGGCTCCTTCAAGGCGATGAAGATCGAGGCGGGTGGCAAGCATCGCGCCGTCCTCTCCTTGAAGCTCAAGGACTCGGCGAAGCTGACCGACGGCACCACCTGCGCGTACCGGCTCAACCCGGTGATGAAGGTGAAGAAGTTCGAGGTCGAGTCGGACGACAAGAAGTAGCCGCGCGCTCCCTTGCCGTACTCCGGAAGCCCGCCTGGGTCCTCGTGACCCGGCGGGCTTTTCCGCGTCTGGAGGCTCGTGGAGCACCCGGGCGAGCACCGAGGGTCCAGTCGAGCCATCGCAGCCTCTCGTGACATCCAGGCGAAGACGCCGGGCTCCGTTGCCGCACTCCGGGGTGAGTCGGAGCTTTACCGGCGAACCCGAGGAGCCTGGGGGCCTTCCGGCCAGCCGTGTTCCCCGAGCCGCCAAAGGAGTCATTCGTGGCACTGGACCTCTTCAAGGAAAAGGGCGTCCCGCTGGATCGGCAGGCCTTCACCTGGAGGGATCTGACGCGGCGCACCTACAGCAAGCTCGACGACGACGCGTTCACCCGCGTGCGCGTCATCCTGATGAACGGCATCGAGTCGGAGGCGCTGCGCTTCAGCCACGCCTGCGCGCGGATGAACCGCGCAGCTCCGCGAGTCGCTCGCGCATCATCCGCCGGGTCGAGCAGCACCAGCAGACGCTGGTCAACTGGCTGAACCCGGCGGACCAGTCGCCGCTCGAGACCACCCTCGGCTTCGAGCAGGTGGCCATCGAGGTGACGGCGCAGCGTCGCCGAGCACGAGCCCGACCCGTACCTGGCCCAGGTCTACCGCTTCGGCCTGCTCGAGGACTTCGACCACCTGTACCGCTACTCGGCGCTGTATGGACCGGCTCGAGGGCAAGGACGCCAACGACCTCATCCAGAGCTACACGCGACATCCTCCCCGGGCGGCCCACCGCGGTCGAGCACCGCGCACCCGCTGGACGACCTGCGCCGGCCCTACGACGCGCGCACCGCCGAGCCGCTCACCAAGATTCACGCGCTCACCATCACCGCGGCCGAGCACCAGACGCACGACTTCTACATGACCATCGGGCCCATGTTCACCGACCCGGTGGCGCGCCAGCTCTACGCGGAGATCGCCTCCATCGAGGAGCAGCACGTCACCCAGTACGAGTCGCTGATCGACCCGGACGAGTCGTGGCTGGAGAAGTGGCTGCTGCACGAGGCCATCGAGGTCTACAACTACTACAGCTGCCTGCAGTACGAATCGAACCCGCGCATCAAGGAGATCTGGGAGCGGTTCCTCGACTACGAGCTGGGGCACCTGCACTACGTGATGCGAGCTCTTCCAGCAGCTCGAGGGGCGCGATCCGGCCGAGGTGTTGCCCAGGACGCTGCCGGAGCCCATCCGACTTCGAGAGCCACCGCGAGTTCGTGCGCAAGGTGCTCAAGGACGAGGTGGAGATGAGCGCCAAGGGCACCGAGTTCGTGCCGCGCGGCGAGGAGTCCGAGCGCACGCTGCGCTACCGCCAGCAGCTCAACTCCGAGGGCTCGCCGAGCGAGATCGCCGCCGCGGGCTACCACTGGCGTCCGGGCACCGAGCTGGCCGAGGAGGCCAGTCGCATGGGCACCTATGCCGAAGGGAGGATCCAGTAATGCATCGCAAGGCGAGCGAGTTGGGGATGAACCGGACAGGCCTCCAGACCTCCCCGGTGCACAGCAAGAAGGCCATCGAGGGCGCCGAGAAGGCGCTGCCGAGCAGCCCCGGGAGATGCCTCGGCCATCTGGAAGGAGCGCCAGGCGTTCTCGCGCGAGGTGGACGGCTTGGGCTCGGTGCCGCCTCCCGCCACCGTGAAGGGGATGGCCAAGGCGGCGGTGGACATGCTGAAGGGCGGCCGGGCCACCGTCTTCATCGACAAGCTGGGCCAGCGCGCCGGCTTCGAGCGCACCGGGGTGCGGCTCTACGAGGCGGCTCTGTCCAAGCTGGATGTGTTCGGCTCCTGGGCCGGCGGGCCCTCACGGGAGCAGCTCGAGAAGATCCGCCTGGACGAGCTGAAGCACTTCGCGCTCGTCAAGCGCACCATCGAGAAGCTGGGGGGCGACCCCACGGCGCTCACGCCCGCGGCGGACCTGCAGGCCAACATGTCCGACGGTGTGCCCAAGATGCTGGTGGACCCGCGCGTCAACCTGCTGCAGTCGCTGGACGGGCTGCTGACGGCGGAGCTCGTGGACAACGCGAGCTGGGAGCTGCTCATCCAGCTCGCGCGGGAGCTGGGACACAAGGACATCGCCGAGGACTTCCAGCGGGCGCTGGACGTGGAGCAGGAGCACCTGGCGCTGGTGCGGAGCTGGCTCGTCGCCGGGGTGATGCTGGAGGCGAAGGTCGGCGAGGAGGCCGCGGGCGCTCCGGCCTAGTGGCCAGGGCAGCGGCTAGAACGAGGAGTTCGGCTCCTGGAGGAAGGCGACTTCCTCCGGGGTCGACTCCCGCCCCAGGATGGCGTTGCGGTGGGGGAAGCGCCCGAAGCGCGCGATGATGTCGTGGTGGCGCCGGGCGTACTCCAGCGTCCCGGTGCTGCCCGGGTCCCTCGGGTTCCGCAGGGCGAGCATCTCGAAGAGGGACACGGACAGGCGCTGGTCGTGAATGTCCTCGCTGTGCTCGAAGGGCAGGTAGAAGAACCACCGCCACACTGGAGGCAGGGAGACGTCGAGCCCCCGGGCGAGTGCATGCCGCGCCACCTCGCGGGCCTGGGCGTCGGTGGCGAAGGCGCGCGGGGTGCCCCGGAAGAGGTTGCGCGGGAACTGGTCCAGAAGGAGCAGCAGGGCGAGGCAGCCGCGCGGCTCGTCGCGCCACGACTGCAACCCGCCCGCGGCGGCCTCCTCGTGGGTGGAGAGGAAGCGGCGGGCGCACTCGGCGTCGAAGGCCGGGTCCTTCTCGAACCAGCGACCGCGCGGTTGCGTGTGGCCCGGCTCGGACGGCGGGCCGAACCAGAAGGTGAGGATGTCGTCCACGCTGGCCATGGGCTCCTCCATGAGGAGTGCCGTTCTAGCACTCCTCTTCGGGCGGGGGTGGCCGTCAGGGTCGCGAGGTCGCAGCTTCCACCAACGACCCCTGATGGAGGCTGGACGATGCGGGAGCAATACAACCTGAACCACCCGTCCCTCACCACCCTGCGGAATCCGTCCCTGCGGACGGAGTCGCTCGTGGCGCTGGGCACTCTCGGGGCGCTCACCGCGGGCTCGGCCGCCGTGGGGGCTCGTGCCGCGAAGGGGGGCGGCTCGCAGCTCTGGTACAGGCGGCTGCGCAAACCTCCCTTCCAGCCGCCGGCCTGGGTATTCGGCCCGGTGTGGACGGTGCTGTACGGACTGATGGCGTTCTCCGCGTGGAGGGTGTGGAACCGGCCCGCGGGCCCCAAGCGCTCGCGGGCGCTGCTGCTGTGGGGCACGCAGCTCGGGTTCAACGCCCTCTGGTCCCCGCTCTTCTTCGGCAAGCACCGCCAGCGGGCGGCACTGGTGGACATCGGTGCTCTGGGAGTGAGCCTCGCCGCGTACACCGCTGTGTCGAGCCAGGTGGATCGCCAGGCCGCGTGGATGATGGCGCCCTATCTGGCCTGGGTGGGCTTCGCCGGTCTGCTCAACGAGGAGATCGTCCGCCTCAACGATTGAGCAAGCAGGCGCTGCCTTTCATGCTGCCGTGCGTGCTCGCGCTGCCCGACCCGTGTGTGGGCGCGTCACCCATCAGGTAGAGCCGTCCACTTGACGTATGACGTCATGCGCCCGATACTCATGATGGAGGTCGGGGCGCGTGGCAATGACTGTCATGGAGCCCCAAGCGGGGAGCGTGTCAGGGGGTCTGGTTAACCTTCCGGAGAGTGAGGGCGTTGCCGGGAGGTGGGGCGTGGAGGGGGAGGCGTTGGCCCGATTGCCAAGCTCAAGGTCCGTGTCGATCGACGCCCGCCACCCGTCATCGGTCTGTTTTTCAGTGTGAGTGGCTTTACCGTGCCCGCGGTGCAGGAATTCAACGCACAGCCTTTGCGTAACCTCCTGCTGTGGGCAGAGCCGGATGTGACCCTCGCCATGAGGCGCGGCCTGCGGAGCGCGCTCAGGGTCAAGTGGCGAAAGGCCGTGGAGGAAGTCGTGATGGATCACGAACTCGAAGAGGAGGATTTCCGATGATTCCGGTGCTGGTCGTTCGAGGCGAGGCAATGGCCCGGGTATTCCTCAAGCTGCTTGAGCCGGAGTTCGGCCGCGAACTCCGCGTGGTCGGGTCGAACTACGTGGGGAGCAGTGTCACCTCGGCGAGATCCATCCTTCTCCATCGCAAGTCCGCCGTGGCCCTGGTCACCGATGCGAAGCCGGAGGAACTCCGGCAGACGCATCGCTCCATTGTGTACCTGCTCAGTGGGGCGGGCTGTGTCGACCTGTGGAAGATCACCCTGCTGGTGCCGGAGACGGAGGTGCTGCTCTTCCAGGATCGGGGCGTGCTGCGCCAGCTCCTCGGGCGCGAGCCGACGGAGGAGGAGCTGCTCCGAGGCCAGACCGAGCCCCGGCGCACCCTGGAGCAAGCGCTCGGGTTCGAGTGGTTGGCCCTCGACGCGGAGCTGTGCCGGCGCTTGGAGACGGTGGACGTGAGTCCCCTGGCCGAGCACTCCTCCGTGCGGCAGGTGCGGCAGTTCTTCCGCGACCACCGGGATGGGCGAGCCTCGCTGCCCTTCTGAATCAATCCGCGTCTATCGCGGGGACAGACCGACCAGGGGCGAGCGCGAGGTCATCAGTTGTCGGCGCCGGACGATGGAGCGCAATCCCAGCCACATGGCCCCGAGTGACACGACCATCCACACCGCCGCCCAGAGGGGCGCGGGCAGGTAGGTGAGCTGCGCCATGGCGTGCGCATCGGAGACGCCCACCTCCAGGCCGTAGCCGAACAGGCCCTTGATGTCCTGCAGTGCCAGGAGGCACGACAGCGCGGCGACCCATACGACGAGCCCGCGCCGCAGCCACACCGGGCCCTTCCACGCCACCAGCCCGAGCAGTGCTCCCATGCCGGCGATGAAGCCGAGCGTGAAGAGCCCATCCGAGCGCGAGGAGCCGGTGGCGAGCGCATGGGCGGCGCCGGGGTCGGGTGGGAGCAGCGGCACCCAGAGGACGGCCACGCCCACCATCCAGGCCACCAGCCCCCACAGCAGGGCGCGCCCGCTGCGCATGCGCCCGGCGGCCACCAGCAGCAGCGCCCCGGCCAGCGAGGAGCCCACGTAGCCACCCGAGGCGATGAGCAGCTCCTTCCAGAGCGAGCCGGTGAGGGAGTGGTAGGTGAGCCCGCCCGTGGCCGGGCTGATGGTGACGCTGCTCACCTGGGAGCCCACGGCCCAGGCCGAGAGGGCGTGCCCGCTCTCGTGCATGAGCGTCACCAGCAGCCGGAAGGGGTACAGCCACACCGTCTGCCACAGGAAGAGGCTCGCCGCGGCGGCGAGCACCAGGCACGCCAGCAGGGCGCGGGTGGACATCGGCGGTGGCTCGGGGACGGGTCGCATGCCGCTTGGACGCTAGCACGGGCGCTTTCGTTCCATGGCCCTCTGGCGCCTGGTGGCTCGGCGTGCTGGTAGAGTGGCGGACTCATGGCGCCCAAGACGAACACGGCGGAAGCCTATGCCGCCCAGCATCGCGGTGATTCGGACCACTACGCCACCTACTTCGCCGGCATGGATGCCTCCATGCAGCAGAAGGTAGCCCTCACCACCGCGCACTTCCCCTCGCGCGGCCGGGTGGCGGACATGGGCAGCGGCTCGGGTCGCGGCACCCATGACCTCGCGTGTCTCTACAGCGGTCTGGAGTTGGTGGGCGTGGACATCAACCCGGTCTCCGTGGAGATGGCCGCCGCGTCCTACCAGCGCCCCAATCTCCGCTACATCGTGGGCGACATCGCCGACCCCGTCTTCCCCCCCGAGTCGCTGGATGGGGTGCTCGACTCGTCGGTGCTCCACCACGTCACCAGCTTCAATGGCTTCTCCCTCGCGCGGCTGGAGGAGTGTCTGGACAATCAGGTGCGCGCGCTGCGCACCGGCGGCGTCATCATCATCCGTGACTTCGTCATCCCCGACGGGCCTCCCGAGGTGTTCCTCGACCTGCCCGAGACGGATGGTGCCCCCGAGGGCCCTGTGCAGGGCCTGTCCACCGCCGCGCTCTTCGAGCGCTTCGCTCGCGACTTCCGCTGCGGCGTCAACCGGGATGGCCCGGTGCCGTACTCGAGGCTCGTCTCTCCCCACGCGGGGCATGTCCGCTATCGGCTCGCCCTGCGTGCCGCCAACGAGTTCATCCTCCGCAAGGACTACCGCACCGACTGGGACGTGGAGCTGCTCGAGGAGTACACCTACTTCTCCCAGGCCCAGTTCGAGGCAGCCTTCCGGCGCCGCGAGCTGCGCATCGTCAGCTCGATGCCCATCCACAATCCGTGGATCATCGCCAACCGCTACGAGGGCCGCTTCCACCTGAGCGACACCGAGGGCCGGCCGCTGCCGTTTCCTCCCACCAACTACCTCATCGTCGGCGAGAAGGTGCCCCCTGGCGCGGGCGTGGCGCTGCGCGAGGAGCACAGCACTCCGCTCGCCTCGCCCCACTTCCTGTCCCTCAGCGCCTGGCGTCATGAGGAGAGCGGTCGTGTCTTCGAACTGGTGGAGCGCCCGGGGCGCACGATGGACCTGCTGCCCTGGTTCCGCCAGGAGGGACAGGTGTTCGTGCTGGCCAAGAAGGGCTTCCCTCGGCCCATCGTCAACGCGTGCGCGGACCACCCCAACCTCGGCGGCGCGACGCTCTCCGGCTACGTCACCGAGCCCCTCGCCGCCATCACCCATGCGGGTGAGCCCCCCGAGAAGGCCATCGCGCGCATCCTCCACGAGCGGGCCGCTCTCCCCGCCGAGCGCATCCGCGCCGTGGGCGAGCCGGCGCACTACTTCACCTCGCCCGGCGGAGTGAGCGAGCGAGTATCCGCGTACCTCGTGGAGGTGGCTCCGACCACCGGGCTGCCGGCACCCGACTACGGCCTGTTCACCAGCGCCGGCTCGGTGCGCGAGCTGGATGCTCGCCAGGTGCTCCGGGCTTGCCACGTGGGCGGCATGGTGGACGCGCGGCTCGAAATCAACATCCACCGCCTGCTGCGCCACCTGGGCGCCTCGCCGGGACCGTGGATCGGCGCCTCCCTGCGGCTCACCGAGCAGTCCCGTGTCCCCAGGTGGGCCGAGGACGCGCTGGCCCCCGCGCGCCGCGCGGTGTTCTCGTCCCACGACGAGGGCGGCACCGGCTACCTGGACCTGCGCACCGGCACCTTCTCCGAGCTCGACGCGGAGGGCCGTGTGCTGGCGAGCGTGCCGCGCGAGTACCTCGTGCCCCGCGAGGCCAGCCGCAACACCACCGTGGCGCTCCCGGTGGTGCGGACGCCGGAGGGCATCCGCGTGGGCATCGAGCACCGGGAGTTGCCCGCGGTGCAGCACTTCACGGGAAGCGCGAGCCTCGCGGTGTCACCGGCCTGGCGGTTGCCCCGGACGCTCACCCACTCGAGCCAGGTGCCCGCCTTCATCGCCGAGCGCCTGCTCGAGGAGTTCTCCGTCTCGGTGCGCCACACCTGGGAGCTCGGTGGCTCGTACCATGCGACTCCGGGCGTCACCCCCGAGCTGGTGTGGCCGTTCGCCGTGGAGGTCGAGGCCGATGCGGCCTGCGACTCGCGGCTGCGCTGGATACCGCTGGAGGTGCTCATCAGCGAGCTGGACACGGTGCGGGACGCGCACCTGCTGGTGGTGGCCTGGCGGCTGGCGCACGCGCTAGGCGTGCTGGGCTGACGCCCCCCCACGGGGCGTCCTCCCTGCCCTCGCGGCAACGTTTCTTTGCCCCCGAGCCTCACTCCGAGTAGGAGGGGCGCGTTGACTGACCGACACAGCAGGCGAGGGCGTTGGGGCCCGCGAGGTCCTTGGAAGCCGGAATCAGGGCTCCTCGAAGGACGGCCGGGCATGCGCCCAACCCTGGATGAACGCTGGACGGCACCCACCCGACTCGGGTCTCTATGCGGCGCGGCGCCGCGCCGCGGGGCGGTCCAGCCAGAGGTGGACCCGTAGGGGCCCCGACATGGAGAAATCATGAGCCACACGAAGTCGTCCCTCCTGCGGGGGACGCGCAGCAGTGGCGCGCGCTCGTCGACGCGTTCGGCGGGAGTCGTGCGCCTGTCCGCTGTCGCCACGATGCTGCTCGCCTCGGCCGCGCTCGCGCAGCCCTCGGGCCTGCCGGAGTTCGAGCTGGAGCGTCTGGAGTTGAACCCCAACGGCAAGGGCTCGCTGCTGATGGGCACTGGCGAGCTGCTGCCGGCGGGCGGCTTCCGCCTCTCGCTCGCGGGGCAGTACGAGAATGATCCGCTCGTGATGTACCGCGATGGCAACCGGCTGGGCTCGGTGGTGGGAGACCGGGTGACGGCGCACCTGCTGGCGGCCTGGGCCCCGATGCGGTGGCTGGAACTCGGCGTGCAGCTCCCCGTGGTGGCCTGGCAGCGCGGGGAGGACCTCTCCGCACAGGGCGTCGGGGCTCCGGCCCGCACGGGCCTGTCCACGCCGACTGTCCAGGTGCGGCTGGGGCTGCTCTCGCAGCGGCGGGACGCTCCGGTGGACCTGGCGCTCGAGCTGGGCGCGGGGCTTCCGGTGGGCAGCGCGGACGCGCTCTCGCGGGACCGCGGCGTCCGGCTGTCGCCCAAGGTGATGGCGGGCCGGCGCTTCGGCGGGCTCCGCGCGGGTGTGGAGGCCGGCATGCTGGTGCGGTCCTCGGTCGCCCTCAGCGAGGATGCGGACATCCAGGACGAGCTGGGCAACGAGGTGCGCCTGGGCGCGGTGCTCGCCACCACGGGTGATGGGCTGCGCGGAGAGCTCAACGTGCGCGGCACCCTGCCGCTCACTCGCGAGCCGAGCTCCCTGGAGCTGCTGGCCGGTCTGCGGCTGCCCGTGGGCGAGTCGACCGAAATCTATGTGCTCGGCGGTCCTGGCTTCGGTGACGCTCCGGGAACGCCCACCTTCCGCCTGCTGCTCGGCGCGGCCTTCGGTAGTGGGGAGGAGCCGGACGCCTCGCGTCGTGACGATGACGGCGATGGCGTGAAGAACGCCGACGACACGTGCCCCTCCGTTGCGGGTCCGGCCGAGCGCCAGGGCTGCCCGGTGAAGGACACGGACCAGGACGGCATCGAGGACGCCGCCGACACCTGCCCCACCGAGGCGGGCCCGGCCGAGCGTCAGGGCTGCCCGGCGAAGGACGCGGACCAGGACGGCATCGAGGACGCCGCGGACAAGTGCCCCGCAGAGGCGGGCCCGACCGAGCGCCAGGGCTGCCCGGTGAGGGATGCGGACCAGGACGGCATCGAGGACGCGGCGGACAAGTGCCCCACCGAGGCGGGTCCGGCCGAGCGCCAGGGCTGCCCGGTGAAGGATGCGGACCAGGACGGCATCGAGGACGCGGCGGACAAGTGCCCCACCGAGGCGGGCCTGGTGGAGCTGCGCGGTTGCCCGGCGAAGGACTCGGACGGCGACAGCGTGGCGGACCACCTGGACAACTGCCCCACCGAGAAGGGCGTGGCCACCAACGCGGGCTGCCCGGTGCAGCAGAAGCAGCTCGTGGCCATCCAGACGGGCAAGCTGGAGATCAAGGAGTCGGTGTTCTTCGCCACGGGCAAGTCCGTCATCCAGACGCGCTCCTTCAAGATGCTGGACCAGGTGGCCAAGGTGCTCCAGCAGCACCCCGAGGTCGACAAGGTGGTCATCGAGGGCCACACGGATGACCGGGGCAACGCGGAGGCCAACCGCAAGCTGTCGCAGGCGCGGGCCGAGGCGGTGAAGAGCTACCTCGCGAGCAAGGGCGTGGATCCGTCGCGCCTGGAGGCGAAGGGCTTCGGGCCGGACCGTCCCCTCGCGACCAACAAGACGGAGAAGGGCCGCGCGGCCAACCGGCGCGTGGAGTTCATCATCGTCACCCCCGAGCGCGAGCTGAAGTAGCCGAAGGAATCGAAAGTCATGAGCAATCCATTCATGAAGAAGTGGCTCTCGGGCGCGCTGTGTGCGCTGGCTCTCGGCTCGACGGCGGCGCTGGCCGAGCCGGACTCGTTCGGGCTGGGCGACGGGCACAGCGGTGCCCTCTCGGTGACGACCGCCGGCAGCATCATCATCAACAGCTATGTCCCGGTGACGGGGCCTCTGGCGCCGGGGGACAGCTCCATCCCGGTGGGGACGTGCACGGGCGATGCCTCCTGCTTCAAGGCCGGAGATCTGGTCATGGTGCTGCAGACGACGGGCCTCGTGCCCGCGCCGGGCTCCGGCGACACGTCGACCCTCCATCTCACTGGAGCCAACCCCGTGGGCCGCTGGGAGTTCGCGCGGCTGGCCTCGGTCTCGGGGACGACGCTGACGCTGACGGCGCCGCTCATCTACGACTACGCCGCCAACGTGACCCAGGTCATCCGGGTTCCCGAGTACACGGACGTCACCATCACCATCAGCACCGGCAGAATCATCGCGCCGGCCTGGGATGGGAGCACCGGTGGAGTCATCGCGTTCCTGGCCACCGGCGTCGTCTCCAATGCCGGGCAGATCAACGCGAGCCTGCTCGGGTTCCGCGGAGGCAAGTACGTCAATGATGACGGCACGGGTTTCGGCTGCAATGGGCTGGATGAGCCCATTGGCGTCCGAGTCCGCTGACCTCCTTCCGAGGCGCGCAGAAGGGCGAGGGCTTCGCCATTACTCGCTACGGACCCTCGCACACCGGTTTCGGAAATGTGGCCAACGGAGGGGGTGGCGGCGTCTGCTCCAAGACCGGCGGTGGTGGTGGGGGCAACGGCGGCGCTGGCGGCCAGGGTGGTTGGTCGGACTCCGCTGATGGCTCCAGGCCCTACGGTGGCCTGGGGGGCACGGAGATCGAGCACAACGATGGCTCGCTTCTTACCCGCCTCCCGTTGGGAGGCGGTGGTGGCGCGGGACACGGGGTCGACTCCTCCGGCGTGCCGGGCGGGAGGGGCGGAGGCATCGTCTTCATCCGCGCGAAGCAGCTCACGGGTACGGGCTCCATCCAGGCGAATGGTGAGTCCGGTCTCCCTGACCACATCCGATGCCTCCAGTGGCGGTGGCGCGGGCGGTACCCTCTACCTGCGCTTCACCGAGGCCGCCGCGTGCGCCTCCCAGATCAGCGTGGTCGCCAAGGGGGGGCTCGGCGGCAGCTCGGGACGCCGCGTTGGTCGGTCCCGGTGGTGGAGGCGGCGGGGGCCGCATGCTGTTCCAGTCCGCGGGCGGCACCTGCGTCACCACGACCTCGCCGCCCTTCATCGGCCCCAACAACGTGGGAGGGGCCAACCCGGGCTCGCAGCAGGACACGAGCTCTCCCTCGTATGGCGCTCAGGTGGGACAGCCGGGTGACTTCGACAAGCGGTCCACGGGGTTCGTCGTGCCGCCAGTGCCCGAGGTGAGCACGCCCGCGGACAAGTCCTTTACCAGCAACCCCCGGCCCGTCATCACGGGCACGGCCAGTCCCAGCACCACGGTGGTCATCTACATCGATGGGGTCGCGGTAGGTCAGACGACGTCCGACGCCGCCGGCAACTACACCTTCGTGCCGACCACGGCTCTCTCCGAGGGGAGCCACGTGGTGCAGGCGGCCACGGAGATCGAACTCGTGCAGAGCGCCAGGAGCACGGGCAACACCTTCACCGTGGACCTCACGCCGCCGAACACGTTGATCGTCTCGAGCCCGCCGGGCACCACCAATTCGACGAGCGCGACGTTCGATTTCAACTACGCGGGGACGGAGACGGGCACCGTCACGTACGAGTGCAAGCTGGACACCGAGGCGGCCTTCACTCCGTGCCCCGATCCGAAGACGTACACGAACCTGGGGGAGGGGCCGCACACGCTGCTGGTGCGCGCCATGGATGCCGCGGGCAACGTGGACTCCTCGCCGGCCCGCTACGACTGGACCGTGGACCTCACGCCGCCAGAGACCAAGATTGTCTCGGGCCCGGCGAGCCTCACGCGCGAGACGAGTGCCACGTTCGACTTCGACGTGGTGACGCCGGAGCCGGGCGTGACGTACGAGTGCAAGCTGGACACCGAGGCGGACTTCACCCCGTGCGCGGACCCGAAGACGTACATGGGTCTGGGTGAGGGGATGCACTCGCTGCAGGTGCGCGCCGTGGATGCCCTGGGCAACGCGGACCTCTCGCCGGCCAGCTACACCTGGACGGTGGACACCGTGGCGCCCGCAGCGCCCGTGGTGAGCGAGACGCTGGAGGGCGCGACGTTCGAGACCCCCACGCCGCCCATCACCGGTACGGCAGAGCCCGGGAGCACCGTCACCATCATCATCGACGGTGTGGCGGTGGGCACCACCACGGCGGATGCGGCCGGAAGCTGGAACTACACGCCGACCTCGCCGCTGTCGGAGGGCTCGCACGAGGTGAAGGCCCGCGCCACGGACCCGGCCGGCAACGACGGCCCCGTGTCCGGCGGCCGCACCTTCTCCATCCAGGACTCCACGAGGCCGGAGACCACCATCACTTCCGGTCCCTCGGGCTCCACCCCGGAGCGCGGCGCGACGTTCGAGTTCGGCTCGAACGAGCCGGGCGTCACCTTCGAGTGCAGCCTGGATGGCGCCGCCTACACCCCGTGCACGTCGCCGGTCACCTTCAACGACCTGGCTCCGGGCGAGCACACCTTCCAGGTGCGCGCGCGCGACGCCGCGGGCAACGAGGACACCACCCCGGATACCCGCACCTGGACCGTTACCGAGAGCACGGGCAACGGGGGTGGGGACATCTCCTTCCGCGGCGACGGCTTCGGCTGCTCGGCCACGGGCGGGGACTCCACGCTGGTGCTGATGGGTCTGGGCTCGTTCCTCGCGCTGGCCCGCCGCCGGCGCCGGAACTAGCGCTCCACGTGTCGTGATTCAGGCCGGGCTCCCCTCTCATCGAGGTGGAGCCCGGCCTTTTTCGTGCCTCAGTGGACCTGCTGGGACGAGCCGGTGAGGGGGTGCTCGGGTTTGGGCGGGGTGGCACTGGCGGCGGCCAGCAGGGGCAACGCCACATAGAAGGTGGAGCCCCGGCCCACCTCGCTCTCCACCCAGATGCGGCCGCCGTGGCGCTCCACGATGTCCCGGCTGATGTAGAGGCCCAGCCCCAGCCCGCCGTAGGACGTGACGGCGACGTTCCGGGCGCGGAAGTAGCGCTCGAAGAGCTGCTCCAGCTGGTCGCTCGGGATGCCGATGCCCTTGTCCGTCACCAAGAGCAGCGCGAAGTCGTCGTTCACCTCCAGCGACACGCGGACGGTGCTGTCCCCGGGGCTGTACTTGAGGGCGTTCTCCACCAGGTTGGCGATGACCTGCTCGAGCCGGTACGGGTCCCCGCGGATGCGCACCGGCTGGGCCGGATGCGTGAAGTCGATGCGGTGCTGGCCCCGGTCCACGTCCATGGTGGACAGCACATGCTTCACCAGCGTGTCCAGCCGGGTGGGCTCGAAGTGCAGCGCGAGCCGGCCCGCCTCGATGCGCGAGGCATCCAGCAGGTCATTGATGAGCGCCGTCAGCCGTACCAGGTGCTGGCGAGCGTGGCGCAGCAGCGCGGGGTCCACCGGCTCGTTGCGCTCCAGGCGGCGCTCCAGGCTGGCCAGCCGCAGCGACAGCGGGGTGAGTGGTGTCTTCAGCTCGTGCGAGGCGATGGTGAGGAAGTCGTCGCGCACGCGGATGGCTTCCTGGGCCTCGCGGAAGAGGCGAGTGCGCTCGGCCTCCGCCCTGCGCTGCTCGGTGACGTCCTCGACGATGCCCACGCCGCCCTCCACCTGCCCGTCCTCGTTGAGGTAGGGGGCGATGTGGATGCGCACCGGGGTGACCTTGTCCGCGGTGAGCGAGTGGTAGTCCCCCTCGTAGTACGCGTGGCGCCCGGCGAGCACGTCGCGCACGCAGGACATGAGGGCATCGTCATGGAGGGTGAGCAGGTTCAGCCCGATGAGCATCCGCTTGGACGAGCCGATGATGCGCACGAAGTATTCGTTGCACGCGACCAGGGTGGGCGTGGTGTCGAAGTGGAAGAGGCCCAACGGGGCGTTCTCGAAGACGAGGTGATAGGCGCGCTCCCCGGCGGAACCGGGGTCCGCGGTGCGCGTGTGGACGGCGGAGGACAGCCGCTCCAGGGGCTCGTCGGTGTAGTCGGGGTACTCGGGCGGGCGTCGCAGCACCAGGGAGATGCGCTCCCCGGAGCCCTCGCCCGTGGTGCCCGCTGTCACCTCCACCTCCAACTCCGGTCCATTCCGGTGCAGCATGGACACCCGGATGGGGCGTCCCCCCAGCGCGCGCCGCCGCCCCAGCAGGTAGCGCACGAAGGAGTGACCCTCGAAGGACCGCAGGCGCTCGGGGATGAGGCGGGCGAGGGGTTGTCCTTTCAGCTCCTTCAGTGTCCAGCCGAGCAGTCGTTCGGACGCGGAATTCACGTAGAGGACGCGCTCGTCGCCATCGCAGGCCACGAGCGGATCCGCCATCGCGTCCATCAGCAGCCTGAAGTCATCGCCAGCCATGCCTTCCCTCTACGGAGGGAGTCACCTCCAGAGCCTACAGGGTAGATACGGAGGACCCGCCCCGTGAGTGCCTGAGTGCCTGACAGCAGCGGGTTGGAGCCCGGCTCGCGGAGCGGGGGAGGGATCGCCGCACTGACTCACGGCCCGCCAGTCGCGGGGGGCTCGCCGGCCGGCATGGGCACTTCGCGTCGCGCGGCGGGCGGCTCCAGTTGGAAGCGCGCGATGAGGGGCATGTGGTCCGACAGGCCGTGGAAGCGGCTGCGTGTGTCCCCGAAGGGATTCGTCTCGTCGGTGTCCTGCCAGCGCACCCCGGCTCCGGAGAAGATGTGGTCCAGGTGCATGCGCATGTGCATGAAGCCGGCGGTGGGAAAGCCGCGCGAGGTCTTCGGGTCTATCTGGCCCACCGCCGCCTGGGCAGAGGTGAAGCTGGCTTCGTCGCACAGGTAGTGGAAGACGGGGGAGGCCGGGGGCGAGTTGAAGTCCCCGCAGATGAGGAAGGGCTCGCCGGCTGATTGATGCCGCACCAGCTCGGCGAGGGCGCGCGCCTCGTGGAGCTGGTTGATGCCGTTGCCCATCTTGTCCTTGGTGGACCAGAAGGCCCGGGAGAAGGGGGTGGGCAGGCTGAGGTGGGTGTTGAAGACGTGGAGCGGCAGCCCGTCCTCCATGCGCAGCAGGCGCATGTGCGCGCAGATGCGGCTCTGCTTGCGCTCACGCAGCATCCGCACGTGATGGTGGGTGATTTGATGGGGCGCGTCCACGTTGTGGGTGTCCACCATGAGCCGCTGGGTGTTGACGAGGATGGCCAGCCCGGTGGTGTAGAGGGAGAACTCCCCCAGCTTGTAGCGGTGGGCGCGGAAGTAGTAGGCCTCGTAGGGCATGGGCCGGCGCAGGTTGGCGAACGTCTCCTCCATGCGCCCCATGAAGGCCTCGAGCTGCGTCTCGCCCGGGCGGGCGGGCCGGTGGGCGATGCTGCTGCGGAAGGACTGCGTCTCCACCTCCTGCAAGCAGATGATGTCCGGTAGCGGGTCCAGTGCGGCCAGCGCGGCGGACACCCGCCGCTTGGGGCCCAGCGTGCTGGCGAGCCCGCGCAAGGCGTGTCCGAAGTACCGGACGTTGTAGCTGACGATGCGTAGAGGCGTTGGGGCCATGCTCGCTCGTGCGCCGTGTGGAAGAGGGAAGTAGGGGGAAGTTACTGCTTTTCTTCGTCGGGGGGGAGCGCCCTGGACCTTGCGTCCCGGCCCAGGACACGGATACTTCGCCGCCACCAGGGATGCTTGGCAGCCCTGGTGGCGTGCAACCCGCCCGCTGGCCGGTAGCGGGCCTGGAATCCGGCGCGGCCCCCCCGCGCCCCCCAAGACGGAAAAGGAACAACATGAACATGCGTTCGACGCTGTGCGCGGTCGCGGTGGCTGGTGGTCTGCTGGGCTGCAATCCGCAGCCCGAATACTACCGGGTAGCCATCGATGACGCGCCGCTGAACAACCTTCCCTCGAGCTGCTACGCGGGCGGCACCGCGCCCGCGCCGCGGGGCGACACCGTGAACGACGTGCAGCAGTGGGTCCTCTGGGAGGGCGTCGAGGACCGCAAGTACCTGCAGGTGGGTGCCATCAACTACGACATGGGGGACGCGGACACCGTGAACATCCCCGGTGACGCCATCCCGAGCTCCGGCGAGGGGGAGAAGCTGACCTTCGTCGCCGAGCGGACGTTGAGCAACCCCAGCCGCACCTTCCGGGCCACCTACACCTTCGACAAGGAGCCGGGGGACACCCTGGAGGGCTCGCTGGCGCTGAGCTCCACCTGCACCGGCACCGGCTGCGATCCCAACTGCGAGGCCTCGCTGCGCTTCACGGGCCGCCGCATCACCGCGGACCAGGAGCTGCCGGTCTCCGGTCAGTAGTACCGGGCGGGGTGGCCCCGGCGGGCCGGTGGCCACCCCCTCCGCCGGGCAGGCGACGGGCGCGAGTCGGTGTTAAAGGAGAGGACACGCCATGACGTCCTCTCCTCCTCGTTTCCGTGGAACCGATACCTACCTCTCCAGCGAGGGCCTCCAGGCCGCCGTCAATTGCGCGCTGACGCTCCAGCGCCCGTTGCTGGTGCGCGGCGAGCCGGGCACGGGCAAGACGCTGCTCGCCGAGGCCGTTGCCCAGAGCCTGGGCTTGCGCCTGCTCACCTGGCACGTGAAGAGCACCACGCGCGCCCAGGATGGCCTGTACGTCTACGACACCGTGCAGCGCCTGTATGACTCGCGCTTCGGCGATGGGGACGTGCGCGACATCCGCCGCTACATCCGCCTGGGGCCCCTGGGTGAGTCCTTCGCCTCGAAGGAGCGCGTGGTGCTGCTCATCGACGAGGTGGACAAGGCGGACGTGGAGTTCCCCAACGACCTGCTCCACGAGCTGGACCGGATGCGCTTCCGCGTCACGGAGACCAACGAGGACGTGGCGGCCACGCACCGCCCGGTGGTCATCATCACCAGCAACAACGAGAAGGAGTTGCCGGACGCCTTCCTGCGCCGGTGCGTCTTCCACTTCATCGACTTCCCGGACCAGGAGCTGATGCGGCGCATCGTCGAGGTGCACCACCCGGGGCTGGACGCGTCGCTGACGGAGCAGGCGCTCAAGGTCTTCTACGAGCTGCGCGGCTTCACGCGGCTGCGCAAGCGGCCCACCACCAGCGAGCTCGTCGACTGGATTTCGGTGCTCAAGGCCAACGGCGTCGCCCACGTGAAGCTGGACGAGAACCTGCCGTTCCTGGGGGCGCTGCTCAAGCGCGAGCAGGACCTGATGGCGGTGGCGGAGGCCTTCGGGCGGGGCCGCCGGACGAAGGCCTGAGCGAGGGCGCGCCATGTTCCTGCCCTTCCTCTACGAGTTGCGGCGGCGCGGAGTGCCGGTGGGCGCGCAGGAGGCGCTCGCGCTGGCGGAGGCGCTGAAGGCGGGGCTGCACGACAGCTCGCTGGACGGCTTCTACCACGTGGCGCGCGCGCTGCTGGTGCACGCGGAGACGCACCTGGATGCCTTCGACCAGGCCTTCCTCTCACACTTCAAGGGCATGGAGGGCTCGGGGCAGCAGCTCGCGCAGGAGCTGCTCGAATGGCTGAAGGACGCGCGCGAGCGGCGTGAGCTCACCCCCGAGGAGCGCGAGCTGCTGGAGCACTTCGACGTGGAGGAGCTGGAGAAGCTCTTCCAGGAGCGCCTGGACGAGCAGCGCGAGCGGCACGACGGCGGGACGAAGTGGGTTGGGACGGGAGGGGCCTCGCCCTTCGGGAACTCGGGGCACCCGCGCGAGGGCATCCGGGTGGGCGGCGAGGGCGCCCAGGGCGGTGGCGGCCGCATGGCGATGAAGATCGCCGGAGCGCGCAAGTACCGGGCTACCGGGGTGACGTGGTGCTGGACACGCGGCAGCTCGCGGTGGCGCTGCGCAAGCTGCGGGCCTTCGCTCGCGAGGGCGTGGCGGACGAGCTGGACGTGGAGGGCTCCATCGCCGCCACGGCGAAGAACGCGGGCGAGCTGGAGGTGGTGACGCGCCCGCCGCGCCGGCCCAACACGCGCGTGGTGCTGCTGATGGACGTGGGCGGCTCCATGGACCCGTACGCGCACCTGGTGAGCAAGCTCTTCTCGGTGGCGAAGCAGGCCACGCACTTCAAGGAGCTGCGCACCTACTACTTCCACAACTGCGTGTACGGACGCGTCTTCGACTCGCCACACATGGTGGGGGGCCTCAGCGTGCCGGACCTGCTGGGGCAGGTGGGGCGCCACCACAAGCTGGTGGTGGTGGGTGATGCGCTGATGGCGCCGTACGAGCTGACGATGCGCACCAACTCGGAGGGCCGCTACGACCCGGAGAACGGGAAGGAGGGGCTGGTGTGGCTGATGGAGCTGGCGCGGCACTTCGAGCGCAGCGCCTGGCTCAACCCGGAGCCTCCGCAGACGTGGCGGGGCAACACCATCCATGCGGTGAAGAATGTTTTCGACATGTTCCCCCTGACGGTGGAGGGACTGGGCGAGGCGGTGGCGCACCTGACGAAGGGGCGCATGGTGCGCGGTCGCCGATAGCTGGAGTATCGTCCCGCCGCGTTTTCACATCGCAGGGGGTCATGAAATGGCGACGACGATTCTGGTGACGGGTGCCACGGGCACCATTGGCTCGCAGCTCGTGTCCGCGCTGAAGGGCAAGACGGACGTGACGGTGCGCGCGGCCGTTCGCAGCGCGGCCAAGGCCGAGTCCCTCAAGGGCGGCAACGTGACGCCCGTGGACTTCGAGTACACGAATCCGGCGCAGATGCAGAAGGCCGTCGAGGGCGTGGAGAAGCTCTTCCTCGTCACGCCCTTCACCCCGGACCAGGTGGACCTGGGCGCCCGGCTCATCGACATCGCCAAGGCCGCGGGCGTGAAGCACATCGTGAAGCTGTCGGCCATGGGCGCGGACTTCGAGCCCGGCATCCAGCTCGGGCGGTGGCACCGCACCCTCGAGCGCTACATCTCCGGGTCGGGTCTGACGTACACCTTCCTGCGGCCCAACAACTTCATGGAGAACTTCGTCAACTTCTACGGGCCGGCCAAGGACGGGAACATCTACCTGCCCTGGGGCCAGGGCGCGTGCAGCTTCATCGCGGGCGCGGACATCGCCGAGGTGGCCGCCGCCGCGCTCACCTCGGGGGGCCACGAGAACAAGGCCTATGACCTGACCGGTCCCGAGGCCTTCACCATCGCCCAGGCCGCCGCCACCATCGGCGAGGTGACCGGCCGGAAGGTCCAGTACGTGGAAGTGCCCGATGCGGCCGCGCGCCATGCCATGCTCGACGCGGGCATGCCGACGTGGATGGTCGACGCGATGATGGAGCTGCACGGCATCAACAAGGCGGGCTACGCCGCCCAGGTGACGGACACGGTGCAGAAGCTCTCCGGCCGTGCGCCGACGAACTTCACCCGGTTCGCCCAGCAGAACGCCGCGCGCTGGAAGTAGGGCGCGGTCGACACCGAGGAGCCAGGACTCCTCCAGATCTCCATGCGCACGGGCGGTGAGGGCGTTAGAAGGGCCGCCTCACTCGCAGTCCGAATCTGGAGGAGTCTCCTCATGCCCCCTGTCACCATCCAGCCGCTCTACACCGCCACCGCCACCTCGCACGGGGGCCGCAACGGCCGCGTCCGTTCGGACGACGGGACGATCGACATGGCGCTCACCATGCCCAAGTCGCTGGGTGGCCCGGAGACCCCTGGCACCACCAACCCCGAGCAGCTCTTCGCCGCGGGCTACTCGGCATGCTTCGAGGGCGCGCTGCGGATGGTGGCCGGGCAGATGAAGAAGCAGATCAAGGACGCGCACATCACCGCCAAGGCGACCATCGGGAAGATTCCGACGGGCGGCTTCGGTCTGGCGGTGGCGCTCCACGGCAAGCTCGCGGGCGTGTCGCAGGCCGAGGCGGACGAGCTGATGCAGGCGGCCCACAAGGTGTGCCCGTACTCGCTGGCCACCCGGGGCAACATCGAGGTGACGCTCTCGGCCGAGGCGGTCTGAGTCACCTCACCTGGCCTCCCGTCGCCCAGGTGCCCCACCGCACGAGCCGCGTGCTGCCCTCGGTCTCGCGCTTGCCGCCAGGCAGCACGCGCTCGGTGCCATCGGCGAGCGCCTGGAAGCGCGCCTCGTAGGGAAGGCCCGCGAGCGCGGGGGCCCACGGGTCCGCCGCGAAGGTCTCCGAGTAGATGCGATGGGCGTCCCCCTCGCTCGAGGTGCGCTGCACGGTGACGGAGGGCACGTCGTGGCCCTCCACGGTGAAGGTGCCGCGAGTGCCGGACGCGGCGGCCGGAGGAAAGTCACCCGAGAACAGTGCTTCCCAGGGCAGGTTCATCAGCACCTCCTCGAGGGGCTCCGGCTCGGCCTGGGAGAAGTCGGAGCAGGGCGCGGTGCTCGCGTCGACGGGGCTGTCGGTGCGCAGGATGAAGCCGCGCTCGGCGGCGAAGCACACGCGCTGCACGGAGGGTGACGGGCCCACCTCCACGCGCCGATCGTAGTACGCGCCGGGTCCCAGCGGTCGCTCCATCACGGGCGGCGCGGCGTTGGCCTCGGCCGAGCCCTCGCGGAACTCCCGCAGCGTGAACTGGAAGCCACCCATGGTTCCGCCGAAACCAGAGAGCGAGGTGCCCGCCTCAAGCAGGCCATGGGTGAGGTACAGCGGCCCTGGCTGGACGGCGTACACGCGTGTCTCCAAGGGGCCGTCCACGGGGGTCTCGTCGTTGACGTAGCGCAGGGCGTCCCAGGTGCGGCCGGCGGAGGAGGTGCGCTCGGCGGTGGCCTTGCCCTGGCGTGGCACGTCGAGCGTGCGCGTCTCGTCCGTGCGCACGGGCAGGAGGAGGTCCCGCGAGAGCCGCGTCTGCGTCAGGGGCTTGCCGGCTTCATCGGTGAAGGACAGGCGCACCCAGACCCAGGGCTGCTGCACGGATACCACCTCGAGTGTCACCTGGCCGCCAATGTCGCCCGAGGGGTCACGAGGTGCGCTGAGTCGCTCCATGAGGCTGACGTGGGAGCTGCTCCGGTGCGCGGAGAAAGAGTAGGTGACGCGGTCGCCCACGCGGGCGCGCTCCCAGGAGGACTCGTCGCCCTGCATGGGCGCGGGCTGTTGGGCTTGAGAGTCCGTGGGAGCTGGGCCGCTCGACTTCGTGCTCTCGCAGCCGGGGAGGAACGACAGAGCCGCGCCGAGCAGCGCGGCCACGGGGAGGGTGGAGTGGCGCATTTGCATGTGAGACTTGATACACCGGGAGTGTATTCATTCCCATGAATTGCCATTGGAGCCGCGCGCATGCCCCCGTCCCTCTCCATCCGCCGTGTCGTCCTCTACAAGCACGGAGTTGGCTACTTCGAGCGCCGTGGCAAGGTGAGCGGCAGCGAGACGCTCCACTTCGACTTCAAGGCGCGGGACATGAATGACGTCCTGAAGTCGATGACGGTGCTGGACCTGTCGGGCGGCTCGGTGTCGGCGGTGAGCTACGACTCCACCAAGCCACTGGAGCAGTTGCTGAAAGAGGCCACCATCCGGATTCCCGACTCGGGCAGCCTCACCGCGCTGCTGGGTCAGGTGAAGGGCGCGCGGGTGCGGGTGCGCGTGGGCAAGGAGCAGGTGGAGGGCGTCATCGTGGGGCTCGAGTCCCTGCCAGTGGCCCAGGGCGAGACGGCGGTGCATCGGCCCTTCTTGACGCTGCTGGTGGGCGCGTCGCTGCGCACCTTCGACCTGCTGGAGGTGGCGGAGCTGACCTTCCTGGACGACGCCGTGCGCAAGGACCTCGAGTTCTACCTGGCCACGGTGCTGTCCTCGTACAAGAAGGACACCAAGCGGCTCTCCGTGCTCACCGCGGGCGAGGGCGAGCGGGAGCTGTTCGTCTCGTACGTGCTGGAAGCGCCGGTGTGGAAGACGAGCTACCGGATTCTGCTGGACGAGGAGCAGAAGCCGCTCTTGCAGGGCTGGGCGGTGGTGGACAACACGGGGGATGAGGACTGGGTGGACGTGGACCTGGCGCTCATCGCGGGGCTGCCGGTGTCCTTCGTGCACGACCTCTACAACCCGCGCTACATGAAGCGGCCGATCGTGGAGGTGCGCACCGAGGCGGCCGCGGCTCCCGTCATCCCCGAGGAGGGCTTTGGCGCGGCGGCCGAGATGATGGCCGAGGAGCCGATGATGGAGATGGCCGCCATGGCCCCTCCCGCGCCTGGGGCCGCGCCCATGAAGAGCATGCGAGCGATGGTGGCGGGTGGTGGACCGGGCAGGCGCGAGGCCATGGAGCGGAGCGCGGCGGTGAAGACGCTGACGAAGGAGGTGGGGGACCTCTTCGAGTACCGGGTGGACCACCCGGTGACGGTGCACCGCAACCAGAGCGCGCTGGTGCCCATCCTGCACCGGCCCTTCGAGGGCAAGCGGGTGCTGCTCTACAACCGCACCACGCGCGAGAAGAACCCGATGGCGTGCATCGAGCTGAAGAACACCACGGGGCTGACGCTGGAGGGCGGGCCGGTGACGGTGACGGAGGGGGACACCTACGTGGGCGAGGCGATGCTCGACACGATGAAGCCGGACGACAAGCGCTTCGTTCCGTACGCGGTGGAGCTCGGGTGCGTGGTGTCGCTGGAGGACCGGACGGAGGAGGGGCCGGTGTTCCGCGCGGTGGTGAATCGCGGGGTGCTGATGGTGGAGTTCTACCACCTGCGGCGGATGGTCTACACGGTGCGCAACAAGGCGAAGCGGCCCCAGACGCTCTACCTGGAGCACCCGCGCACGGGTTGGGAGCTGAAGGACACGCCGGAGCCGGCCGAGACCACGGACAACTTCTACCGCTTCAAGCTGGAGCTGGCGGCGAGCGGCGAGCAGGAGCTCACGGTCACCGAGCGCACGACGGGACATCGCTCGTGGAACTTCTCCATCACCGGGCCGGACGAGGTGAACTTCTTCCTGGACTCGGGCTACATCGACGAGCGGGTGGCGCAGGGCGTGCGGGAGATCATCTCCATCCGCGACAAGGTGGCACAGCTCCAACGGGACGAGCAGCGGCTGAATGAAGAGCGGGCGCGGCTCTTCAAGGACCAGGAGCGCATCCGGGCCAACATCGACTCCCTGAAGAGCGGGGCCTCGCAGCGGGAGCTGGCCGAGCGCTTCGTGGGGAAGCTGAACGAGCAGGAGGATCGGCTGGAGGTGATTGTCCGGGAGCTTGAGCGGGTGGCGCGCGAGAAGCGCGAAGCGCAGGAGGCGGTGGACCGTCTGCTCCAGGCGCTGGCCTTCACCGCGGACCTGGGCACGCCGTCCGCCGAGAAGGGACGCGGCAAGGGCAAGGCGTAGCGCGCACCCGCGAGGGAGGCCCTCGGGAGCTGGTGCGTCACGTCAGGGCGCCGCGTAGACCTCGGCGCCCGCCACCACCGTGAGCTTCACCTGGGCGGTGAGCAGCTCCGCCACCGGCGCCTCCACCGGGTCCACCGAGAACGCCACGAAGTCCGCGTCCATGCCCGGCTTCAGCCGGCCCCGCTCGTTCTCCGCGAACGCCGCCCAGGCAGCGCCCACCGTGAAGCCCTCCAGTGCTTCCTCCCCGCTCATCCGCTGGTCGGGGTACCACCCGCTCGCGGGCTTTCCCTCGGCGTCCTGCCGCGTGCGCGCCGCGTAGAGCCCCGGCAGCACGTCCGGACGCTCCACCGGGAAGTCGCTGCCGAACGCCAGCGGCGCCCCCGACTCCTTCAGCTTCCGCCATGCGTAGGCGCCCTTGATGCGCTCGGGCCCCACGCGCGTCTCCGCCCACGGCATGTCGCTCGTCGCGTGCGTGGGCTGCATGCTCGCCACGATGCCGCTCTGGCCCATCCGCTGGATGTCCTCCAGCCGCATCACCTGCGCGTGCTCCACCCGGTGCCGCCCGTCGCGTGTCCCCGTGGCCTCGGCCGAGCGCAGCAGCGTCTCCAGCACCAGCGTGTTCGCCCGGTCCCCAATCGCGTGCGTGGCCACCTGGAAGCCGCGCGCCATGAAGGCCCGCACCCGCGCCTCGTACTCCTCGGGCGTCAGCAGCAGCAGCCCGCGGTGGCCCGGCTCGTCGCTGTACGGCGCGTGCAGTGCCGCGCCCCGGCTCCCCAGCGCTCCGTCCATGCTCAGCTTCACCGCTCGCATCGTCAGCATCCGGCCCTGGAAGGGGCCCTCTCGCAGGTACGTCTCGCGGTCCGCGCCCTGGCCATCCGCCATCACGTAGACGCGCAGCGGCAGCTTGCCCTCCTTGTCCCAGCGCTGGAGCAGGCGGAAGGTGCGCAGGTCCATGCCCGCGTCGTGGAAGCCCGTCAGCCCCACCTCCGCGCAGCGGGCGAGCGCCCCGGCGATCCGCGCCTCCAACTGCGCGTCCGTGGGCGCCGGCAGCACCGCGGACACCAGGTCCATCGCGTTGTCCACGAGGATGCCCGTGGGCTCACCGTCCGGGCCACGGAGGATCCGGCCACCGGCGGGGTCCGGCGTCTCCTTCGTAATCTTCGCCCGCCGGAGCGCCTCGCCATTCACCCACAGCGCGTGACCATCCACGCGCTCGAGCACCACGGGCGTCTTCGGCTGCCGCGCGTCCAGCTCGGCCCGGCCGGGGAAGCTCTTCTCCGGCCAGTCGTTCTGGTCCCACCCGCGACCCAGGAGCCAGTCCCCCTGCCATGCCGTGGCGGGCGCGGCGGCCACGCGGGCGAGCACCTCCTCGCGCGAGGCCGTGCCCTCCAGCGATACCGCGGCGAGGCTGTGTCCGAGGCCCGCAAGGTGCCCGTGCGCGTCGGTGAGGCCGGGCACGACCGTCGCATCCCCGAGGTCCACCACCCGCGCCCCCGCTCCCGCCGCGGCGAGCACCTCGTCCCGGGTGCCCACCGCGAGCACCTTCCCCGCGCGCACGGAGAGCGCTTCGGCGATCGGCCGCTCCGCATCGAGCGTCCGCACGCGCCGCGCGACATACACGGTGGTGGTGGAAGGAGCGGGAGCCTGCCGCGCCTCGGGAGCATTCCGGGCACAACCGGCCGCGCACGCGACGAGGAGGAGCACTGCGCCAGGGAGAGACCGCTTGCCGTGCATCGCACACCTCTCAGACTGCCCCGGAGGCCGGGGGCGGTGGGCGTTGCACTCTGGCGCACTCGCGCGCGAGTGGGAATGCACGTGCCGTCACGAAGCAATACGTCATACGCTCCGGCGGCCATGAAGACGCTTCGCACCACGCTGCTCGTCGTCGGCGGGGGCCTCGCCCTCGTCTCGCCACTCACCGCTCTGGCCAGGGACGCCAAGGCTCCCGCACCGGCGGCGCTCGTGTCCTTCACCGAGCCCGAGTCCATCAAGCGCCTCGAGCGCAGCAAGCACAAGGTGGACTTCTTCCATCTGGCCAACCAGTTCGAGAGCCAGGGCAACAAGGCCTTCTGCGGCCCCACCTCCTCGGTCATCGTGCTCAACGCCCTGCGCGTGAACAACGACTCCATCTCCAAGCCGCAGGACCCGCGCCTCGTGCTGGACGAGGACAAGGCGCTGATTCCCCCGGGGTTTGATCCGCTCTTCCAGCGCTACACGCAGAACAACTTCTTCGACGAGGCCTCCTCGAAGGTGAAGCGCCGCGAGCAGGTGTTCGGCAAGCCCGCCGCCGAGGGCGGGAAGCCCGACGGCGGCATCCAGCTCCGTCAGCTCCAGGGAATGCTGGTGGCCAAGGGGCTCGACGTGCGGCTCCGCGTCGCGGACGACTCGCTCACCGACGCCACCATCAAGGCCGAGCTGAAGGAGAACCTGAAGACGGCCAACGACTACGTCATCGTCAATTACACCCGGCCGGTGCTGGGCCAGAAGGGCGGCGGCCACATCTCGCCGCTGGGGGCCTATGACCAGGCCTCGGACTCCTTCCTCATCCTGGACGTCAACCCCAACGGCCAGTCGTGGGTGTGGGTGAATGCGGACGCGCTCATCCAGTCCATGCGCACGCTCGACACCGTGGAGAACCGCGGCTACCTCCTGGTGAAGGAGGGCAACACCGCCGCCCAGGCCCAGGACGCGAAGTAGTCCCAGCGCCGAGGCGCGAGCGCGCTCAGGTGCGCTCGCGCTCGAGCACCAGGGGCGTCCAGTCCTCGTGCAGTCGCAGGTGGGGCACGGTGACGCTGCCGTCGGCCGCGGCGGGGACGCTGCCGCGGGCCTTGCCGAAGCTCCAGCGGATGCGCTCGCCCGGCAGGCACCGGAAGCGCTGCACGCGCCGGGGCGTCACGTCCACCGTGGGCGAGTCGGAGATGCCGGGGCCACGCACCGCGCGCAGCGGCAGGACGAAGCGCCCGTGCGTGTCCACCAACCGGCTGGCGTCCCAGCGCAGCGAGCGGTTGAGCATGCCCGCCGCGTCGCCATCCCAGCCGGTGTCACCGGGCACCTTCGGGTCTCCCGCGTACCCGGAGTCATCGCGCCAGGGCCGGCTCCCATTGCCACCGCTGCCCGGGTAGCCATCCCACGAGGAGCGGCTGAAGGCCGGGAAGGCGAGGTTCCGCTTCAGGAAGGTGTTCGGGTCCTTCCTCGGCTCCCATCCGCGGTCCCACCATCGCCTGCCCAGCCACGGATCGGCCTCGAGGTGCCCGCCCTCGTCCCAGACGGCGTGGTGGCCGATGCGCTGCCGCTGCAGCGTCTCGTAGAAGGAGGCACCGGTGAGGGTGCTGGGCCCCACCACGGAGCCGAAGTGGATGATGGGGTCGTCCTTGCCATGCTCCAGGAGGAGGAACTGCGAGCGGGCCTCGGGGTCGTCGCGCAGCGCCCGCGTCATGTCCAGGCGGCTCCAGACACCCAGGCCGTCCGTGTCCGGCACCTCCTCCTCGGGCATGCCCCACAGGCTGGAGAGCTGCGCCAGCCTCCAGGGCCGATGCGCCCGCGCCACCGTCTGCGCGTGCGTGGCCTGGACGCCCGCGAAGTGCCGCGCGTACAGCGTGCCGACCGCCAGCGCGCCCGCGCCGCCCATGGAGTCTCCCTCGATGAAGACGCGCTCGGGGTCCGCGCCCGGGTAGGTGCGCAGCACCCACTCCAGCAGCGCCAGCACCCGGCGCGCGGTGTACGGCGGCACCGCTCCCTCCTGGGCCGCGGCCCGGGGCAGTCGCTCGGAGTAGCCCCACCAGTACGTGAGGTCCGGATCGCTCGGCTCGATGATGAACTGGCTCATGGCCGTCTGGGGCCTGGGCGGCCAGTTGCCCACGCCGTGCAGGCGCACCGTCACCGGCATGGTGTACGCGGCCGAGGCGGCGCTCGGCACCGTCACCACCGCGGGGAAGGTGCGTCCGGCGTACCCGGGGCTGTCCAGCCACGCGTCCGTGACCTGCTCCAGCGTCAGGCGCATGCCGCTGGGCTGCGACTCCTCCTGGAGGATGCGCGGCTCGGGCGGGCGGACGGTGTCGTGGATTTCGAGCGTCATCCGCGCCCGCGCCGTGCTCTGGCCGTCGATGGCGGTGAAGGTGACGTCGCGGCGCGCCCCTCCCTGGATGAAGTCAGGCCGGAAGGTGAGCGTGCGAGCGGGCTCGTCCCAGCGTGCTCCCGGAGGCAGCCCGTCCACGAAGATTCGAGTGGGGCCCTGTGCGCCCTGGACCCGTACCGTGACGCGCAGCACCTCCTCCTCGTTCACGGCCTGGAAGGCGGGCACGTGCAGCTCGAGCGTCCGCGTGCCGGAGGGCAGCAGCGGGTCCATCTCGGACTGGGCCGAGGCGGGCCGTGGCGAGTCCATCATCAGCAAGGTGAGCAGCACCGGGGCCACCACCCAGTGCCGCGGATTGCAAGCTCGGAACATCCTCCCCCAACGCATCGTGCAACACCCTCAAGAGTGGCTTCCGAGGGGACCGTGTCCCCCGGGCCGCGGTACGAGGCCCTGGATGTGTCGTATCAGCAAACCGCGTGCCTTTTTGTTCCCGATGCGCGCTCCCTTTCTTTCATGGGTGGTCGGGATGCAGCCGGTGCCGCCACCCCGTGCGCCGGGCAGTGAGGTCACGATTCTCGAAGAGTTTCACCAGCACGAGCCCCGCGACGAAGCCGCCCACGTGGGCCCACACCGCCACGCCGCTGCCCCCGTCGGCGTCGAGCCGGTTGAGCTGGGGCAGCCCGGTGAGGACCTGGAGGCCGAACCAGTACAGCAGCACCAGCCAGGCGGGCAGGGGGATGATGCGGAAGATGATGAGGAAGATGAACAGCATGTTCACCCGCACGCGCGGGTAGAGGATGAGGTAGGCCCCCATCACTCCGGAGATGGCGCCCGAGGCGCCCACCATGGGGACGGGCGAGGCGGGGTCCACCAGCACCTGCGCCGCCGCCGCCGCCAGTCCGCACACCCCGTAGAAGACGAGGAAGCGCAGCCGGCCCATGCTGTCCTCCACGTTGTTGCCGAACACCCAGAAGAAGAGGCAGTTGCCCAGGATGTGACCCCAGCCCCCGTGGAGGAACATGGAGGTGAGGGGCGTGAAGCGGTTGATGGGCTCGTTGTCGACCACACACGAGAGGCCCCCTCCGAGGGGCACCGCCAGGCCCACCGGAGCCAGCCGGGTGAACTCTCCCGGGACGAGCCCGAGCTCGCACACGCTGCGGACCAGCGCGAGGGTGTTCAGTCCGGCGCCCTGCACGAAGACCCAGGTGGCTCCGATGGCACCGAGCAGCAGGTAGGTGACGATCGGCGTGCGGAGGGTGGGGTTGTCGTCGCTGAGGGGAATCATCGGAGGCCTTCCATGATGTGCACGCTGGTGGCGCGGGGCAGGGGGCGCGAGGCGTGTACGGCGGCGGACGTCCTGCCCCGGGGTCGCTTCCTCGCGGAGGGAGTCGACCCTAGCTGTGTGCGCCATGGATTCCATCTCGCCTCGCCTCATTCCATTGCCCAACGGTCTGCGCATGCAAGCACTGGAGGCTGGCCCCGTCGATGGGCCGCTCGTGCTGCTGCTGCATGGTTTCCCCGAGTCCTCCGAGAGCTGGCGCGACGTGCTCCCGCTGCTGGCCGAGGCCGGCTTCCGTGCCATCGCGCCGGACCTGCGGGGCTACGGGGGCACGGATCGGCCCAAGGAGGGTTACGACCTCGATACGCTGGCCAACGATGTCGTCGAGCTGGCCCGCTTCCTCCAGCCGGGGCGGCCCGTGCATCTCGTGGGGCACGACTGGGGCGGGATCATCGCCTACCACGTGGCCGCCACCCACCCGGAGGTGGTGGACCGGCTGGCCGTCGTCAACGCCCCGCATCCGGCGGTGATGGCGCGCGGCATCTGGAGGCCCGCGCAGCTCGTGAGCTCCTGGTACATCTTCTTCTTCCAACTGCCGTTCCTTCCCGAGCGACTCATCTCCGCGCGCGGCGGCGCCCTGGTGCCGTACCTCATCCGCCGGGCGATGGTGGACCCGGCGCGCGTGCCGCCGGGAAGGCTGGCGGAGTACGAGGCCAACTTCTCGTCGCTCGAGGCGGCGCGCACGGCCCTCGCGTACTACCGCCAGATATTCCGCCGCACCGTCAGCTTGCGCGGACTGCGCGAGATGAGGCGCTACCCGCGCATCCGCGCTCCCTTCCTGCTCATCTGGGGCGAGCAGGACGTCGCCCTGCGCAAGGACCTCACGAAGGGGCTGGAGCCGTACTTCGAGCGGCGGCCCACCGTGCATTACCTGCCCGAGGAGGGCCACTTCGTGCCGCTGGAGGCGCCGGAGAAGGTGGCGGCGCTCCTCCTCGAGCACTTCTCCGTGGCGCGTCCCGAGGAGGCCTGGGGCGAGGCGGCGCGCACGGGAAGGGAAGGGCACGAGGAGCGCCCACCGCCTCCGGCGTGACGGGCCGGCGCGGGGCGAGACGCTCACTCCGTTTGATGACCCGCCGGATGGGCCCGTCCTTCATGGGGGCCAAGCGTACCAGAGCGGCCTCCGGTGGCCCCGCTCGGTGGGGTTCCAGACAGGCTGCCCGGTTCCAGACGCGCTGCACGGTGTTCGAGGGGGGTCCTCCATCCAGTGACTTGGCGCGAGCGGAGGGCCGTGCTTCAAATCCCCAGTGCATCCTCAAACTTCCGGGGGAGAACCCAACATGACGTCATCGAAGCGTTCGCCGTGGTCGCTGTCCCTGGTGCTGCTCGCCGTCGCCACCATCGCCACCGGGTGCGCGGCCGCCCGCCGGGAGGCCTACATCCAGGACAAGGCGATGCAGCACGTGTACCGCAAGCCCATCGCCGAGGTGTGGCCGCAGGTCCGGTCGATGCTGCAGGAGAAGGAGCTGCCGCTGCGCGAGGCTCCCGGTGCGTATGAGATCAGCACCGACTGGCAGATGGTGGGCGCGCCCTCGTCGCTGGGCACCGCCTACGTGCGCTACCTGGTGCGCGGCAAGCAGCCGACCCCGGCCATGTGCGCGGTGGAGATCTTCAAGCAGAACCGCACCGAGGCCGGCCAGGGTCCGATGGACGCGCAGACCGGCCAGCGCCGGGAGATCGGCACGGACACCACCAACATGACGCGCGACATGGAGCTGGAGTGGGAGCTGCTGCAGCGCGTGGACCCCGAGGGGGCCAAGGCGCTGCGCGAGGATGCCGAGAAGAGCATCAAGTAGCCCGAGCCGCCCCGAGCGCTCAATCGCGCAGGGGCAGCTCCACGGTGAGCCCGTCGAAAGCCACCTCGACGGGCCCCTTGAACTCCTCGCGGGCCTGCGTCGAGCAGCCGTGAGGGGTCGGTGTCGTGACGGCTGGACAGGTGCGTGAGGATGAGCCGCTTCGCGCCCGCCTCGCGCGCCACCTGCGCCGCCTCGCGCGCGGTCGAGTGCCGCGTCTCCTTCGCGCGCTCCTGCTCGTCGTCGGAGAAGGTGGACTCGTGGATGAGCAGGTCCGCGTCCTTCGCCGCCGCGCACCAGCGACTGGCACGGGCGGGTGTCGCCGCTGATGACCAGCCGCCGTCCGGGCCGCGGCGTCGCCCAGCACCTCCTCGGGATGGATGGTGCGGCCGTCCGGCAGCGTCACCGTCTCGCCGCGCTGGAGCTGTCCGAAGTCGGGCCCGGACGGAATCCCCATCGCCAGCGCCTGCTCCAGGTTGAACTTGCCCGGGCGCTCGTCCTCCTGCAGCACGTAGCCGAGCGCGTTGATGCGGTGGTCCACCCCCACCGCGTGCACCGTGTAGCCGCGCCGCTCCACCTTGTCGCCGTCGCGCAGCTCGTGATCTCCACGGGGAAGGCGAGCGACTCCACGCCCAGGTGCACCGCCTGGTGCAGCAGCCGCCGCGCCGGAGGCGGGCCGTAGAGCTGTCACGGCGTGCTCGCGCCCATTCATCCCCAGCGTGCGCAGGAAGCCGATGATTCCCAGGTAGTGGTCGGCGTGGAAGTGGGTGAAGAAGACGGCATCCACGGTGAACCCGGTGCCGAAGCGCACCATCTGCCGCTGGCTGCCCTCGCCGCAGTCGAAGAGGAGCAGGTCCGCGTCCGCCTTCACCGCCAACCCGGACAGGTTGCGGTGCAGCGTCGGCTGGGCGGCCGAGGTGCCGAGGAATGTGAGCCTGAGAATGGACATGCGGCGCTGCCCACGATGGAAGTCCCTCCCGCGCAGCGTCCGTGCGCTGGCGACATGCCCCATGTACCACGAGGTTGACGCCGGGGCGCTTCCCCCTCTGACGCCGGGTGCGCTATGAGGCGCCGCCCCGACATGAGCGACTCCCTCACCTTCTCCCCTACGAGCGACCCGCGCCGCGTGCGCGCGGCCGATGGCTCCGTCCACTCCGTGCCCGCCGGCTGGGCCCTGCTGCCCCCCGGGGACGCGGGCCTCACCCGCCGGGTGAAGGCCGCCGGCCCGAGCTGGACGGTGGTGGAGAAGAAGGGGCGGAAACTCTTCTCGCGCGGAGTGTGGGCGCCCGAGGCCCACATCCTCGCCGCCCGGGCCGAGCTGGAGTCCGAGCGCGCCACCCCCGCCTATGCGAAGCGCCGCGAGGCCGACGTCCGCCGCCGCGAGCGCGAGCAGGCCGAGTACGAGGTGGACTTCGCCAACGCCGTGCTGCGCTTCCTCGCCTTCGCGCCCGGCTTCATCGCCCATGGCAAGAAGCTGGCCGTGGCGGTGGCGGCCCACGCCACCCCGGTGGGCAGCGGCACCGTGGCCCGCACCGAGCGCATCCCCATCGAGCGCCGCGCCGAGGCCGCCGTCATCGCCTGGATGCGGCACCAGACCACCGCCTACGACAACCTCTAGATCGCCCGGGTGAAGGGCGCCCGCCGCGAGGTCCGCCGCGAGCTGGCCGAGGTGTCCCGCGCGGTGCTGGACCTCCACCGCCGCGACGTGCCCCATGCGCCGGCCGCGTGCCCCCTGTGCACCGCCCTGGCGCGGCTCGGCGCCCCGGCTCCGTAGCGGACCGGGTTGCCAGACAGTTCTTCTTAAGTGTTGAATAAGTAACGAATGTCAGATTCCTGACCCGTGATTCAGAAACCCCCCTGGCGGTTTCTGACCAGCGGGTTAGTAATGCGCGCGTCATGGCCCGTCCCGCCGACCCCCACGCTCGCGCCGCGCTCAGCTCCGCCGCCCGGGCGGAGTTCGTGAAGAAGGGCATCCGTGGGGCGCGCATCGAGGACATCACCGCCGCGTGTGGCCTCTCCAAGGGCGCCTTCTACCTGCACTACGCCTCCAAGGAGGCCCTCTTCAGCGAGGTGGTGGGCGAGTTCCTGGGGGCCATGGACCGGGTCATCGTCCAGCGGCTGGAGCGCACGGAGCGGTTCTTCGCCGAGCACGGCCCGCTGGAGGCGAGCGACGTGGCCCAGCGCTCCGAGCGCTACGAGAGCCTGGTGGCGATGAACGCCGAGGGCGACCTGCGGACGCTGGAGTTGATGTGGGCCTACCGCGACGTGATGCACGTCCTCATGCGCGGCAGCCAGGGCACCGACTTCGAGTCGGTGATGTGGGGCATGGTGGACCGCGAGGTGGCGCGGGTGTCGCAGGAGTTTCAGCGGGCGCAGGCCAACCAGGCGTGCCGCTCGGACGTGCCTCCCGCGGTCATCGGCTCGCTCATCGTCGGCACGTACCTGCTGCTGGCGCAGCAGATGAGCCAGATGGAGCAGAAGCCGGACCTGTCGGCCTGGGCCAGCTCGCTCCACCGCCTCATCCGCGAGGGCAGCCTGCCGCCCGGCTTCACCGCCGTGCGCGCGTTCGGGGCCGCGCCCGCACCGAAGAAGAAGACTTCCCCGCGTCGGCCCAAGGCCCGCGCGCTCTCTCGTACCCGTAACACCTCGAGGTCAGGATCGTGAAACTCTCCAGGACGCCCTTCGTCGCCGGGCTCGCCGCCGTGGGCGTGGCCGCCGCGGTGCTTCCCTTCTCCGGCTGCAAGGGGGACGCCACCCCGCCCGCCGCCGCCAAGGCCGCCACCGCGCAGGAGATGCCCACGGTGACGCTCGTCACTCCCAACCCGGTGCAGGCCGCGCCGCGCGAGGAGGTGACGGGCACGCTCTTCCCCGCCCAGGCCCTCCAGGTGGGCTTCGAGGTGGGTGGCCGCCTGGAGAAGGTGCGCGTGAAGAAGGGCCAGACGGTGCAGGAGGGCCAGGTGCTCGCGCAGCTCAACGCGGAGATCTCCGACGCGCAGCTCGCCCAGGCCCAGGCCGCGGTGGCCGCCGCCGAGGTGGGTGCCTCCATGGCCACCGACGTGGCCGGACGCAACTCGAAGCTGCAGCAGCAGGGCAACGTGAGCGACCTGCAGAACCTCACCACCACCACCCAGGCGAAGCAGGCCGAGGCGCAGCTCCTCGCCGCCAAGGCGCAGCTCGCCCAGGCGCAGGCGGGCCGCCGCAAGCACGACCTGAAGGTGCCCTTCTCCGGCACCGTCGTCGACGCGCCCGAGCAGGTGGGCGCCATCGTGGGCCCGGGCGTGCCCCTCTTCGGGGTGGAGAACCTGGAGACGCTGCTGCTGAAGACGACGGTGGCCGAGTCCGCGCGGGCTCGCCTCAAGCCGGGCACCCAGGTGCGCGTGGAGGTCATCGGTGGCGGCGCCTCCACGGACGAGGCCGTCATCCGCACCATCATCTCCTCGGCGGACGGGGCCACGCGCCGCATCCCGGTGGACATCCTGGTGCCCAACAAGGACGGCCGCTTCGTGGCCAACACCCTGGCGCGCGTCATCCTCCCCATGGGCGAGACGCAGGAGGCCCAGTCCATCCCGGTCTCCGCGCTGTCCTCTTCCGGCGGTGACCACGTCCTCGTGGTGGGCACCTCCAGCGAGGTGCGCCGCGTGGACGTGCAGGTGCTGGAGCGCCGCATGCGCGAGGTGGTGGTGAAGGCCGCCGCCCCGCTGGACAAGGTCGTCGAATTCCCCACGCCGGCCCTCTCCGAGGGCACTCGCGTCTCCGTGAAGTAATCCCCGCCGCACGATTCCAGGGCGTCCCCCCCATGCTCCTCAGCGACGTCTCCATTCGCCGGCCGGTCTTCACGGCCATGCTGTCCTTCTGCCTCATCGTGCTCGGGGTGATGGGCTACACCCGCCTGGGCACCGATCTCTTCCCGGACGTCACCTTCCCGGTGGTGGTGGTCAACACCGTCTACCGGGGCGCGGGCCCCGGTGAGATCGAGACCCAGGTGATCAAGCCGATCGAGGACGCGGTCGCGGGCATCAGCGGCGTGGACAAGATCCACTCCTCGAGCCGCGAGAACGTCGGCATGGTGGTGGTGCAGTTCAAGCTGTCCGTCGACCTGGACCAAGCGGTGCAGGAGGTGCGCGACAAGGTGCTCGGGCATCGCCAACAAGCTGCCGCAGGACGCGGATTCGCCCGGTGGTGGGCCGCGTGGACATCGCCGCGGTGCCCGTCCTCACCTACGCGGCGAGCGCGCAGGTGGACTCGCGCACGGTGCGCAAGATCATCGAGGACAAGCTCAAGCCCTCGCTGGCGCAGCTCGAGGGCGTGGCGGACGTGCGCATCAACGGCGGCGACGTGCGCGAAGATCCAGGTGGACGTCGACCTGGACAAGGCGCGCGCGGTGGGCGTGTCCGTGATGGACCTGGCCCAGCGCATCGGCATGGAGAACCTGGACCTGCCGGCGGGCCGGTTGCAGCTGGGGCCCACCGAGCTGACGGTGCGCTCGCTGGGGCAGTTCAAGAACGTGGAGGAGCTGCGCCAGCTCCCGGTGGCCCAGAGCCGCACGGGCGCCCAGGTGCGGCTGGAGGAGATCGCCACCGTCACCGACGGGGTGGTCGAGCGGCGCACCATGGCGCGCCTCAACGGCGCGGACGCGGTCATCCTCGAGGTCATCAAGCAGCCCGGCTCCAACACCGTGGCGGTGAGCGACGCGGTGAAGAAGGCGATGGGCAAGCTGGTGCCCGCCTTGGGCCACGGCTTCCAGACCCGGCTGCTCATCGACCAGTCGGTGGACATCCGCGAGAACGCCCACGAGGTGTGGGTCGCCCTCGTCTTCGGCGGCGCGATGGCGGTGCTCATCATCCTGGTGTTCCTGTTGGATCCTCGCGGCACCTTCATCTCCTCGTTGGCGCTGCCCACCTCCGTCATCGGCACCTTCTTCGTGATGTACGTGCTGGACTACACGCTCAACCAGATGACGCTGCTGGCGCTGTCGCTGGCCATCGGTCTGCTCATCGACGACGCGGTGGTGGTGCGCGAGGCCATCACCCACCGCCTGGAGCAGGGCGAGGATCCGGTGAGCGCGGCCTCCAATGGCACCAAGGACGTGGGACTGGCGGTGCTCGCCACCACGTTCGCCCTGGTGGCGGTGTTCGTCCCGGTGGCCTTCATGCCGGGCATGGTGGGCCAGTTCTTCCAGCAGTTCGGCATCACCATCTCGATGGCGGTGCTCATCTCGCTGTTCATCTCCTTCACGTTGGACCCGATGCTGTCCGCGCGTCTGGCGAAGCAGCGGCAGGTGGGCGAGCACCACCAGGAGAACGCGGTGGCCAGCGCCATCCGCCGCTTCCTGGACGGCAGCGAGCGCGTCTACTCGGACATCCTGCGCTGGGTGCTCGACCACAAGTGGCTCACCACGGGCATCACCGTGGGGGTGATGGTGGTGTCCTTCGGGGCCGCCAGCCGCCTGGGCATGGAGTTCATCTCGGCCGAGGACCGCTCGCAGTTCATCGTGCAGCTCATCCTGCCCGACGCCTCCAGCCTGGAGCAGACGAGGGTGCGCGTGGCGGAGGCCGAGAAGCTCCTCAAGGGCATCCCCGAGGTGACGGACGTCTACGCCATCGTGGGTGAGAACGGCGATGTGAACAAGGCGCGCATCCGTGTGCTCACCAAGGACAAGCAGTCGCGCGAGCGGGGCATCCAGGCCCTCAAGGAGGAGGCCCGCGCGCTGCTCACCCCGGCGCTGCCCGCCACCCGCATCAACCTGCAGGACCTGCCCATCATCGAGGGCCTGGGCGGCGACTTCTTCCCCATCATGGTGCGCGTCATCGGCCCGGAGCTGGACGACCGATCCACCAGGAGGCCGAGCGCATCGCCCAGATTCTGCGCGACATCCCGGGCACCGCGCGACGTGCGGGTGGAGTTCAATCCGCCCAAGCCGGAGCTGACCATCGAGATGGACCGGGCGCGCGCCAAGGACCTGGGCGTGAGCGCCGCGGCCATCGGCCATGCAGCTGCGCCTGGCCATCGGCGGTGACGTGGCCGCCAAGCTGCGCGAGGGCGTCGACGAGACGGACATCCGCGTGCGCCTGAGCGAGCGCGACCGCGCCACCCCCGAGCGCGTGCGGCGATCAGCTCGCCACGCCCAAGGGGCTCGTCCCGGTGACGGACGTGGCGAAGGTGGAGCTGCGCGACGGGCCGAGCGTCATCGAGCACGAGAACCGCGAGCGGCAGATCGCCATCTTCTCCCAGCTCAAGGCGCCCCGCTGGGTGACGTGGCCAGCGAAGCTCAAGGCAGAAGCTTGGCCGAGCAGCCGCTGCCCCGGGCTACTCGCTCATCTACGACGGGCAGATGAAGATGCTGACCGAGCAGAACGATCGCCTTCAGCCCGCGTTCGTGCTCGCCTTCGTCTTCATCTACATGGTGCTCGCCACCCAGTTCGAGAGCTTCAAGCACCCCTTCACCATCATGGTGTCGCTGCCGCTGGCGCTGGTGGGCGCGCTGCTGGCGCCTGTTCGTCACCGGCTACCACCGTGTCCATGGGCGCGATGATCGGCATCATCCTGTTGATGGGCCTGGTGACCAAGAACGCCATCCTCCTGGTGGACGGCGCGCTGCAGTACCTGCGCGAGGGCGCCACGGTGGACGAGGCGCTGCTGAAGGCCGGCCCGCGCCGCTGCGCCCCATCCTCATGACCGAGCGCCGCCATGGCCATCGGCATGGTGCCCACCGCCATCGGCAAGGGCGTGGGCTCCGAGTTCCGCGCCCCCATGGCCATCGCCGTCATCGGCGGCGTCATCACCTCCACCTTCCTCACGCTCCTGGTGGTGCCGGTGGTGTTCGCGGCCATGGAGCGGCTGGGCTTCTCCAAGCGAGCCCAGAAGAAGGACGTGACTCCGGTCACGCCCTCCCAGGAGTCCCAGGAGCAGCAGCCCGGCCGCGCCGCCTGAGCGGCCCCCGGGCGCTGCCCCCTTCCCCGTTCCTTCGAGTCACGCACCTCATGAGCCTCCGAATCGTCGCCGGGTCCGCCCGGCGTCCCCTCTCCCTCGTCCTCCTCGCCGCCCTCTCGCCGCTCGGCGCGCTCGCCCAGGCGCCCGCCTCCACTCCCCAGCAGGCTCCCGCCGCGCAGCCTGGCCCGGCGGCGGCTCCCGCTCCCGGCACGCTCCGCACGGTGACGCTGCAGGAGGCGCTCTCTCTCGCCGCGAAGCAGGGCCCGGACGTGGCCGCTGCCCGCGCCCAGGCCGCCGTGGCCGCCGCCGGAGTCCGCCGCGCCTGGACGGCCTGGCAGCCCGAGGTGACGCTCAGCGGCCAGTTCGTCCACACCAGCGCTCCGGCCACGCTGGACCTCGGCGGCTTCGTCCAGCTCGTGGGGGGCGTGTACCAGCTCCAGCCGGTGAACCCGGGCATCATCCCGCCGCCCGTCGCCATCTCGGCGGAGAACTCGCGCTACGCGACGGCTCAAATCTCCCAGCCCCTCTTCACCCCGGCCGGTGTCTTCCTCATCGGCCCGGCGAAGGCGGGCGCGGAGGCGGCGGAGCTGGGCGCCCTGGAGGCTCGCGAGCAGGTGCTGCTGGCGGTGGCTCGCACCTACCTGGGGTTGGAGGGCATCTCGGGGATGATGGACGCGGCGCGAGAGGCGGAGCAGGTGGCCCTCCAGCGTGAGCGCGAGTCCAAGGCGCAGCTCGACGTGGGCATGACGGTGGAGGCGGCGCTGCTGCGGGCCCAGGCGGAGACGGCCCAGGCGCGCGTGCAGCTCGCGCAGCTCTCCGGCCAGTACGTGCAGCTCCAGGCGATGTTGGGCGCGCTGGTGGGCGAGCCGGTGCAGCCGGCCCCGCTGGAGACCCCCGGTCCCCGGTGGGAGATTCCCTCCGACGACCAGAGCCCCTGGGACGACACCTACGCGGTGCGCTCGGCCGCGAAGGCGGTGAAGGCCAACGAGGGCAAGGTGACGTACGACCGGTTCTCGTGGCTGCCGAGCGTGGCCGCCATCGCCAAGGGCAACTACAACTCCAACACCGGCTTCACCGGGCAGACGATGACCTACGACCTCATCCTGGCGGCCTCCATGCCGCTGTACGACCGGGGGCAGCGCTACGCGGCGCTCCGCGAGGACGAGGCCCGGCTGGCGCAGGCCAGGGCTCAGTATGAGTCGGCGCGCGCCAGGTCCCGCGCGAACTGGGTGGCGGCGAAGGCCAATGTGGAGGCTGCCGAGGCCGCGCTGGCCCAGGCCGAGGCCCAGGCGCAGCTCGCGGCCCGGGTGCAGCAGCAGGTGGCGGCGGCCTACAAGGCTGGGATGTCCACCAGCCTGGAGATGTCGGACGCGGACACGCGGCGCTTCCTCGCCGCCAGCGCCGCGGCCCAGTCCCGGGCCATGCTGGAAATCCGCCGGGCGGAGCTGGCCGGCGCGGCGGGACGCATCGCCGCCTCGCTCGAGCAGGAGCAGCAGACGGAGTGAGCGCGGGCGAGGCGCCAGCTCCGGGGCTGCTCGCGGTGGACCTCGGGCTGCGCTCGGGGCTGGCCCTGTACGGCCCCGACGGAAGGCTGCGCTGGTATCGCTCGCAGAACTTCGGCTCGCAGTCCCGGCTCAAGCGCGCGGTGCCCGCGGTGCTGCACTCGGCCGGGCCGCTCGCGTGGCTGGTGCTGGAGGGTGGGGGACCCATCGCCGACGTGTGGGAGCGCGAGGCCGCACGGCGGGCCCTCCCCGTGCTGCGGGTATCCGCCCAGGACTGGCGTGCCCGGCTCCTCTATGCCCGCGAGCAGCGCAGTGGTGGGCTCGCGAAGGATGCGGCGGATGGGCTCGCGCGCCGGGTCATCGAGTGGTCCGGCGCGCCCCGGCCCACCTCGCTGCGACACGACGCGGCCGAGGCCGTGCTGCTCGGGCTGTGGGCCGCGCTGGAGGTGGGGTGGTTGGCGCAGGTGCCTCCCGAGGTGCGGCGGTAGGACGTCCTGACGTCAGGCGCGCTTGGAGCTCTCTCCCGTCACGACCGATGACACGGGGCAGGGGAGGCAGTCGCATGCGCGCAAAAAGAAAGAGCCCGACCCCAGACGAGGTCGGGCTCCAGGAATCATCAGTGTTGCGGACTAGCTGGCCGCGCGGACGTTCTGCGCCTGCAGGCCCTTGGGGCCCTTGGTCACTTCGAACTCCACGCGCTGACCCTCGGCCAGGGTGCGGAAGCCATCCATGTTGATGGCCGTGTGGTGGCAGAACACGTCCTCACCACCGCCGTCCTGCGTGATGAACCCGAAGCCCTTCGCATCGTTGAACCACTTGACAGTACCAGTTGCCATGAATCGTTCTTCTTTCGTTACAGGCGGCGCCCGCCGCCTCTCGGCTCGGACTTGAGCCGGGGTCTAAATGCGTAGTCCGTCCGCTCTCGAATGTCGAGTGGTCGTCCCCCCGAAGTGTTCAGTTCAGGCACGAGCGGCGTTGATGCCGGACTCCACCGCGTCCACGTCCGCGGCCGCGAGCTGCGGAGCCTCGCCGGTGGGCACATCGAACGGGGCGCGGCCAATCTGCCGCGTGCCGAAGCGCGGGAACAAGGGCGCCAGCACGTACACGCGGAAGCACCAGCCCAAGAAGTTGCGCTGGTTGAGCACCGGGTTGATCTCCGCGGCGATCTTCGCGTGCGCCTCGCCCAGGGTGCTCCAGTGCGCGCCCGGCATCTCGTGGTGCACCGCGTGCAGTCCGTTGTTGAAGAGCAGGAAGTTGATGAGCTTGCCGTCGAAGCTGCGCGAGTGGTCGTGCTCGCTCCAGGGGTCCGTGTGGACGTGCTGGATGTAGTTGAAGAACATGATGGTCCACAGCGCGAAGAGCGCCGGGATGAGGAAGGCGAAGCTCCACACCTTGATGCCCGCCGCCACCCCGTGCCACGCGATGGCCAGGCCCAGCAGTGCCAGGTGCAGGCCGGCCCACATCACGTACTGCATGATGATCTGCCGGTAGAGCGGGGGGTTGGACTGCTTGGCCTTGCGGATGTACTGCTTGATGGGATCGCTCTGCCAGTAGGACGAGACGAAGAAGTACGTGAAGGCCACCCACCAGTTGTGCTTGTTCGTGTAGCGCCAGGTGATGGTGGCGTCGCCCGGCTTGTTGACGAACTTGTGGTGGTTGAGGTTGTGCGTCGGCACCCAGGCGAAGGTGGGGTAGCCGTAGAAGTGCGAGATCCAGTAGCCCATGACCGTGTTCATCCGCCGGTTCTTGAACGTGGGGCTGTGGTTGTGGTTGTGCGCGATGACGCCCGCGCTCAGCGCCAGGTAGCACCCGAGCGGGCTGAGGTAGGGGATGAGGCCCGGGTTGACGTACTGCGCCATCGCCACGATGGGCATGGCGAGGCACCACAGCAGGGTCCTGTAATCGGCGGTGTAGCGGAGGCTCATGGCCTCTCAGGCTATCCCGGCCCGTTTTGGGGGTCCTAGAAATCTTTCCGAAACAGAACACTAGCCAACAGAGCACTGGTCAACAGCTCACGGACCCCCGCTGTCCGAGCGAGCAGGTGGCCTGAACGCTGGAGCAGGAGAGCGTGCCTATCATCGACCTGAGAGGGCGTGGCGTATGGCACACATCCCTGTTCCCCCGAGCCGAGGCGCCACCGTGCGCAGCTCGCTGGAGGCCGAGCTCTCCACGGCGCCGGAGACGGGCTACACCGCCAGGGAGCTCTCGGCCCGGGTGGGCATCTCCGAGAAGGACGTGGCCGGGCACCTGGAGCACCTGGAGAAGTCCCTCAAGGCCGGAGGCGCCGCGCTGGAGGTCATTCCCGCCGAGTGCCTCGCCTGCGGCTTCGTCTTCCGGGAGCGCAAGCGCCTCACCCGGCCCGGCTCCTGCCCCGAGTGCCGCTCCACCCGCATCGACCCGCCCGCCTTCCGCATCCGCTGAAGCCCGCAAAAGAGAAGCGGCGGGAAGCCCGAGGCTCCCCGCCGCTCGTCACTGCTCCAGGCCCTGGGGGCCGGGTGTGACTAGGCCGTCTTCACGCCGGCCTTGGTCTCGTCGCCCGTGAGGGCGGCCATCGGGGTCTCGATGCGCATGCCGTAGAACGAGCGGTACACGAACACCATCGAGGCGATGAAGAAGACCACCGAGAACATCCGGGTGATGGACTGGTGGCCGGAGGCGACCAGCTCCACCGCCAGCTCCACGGCGAGCAGGCCGAAGAGGGTGGTGAACTTGATGACCGGGTTGAGCGCCACGGACGAGGTGTCCTTGAACGGGTCGCCCACCGTGTCGCCCACGACCGTGGCCGCGTGCAGCTCCGTGCCCTTGGCCTTCAGCTCCGTCTCCACCAGCTTCTTCGCGTTGTCCCACGCGCCGCCGGCGTTCGCCATGAAGACGGCCTGGTAGAGGCCGAAGATGGCGATGGAGATGAGGTAGCCCACGAAGAAGTACGGCTCGAGGAAGGCGAAGGCCAGGGTGCTGAAGAACACGCCCAGGAAGATGTTGATCATGCCCTTCTGCGCGTACTGGGTGCAGATCTCCACCACCTTCTTGGAGTCCTCCACGCTCGCCTTCTCCACGCCCTCCAGCTTGATGTTGGCCTTGATGAACTCCACCGCGCGGTAGGCGCCGGTGGACACCGCCTGCATCGAGGCGCCGGAGAACCAGTAGATGATGGCGCCGCCGGTGATGAGGCCGAGCAGGAAGGGCGCGTGCAGCAGCGACAGGTTGGCCGCGTTGGCCGCGTTGAGCACGCGCAGGCCGTCGGCGCCCGTGGAGATGCCCACCAGGATCACGATGATGGAGAAGATCATCGTCGTGGCGCCCACCACCGCGGTGCCGATGAGCACCGGCTTGGTGGTGGCCTTGAAGGTGTTGCCCGCGCCGTCGTTCTCCTCGAGGTAGTCCTTGCCCTTCTCGAAGTCCGGGGTGAAGCCGAAGTCCTTCTGGATCTCCTCCTTCACGTTGGGGACGTTCTCGATGAGGGACAGCTCGTACACGCTCTGCGCGTTGTCCGTCACCGGGCCGTACGAGTCGACGGCGATGGTGACCGGACCCATGCCCAGGAAGCCGAAGGCCACCAGGCCGAAGGCGAACACGGCGGGGCGATCATCAGCGTGTTGGGGATGCCGAGGCTGAAGAAGTAGGCCCCGCCCATCAGCGCCGCGATGATGATGCCCATCCAGTAGGCGGAGAAGTTACCGGCCACCAGGCCCGAGATGACGTTGAGCGACGCACCACCCTCGCGGGAGGCGGTGACGATCTCCCGCACGTGGCGGCTCTCGGTGGAGGTGAAGACCTTGATGGCCTCGGGGATGATGGCGCCCGCCAGCGTGCCGCAGGTGATGATGGCGGACATCTTCCACCACAGCGTGGGGTCACCGGCCAGGTTCGGGATGAGCAGGTAGGAGACCAGGAAGGTCAGCGCCACGGACACGATGGAGGTCAGCCACACCAGGAACGTGAGCGGGTGCTCGAAGTTCATCTGGTCCACGTCCTTGTACTTGCCGCCCTGGATGATGCCGTTGATGCCGTAGGAGCCCAGCGAGGCGAGCACCATCACGATGCTCATCGTGAAGATCCAGACGAGCAGCTGGACCTGGAACTGCGGCGGCACCGCCAGGAGGATGAAGGTGATGAGCGCCACGCCCGTCACGCCGTAGGTCTCGAAGCCGTCGGCCGAGGGGCCCACCGAGTCGCCGGCGTTGTCACCGGTGCAGTCGGCGATGACGCCCGGGTTGCGCGCGTCGTCTTCCTTGATCTTGAAGACGATCTTCATCAGGTCCGAGCCGATGTCGGCGATCTTGGTGAAGATGCCGCCGGCGATGCGCAGCACGGAGGCGCCCAGCGACTCACCGATGGCGAAGCCGATGAAGCAGGGGCCCGCGAAGTCGGCCGGGACGAACAGCAGGATGAAGAGCATCATCAGCAGCTCGATGCTGATCAGCACCATGCCGATGCACATGCCGGCCTGCAGCGGGATGGCGTAGGTGGGGTAGGGCTTGCCGCGCAGCGAGGCGAAGGCGGTGCGGCTGTTGGCGAAGGTGTTCACCCGGATGCCGAACCAGGCCACGCCGTAGCTGCCGGCGATGCCGATGAGGCTGAAGAGCAGGATGATCACGACCTTGACGGCCTCCATGTGACGCAGGAAGCCGAAGTAGACCATCATCACGACGCCGATGAGCACCTCGAGGATGAGGATGAACTTGCCCTGGGTGACCAGGTACGTCTTGCAGGTCTCGTAGATGAGCTCGGAGATCTCGAGCATCGACTTGTGCACCGGCAGGTTCCGCAGGGACGAGTACTGCAGGAAGCCGAAGATGAGGCCGATGAGGGAGACAGCGATGCCCGCCATCAGCATCGAGCGGCCGTTGAGGCCGCCCAGGAACTGCACCGAGCTGAAGTCGGGAAGGACGAGGTCCGCCTCGCTGGCGCGGGCGGTGCTGCCGGCCAGCACGGCCAGGAGTCCGAGGACCCTGGCGGCCGTTCCGGTGACGCTCGCGCGGAGAGCGTCCATCCGTGAAATGGGTTTCATGGGGTTGCAACTCCTCAGCAATGAGAGTGTCGAGGGGTTGGCCGCCTGCGGACGGGAGTGCCGCACGCAGACGCTTCAGCGCAGCCTCGCCCTTCAGGACCGAGAGAGCGTGCCTGAAGGCACTCTGCGTGTACCACGCCCCAGGTGGGGAAGTCGAATTCCCGGAAAGGGTCTACTAGGTAGACCCGTCTCCTGGGATGCGCGGGGGGGGGGCGGAAATGGACACGCCCGTCGGGGCCCTCGGGGGGGCCGCCAGACGGGCGCGTCGGGGGTCCAGCGGAAGGGACTACAGCACCTTGACGCTGATGGTCTTGAGGACCTGGTCGCCGCGCAGGATGCTGACGGTCCAGTCGCCCGCCTTGTTCAGGCGCACGCCGGTCCACTGACGGGCGCGCCAGCCCTCGCCCTTGACCTTCACGTCCTTGGTCTCGCGCACCGTGTTGCCCAGCTTCGTCTGCACCATCAGGTCCTCGACGGTGTCACCCTGCGGCACCAGGTAGGACTGCCACACCATCACCGTGGTGTTGGCCTTGACGCCCTCGGCGGGCACCTCGGCGGTGCACTCGAACTTGTTGGGGCCTTCCTTGGCCACCTCGGTGCACAGCCTGGCTTCCACCAGCACCGGGCCCTGGCCCTGGCCCTTGTAGAAGTACTCCCAGGTGGTCTTCACCGCGTCGCTGGACGGAGCCTTCACCGGCTCGTGCGCCGGGGCCGCCTCGGGCGCCGCGTCCTGCGCCATCGCCACGCCGCCGAACGCCACCACCGCGCACATCGCCAACTTCTTCAGATTGCCTGCCATGGTGTTTCCCCCTCGAGTTGGGTTTGCAGGGCGAGTGTCTAGCACGAAGACCTCACCCCCACAGGAAGAAGGCCAGGGTGACGAGCGGCAGGTAGACGAAGAAGGCCACCAGCAGGAAGCCGAGGATGTCCTTGAACTCGAGCCGCGCCACCGCCAGCAGCGGCAGGGCCCAGAAGGGCTGGATGAGGTCCGTGGCCATGTCGCCCCAGGCGTACGCGAGCACCACCTTCTCCGGCGCCACGCCCGAGCGTCGCTCGCCGCCTCGAGCAGGTAGGGCGCCTCGATGGCCCACTTGGAGCCGCCCGAGGGCACGAAGTAGTTCACCACGCCGCTGTACAGGTAGACGATGGCGGGGAAGGTGCTCGCGCGGTGGAGAGCGAGACGAAGAGCTCGCCGATGCGCTCGGTCAGCCCGGTGGCCTTGAAGATGCCGTAGATGCCCGCGTAGAGCGGGAACTGCAGGACGATGCCGTGCAGCACGCTGGCGGCCTCCTCGCTGGCCTTGAGCAGCCGCGCCGGCGTGCCGTGCAGCAGCACCGCCAGCGTCAGGAAGAGGAAGTTCACGACGTTGAGGTTGATGGCCTTCCAGCCCCCGTTGAGCCACAGGTAGCGCCCGAACCAGAGCAGGCCCAGCGCGCCGAAGACGACGTTGAGCAGCGGCGAGTAGTCCAGCCACACCGCGAAGCTCTTGCTCGCGCGGGCGCTGGGGCGGCTGGAAGTCCTGCGAGCTGCTCCAGGATCGCCGGGTCCACCCGCACCGTGCGCTCGGGCTTCGGGTGCAGGGCCCAGGCCAGCAGCGTGAGGCCGCCCACCACCGCCACGGTGAGCCCGAGGTTGAAGGGGGAGAAGAGCGTCCGGTCGATGGGGATGACGCCGAGCTGCTTCTCCAGGAAGTGGCCGGGGGTGGCCACCAGCAGCGGCGCCGAGGCGGACAGGCCGGCGTGCCAGGTGGCGCCCAGGCCGAAGTAGGCGCACGCCACCAGCAGGCGGTAGTCCACGTCCGGCTGCCGCCGCACCACGAAGCGCACCAGCATGGCGCTGGCCACCAGCGACAGGCCCCAGTTGATGTAGGCCAGCCCCATGGAGACGGCGGCCATCAGCACCACCGCGCCGCGCGGGCTCCGCGCCAGCCCCGCCAGCCGCTCGAGCAGGGCGCGCACCGGCCCGGTGAGCGCCAGCAGGTAGCCGGTGAACATCACCAGCGCCATCTGCATGGAGAAGGTGAGCAGCTCCCAGAAGCCGCCGCCCCAGGCGTCCAGCACTCGCGCGGGCGGCGCGTCGGCCCAGCCGAGGGCCAGTCCCATGGTGAGCAGCGATGAGCAGCACCGCGATGGCGAACGCGCTGGGCACGAAGCGCGCGGAGAAGCGGCCGAGGGCCTCCGCGAGGCGAACGAGTGTTTCCACGGGACGTCGGGCTCCGATGTTCGGGCAATGGGGCGTATGCCCCGGGGCACATCTGAACACGGAGGAGCACGCCTTCCGAGAAATCCCCCACCGGCTCCCTCCCGGCCCGGTGCCGCTCCAATGACAGACAGCGCACAGTCCGGGCCGCTCGGGCGCCTGGATTCCGTTGGGCGGCCAACCTTGGGCACCCGTCCTTGTCTGGCAATGCGCAACCCCCCACTTGTCGGGCTCCGGGGCAATGGCCATCTGGGCCCCAATGGCCTACCGCGTCCATATCCCCGTGGAGCTGTGGAGCACCTTGAAGGCGCTCCCTTCGGAGCTCGTCGAGCGGTTGCATCGCCGCATCGACGACATCGCCCAACTGGCGGAGCTGGCTCCTCCCCTCAACCCGCTCTGGTTGAAGCTCGGTGCCACCGACCTGCCCCTGCTGCGCTGCGTCGTGGATGGATACGCCGTCCTCTACGAGGTCGACGAGTCCTGCCGCACCCTCTCCGTGCTCGACGTGGAGCAGGTCGAGGACGACGCGTACTCCCTGTCCTCCAGCCTCATGGCCGCCCACGGGCACTGAGGGCGTCCCCGAGAGGGTGTCCCCCCGAGGTCCGGTTCGAAGTCCTGGGTCCCCTCATCCCGTCCCGCTCCCGGGGCGAGCTGAGTGATTGTTTCGCCAGGTGTGTGGGAAGCCGTCCGCCGTCATCGAGCCGTCCACTCCGATGATGCCGCACCGCACCTGTCCTGGACGCCCCCCCCAACGCGCTCACGCGCCTCGGCGACAGCGCCTCGTGCTCCTCGGCCCACGGAGCGGTGGCAGGGAAAGAATCGGTAGAAGTTTCAGCCCTGTTTCGTCGCTTTTTACAGGCCCGCCGAGTCATCTCCGTACCACGGGCTCAGGGGTTGGGGGCCGAGAGTGGCCTACCGCGGGGATCTTCAAGCACTTGGCGATGCACCCACCCCGCGGTCCGCTCACGAGGGGCTCGGCACGAACCTCGCAGTGAAGACGGGGGGCGTGAAACCCGACTCCCTCCCGCGCTGCTCCTGCCATACCCCGCATCCGGAACTGGCGGAGTGCCCCACGGTCGTGCGGGCCCGCGGGGAGGGCCTCAACCCGCTGACGCTGCCGCCCACGGGCGAGCGAGGCGGGGAGCGACTCGTGGGCCAGCGCTTCGGCAGCTTCATGTCACTGCGCGAGCTGGGCCGCGGCGGCATGGGCACGGTGCTGCTCGCCGAGCACGTCCTCATCCCCAAGCGCGTCGCGGTGAAGGTGCTCCACCGCCACCTCGCCGAGGAGCCGGAGCTCGTCTCCCGCTTCCTGGCCGAGGCCCGCGCCATGAGCCTCGTGCAGCACGAGAACGTCGTCACCGTGTACGACCTCGACACGCGCGAGGGCCGCCCCTACTTCGTCATGGAGTACCTGGAGGGGCAGAGCCTCGCCGACTATGCACGCGGGCCGCTGACGCCCCGCGTGGGGGTGGAGCTGCTCGCCCAGGTGTGCGACGCGCTCGGTGCCGCGCACGCGCGCGGCATCATCCACCGCGACCTCAAGCCCGCCAACGTCTTCCTCGTGCAGGGCTCCAACGGGCATCACCGGGTGAAGCTGCTCGACTTCGGCATCGCCAAGCGGCTCGTCCGCCTCGAAGGGGAGACGCCCACCCGCACCGGCGTGCTCATGGGCACTCCCGAGTTCATGGCCCCCGAGCAGTGTGGCAGCAAGCAGGTCGACGCGCGCACCGACCTCTACGCGGTGGGGGTGCTCGGCTACCTGCTCCTCACGGGCACCACGCCCTTCTCCGGCAGCAACGCGGCCGAGATTCTCGTGGCCCACCTGCAGCAGATGCCGCGCCCGCCCCACGAGGTGCGCCCGGGGATTCCTCCCGCGCTCTCCGCGGTGTTGCTGCGCGCGCTCGCCAAGCGTCCCGAGGCACGCTTCGCCACCACCGCCGAGCTGCGCGCCGCGCTGGAGGCCGCCCTCACCCCGGCGCGCACGCCCGTGCCGCCGTCCGGGGACGGGCTTACCTTCACCGCGCGCGTGCCCGTCCACGGCTCGCTGGGCGTGCGCGAGTACCCCTGCGAGCGCGTGGGCCGCACCGGCCTCTTCCTGCGTACGGGGGACGCGCCGCCGCCGCTGCTCGCCGACGTGTCGCTGCTGCTGCTGCTGCCCGGGGGCGGGCTGCCCTGCACCGGCCAGGTGGTGCGCCACGTCACGGCCGCGCAGGCCCAGGCCTGGAACATGGTCCCCGGCTTCGGCGTGGAGCTGCGCGACACCACGGCCGCCTTCCAGCAGACCTTCGCCCGGCTGCTCGCGGGGCAGAAGCCTCCCGAGTCCGTGCCTTCCGCCGCCAAGGACGACGCCCGCGCCGAGCCCGTACTGCGCGAGTTCCGCCAGCGCCTCGCCGGGGACCACTACGCCGTGCTGGGCCTGCCCCGGGATGCGGACGCCGACACGGTGCGCACCCAGGCCCGCGAGGCCCGCAGCCGGCTCGAGCCACTGCTCGCGTTCTCCCTGTCCCCCGGCCAGCGGGCCCTCGTGCAGCGCGGGCTCGCCAAGGTGGCCGAGGCGCTCCTCGTGCTCGGCCACCTGGAGCGGCGCGTGGAGTACGACGCGGAGTTGCGCAACGTGGACGGTGTGCTGCGCTGCCTCGCCGCCGGCCTCACCGTCACCACCCTGGAGGCGAGCCGTCGACGCTACCTCGCGCGCCACCCGGAGACGGGGGGCCACTCGGTGCTGCACCTCGCCTCGGGCGACGCCTTCCTCGCCGCCGGCCGCTCCGCCGAGGCGCTCGCCGCCTACGAGGCCGCCCTGCGGGTGGATCCGCTCCACCTGGAAGCACTCAAACGCTGGAATGCCCTCCGAGTGAGGCTGCGTTCCAGTGCGTCGCCCGCGGCGCGCCGTTAGTATCGGTGCGCGCACGCATGGCCTCCGACCCCCCCGACTCCGACGACAAGCTCCCCACCCAGGGGCGCTTCACCCGCTTCCGCAAGCTGGCTGGCCTCTCCGCGCAGCTCAGCGCGGACGTCCTCAAGAGTGGGGCGAGGCGGCTCGTCGGGGAGGAGCCGGAGCTGCTCAGCAAGGCGGCCGCCGAGAAGCTCGTCTCCACGCTCGGGGAGCTCAAGGGCGCGGCCATGAAGCTCGGCCAGGCCGTGTCCATGGACACGGAGTTCCTCTCCCCCGAGGTGCGCCAGGTCATCGCCCGCCTGCAGAACGAGGCCCCGCCCATGCCCTACGAAATGGTGGCGCGGGTCATCCGCGAGGAGCTCGGCGACGCCCCGGAGGTCCTCTTCCGCGAGCTTCGAGCGCACCCCGCTGGCCGCCGCCTCGCTGGGGCAGGTGCACCGCGCGGTGCTGCACGATGGCAGGCGGGTGGCGGTGAAGGTGCAGTACCCCGGCATCGCCGACACGCTGGCCGGGGACATGGACAACCTCGGCCTGGTGGTGAAGACGGTGTCCAAGGCCTCGCGCCTCATGGACGGCACCGCCTACTTCCGCGAGCTGCGCGAGGAGCTGCTGCTGGAGACGGACTACCGCCGCGAGGCCAGCCTGTGCGCCGCCTTCGCCCGGAGCGTGGCCCGCCTGCCGGAGCTCAAGGTGCCCGAGGTCATCCCCGAGCGCACCGCCGGGCGCGTGCTCACCCTGGAACTGCTCCAGGGCCGCACCCTCAAGGACTGGGTCGTCTCCGAGCCCTCCGCCGCCGAGCGCTTCCGCGTGGCGCGCCTGCTCATCCTCGCCATCTACGGGCCCTTCTTCACCCACGGCGAGATGCATGCGGACCCCCACCCGGGCAACTTCATGGTGCTCGACGACGGGCGGCTGGGGCTGCTCGACTTCGGCTCCATCAAGCGCTTCACCCCGCGCTTCGTGGACGCCAACCGGCGCATGTTCCTGCACGCCGTGAAGCTCGAGTCCATGGACGTGCTCGGGCTGAGCCGCGAGGTGGGCTTCACCACGGAATTGCCGGACGCGGAGACCGCGGCCCTCATCCAGGAGGTGCTGCACATCGCCGGGCGGCCCATGCGCGCCTCGCCCTACGACTACGCCGCGTGCACCATCACCCGCGACATGAAGCTGCACTTCGCGCGCAACGCGGCGCGCTTCCTGAAGATCCGCCCGCCCGCCGAGGCCGTGATGTTCTTCCGCTCCACCGGTGGGCTGGCCCAGAACCTGCGCCTCATCGGCGCGCGGGGCGACTTCCGCGGCGTCTACCAGGAGGTTGCCGCGCTCCTGTGAGCGGATGCTACCGGGCGGTGCTCGCCGCCGGCAGCTTGCTCTTCTTGTAGATGCTGATGAGCTTGCGGGCCAGCGACTCGCCCTGGACGCTCTTGGAGATGTAGCCGTCCGCGCCGGAGGCCAGCGCGAGTGCGCGCAGCTTGGACTCGTCCGAGGCCGAGTAGAGGATGAAGCGCGTGGTGGCGGGTGCCTGGTTGCGCGCCAGCGACAGCACCTTGTCTCCGCTGAGCGCCGGGATGTTCACGTCCAGCAGCACCAGGTCCGGCGTCGCGTGGCGCACCAGGTTGGACACCCCCAGTGACGAGCGGTGGGTCCTCACCTCGAAGCCGTACGCGTTCAACGTCCGCTCCAACAGCATGAGCTGATCCACATCGTCGTCCACCACGAGGACACGAATCTTGTTCTCGCTCTCGGACATGGGCTCCCCTTGTTGATGGGCAGAGAAGGTTCGTGGATGCAGCCGGAGGGCTGCGAGGATCCAGGCCAATCGCCCCGCCCACGTAGTTTGATGCCTGCCCCCTCGCGAAGGAAGTCGGGGGGGCCGAAATCCAACGTCCATAGTCCCGCGAGACGGGCAAAATCTGGAATATCCCGAGGTTGCGAAGTTATCGAGACGGGAAAATTCCGGGAAGCGAGAACGCTCTCGGGCCCCGGCCGAACCTTTCGCGCGAAGGAAGCTCAGGCGGAGAGGGGGCGTTCCTGTTTGCGGATGGCGGTGAGCTTGCGGATGAGGTCGGCCCCCTGGACGCTCTTGGACAGGTAGCCGTCCGCGCCGGAGGCCAGCGCGAGCGCGCGCAGCTTGGACTCATCGGACGCGGAGTAGAGGATGAACTTCGTGCTCTGAGGCGCGTAGCGGCGGGCCAGGCTCACCACCTGGTCGCCCTTGAGCGCGGGGAAGTTCACGTCCAGCAGCACCAGGTCCGGCTCGCTGTTGCGCACCAGGTTGGACACGCCCAGCGCCGAGTTGTGCGTCTGCACCTCGAAGCCGTGGGCGCTCAGTGTCCGGCGGACGAGATCCAACTGATCTGGATCGTCGTCCACTACGAGGACACGGACCTTGAGTGCCGCTGTGTCAGCCATGGCTTCTCCCGAGATGCTTACGGATGGTCTCGAGCAATTGCTCGCGATCCAAGGGCTTGGTGAGGTAGGCGTTGCACCCGGCGGAGGTGGCCTTCTCCTGGTACTCGCGACCGGCGTGGGCGGTGACGGCGATGACCGGGATGGCGGAGGCCGTGGTGGGCAGTTGCCGCAGGCGCCGCGTGGCCTCCCAGCCGTCGATGCGAGGCAGGGACAGGTCCATCAGGATGAGGTCCGGCGCGTCGCGCGAGGCGCGCTCCACACCCATCTCGCCGTCCTCGGCCTCCAGCACCTCGAAGAGGCCCCCGAGGTATCGGCGGACGATGTCGCGGTTCTGCGGATTGTCCTCGATGTAGAGGATGCGCGGCAGGCGGCCGGCGCGCTGGGCGTTCTGCTTGAGGAGCAGCCCCTTGGCCTGACCGATGACGTCCTCCAGCGCGTGGCCGCCCTTCTGGACGAAGCCGGCGAAGCCGTCGCGCAGCACGGACTGCTCCTCGAGGGAGAGCGTCTTGCCGGTGAGCACCACCACCGGGACGTTGAGCTTCTCGGCGCGCAGGCGGCGCAGCACCTCGAAGCCGTCCAGGTTGGGCATCATCAGGTCCAGCACCACGAGCGTGGGCGGGGAGACGCGCGCCTTGAGGAGGGCGTCCTCGCCGCTGTGGGCCTCGGTGGTGGAGAAGCCGGCGCGACGCAGGGAGCGGCTGACGAGCTCGCGGGTGGAGGCGTCGTCGTCCACCACCAGCACCTCGCCCGCGCCGGTGGTGGTGCCGATGCTGCGGCGCACCACGTCCACCAGGTGCTCCGCCTCGATGGGCTTGACGAGGTAGTCGCACGCCCCGAGCGAGAAGCCGCGGGCCCGCTGCTCCTCCACGGAGATGATGATGACGGGGATGCGCGCCAGGTCCGGCTCGCTCTTGAGGGTGGACAGCACGCTCCAGCCGTCCAGGCGCGGCAGGTAGATGTCCAGCACGATGGCCTGCGGGCGCAGCTCGCGGGCCTTCTTGAGCGCCTCCAGGCCGTCCGAGGCCGTCACCACGTTGAAGCCCGCGGGTCCGAGCTGCCCGGCCACGAGTTGCTGCACGAGCAGGTCGTCATCCACCACCAGCACCGTGCTGCCCTGGGCCACCGGCGCGAGCGCCGCGCGCCACGTCCTGCACGGCCACCGGCTTGTCCAGCTCGCGCGAGTCGCCCAGCCCCTCGCCCTCGAGGACGCCGGCCAGCCGCACCGTGAAGGTGGTGCCGCGGCCCAGGATGCTGTGCACCGACACGTTGCCGCCCAGCATCTTGCTCAGCTCGCGGACGATGGCGAGCCCCAGGCCGGTGCCGCCCACCTTGCGCGTGGTGGAGCCGTCCACCTGGCGGAACTTCTCGAAGATGAAGGGCAGCTGGTCCGTGGGGATGCCGATGCCCGTGTCCTCCACCGAGACGACGGCCTCGTTGCCCTCGGCGTCGCACGGTGAGGACGATCTCCCCGGACTCGGTGAACTTGGCCGCGTTGGAGAGCAGGTTGAGCAGGATCTGCCGCAGCTTGAGCGCGTCCGTGCGGAGGTACTGCGCCTTCTCGTCGACGTTGACGCTGAGCTCGACGTCCTTGCCCTTGAGGTACTCCTTCACGGTGGCGTGCACTCGTCGACCAGCTCCTGCATGTCCACCCGCTCGACCACGACCTCGGCGCGGCCCGCTTCGATCTTGGACAGGTCGAGGATGTCGTTGATGAGCGCCAGCAGCGTCTGCGCGTTCGTCTTGACCACGTTGAGGTCGCGCCGGCCGTGCGGCGTGAGCCGGCTGCCCTCCTCGCGCGCGAGCAGATCGCAGTAGCCGATGATGCCGTTGAGCGGCGTGCGGATTTCGTGGCTGAAGTTGGCGAGGAACTCGCTCTTGAGCCGGGCGGCGGACTCGGCCTCGCGCGCGCGCTCCTCCTCGTTGCGCTTGGCGATGGCCAGCTCCGTGGCCAGCCGGTCCAGGTCCTCGTTCTGCTGGCGGATGATCTCCATCTGCAGCGCGCGCTGCTGGTAGCTCGCGAGCGTGCGCGCGGAGACGGCGCGGCTCTTCTTGAGCTCCGCGAGGTTCTCCTCCAGCTGCTTGTTGGCCTCCTCCAGCTCGGCCTTGCGACTTGCGCAGGGCCTCCTCGGCCCGCTTGCGCTCGGTGACGTCCTCGGTGACGCCCAGCACGTAGCGGGCCTCGCCCGGCGTCGTCCAGCAGCGGCAGCTTGCGGGTGGCGAAGATGCGGTCCACGTCGCCCACGCGTGCGCCACCTCCTCGAAGACCTTGCATCTTCTTGCGTGGCGAGGATCTCCGTGTCGATGGCGACGAAGGCGTCGGCCTGCTCCTTGGGGAAGTAGTCGTGGTCCAGCTTGCCGAGCAGCCACTCCTTGGTCATGCTGGAACATGTCCGCGAGCGTCTTGTTGACGACGCCGAGGCGCCGCTCCTCGGCGTCCTTGACGAAGAGGACGAAGGGGAGCGCGTCGACGATCTGCTCCAGCAGCCAGCGCGAGCGCTTCTGCTCCTCCTCGGCCGCGCTGCGTGCTGGCGGCGCTCGATGACGCGCTCGAGCTCGCGCGTGACCACCGAGGCGACCAGCGCGCAGCCTGTCCTCGCTCGACGTAGTTGCTGGCGCCGGCCTCCTCCATGGCCGCGCGCATCTCCGCCTCGTCCCAGGCGGAGCGCGAGCACGATGAAGGGGCGATCCGCGCCCTTCTCGCGCAGCAGCGGCGCCACCTCGCGGAAGCCCAGCCCCGGCAGCCTCCGAGCCACAGACGGCCAGGTCCCACGGCTTCTCCAGCGCCGCCTTCAGCTCCTCGGCCGTGGAGGCCCGCTCCGCGGTCGACGTCCAGCGCCCGCGCTCCGCAGCAGCTCCAGCACGCCGGCGTGGACTCCCCCTCGCTCGTGACGAAGAGGAGTCGGGGCAGCTCAGTGCCCGACACGGCAGGCGCCTCTGTGGTCATCGGTCAGTTTCCCCCGAACGCGAGGACCGTCAGCGTCGTGTTGATGTGGAACCCCGAATAGATTTCGAAGTGCACATTCATTCCAGCCGCCGAGGGGGCGTGGCGCAAGGTGTCGGCCAGATCGGGGCGGCCGTTCGCGACCATATGAGCATATAACATGCGGCCGCCGCAGTGGAACAGCAGGGCGGCCTGGGGATTCTGGACGCGGCGCGGCAGCTCCTCCTGGAAGAAGGAGCGCGTGGCCCCGGCCGATGTCGCCCATCTTCATCAGCTCCAGCTCGGTGCCCTCCTCCAGGAGGTTGGCGAAGAGGATGGAGTCGTCGGGCAGCGGCTTCCACGGGGCGCGGATGAAGTACTCGCGGCCCACCTTGAGGGCGGTGGGCTGGGCGGCGAAGCCGTTGGGCTTGCCGAACTCCAGGTCGTCCACGGGCACGCCGAGGAGCTCGGCGTAGCGCAGGGCGGCCGGCTTGCCGTCGATCTCCAGGGCGCGCGGTGCGCTGTCGTCCACCTTGGTGATGACGAGGCGCTCGCCGGTGGGCACGTACCAGTGCGAGCGCAGGGCGGCCCAGGGGGCGTTCGTCTTGAAGAGGGCCACCAGCACGCAGTCGGTGGCCACCTCGCCGTCCACGTGGAGCAGGGCGGACTGCCTGGCCGGGTCCTGCTCGTGGTCGCGGCGCCGCCGCCCACGAGGATGAGCGTCGGGCTCTTCTCGAGGATGCCGAGGAGCAGCTCCTCCTTCTTGTAGCGGAAGCCGTCGTCGATCACGAGGCCGACGTACTTGCGCGAGTCGAGGTCCTGCTGGCGCACGCCCAGGTCCTGCGCGGCGCGCTTCATGGCGGCGGCGCCCGCGCCCACCGCGTCCAGCGGTCAGGCCGGTGCCCAGGCCCAGGCCCACCTCGAAGTCACCCGAGAGCGCGCCCAGCACGACGCTGCCCTGGTGGATGCCCTGGTTGTCCAGCTCGCCGCCGGTGGTGGCGCCCACCAGGCGCGTGCCCGCGGGGAGCCGCTCGCGCACGGCGCGGTTGAGCGCGAGCTGGTCGCGCTCCCGCGAGGCGAAGAGGGTGACGAGCTTGGGGGTGGCGCCCCCTGGAGCTGTCTGACGAGGTCCTCGGCGGCCGCGATCGGATCCGACTGCGTGGTGCGAGCCGTCTGCATCTTCACGATCGGCCAAGGAGGACCTCCGGGGGTGCGGGCAGCGGCGCTAGAAGCCGCTGCCCGGGTGGGTTTTGTGGCAGCTACCGGTGCACTGCTGGAAGGACTCGCGCCCGCCGCCCACGTACATGCTGCTCGATGGGCCCGAACTTCTCCACGTGGGACTCGGGGTAGCTCTTGTGGCACGAGAGGCAGGCGGCCTTGCTGGTGCGCTGGGTGCTCTCCTGCGACAGGTGGCAGGAGGAGCACTTCTCCAGGGGCGCGTCGAAGCGGCCGCGCGAGTGGACGAAGTGCGTGCGCACCGCGACGGGGCCCTCCAGCTCGAAGGCGAGCGGGGCGTGGCAGGTGGTGCAGGTGGCGCGGTTCGTCGGTGGCGTGCAGCACCTTGCCCAGCTCGCCGCCCTGCTGGTGGCAGGTGCTGCACTTGCCGGTGGTGAGCGTGGCCTCGGTGCGCTGGGTCGTGCCGACCTGGATTTCCACGGTGCGGCTGGCGGGGACGTCCTCGCCCAGGTAGACGCGGCGGGCCTTCACCGTCACCCGGTAGGTGCCCGGCTCGGCGTTGGCCGGCAGCTGGTGCGTCCAGGTGTCGCTCACCGGAGCGACCCAGCCCGCGTGCGTCGGGTCAAACGCGCCGCCGAAGAGGTCGTTCGCCGGCGGCACGAGCGAGGCCTGGGCGAAGACGCCGTCGCGCTCGGGCGTGGCGATGGAGATGACGTCATCGGGCCCGAGGAAGGACTCCAGCTCGACGATGTTGCGCATGGGCTGGATGCGGTGGGCAGGGCCGATGAAGGACACCGAGAAGTTGCGCTCGCGATGCTTGCGACGATAGTACGTCGGCGGCCGCTCGAAGAAGCCCCGGTAGTACTCGATGCCGGACGTCGACCTGCCCGAAGAGGAACTCGGCGTAGGTCGGCAGGCTGCCGGCCGGGTGGAGGGGCTTGCCGGCCCCGTCCTTCAGGGTCATCTGGAAGGTCACCGCGGACCCGGGCGCGTAGGTGCCGTCGGCGCGCGGCGGGGTGAGGGCCTTGATGTCGATGGAGAAGCCGTAGCCCCAGGTGGGGTTGAGCACCTGCTCCACGGGGATGAGGTAGGGGGCGCCGTTGCGCGCCGACCAGTCCAGGCGCAGGGCCCGGGTGTCCGGGGAGAGGGTGAAGGGGGTGGCCCCGGTGCGAGCGTTGCGCACCTCGACGAGCGCCTCCTCGGTGAAGTTGCTCGCGCCGGTGCAGTCGCTGGCCGAGCGGCAGTCGCGGGTCCACTGGATGCCGCGCAGGCGGCGGATGAAGAAGTCGTCGTTGGACTTGCGCTTGTCCTCGCTGCCGATGCGCAGGGGGATGGCCCGGCCGGTGGGGCGGCCCTGGGCGTCCACCGGCTGCACGGTGAAGACGCTGGGCTGCTCCATCCACTGCGCGCCCCGGTAGAAGCGGCGGCGGGTGAACTTGCCGGTGCCGTCCATGTTGGCGGCGAGGTAGCGATCGTCGTCGGCGAGCTCGCACCCCCTGCCAGGCGAGCGAGGCGAAGTCACCCTGGGTGCGCAGGCCGTTCACGCCCTGGTCCACCGAGGTGGAGATGGCGGCGCGCAGGTCGAGCTGGTTGATGAAGAAGGTCTCTCCGGCCTTCACCTTGAGGGGAACGGGCACGCCGTTGTCCACCTCGAGCGCCAGCCCCACGGGGGCCCGGGCCGGAGCGGGGCGCACGGCCGCGGCCTCCGCCAGGTCCTGGGCCACGCTGGTGGGCGCCTGCTCGGCCTCCTCCCGCTCCGCGCAACCCGTCCCCAGCAGGGCGAGTGCCGCGAGCCACAGGCCACGCCGAATCCCCTTCATCGCCGGGGTGCGGACAGTCCTCTGCGACGGCACACAATGCGCTCCAGTTCCGCTCATGGCGGCCCCTCCTCGCTGTCGTTGCGACGGGCGCGGATCTACGCCCCGTCTGTTTCGCGCCAGCGGCTCTCGTCCTTTCCCACCAGGTCGGAGCGCTGGCTTTCGCGCTATTCCCTGTCAGCCAGGAAACAGCTCGAATCGAGCAACGACAGAATAAAGGGGTTTCACCTGAAATTTCAACTTCCAGGAGAAAATTCAGCATTCCCTGTAGTACGGAGTGTGCAGTTCTAGCGGAATGCACCGCGTCATGAGGACGCGCCGCGTCAAGAGGAGGACTGCGGCAGCTCGATGGTGAAGGTGGAGCCCTCGCCGGGACGGCTGGAGACGTGGACGGTGCCGCCGTGGGCCTCCACGAGCTGGCGGACGATGTAGAGGCCGAGCCCGGCGCCGGGCCGCCCGGTGTCTCCCAGCCGCTCGAAGCGGCTGAAGAGACGCTCCTGGGCCTCGGGAGGGATGCCCATGCCGTGGTCGCACACCGAGAGGCGGACGCGGGAGTCCTCGGCGAGGACGTGGAGCTCGATGGGGCGGCCCTGGCCGAACTTGAGGGCGTTGCTCAGCAGGTTGGTGACCACCCGGTCCAGGCGCTGGCGGTCCCACCGGCCGCGCACCGGGCCCGGCGCGTGGACCACCAGGGCGCTGCCGAGGCCGGCGGCCTGATCGGCGAAGCGCTCGGCCACCTCGCGCAGGAGGGCGGCCAGGTCCAGCTCCCTGGGCTCCAGGTCCAGCCGGCCAGCGGACAGGCGCGAGAGGTCCAACAGGTCATTCACCATCAGGCCCATGCGGCGCGCCTCGCGCTCGGCCTTGGCGAGGCCCTCCAGGGCGGGGGCATCCGGGGGCATCTGGCCGCGCAGCCGGTGCAGGCGGAGGTGGAGCGACGTCAGGGGGTTGCCCAGGTCGTGCGCGGCCACCCCCACCAGCTCGAAGGCGGCCTGGACCTGGTCGCGCAGCCGGGCGTTCTCCTGGGTGAGCGACACGGGGAGGGAATGGGGCTGCTCGGGGTGGAGCGCCTGCCGCAGCGTCCAGCCCAGCACGCCTCCCATGGCCATCCCCACGAAGCCCGTCATCATCATCGTCAGCCGGAGCCCGCTCGCGTCCAGGGCGAGCGAGGGCAGGGGGGCCGGTGCCAGGAGCAGCAGCCCCAGCAGGGTCCCTATCGACAGGGTCGACAGGAGCAGGCTCGCGCCGGCGCGCAGCGCGATGGGATGACTCGGCAGCATGTGGCTTCCCCCCCGGCGGCCCCGGGTCCAGGGTCGCAGGCCCGTCCACCTTGCACGGGGCGGGTCTGTCGAGAAATCGCCCTCGCGGACAGGACAGCGTCCGATAGATGACAGATGCGTTGCCCCGGAGTACGAGACGGGACCGAAATTCGCGGGGTTCGCGGGATGGCCTGGGGTGCTTCCCGAGGTTATGAGCGAACCCTCTTTTTCCTTTCAAACTGAAGGACTCGCTTCCGACCATGTCCCTCGTTCCAGGCAACAAGGTCCGTTACCTCCCCCAGCCCGATTGGGGCGTGGGGCACCTCCTGTCCCTGGAGGACGCGGGCGCCAAGGCGCTCGTCCTCTTCCCCGCCCGGGAGGGAGAGCCGGTGCTGGTGTCCACCAAGGGCGGGGCCCTGGTGCCCTACGTGCTCACCAAGGGGGAGCCCGTGCAGACGGCCAAGGGCCGGCGGGCCACCGTGCTGGGCGAGGAGGAGGGCGGCCGCGGCCTGCGCCGCTACGTCATCCGCTACGCGGACACGGGCGAGGAGGACGAGATGCCCGAGTCCGAGGTGCACGCGCTCGCCCCGCGCTCGGATTTGCTCTCCACGCTGCGCGAGGGCCGGGTGGGGGACGCGCGCGCCTTCGCCCTGCGCAAGCAGGCGCTGGTGCTGGACGACGAGCGGCGCTGTGACGCGCTGGGCGCGCTGCTGGCCAGCCGGGTGATGGTGAAGCCGCACCAGGTGGGCGTGGTGCAGCGCGTGCTGAGCGCGCGCCGGCCGCGCTTCGTGCTCGCCGACGAGGTGGGCCTGGGCAAGACGATTGAAGCGGGCATGGTGTTCAGCGCCCTGCGCCTGTCGGGGCTCGCCCGGCGCGTGCTGGTGGTGGCCCCCAGCCACCTCACCGTGCAGTGGCTGGTGGAGCTCTTCCACAAGTTCAACCAGCTCTTCACGCTGATGGACTCGGAGCGCTACGCGCAGTCGCTCAAGGAGATGCCGAGCGTGTCTCCGTGGGCGCGCTTCCCGCTGGTGGTGACGAGCCTGGAGATGCTCGCGCGCGGCGAGGAGCACCGGGAGGCCGTGGCCGACGAGGGCGCCTTCTGGGACCTGGTCATCATCGACGAGGCGCACCACCTCAAGGGCGAGAAGGCCTTCGAGGCCGCCGAGGGGCTGGCGGCCAACAGCTGGGGCCTGCTGCTGCTGACGGCGACGCCGATGCAGTTGGATCCGGCCGAGTACCACGGGCTGCTCACGCTCATCGACGCGGCCACGGCGCCCACGGTGAAGGGCTTCGAGCAGCGGCTGGCGCGCCAGGAGGAGCTGAGCACGGCGGTGCGCGGGCTGCTGGAGGGCAAGGACGCGGCGGGCGCGGTGAAGGCCCTGGCCGCGCGCTTCCCGGAGGACCCGAAGCTCAAGGGGCTGAAGGAGCGCGACGCGCTGCTGCAGCACCTGGCGGAGACGTACAGCCTGTCGGACCGGCTGGTGCGCAACCGGCGCGCGGTGGTGGGTGGCTTCTCCACGCGTCGCCTGCACCGCCACCCGGTGAAGCTGTCCGCCGAGGAGCTGAAGACGCGCGACGCCGCCCTGGCCGCGCTCGCCGACTCCAACCTGCGCGGCGCGCCGCTGGGCAACCTGCTGCGCCGGCTGGAGTCCAGCCCCGCCGCTTTCGGCGAGGCCCTGCGCACCAACAAGGCCCTGGCCAGCGTGGCCGGCAGCCTCAAGCTGCCCTCGCGCGACGCGAAGTTCAGCGCCTTCCTGGAGGTGCTGCGCGGGGTGTGGGGCTCGGAGCCGAACGCCAAGGTGCTCGTCTTCACCGAGAGCCGCGACACGCTGGAGAACCTGCGCGCGGAGCTGGGGCGCGAGGGGATTGAAGCGCTCGCGTACCATGGAGACCTGCCCATGGTGGAGCGGGACAGGCAGGTGGCGCGCTTCCGCGACCCCGAGGGCCCCAAGGTGCTGCTGTGCACCGAGGTCGGCGGCGAGGGCCGCAACTTCCAGTTCGCGCACCACCTGGTGCACTACGACCTGCCGTGGAGCCCGGCGACGGTGGAGCAGCGCATCGGCCGCCTGGACCGCATCGGGCAGAACCACCCGGTGGAAATCCACGTGTTCGACCCCGCGGGCACGCTGGCGTCGGACGTGCTGATGCTGCTGGCGGACGCGGTGGGCGTCTTCGGCGAGACGGTGGGCGGCCTGGACGCGGTGCTGGAGGAGGTGGAGGACCGGCTCACCGAGCTGGCGCTGCTGCCGCGCGAGTCGCGCGTGGCGTACGCCTCGGAGCTGAAGGAGAAGGTGGAGGCGGCGCGGGCGCAGGTGAAGCGCGCGTATGACCCGCTGCTGGACATCCGCTCGTTCGACCGCGAGGCGGTGGCGCGGCTGGTGACGCGCGCCCAGGAGCGCATGGGCGTGGAGGCCGACGAGGAGGAGGAGTCGACGCTCGAGGAAGGCCTGTGGAGCGTGGCGAGAGACCTCGACGAGCGGCTCGAGGAATCGGTGACGGAGCTGGCGCGCCGGGTGGGCATCGGCGTGGACACGGACGAGCAGGTGGATGCCTTCCAGTGCGCGCTGCACTTCGGGCACGCGCTGAAGGTGGAGGGCCTGCCGGGCATCGACATCACCGAGGACCGGACGGTGCTGGGCACCTTCTGGCGCGACACGGCGGTGGAGGCCGAGGAGCTGGAGTACTTCGCGACGGGCCACCCCATCGTCGAGGCGCTGTTCGGCTTCCTGCGGGACGGGCCGTACGGGCGCAGCGGGGCGCGCTTCATCGAGAAGCGCGGGCCGATGAAGGCGCGGGGCCTGGAGCTGCTCTACCACGTGCAGATGCCGGAGCCCGAGGACACCTCGCCGGGAGCACGCGTGCCGAGCCGGCAGATTGCGCGCTTCCTGGAGCGCACGCTGGTGCACGTGGCGGTGGTGGACGGCCCCACGGGCCCGAAGGCGGACACGGTGGTGTTGCCCGCGCTGGAGGCCGAGGGCAAGACGCTCAAGGGTGACGAGGTGCTGCGCCTCTTCCCGGGCTTCGGCGGCTTCGTGGACAAGGGCGTGCCGGTGGCGGAGCAGGCCGCCGAGGCCGAGCTGAAGAAGCTGCGGACGCGAGCGCGCAAGGCGATTGAAGCCGAGCGCGACGCGGCACTGGAGCGCATGCGGCTATCGCTGTCGCACCAGGGACTGGAAGCGGAGTCCGTGGAGGAGCAGCTCGCCGCCGAGCGCACCCACTACGAGCGGCTGCTGACGGCGCTGGCGGGGGCGAAGGTGGTGCTCGACTCCGCCTGCGGCTTCGTCATCAACCGCTGAGCCAGACCCCTCTCCTCCCGAGTGGAGAGGGGAGGGCTCCTCTCAGACGCGCAGCTTCTCGCGCAGCGTCTTGGCCCGGCCCTGTGTGTCCGGGTCCAGGCTGGTGAGCTCGATGCCCTTGAGCCGCTGATCCAGGCTCTTGGGCAGCTTCGCCTTCACCAGCTTGCCCTCGGCCTCCATCTCCTCGAGCTTGCCCAGGGCCTTGTCGGCGATGCGCTCGCGGGGGTGGCCCAGCAGGCTGTCGAGGAAGTACGGATCCTCCGGCAGCTCGGGGTACTTCTCCAGGTACTCCAGCACGCCCTGGGCCCAGGCCCGCGGGTCCTCGGCGGACTCCATCAGCTTCTGCATCGCCTGCTTCTGCGCCTTGCGCTTGCCCTCGGGGTCGAACGTCTTGGCCAGACCCTCGGGCAGCTCGCCGCCCGTGAAGAGCGCGTCCGCCGCCGCCTTGTACTTCTGGTAGGACGCGCTGCGCTCGATGCGCTGCTGCGCGGGGTCGTCCTGCCGGGAGGTGTGGCCTCGGCCCTTGCCGCGTCCGGCGTCGATCTCCCGCCAGCTCTTCGTCCGCTTGCCGGAGAAGCCCCCTCCGCCCCCATCGTCCTTTTCACGTGCCATTCATCACTTTCCCTTCCGAGCACTCCACAGCGCCGCCATGCCGCGCTTCACCAGGGTGCGGACCTTCGTCAGCTCCTCGGGTGCCAGGGGGTGCTCCTCGTCCTGCTCCGCCTCGAACAGCGCCTCGTCCGCGTACGCGGTGAGGGCCGCGGGCACTGGCGGAACCTCCGTGCCCGAGTCTTCCATTGCCTTCGGAGCCACGCTCGCGAGTCCCTGCGGCCAGCCGAGCTCCAGCATGGCGTGCAGCTCGAAGAGCAGGTGGCGGGCAACGGCATATCCTTCGTCCGTGAGCCCCGCGGCGTCAAGCTCGCCCAGAAGCGCGTCCTGCTTGTTTTCGAACGCATCGTGCAGCCGGGTGCGCGCCTTCTCGTCGTCTTCCAGATAACGCCAGGCGGCCTCCACGAATGCCGTGTCCGGCTCGTCCGGGGCGAAGAGCGGAGGCGGCGGGAGCTTCTCCTTCTTCGGGCGCGGTGGGCGAGGCCCTTCCTCCAGACGCACCGGCTTGCCTTCCTCCACCAGGTCCCACAACCCCAGCAGGTTCTGGAAGAGGCGGCGCGCCAGCTCGGGAGAGCCGAAGCGCGGCTCCCTCTCGAAGAGGTCGGGAGATGACCTCCTGCGAGGGGCGCCCTTCGGCGTGGGCCTGCCTCATGTGCGTCAGTACCGTCAGGCTGTCGTGCGGGGTCCCCGCGAGCTCCAGCAGCCCGTCGAGCACCTGTGCGCCCTCGAAGTGGCGCACGAAATCCATTCCTTTGGAGCGGGAGCGACTCATGGTGTGCACACCGTAGCGCCCGGACGGCTGGGAGGCACGCGACTCAGTAGGGGACTTCCTCTCCCATCAGATCGTCCTGGCGCTGCTTGGGGTTGGTGGGCCACTCGTAGTCCTCCGGCACATGGCCCCCGCCGTGCTGGGCGATGCCGTCCCAGCTCACGTCCGGGTACTGCGGGTCGTATCCCGTGCCCTTCCGCTCCGGCTCGTCCGTCACCGCGGTGCGGTTGGCGGGGGCCACGAAGGGGGTCTCGATGGGTTTGTCGGGCAGGTCGATGGCCATGTGCGGGCTCCTCAGGCCCAACCATAGGGACGCCCGCTCCCCATGGCCCGGATCGCCCCGCGCAGACCGGCCAGGGGGCCAGCGGCATGCCCGATCCGTCCTGTCCTGGACCTGCTCGCTTCCGTTTACATGCGTCCGGTCCTAGGCTCGCCCACCGTACATGAGCGACCCGTCGTCCGAGAGAGTGAAGGCCGCGGTCCTGGCGCTGTTCCAGGCTCGTCCCATGGAAGGCCCTCCCGGTGATGACGGGCAGCGCTCCGTCTGGCACCTGTCCAACCACGGCGCGGAGCTGCTCTCCTTCGTGGATGGTGAGGGGCGGGTGCAGCGCCAGGAATTGACGCTGCTGGACGAGCACTGCGAGTGGACGAGCGGCGTGGGCCTGCGCACCGGACGCGTGGAGCAGGAGGGCTCCACGCGCGCCGAGACCAGTGTCGTCCACCCGGACGCCCAGCTCGTTCCCGCCCGGCTGCTGCGCGCCGCGCTTGCCCTCGAGCACTACCAGGGCGAGGATCGCTACATCCTTCACATCCAGCGCGTGCTCGCGCTCGCTCGCCAGGGGCTCGTGCTCTCCGGCGGCGCCACCTCCACGGCCCCGGCTCCCGCCCCGGTGGCCTCGGCTCCAGCCCCGGCGGTCCAGGCTTCCACGGTGACTTCGCCTCACGCCCCCGCTCCCGTCGCTCCTCCACCCGCACAGCCAGCCCCGGAGCCGCTCATCGACCCCGTCATGCTCCGCCGGCAGAAGACCGAGGGCCTGACGATGCTCATCGTCCTCGGGTTGGGCCTCATCGCGGGCGTGGCGTCGCTGTTCTGGCTCCTCTAAGGCCCCTGGAGGCCCGCGCCCTCACCGGGCGGAGTGCAGGCCCCGCGCCGGGAGCTGGACCGAGGGAAGGGGGCCGAGCGCCTCGTCGCGCACCGGCGCCTCCAGCAGCAGGTTCGCCAGGTTCGCCTGTCGTGCCCCCTGGGTGGCGAGCCGCAGCGGGTGCGCATCCAGCATCAGCACGGTCGCGGCGAGCGCCACCAGCGCCATGCTGCCCACCCACTGTCCGACGGCCTCCGGGTGGAGGAAGAGCTGCCAGCACACGAGCGCGAGCGCCAGGACGACCAGGGCGCCCAGGGCCGCCGAGCGCAGCTCCTGCAACTGGGTGAGCTTCCGGGTGCCCGAGAGGATGAGCCCGGCCCGGGTCTCCGGCGCCTGCGTGGCCAGCGAGGTGAGCAGCTCGAAGAGTTGGTGCGCCTCGAGCGCCACCAGCAGCGCGATGCCTCCCAGCACCAGCCCCAGCGCGGCGCCCAGCAGCCGGCCAGCGTCCTCGCCCGAGAGCGCCGCCTGCTCGCGCAGCAGGACGAGCCCCACCGCGACGCCCACCAGCAGCGCCGCGCTCGTCCACGCCCCCAGCAGGCGCGCCACCATGGCCTCGCCCGTGCCCGCCACCAACACCGCGAGCGCATTGCCGCCGCCCACTTCCGGCAGTGCGGCCAGCACCCGCTCCACTGCCTCCTCCGTCCCGGCGATGCCGAGGAACCACGGCAGCGTGGCCAGTCCCACCAGTGCCACCAGTGGCGCGTGCCGTCCCGACAGGCCCATGCACAGCAGCCACGAGAGCATGCACGTGACGCCCACCACCGCTCCCATCATCAGCAGGCTGTAGGGCCCCGCGGCCTCCGTCATGCGCCACACCGCGGCGCTGCCTCCCACGAACGAGAGGAACGCGAGACTGAAGCCCAGCACCGCCACGGGGGGCAGTGCGGCGAGGGCGAGACCGGGCAGGGGATTCAGCTTGGCGGGGACCAGCATGCCTGAAGGATTATACCCTTTCCGCCAGGATTTCCAGGATTGGTCCAAAAGTACGACTTGCTTGCCTGGCGGAGAACGTTGCGGGCGAGTCTCGCGCCGGATGGCGGACAGTGGAGCGGGGGCTCGTCCGTCAGGCGGCCACGGCGCCTTCGCCGAGGAGCTGGGCATAGCGCCCGCCCCGGGCGACGAGCTCCGTGTGGGTGCCGGCCTCCACCACCTGTCCGGCCTCCAGGACGACGATGAGGTCCGCGTCCCGCACCGTGGAGAGACGGTGGGCGATGACGAGCACCGTGCGGCCCTTCATCAGCGCCGCCAGGCCCGCGCTCACGGCGGCCTCGCTCTGGGCGTCCAGGGCACTGGTGGGCTCGTCCAGCAGCAGCACCGAGGGCCGGCGCAGGAAGGCCCTCGCCAGCACGAGGCGCTGCCGCTGCCCGCCGGACAGCCGCGCGCCGCGCTCGCCCACCGGCTCGTCGAGTCCACCCGGCAGGGCGCGCACGAAGTCCTCCCCATGGGCCAGCCGCAGCGCCTCCCACAGCTCCGCGTCGGTGGCCTCGGGCCGGGCCAGCAGCAGGTTGTGCCGCACGCTGCCGGAGAAGAGGATCGGCTCCTGGGGCACCCACGCCATCTGGGCCCGCACGCTCGAGGGCTTGAGCCGGGACAGCGGCGTGCCGTCCCATCGCACCGCGCCGCCGCTCGGGGGCACGAAGCCCAGCAGCACGGAGAAGAGCGTCGTCTTGCCCGCGCCCGAGGCCCCCACCAGCGCCACGCGGGCGCCCGCCGGCACCGTCACGTCCACCCCGCGCAGGGCCTCGCGGCCGTCCGGGTAGGTGGCGCGCACGCCCTCCAACTCCAGCGCGCGGGTGAGGGGCGGGGCCTCCTCGCCCTCGTCCGGGGGCACCGGCGCGTCCGCCAGCGCGAAGAGGCGCTCGGCGCTCACCAGTCCGGTAATCACCTGGGAGAGGGTGCCGCTGAGCGACTTCACCGGCTGGTAGAGCAGCAGGGCCGCGGCGATGAAGGAGAGCAGCCGCCCGGAGAGCGCCGGGTCCACCGACACCGCCCGAGCGCCCCAGGCCACCGCCACCGCCACGCCCAGAATCCCCATCACCTCCACCGTGGGGCTGTACGCACCGCGCAGGAAGAGCGAGCGGCGCATCTCCCCGAGGTAGCGCTCCGACTCGGCCTCGAAGGCCCCGAGGGCCCGCGGCGCGCCGCCATAGGCCTGGACGACGGGCAGGGCCTGCAACTGCTCCGCGGTGAGCGCGGTGAGGGCGCCGAGGCTCGTCTGCGAGCGGTTGGCCACCTTCTTCAGCGAGCGCGCGAAGCTGCGCACCGGCAGCACCGTGAGGGGCATCACCACGAAGGTGAGCAGGAAGAGCTTCGCGTCGATGAGGAAGCAGGTGGTGAGCAGCGCGAGGATTTGCAGCCCGTCCTTCACATAGGACGTGAGCGCCTGTGTCACCGCGAACTCCACCAGCGGCACGTCCGCGGTGAAGCGGGTGAGCAGCTCGCCCGAGTGCTGCCGCTCGAAGAAGGCCGGCGGCTGGGCGAGCAGCCGTGAGTAGAGGAAGCCGCGCAGGTCCGCCATCACCCGCTGTCCCAGCCGCTGCATCCATCCGCCCTGGAAGAAGGCCGCCGTGGCCTTCACCGCCGCCACCGCCACCACCATCAGGGGCAGCAGGCCGAGCAGCCGCTCGCTCGGCAGGGTGAGGCCCGCGAGCTCCACCGGGGCGCCCGTGAGGACGGCGCGCAGCAGCGGCCCCACCAACCAGGCGTAGGCGGAGGTGGCGACAGCGGTCACCAGCGAGGCCCCCACGCCCGCGACGAGCAGGCGTCGATAGGGACGGAGGTAGCCCAGCAGGCGGAGGTAGACGTGCGAAGAAGGTCGGGGGGCCACGGCGGAGCGCGCACTTTCGCACCCTGCTCGCTGTACGGCAAAGCCTCTCGCTTCCCTGGCCGCTCTACGGCCCACCGATTACCGGGCCCTGGCCCTTTCATTGCTCCGCCGGGAAGCGGCGGTCAGCTTTCCCCTAGCCATGGACACACACAACACTGGGAAAGAGGCGCTGTTCAGTCCGGGCTGTGAGCCGGTGGTGGAGGAAGAAGAGCGCCGTCGGCTCCTGTGGCTGATGGCGGAGTACTTCCGAACCATCGGCTGCACGGACATCAAGGCCCGACTGCCCGGATTCATGCCCCCGCCCGTCCTCTCGGGCACCATCGAGGACCACCGGCCGGATTTCACCTGCCGTCAGTCTGACTCGGCACGGACTCCCATCATCCTGGAGATCGTCACTCCGGGCCTGGTGGAAGACACCGGCACGGAGAACCGCTGGAGCCTGCTGTCCAGCGCCGCGAAGCTCTACAACGCGGAGCTGCACTTCGTCGTCCCCAAGTGGGCGCCCAGGGGAGCGGTGGACTCCGTGCTCAAGCGGCGGCTCGCCCGCATGGAGCTGACGGCCAACCGCGTCTGGACGGTCTGAGCCTCCCGTTCTCGAGCATTCGACCCCAGGGCCCGCTCCGTTCATCGGGGCGGGCCCGGATTGCCTGACCTCTCGCCTGCGTTATAGTGATTTCGAAGATTACGCGAGCGTAGAAAGTTCAATAAATCCAGGGGTTTGAACGCAATGCCAGCGGCGGCGGGACAGAAGCGCGATTACTACGAGGTACTGGGGGTCCAGAAGAACGTCTCGGCGCAGGAGCTGAAGAGCGCGTTCCGCAAGGTCGCCCTGCAGTACCACCCGGACCGGAACCCCGGGGACTCGGCGGCCGAGGAGAAGTTCAAGGAGGCCTCCGAGGCCTATGAGGTGCTGAGCGATCCGGATCGCCGGGCGCGCTACGACCGCTTCGGTCACGCGGGCGTGGGCGGCGCCGCGGGAGGAGATCCGTTCGGCGGCTTCCAGGGCGTCAACATCAACGACATCTTCGGGGAAATCTTCGGAGACATCTTCGGTGGGCGGGGCGGCCGGGGCCGGGTGAGCAACCGGGGCTCGGACCTGCGCTTCAACCTGGAGATTTCCTTCGAGGAGGCGGCGTTCGGCTGCCGGCCGAAGGTGACGATTCCGCGCCCGAAGAAGTGCGAGGCGTGCACGGGCACGGGCAGCAAGAGCGGCACGGCGCCCAAGGCGTGCGGCACGTGCGGGGGCTCGGGCGAGCTGCGCTTCACCCAGGGCTTCTTCGCGGTGTCGCGGCCGTGCACCGACTGCGGCGGCACGGGCGCGGTGGTGCCGGACCCGTGCAACAAGTGCCGGGGCTCGGGCAAGGTGGCGTCCGAGGAGGCCATCGAAATCAACATCCCGCCGGGCGTGGACAGCGGCACGCGGGTGCGGCTGGGCGGCCTGGGCGAGCCGGGTGACCGGGGTGGGCCTCCGGGTGACCTCTACGTGTCGGTCATCGTGCGCGAGCACCCGCTCTTCCAGCGCGAGGACTACGACGTCTTCTGCGAGGTGCCCATCTCGTTCGTCCAGGCGGCGCTGGGGGCGAAGATCGACGTGCCCACGCTGGACGGGAAGGTGAAGCTGCCCGTCCCCGAGGGCACGCAGTCGGGCAAGGTGTTCCGGCTGAGGGGCAAGGGCATTCCCCACCTGCACAGCGGGCAGCGCGGGGACCAGCACGTGCGCGTCATCGTGGAGACGCCCACGGGGCTGTCGTCGAAGCAGCGCGAGCTGCTCGAGAAGTTCGCCGAGGTGAGCGGCGAGGATGCGCACCCGCAGTCGAAGAACTTCTTCGACAAGGTGCGCGAGCTCTTCGGCTGAGCGGGTCCTGCTGAACCAGGTTTCCCTCCTCATCAGAGGGCCGGGGTGTGGGTCCATGGACTCCACCCGCGGCCCTCTTCAATTTTCTGATCCAGCGGAACGCGGGGCCCACCCGGACACCGGAGTGAAGGGGCATGTGCCGCCACCTCCCCCCGTGCCGCAGAGGGCCCCACCCTCCCGGAAGTTGGAGCCGAATGACGGGCGGTGAACGGCTCGGGGGCGTGGCGCGTCCTCCGAGTGCCCTCGGGTGGACGTTCATCACGTCCGGCGGCGAAGAGCACTCACCAATGCGCCCCCCCGTGCCCATACCGAGCACGCAACCAGGGAGATGGGGGAGGTGCCGGCATGGCCACATACCGACTCATCCGCAAGATCGCGGCAGGCGGAATGGCGGAGGTGTTCCTGGCCAAGGTGGTCGGGGCCGAGGGCTTCGAGAAGCCAGTCGCCGTCAAGCGCGTGCTGCCGTCGATGGTGCAGGACCGGGAGTTCGTGGAGCTCTTCCTGCGCGAGGCCAAGCTGACGGTGTGCCTGCAGCACGCCAACGTGGTGCAGGTGTTCGACCTGGGCGCCCTCAACGGCCAGTACTACATGGTGATGGAGTTCGTGGACGGGGAGAACCTCCGGGCCGTGCAGCGCGGCGCGGCGTCCCACCAGGTGGCGCTGGGGCTGCGCGAGGTGTGCTTCATCGTCCAGCAGGTGACGGAGGGCCTGGCGTACGCGCACGGGCGCTCGGACGCCGCGGGCCGGCCGCTCAACATCATCCACCGCGACGTCAACCCGTCCAACGTGATGGTGGCCAGCAGCGGCGAGGTGAAGCTGGCGGACTTCGGCATCGCCAAGGCGGCCAACGCGCAGAACGCCACCCAGGTGGGCGTGGTGAAGGGCAAGGCGGGCTACCTCGCGCCGGAGCAGGTGAAGGGCCTGGAGGTGGACCAGCGCGCGGACCTCTTCCTCATCGGCTTGATGCTGTACGAGCTGCTCGCCGGCAAGCAGCTCTTCGGCGGCTCGGACTACTTCGCCACGCTGCGCAACATCGCCCAGTTCGACGTGAAGAGCCTCGCGCCGGTGCCGGGGGTGCCTCCGGCGCTCTGGGGCATCGTCACCCGGGCGCTGGCGGAGAACCCCACGGCGCGCTTCCAGCGGGCGCGCGACATCTCGGACGCGCTGCAGAACTTCCTCTTCGACCACCGGCTGCGCGTGGGCCCGCAGGACGTGGCGGCCCTCTTCGCTCGCTGCTTCCCCGAGCGCCGCTCGCCGCTGGAGGGCGAGAGCGAGGTGCGGGGCGAGGAGATCCACCTCGGCTCGGACGCGGGGCTGCAGCGCCCGCAGACGCTCACCTCGGTGCGCTCGCGCCCGCCGTTCCCCGGGGGAACCCGTCCGGGCACGCCCTCGATGCGCGTGAGGGCCCTGACGGACCCGGGCCGGATGCAGCCTCCGCCTCCGCCGCCGGCGACGTCCCTGACCATGCAGGTGCCTCCGCCTCCGGGCGGGCGCGCGGTGACGCAGGCGGGCGTGGGCTCCGCCGCCACCATGACGGTGCCTCCGCCTCCGAGCGCGCGCGTGGCGTCAGGGGGGGCCTCCTCCATCGCCATGCCGGTGCCCACGCGCGTGATGCGTGCGCCGCGCCGCAAGCTGGGCGAGATGCTGGTGGCCGCCGGCAAGCTGTCGGAGACGCAGCTCAAGGGCGCGCTGGAGCGGCAGAAGCGCACCGGCGGGCGCATTGGCGAGCTGCTCGTCGCCGAGGGCCTCATCACCGAGGAGGACGTGGTCCGGATGCTGAGCGAGCAGGGCGGCATCCCCTTCGTCTCGGACAAGGTGCTGCGCACGATGCCGGTGCCCAAGGCGCTGCTGCCGCTGCTGCCGCTGGAGAAGGCCGAACGGCTCGAGACGGTGCCGGTGGCCCAGCAGGGCAAGGAGCTGGTGTGCGCCATGCGCGAGCCGCGCGACCTGGCCCGGCTGGACGAGCTGAAGTTCGTCACCGGCAGCCCCGTGCGCGGCATCTATGCCACCGAGGGCGCCATCCGCCGCGCCATCGGCCGCTTCTACCGGGGGGATGACCCGGACCAGCTGGACGACTGGTCCAACTCCATGCCGCTGGCGGGCTCGGAGTCGGAGGCGGGCGTCACGCCCTACGCCGACAAGCACACCCGCACGCGCGAGCGACTGCTGGACGAGTCCGCCTTCGAGGAGGTGAAGGCCGTCCCCTCGCCGCCGCCCGCGCCTCCGCCGCCCGTTCCCGAGCCGGCCCCCGCGCCGCCTCTGACGCTCGCGCCCGCCTCGCTGGCGCGCACCATGCTGGTGGTGACCGACGACGTGGAGCTGCGGGACGCGGCGGTGCGGCTGCTCACGCGCCAGGGCGTGGCGGCCTCGGGCAGCAGCGCGGCGGACGTGGAGAAGGCCGTGGCCCTCGGGGGCACCGAGGTGGCGCTGGTGGCCGCGGACACCATCCCGGATGCACCGGCGGTGGTGGCGCGGTTGATGACGGTGGCGCCCTCCCTGGAGGTGCGCGTGCTGCCCTCGCTGGCCGAGGCGCTCGGCGGCGAGGCCGGTCCGTTGAGCCGCGCGGCGCGGCTGCACGCGCGGGTGGTGGATGCGGCGCTCGCGGAGCTGGGCGGGGTGGGAGTGCAGGGCGCCTCGCTCGCCAAGTTGGCCCGGCGCGTGGCGCGCAGGTTGGGCGCGGGGCGCACGGAGGCCGAGCGGGCCTCGGCGGTGGCCTATGCCCTGGCGCTCGCGGCCTTCCAGGAATCGGAGGAGCGCTTCATCCGTCCCTCGTGCGAGGCGATGCGCGCCATCCTGGGCCGTGACGCGGGCGAGCTGGCCGACCTCATCGGCGCCTGCACGCGCGACGCTCCGCCGCCGTCCGAGAAGAGCAGCCGGGACACGCTGGCCCTGGCCGCGGCGGTGGCGCTGCTCGAGGTGGCGGGGACGGCCTCGCCCGCGGCGTCGACCGCGTCTCAGTCGCTCGTCAAGCTGCGCGCCGAGGGGAAGCTTCCCGCGGCGGCCCTGGAAGCCCTCTCCGCGGAGGTGATGGAGCTGGTGCTGGGCGATGGCATTTCGCACACGGTGGTGCTCGCCGAGCCCAACGCGGCGCGGGCCGCGGCCCTCCAGGCGCGCTTCCTCGCGGATGGGGTGCGGGTGGTGCTCGCCGACTCCGTGGCCCGGGTGCGCGTGCTGCTCTCGCAGGGCAGTCAGGCGCTGGTGGTGGCCTCGCGGCTGCCGGACGGAGATGGCGCCGGGCTCACGCGCTCGCTGCGCTCCGCGGCGGATACCGCCTCGCTGCCCATCTTCGTGCTGGCGCCTCCGGAGGACCCCGGGTTGGTGGAGGCCGGGCTGGATGCCGGCGCGGATGACGTCCTCACGTACCCGGTCAATCCAGACGTGCTGGTGGCCAAGCTGCGCCGTTCCCTGCAGCCGCGCCGGGTCACGGCGACCCCAGCAGCGGTCGTGATGACCCCAGCCTCCGTGAGCGCCTGAGGTTCGATGTCTGGCGTCTGCTTTTGACCGCCGCGGTGCTCCGTGTAGAGAATTCCTCTCAGCGTGCGGGGAGAGTCAGGAAATGTCCTGGCTCTCCTCGAAGCGCTGACTTCACTCCCTCCTCGCTGCTTTCCCGCTATTCGCAACTCGATCGCTCGGCTCGTGCGAGCTGTCGCGGTGGTGCGACCACCGCTCATAGACTGCCACACGAGATAAGCTTTATGTATTGAGCAAATGAGTCGCCGCGGGGGAGGGCATGCCGTTCTGCATGGAACGGAGCGCCCCCCCTGCGTCTTCAGAGGAGGAGATATGCGGAACGGTCTCGCTGGAACGCTCATCACCTCGGGACGTGAGCGGCTGACAGCGCTCGCGAGAGTGCTGGGCTTCGACGCGTCATCCACCCGGGCGATGCAGGAAGTCTTTCTCACCCTCGCATCGAGCTGGCGAGACCTGCCAGCCGGTGGTGCTCCTCCCTGGCCCTCGGACGTGTGTGACGACCACTCGCCCTTCGAGCTGTCCATCGCGCTCGACGCCGAGGGGCCGCAGCTTCGCGTGCTGGTGGAGCCGATGGACGCGTCGCCCTCGCTCCACTCCAACCGGGCCGCGAGCCTGCGCCTGCACGAGGAGCTCGAGCGCACCCAGGGCATCAACGTCGAGCGGCTGCGCGCGCTGGAGTCGCTGCTGATGCCGGAGGATGCGCAGGGCCGGTTCGTCGCGTGGCACGCGGCGGCGTTCAGCCCGGGGCAGCCGGTGGACTTCAAGGTGTACTTCAACCTGCTGGCCCACGGCGCGGGTCGCGCGGCCCCGCTCACCCAGGAGGCGCTGGACCGGATTGGCTTCCACAAGGCCTGGTCCACGGTGGCCGAGGTGCTGGGACGCCGCGAGGAGGGACTGGACCAGGTCGTCTACTTCGCGCTCGACCTGTCCTCCCGCGGCGAGGCGCGGGCGAAGCTCTACTTGCGCCATCTCCAGCCGACCGCGGCTTTCCTCGAGGAGGTGTGCGCGGTGGCTCGCCACCACCAGCCGGGAGTCGTCTCCGAGTTCTGCCGCCAGATGGCTGGCGGCGACGAGGGCCCCTACATTGGCAAGGGACCGGTGACCTGCTTCAGCTTCACGGACCCGTCGGATGCTCGACCCAAGGCGGTGACGGCCTACTTCCCCGTGTCGCACTACGCGCGCGACGACCAGGAGATCCGCCAGCGGCTCACCGACTACCTGAAGGAGCAGGACCTCGCCACGGCCCCCTACCTGGCGGCGCTCGAGGCCTGTGCTCGCCGTCCGCTGGAGGCGGGCGCGGGCATCCAAACCTATGCCGCGGTGCGGTGGCAGGGAAAGCCCCGCGTCACCGTGTACTTCTCGCCGGAGACCTACGGGATGATGGAGCAGCGGAGCGAGGCCCCCATGACGCAGGAGACCCGGCCGGCGACAGGGATTGTCGACCACTTCGAGGCGCACTCCCTCTCGGACCATCCGTTCTTCGCGCGGATGCGCCACGAGCCGGTGCGGCTGGAGGTGCTGGCGCGCGTGCTGGCCAACTTCCGCGTGGGCATCACCCGGGAGTTCCCGCGCCGGCTGGCGTGGCTCACCGCGCGCGTGGGGGATGAGCGCATCCGCAGCGTGCTGGCCAAGCAGCTCAACGACGAGCTGGGCGATGGGGACTTCACTCGCGCCCACCGGGGGCTCTTCGAGCGCATGTTCGAGGTACTCGCGCCCTGGGCTCCGCCGGGGACGGAGGAGATGCTCGCACCGGGCTTCGCGCTCGGAGAGGGAGCTGGAGCGCTGCTACGTGACGGCCGAGCCGTACGAGGGCGTGGGCGCGAGCCTCGTGGTCGAGGTCTACGGCAAGCAGGTGGACACGATCATCGCGGAGCAGTTCCGCCGCCAGACGGAGATTCCCCCCTCGGCCCTCGAGTGGCTGCACCTGCACGAGACCCTGGAGGTGGAGCACGCCGGGGAGGCGATGGACATCGCGCGGCTCATCCCCTCCGGCCCGGGCAGCGAGGCCGCATGGCGCGGGGCGAAGGCCGTCGCCATCGCGTCTCGTGCCTTCTTCGACGCCCTCTACCGCCAGTGCTACCCATGAGCGCTCTCGACTTCGGCGCGCTGCGCGCCCGCTTCCCCATCTTCTCCGAGCGCACCTACTTCGCCACGCAGTGCCTCGGCCCCATGCCCGCCGAGGCGTATGCGGACCTGTTCGAGTACGCCCGGACGCTGGGGCTGCGCAATCGCTCCATTCCGCTGTGGCTCGAGCGCATGGCCGAGCTCATCGGCCTGCTGGAGCAGTTGCTCGGCGCGGAGTCGGGCTCGGTGGCGCTTCGGGAGAGTGCCACCGCGGCACAGGCGGCCATCGCCTCCGCGGTGACGCCCCGGCCGGAGCGCAACCGCATCCTCTACAGCGCCATCGACTTCCACTCCTCGCGCTACCTGTGGTCCGCGCAGGCGCGGCGCGGCTTCTCCGTCGAGGAACTGCGGCCCGAGGACGGGGTGTCGCTGCGGCCCGAGGACGTGCTCCGGCACCTGGACGAGCGGGTGGCCATCGTGGCGCTGTCGCTGGTGTCGCCGCGCACCGGGGCGCTCCTGGATGTCGTCCCGGTGGTGAAGGCGGCGCATGACGCGGGGGCCCTCGTGGTGCTCGATGCGTATCAGGCCGTGGGCGTGGTGCCCGTGGACGTGCGGCGGCTCGGAGCGGACGTCGTGGTCGGTGGCACCCACAAGTGGCTGGGCGGAGGCGGCACCGGGCTCGCCTTCCTGTACGTGCGGCCCTCGCTGGCCGAGCGGCTCCAGCCGGCCTACCCGGGGTGGATTGGCCACCGGGAGATGGTCGGGTTCGCGGAGCGCTACGAGCCCGCACCGGGAGGCGCGCGCTTCCAGCAGGGGACGCCCGCCATGGAGCCCATCTACACGGCGCGCGCGGGCCTGCGCTTCGTGCTGGAGACGGGCGTGGAGCGGCTGCGGGCGCGCAACGTGGCGCTCACCACCCGGATGATGGCCCGGGCGCTCGACGCGGGGCTCTCGGTGAAGACGCCGCACGAGCCCGAGCGGCGCGGCGGGATGCTCTGCTTCGACATGGAGGACGGCTCCTCGGTCGTCGAGCGGATGGCGGCGCTCGGCATCGACATCGACACCCGGCCGGGCGCGGGCATCCGCGTCTCGCCCCATCCCTGCAACACGGAGCAGGAGTGCGACCGCGTCATCGACGAGCTCGCGCGCCTGACACGGCGATGAGTGGCGCGACGCTCGATTTCCGAGGCGAGCCGGTGCCGTGTACGCCGGCCACCCTCCAACTGCTCGCCTGCGCGCCGCTGTTGGGCTCGGTGCTCGGCGCGGCGGTGGACTCGAGGCTCTTCGACCATCTGGCGGAGGGCGCGCTCGACGCCGAGGGACTGGCCACCCGCGCGGGCATCTCCGTGGACGGGGCGCGGCGTCTCCTCACGGCGCTCGTGGCGCTCGGGCTCGTCGAGCAGGAGCCGGGTCCGCGCTTCCGCAACGGTCCCCTGGCGGCTGCGGCGCTCACTTCCGGAGGGGAGGACTCACTCGTGCCGTTCCTCCTCCACCAGCGCCGTCACGTCGACTCGCTCTTCGCGCACCTGGACGAGGGCGTGCGCACGGGTCGGCCCCAGTTCGAGCACTGGCCATTCGTCGACCCCGCGCGCCGCGCCGGGGACCCGTACTCGGAGCTGGTCCAACACCCGGAGGAGTACGCGCTCCTCATGCGGGCCATGGACAGCGCGAGCCGTGGGGTAGGGCGTGTCATCGCCGAGCAGGTGGACTTCTCCGAGGTGCACCGGCTCGTGGACCTCGGGGGCGGCGGAGGACAGGTGGCCATCGAGCTGGCGCAGGCGGTGCCGCACCTGTCCATCGAGCTCGTCGACACGCCGCCCGCGCGGGCCCATGCCGCCGGGCGCATCGAGCGCGCCGGGCTCTCCGAGCGCATCCGCTGCACGACGGCGGACCTTCGCGAGGACCTGAGCGGCTCCCTCGCGCTGGCCGATGCGGTGCTCCTGTCGGGGGTGATTGGTGACTTCGTGGCGGAGGAGCGCGCCCGCGTCCTCGCGCGAGCGGTGCGCCTGCTGCGCCCGGGGGGGCTGCTGCTCGTGAGCGAGACACTGTTCCACCCCGAGCGGCGGGGCCCCCTGCTGCCCGCGCTCCTGTCGCTGTTCATGCTGCTCAGCACCGGGGGCGACAACTTCACGCCGGAGGAGATGGAAGGGATGCTCCGTACGGCGGGCCTGTCGGACATCCGCCTCTTCTTCAACGGCGCGCGGGGCCTGCGGGACCTCGCGGTGGCTCGCCGTCCGGGCTAAGCCATCAGAAGCAAGTCGGTGCAGGGGGGACCGCCGGGCGCGCGCTCGCGCAACTGGTCCGAGGGTCGGACCCGTTCGTGAGGAGCGCGCCCGGGAGGCAGGAGGGGGTCGGCGGACAGAGGACCCTCCGGGCTCGGTTTCGAAAAACCTGTCCGACAGTCGGACAGGTTTCTGAAAAGTGTGGCCGGAAGGCCGGTGGGTGCCGGTCGTCGCCCCTGAAGGGACCTACTTCCGATGGCTTAGCCGGGTGGGGGGCCTGCCCGCTTGTATGAACTCCACTCGCTGAGTAACCCCGCTGCCGCAACTTGCGAAGCCGAGCATCACCTGGGGGAGGCTCTCGGGCGGCAACACGCCCCTGAGCCCCCCTGCGCCGGTCCGGGTGCTACTTCCCGACGCGGGCGTAGCTGCCCTTGAGGGTCACGCCCACCACGAAGGAGCCGGCGTGGCACTCGAACTCCGTGGTGCTCTTGAACTCGCTCTTCTTGTAGTAGCTGACGATGCCGACCACCGCGTTGGCGCCCTTCTTCTTCGCGGTGTCCTGCAGCGAGATGAGCACCGACAGTGCCGCCCACTTGCAGCCGAACTCGTCGGACTTGCCCAGGCTGTTGGTCTTCTTGTTGCTCACCCCCTCACCGAGGGTCTCGACCACGGCCGGCGTCTTCGCTCCCGCGAGGTAGAACGCCACGGACTTGTCCAGCTTGCCCTTCGCCTCCGGCATCGCGAGGACGTCGGCCAGCTTGATTTTGTAGACCGTGTCGCGCGCCAGGGCCGGCGTCGCGAACGTCACGGCCAGAATGGACATGGCCATCCACTTCTTCATCGTTGTCCCTCCCCTAGTCCCAACGGCGGAACACCAACGAGGTGTTGATTCCGCCGAAGGCGAAGTTGTTGCTCATGACGAGGTCCGTCTGGATGTTGCGACCCTCGCCGGTGATGTAGTCCAGCGGCGCGCAGCGCGGGTCCACCGAGCCCGGCTCGAGGTGGAGCGTCGGCGCGAACCAGCCCGAGCGCATCATCTCGATGGTCATCCAGGCCTCGAGCGCACCGCAGGCGCCCAGGGTGTGCCCCAGGTAGCTCTTGAGCGAGCAGAAGGGGACCCGCTTGCCGAACACGCTGTGGGTGCCGGCCGTCTCGGCGATGTCGCCGTGCTCGGTGGCGGTGCCGTGGGCGTTCACGTAGCCGATGTCCGCGGGGGACACCCCCGCGTCCTCCAGGGCCAGCCGCATGGCGTCGGCCATGGTGGGGGCGTTGGGCTGGGTGACGTGTCGGCCGTCGTTGTTGGTGCCGTAGCCGACGACCTCCGCGTAGATGGTCGCGCCGCGCGCACGGGCGTGCTCCAGCTCCTCGAGCACGAGGGTGCACGCCCCCTCACCGAGCACCAGCCCCGTCCGAGCCGCGTGGAAGGGCCGCGGGGTGAGGTGCGGCGTGTCGTTGTTCTGGGTGCTGGTGGCGAAGAGGGTGTCGAACACCGCCGCTTCCGTCGCGTCGAGCTCCTCGGCGCCGCCGGCGAGCATCGCCACCTGGCGCCCCATCTTGATGGCCTCGTAGGCGTAGCCGATTCCCTGGCTGCCCGACGTGCACGCGCTGGAGGTGGTGATGATGCGCCCCGTGATTCCGAAGAAGACGCCGATGTTCACCGGGGCCGTGTGCGCCATCATCCGGATGTAGGTGGTGGCGGTGATTCCCTCGGTGGTTTTCTCCGTAATCATCCGGCCGAAGTCGGCCATGTTGGCGGGGGTGCCGGAGGACGAGCCGTAGGCGATGCCCATCTTCCCGCTCTTGAGCAGCGGGTCTCCCAGCAGCCCTGCCGACTGCAGGGCCAGCTCGCTGGCGCGCGTGGCCAGCAGCGCGACGCGGCCCATGCTCCGCGTGGCCTTGCGGCTGTAGGTCTGGGGGGGGAGCTCGAAGGGGGCAGCGGGCGCGCCCACCCGCGTGTTCAGGCCCTCGTACACCTTCCACGCGTCCATGGTCTGGACGGCGTTGCGAAGCGACCTCAGCCTCGCCTCCACCGTCTTCCAGTCATGGCCGAGCGGGCTGATGGCCCCGATGCCGGTGACGACAACCCTCTTCATCCGAACAATCCCCCGTTCACGGAGATGACCTGCCGAGTGATGTACGCCGCGTCCTTGCCCATGAGGAAGCTGATCGTCGCGGCCACCTCCTCGGGCGTCCCCATGCGCCGGGCGGGAATGAGCTTGAGCGCCTCTTCCACCACGTGCGCCTCCACCATCTCCGTCTCGATGAGACCGGGGGCGACGCAGTTGACGGTGATTTCCCGGCGGGCCAGCTCGATGGCGAGCGCCTTGGTCGCGCCGATGATGCCGGCCTTCGCCGCGCTGTAGTTCACCTGCCCCCGGTTGCCCATGAGCCCGGACACGGAGGAGAGGGTGACGATGCGTCCGGGCTTGCGACGCCGGACCATCGGCATCGTGAGCGGGTTGAGCACGTTGTAGAAGGCGTCGAGGTTGGTGTGGATGACCACGTCCCAGTCCTCGGGGGGCATGGCCGGAAAGGCGTTGTCCCGGGCGATGCCCGCGTTGCACACCACCCCGTAGTAGCAGCCGTGCTCCTCGACGTCGGCAAGGAGGGCCTGCGCGGTGGCGGCCCGGTCCGCCACGTCGAACTGCAGCACGCGGCTGCCCCTGCCGAGCTCGCGCATCTGCCCGGCCACCGCCTCGGCCTCCTCGCGCCGGCTGCGGCAGTGGACGACCACGTCGTAGCCATCACGCGCCAGGCGCAGGGCGACCGCGCGACCGATGCCCCGGCTGGAGCCCGTCACCAGTACCGTGTTGTCACTCATTCCCCAGCCCCGTCGGGTGGTTCGAACACCGTCAGTGCGGCGCTCGCCACCGTCTCACCCTCGATGGAGATGGTGCAAGCGAATTGCCCCATGCCGGACTCCGCCCAGAACTCCTGACGGACCTGGATGAGAAGCCGCTCGCCCGCCCTGAAGACGGGACGGCTGCACGAATAGCGGCGCGTCCCCAGCAGGAAGCCCATCTTCGGCGCTTCTCCGCGCAGCCGGGCATTCCATCCGGCCCACGCCCCCACCGTCTGGGCCATGAACTCGATTCCGACCCAGCCCCCCACCCCCCCGTCCCGGAAGAAGAGGCAGTCCTCGCGGATGGTCACCTCGGCCACCATCCCGGAGTCGTCGGCCTCCAGGGCGCGGTCGATGAGGCGCATGGGGCCGCTGTGCGCCACCAGGTCGGCGAGCGCGTAGTCGACTGGAGTTCCCATCAGGCGCGCCCCAGGAGCAGCGCGGCGTTGCTGCCGCCGAACCCGAAGGAGTTGCTCAGCGCATAGCGGGGCGGACGGCCCAGGCTGTAGTCGGCAGGCACCAGGGCCAGCGCGGGAAGCGCCGGGTCGGGCTCTCCATCCCACCAGTGGGGGGGCAGCAGCCCGGCCGGGTTGTCGGTGAGGGTCAGCCAGCAGAAGGCGGCCTCCAGTGCGCCCGCGGCCCCCAGGGTGTGCCCGGTGAGCGGCTTGGTGGAGCTGGACGGAACGTCTCCGCCGAGCAGCGCGTGCACCGCCCGGCTCTCCATCGCGTCGTTGAGGGGCGTGGCCGTCCCGTGGAGGTTGACGTAGTCGACGTCGGCCGGGGCCACGCCTCCGCGCTCCAGCGCCGCCTTCATCGCGGCCAGCGCGCCCCGGCCGCCGGGCTCCGGCGCGGAGATGTGGTGCGCGTCGGAGGACTCACCCCAGCCGGCGAGCCGCACCGGCCCCGGCTCCCGCGTCATCAGGAAGAGGGCCGCGCCCTCGCCGATGTTGATGCCGCGGCGGTGGACGCTCATGGGGTTGCAGCGCGCCTCGCTCACCGACTCGAGCGCGGAGAACCCGGCGACGGTGAAGCGGCACAGCGAGTCGGCCCCTCCTGCGATGACCGCGTCGCAGACGCCCGCGCGCAGCAGTCGGGCGGCGCTGGCCAGCGCCTTGGCGCTGGAGGAGCAGGCGGTGGAGATGACGAGGGTCGGCCCCGCCAGGCCGAGCAGCCCACTGAGCGCCATGGCCGGTGAGCCGAGCTCCTGCTGCCGCAGGTGGAAGGAGGGGGAAAGCGCGCCGTGGGCGGCATGCTCCACCATGGCGGTCTCGCTCTCCCCGATGCCGGAGGTGCTCGTTCCCAGGACGACCCCCACCCGCTCGGGACCGAAGCGGGCGATGGCCGCATCCACCTCGGAGCGGATGTCCGCCAGCGCGGTGAGCAGCAGCGCGTTGTTGCGGCTGCGCAAGGGGCGCGCGAGCACCTCCGTGTCGGCCAGCGGCGAGGTGACCTGGCCCACGTGCAGCGTGCGAGCGGCGAAATCGTCGCTCGGGGCCACACCGCTCGGCGCGCCGGCGAACAGGGCGGCGCGGACCTGGTGCCTGCCCGCTCCCGGGGCGCACACGAGGCCCAGCGCATTGAGGAAGACCGGCCGGTTCATAGGGTCATTCATCGGTGTTGCGGCGCGACTGGATGGTCAGCCGGTAGTGCTCCGCCTCATTGCGCAGCTCGGCCCCACCTTCCCAGCGGGGATGGCCATCGTAGCGCACCACCACCTTCTTCTGTCCTGCGTAGAGGAGCGCTCGGCTGCCCGGCGAGTCCTCCAGGGTCCAGCCGGGGGGCAGGGCGGCCCGGACACCCTCGGCGGGCCAGTAGACGAGCTGGATGTCCCGGAGCACCCGGGCCGCCTGGAGCTGGGGGGGGACGAAGGGCGCCCGCTGCTCCTCGAGGCGCTGGCCGTCCCAGAGGAGGGTGAAGACGCGCTGGCCGAGCGTGAACCCGGCCAGCCGCAGCTGCTCGGCATCGACTTCCAGCAGGGCCTCGAGCGAGCGGGCCCCACCGGCATCCCGGGCGTGCTCGAACGTCAGCTGCTGCGTGAGGCTCACCGGCTGCCCGAGCCCGGCCGGGGGCAGCCGGAGCTCGGGCAGGGCCTCCGCCTGCGCCGCGGGTCGCGTCGGACGTGCGGCGCAGGCGGTCAGGGCCAGCAGGGCAGCGGCGGCAATCAGGCGGCGCACAGCTCTCCGAGCACCTTGAGCCGGCGGCTCTCCGCCACGAAGGGGTTGGCCTTGTCCCAGGCGTAGCCCGCGAGGATGGCGGAAATCATCCGGCGGACCTCCGGCGACTGGTTGGGGTGGAAGAGAATCCGCTGGAACTCGCCCGTGTACCAGGACTCGACGAAGGCGCGGAACGTGTTGACGCCCTCCTTGAGGGGCTGCGCGTAGTCGCGCTCCCAGTCCACCGCCTCGCCGGCACGGCTGCGCTCGAGCGCGGCCACCGCCAGACTGGCCGACTTGAAGGCGATGGTCACGCCCGAGGAGAAGACCGGGTCGAGGAACTCGCCGGCGTTTCCGAGCAGCGCGAAGCCCCGGCCCCACAGCGACTTCACGTTGGCGGAATAGCCGGTGAGCTTGCGCGCCGGGGTGTCCCACACCGCGTCCTTCAGGAGGGTGGCGAGTGCGGGCGCCTCGTTGACGATGGTCCGCAGCCGCTCGAGGTCCGTGCCCTGGTACTGCTCGAGGAACTCCCGCCTGGCCACCACGCCCAGCGAGCAACGGCCGTTGGAGAAGGGGATGGTCCAGTACCACACGTCCACGTGCTCGGGGTGCACCGAGATGAGAATCTTGTTCCGGTCGAAGATGCCGGGCGCCACCCGGTCCTCGATGTGGGTGAAGATGGCGCCGCGCACGGGGAAGTTGGACGGCGTCTCCAGTGCGAGCAGCCGCGGCAGGACGCGGCCGAACCCGCTGGCGTCGAGCAGGAAGTTGGCCTCCACGCCGTAGGTCTCCCCCTCGGGGGAGCGCACCGTCACCCGGGGCTTGTCCCCCTCGAGGTCCACGGCGGTGACCTCGTGCCGGAAGCGGAGGGTGGCGCCCATCCGCTCGGCGGCCTTGGCGAGGACGTGGTCGAACGTGGCGCGCTCCACCTGGTAGGTGGTGCCCCAGCCCGGCGAGAACTTCTCCCGGAAGTCGAACTGCGTGTACGTGCTGCCGCGGGCGAAGGCCGCGCCGTTCTTGAACTGGAAGCCCGCCTCCACCACGTCACGGAGCATGCCCGCCGCCTCGATGTACTCCATGCTCTGCGGCAGCAGGCTCTCGCCGATGGAGAAGCGCGGGAACTGCTCCTTCTCCAGCATGAGCACCTCGCGCCCGTGCTTGCGCAGCAGGCCTGCCGCCACCGAGCCAGCGGGGCCCGCGCCGATGACGAGAACATCGGTCCTTTCAGTCTTCATGTTCTTTCCTGGTGAGGAAGGGGTCTGAAACAGGGGGTCAACATCCAGATGGTCACCTCACCCACCAGCATGGTGAGGCCGAAGGAGCGCAGGGCCGGGGTGGCCGAGAGGGCCAGCAGCCCGAAGGAGAGGAAGGTGCTCACGCCGGCCAGCGCGACGGCGAGCCACGTCGAGTCGTCGCCGGGGTGCTCGAGGAGGAAGATGCCGTAGTCCACGCCCATGCCCAGCAGGACCACCAGCCCGAGCACGGTGAAGAGCTGCAGCGGCTCGCCCATCCACCCCAGCACCCCGAGCGTGACGAGGCTCCCCAGTGCCGAGGGGGCCCAGGCCCGCAGGGCCTGGCGCCGGAAGCGAAGCGCCAGCAGCACCAGCACCGCTGCGTAGCCGGCCACGAGCAGGCCCGTCATGACGCGGCGGTAGCGCCCGAGCAGCCGCGAGACCTCCTCGGTCTTGTCCACCCAGCGCACGCCCCGCAGGCCGTCCGCGGCCCGGGCCAGGCGCGGCAGCACCGACGCGTCGTTCAGGCCGTTGAGCATCAGCACGCTGAACTGCCGGTCGCCCACCGGGCCCAGCCACTGCTGGCGGACGGCCCGGCCCACCGGGCTCGAGAGCAGCTGCCCGGGGGTGAGCGTCCCCGCGGCGAACGCGGCACGCTGAAGCTCCTCGCCCGTCGCGGTGGCCACCGCGGCCAGCACCGTCTGCTCCGCGCGGGCGCTGAGCGCCTGGTCCGCGTGCTGCTGCGCGGCCGGGGGCAGCCAGTCGGAGACCGCGCGGTAGCCGGCCAGTGCGCCCTCGGCGACCAGCGCGTCCAGCCGCTGCTTGAGCGCGGACTCGCGCACCAGGGTCTCCTCGGCATCCGCCCCCTCGACGAGGAAGAACTGGGCGGGGCTGGGCAGTGCCAGCAGCCGTCCCAGCTCCCGCTGGTCCGCGATCAGGGCCTGGGGCGCGTTCTGCAGCTGGCGCAGGTCGTCGCGGCTCTGGAGCCTCCACAGCCCTCCGGCGGTCAGCACCAGCAGCCCGCCGAGCACCAGCCCGGAGCGGAGCCCCAGGCCGAAGCGGGGCCAGCGGCCCAGCGCGGTGGAGACCCGCTCGGCGAAGCGGGTGACGGGCAGCTCGCCGCGGTCGGCCAGGGGGAACCAGCAGACCACGGTGAGGAAGGCGCCGAGCAGGCCCGCCGAGGCGAACACCGCCATCTGGCGCAGCCCCGGGAAGGGGGCCAGCCCCAGCGCGAGATACGCCACCACGCTGGTGAGCAGGGCCAGCGCCATGCCCGGCAGCAGGCGGCGCATGAGCGAGCGGCGCTCCGAGGCAGGTCTGCCCGTCCGGGCGGCGAAGTAGTGGAACCCGTAGTCCTCGGCCACGCCCACCAGGGTTGCGCCGAACACGAGCGTGAGGAGGTGGACCTGCTCGAAGAGGAGCGCGGTGACGCTCAGCGCGATGGCGGAGCCGACGAGCAGCGACACGCCGATGAGCACGATGGGCCGCACCGAGCGGAAGGTCAGCCACACCAGCAGCAGCACCGCGAGCAGCGAGCCCAGGCCGATGGTGGACATCTCCCGGCTCGCCTGGGCCGCGGCGGCCTCGGCATACAGCGGCACGCCGGCAGCCACCAGGCGCCCTCCCGGAACGGCGGAGAGGACCGCGGCGCGTGCGCGCGCCACGGCGGCGCTGACCGCCCCCTGCTCGCCGAGCGCGAAGGAGGAGACGGTGCCGCGGTAGGACAGCAGCACCCACTCGCGGCCCTCGCCCGAGAGCCACAGCCGGCCCTCGCGGGGGCGGGCCGCACTCTCCGCGGCGCGCGCCGCCCACCAGTCGGGCCAGAGGCCGAGCGGGTCGGCGTTCCACTCCGTCAGCCGCGGTCCGGCCGGCTGGTAGAGCTTCATCAGCGCCGTGGCCGCCAGCTCCTTCTCGCTCGCGCGCGCCAGCCACTCCCGCTGGCCGGGCGTCAGCAGCCGGTCGCGGTAGGGCAGGTAGAACGCCACGGCGTCCTCCAGGGCGGAGGCATCCAGGGCGGAGGGCTCCAGCGGCGCGCCGGAGTCCGAGAGCGCGCGGGCCGCCACCTCCGCGGCGCGCTGGGCCGCAGGCCAATCGGGGCCGCCCACCAGCAGCACCAGCTCGCGTCCGGCCTCGTCGGCCAGCCTCCGGGTGGCGGCGCCCACCTCCGGGGCCTGCTCGTCCTCCGGCAGGAGCGCGAGCACGTCGGTGTCCAGGCGCGTCGAGCGCCAGAAGGAGACCTGGTGCACGCCCACGGCGAGCACGAGCACGGTCCAGAGGATGGCCAGTCTACTTCCCAAGGCGCTCGGTCTCCGCGGGGTCAGGCGGCGGCGTCTGCGCCAGTTGGTCGAAGCGGATGCGGGTGGAGTCGCCCCGGACCTCCTCGAGCTCGACCTGGCGGACGAACGTGTCTCCCTCGAGCCGCACGCGCCGGAACAGCCGGGACACGCTGGCGTCCGTCGGAATCAGGGTGAGCTTCCACCCTCCCTTGGCGACCAGCTCGCCCTCGAGGCGGAAGCGCGTGGCGAGCACCGACAAGTCCCCGGAGACCAGCGCGAGCAGCAGCTCGTTCACCGCGGTGAGCGCCGGCTCCCGGCTCGACTCCAGCTGGTACGCAGCGCCCCCCTCCTGCTCCGCGCGCAGGGACTTGCGGGTGACCGTCAGGCTCGAGGCAAAGGGGCTGCGGGTGTTCCAGAGCACCCCCTGGCCGCGCACGACGAGGAAGTCACCGCGCGAGACGCAGCGGCTTCTTGAAGCCCGCCACCGTCTTCTGCTGCTCGAAGCTGCCCCGCAGGACCGGCGCATCCACCAGACGCGCGCGCACGCCCGCCGCCAGGTCGGCGGCCAGGGCAGGGGTGCAGAGGAGGACCCACAAGAGCGTCAGCAGGCGTCTCATTCCGGGCGCACCCCCAGGCGCTCCCACAGGATGGAGGGGCAGACGTACTGCAGCTCCCGGGTGGCAATGGAGACCGCCACCTGGAGGGTGTGGGCCACGGTCACCTTGCGGCCGGAGAGCGCGTCGCGCACCTGGTAGTCCACCCGCAGGCGGTTCTCCCACTCGGTGATTTCCGCGCGGATGCGCACCTTCTGCCCGAACACCATGGGGGCCACGTACTTCACCCGCATGTCGACGATGGGCCAGAGGAATCCGGACTCGCGCATCTGCGGGTAGTCGTAGTCGAACTTCGACAGCAGCGCGCAGCGGGCCAGCTCCAGGTACTTCACGTAGTTGCCGTGCCAGACCACCTCCATCGGGTCGAGGTCGTGGAAGGCGGGCGACAGCTCGATTTCGTGGCTCAGGTCAGGCTTCATACAGCTCCCACTCCCTCAGCCGGATGGCCCCCAGCAGCGCCTGGAGGTCGCGGTCGAGCGCGCGGTCCTCCACCACCAGCGGGATGCGCCCGTTCAGGTCCGACTCCATGGACGAGAGGGCGGGCCCGAGCTTCATTTCGCTGTCGAGGCGCCGGCGCAGGGCCAGACCCTGCCGGCAGGCGATGAGCATGGCCGCCACCACCTGCTCGGTGAGCTCCAGCACCCGCAGGCAGTCGCGCGCGGCGATGGTGCCCATGCTCACCTTGTCCTGGTTGTGGCACTCGGTGGAGCGGGAGAAGACGGAGGCCGGCATCGTCTGCTTGAGCGCCTCGGCCGTCCACGCGGACACACTGATTTGCAGCGCCTTGAGGCCGTGATTGATGGCCGCGCGGGGCCCCACCGCGCCGGAGAGGTTGGCGGGCAGGCCGTGGTTGAAGCGGCCATCCACGAGCAGCGCGAGCTGCCGGTCGAGCAGGTCGGCCACGTTGGCCACCGCGTTCTTCAGCCCGTCCATGGCGAAGGCGATGTGCCCGCCGTAGAAGTGGCCCCCGTGCAGCACGCGCTGCCCCTCGGGGTCGACGATGGGGTTGTCGTTCGCGCTGTTGAGCTCGTTCTCGATGAGCGTGCGGAAGAAGGGGAGGGCGTCCTCCAGGACGCCGATCACATGGGGCGCGCAGCGCAGCGAGTAGCGGTCCTGCAGGCGCTGCTCGTTGCGGCTGGGCCGCTCGGAGGCCAGGTCCTCCCGCAGCCGCGCCGCCACGCGCTGCTGGCCCGGGTGGGGCTTCACCGCGAAGAGGGCCTCGTCGAAGTGGTGCGCGTTGCCGGCGCTGGCCAGGACGTTGAGGGCGGTGATGCGGGTGGCGAGCCGGCACACGTAGTCGGCGCGCTGCCACGCCAGACAGGCCAGGGCGGTCATGACCGCCGTGCCGTTCATGATGGCCAGCCCCTCTTTGGGACGGAGCCGCAGGGGCGCGAGGCCCAGCTCGCGGAACACCTCCGCCGTGGGGCGCCGCGCGCCCCGGTACCACACCTCGCGCTCGCCGCAGAGCACGGCCGCCACGTAGGAGAGGGGGGTGAGGTCTCCGCTGGCCCCCACCGAGCCCTCGGCGGGGATGAGGGGCAGGATGTCGTGCGCGAGCAGCAGCTCCAGCTGGCGCAGCAGCCCCAGGCTCACGCCGGACACCCCCTGCGCGAGCGAGGCCAGCCGGGTCGCCAGCACCGCCCGCGTCTCCTCCGGCGTCAGCAGCCGGCCGGCCCCGAGCCGTGGTAGGTGTAGAGGTGGTGCGGCAGCTCCGCGACCAGCTCCGGCGGGATGGCCACCGTGCAGGAGTCCCCGTACCCGGTGGTGACGCCGTAGATGACGCCGTCCTCCGCCAGCAGGCGGTCGAGGAACTCCGCGCCACGGGAGATGCGGCGGCGGAACTCCGTGGAGGTGCCCAGCTCGGCGGTGCACTCGCGCCGCGAGATGCGGACCACGTCCTCGAGGGACAGCCGGGTCCCATCGAAGCACACCGTGCGCTCAGGGCTGGATGCGGGCAGGGGCAGAGACATGCGCTTGGTCCCAGAAGGGGAAGAAGTTGAACCAGTCGTAGGGCGAGCGCTCGAGCAGCGCCGTCACCCGGCGGGCGTAGTGGCTGGCGTAGCCGCTCAGCGCCGCCTCGCGCCTTCCGCGCGGCAGCTCCACGCGCTCCGTCAGGCACTCGAAGTGGATGGTGTAGCCCCGCCCCTCGTGGATGCACACCAGCAGGTAGAGGGGGCACTTCAGGAGGGAGGCCAGCACGTAGGGGCCCACCGGAAAGGGCGCGGGATGGCCGAGGAACTCCGCCCGCACCATCTGGGTGGAGCCCACCGGAATGCGGTCCCCGGCAATCACCACGAACTCGCCGGCGGAGACGCGCTCGTGCAGCGCGACGGCCGTGGCCGGGCCGAGCTCGGTGACCTCCATGAGCTGGAACCCGCTGTCGGGGCTCAGCCGCTGCAGCATCGCGGTTGAAACGCTCGGCGTGCCGGGTGTGCACGAGGATGGTGAGCTTCACCTCGCCGCGGCGCTCGGCCATCACCCGGCACAGCTCGAGGCAGCCCATGTGGGCGGTCACGATGATGCCGCCCCGCCCCTCCTTGGCCACCTCGTAGAACTGCTCCCGTCCCTCGGTGCGGACGTGCTCGAAGCGATAGCGGCCGCTGACCGCCAGCAGCTTGTCCAGCATCGTCTCGGCGAACGCCGTGACGTGGCGCAGGCTGTCCCTCCAGCCCGGCTCGTGGCCGAGCGCGCCGGTCGCGCTCTGGACGCGGTCCAGGTACTGGAGCGAGGCGGCGCGGATGGTGGGCGCGGCGAGCCAGTGCAGCGCGACCACCGGAGCCAGGCACAGGCGGAACGGCCAGCGCCCCAGCAGCCGGTGGACCTGGTACAGCAGCCAGATTCCGGCCACGAAGGTGCTCTCCCCCATGTCCGCCCAGTGGCGCGTCTTCATGAGGCCACCTTGCGCCACAGCAGCAGCGGCAGCCGCAGCAGCATTCCGAAGAAGAGCCGCGCGTGCATGCGCGGAGATGCGCACGTTGTCCCGAGCACGTCGAAGTGGGAGATGCCGTCGGTGGGGTAGTGCACCCGGGTGCGCCTGGTTGAGGATGCGCATCCCCCGCCAGAACAGCCGCACGAGGACCTCCACGTCGAAGTCCATCCGCTTGCCGAGCTTCACCGAGTCGATGAGCGCCACCGTGGGCGCGAGCGGATAGACGCGGAAGCCGCACATCGAGTCGCGGATGGCGAGGGAGAGGGTGTTGATCCACACCCAGACGTGGGTGAGGTAGCGGCCGTACAGCCGGCCCTTGGGCACCGACGCGTCGTAGATGGGCGTCCCGCAGACGAGCGCGTCCGGGTTCTGCTCCGCCAGCGCGAGGAAGCGCGGGATGTCGCCGGTGTCGTGCTGCCCGTCCGCGTCGATCTGCAGCGCATGGGTGAAGCCCCGCTCCTTCGCCGCGCGCAGGCCGGCCATCATCGCGCCGCCCTTGCCCTGGTTCTGGGGAAGGCGGACGAGGTGGATGCCCTCGGGGTCGCGCTGCCGCCAGCCCGTCCAGCACCGCCGCGCACCGCGGCCCGCTCCCGTCGTCCACGAGCACGCAGGGCAGGCCATGGCCGCGCACCGCGCGTGGCCACCGCGCCCACCGCCTCGCCATGGTCGTAGACCGGAATGACTGCACAGGTCCTCATGCCCTGCCTCCGCCGAAGAGGATGCGGCCGTTGGCGTGACTGCCGGAAGCCGACGTGAGTTTGAAGCCGAGGCTTCCCCGCTCGGCATTCCAGGTGAGCTCCAGGGACAGGAGCGTGCCGGGCACGATGACCTGCTGGAACTTCACCGCCTCCATCCCGAGGAAGTCCGGGGGGAGCGCGAAGAGCTCGCGGCCGAACTGGATGGCCCACTCCAGCTGCGTGACGCCGGGCAGGATGGGCTTGCCGGGAAAGTGGCCCTCGAAGAAGGGCGAGCGGGAGGAGGCCTCGAGCTCGAGCACGGCCCGGCTGCTGGTGCGCTCGCGCACGCGCATCTGCGGCCGGCGCGGGTCGAAGAGGGCGGCCAGCGCCGCTTCGGTCGTCTTCCCCTGGGGATTGACGGGCATCGCCTCCACGTAGCGGAAGCGGCGCGGCAGGACACTGGGCTCGAACCGGCTCGACAGCGCCTGCCTGAGTGCTTCGTTCAGGGCCCGCTGTCCGTCCTCCGCGTGGCGCTTCCAGCCGGCCTCCTCCGGGACGGCAACGACCGCCAGGGTGAGCCGCGGCCCCGGAAGCGGGAGGACCCTCGCCTCGCGCAGCAGGCCCGTCTCCAGGAGGGCCCGCTCGACGGCGCCGAGCGAGACGCGCTTCTCCTCCACCTTCACGATGCGGTCGCGGCGCCCGAGCAGCTCGAAGCCCTCTCCCACCAGCCGCACGCGGTCCTCGCCGCGGAACCACTCGCCCTCGGGCAGGTGGGGCGAGCGCACCCGCAGCACCTCCTCGTCCGCGGCCACCTCCACGCCCGGCAACACCCGCCAGGGGGCCGCGCCGTCCGTGCCGCGCTGGCGCCAGGCGACGCCCCCCGTCTCGGAGCTGCCGTAGACTTCGACGGGGGCCTGGCCGAGCAGCGCGCGGCAGCCGGGCAGCGCCTCCTCCGGCAGGGGCCCGCCCGAGGAGAACACCGCCCTCAGGTTGCCGCGCACCCCCGCCCAGTCGAGCTGCCGCGGCAGCCGCTTGAGGTGGGCCGGGCTGGCTACCAGTGCGGCCGGGCCGTGCCGGAGCGCCGAGACGATGTCCTCGGGATAGGGGAGGCTGTGTGCCTCGAAGGGGCGCCCGGCCGCCAGGGGCCAGAGGACCCGGAAGAGCAGCCCGTAGATGTGCTGGTGCGACACCGTCGCGAGCACCCGGGCCTCGCCCAGCTGCGCCCCCCACAGCTGCTGCAGGGTGGCGACCTCGCTGAAGAGCTGGGCCAGCCGCTTGGGGATGGCGGTGGGCTCACCGCTGGAGCCGGAGGTGTAGACCACCAGCGCCTGTGCGTCCGGAGAGAGCAGCTGCCAGCCTCCCTCGTCGCCCTGCGCGAGCGGCGCCAGCGGCGAGAGCTCCGGGGGCAGACTCCCCGCGAAGCCGTCCACCTGCTCGCGGGCCCGTGCCAGGGTCGCCGGCTGGGCGTCGGACAGCAGCCAGGCGCACCTGTCCGCGTGCCAGGCGCCGAGCAGCGCGGCGGCGAACTCGAAGGTGTCCTCGAAGTAGAGCCCCCAGCGGCGGCCCGGCCGCGACGCGAAGGCCGCGCGCCAGCCCGCCGCCCGCGCGGCCAGCGCGGCGAAGTCCAGCACCCGGCCCTCGCGGAAGGCGACCGGATGGGTGGGCGCGCGGCCCCGGCTCAGGAGCCCTTCGAGTCCGCGGAACTCAGCCATGGGTCTGCCTCGCTCTCACCGCCGCCGCACCAGCCACTCGCCGGCGAACAGCAGCCCCATCAGCACGTAGGCGACCAGCCCGTTGTACAGCGCCCAGCCCGCGTCGCTGGCCCACAGGGCCGTGCAGAGCGCGAGGCCGCCGTTGAGCACGAAGAAGCCGCACCACACCTGCGTCACCCGCCGCGTGTAGCGCCACTCCGGAGGGCGGCAGGTCCGGCTCGCGCAGCCGCGCCAGACGCTCGATCGCACTGGGCGGGTAGGCGAGGCTGGTCGCGAACACCACGAGGAGCACCCCGTTCACCAGGACCGGATAGAGCTTCAGCGGCAGGGCGTGATTGCCCAGGATGCTGGAGGCCGCGAGCAGCACCGGCCCCCAGCGCGGCCACCAGCCAGACGCGCTCCCGCGTGGCCAGCGCCCGCACCACGGCCATGCCCACCAGGGGCAGGGCCATCCAGCGGGGCTCGAAGCGTCCCAGCCCGAGGTAGACGAGCAGGGGGTAGGCGACCGTCAGCAGGCCTATCAGGACTGGCGCGAAGCACCTTCACGCCGCGGCTGACGTCGTTGAGGCAGCGCCGTGCAGCGCGTCCACCACGTCCTGCAGCGTGCGCACCGACTTGAAGACCTCCGGCTCCAGGCGCTTGCCGACCACCGGCTTGAGCTTCACGAGCAGGTCGACCGCGTCGATGCTGTCGATGTCCAGGTCCTCGCGCAGCTGGGCCTCCGGCGTGATGCGCTCGGGCTCGATTTCGAAGGTCTCCTGCAGGATGGCGCTTCAGCTGCTCGAACAGTTCCTGCTTGCTCATGGCTCTTCCGTGAGTGGGTGTGGAGTCAGACGTTGCGGTGGGCGCTGACGAACTCCGCGAGCGCACGCACGCTGGCGAAGTGGCGCCGGTTCTCGGCCGAGTCGGCGGAGAGCTTCACGCCGTACCGCTTCTGCAGCGCCAGGCCGAGCTCCAGCGCGTCGATGGAGTCCAGCCCGAGCCCCTCGACGAAGAGCGGCGCGGCGGCGTCGATGTCCGCCGGAGTGATGTCCTCGAGGTTGAGCGCCTCGATGATGCAGCTCCTTGATTTCCTGTTCAAGCGTCTGCATGGCGTGTTTGCTCCTGCGAGAAGTCCGCTTGCAGCCGGGCCGTGAGCTGCCGGGCCGCGAGCGACTCGCTGCCCGGCTCGGCGAGCAGCGGCGCCACGGGCAGGTCGTCACCGACCCGGATGGTGAAGGCCATGGGGCGGGGGGGCACCTGCCACCAGGCCGCCTCCTTGTTGAGGCCGAGCGGCTCGCAGCGGATGGTGACCGGGGTGATGTCGCACGGGCCCCGCACCGCGATGTTGGCGGCCCCGCGCTGCAACTGCATGGGGCGGTTGAGGCGGGTGCGGGTCCCCTCCGGGAAGATGATGAGGTTGTTGCCGGCCTTCACCGAGGCGATGCAGTCGCGTACCAGGCCGGGACCCGAGTCGTTGCAGAGATATCCGGTGGCGCGGATGGGGCCGCGGGTGAACGGGTTCCTGGCCAGGCTCGCCTTCACCACGCAGTCCGCGTTCGGCACCAGCGCCACCAGGAACACGACGTCAATCAGCGTGGGGTGGTTGGCCACGATGAGCAGTCCCTGCCGGGCCAGCTTCTCCACGCCCTCGATGCGATAGCGCAGCACCCCGAGGCAGCGCATCCACTCGATGAAGAACCTGAAGCTGTGGTGCACCGCCAGCCGCGCCAGCCGCGTGAGCCGCGACCGGTCCCGCACGAAGAGCTGCAGCAGCGGGAAGTAGACGAGCCACAGCAGCAGCCCCCCCAGGCCGAACGTCGCGAAGGAGATGGCCGTGGCGACGACACGCCAGCCGCGCTCGAGCCTCTCAAGCATGGCGTTGCCACCGCCAGCGTCGATGACCCACCGGGTGCTCGAACTGCTCCGCTCCCGAGACGAGGAAGCGGAGCACGGCCAGGTCCGGCGGAAGCGCGTTCGTCCGGGGCTGACCGTCGTCCGAGCCCACCTGGCAGGAGAGCGTGAACCTGGACACCCTGCTGGCGGCCCGCAGGCGGCAGGCAAACGCGCGCGGGAAGTCCGCGGACTCCGCGAAGTGCTGCCAGGGCGAGGGGACCGGCTCGTCGTAGGCGACGACCAGGACGCTCTCGGCCCCGTCGGCCAGCAGGCCGCAGGCCTCGACGACCGCCGCCTCCACCGTCTCCGGTCCGGACGCCACGGCGCTGTAGGCGCCGGTGTGGCCCCGGATGATGGAGTAGAGGGCGCCAATCGCGTTGTGCACCGAGAGGCTGAAGGAGGCGGGCGAGAGGGGCTCCGACTTCGCCAGCTGCGTCAGCAGCTCCACCGAGCGCGTCAGGTCCCCGTAGCGGGAGGCGAAGACCACCGGGGTCTCCGCTGCGTCCGCCTGGCACCCGTACGCCGCCTGCAGCGCGATGCGTCCGAGGCGCTCCACGCGACGGCGCATCATCGCCGGCACCTCGGTCAGGGCCGGAGTGCCCTCCGTCGGGAGTGGGTGCGGCTGCGCGAACCAGGACTGCCAGGCAGTCGTGTCGGTGAGTCCAGGAGCCCAGGCCGACCACCGGTCGATGGCGAATTCAACAATCATGAGAAAGGGCTACGGGTCCGTCCGCCCCGCCACTACCTCCGGACGAGAGGGGGTTCCTACCAAACCATCCAACACCTGACAAATGCCCCCAAAAGGAAGGAGGGCGATTGACGCCCGCCCCCTGTCGTGCGGCGGCTCTCACTCGAAGTGTGGACTGGGGGCCTCGGCTCGCGCCGTCAGGGGCCGCTGCGCTCCAGGTGGCGCTCGAGGAAGGCGCGGTAGTGCTCCTGGGCGACGGGCAGCACGTCTCCGTGCTGGCCCCCTTCGACGAGGAGGAGCTCCTTGGGCTCGTTCGCGTTCGCGAAGACCTCCTGGCCGAACTCGACCCGGATGAGCTGGTCCGCCGTCCCGTGCGCGATGAACAGCGGCACGTGGATGGACCGGATGCGCCCGACGGTGTTCCAGGTGTCCTCGGCGATGAAGGAGATGGGGAAGTCCATCCGGGTCGAGTCGCGCTTGAGGCCCTCCACCGACATCAGGGGCGACTCGAGGATGAGCACCTCCGGTGGGTGGCCCTCGGCCCGCTGGGTGGCGGCGGCCGTCCCGAAGGAGTGCCCGTAGTAGATGAAGTGGGCCCCCGGCCCGCTGCGCTCCTGCAGCCACCGGAGGGCCGCGAGCGAGTCCTCGCCAATCCCCTCCTCGGTGGGAGGCAGGTCGGTCGAGGTCCCGAACCCGCGATAGTCGAACCCGAGCACGTCATAGCCGAGGTTGGACAGGCGCTTGATGCGCCAGAACTGCAGGCCGAGGTGGGTGCCTGCGCCGTGGAAGAACAGGATGGCGCCGCGGGAGGGTTGCACCTCCGCCCGGACGTAGACCGCCCCCAGGGAGACCTCCTCGTTCACCTGGATGCGGACCTCCTCGACCCGCTCCGCCGACACCACCTCGGCCGGCTCGTCCGACTCCAGCTCGAAGGCGTAGGCGGTCACCCGCGGTGGAACGTAGAGGAACGGGTCCATCTTGCAGCCGGCGGCCAGCGCCAGGACCAGCCAGAGGACCCACGGTCTCGGACTCATCGCACCTCTCCCGGTCGCCAACGGATGCCGAGGACCAGGCCCATCGCGCCCTGTCCTGCCACGCCCACCCAGGGGATGACTGTGCGTTCGGTCGGATAGTCCGGCGCGAACCAGCGCGCCTCGGCCTGCAGCCCGAGCTCTCCGAACCACAGCTGGGCGCCCGCCGCGGGTGAGACGAGGATCGGCCCTCCGGCGAACTGCGCGAAGCCGGTCACCGAGGCATAGGGCAGCAGCCGCTCGCCGACGAGGTAGCTGGCGGTGGCGGTGGCCTCGAAATAGGCGGCGCTCTGCTTGAAGTCGGTGAACCCGAGCAGCCGTGCGGTCCCCGAGAGCGCGGGGATGGCACCGCGCTGCTCGAACAGCAGGTAGGTGGAGCCCACGTCGAGCCCGGCGAGCCCCACCAACAGCGGGGTCAAGTGGGCGTGGGCGTGCACGTCGAGGCGGTCCGCCACGCCGTAGCTCGCACCGGCCGTCAGGTGGGGCGCCGGAAAGGGAACGCCCCAGGAGGCGATGGGCCCCCCCATGTCCGCCTGGAGCTGGAGCTGCCCCTTCGGCGTGGGCCGCACCGGACTGGTGTGCCCACAGCCGAGCGCCATCACAGCCATGCAACACATCACCCACAGCGAGGCCCGCATCGCGGCGCGAGCATAGTCAACGCAGGGCGGATTCAGGAAGCCCGCCACGCAGGCCAGCTGGAGGGATGGGGGGAGGCAGTGCCATCCGCATCTCCAACTCAGGCGCTTGACTGGACCTCACGGCAGCTCACTCCTCGTCGGGCTCGCGGTGGCCGGGCCTGCCCGATAGGGTGTCTACCTGGACCACGCGCCCTCCCTTGTCCGGTGAGCTCCTGGCCGCATCGACCTCCTCGGGTGTGTGGGGCGCCCCCTCCTCGAAGTTGTCGCCCTCCAGATTGCGCTGCCGTTGCTCGCTCGTGCTCCCGTAGCCCTCCCGCAGCTTCTTCTTGCCCGGCATTGCCCGCTCCTGGGTGAATGGTCCAGGCCCTGATGTTTGGGATGGGGGCCAGGGGCGGCAACGCCTCCAGCCCAGGTCGAACCCACCCCGAGTCCAATCCGGGGGAGGGCCTTCCCCATCGGCTCCCGGGCGGGCGAGCAATCGCGGCCACAGGGCCGTGGCCCGGGGCCCGCATTCGACCGGCGCATCTCCTGGCTTTACAGGGAGTCAAGGGGGGCACGTCTGGTGCAGGACCCACCGGCCGACGAGGGGAATCTTCCTCCCGCTCGACTGTCGACGGAGACGCGCCCCACTGCTATGCACACCCACACCATGGATGTCCGTCCCTCTCCGCGCCGCGCGCTGCTGCTGGCGCTGACGCTGTTGATGTCCGCCTGCAAGACGCCCTCCGCCGTGGGCGGTGGCACCTCGACCGGCAACTCGTCCGGCAAGTCTTCCAGCAACGGCAACACCCAAGACGTCCCCGAAGGCGATCCGTTCCCGAAGAGGCCCTCCGTGGAGGCCCGGAAGGACGCTCGGGCCGACGAGGCGCTCGCCCAGGCCATCCAGCAGGCCGAGATGCTGCCTCGCAAGCAGGCCGCCGAGTCCTTCCTGGCCGTGCGCAAGGCCTACCCGGAGACGACGGCGAGCCAGGAGGCCCTCTACCGCGCCGGCGTGCTCTTCTACGACTCGCAGGACTACGTCAACGCGCGAAAGACCTTCAACGAGCTGCTCTTCGAGAACCCGCTCCACCCGCAGGCCCCGGATGCCAAGCGCCGGTTGGGCCGCGCCGCGCTGGAGGTGGGTGCCTACCGCGACGCGTACCAGACGCTCTACAGCCTCGCCGAGCGCGCCGAGGGTCCCGAGCGCACCCAGCTCCTCGAGGACGCCGCGAAGGCCGCGGAGAAGGCGGGCCTCTTCGGGCAGGCGCTGCAGATCGCCGTGGACCTCGCCGGTGACGCACGGACGCCCGAGGCGCAGCAGGCCGCGGTGGCCCGGGTGCAGCAGCTCGTGGAGGGTCGCGCGGGCTTCACGGACGTGGCGAAGGTGATGGACGAGCTGTCCCCAGCCAACCCCGCCTGGCCGGTGCTGACCTTCAAGCTGGCGCGCATCTACTACCACCTGCGGGACTGGACCCGTCTGGAGGAGACGCTCAACCGCTTCCTGGCCGAGGCCCCCTCGCACCCCTTCGCGGGTCAGGCCCGCGAGCTGCTCGCGCGCGCCACCCGGCGCGTGGAGGTGCGCCCCAAGACGGTGGGTCTGCTGCTGCCCATGTCCGGCAAGTACAAGGCCGTGGGCGAGGCGGTGCTGCGCGGCGTGAAGCTGGGCCTCGCCGGCAGCGACGTGGAGCTCGTCGTCAAGGACACCCAGGGCGACGTGAACACCACCGCCCAGGCCATGGAGCAGCTCGCCTTCGACGAAGGCGCCATGGTGGTGCTGGGCCCCATCGTCTCGGATGATTCGCGGCGCGCCGCGCTGGTGGCCGAGGAACTCCAGGTCCCACTCATCAACCTCTCGCGCCTGGAGGGCATCACCGACATCGGGCCCTACGTCTTCCGCAACATGCTCACCAACGAGGCCCAGGCTCGCGCCATCGCCGAGTTCGCGATGAAGCAGAAGGGCTTCAAGAGCTTCGCGATGCTCTACCCGAACCTCCCGTACGGGGTGGAGCTGGCCAACGACTTCTGGGACTACGTGACGGAGAACGGTGGACAGGTGCGCGGCGCCGAGTCGTACGCGCATGACCAGACCACCTTCACCACCGAGGCCAAGAAGCTGGTGGGCCGCTACTACCTGGAGGATCGGCTCGACTACGTCGAGAGCGTGCGCGAGGCGCAGCAGCAGACCAGCGGCCTGGATGCGTTCCGCAAGCGCAAGGCCATGGAGAAGGTGAGGGGCAACGTGGAGCCCGTCATCGACTTCGAGGCCATCTTCGTCCCCGATGAGTGGAAGCGGGTGAGCCTGGTGGCTCCGGCGCTGGCGGTGGAGGACATCGTCACCAATGCGTGCGACGCGCGCGACGTGGAGCGCATCCGCAAGACGACGGGCAAGAAGGACCTGAAGACGGTGATGCTGCTGGGTACCAATGCCTGGAGCAGCTCCAAGGGCGCCAGTGGCCTGCCCGAGCTCATCGAGCGCGGCGGCAAGTTCGTCACCTGCTCGGTGTACGTGGACGGCTTCTTCGTGGACTCGCAGCGGCCGGCCACGCAGCGCTTCGTGAAGGCCTACCGTCAGGCGAACACCGGCGATCCGGGCCTGCTGGAGGCCTACGGCTACGATTCGGCGCGCATGGTGCGGCAGATCATGGACTCGAAGCAGGCCCCCAGGAGCCGCGGTGAGTTCCGCGAGGCCCTGGCCAACCTGAAGGACTTCGACGGCGCCACCGGCAAGACGTCCTTCGACGAGAAGCGCGAGGCCCGCAAGCCCCTGTTCCTCCTCTCCGTGAGCAACAAGGGCATCACCGAGGTGCCTCCGGAGAAGACGGCGGCGTTGGGGGGCTCGTGAGCTCGACGGCGCCTCGTGCGCTGGCCGTGGTGGGAATGCTGGCGCTGGCGGGCTGTCGGCACGCCGGGCCAGTGCTGGCTCCGGACATCTCCGCCCGCCTGGAGTCCTCTCCCGGTGCGTACCTCGCGGGTGAGGTGAAGGGGCTCGAGGACGCCGACGTCCTGGACCGCAAGGACTTCGTCTGGACGCTGGCCTTCTCGGAGGAGGGCTCGCGCGTGGCCTATTCGCACCTGGGCGCCCGCGAGTACCAGCTCGCCCTGTGGACGCTGGAGCCCACGCCGACGCGCGTGGTGGAGCAGGGCGTCAACGCCACCGAGTTCGATCTGGAGGCGTTGGCCTTCTCCCCGGACGGCAAGCTGCTGGCGAGCGCGGGCTGGGACGGCATGGTGCGCCTGTATGACGCGGCCACCGGCGCGCAGACCGCGAACCTGCGCACCGACGAGCCCCTCACCGCGGTGGCCTTCCACCCAGCGGGTGGCTACCTCGTGGTGGGCAGCGCCCAGGGGCTTCTCACCGCGCTGCGCGTGTCGGACCTGGGTTTCTCCTTCGAGGCTCGGCCCCATGCGGACCGGGTGAGCGCGCTCGCCTTCGCGCGGGACGGGACGCTGTACTCGGGGGGCTGGGACAAGCGCATCCGGGTCTTCGATTCGCGCGAGGAGGCACTGCGGCGCGAGCAGACGCGGTTGCGCTTCGAGCGGCGCGGGGGCTTCGCCGTGGTGGGAGGCACCGTCAACGGAAAGTCGGCGGTGGCCTTCGCGTTGGATGCGCGCACTCCCGCCATCGTGCTGGGCACGCAGGCGGCGGCGGCGGCCGGCATCGACACGGCCTTCCTGCAGGAGACGGTGTCCCTGCCCTCATCGCTCGGCGCCAACCTGGCGCGCGTGGCCCGAGGCCAGCGCCTGCGCCTCAAGGGGATGGAGCTGGAGGGCGTGGACGTGGCGGTGTGCGACGCGTGCCTGCCCGAGGGTGTGGCGGGGGTGCTGGGTGCGCCCTTCTCCGAGCGCGTCGACGTGGTCTTCGACGAGAGCACGGGCGAGGCCGTCCTCACCCTGAAGGCGCCCGCGCCGGTGGGGCCCGAGGCGCAGCGGGGGCTGGTGCTCGCGCCTCGCACCACCTTCACCTTCGAGGCGCACGTCAACGACGTCACCCTGGACGCGACCGGGCGGCGCCTGGGCGTGGCCTTCTCCGAGTCCAAGGCCGAGCGCACCCGCGCCATCTACGAGCGCGAGAAGAAGGGCCTCACCGAGCCGCCCTCCGAGCAGAACGCCGCGGCACTGGTGGATGCCGCCACCGGCCAGGTGCTTCGCAAGTGGACGCGGCACCGGGGCGTGGTGGCCACCGCGGGCATCTCCCCGGACGGCCGGGCGCTGGCCAGCGGCGGCTGGGACAAGCAGCTCTACCTGTGGAGCGAGGGCCAGGAGGCCCCGGTGGCGGAGCGGGAGTTCGGCTGGTCCGTGCGCCGGGTGCGCTTCAGCCCGGACGGTCGGCGGGTGGGCGTGGCCGCGTGGACGCCGCAGAAGGCCACCGGCAACCAGGAGAGTGACCCGGCCGCGGTGCTCTTCTCCGTGCGCTACGCCGCCCCCACCGTGGAGCGGCGCTAGTAGTTGAGGTGGATGGACTCGCGGGGCACCCCGCGGGTCCGCAGCGCGTCGATGACTCCCTGCACCATCCCCGACTGGCCGCAGACGAAGGCGAGGGTGTTCTCCACCGGCTCCTCGCCCAGGTGGCCCTGCACGTAGCCGGTGAGGCCCTGCCAGCCACTCGCGCCCGGCTGGCTCACCGTGCGCACCACGCGGATGTCCGCCGCCTCCCAGTGGTGCAGCTCGTCCTCATAGGCGAAGGCCTGGGGGGTGCGCGCTCCGAAGTACAGCGTCACCTTCCCGTAGGCGCTCCGCTCGGCGCGGATGCTCTCGATGACGGAGCGGATGGGCGAGATGCCCGAGCCGGTGGCGAAGAGCAGCAGGTCCTTCCCTCGCCCCAGGTGCAGGGGAAAGCCGCGGCCCTCGGGGCGCTGGCTGCGCACCTCCGCTCCCGGTTTGAGCAGGATGAGGGCGTCCGCCAGCGGGCTGCCTCCCTTGAGGAGGAACTCCCAGCGGGTGCCGAAGGGCTCCGGCGGCGAGGCGATGGCGAACAGGCCCTCGCCCAGCCCGGGCAGGGCCAGGCGCACGTACTGGCCCGGGGTGCGGTGTGTGCCCACCAACGGGGTGCCGCCGATGTCCAGGATGAGCTCGGTGAGACCCTCCGCGGCGGGAAGGACGGTTGCCACGGTGGTGGGGTGCCAGTCGTTCATGACAGCTCTGATTTAACCTTGGACCCGAGGCGCCGTCGCCCTTTGATAACCTGGGGGCGTGAAGACCTTGCTCTGGTTGGTGCTGTTCCTCATCGGGTTGGCGGGCGTGGCGTTCCCGGCCGTCTACCTCCATGCCGCCAGCACGCTGCCCCAGCTCGAGACGGAGTTCGATCTCGAGAAGCAGCTGCGGCACTCCATCGAGGGCGAGCGGATGAGCTTGCGTGCGGGCACCTTCGAGAACACGCGGTCCATCGCTTACAAGAGGCCGGACTTCGCGCGCCTCCCCAAGGACCTGGTGGCCCTCTACATCGCGCAGCTCGGGTGCCCCACCTACTTCCAGACGCCGCGCGAGGACGGCCCGAAGTGGTCCTGGCGCCTCTTCTCCTACGTCACCTTCGGCACCGAGCCGCCAGGGGACGGAGCCTGCGAGCGGCTCCTCGCCGTGCGGCTCGCCTCGAAGCTGGGCATCGAGGGCAATCTGGAGCGGGTCATCGCCGCCCACCGCCTGCACGCCTTCCTCCAGAAGGACCAGCTCATCGCCTACGATTTGTCCTCCCTCTACTTCGAGCGGGGCATCGTGGGAGTGGAGGACGCGGCGTACAAGGTTTTCGGGCGCGAGCTGGACACGCTCCAGCTCCCGGAGCTGGCAGAGCTGTCGCTCGCCCTGCCACCGCACAGCTACTACGCGGACGCGGTCTCCTGCCGCAACGCGAGCCTCATCCGGCAGAACCGGGACGTGCTGCTGACGGACCTGTTCGGCTACAAGCTCGTCACCGAGGAGCGGGCGCGCAGCGCGATGACCCGGCCGGTGGCCTGCCTGCACTGAGGCGTCCCGCCGCGCGCCAGGGGCTCGGCGGGGACCGGGCCCCTACTTGCGACGCAGGAACATCTTCTCCCAGGAGGTCATCTCCTTGGCGACCTGACGGCGCTCCTCCGGAGTGCTGGCCGTCTCGACCCGCTTGCGCAGGCCGTCGAGCGTCTTGCGCGTGGCCGGGCTGAGCGGCTGGCCGGACTGGGAACGCGCCTCGACGTCGCGATCCAGCTTCTGGATGCGGCCGAGGAGCGTGGCGTGGCTGGGGGCCGGAGGGGTGGGAGCCTTCTGCACCGCGGGCTGCGTGTCCTCCGCCGGGTTGTCCGAGTGGGCCACCGCCGGCTCCGTGCCGGGGTTCTCCGGCGGCGTCGTGGGAGTGCCCGTGGACGGGGTGCCCGGGGCGGGAGTCCCGGTCGTCGCGGAGGTGCCCTGCTGCGCCTGGGCCGTCCCCGTGGAGGGCTGGGCTGGCGGCTGCGTCTGGGGCTGCACCGGAGGCGTGACGGTCACCTGCGGCGGCGGGGTGGGGGTCGGCTCGCGCAGGGCGAACACGGCGCCACCGATGGCCAGGGCGAGGGCTCCCAGGCCCACGGGCAGCAGGCGGCGCATCGGCGAGCTCACGCCCGTGGCGCGCACCTCCGTGGAGGACGGCTCGGCGGGCACTGGCGCGGGTGGCGCGGGCGTGGCGGGAGACTGCGGAGACGCGGGGGGCTGCTGGGGCTCCGGGGACACCTCGACGGGGTGCTCCGAGACCGTGGTCTTCGTCTGGGGAGCGGGAGCCGGTGCCGGGTGGGAGAGGGTGTCGCGCAGCCGCAGCAGTTGGCGGCGCAGCTGCTCGGCGGACCCGGGGCGCGCTTCCGGGTCCTTGGTGAGCATCTGCAGGATGAAGGCGTCGAGCGCGGCCGGCAGCTCGGGCACGAACTCCGAGGGCCGAGGCGGCCGCGCGTCCACGTGCTTCATCAGCAGGTCCACCGGAGACGAGCCGGTGAAGGGCAGCCGACCGGTGACCATCTCGAAGGCCACCACGCCCAGGGAGTAGAGGTCCGTCATGGGGCCCACGGGCTGGCCGCGGGCCTGCTCGGGCGCCATGTACTCCGGGGTGCCCACCACCATGTCCGTGCGCGTCTGCGCGGTGCGCCCGGCCGGCATGCCCATCTTCGCGAGGCCGAAGTCCAGCAGCTTCACGTAGCGCGAGCCGTCCGGCTGGGTGACGAGGAAGATGTTGCTCGGCTTGAGGTCGCGGTGGACGACTCCGGCCCCGTGCGCGGCGCCCAGCGCGCTGAGCACCTCGTCGAGCACTTCCAGCGCCTCGGACACCGGCATGCGGCCCTTCTCGGCCAGGTACGCATCGAGGGCGATGCCCTCGAGGTACTCCATGATGATGTACTGGCGGCCGTCGGGGACCTGGCCGAAGCCGAAGATGTCGACGATGCCCCGGTGGCGGATGGCGTTGACGGCACGGGCCTCGGCAAGGAGGCGCGCCACCTGCTCATCGGCGGCGGCCAGCTCGGGGCGCAGCACCTTCACCGCCACGCGCTTGCCGATGAGGGGCTGGATGCCGTCGTACACCAGCCCCATGCCACCCACGCCGATGCGCTGGCGCAGCTCGTACTCGCCAATCCTCAGTCCGACGAGCGGATCCGCTACGGGCTCTTCCATGAAGTGGACGGTCCTCCCAGGCGACGTACGCCGCTCGCTCCCCTCGTCGCTGGGGAGCAGCGACGCCGCGGAGGGACCGAGCAGCACGGTGCCATCGCGCGGGCAGACGTCCGTGTCAGCTGGCACGGCGTGACCGCAGGTTTCGCAAGTACGGGAGTCAACCATCGGGAAATGCCCCCCAGGCTACCAGACCGGGGGCGGATTCCCACAAGCGAGCGAGGGAGCAGGGTGTACTTCCCCTGACGCCCGCTCCGTCACGGGGCAGCGGGACACTGGTACGTCTCGGCCCGGAGGACCGTGGTGTCCCGGAGTCCGGGGCCAGTGCCAGGCTGTCCCGGGCTACCGAGGGTGAAGACGGTGTTCGTCTGGGAGACGGACGAAGAGGAGCCGCACCAGATGCCCACGGACGGGCCACCGCCGCCGTTGCCTCCGTGGCCGCCACGACCCCCCGCACCTCCATTGCCGCCCTGGCCTCCCTGGCCTCCGGTGACCGTATTGGGGGCGACCGTGCGTGTGGGGCCCTTGCCTCCGGGCCCACCGACTCCACCGGCGCTTCCGTCGCCGCCCTTGCCTCCGGCCCCGCCTTGTCCCCCGTCCGCTGTCCGCAGGAGGGAGAACTCCAGCTCTACCTGTCCCTGGATGAGCAGCAGGGCAATGGATGCTCCACCACCTCCACCTCCAGTGGCCCCGGTGCCCGGGCAGCCACCGCCACCACCACCGCCACCACCACCTCCCTCGGAGGCAGCGCCCCCGGCCACGATGTGACCGCCGCCGCCACCTCCGCCACCGCCGCCGCCAGGTGTCCCGGATCCACCGTCCGAACCGGACTCCGGCACCCAGCCGTCGCTCGAGAGATGACCGACGGCATTGCCCGGGGGCCCATCCGTTCCCGCATCGCCAGGCACCCCATTCTGACCCCTCTCCCCGGGATTGCCCTCATAGCCGCAGGGCGGCTGGCCGCAGTACGACTCGTTTCGAGGTGCTCCCGCGGTGCCCCCATCCACGGAGGGCTGGCCCGACTCACCTGGAGTCGCCAGGGGGATCGTCAGCGAGGCACCACCCTGGCCGCCCTTGCCACCCCGGTTTCCGCCACAACCGCTGGCACCCGGAGCGCCCCCATCGGCGACGGTGCCGATGTCGATGGGGCTCTGTCCCTCGCCGCCGTCCACGCCGTGATTGGAGTTGGCCGGAGGAGAATAGCCGTCGGCCCCGCGCGCACCCGCACCGGCCAGGAGCTCCACGTAGCGCAGCCGCACGCCCTTCGAGTTCAGCACCCGCAGCCCGATGGAGGGCTCGCCCGCGTTGAGCCCCGTGGTGGAGGCGATGCGCACATGGTCGATGATGACGCCCGCGTCCTCGCCCAACCCGCTCACCGTCAGGCCGATGCTGCCGCCGCCGAGGTGGGTGATGTGCTCGTTGCCACGCACCCAGCCCCCGTCCACCCGGGCGTAGCCGCCATGGAGCGACACGGGCTTGTCGAGCATGAGCGAGGGCTCGTCATAGGCGCCCTGGGCGAGGTAGAGCGCCTTGCCCTCGCTGGAGGCGCGCTGCAGGGCATGCGCGAAGGTCTTGAACGGAGCCGCGGGGGTGCCGGGATTGTTGTCCCTGCCCTCGACGGGGTCCACGAAGAACGCGGCGCTGGCGGTGCCATCCACGCCATCGCAGTTGGTGTCCTGAAAGGAGTCGTCCGGTGGGTCGTCCCGGGTCGGATCGCACGCGGTGGCGTTGCACCGGCCGGCGGCCACGCAGTCCTGGAACGCCTGGTCGAAATCATAGCAGCCGGTGGTGGCCAGCGACGCCAGCGCGAGCCCCGCGGCCAACAGCGTCTTCGTCTCGAGCATGAGAGTCCTCATGGCAGCGTCCCCATCAGTCCCACCGAGCCGCCCCCGTTGCCCACGGAAGCGGTGGGCCGCACCTGCACCCCGTTGTCCGTGTCCTTGTCAGCCAGCATGTAGATGAGCCCGCTCGTCACCACGCCGGCCGCGCCCAGTGCGCCGGCCACCCCGCTCAGCGTCTGCGAGCGTTCGCCGGACTCCTTCAGCTTGAGGCCCTGGGTGGGATCCTGGAGGTTCGGGTTCGTCAGCGCTCGGAAGTCCCTTCCCGCCTGCACGTAGAAGAGCGTCCCCACCCCCAGCAGCACCGCGCCTCCGGCGGCGGGCACCCACGCCCAGCCCGGCGCGCCCGAGCGGCGAGTCGTTACGACCGGCTCCGGAACCACCGGCTTCACCGGCGTCTCCCGCGGTGGCGGAGTCTGGACGATCGAGGCCACCCTCGGGCGCAGCGCCTGGCGCACCTGGGGCACCACCTTCTCGCTGGCCTGGGTGAGCGCGTCGAGGAGCTGATCCTCCCTCACCCCGGGCACGTAGTACTCGGCCAGCAGCTCGCCATCACGGGTCGCGTAGGCCTTCAGCCCCACCCGGTAGCCGCTGAGGAACTGCACCAGCTCGGCGATCATCACCGCGTCGGCCTCGGCGGCCTCGCCCAGGGTGATGCGGCAGGGGGCCTCCAGGCGGTTGCACCCGAGCACCGACTTGCGCTGCGCGGGCGGCAGCCGCTGGGACAGCTCCGAGGCGCGGACCACCTGCAGGCCCTCGGTCTTGAGCTGCTCGTACACGTGCTCCTGCGCGAAGGAGACGACGTGAGAGGGGACGCCCGCGGCCTCGGGCGGAGCGATCAGCACGGTGAGGGTCGCCTCGGCGGACGCGGGCGCCTGGCCGAGCACGACGAGCGTGGCGAGGAGTGGAAGGAACACGGTGGCGTCACTTTCCCCTCCTGGCGCTTCCACCGCAAGGTCACGTACTAGCGGTGACGCCGGGTGCGTGACAACCCGGCCTCCAGCCGAGCGGGCTCAACGGCGCGGCTTCTCGGGGATGGGCCGGATGTTCGTCTTCTCCGAGTCGTCCAGCTCGGGCGGCGCGTCGTCCTCGTCATCGGGCACGGGAGGCGAGTGACGAGCCGGGGGCGAGGCCGGGCGGGACGGGCGCGCGGGAGAGTTCAGGGCGGGGCGCTGGCCGGTGGGCGGGCCGGGGCGCGGCGGAGGCGAGGTCGGGCGGGATGGGCGAGGCAGGGCGGCTCCCCGGCTCTGGGTCTCATCCCCATCGGCCAGGAGGTCCGCGGACACCTGCACCTTGGGCTCTTCGGCAGCACCGGGCCCGTCATGCGCCGCGGAGGCGAAGGGGTTGCGCGTGGGCGGCGGCGTCCGATCATCGTCCTGGAGGGTTGGGGCAGGGCGATTCTGGGCGGGGTTGGGCCGGAGGGCGGGGCCATTGCGCACCGCGGCAGGAGCCTCTGCCGGCTTCGGCCGGGCGGGGGCCGCGGCGGTGGGGAGGTTGGCGGGGACCTGCACCTGCACCGGCGGGGATGCGGGCGCCGGGGGCTTGCCGTCTCGGGCGTCGTGGGCCTCGTCCTTCAGGCGCTGCTCGAAGGCCTGCCACTCCTTCTTGAAGCTCGAGGGGTCCGGCTCGCCGCGCTCGCGGTGCTTGAGCGAGGGGGCCCATCGGACGGTGTAGCTCTCGCCGGCCTGGAAGGAGGGCGGCGCCGGTACGCCGTAGGTGGCCGGGTCGAAGAAGGACTCGTCCAGGTCCGAGAAGCCGTAGGCGCGTGCCTTGGCGACGAAGTTGGGGATGATGCCGGTGGGCGCGTGGTAGCCGAGGATGTGGCCGTCCTCGTCCTTCGTCACCGGCGTGAAGACGAAGATGTCCTGGGTGCGGTATTCGCCCTTCTCGGTGAGGGGGAGCACCTCGGAGAGGGCAATCGTCTTGCGGCTGCCGTCGTGGAGGCGCTCGCAGCAGATGACGAAGTTGATGGCGCTGGCCACCTGGGCGCGGATGGCGACCATGGGCAGGTCGATGCCGGACATGAGGCACAGCGACTCGATGCGGCGCAGCGTGTCCGTGGGCGTGTTGGCGTGGGTGGTGGCCAGCGAGCCGCCGTGGCCGGTGTTCATCGCCTGCACGAGGAAGAAGGCCTCGCCGCCGCGCACCTCGCCCACCACGATGCGGTCGGGGCGCAGACGCAGGGCCGAGTTGAGCAGGTCTCCCATGTCCACGCCGCCCTTGCCGAACTTGTCCGGGGGCCGGCTCTCGAAGGGGACGAGGTGGGACTGGTTGAGCTGGAGCTCCGCCGAGTCCTCGATGGTGAGGATGCGCTCATCGTCGGGGATGAGGGAGGAGACGATGTTGAGCAGCGTCGTCTTGCCCGAGCCCGTGCCTCCGGACACCAGCATGTTGAGCTTGGTGTGGATGCCCGCGTCGATGAGGCGCGCCATCTGCGGCGTCATCGACTTGAACTTGATGAGCGAGTCGATCGTCAGCTTGTCCTTGAAGAACTTGCGGATCGAGATGGTGGTGCCCTTGCGGGCGATGGGCGGGATGACGACGTGGATGCGGCTGCCGTCAGGCAGGCGCGCGTCGAGGCGGGGGCGCTCGTCGTTGAGGAGACGGCCGACGAACTGCGCCATGTTGCGCGCGGCGCCGATCAGACCCTCCTCGGTGAAGATGGCATCGACCTTGGAGACCTTGCCCTTGCGCTCGATCCAGATGTCGGTGGGCCCGTTGATCATGATCTCCGACACCGACGGGTCGTCGAGATAGGGCAGCACGGGCTTGAGGAAGGCGCGGAGCGACTCGTTGTACATCGACATGGCGCCCCCGAGGGTAGCCCGAGAGCGGCCCGAGCCCAAGAGGACGGCTCGGTTGCCAGGGGGGCGGGGAGGCGGGAGACGGCGTTCCCCCCGTCCCACCGACGTGCGGATGACACTCACGCCACATGACCGCGAAAGTAGGGTGGGATGGGGGCCGCCAGGTGCTTCAATGGGGCCCCTGACGCGGAGATGAGATGAGCGAGATGAAGGACAGGCTGCCGGCGGACTGGAAGAAGGTGCTGAAGGACGTGCTGGCGAGCCCGGAGTTCGCGGAGCTGGAGGCGTTCGTGGCGGCGGAGCGGCGCAGGTACACGGTGTACCCGTCGGAGGAGGACCTGTTCTCGGCCTTCCGGTTGACGCCGTATGACGAGGTGAAGGTGCTGCTGCTCGGGCAGGACCCGTACCACGGGCCGGGGCAGGCGCACGGGCTGGCGTTCTCGGTGAAGCCCGGAGTGAAACCGCCGCCCTCCCTGGTGAACATCTTCAAGGAACTGCAGAGCGACGTGGGCGCGCCGAAGCCGAAGGACGGCTGGCTGGTGCCGTGGGCGAAGCAGGGGGTGCTGCTGCTCAACGCGGTGCTGACGGTGCGCGAGGGACTGGCCAACGCCCACGAGGGGCATGGCTGGGAGACCTTCACCGACGCGGTCATCCAGAAGGTGAGCGACAAGCCGGAGCCGGTGGTGTTCCTGCTGTGGGGCAGCTACGCGCAGAAGAAGGAGGCGCTCATCGACACCTCGAGGCACGTCGTCCTGAAGGCGCCACACCCCTCACCGCTGTCGGCGAAGCGGGGCTTCTTCGGCAGCAAGCCGTTCAGCCGCACCAACGAGGCGCTGACGAAGGCGGGGCGCGAGCCCATCGACTGGACGCTGCCGTCGTAGCAGGGAGACAGGACAGGTCCGGTGCATGGCAGGAGGGAAGAGTTTTGCCCTATCGGAGTTGGCGAGCGCGCTTGAACCAGTACCCCGGGCGACGGCGCACGTGGGCTACGGCCAGGACGACCACGCGATCTTCGAGCACCACGTAGGACAGCGCGAAGGGGAAATCTGGCAGGAGGAAACGGCGGATGGGCGGAGTGTGGTGCACTCCAGGCCACAGGGGCCAGGTGTCTGGGTGCTCGGCAATGGCATCGAGCGCCCGGAAGACCTCGGACGAGAATGCCGAGCCCAACCCGGATTGTTGCTGTTCGTACCACTCAGCGGAGGCAACCAGCTCCGCGTTGGCTTCTGGGTGGAGGCGGAGGGTCATGCCGGCGCAGCCTACCGCTCCTGGCGGAGACGCTTGAGGCGCTCGTTCACCTGTCGCCGGGCCTCTTCGGGGCTGATGAGCTCGGCTTTACCGCTGATGACCTCTTGGGCCCGGCGCTCGAGTTCCCTGGCCCACTCGGCTTCAGCATCCGAATCCTCTCCACCTGCCTCAAGGCTGAGCAGCAGTTCGTGTGCAAGCCGAGCGCGCTCCTCGGGGGGGAGCCGAAGCGCATCGGAAAGGAGGTCGTTTGCGGTGGCCATTGGGGCCATTCTACTCACCTGGCGGCGTGGATGCTCGCCGCCCGCCCTGTGTAACGGTCATCGGGTGCACCCGCGAGCAAGCGGCCTCGCACCCGGTTAGAGTCAGGCTCATGGCGAAGACCGCACCCCGTAAGGCCCCGGCGAGCCAGAAGAAGGCTGCCCGCGCGGCTCCGAAGAAGAAGAGCGCCGTTTCCGCGAAGAAGAGCCCCGCGCTCGTGAAGAAGCGTGGGGCTCCGGTGAAGAAGCCCGCCGCGAAGAAGCCCGCCGCCGCCAAGAAGCCCGCCGCCCCGGTGGAGGCGCCTTCGGAGGCCGTCACGGTGGGCGAGGCCCTTCCCGCCGAGCCCTTGCCCGACATGAGGGCCCTGCCGGCTGGCGAGCCCGCGGGCGGCAATGCGCTGCCCTTCGAGATCGACCCCAAGCGCATCGAGGAAGGCCTGCGCAAGCTGCGCGAAGAGGTCGTCCACTGGGCCAACAAGGGCCGCTACACCAAGGTGCGCTTCAAGTTCCGCGGCAAGCAGCTCCTGCCGGACCTGCCCATCGCCGCCGTGGCCGCCGCCGAGGGCCTCACCTTCTACTGGGGCGGCATCCTCCGCGCGCTCATCTTCAACGTGGCCGGCGGCAGCCTCATCCAGGTGGAGCTCGTCAACGACGCGGACAAGCGCGTCCAGGCCGGCAAGGAGGCCCTGCTCGCGGGCGATCTGGACGATGCCCTGGCGCTCTTCCGCGAGGCGCTCGCCATGGACCGCGACAACGTCGGCGCGCACCTCAACGTGGGCGTCGCCCTCAAGCTGAAGGGGGACCGCGAGGGGGCCCTCGCCTCCTTCGAGCGCGCCAAGGCGTTGGACCCGGAAGGCCCGCTCGGCGCCGAGGCCGACCGGCTCGCCACCCCGCTGCGCCCCAAGGACGACCTGGCCCAGGCGAGCTGAGCCCCAAGTGTCCCAGGGGAGGGCCCCGCGAGGGCTATACTCCTCCCCATCATGGGCGCACCCGTCGAGGACGAATACGAAGTGCGACTGGAGGGCCGGGCCGTGCTGCTCGAGCCCGCCCGGAAGCGCTACTACCGCCTGGTGCTGGAGCTGGCCGACTCCCGGTGGGAGGAGCGGCTGCGCCAGCAGTTGCCCCTGCTGCGCGAGGTGGTCGCCACCCATGCCGAGGTGGACGAGCTGCTCGCCCGTGCCCTCCGCCGCGCCGAGGCCGAGGCCTGGCCCACCAGCAACCCGACCGTCCGTGGTCTGTACGAGGTGCGCTCGCTGAGGGATCAGCTCGTCCGGGAGGTGGCCCGCAAGATTGGACGGAGCCCCCTGGAGCCCCTCGGGCGGCTGATGATCGCCCTGGAGGACTGGCTGCTCACCCTTCCGCGCGTGGTGCCTCCCCACCAGCGCTGGAGCGTCGCGCTGGAGGTGCTCCCGGACTCGCTGCCCGCGCTCCGCGAGGCCACCGAATTCGGGGACGTCCTGGCGTCGCTCTTCGCCCAGCCGATGCTCCTCACGGGCCGGATTCCCTTCTCGGGGGTGCAGCGCGAGGAGCTGCGCCTGTGGTGGCCGAGGGGCGAGGCGGCGCTGGCCTCGGTGTGGAACCGGCTGTCCGGGGTGGACCCCCAGGGCGGCATGGTGCAGGACCTTCGCAGGCAGGCCACCCGAGCCCCGCGGCAGCTCCCGCGCAACGGCCCGGAGCGCCTGCTTCACGCCGAGTACTGGTTCCAGGAGGCCCGCTCCCTAATGCTGCGGCTCGTCCAGACGCGGGTGGCCCCGCTCGTCCCCGAGCCCTCCGAGTCCCTGGAGGTTCTCTGGTGGCTGTTCGAGCGCGAGTACGCCCCGCATGTCCGGCTGCTCTCCTCGGAGCGCCTGGAGGACGCCCGGGCGGGCCTGATCGAGCTGGCCTATGAGCTGTGGGATGCCCAGCGCTCGGATATTCCCGACGAGGAGCGTTGGTCCCCGGCTCGCTGGAGGCGCCTGGAGGAGCAGGCCTGGCGGGCGGATGAGTCCCGCGGTGGACCGGATGGCAAGCGGGTGCGCGAGGTCCTCCGGGGGCTCATCCAGCAGCACGGAATCGGCAGCACCACCCTGCGCGGCTGGTGGGACTCCTCGCGACTGGTGGACCTGGTGCAACAAGCGCGCGAGCTCGTGCGTTGAGAACGGAAAAGGGGGGTAGGTGAGGGTGTCCTATGCCCCCCGGCCGGGCGAGTTCCGGCCCCCCTTTCTGGCTACCCCCCACCACCCCCGTGTTTCCCTTGTTGACGCTGGAAAATCCGGGGGTTAGGTAACCCCGTTCCCCTGATGAGCCCCCCTCGGGCGGGCCCGTCCCCTACTCCAAATTTCATGGCCGACGACACTACCGACAAGCCGGCAACTCCCCCCGTTCCTCCCGCTCCGGGTAGCGTGGGCGAGCTCATCCCCGTCAACATCGAAGACGAGATGCGCCGCTCGTATCTCGACTACTCGATGTCCGTCATCATCGGGCGCGCGCTGCCCGACGTGCGTGACGGCCTCAAGCCCGTGCATCGCCGCGTCCTCTACGCGATGAACGACCTGGGCAACTACCACAACCGCGCCTACAAGAAGAGCGCGCGCGTGGTGGGTGACGTGATTGGTAAGTACCACCCCCACGGCGACACCGCCGTCTACGACGCCATGGTGCGCCTGGCCCAGGAGTGGAGCCTTCGCTACCTGCTCGTGGATGGTCAGGGCAACTTCGGCTCGGTCGACGGCGATTCCCCCGCCGCCATGCGCTACACGGAAGTGCGCATGGACCGTCTGGCCGAGGAGATGCTGACGGACATCGACAAGGAGACCGTCGACTTCGGTCCCAACTACGACGACTCCACCGTCGAGCCGCTCGTCCTCCCCACCAAGTTCCCCAACCTCCTGGTCAACGGCAGCACGGGCATCGCGGTGGGCATGACCACCAACATCCCGCCGCACAACATGTCCGAGGTGCTCGACGGGACGCTGCACCTCATCGACCACCCCGAGGCCACCGTCCGGGACCTGATGCAGTTCATCCCCGGGCCGGACTTCCCCACCGCCGGCATCATCACCGGCCGCGAGGGCATCATCCGCGCCTACGAGACGGGCCGCGGGCAGATCACCATCCGTGCCCGCACGGAGATCGAGACCTCCAAGAAGGGCGACCGTGAGAGCATCATCGTCACGGAGATTCCCTACCAGGTGAACAAGGCGCGGCTCATCGAGAAGATCGCCGACCTGGTGCGCGAGAAGAAGCTGGAGGGCATCAGCGACATCCGCGACGAGAGCGACCGTGCAGGGCATGCGCATCGTCGTCGAGCTCAAGCGCGATGCCATCGCCGGGGTGGTGCTCAACAATCTGTTCGCCACCACCCCGATGGAGACCACCTTCGGGGCGGTGATGCTGGCCATCGACGCGGGCCAGCCGCGCACGCTCACCCTCAAGGAGCTGCTGGACCGGTTCATCTCGCACCGCCGCGACGTGGTGACGCGCCGCAGCCGCTTCGAGCTGCGCAAGGCTCGCGCCCGCCGCCACATCGTCGAGGGCTTGCTCGTCGCGCAGGACCTCATCGACCTGGTGGTGAGCCTGATCCGCGCCTCGAAGGATCCGGACGAGGCACGCTGGGGCTTGATGAACATCCTGTCGCCCGCGCTCTACGAGCACGAGCGCTTCAAGAACCTGCAGCGCATCGACTACGAGAAGGCCAAGGCGCAGATGGAGATGCTCGTCTCGCGCGCGCGCGCCGAGGTGCCGAGCTACTCCGGGCCTGGAGCACCGCTACGAGGGCTCGGGCTTCAGCGAGGAGCAGGCGAAGAACATCCTCGAGATGCGCCTGCAGCGCCTCACCGGCCTGCAGCGCGAGGAGCTGTTCCGCGAGTTGGTGGACCTGGTGAAGGAGATCCTCCGCCTGGAGGACATCCTCGGCAACGAGAACAGCCTGCTCAACGTCATCAAGACGGAGCTCCAGGAGATCCGCGAGCGCTATGGCGACAAGCGGCGCACCGAGCTGGCCGGCGCGGCGGAGGAGATCACCAGCGAGGACCTCATCGCCGAGGAGACGATGGTGGTCACGCTGTCGCACACGGGCTACGTGAAGCGCTCGCCGCTCTCCGAGTACCGGGCGCAGAAGCGCGGTGGCCGAGGCAAGACGGGGGCGACGACGAAGGAGGACGATTTCGTCACCGACCTCTTCGTGGCGAGCACGCACGCCTACCTGATGCCCATTACGAACAAGGGCCGGCTGTACTCGCTGAAGGTGCACGAGATTCCGCTGGCGGGCCGCACCTCGCGCGGCAAGGCCATCGTGAACCTGGTGCAGTTCGGCGAGGGCGAGCGGCTGGCGCAGGTGCTGGTGACGCGGGAGTTCGTCGAGAACCAGTTCGTCTTCTTCGTGACCAAGCGCGGCGTGGTGAAGCGCACGGACCTGTCGTCGTTCGCCAACGTGCGCTCCAGCGGCATCATCGCGCTGGGCATCGATGACGGGGACGAGCTCGTCGCGGTGAAGATTACGGACGGCACGAAGGACATCCTGCTGTCCACGGCCACCGGCATGAGCATCCGCTTCCCGGAGAGCGAAGTGCGCTCGATGGGGCGGCAGGCCTACGGCGTGAAGGGCATCACCCTGGAGGACGGCGACGAGGTGGTGGGCGCGGACGTGGTGGAGAAGGACACCACCATCCTCACGGTGACGGAGAACGGCTACGGCAAGCGGACGGAGGAGGGCGAGTACCGTCAGCAGGGCCGCGGCGGCAAGGGCATCATCGACATCAAGACCACCGAGCGGAACGGCAAGGTGGTGGGCCTGGTCCAGGTGACGGACAAGGACGAGGTGATGCTGGTCACCAACGGCGGGATGCTCATCCGCATGAAGGCGAAGGAGATCTCCGTCATCGGCCGCAACACGCAGGGCGTGCGGCTGATCGCGCTGGAGAGCGCGGAGGAGAAGGTGACGGGCATCTCGAAGCTGCCGGAGTCCGACGAGGAGGGCGAGGAGAACGGCGGCGAGACCGTGACGCCGGTCGAGGCGTCGGCGGAGTCGTCCGAGACCGCGCCGGTCGCCGAGGAGCAGGCCACCCAGGAGCCGGGTGCGGAGGAGTCGCCGTCGTCCGACTCCGAACCGGAGCCCGAGGCGAGCTGAGGCATCACCCACCGGGTGAAGGTGCCATGGGTCTCGAGTTGAACCCGTGGCACCCCTGAGAGGGCTGGAGCGAGGGTCTTCCCTCCTCCGGCCCTCTTCGCGTTTTCAGTCATGACTTCGGGCTCCCATTGCTGGACCCTGCATCCCGAAGCGGAGACGGTGAGGGGGGCTGCCCGCGCTGCAAGTGTTCGGACTCTGGGGCGAAGTGGGCGGCATGCCGGCTGCACGACCTGCGGAGACCTCTCTCACGGAGCCCACATGGATCCCGTCTCCTCGCGCAGCTCTCAGACCGTCTCCACCGCTGTTGATTCACCGGATGCGTCTTCCTTACCCGCAGTAGCGAAGGAGGGCGGCGTCAGAACCAGCAACCCATCCTCATCCGGGATGGCGAGCAACATCGTCGAGAGTTATCTCGCCCAGCCGCGTGATGCCCAGGAGCCGCTCTGCCGTTCGCCGTCCCAGCCATTCAGCCGAGCGGACACTCCACAAGGAGAGGAGCTGAAGCTGCTGGAGATGCTCCGCGCTCGGCGGAATGAGCAGGCCGCGGCGGCGCTCGGTCGTGGCGTGGAACTCTGCAAGCGCACCGCGGACCTACCCGGCGCTCGCGAGCTCGATGTGAAGCACCATTGGTTGCGCACTGCCACGAAAGAAGCTGGCATGGGACCAGCGGACGGAGGTGTTCCCGGCAATCGGATGGACTTGCCTTACGTGACGCAGACGCAGATCAACGATCACACCGGTCAGGGCCAGCTCGCTGGATCCACTTGCGAGCGTGTCCCCGAGCAGGACGTGGCGTGTGTCAATCGTGAGCTGGAACAGGGAAAACCGCTCGGAGCTTGGACTCCCACCAACAACTGCCAGACCTTCGCTGCGGATGTACTCGAGCGCTGCTCGACGAAGGTACCGCCCCTGCCGGATACGCGCAGGCTCCACCCGGGTAAGATTTAGAGCCGGAGCTTTGGAGGAACCACCATGAATGCTCCACACGTGCGGCGGAAGATGCTCGGCCTCTGGCTTTCCGTGCTGCTCCTGGTGCTTGGGCTGTTCTGGGGCTGGAGTGCGATGAGCATGGCCGCGCTTTATGTGCCCCACTGCCCCACCTTCTCCTTGGATGCGCCGGTGCCTGGATGCCGGCACCCGGTCCAAGGACTTCTGGGCGGTGGTGTGATGGCTGGAGCGGGGTTGCTCGGCTGCCTGTGGGCTGGGTACCAGCGTTGGAGGTACGCTCAGGGTTCCGTGACATCCCGCTCGTAGCTGTGAGCGGACTCTGGTTGCGCGCCCCCTTCCCTTCAGGGCAGGGCCTCTGTGTGGGGCCGCACGAAAACCTCCCCGGAGTCCCAATCGCATCGTCCGGCCCCAGACGGTCAGCCCGGCCTTGCCTCAATCCTTAAGTTCTGGAGGCAGGCACGTACTTGCTTTCGAGTGGCCTGCTGAGGGGGGTCTGACATGCGTTCTTTCCTGCTGCTGGCCGTGGCTGGAGTCATGGCCCTCGCGGCCTGTGGCGTGTCCGTGGAGCAGCCACCCGTTTCCGCGGCTCCTCGGGCCTCGCTCCAACCGGAGCGTCGCGGCATCGGCCTGCTGCCGCTGGAGGGCACCCGGACGATGCCGAAGTCGGCGTCAGAGGCAGATGAGCCAGTGCCAGAGGTGAGCCTGGACGCTCGGCGCTCGCTGGCGGTGACGGATGAGGTCATCCTCGCGCGCTTCAGCTTCGAGGAGGTGATGAACCGGCTCGCGGAGCAGAGCGGCATCCCGGGCCTGACGGGGCTGCGGCTCTACCAGGAGTGGTGGGACTCGCAGCGGCCGGCGCCGGGGCTGGGGCTGGGCGGGCCGCACTGCGATGACCAGAAACTCCCGGACGGGCTGCCGGGCTTCAATGGCTTCACCTATGCCTGCCCACGCGGGGAGGGCCTCCAGGCGGAGGAGAATCCGTTCCTCGAGCCCGGCACCAACCCCGCGGCCTACGTGCCCATCGGGCTCTTCAATCGCTTCGACCTGGCGGCGCAGGACGGGAGTGACTGCGGGGAGTACCGCATCGTCTTCGCGCGCCGATCGGGCATCTCCAACGCGCGAAGCCGCAACCTCATCGCTTTCGAGGGGGTTCTGCCCAACCCGAAGCCGAAGAAGGGGGTCCTCGGGTGCCGCAAGCTGGTGCGTTTCTGGGCCGAGCTCTCCCAGGAGCCGGACGCGGCGGTGCGTGCCGAGGCCTTGCACCGCTTCTACTTCGAGGGGCTCGGCGGTCACATCCCGCCCGTCATCCACATCGACAATTACGGCAACGCCACGGACCGCTCCACCGGGCAGGTGCGCACCAACCAGTTCATGCAGTCCACCTGGACGCTGCGCGAGTTCCGCCTGCGCAAGCGCTGCACCGGTGACTCGTGCGTGATGCGCTTCGAGCCGGACACGGTGAAGACCAACCCGGCCGGCGTGCTCTTCAGCGCGGAGGCGAGCCACCCGCTGAAGGCGGACTTCTCGGCGGCGTTCCTGGACCAGGTGGAGGCGCTGGCGACCCAAGACGTGCTCCGCTACACCATGGCGATCGAGGAGCGCTTCAACAGCGGGCAGAGCCACTCGAGTGGCACGGAGAACCTCTACGTCCACCAGTTCGGCAACGGCCAGAGCTCGCTCCAGACGAAGCTCCAGCAGCGGCTCAATGACCTGGGCAGCTCGCTCACTCCGGTGAACATCGTCGCGCGTGCGCAGACGCTCTCCTGCGCGGGTTGCCACCAACTCAGCACTGGCGCGAACCTCGGGGGCGGGCTCACCTGGCCCTCCAAGTCCACCCGCTTCACCTTCGTCCACGTGAGCGAGCGCACGCTGGAGGAGGGCCCGGACGGCCCACGCTACGGGCTCTCGGAGTCGCTGGCGGGCACCTTCCTCCCCTTCCGACAGCAACTGATGGAGGCCTTCCTCGCGAGGCGCCCTCCCTTCGACAAGCACCCGGACGACGACATCTGCTCCAGCCCGGATGCTCCCAAGGGGAGGGGCGAGAAGAAGGACAAGCCGGGCAAGGGCAAGCCCCCCAAGAATTCGTGCGAGGACGAGGACGACTGAGGACACTCGGGATGGGGCCGCTTGCCCCACGAGTGGCCGGGCGCCTACGGTGGAGGGGTCGCAATGGACCTCAGCCTCCATCCGTAGGAGGGAACATGAACGTTGCAGGCCTTCGAGCGATGGGGACCCGGTTCTTCCGCTACGTGCGTGACCCGCGCGTGCCGCTGTGGCGGAGGCTCGCGGGGTTGTTTGCCGTCATCTACTTCGTGTCGCCGTTGGACGCGCTGCCGGACATCCTGCCCATCCTGGGCTGGCTGGACGACATCGGCGTGCTGTCCGCGGCCGCCTTCTTCATGGTGCGCGAGGTGCAGCGCTATCAGCCGGAGCAGGGGTGGCCGCACAAGGTGGCCCCGGTGGACGAGGGCCAGGCCGCCATCCCCCCGCTCCGCGAGCGCTGAGCTCGGCGGAAACTCCTCCTCGCCCTCCGGGAGAGCGGGACGGGATGAGACCCGTCCCCATGCTTCCCCTCCCGGAGGCCCGAGGGACTCCGACTACCGCGTCGCCAGCGCGTCCACGTGCTGGCGCAGGGCCACTTCATTCTCCAGCCGCGAGCTGAGCCCGGTGATGGGCTGCGCGGCCTGGGCGATGCGCCCGCGCGTCCGCGGGCCCGCGGCCACGAGCCACGCCACGCCGAGGGCGAGCTCGGCCACCTCGGGTGCACCCCCGAGCTCGGGCACGAGCGCGAGCAGCGCCTCCACGGCCTTCTTCACCTGCGCGCCGTGCAGTGCATGGCTGCTGGTGATGCCCTGGCGCAGCAGCTCCAGCAGGGCGAGCGCGGTGGCACGGGCCTGGCGCACGGGCTCGGGGCCCGTGCCGGTGCCCGCCCACAGGCCACTGGCGAGCTGCTTCTCGAGCAGGCCCACTCCACCGTCGGCGGCGACCGACTCCTCGGCGACCCCCTGCTCCCTACGAACCGAGAACTGATCCGCCTGCTCCAAGAGGGCTTCATCGTCGTAGCTCGAGACATCCGCGGAGGCGACGATCTCCTGGGGCTCGGGCGCCGCCTTGTCCTTGAACAGGCCGCCGAGGAATCCGCCCTTCTTCTTCTTCTCCGCCTCCATGCGAGCCGGAGCGGCGGGCGCCGGGGGCGGGGGCGCGTACGAGGCGGAGGCCGGAGCGGCGGCCATGGGCATGGGCCGGGCAGGAGCCGGAGGCGGTGCACCCATGGGGAAGCCCGGGGCCGAGGCCTTCTGGAGCTTCGGAGCCGCCCTGCTGCGACGCACCGCTCCACCCGAGGAGGGCGGGAGCGCGGCGCCCTCCGCCTCCTCCTTGGCCGTGCCGAACATGGCCCAGCCGGCCGGGGCATGGACGGGGACGACGCGCGTCTCCGGCTGGCCCGAGGCGCGGCGCTCGCCGGTGCGCTCCTCCACCACCACGAAGGAGGTGTACTGCGTCACGATGCCGTGCGCGAGCGCGAGCTGGACGATGCGCTCCTTGAGGGCCTGGGCGCGCCGGCCCACGAGCGCGGCGTCCTGCCAGGCGCGGATGCGCTCGGCGGCCCACAGCTTCTCCACCGCGGGCCGGTCGCTCTCGGCGGGGAAGCTCACGGGGATGGAGAGCGAGAACGTCTCCGCCCCGGACTTGCCCTTGAGCACCACCTTGCCCGTGCCGGGCGTGGTGTAGCGGCCGAAGAGGCTCCACGGCGTGCCGTCCACGAGCTGCGGCGGCTCGGCGGGGGCCAGCTCCGTGGCCTCCACGCCCTCGAAGCGCACCTCCACGCCGGTGACGCGGGGCGCGAGCGCGCGGGAGAACTGGGCCACCACCTTGTCGTCGATGCGCTCGCCGGGGTGGATGAACTCCACCGCGCCGCCCGTCTGCCGGGCCATGTCCTTGAGCAGCACGTCACTCACGTTGGTGCCGATGCCGAAGGAGTAGATGCGCGCCGTCTGCCGCGCCCCCATCACCGCGTTGAGGATTTCGGACTCGTTGCCCACCTGGCCGTCGGTGAGGAGCACCACCACGCCGTCCGGCACGGCCCGCACCGCGGCCTGCATGGGCTGGAGCAGCTCGGTGCCACCGTCGGCGTGCAGCGCGGCCACCCAGCGGTCGGCCTGCTCCAGCGTCTTCTGGGTGAAGGTGACGGGCTCGGGCGAGAAGAGGCGGATAGGAGTTCTCGAAGGCGATGATGTTGAAGCGGTCACCCTCGCGCAGGTGGCGCAGGCACAGACGGAGCGCGCCCTGGGCCTGGGGGAGGCTCTCGCCGCCCATGGAGCCGGAGGTGTCCACCACGAACACCACCTCCTGGCGCTTGGGGCCCGCGGCCATGCCCAGCAGGTCCGGCACCACGGTGAGGGCGAAGGTGCCAGGGCCCTCGCCCTTGCGGTGGGTGACGAGCGTGGTGAGCGGGGTGCTCGTGTCCGGGCTGCGCACGCTGAGCACGATGTCCCGGTCCAGCGCCACGTTCGGCTGGGAGAGCTTCACGCGCGTGCCGCCCTCGGCGCGCGAGACGTCCAGCTTGTGCGAGGGGCTCTCCACCACCACCTCGCGGCCGAGCGAGATGAGCAGGTCCATCGTGAGGCCGTAGCGCGCGTCGCCCACGGGCGGGGTGATGCGGTCCGCGTCGGGTACGCGGTCGGTGGGGTCGGCCGCGCCGTGGGCGGTGCGATCGCCCTGGGGCTTGCCGGGGATGTAGCGGGGGGCGACGAGGGTGGGCAGGGCCCAGCGCACGCAGCCCTCCTCCACCTGGATGGCCTGGAGGAACTCCACGTCCACCAGCGTCTCCTCGCCGGGCAGCAGGTTGCCCACCTGGGCGGTGAAGACGTTGGGGCGCTCCTGGTCGAGCAGCGCGGCGCCGTGGCCGGCCGTCACCGCGTCGTCATAGGTGCGGAAGGCCTCCTCGCGCTCCTTGAGGATGCCCTGCACGCGGCGCCCGGCGCACTCCATGGAGAAGGCGGTGAGGGTGGCGTCCGAGGGGAGGGGAAAGACGTAGACGGCCTCGACCGGCTTGGACTCGGTGTTGCGGTAGCGCTGGCGCACGCGCACCCGGGCGTGACCTCCGAGAAGCTCACCCGTGACGTCCACGCCCTGAAGGGGGACCTGCGCACCGCTCTGCGTGTACAGCCCTGCCTTGACGTTCTCCATGGCTCTACCTTTCCTGGGACTTCTGGATGAGGGCGCGCACGCGTTCGGCGAGCGCCCGGGTCTTCTCGTCCGCCGTGTCGGCGAGGTGCAGCTCCAGCCCCGGCGCCAGCTCCCATCGGCGCCAGCTTGTCACCCCATCGGATGGGGAGACAGACGCCTCGGCCTTGGCCGGACTCCTGGGGAGGACGGGCTCGGGGGCCGCGGGGGCGGGGGCCGCGGGGCTTTCGGGTTCGGTCTCGCCGAGCGCCTTCAGCTCGTCGGGACCCAGCCGCGTCAGCTCCACCTGGATGGCATCGAGCGGGAGGAACTTCGCCTGCAGGGCCCGGATGGCCTTGAGGCGCAGCAGGTGCTCCTCCCCATAGACGGTGTCCGGCCCCTTGAAGGGCGGGGCGGGCAGCAGCCCGCGCTGGACGTAATAGCGCACGGTCCGCGGGGACACGCCCGCCTCCTCGGCCAGCTCCGTCAGCTTCCACTCCTTGCGTGTCGTTGTCGTGCTCACGGGACTGACAGTAGGACTCGACAGTCGTTGTGTCAAGTCGTCACTGGTGATTCGTCACTGTCATGAAGACACTGGCGGGATGTAGGAGGCCAGGCGAGCAGGCTTGCACCGGGCGGAGTCGGGTGGGACAGAAGAGGGCCTATGGACCAGACAGGCGGCGTGGACCTCTCCTCCATCCGGGTCATCGGGGCGGCGGTGACGCCAGCGGTGATGGTGTCCGCGTGCGGCATCCTGGCCACGGGGCTGGACAACCAGATTGCCCGGATGACGTCCCGTATGCGCGAGATGCTGCGCGAGTGGCGCTCGCTGCCGGAGGACCACCCGCGACGCGAGATGCTGCGCGAGGAGGTGGCCATCCTGGACCGGCGGCACCTGCTGCTGGCGCGGGCGATGGGGATGGCCTACGGGGCGCTCATCTCGTTCGTGGTGACGTCGCTGCTCTACCTGACGCAGCGGCGCTTCGCCGTGCCGGAGGTGCTGCCGGTGTTGTCGTTCTCGGTGGGCGTGGTGCTGCTGGGGTGCATCGCGCTGTTCGCGCTGGCGTCGCTGCGGCTCGGACGGGACGCCATCGCGCTGGAGAAGCGCGAGATGTTCATGGACGCCGACGTGCCCGTGCCCACGGGCGAGCGGCGGGATGAGCGCCTTCGTGCCCTGAGGCGCTCACTTCGGCTGCACGCCGAGCGCGCGCATCAAATCCAGGGGGATGGGGATGATGGTCTGGTTGCCACCCCCGGTGATCTCCACCAGCGTCTGCAGGTAGCGGAGCTGGAGGGTGATGGGGTTGCGGTTGAGCACCTCGGCGGCCAGGGAGAGCTTCTCGGCGGCCTGGTGCTCGCCCTCGGCGGCGATGATCTTCGCGCGCCGCTCGCGCTCGGCCTCGGCCTGCCGGGCGATGGCGCGCTGCATCTCCACCGGCAGGTCGATGTGCTTCACCTCCACGTTGGAGACCTTGATGCCCCACGGGTCCGTGTGCGCATCGAGCACCTTCTGGATCTCCCGGTTGACGCGGTCGCGCTCGGAGAGGAGCTGGTCCAGCTCCACCTGCCCGAGGATGGCGCGCAGGGTGGTCTGCGCGAGCTGGCTGGTGGCATAGAGGTAGTCCTCCACCTGGAGCACGGCCTTGTCGGCGTGGATGACGCGGAAGTAGACGACGGCGTTCACCTTCACGCTGACGTTGTCCTTGGTGATGACGTCCTGCGGGGGCACGTCTCGCGCGACGGTGCGCATGTCGATGATGACGATGCGCTCGACGAAGGGGATGATCCACCGGAAGCCGGCGCGCTTGAGGCCCACGAAGCGGCCGAGCCGGAAGACGACGCCGCTCTCGTACTCGTTGACGATGCGCACGCCGGAGAGGAAGACGAGCACGAGGAGCCCCAGCGGGATGATCAGCCCGAGGGCTCCGAAGATGGTGTCTTTCATGGCTTTACCTCGTCGACGAAGAGGGTGAGTCCCTCCACGCGGCGCACCACCACGCGGACGCCGGAGGGAAGGGGAGTGGAGGAGACGGCGGCCCAGCGCTCGCCGTGGACGAACACCTCGCCACCGGAGGGCGAGACGGCCTCGAGCACGTGGCCCACCTCGCCCACGAGCCCCGCGTCTCCAGCGAGCTGGGGAATGCGGCGCGTCTGGGCGGCACGGAAGGCGAGGAAGACGGCGGCCCCGGCGACGAAGAGGGCGGTGGGGAGCACCGTGCCCAGGGGCACGCGCAAGGGCCTGTCGACGAACCAGTCCGCATCGAAGCGGTCCACGAGGAACACGCCGCCGAGCACCAGCAGCACCGTGCCCGCGGCGCCGAGCATGCCGCTGGTGACGAAGAGCTCGGCCACGAGCAGCGCCACGCCGAGCAGCAGCAGGACGATGGCGCCGGTGCGCACGGGCAGCGCCGAGGAGGCGAGCAGGGCGAGCACCAGGCACACCACGCCGATGATGCCGGGGGCGGACAGACCGGGGTGGCTGAGCTCCACCGCGATGCCGAGGCCCGCGAGGAGGAAGAGGATGTAGACGACGGCTGGCTGGGCGAGGGCGTGAAGCAACCGCTGGGGAAGGGTGGGCGACAGCTCGACGACCTGGGCGTTGGCGGTGCGCAGCGTGACGGGCGTGTCCGAGACGGTGACGGTGCGGCCGTTGGCCCATTCGAGGAAGGCTTCCTGGGTGGGCGCGACGTGCTCGATGACGTTCAGCGCGAGGGCCTTCTCGGCGGGGACGCTCTCGCTCTTGCGGACGGCGTTGATGGCCCACTCGACGTTGCGGCCGCGCTGCTTGGCGATGGCCTCGACGAAGGCGACGGCGTCGTTCTCGATTTTGCGGGCCATCTCCTTGCCGCCGGTCTCTTCCGGGTCCTGCCCGGTGAGCCCGACGACGGGGTGGGCGGCGCCGATGTTGGTACCGGGGGCCATGGCGGCGAGATGGGAGGCGAGGGTGATGAAGACCCCGGCACTGCCGGCCCGGGCGCCGGAAGGACCCACCCACACCAGCACGGGGATGCGGGCGCCGAGGAAGGCGCGGACGATGTTCCGCGTGGACTCGAGCTCTCCGCCGGGAGTGTCGAGCCGGAGGAGGAGCGCCTGATGACCAGCCTCCTGTGCGCGCCGGACGCAGTCGACGAGGTAGGCACTGGAGCCAGCGTCGACCATGCCGTCGAGGACGCAGCGGGAGATGACGGGAGGAGACGGAGCATCCACACCTCCGGCAGCCTGGCCGAGGAGCAGCATGCCCAGCGCCAGCGCCACGGTGGCCAACCGTCCGAATCCCCCACGCATCACGAACCCCATCTCTGTGAACCGCTCGAACCAGTAGGCACCGGAACCCACCGTGTCGCCGGCCTGGAGGGCATCCGTTCAGTGCCTCACGTCCCACGCGAGCGGGATCTCCCCATCCAACAATGGGGGGGCCACCGGCTTCTCCTCGCTGAGTGCCTCCAGCAGGCGCAGCTCGTCGAGGAGGAGCCGGGGCATGAGGAAGTGGTGGCGGACGCGCTCCCGGCCGCTCTCGCCGAGTCCATGGGCCACGTCGGGATGGCGCAGGAGGTGGAGCAGTGCGTCCGCGCACTCCTCGACGCTGTCCACGAGGATGCCGCCGGTGCCTGGGGGTATCTGCATGGGGATTCCCCCGACGCGCCCGGCGACGACGGGAGTGCCCTTCCAGAGGGCCTCGGAGACGACGAGCCCGAAGCCCTCGCGCAGGGACTTCTGGATGACGACGTCGGAGAGGGACTGGAAGGCGTTGACCTCGACGTTTCCCACGCCGACGAGGTTGGTGAAGACGTGGATGAGCCGGTCGTCGGCGGTCGCGGCGCGGACCTTCTCGTAGATGTCCCAGGCCTCGGGGTCGTCAAGGGCCATGGCGCTGACGAGGGCGAGCTGGACGTTGGGCAGGTGCTGGCGCACGAGCCGGTAGGCGGCGACGACGCCGAGCGGGTCCTTCCACTTGTCGAAGCGACTGACCTGGGTGATGAGGGGGCGGTTGAGCCGGACGCCAATCCACTCGAGGATGTGGCGGGCGAGCTCCTGGGGGAGGACGAGGTTCTTGGGGCTGAGCGGGTCGATGGCGGGCGGGTGGATGGCGACGCGGCGGATGGGGAAGCGCGGGGGGATGAAGTTCTCCAGGGTGAAGACGGCGGCGTCGTAGGCGCCGAGGTACGGCGTGAGGAAGTCCCAGATGGCGGGGTTGGGGTGGGACGTGTCGATGTGGCAGCGCCAGATCCACTTGGAGCCGCGCTGGTGGACGAGCCCGGGGATGGCGGCGGGTTGGGGATCGTGAACGATGATGAAGTCGTAGTCCTCGGCGAGGTGGGGGGCGTTGAGCTGGGCGTTGCCGAGGTAGAGGGCCTTCTCGGACTCGGAGAGCTCGCCGGGGGCACCCTGCAGCCCGTTGTGGAGGCGCTTGGTGATTTGAAAGAAGGCGTCGTCGCCGCGGATGATCTTCCACTCGGCCTCCAGCCCGAGGTCCTTGAGGAGCGGGACGCAGGAGCGGAGGATCTCCGAGACGCCACCGCCATAGGAGGTGGCGTTGAGGTGGAGGATGCGGGCGCCGCGCAGGCGCTGGGCGACGCGGACAAGCTCGTCGAGCTGCTCTTCGGGAGCGACGCCCCGGTAGGCATCGAGGGATCGGTCACCGATGTCGACGACGTCGAGCATGAGGGCTCCTTTCCGAGAGGATGCGACTCCAAGGGCAAGGTGACGACGGTGGGGCAGGAGGTGGGGGGAGTCGCTCGGTGGGAGGGATGGAGGGCATTGGAGAGAGCGCCTCGCCGGGGGGCGTGCATCCGGTGGCGGACGGAGCGGAGCGGGTGCGCGTTGCGGTGGCGGGAGGGGCTCCCTACGGTGGGGGGCTCTTTGGACGGAGGAGGTTCCCATGCGCCGTGCCCTGCTCATCGTGGCGGGAGTGCTCGTTGGCTTCCTGGCCTGCCGGACGACCCAGCCACCCGGGACGGAGAACCGGGAGCCCCTCGAGGACCCAGGGCAGCGGGAGGAGATTCAGAACGTGCCAGCGGAGCCACCGGGGCCCGCGGGTCCGCTGACGGAGCCGGACGCCGGAACGCCGCCGAGCGAGTAATCGCCCCTCCCTTCCCTCCAACACAGTCCCCGTGACAGCCGAGAGCGGCTGGCGCACAGTGGCGCCCGTCGATGCGGGGACGTTCATCCCAACACCTTCACGGAACACGGGCCCGCGGTGCGGCACGGGCGCTCCTTCTGGGGACGCTTTTGCTGGCGCTGGGGATGGGGTGTGCCCGGAGGGCGCCCGAGGGAGCGAGAGTGGAGACGACAGTCTACGTGGCACGGCGGATCCGGACGCTGGACGCGGGGAGGCCGGAGGCCGAGGCGCTGGCGGTGCGCCAGGGCCGGGTGCTGGCGGTGGGGACGAAGGCCGAGGTGCTCGCGGCCGCGGGCGAGGGCGCGCGGGTGGTGGACTTCGGCAACGCGGTGGTGGTGCCCGGACTGGTGGACGCGCACGCGCACCTCGCGGGACTCGGTCGGAGCCTGACGGTGGCGAGGCTGGAGGGGGCGGGCTCGGTGGACGAGGTGCTGCGGCGCCTGGCGGATGCTCCGTCGACGAGCTTCCAGGGGGACTGGCTGATCGGAAAGGGGTGGGACCAGAACGGGTGGCCGGGGAAGAGCTTCCCCGGGCGGGCCGAGCTGGACGCGCGCTTCCCGAGGACGCCGGTGTACCTGACGCGGGTGGACCACCATGCGGCGTGGGTGAATGGCGAGGCGCTGCGGCGCGCGGGCATCACTCGTGAAACGCCGGACCCGGCGGGAGGCCGCATCCTGAAGGACGCGAAGGGCGAGCCGACGGGCGTGCTGGTGGACAACGCGATGGACCTGGTGGCGCGGGTGGTGTCGCCGCCGACGGACGAGCAGTTGGCGGCGCGGCTCTCGGCGGCGCTGGAGCGGTGCGCGCGGGTGGGGCTGACGGGGGTGCACGACGCGGGGATGGACCTGCGGACGTTCCGGCTGCTGCAGGCGTGGGACATGGCGGGGCGGCTGCCGGTGCGGGTGTACGCGATGGCGGACGGGCAGGGGGAGGAGCGGCACACGTACCTGGAGCTGGGGACGTACGGCGGGCGGATGCTGGAGATGAAGGCGGTGAAGTTCCTGCTGGACGGGGCGCTGGGCTCGCGAGGGGCGGCGCTGCACGAGTCCTACAGCGACGCGCCGGGGGAGACGGGGCTGCTGCTGATGGAGCCGGAGGAGCTGGAGGCGAGGGCGCTGGCCTTCATGCAGAGGGGCTTCCAGGTGTGCATCCACGCGATTGGAGACCGGGCGAACACGGGGGTGGTGGACACGCTGATTCGAGCGTCGGCGGCGACGGGGACGAAGGCGCTGCGGCACCGGGTGGAGCACGCCCAGATTTTGCGGCCCGAGGACATCCAGAAGCTGGGGGAGGCGGGGCTGGTGGCGAGCGTGCAGCCGACGCACGCGACGAGCGACATGGGGTGGGCGGAGGCGCGACTGGGGGCGGAGCGGCTGAAGGGCGCGTACGCGTGGAGGAGCCTGAAGGAGGCGGGGGCGGTGCTGGCGCTGGGGAGCGACTTCCCCATCGAGAACCCGGACGTGCTGGCGGGGCTGTACGCGGCGAGGACGCGTCAGGACGCGGCGGGGAAGCCGGAGGGCGGCTGGCAGCCCCAGGAGCGACTGACGGGGCAGGAGGCGCTGGAGGGCTTCACGGTGGGGCCGGCGTGGGCGTCGTTCGCGGAGGCGCGGCGGGGGCGGCTGGTGGAGGGGATGGACGCGGACTTCACGGTGCTGTCGGTGGACCCGGTGTCGGACGAGGCGAGGGCCCTGGTGGACGCGACGGTGGTGGCCACGGTGGTGGCGGGCCGGGAAGTCCACCGGGCCCACTGAACCGCCTCTGCTGCGGGTCTGCTACCCGAACAGCCGGGAGCGAGCGGTCTCGGCGATGGCCACGACCGCGGGATGCCGGAGCCGTCGCTCGACGGAGATGGCGTAGAAGCACGTCTCGATGTCGTCGGTGCGCCCGATGACGGAGACGGCGAACTGACGGCAGACCTCGGCCTCGATGACGGAGGGGGCGGGGAAGACGCCGTGACCCCGGTGGCCGAAGGCCTTCAGCAGTGCGCTGTCATCGAAGTCGCCGACGATGAGCGGGTGGACGCGCTGGGCGTCGAACCAGATCTCCAGCGAGCGGCGCATGGAGGAGGCCTCGGAGGGGAGGAGGACGGGGGCGCCATCGAGCGAACGGGGGAAACCCCGGCTGAGGTGAGCCAGCTTGGGAGCGGCGAAGAAGGAGACGCCGCACTTGCCGAGCAGGTGATTGAAGGCGCGGATGCTGACGGGCTCGGAGGAGGGGGCGTCGGCGAGGACGACGTCGAGCTCGTGGAGGGCGAGGGAGGCGAGGAGCTGGGGGAGGGGGCCTTCGCGGCAGGTGATGCGGATGTCGGGGGAGGTGTCGAAGGCGGGCTGGAGGAGGCGCTCGGCGACGAGCTTGGGGATGACGTCGGTGACGCCGACGGCGAGGCGGAGCTGCTGGCCGGAGGAGGGGAGGCCGCTGACGACGTTCTTCAGCTCGTTGCCGAGGCGGAAGATGTCCTCGGCGTAGCGGAGGACGGTGCGGCCGACGTCGGTGAGGACGAGGCGGCGGCCCTGTCGCTCGAAGAGCTTGTGGCCGAGCGACTCCTCGAGGAGCTTGAGCTGGGCGCTGATGGTGGGCTGGGCGAGGTGGAGTTCCTGGCTGGCCTTGGCGATGGAGCCGGCGCGGGCGACGGTCCAGAAGTAGAGGAGGTGGTGGTAGTTGAGCCAGCTCACGCGAGGGACTCCGGGAAGGCGACCAGGGATGTAACGGAAACGTACGGGTGGTGCGTGCCGGAAGGGCAGGAGGGCAGCCGGGCGTGCGGGTGGAGAGGAGGAAGGGGAGGAAGTGGAGTGGAGTTGAAGAAGCAACTTGACGCGAGGGCCGAGTCCCCGTAAATCGCCGTTACTTCGAGCGGTTGAGCAACGCAGAAACGCCCAGGTAGCTCAGTCGGTAGAGCAGGGGACTGAAAATCCCCGTGTCGGTGGTTCGATTCCGCCCCTGGGCACTTCCCAAAGAGTTCGCAGCAAGCCGAGGCCGATACGCATCCCGTATCGGCCTTTTGCTTTTGGCTGCTGGCCTTGACCTCAGCGCTCCATCGCACGCAGGAGGCACAGGGCCCAATTGGTATCAATCCACCGGGTCGAGCCCTTCGGCGTTCCTTCCAGGTAGCGGAGTCGGTTCACCCGCGCCTCATCCAAGATGCTCCCCGTGCTGCGCGCGTCGTCGCGAGCGAGGAGCGCCCAAGCGACGTCGGTCAGGGAGACCGTTCGTTCCTCGAAGCCACCTTCGCCGCCATCAATGCGCACGCCTCCTTCGGAAGCGATGCCTACGATGCGACAGCGCTTGCCGTCCTCCTCGATGGTGCGGCCAATGGGATGGGTGCTCAGCAGGTTCTTGACCTGCTCCGAGGCTCGTTCGAGCGCTCCCTCGGGAAGTCTGCGGGAGCTTCGACGTCCGTGCCCGAGTGCTCGCCAGGTGGCGTAATCCACCGGCTCTGAGAGTGCCCAGCGGTCCTCTTCCTCCAGCCAGCGCGCCACGCCGTCATACCTCCAGGGCTCCTCTGGCGAGAGCCGGGTCAGCACGAAGGCCGTTTCCGCCGGGCGGCGATCCTCGATGCGCAGCTTCAGGCAATCGGGCTCGGTGAGGAGTCCCTTCTCGGTCACGCAGAGGAAGAGGTGGCCCGTGTGGCGCCCGGTCCTTGGCGGTGCGGTGAGTCCAAAGGCCTTGATGACGTCCTCCTCCGTCATTCGCTCGCCCACGGCGGGTCCTAGTCGTTCAGGCTGAATCACCTCCACGAGCTGTGCGATGGGGACCACGTCCTCAGTCGTCTCGAAGGACGGCCGCGACGGATTGTCGGAGCGCAGAATCCATCGGCCCTTCTCTCGCACGACCCGCTTCACCTGGTACCCGTAGCCGGCCGAGTCCGGCACCTGCACGAGCGCCACCTTTCCCTCGACCACTCCGATGCCGGCTGCTCGCGCGTAACGCATCACGAGCCAATCCCCATCCCGAATCGGACGCTCGCCTCCATCCATGGAGTCGCCGGACGCACGTACCGCGAACAGTCCCGCGTCACTTGCCTGGACTGGCAGGCTCACCCGCTCCGCTTCGGGCGCGCCCTCTAGCGCGATCGTGTGGGTTGCCGCACCCGCCGCGGCACGCAGGCTCGGGAAGGCCACGAGGGTTCCCCGGCGGGGCAGGGGAATGACTTCCGCATCCACGGGAGCTACCCACCACCCATCCGGGCCTGGTGTGAAGCGCACCCGGAAGGCCGTGCCCGGTTTGCCAGCTCCAGGACCGAACCAACGCCGCATCAGATCTGGCAGGGCATTGCGGTCCGTTCCCACCGGCCGGGCCACGTTGCAGAACTCCTTCATCAACCGGAAGCGCCAGGCGACTGCCATCCGGGAGTCGCACATCCAGCTCACCCCGAGGCAGGTCTGGCCTCTTGAGCCGATCTGGCAACTTGAGGATGGGGTCGCGCTTGTTCGAGAGGACCTTGGTTTCGAAGGCCGCACCTGGAGCTTCCGTGCGTTGCCCGAGCGCGGTATTGCGCGAGGCGGTAGTCCACCAGCTCCCGGGTGAGCTCCAGGAATGCCTCTTGCGCGTCCTCCGGAATCGGCAGGCGCGGAGATGAAGCGGTCTCCGTCCACGCGGAACCACGGGCTTCCCGTCCACGCCTGGATCGGGTTTTCCTTCCAGTAGGCGAGAAAGCGTTTCGGCTTCGGGTTGCGTCGTAGTCTCCCAGTGCCTTGACTCCCTCCAGGTCCCTCAGCAGCTCCGGAGAACGGCGCAGGAGGGCGAGGCTGCGCTCGGCCAGCTCCGGGAGTGACAGTCCTTCTTCCCAGCCCCGGCTTCGAGCAGCGCCTCCAGAAGGACCATCTTGAAGCTCTTGCTCATCTGCGTGGTCTCGAGCTCCTCGAACCATGCGGCTCCCGCCTCCTGCGCATGGGTCTCCTTCGCTGTCAGGTCTCCTTCGCGCTGCACGAACCGCAGCCAGCCTCCGTGTGCCTCGCGCAGTGTCGCCGGGCGGTAACCCAGCCGGTACATCTCGCCCGCAGTGGGTCGCCGTCCCCAGGCCTCCCGCAGCTCGCGGTACACCCGCTCCACCTCGCTGCGCTCCGCTCGGCAGCAGCTTCGCCAGCAGGTTCTTCGCCTCCAGCTCCACCTGCATCGAGCAGCCCGGTGGCAGCTCGGGCTCCATGCCCTCCACGAGGAAGTCTCGCAGCGACAGTTGCTCGCTCCTGTCCGTCAGTGCCAGCAGCGCGCGCACGCGGTCCAGGAACACCCGGTGGTTGCCCACGAAGTCGATGACCGTGACAGCCGCCTTCGTCTCGGCTTTGCGCAGCCCGCGCCCGAGCTGCTGCAGGAACACCACCGGCGACTCCGTGGGACGCAGCATCACCACCCGGTCCACGCTCGGGACGTCCACGCCCTCGTTGAAGAGGTCCACCGCGCAGACCGCGTCCAGCTCGCCGCTCGCCAGCTTCCTCAGTGCCTCGGCCCGGTCATCCGTTCCGGGGGCCGAGTGAACCGCGACCACCCGGACACCCTGGGCCTTCAGCCAGCCCTCTCACGTACTCCGCGTGCGCCACCGAGCAGCAGAAGACCAGCGTGCGCGTCGCGCGATGCGCCTCCCACGCCGTCCACATCCGCTGCATGCGCGCTTCCGTCTGCACCGCCTCCGCGAGCCTCTCCGGGTCGAAGCGCCGGTTGCGCCAGGGGATGTTCTCGTACGCCACGTCGTCCTTCAGCCCGTGGTACGCGAACGGCACCAGCAGCCCGCGCGCGATGCCCTCGCCCACGTCCGCCCGGTAGGCGAGGTGGTCGTCGAACAGGCCCAGCACGTCGCCCTCGTCCGCGCGCTCCGGCGTCGCCGTCAGCCCGAGCAGGAACGCGGGTTTCAGGCGCCCCAGGATGGCCCGGTAGCTCGCCGCCGCGGCGTGATGCACCTCGTCCACCACCACGTAGTCGAAGGGCGCCACCTCCCGGAGGCTGGCGAGCGCTCTCGGGTCGCGACAGCTTCTGCACCGAGGCGAAGACCACGTCTCCGGCGAGGCTCGACCGCTCCGCGACGAACCAGCCGAAGCGCGATTCGGGGAACTGCCGCCGGAACGTCTCCGCCGCCTGGGTCAGCAGCTCCGCCCGGTGTGCGAGGAACAGCACCCGCGCTCGTCGGCCCAGCGTCTGCTCGAAGGCCTCCACGTCGAGTGCCGCCAGCAGCGTCTTTCCCAGACCCGTCGCCAGCACCACCAGGGCTCGCTGGCGCCCCTCGTCCCGGCTGCGTGCCAGTGCCGCGAGCGCCTCCCGCTGAACCTCGTGCGGCTGGCGCGGCGGCTCGCACGGGCTCCGCTTCCGCCTCCCCGGACGGCAGGGGACGGGCCACCTGTCGCGCTCGGGCTTCGTATCGCTCGACCCAGGCCGCGTCGAAGCGTCAGGGCCCTCGTCCACCAGCCCTCGAAGGCGTCCACCACGTCCTGGTACGCCGCGTGGGTCGCTGTCTCGCTCGACGCGCAGGTTCCACTCCACGCCCGTCCGCAGCGCCGCGTGCGACACGTTGCTCGAACCGACGAAGGCCGCCGCCAGCCCCACTCCCTCGAAGCGCCAGGACTTCGGGTGGAAGGAGCGTCCCAGCCTCTCCGTTTCCACCACGCGCGCCTCGAAGGTTCCCCGAGAGGCTCGGGGTTGCTCCTCGTCCTCCTCGCGCCGGGCTTCGCTCTCATCCATCCAGTCGAGCAGCCGCCTCAGCGCCGCCGCCTGGGTGATGGCCAGGTAGTCCCCGGTGAGGATGCGCACCCGCGCGCCTCGGGCCAGCGCCGCCTCCACCGATTCGCGCAGCACCTCGAGCCCGCTGTCCTGCACGAAGGCCGCCAGCACCGCCACGTCCGGGGCCCGCGCGAACAGGGGCTCCAGGTGCCGCAGGAATGGGTCCTCCAGGCCTCCCGTGGCCAGCGGTTTCGCCGAGGTCGCGAGGTAGTTGCCCTTCCCTGGAATCACGTGACGTACGCCGCCCCGCGGGTCCGCCATGTCTCCTCGGAAGCGCGGGAATCACGTGCACGTGCAGGTGGAACACCGTCTGTCCCGCCGCCTCGCCCACGTTGAAGCCGACGTTGTACCCGTCCGGCCGGTGGCTCTCGTCCAGCCCGCGTTTCACCTGCGTCCACCAGCTCGAAGAGGGCCCGCTGCTCCTCCGGCGTGGCCTCGAACCATGTGGCCACCGGTCGGCGCGGAATCACCAGGGTGTGCCCCGGGCTCACCGGGTAGCGGTCGCGGATGGCGAAGGCCAGCGCGTTGGATGCTACCCACTCGGACTCGGGTACCTTCAGGAAGGGGGAACTCACGCGCGCACCGTACCCCACGCGGCTCGTCCTTCAGAGCCACCGCAGCAGGTCTCTTCATGATGTGGCGGAGGTCTTGCGTGGCTCGCTTTCCCCGCCGGAGCGGCCCGTCTACCCTGCCCGAGCAATTCATCTTGGGAGGTGGGGCCCTCAAGACCTTCCTCGAGAAGCTGGACGGCGTCGTCTACTGACGAGACCTGCGCGGTCTGTACGACGGCGGACGTCGACTCGCGGAGGTGACTTTCCAAGTCACACCCCGGGATGCATCCTCCGGTCGTCATGAGTACCTACCAATATTACGAGTTCCAGGCCGTGGACCGGGCGCTCACTCCCGCCGAGCAGGACGCGCTGCGCAAGCTGTCCACCCGTGCGGACATCACCTCGTCCCGCTTCGTCAACGTCTACAACTATGGGGACTTCAAGGGCGACCCGGACCGCTTGATGGAGCGGTACTTCGATATCTTCGTCTACATGGCCAAAGGACGCGCTCCTCCTGCGCGTCATGCAGGGCCCGGAGCCCCTGCTGGCGGCGGAGCTGCTTCGCCGCTTCCAGGAGGCCCGACCCCGTGAGCGGGGCGCCCAGGCCGCCGACGCCCGGCGCACGGTGGGGGAGCTCCGGGCCGAGGCCGAGGTGCTCGAGGCCGAGCGCTCGCGGCGTCAGTCGAAGAAGGAGGCACGGGCGCGGGCCCGCGAGCTCGAGGCGCTCGCGGCGCGTGAAGGAGAGGCCTGGCTCGAGGTCCTCGGGACGGTCTGACGGAATCCACGCTCAGTGTGAGCGGGTAGACCCTCGTCCCCGTGCCGGCCGGGTTGCTTCGTGACATCGGACGTGGTGGGACGGCCTCCTTCCGGTACATTGCACCCGCCAGGGTCCCCACCCCTGGAGCATCGAGGCAGGAAGTACGAGGCAGGGGAGTACCATGAAGCCACTGGTGGAAGAGACGGACGTGCTCATCGTCGGCTGCGGCCCGGTGGGTGCGCTCACAGCCAACCTCCTGGGTCTGTACGGGGTTCGCACGCTCGTCCTCGAGCGAGAACTCACCCAGCACAGCCAGCCTCGCGCCATCACCTGTGACGACGAGGCCATGCGCATCTACCAGGCCGTGGGTCTCGCCGACGTCCTCGAACCCCACATGTACACCGCCCCCGAGGTGGAGTTCACCGGCACCACCGGCGAGCTCTTCGCCCGCATCACCGTCCAGGGGCTCGACTTCGGCTACGGCTTCCCCGTCCTCCGCTTCTTCAGCCAGCCCTACCTCGAGACCGTGCTGCGCCAGGGGCTCTCTCGCTTCCCCCACGTCGAGCTGCGGCTCGGCCAGCACGTCGAGGCCTACACCCAGGACGCCCAGGGCATCTCCGTCACCGTCCGCGATGTCCGCGACAACAGCGAGCGCACCGTGCGCGCCCGCTATGTCCTGGCCTGCGACGGTGGTCGCAGCATCCTGCGCCAGCTCGCCGGAATCGAAATGGTGGGCGCCACCTACGACGAGGGAATGATTGCCATCTCCCTCCGCCTTCCCGAGCCGCCTCCGCCCCTGTGCCGCATGGTGTGCGACCCCTTCCGCCACATCTTCGTCGCCCGCTGCGCCGACAACGAGATGCGCATCGAGTGCATGATTCGCGAGGACGAGAAGCCCGAGGACCTGCTCCGGCCCGAGTGCCTCCGTGAGTTCATCTCCCCCTACGTGGATCCGGACCGCGCCACCATCCTCCGCGCCGCCGCCTACATCTTCAACCGCCGCCTGGCCTCGCGCTGGCGCGACGGGCGGCTCTTCCTCCTTGGCGACGCCGCCCACCTCATGCCGCCCGTCCTGGGCCAGGGGCTCTGCTCCGGCCTGCGCGATGCCCACAACCTCGCCTGGAAGCTGGCGGCCGTCCTTCGCGGCCAGGCCGACGAGCCGCTCCTCGACACCTATGAGCTGGAGCGCCGCCCCCACGCCCAGGCGATGCTCGACGCCAGCGTGAACATGGGCCGCATCGTCCTCACTGGCGTCCGCCCGATCGCCGTCCTGCGCGACCACCTCATCCGGGCGATCGACCGCATCCCGCGCGTGCATCGCTTCATCCAGAACTTCGAGTTCAAGCCCCGGCCTCTCATCGCCCGCGGTTTCATGTTGGGGGGCTCCCGCGGCCACCGCCAGGCTCCCGAGGGGACGTACTTCCCCCAGCCTCGCGTGGGCGCGCCGGGCGGCGGCGTGGTGCGGCTCGATGAGCTCCTGGGTCCCGGCTTCGCGGTGCTCGTCCACCCCCACACCCGCGAGGTCTCCCTCCGCGCCGCCCAGGCGCTCGCCGAGAGCCTCGGTGCCCGCTGCCTGCGCATCATCCCGCCGCGCTCCGGTCAGGCCCATCCCGGCGAGGTGGTGGATCTCGAGGGCAAGCTCGACGCGTGGTTCCGCGAGCACCGGGTGGAGATCGCCGTCCTCCGTCCGGACCGCTACCTCTTCGGCGCGGTGCGGGGCTCGCACCTCGCCTGGCTCGCCGCGGCACTGCGGGGGTGGATCCACTCGCCCCTCCGTCTGGAGGCGACCGACTTCGAGTCCGGTGGTGCGTTCAGCTCCCCGGCGGTCTGAGGGCGGGGCGAGCCCTCGGGGGAATATCCAGGTGCTCCACCCGTTGGGTGGGGCCTTCGAGCCAAGGGAGTGCGGATGCTCAGACAGAAGTTGCTCGTCACGGGATTGGTGCTGCTGGCGGGGACGGCCGCGTGTGCCCAGGGTCGGTCCGCGCGGGCCGAGACGGCCATCGCCACCGCCGCGTCCAAGCCCGGCGCGGACGTGCGGACGAAGACGCTGAAGAACGGCTTGAAGGTCATCGTCTGGCCGGACCACGGACATCCCCAACGTCGCGCTCTACAACTGGTTCCGCGTGGGCAGCCGCAACGAGCGCCCCGGCATCACCGGGCTCTCCCACTTCTTCGAGCACATGATGTTCAACGGCGCGAAGAAGTACGGCCCCGGGCGAGTTCGACCGCGTGCATGGAGGCCGCACGGCGGCCGCAACAACGCCTACACCACCGAGGACGTCACCGTGTACCAGGACTGGTTCCCGCGCTCGGCGCTGGAGACCGTCTTCGACCTGGAGGCGGACCGCATCGGCCACCTCGCCATCGACCCCAAGGTCGTGGAGAGCGAGCGCGGCGTCGTCTACTCGGAGCGCCGCTCCACCGTGGACAACGACAACACGCGGCCTGCTCATGGAGCAGGTGCAGGCCACCGCCTTCGTCGCGCACCCCTACCAGATTCCCGGTCATCGGCTGGCCCAGCGACATCGAGCGCTGGACGCAGGAGGACCTCGAGAGCGCTACTTCCGCACCTACTACGCGCCCAACAACGCCACGCTCATCGTGGCGGGCGCCGTGACGCCCGAGGAGATCTTCGCGCTCGCGGAGAAGTACCTCGAGCCCATCCCCGCGCAGCCCGCCGCCCGAGCCGGTGCGCACCGTGGAGCCGCCGCAGCAGGGCGAGCGCCGCGTCGTGGTGCGCAAGGCGGCGCAGGCGCCGCTGCTGCAGATGGCCTTCCACGGCCTCAAGGCGCAGTGACGTGGACGCCGACGCGCTCGACCTGCTGGTGCGCATCCTCACGGACGGAGACTCCTCTCGCCTGCACCGCGCGGCTGGTGGAGGAGACGCAGGTGGCCATCAGCGTGCGCGGCGTACCTGGACGCGGGCTTCGACCCCTCGCTCACCTGGATGCTGGTGGACCTGCCGCCCGGGGGCGACCTGGGCAAGGCGGAGTCGCTGCTCGACGAGGAGCTGGCGAAGGTGGTGTCCAGGAGGGCGTCACCGACGCGGAGCTGCGCAAGGCGAAGAACATCGTCGTGGCGGACTTCTGGCGCCACCTGGAGACCAACAGCGGCCGCGCGCAGGCGCTGGGCACCTACGAGGTGTTCCACGGCGACTGGACAGAAGCTCTTCGACGCCCCCGCCCGCTACGAGGCGGTGACGCGCGAGCAGGTGCAGAAGGTGGCCGCGAGGTGTTCTCGCGCGAACAACCGCACGGTGGGCGTGCTGGTGCCCGAGGCTGGCGACGAGGCGAAGAAGGAGGCGGCGCGATGAAGGGACTCACGGGGAAGGCGGCGCTCGCGGCGCTGCTGGTGGCCTCCAGCGCGGGAGCCGAGGCGGCGAAGGCCAGTCGCCCGGCGGCGCAGCAGGTGAAGCAGGCCGCGGTGGTGGACGCGGTGACGCTGCCCAGGGCCACGGTGGTGGAGCTGAAGAACGGCGCGAAGCTGCTCCTGGTGGAGAAGCACGAGGTGCCGCTGGTGGCCTTCAGCGCGCGGGTGCGCGGCGGGCTCGCTCGGCGACCCCGAGGGCAAGGAGGGCGTGGCCGCGCTCACCGCCGAGCTGCTCCAGAAGGGCGCCGGCTCGCGCAATGCCGACCAGTTCGCCGAGGCGGTGGACAGCGTGGGCGGCATGCTGGAGGTGCCCGCGGGTCGCGAGTCGCTGCTGCGTGCAGCGGGCAGTTCATGGCGCGGGACACGGCGCTGATGGTGGAGCTGCTCTCGGACCTGCTGCAGCGCCCGCGCTTCGAGCCGGCGGAGCTGGACAAGACGCGCGCGCGCATGGTGTCGGAGCTCGCGGCGGAGAAGGACGGCGACCTGCGCGGCGTCGTCGGCACCTACTTCAACGCCTTCCACTTCGGGGCGCACCCGTACGCGCGCCCGGTGGCCGGCAGCGAGGCGTCGCTCGCCACCCTCAAGCGCGAGGACGTGCTGGCGTACGCGCAAGGCGCAGCTGGGGGGGACCGGCTCATCCTCTCCGTGGTGGGCGACTTCGACGCGAAGAAGCTCGCGAAGCAGCTCGAGGCGGCGCTCGGTGGCTGGGGGCGCGCGGCCGCTGCCGGCCCCGGTGGCTTCGCCTCACCGCAGTCGCTGAAGGGTCGGCGCGTGCTGCTGGTGGACAAGCCGGACGCCACGCAGACGTACTTCTGGGTCGGCAACACCGGCATCTCGCGCACGGACCCCGCTCGCGTGGACGTGGAGCTGGCCAACACGGTGTTCGGCGGCCGCTTCACCTCGCTGCTCAACACCGCGCTGCGCGTGAAGTCCGGCCTCACCTACGGCGCCGGTTCGCTGGTGATGCGCGAGACGCAGCCGGGGCCCGTTCGCCATCTCCTCGTACACGAAGACGGAGTCCACCGCGCAGGCCCTGGACCTGGCGCTCGACATCCTCGAGGGCTACCGCCAGCAGGGGATGGACGACGCCACGCTCGCCTCCGCCAAGGAGTACGTGCTGGGCCAGTTCCCCCCCACGCTGGAGACGGGCCTGCAGCTCGCCGCGAAGCTGTCCGAGCTCGCCTTCTACGGGCTGGACGCGAGCGACGTGGACGGCTTCGCCGCGAAGGTGACCGGCGCGGACAAGGCGCGCATCCAGGCCGCCATCCAGCGCGTGCTGCCCTCGCGCGAGGACCTGACCGTGGTGCTCATCGGCAAGGCCTCGGCCATCCGCGAGGTGGCGCGCAAGTACGGCACCGTCACGGAGATGAGCATCACCGACCCGCACTTCGCTCCCGCGCCAAAGCCGGGCCGCTGAAGGCGGGGGCTTCCCGGCCCGCTACTTCGGAAGCGCGGAGTAGCGGGCCATGCACTTCTGGAAGCGCTTGTTCACCGACTGCGCGAACCACGCGGTGGACTTCTCCCCGCTGATTTTCGGGCTGCGGATGACCACGGTGGGGAGCTGCGCGTACGCCGGGGCCTCGCCCGTCACCTCCTGGTACGTGCGTTTGATGGCCTCCCAGGTGTCCGTCTCCTCGAAGGCGAGCTCCTTCTCCTGCAACACGTCCTTGCGTACCCGCCGCTCGCTCAGGTCCGACGCGTACCGTTGCCGGAAGGCCAGGAGCGCCTTGAGCGAGTTGCTGTCCTCGTCCACCGGCTCGCCCTGCTTGTCGTAGGCGAGCAGGTCCCCATCCGGCACCAGCTTGATGCCCGTGAGGCGGCTCACCTGCTGTTGCACCGCCGCGTTGCGCGAGGCGTAGAAGCCCGCGTTGTAGTCCGCGAAGCGGTAGAGGGGCTCGCTGTAGTGGGCCTCGTAGCCGAGCAGCCGCGCCGTGCCGTAGTACACCCCGCCGCCGCGCGTGTAGAGCTCCTCGCGCACCCGCCGCTCCGCCTGCTCGTCCCCGCCGGCCAGGTCCGCCGAGAAGCTCACGCTCACCTGCATGGAGCCGGCGGTGGTGATGGGGTTGAGGTCCTCCAGCCGCGTGGACTTGAAGAGCGAGCTCGCGAGCTGGGCCGCGATGTACGACTTCGGGTACTCCGTCTCGTAGTACTCCAGCAGCTCGCGGAAGATGCGGTCCAGGTCCCGCTCCGTCTTCACCAGCTTGAGCCGCTGCTCGAAGCTCTGCGTCTGGCCCGGCGCCTTGCCCTCGAGCAGGGCCCTCACCGCCGGAGGCCCGAGCGGGCCGAGCTTGTCCGCGTAGGCCTCCAGCCGCTGGTGGACGATGCGCGCCAGGCCCGGCACCGCAGGGTTGGCCTCGAAGCCGGACTCCTGCTCGATGACGGCCAGCACCGAGCACACCGCCTCGGGCGACGGGTACAGCCGGTGCGCCTCCAGCGCGGCCATTACGTCCTCCGCCCAGCCCTCCCGGTCCTTCTCCTCCGGAGGCACGAGCTGCGCCGCCTGCTCCACGGTGACGCGCGGCGGGAGCGGGGGCTCGGGGCGGACGTGGCGCGGGGCGCAGGCGGCCAGCACCGAGAGCGCGCACACGGCCAGCACCCCCGCGCCCGTCCAATCCCGGAAAGAGGAGCGAAGTGACCACGAGAAAACGTTTACAGCCCGTAAAACAGAAAAAGTCCTGAAAACCATCATAGCCCCTTGATCGCCGGGTAGTTGGTGTGTCAAGAAACTCGCCTCTTCTTCAGAGGAGTATTGAATTGGCTAATCGCATGTTCAGGACTCTGTGTGTGGCGTGGCTGGGCGCGAGCCTCGCCGCCTGCGGCTCGACGGTCGAGGTGAATGAGGAGGCCGTCCGCGCGGGTGAGAAGGACGTGGACATCCAGGCCGCCCTGGCGAAGTTCAAGGACGCGCGCGTGGTGGGTAGCGAGGCCGGCGTGCCCTACATGGTGACGGGCAAGCTGGGCCGGCTGCCGGCGCTGAGCACCGTGAGCGAGCTGCGCGCGAAGGACGAGCTGCGCACGACGGCGGCGAGCATCTCGCCGGTGTTCCGGGTGAGCGGCGAGGAGGTGACGTTCAAGCGCGCCTCGACGGACTCGCGTGGCCACCAGTTCATGCGCTTCCAGCAGGTGCTCAACGGCCGGGAGGTGGTTGGCGGCGAGCTGCTGCTGCATGCGGACGCCGAGGGCAACGTGTACGCGGCCAACAGCTCGCTGCGCGAGGTTCAGGGCGCGGCCTCCCAGGCGCGGGTGGCGGCCGAGGCGGCGCAGCGCGCGGCCGTGGACGGCTCCGAGGCCCTCCGCGCCGAGGCGCAGGGCGCGGCCCGGCTGGTCTACGTCAAGCCCGACGGCCAGCAGCTTCGGCTGGCCTATGAGGTGCGCGTGACGGGCGAGCGCGCCGACGGTCTGCCGGTGGATGACCTGGTCTACGTCAGCGCCGACGACGGGCGGACGCTGGCCACGCACTCGCGCATCCACACCGCGCAGAACCGGGCGGTGTACTCGGCCAACAACGGCACCAGCCTGCCGGGCACGCTCAAGCGCAGCGAGGGTGGCGCGGCCACCGGTGACACCCATGTGGACGACAACTACAACCACCTGGGCACCACCTACCAGTGCTACTCCGTGAACTTCGGCCGCGACTCCTACAACAACGCGGGCGCGCAGCTGAAGAGCACGGTCCACTACAGCAGCAACTACGTCAACGCCTTCTGGAACGGCACCCAGATGGTGTACGGCGACGGCGATGGCGTGCAGTCCTCGCCGCTGGGCAAGTCGCTGGACGTGACGGTGCACGAGCTCACCCACGCGGTGACCAGCTCCGAGTCCAACCTCACCTACTCCAACGAGTCCGGCGCGCTCAACGAGGGCATGAGCGACATCTTCTCCGCCTACTGCGAGGCGTGGACGAAGGGCTGGGTCACCGACGCGGCGGTGTACATGATCGGCGACGACATCTGGACGCCGGCCACCCCGGGTGACGCCCTGCGCTACATGGGCAACCCGACGCAGGACGGCTCGTCGAAGGACTACTACCCCGAGCGCTACACGGGCGCCTCCGACAACGGCGGCGTGCACTGGAACTCGGGCATCGCCAACCTGGCCTTCAAGCTGCTGAGCGAGGGTGGCACCCACCCGCGCTCCAAGACGACCACCGTCGTGCCGGCCATCGGCATCCAGAAGGCGGGGAAGATTTTCTACGAGGCCAACGCCAACTGCATGACCTCGTCCTCGAACTTCGCGGCGGCGAAGACCTGCACCGAGCAGAAGGCGCAGGCGTTCTACGGCGCGGCGGAGCTGGACGCGGTGACGAAGGCCTGGGAGGCCGTGGGCGTGGGCGTGGCCGTTCCGCCGCCGACCACCACCCCGCTGAGCAACGGCGTCGCGAAGACCGGCCTCGCCGGCTCCGCGGGCGCCAACGCGTACTACACGCTGCAGGTGCCGGCGGGTCAGGCCAGCCTGACGTTCGACATCACCGGTGGCACGGGTGACGCGGACATGTACGTGAAGTTCGGCTCGGCGCCGGACTCGGCCACCTACGACTGCCGCCCGTACAAGAGTGGCAACGTGGAGAACTGCACCTTCACCAACCCGGCCGCGGGCACCTGGTACGTGATGCTCAACGCCTACTCGACCTACTCGGGCGTCTCCCTGACGGGCCTCTACAGCGGTGGCGGCACGGGTGGCGGCACTCCGACGACCGAGACGGCCAGCGGCAGCGTGGCCTCGGGCGCCACCGTCAACTACGGCGCGTACAGCGTGGTGGCTGGCACCCAGTTCAAGGTGGTGATGACGGGCTCGGGCGACCCGGACCTGTACGTCCGCTTCGGCGCGGCCCCCACCACCACCACCTACAACTGCCGTCCGTACCTCTCGGGCGCCTCCGAGACGTGCGACCTGACGGTGCCCGCCGGCCAGAGCAGCGCGTACATCATGGTGCGCGGCTACACCGCGGCCACCTACAACCTGGCCATCAACTACACCAAGCCGTAGTCCCGACGGACAGGATGGGTTGAGCGGCGGGCGGTCCTCCTCGGGGGGCCGCCCGTCGTGCTTGCGGGGCCCGCCTACCGCCGCACCTCGATGTCGCGCGCGAGGCTCTCGCCGCCCCCCACCAGGTCGAACGAGGCGCGCACCGGCATGCCCTCGGAGAGGGTCCTCAGGGGGATGTGGCGACCCCGGCGCAGGCCCCGGCTGCGGCCGTCGATGCGCAGCTCGTAGACGTTGCCCTCGTCGTCGCTCACCTCGATGGTGCCGGGGCGCACGCGCTTCACCCGGCCGTCCACGGTGCCGGTGGCGATGGTGACCTGCTCGAGAGGCCGCACGGTGGCGCCACTCATGTCGCCCGCACGTGCCGCCGCGGCGGCCTCGCGGAACCACGCCTTGTCATCGTCCTGCGCGGAGGGGCGGGCGGGCTCGCGCTCCCAGGTGGCGGAGTCCGTCTCCAGCAGCCGCGAGGGAGGTGGCTCCTCGTCCGTTCCGCTCGCCCCGGCCGGTGGCTCGGGCGTCACGGGGGGCTCGGCGGCCTCGGGGCGGGCGGCCTCGGGCGCGGGGGCCTTCGGCTCCGGCATCGGCTCCGGTGGGTGGACGGTGGCGACGGGTTGGATGGGGGGTGCCTCGGAGGGAGCACAGGACTCCGTGGGCGTGGAGGTGTCACAGGCCGCACCTTCCGGCCCCGGCTTCTTGCATCCCGCCGAACAGAGGACACACCACCCCAGCAGCCCCAACCCCACGGCCCATTCTCGCCATCCTGCCCTCCCCACACTCGCCCAGGGGAAGGTGGGGCGTCAGGGCCAGCGCGGCAAGCCTCCCCCGGAGCCCCGTTCAGTGGTGGAGCTTCGCTAGCGTCCGGGGCCGCCAGAGCCCGGAGCACGCCAGCGCTGGAGCAACTCGCGTGCGCTGCCGCCGCGCTCCAGTCGGGCCTCCGTCACGCCGAGGTCCGGCCCCAGCTCCAGGACGAACGCGAGCGTCGGCTCGCCGCGCAGGTGGTAGCGCAGGTCTCCGATGCGCACCGTCCGTGCGTCCGTTCGCGCCGGGGGCCGAGGAGATGACGGGGAAGCGGGCCCAGGCGAGCGCCTCGTGCACGGTGGGCACGGCGCGCACGGTGGCGGGGAGCGCGTCCGGGGTGGGCCGGGGAAGGCGGCGCTCCTCATGCGGGGGCTCGCCCGGGGACACCGTCCCGGCCACGTACTCGGAGGGGAGGACGGCCACGTAGCGCCAGGTGGTGAGCGAGAGCCATGCGGGGAAGACCTGCACCCGCTCCGCCAGGGGCCAGGCCTCGCGCACCCGGGAGGTCAGCGTCGCCTGGAGGACGCCGCGCAGGCCCACGTACGCGGCCGAGCACGCGAGCCCCACGAGCAGGGCCCGCCTCCAGTGGACGCGGCGGCGCCAGGCCCACACCGCACCGGCGAGGAGGGGGAGGGTGACGAGCGGGTCCACCACCATCGTCCAGTCGAGCGTGAGGCGCTGGTCGGAGAAGGGGAGGAGGAGCCGGGTGCCCCAGCCGGTCCACAGGTCGGGCAGCAGGTGGGCCACGCCGAGCGCGAGCAGGCTGGAGAGGTAGACGGGAAGGAAGCGGGCGCGGCGGAAGACGAGCAGGGCGAGCCCGGTGGCGGCGAGGGCGACGACGGGCGCGAAGACGAGCGCGTGAGACAGGCCGCGGTGGGCGCGCAGGGCGTGGTCGACGGAGTTGGCCGCCGGCAGGAGGGTGTCGAGGTCGGGCAGCTCGGCGGCGAGGACGGAGCCGAGGAGGACGGCCTTGTCGGTGGGCGAGAGCGGGGAGCCTGCGGGAGAGTCGGGCCGGCGCAGCGCGCCGAGGGCGAGGCCCAGCAACCCGTGGGTGAGGTTGTCCATGGCGTCACGCTCCCAGGGCGCGAGCCACGGCCCGCACGTGTGTTTGGACGAGCTCCCGGGCCCGAGTGAGCTCCTCCAGGCGGGAGGGGACATACCCGAGGCACAGCACCACCTCGTCCTCGGGGGCGGCGCGCGCTCCGAGGGCGGCGTAGTCGAGGTTGCGCGAGACGGGCTCGCCCTCGGTGTCCGGGGTGAAGCGGCCGAAGACGGCGGCGTGGGTGCCCCGGTCGGGCGCGGTCTCCTTCAGGGCGAAGAGTTGGCGCACGGCCTCGAGCGCCGCGGGCCGGGCGGCGAGGGCCTCCGGGTCCACCGGCCCCGCGAGCTCCCACTCGAGCAGGCGCAGGCAGCCGCGGACGAACTCCACGTCGGTGAGGACGAGCCCGTACAGGTACCAGTCCGCGCACGCCGCCTGGACGAGCCGCGCCTGGGCGTCCGAGAGCCAGGTGAAGGAGGGGCAGGTGAAGGTCTCGCAGATGTCGGCGCGGTAGACGCCGCAGTCGCGCAGGTCCTCGCCGCCCGTCACCTTCGGGTGGCCGAGGCACCCCACGCGCGTGTGCTCCGCGTCGAGGAAGCCGAGCAGCGGACAGACGCGCACCGCGGGGAAGAGGGGAGGCGTGGCGTGGCGAGCCTCGAGCAGGGCCCGGGCCGCGCGCTGGTACGCCTCGGGCTGTTTGGGCAGCGGGCGGAAGGTGGCGGTCTGCTCGGCGAGGCGCTCGGTGAGCGTGGCGCGCGAGTGGTCGCGGAAGTTGTAGAGGCCGCAGCAGGCCCCACAGGAGGCGCCGCGGCCGGGCTGGCACAGGTGGAAGGAGACGGACATGTCAGAACCACTCGGGCCGCATCCGGGTGTACGAGTCCTCCCCCGAGCGGCACAGCGCCACGAGGTTCGACACCCGGGGCAGCTCCGTGTGAATCCAATACTGCGCCGCGGCCAGCTTGCCCTCGTAGAAGTCCCGGCCCTCGGCGCCGCGCGCGAGGCCCTCGCGAGCCGCCGCCGCCTGCGCCAGCCACCGCCACGCCACCGCCAGCACCGAGAACAGCTCCATGTAGTCCGCGCTGTGGCGCAGCATCCGCTCCACCTCGCCCGCCATGCCCGCCGCTCCCAGCTCCCTCGTCAGCTCCAGCACCTCCCCCATGGCTCTGCTCAGCGACTCGCCCCACTCGGCCTCCACGCCCGCCTCGCGCGCCCGCTCCACCGTGGCCTCCACCTCCTCCGAGAAGGCCCGCAGCGCCGCGCCGCCCCCCGCCACCACCTTGCGCCCCAGCAGGTCCAACCCCTGGATGCCCGTGGTGCCCTCGTGGATGCTGTTCAGCTTCTGGTCGCGCAGCCACGCCTCCGGCAGGTACTCGCTCGAGTAGCCGTAGCCGCCGTGCACCTGCACCGCCAGCGCGTTGGCCTCGAAGCCCTTCTCCGCGGGGAACGTCTTCGCCAGGGGCGTGAGCAGGTCCAACAGCAGCCCCGCGCGCTGGCGCTCCTCCTCCGTCTTGCCGTGGGCCGCGAGGTCCGCGTACCACGAGGCCGCCGCCAGCAGCGACAGGCCACCCTCCACAATCGCCTTCTGCCGCAGCAGCATGCGCCGCACGTCCGCGTGCTCGATGATGGGGCGCTGCGGCCGCGCGACGTCCTTCTCCCACGAGGGACGCCCCTGGGGACGGCTCTGCGCGTAGGCCAGCGACTCGTGGTAGGCGACCGAGGCCGTCGCCACGCCGTTGAGGCCCACCATGATGCGGGCCTCGTTCATCATCTGGAACATGTGCGCGATGCCCCTGCCGGGCTCGCCCACCAGCCACCCGCGGCAGTCACCGACCTCGCCGTAGTTGAGCGCCAGGCTGGGCAGGCCCTTCCAGCCAATCTTGTGGATGACGCCCGCCACCCGCACGTCGTTGTCCACGAGGCGCCCACCCTCGGGCCGGCGCGACGGCACGGCGAAGAGCGACAGGCCCTTCACTCCCGCGGGGGAGCCCTCGATGCGCGCCAGCGTGAGGTGGACCACGTTCTCCGTGAAGTCCTGGTCCCCGCCGCTGATGAAGATTTTGGAGCCGGTGATGCGGTAGGTGCCATCTCCGGCGGGCGTGGCCTTCGTCCGCACGTCGGCGAGGCTGCTGCCCGCCTGCGGCTCGGTGAGGGCCATGGTGCCCGTCCACTCGCCCCGGTACATCCGGGACATGAACTCCTCCTTGAGGAAGGGCGTGCCGAAGGCCTCGATGAGGTGCGCCGCGCCGCTGGTGAGGCCGATGAAGCCGTAGGCGCTCAGGTTGCCCGCCATCAGGTAGACCGAGGCCAGCGAGTACACCGTGAGGGGCAGTTGCTGGCCCCCCGCCTCGACGGGCCGCGTGGCCGCGAGCAGGCCCAGGTCGACGAGCTGCGGGTACAGCGTGCGCATCAGCGGGTGGACGTGGACGCGACCGTCGCGGAACGCGGGGGGCTCGGCGTCCATGAGGCGGTACGTGGGGAAGAGCACGTCCCGGGCGAGGCGACGCGTGCTGTCGAGGAAGAGCGTGAACGTCTCGCGCGAGTGGTCCGCGAAGGTCGGGAGCTGGCAGAGCGACTCCGCGTCCAGCACCTCGTAGAGCTGGAAGTCCACATCGCGGTCGGAGAGCAGCGGGTTCGAGGTGGGGGCGTTCATGGGAGGAGTGATATCCCATGCCCGCGGGGCCGGAGTAGACATGAAGGCTAATGCCGCCCCAACTCCCTGTCCCAGGCAGCCAACTGCACGGTCACGGTGTATTTGTAGGCGCTGGAGAGAGCCTCGAACCTCTCCAGGGGAAGCGTGGAGAGGCGCTCGCGCAGGAAGTCCGGGTCGCTGAGCACCTCGGGGTGTTTGAATTCGGTGTCCACCTCTACCAAGACAGGAATCACCCGGAGCACGGCCTCCATGCAATCCTCTCGGGTAGCGCGAGCCATGCGCTCCACCGTCAGGGCCATGTGCTCGCGGACCGAGGCCGGGCCTCCGGGGCACCAGGCCTCCAGGGTCTCGCTGTAGATGTACTCCATGAGGTCGTCGATTGTGTGGTGGGTGTCGGGCAACCTGTACACATAGCGAGGGCCCTGGAGCACATCCCAGAAGCGGAGCACAGAGGCGAGCCGGTTCGCCATGCGCTCAGCGCTCCGCCGCGGGGGCGGAGACACGGCGTGGTAGAGGGCGCCCCAAGGGGTGCTCAGGCAGAAGGACTCGAAGGCTGCTGCCGTGCGTTGACGCTCCTCCTCCTGGACGCATTCGTCCAGGCTGGTGAAGACGCTGAGAAACATGTGCACCCGCCAGCGCGGGTGGGTCGAGTCGAAATCGGCCCCCGAGTGCATTACCAGCACCTCGCCTGGCGGAACCTGGCGCATCTGTCTGGGCTGGGGAAATGCACCGGTCTTGAGGTACTCCCGGGCCCACCAGTGGCCCTCGGCTCTCACCTTGCGGAGGATGGCGGCGGTGGTGCCGTAGAGCCAGGCTGGAAACTCAAGCACTGGGGACTGTTCCGGGGTCATGGTCTTTTGCCCTAGCACAGCGGCCAGGTGCTCCTCCATCGCCAGGCACTTCGTTCGCTCTTGCTACTTCGTCACGTCCAGGTGTTTCCAGGGACGGCTGCTGCTGCGTCCCAGCCCGGAGGTGAATGAGGTGGTTGGAGGTGTACTGGCGCGAGCTGTGGAACAGAGCGCCGGCACGGTGAGGTTGTATGCCTTCGCCTTCGCCTCCAACCACTTCCATCTGCTGGTGTGGGCACGGGGGGCCGCGCTCGCCTCCTTCATGCAGTACCTACGCGCCAACCTCTCCAGGAAGGTGGGGAAGCTGGTGGACTGGAGTGGGGGCTTCTGGGAGCGGCGCTACTCGGCAGAGCCGGTGCTGGACGACAGTGCGCTGGTGGGCCGGCTGCGCTACGTGCTCGCCCATGGAGTGAAGGAGGGGCTGGTGGCGCGGTGCGCCGAGTGGCCGGGCCTTACGTGTCTGCCGCAGTTGCTGGGACCAGCACGGCGGCTGTTCCGCTGGTTCAACTGGACGAAGCGCTGGAGCAGAAGGAGGCGTGAGGACACGGCGGTGGGGGAGGGGCGCTTCGCCGAGGAATGGGCCGAGCCGGTGGCGTTGGAGATTGCGCCACTGCCGTGCTGGCACGGAATGGGAGAGGACACGAGGAATCGCGCGGTACGGGCGCTGTTGCAGGACATAGAGGTTGAGTTCCGTGCGCGGGGCGAGCCTGTAATGGGGGTGCACAGGCTGTTCGGACGCAGCACCCGCATACCCGGCCCGAGCGTCTCCAGCGCAGCCCGCGACCGCTGGGACATGCGTCCACGCGCCAGTCCCTGCGGGAGTTGCGCGAGCAGTATCGCGATTTCGTCTCGGCATTCCGAGAAGCCGCGGCTCGCTGGAGACAGGGGGACTTCTCCGCCTGCTTCCCCCGGTTCTCCTTCCCGCCGCGAGTCGTGCCCGGTCGCATCGCTCGTGTTCTTTGACACCCTTCTGGAGCGCCTGCCTCCACACCGGGGGCTGTACAAATCGTCTGACACCTTCTGCGACACCTTCTGCGGCTCCGATCTCGCTGATCACGATGTTCCGATCCTGGTGATCACGATGGGCCGACGCGCGCAGTCGACAAGGCCCGCCTGGGTGAACGCATCGGGTCGCTGTCCGGCACACGGGTGGAGCAGATCCTGGCCGGCCTGCGATTCCAGCAGGTGTCGTTCTTCGAGCGGTAGCGAACGACTACCGCACTCAACCCTGGCCCTGCTTGTGAGCGGGACACAGGAAAATGCTGAGGTACTCGGGTGTAGAACTCCCGACGCGCACGAGCTGGGGCGTTATGTCTTGGCCATAGACCTGGGCCAACGGTGGGCTGATCTTCTCCTGGAGAGAGCGGGCGGCTTCTTGCTCGCTCGGCTCGTACCGGATCTGCACACCCTCCGCCCGATAGCCCACCCGGTCGTTCACCACCTTGGGGAGCTTGCGCACGCGGATACCCCCGACTGCATTCGCTCCAGCCAGTGTCTCTCTCCGCAGGGTGTCGGCAACCGCATTGGCGTGCTGTTCTCCCATCGGTTCGTTGTCGCAGTAGAAGATATCGACATTCCAGCTCTCCGAGCGTGGCGTTCCAGCTGGCGTGGGCACCTGAGCGATAGGTTGCTCCCCGGCCAAGAAGCGTGCCTCATCCTGGGCCTCAGTGGACTGGGCACCCACCTGGATGGCTTGCAGCAGGCTTGCGCGTAAGCTGGACTCGGGCGGCATGGCCTCCACGAGCGCCGTCGCAACCCGCTCCATCCGCTCGTTGCGCTCCTTGAGAGCCGAGACCACTTCCTTGTAGACGCTGAGGCTGTATTCGTCGCTGTGCTTGAGTGACTCCAGGGCGTGGGAGGCCTCGCGCTGCTTCTCCTGGATCATCTCGAGATTGCGCTGGGTCTGCGTATTGAGCCAGAGCGAGAGCGATGTCACGACCAACGTGCCGCCGATTCCCACCGCCTCCATTGCCGTCTTGAAGCTATTCCAATTCATGGCTGGCTCAGCCTTCCTGATTGCAGGGACGGGGCAGAGGCTCGGGTCTTGCCTACTGCCTCCCTCACCTGAAGAAGATGAGCAGCGCCGAGGCGTAGAGGTAGAACGGACGGGCGCGCCTTGGGTACTGCCGACTGGCAGGCGAGGGTGCTGGCAGTGCGAGCGGCGCAGAGGAGCAACGTTGAACTTTCTGCTCCGCTCGCTTGATATGCCCACATCACGAGGAGGTGCCATGAGAGCCACGCTCGGAGTCTGTCTGGTCATGTTGGTGGCGGGCTGTGCCCACGCTCCGGAGAAGGCTCCGGAGTCAGCGTCCCCGCAGGCCGCCAGCTCGCAGGAGCTGTCCTCCCGGGCCGACAAGGCGTACGACGCGCAGGACTTCCCCGCCTGCGCGGAGCTGTTCCGGCAGGCCGCGGAGGCCAGCCCCGAGGATGACGCCCGCGCCACCGCCCTCTACAGCGCTGCGGGGTGCCCGGCACTGGCGGGCAAGCCCTCCCAGGCGCTCGAGCTGCTGAAGCGCTCGGTCCAGAGTGGCTACTTCGACCCGGACACCCTGCAGTACGACCCGGAGCTGGCCTCGGTCCACTCGCTCGCCGGCTGGCAGGAGGTGGGCGTTCGAGCCCAGGCCAACCTGGCGAAGGCGCCAAACCCGCCGATGCCCGTCGCCAGGCTCGCGGGCATCGATGTCTACGGCTCGCGCCGCGTCGAGGCCGAGGCCGTCCGCAAGGTGCTCGGCTTCGAGCTGGGAAAGCCCATCGTGGCCAGCAAGGCCCTGTTCCGGCAGAAAGAGGAGACCCTGCGCAAGCTGTACAAATCGTCTGACACCTTCTGCGGGTCACCCGCGCGCTTCGCGGCCTCGTAGCGAGCCACCTCTTCGCGCTCGTCGTACAGCAGGTGCGCGCTCGCGCCCGGTCCTGGTGTTCCAGCGCTGGTGCGGGCACAGTCCGGGCGGCGTACGCCCAAGGAATGACCTCGGTCATGGAGGTAGGTCTTGCACGAGTTTCCGCTGACGCTTCACTGGGAAGGTTCCACGGCCGCCGAGTATCCCCGTGATGCCGTGGCCCGCACGACGGGGAAGCAGGACCTCGCGGTGAGCGCGGCGCCCGCGTATGGAGGGGATGGCTCGCGCTGGAACCCCGAGGACCTGTTCGGCGCCTCGCTGGCCACCTGCCACATGCTCACCTTCCTCGCGCTGGCGAAGAAGGCGCGCCTGGACGTGCGCGGCTACGAGGACCACGTCACCGTCACGCTCGACACCGTGGACAAGGTGTCGCGAATCACCCGGGTGCGCCTGGCGCCGACCATCCGCGTGGCCCCTGGCACGGACCCCGCGAAGGTGCGCGAGATGTTCGAGAAGGCCCACAAGTACTGCTTCATCGGCCTGAGCATCACCTCCGAGGTGCTCATGGAGCCCACCATCGAAGAGGCCCGGTGAGTCCTACCAGGTCACCTCGAAGGGGATGCTCTGCCCGCGCTGGAAGCTCAGCGGCACTCGGGCCCGGCCCTCGCTGACCGTCACCGGCACCCCGGTGCCCCCCACGCGCACGACAGGCGTGCGGCCCGCTGGCACGGCCACGTTCAGCCAGGTGCTCCCGGAGTTGTACGCACGGTAGGTCCCCCCCACGCGGTTGGGGGAGACCTCCAGGCGCAGCAGCGGTGTCTGCACCACGTAGGTGTCCTTGCCACCGCCGCGTGGAGTGAGGTTCAACCCATTGCCCGCGGGCTCGACACCGGCCGTGCGTAGCAGGCCGAGCACCCACATCGCGTCGGGGTTCATGTTGGCCACGGGGAAGTCGCTCATGGGGGTGACGGGGCTGGTCCACGTGCCGCCGTCCGTGCCCGCGGAGTTGAAGCCATCCGGGCCGGACCAGAGGCCGATCCACTGCTCGGGCCAGACGCGCGCATGCGTGGTGGAGAGGTGCTCCTCCAGGCTACGCCAGGCGCTCGCGGGCCGGTAGCGGGCGTAGGCCCACGTCATGAGCTGGCTGATGGCGGGCCACACCATGCCGCCGGGGCGCATGCGCGGGCCCATGGGGGAATCCGCATCGAGCCTCGACTCGACCTCGTTGAGCACCCGCTCCCGCTGGGTGGGGTCGAGCACCTCGGCGAGCAGCCCCCACGGCTGGGCCTCGAGGTCGATATAGGTCGCGTTGAACCAGTCGAAGCTCCAGTCATTGCCCTTGAGGTAGGCCATGTTGAGGCTGTTGCGCAGCCAGGCACGGCCGAACCAGCGCCCGCCGAAGGTCTTCCGCACCGGGCCCACCAGGCTGTCGGCGTAGCCGCGCATCTGCGAGGCCAGTCCCGGAATCCGCGGCCTCCAGGTGGCTGGCCGCCAGCCGCAGCACCACCAATGCCATCTGGCTGTTGGGCACCGACTCTCCCTGGGAGATGGTGAAGGGAGATGGCGGTGGGCGAGGGGTCCTCGTAGACGATGCCATCGGACCAGTCCCCGTCCCACAGCCGGATGAGGCCGTTGGGGCCCCGGCCCACGCGCTCGACCAGGTGGCGGAAGGCCACTCTCGCGTGGTCCAGCACCGTATCCCCGGACACCCAGGCGGGCCGCCCGGCGCCCCGGGGGTAGAAGGGCACCGTCTCCGAGAGGAAGGCACGGTCGCCGGTCGCCGCCAGGTATTCGGAGAGGGCGAGCAGCAGGAAGAGGTCCAGGTCCGAGGGGTTGTTGTGGAGGGTGGCCCCCTCATGCACTCCGTGGCCCGTGAAGGCATAGGTGATCTGCCCCGTCACGGCGTTCTGCAGGGAGAGGATGAGCCGGAGGTTGCCTCGGGCCACCTCCGGGTCCAGCCAGGTGGTGGCGGCGGCGAAGAGGGCCTGATCCCGAGGTGCCCCATCCGCGCCATGCAGATAGAGGTAGGCCGAGCCCTGGGGGGTGTAGAGCGTGTTGTAGTACTCGCTGAACAGGCCGTTGCCCAGGAGCTGGGCGCTGCGCCAGGCCGTCTCGCGGTGCATGAGCGGGCTGCCGGGAATGGCCGCGTAGGCCAGGCGCTCCCTCCACTGCGCCAGGGAGGAGGCGAGCGGCGTGGGGTTGGCGGCGGGGGTGTAGCGCAGCAGCATGTCGAGCGAGGCGCCCTGGGGCAGGTAGCCATAGACGAAGCGCAGCCGCCTCGTCTCCCCTGGAGCCAGGGTGAGGTCCGAGCGGAAGGCGAGCATGGCCGGCTGCCCGAAGCCCTCCACCGGCCCGAGCAGCCCGCCCGGGGTGCCACTGGACACGGCCTCGGGAGCCGCGGGGGTGCCCGCGCCGAAGAAGGCGTCCTGGTGGGTGTGCACGCCATTCACCGGCGCATCCAGGGCGGCGAGGAAGACATCCGGCGGATACCAGTCCATGGCGGAGACCACCTCCCGCGCGGGCACCGTCTCCCCCGGCTTGGGCCGTAGCGAGGCGAGCAGCACGGGAATGCCCGACAGTGAGGTGGAGGTGGTCTGCTGGAGGAAGCGGCCGTTGAGGTTGTCGCGGCTGGAGTCGCTCGGCCCCGCCCCCAGCCCCGTCCTCACCCACTCCGTGAGGAGCTGGTGGCGGTTCACATCCCAGTACTCGTAGTGGCTGAACGTGCGGCTGACGGTCGAGGTGTTGGTGAGCTCCACCTCGTCGAGCAGCAGGGGCTCGTCCCCCGCGGGGGCGTGGAGGACGTGCCGCACGCGCAGCCCATTCACCTCGGTGACGGTCTCGTAGTAGCCCAGGCCGAACAGGCGCTTGCGGGTGGTGGCGCTCGCGGGGGCGTAGCGGTAGGCCGAGCACCAGGTGCCGGCGCCGTCCTTCACGTAGGAGAAACCTCCGGCCAGGTTGCGCTGGGACTCGGAGAAGCGGTTGAGCCAGGTGGGGCCGCGCTCACCGCTGAGCAGGACGACATAGCCATCATCCACGGCCATGAAGTTGGTGCGCCGGTTGCCCATGACGATGAAGTGGTCGCGGCGCTCGCGCAGCAGGGGGAAGATGTCCTCGCTGTTGGGCCAGGCGCCTCGCGGGTCGTTGAGCTGGTCGAAGGTGTAGTCGAAGGCGGGCAGCCCGTGCTCATCCGTGCGCCACTGGCCGAAGATGCCGCCCCCCTCGGAGCAGGAGGGGAAGGTGGTGATGCGCTCGGGGTCGGGCGCGGCGCAGGGCAGGGCCTGCGCGTGGGCCACCCACGACCCGAGCAACAGCCAGCCCCACACCAGGAGCCTCCATGGACGCCAGATGCTTGCTGCTTTCGAATCCATGTCTCTCCTCCTCGGCCCCCATGCGGAGCACCTCCGCACCATAAGAGCCTATTGCAGGCCAATCAGGGCTCGCTGATTCCCTGGTCGTACGCGGACGACGAGTTGTCATCCCTGCGAGGCTCCAGCCTCCGCAACGAGATCCGGATGGAACCGCGCGAGGGCGCACTCTGGGTCATAGCTCCCAGCGGCGAGTACGTCAGCCGCGTGCTCACCGTGGATGGCGACATCGGCGTCACTGTCTCGGTCTGTGAGGGAGTCGAGACGTGCGCGGCGATGGTACCCGTGCACCACGTGAGCAACCTGCAGGTCTTCTGACGCTCCCCCAAGCAGGTGCGGAGGAGGCGAGCATGTCCCGGTCCGTCTCGTGGGGAGGCTCAGGCCGCCTCGCGGAACCGGTCCACGAAGCTCTGGGCGGAGGCGAGCTCGACGCCGTGGTAGCGGGCGATGTCCCGGGCAATCGCCTCGGGCGTCTCCCCATCGCGCAGCCGCATCCGCACGTTGTGCTCGAACGGCTCGAGGATGCGCCGGGCCTCCTCCCCCGAGAGGGCTGCTTTGGGTGCGGTGCGTCGTGGGGCCGCCTTCCCCAGCTCGACGCGCGCCTGCACGTACGTGAGGAGGTTCGAGACGAGGAAGTACCACGTCATGAAGAAGGAGATGGTCCCCCACCATCCGAGCGTCAGGTTGCGCAGGGTGTGGTGCCAGAAGGTCTGTCCCAGGCAACTCCGGCACAGCTCGCCCTGGGTCGTGTACGACTGGCGCAGGAAGAGCATCCCCACGTTGTGGTGGAGCTCGACATAGGCCGTCGGCTCGGACTGGTAGCAGAGGTCACACCGCATGCGGGCTCGGAGGATAGCCCGGGAGCGCTCGTCCTGGCAGGGGGTCGCCTGACAGGGGTAGCTGCTGCGCGGGGCTCAACACCACGCGAGCTGGGGTGGCCCCTGCGCCGGGGCCAGCTTCGCGGGCCGCGAGGGCAGTTGCAGGTGCTCCAAAATACGGTGCGCAGTGTTTTGGGACTCACAAGCGGTGCGAGAGGCCCGCTCCCGCGTACACCGTGAGGGGTGGTGCCGGCTCGAAGTAGCGCCCCCGGCTCGCGTTCACCCGCACGTTGTCGCTGTAGCGCGCCGACAGGAGGTTCTGCAGCCCCAGGAATGGGCTCACCTCGAAGGCTCCCATCGGGAAGCGGTGCCCCAGTCGCGCGTTCACCACCCAGGCCGTGTGCTCGCGCACCGTGTTCGCGTCGTCCGCGTACAGGCCCCCCACGCTGTACGCCTCCACCGCCGCCAGGGCTCCGCTCGCGTGCTGGTACACCGCCTCCGCTCCCACCTGGTGGGCCGGAATGCCCGGTACCCGCTTGCCCCGGAGCTGCTTCCCCTGCGGCGCGTAGTCGCGGAACGTCGCCTGCAACGCGTTGTACGCCGCGCGTACCCGCAGCTCCCGCGTCAGCTTCGCCTCCAGCGCCACCTCCGCCCCCAGGTGCCGCGAGCGCCCCGTGTTGCGGAAGTACGCGCGGGCGTTCTCGTCCTCGAAGCGCACCAGCCCGTCCAGGACCCGCACCGAGAACAGCGCCACGTCGTAGCGCAGCCGGCCCCACAGCGTCCCCCTCGCCCCCAGCTCCACGCTGTCCGAGTGCTGCGGCTTCAAGTCCCTCGACAGCCCTCCGCCCGCCCCCGATGGCAATGCCAGCTCCGTCGTCGTCGGCGCCTCGAAGGACTGGGAGAGGTTCGCGAACACCGACACCTCCGGCCGCGGTGCCCAGATGAGCCCCAGCCGTCCCGTGGGCTGCCCGAACGTCCGAGTCCCCGTTCCGTCTCCGTCCTCCTTCAGGAAGTCCGTCACCGCGTAGCGAGACACGTCGTACCGTGCCCCCGCCACCAGCGTCAGGCGCTCGCGCAACTCCAGCTCCTCCTGCGCGAAGAGGCCCAGCGCCGTCACGTCCTCGTCCTGGTCGAGCTGCAACGTGCTCCCGGGCTGGCCGTCCACGTTGTCGAAGTTCTTCCGCCGGTCCGCCTGCGCCTGCAGCTCCGTCCCCAGCGTGAAGCGGCTGCGCAGTCCGAGCAGCGGCGCCCGGTTGCCGTAGCGCACCGCCACCCCGTCGAACGTCCGGTCGAACGCCACCACCAGCGAGGGCAGCGCGTTCTGGAAGCGCCGCAGCGCCAGGAAGCCATTCGCCTCCACCTCGTGGGACTCGCCCAGGCGTCGGCGGTACGTCAGCCCCAGCCGGCCCTGCCGCACCGACTCGCCCGCGCGGAAGCGCAGGTTGGTGGGCGAGGCCTGTCGTGGGTTCTCCTCCGCCTCCTCCCGCGTCAACCCGCCCGCGTCCTCCGCCTCCGGCGCGTCCACCAGCGACAGCACCGCCTTCAACTCCGAGCGCTCGTCCGGCGTCCAGCCCACCTTCCCGTTCAGCAGCACCTGCTCCGTGCCCGACAGCCGCCGCCAGCCCTGCTGCGTCAGCCGCGACGCGCTCACCAGCCAGCGCACGTCCCCGCTCTTCCCCCCGCCCTTCACGTGCAGCTTCCACAGGCCCTCGTCCCCGTGCAGCGTCCGCGCCTCCACGAAGGGCCGCTCCGGGCCCTCCTCGGTGGTGATGCTCACCACGCCGCCCGCCGCGTTGCCGTACAGCGACGAGGCCAGTCCCCGCAGCACCTCGATACGCGCCGCCGAGGCCAGGTCCAGGCTGTCCACGTTCGTCTGCCCGTCCGGCAGCGTCTCCGGGAAGCCGTCCACCACCACCGTCACTCCCCGGATGCCGAACGCCGAGCGCGCTCCGAACCCGCGGATGGAGAGCCGCAGGTCCTGCGAGGCGTTGTTCCGGCTCTGCACGACGAGCCCCGGTGTCGCCACCAGTCCCTCGTACAGACCCAGCGTGGGGCGAGCGTCCTGGATGTCCTCCCGCTCCACCACGCTCACCGCCGCCGGCGTGCGACTCAGTGGCGTGGGCACCTTCGGCGCCACCACCGTCGTCTCCTGGCTCGTGGCCGGTGGGGGCCCTTCCTCGGGGGAGGGCGTCTGAGACAGCGTGACGGACAGCAGCGCGCAGGGGAGCAACCAGGACATCCAGAGTGCCTTCGCGGGTCGGGAGAGGCGCAGTGTGTACCGGCGCGGCGCGGGCGCGCTAGCGCTCCACCTGCACGCCCTTCCAGAAGGCCACATGGCCCTGGATGTTGCGCGCCGCGTCCTTCGGCTCCGGGTAGTACCAGGCCGCGTCCTTGTTCACCTTCCCGTCCACCACCACGTCGTAGTAGCTCGCCATGCCTTTCCACGGGCAGGTGCTGTGCGTGCTGCTGTCCTTCAGCACCTCGCGCTTCACCGCCTCCTTGGGGAAATAGACGTTGCCCTCCACCACCTCGTACGTGCCGCTCTCGGCGAGCACCACTCCGTTCCACATCGCGCGGGCCATGGAATCCTCCTCGTATTGGCGTTCCCCGCATCTCTAACACCCCGTTTCCGGGTGCTCCGCTCTTCGTGGAGGGAGCGGGCAGGCGGTGCTCCTTCTGTTGTCTCCCCGTCTGGTCAGCGCGTGAGGGGAGTGTCCGCTGGTGGAAAGCGGGTCGCCTGGTGGAAAGGTGAGAGACGTCTCGGGTTGTTCTGGTGCTGTTAAAGTTCTCCGTTTCCGTCATGAACCCAACCGCGCAACGCGCCAGTACCGACATCGAAGACCCGAAGCGCGTGGCGGACTCGCTCCAGTTCCTGGCCGAGGCGGGCACGTTGCTGGCCTCCTCGCTGGATTACGAGACGACCCTATCGGCCCTCACCCGATTGGTCGTGCCCAGACTGGCGGACTGGTGCGCGCTGGACATCCAGGGCGAGGACGGCGTCATCCGACTGCTCGCGATGGCGCACGTGGAGCCGGCGAAGGTGGCGCTGGCCCACGAGCTGCGTCGGCGCTACCCGCCCGATCCGAAGGATCCCCACGGCTTCCACCAGGTCATCCGCACCGGCCGCTCCGAGGTGTTCCCGGACATCTCCGAGGAGATGCTGGTGGCCGGCATCCAGGACCCGGCGCAGCTGCGCATCGCGCGCGAGTTGGGCTTGCGCTCGTCCATGGTGGTGCCCCTCACCGCGCGGGGCCGCACCTTCGGCGCCCTCTCCCTTGTCTCCGCTGAGTCCGGCCGCCGCTTCACCCCCGCGGACGTGGCCTTCGCCGAGCAGCTCGCCTCCCGGGCCGCGCTCGCGGTGGACAACGCGCGCCTCTACCGCGATGCCGTGCGTGCCGAGGAGCGCTTCCGCTCGCTCGTCACCGCCAGCGCCCAGGCCGTGTGGGGGGCGCGGCCCGATGGAGAGGTGGTGGAGGACTCGCCCACCTGGCGGGCCTTCACCGGGCAGACGTGGGAGGAGTACCGGGGCTTTGGCTGGCTGGCCGTCGTCCACCCCGAGGACCAGGAGCGGGTGCGTCGGGGCTGGGAGGCGGCGCGGGCGCTCAAGCAGCCCTATGAAGTGGAGCTGCGCATCCGTCGGGCGGACGGGCGCTATGCCGTCACCCTGTCGCGCGCGGTCCCCGTGCTCCTCCCCGATGGCGGCGTGCGCGAGTGGATGGGCACCAACACGGACATCACCGCCCATCGCCAGGCCGAGGAGGCCGCGCGCCGGTTGGAGAGCGAGCAGCGCGCCCGCCAGTTGGAGGCCCTGCGCGCCAAGGTGAGCGAGGTGCTGTCGCGCGAGGACACCCCCTCGAGCCTGATGCAGGCCTGCGCCGAGGCGATGGTGCGGAGCCTGCCGGTGCTGCCCGTGGTCGAGGTGTGGGGGTGGAATCCCGAGGACCGGGCGCTGGTGCTGAAGGGGCACGCGGGGCTCTCCGTGCCCGCCTCGTTGCAGCCCACCCGTCTGGAATTGGGAGAGGGCCTCGTTGGCGCGGTGGGCAAGGAACGCCAGCCGCTGATGATCAACGACCTGGTGCGGTACCCCGGCGCGCGCTCGCCCGAGTGGCTTCGCACCCAGGGGCTGGTGTCCTTCGTGGGCACGCCGCTGCTGGTGCGCGGGCAGCTCGTCGGGGTGCTCGCCGTCTTCAGCCAGCGGCCCATGGAGGAGGAGACGCTGGCCACGCTGTCCACGGTGGCGGACGCGGTGGCCCAGGGGCTCGCGCGCCGCCGCGCCGAGCTGTCGCTCCAGTCGCACGCGCGGGAGCTGGCGCGCTCCAACGAGGAGCTGGAGCAGTTCGCCTACGTGGCCTCGCACGACCTGCAGGAGCCGCTGCGCATGGTGGCCAGCTACACGCAGCTCCTGGCGCGGCGCTACAAGGGCAGGCTGGACGCGGACGCGGACGAGTTCATCGGCTACGCGGTGGACGGGGTGAACCGCATGCAGCGGCTCATCCAGGACCTGCTGGCCTACTCGCGCGTGGGCACCCGCGGCCACGAGTTCAAGCCCCTGCGACAGCGCCCAGGTGCTGGACAAGGCGCTGGCCAACCTGCAAGGCGGCGATGGACGAGACGGGCGCCACCGTGACGTCCGCGGCAAGCTGCCGCAGGTGATGGCGGACGAGACGCAGCTCACCCAGCTCTTCCAGAACCTGGTGGGCAACGCGCTCAAGTTCCGCGGCCCGGCGGCCGCCCCGCGTGGTGGTGGACGCCGAGCGCCAGGGCGATGCGTGGCGCTTCACCGTGGAGGACAACGGCATCGGCATCGAGCCGCAGTACTTCGAGCGCATCTTCGTCATCTTCCAGCGGCTTCACGGCAAGGAGGAGTACCCGGGCACGGGCATCGGCCTCGCCATCTGCAAGAAGATCGTCGAGCGCCACGGCGGCCGCATTGGGTCGACTCCCAGCCCGGCCAGGGGACCACGTTCTGGTTCACCCTTCCCGCGATTCCCACCTCTTCACGACAGGGCACGACTTCATGAGTCACGACACCCGCGGCACGACCCGATCGAAATCCTCCTGGTGGAGGACAACCCCGGCGACGTCCGCCTGACCATCGAGGCCCTCAAGGAGGGCAAGGTGCGCAACAGCCTCTCCGTCGCGCGCGACGGGGTGGAGGCGCTGGCCTTCCTTCGCCGCGAGGGCCCGCACGCCAACGCCTCGCGGCCGGACCTCATCCTGCTGGATCTGAACCTGCCCAGGAAGGACGGGCGCGAGGTGCTGGCGGAGATCAAGGAAGACTCGCGCCTGCGCCGCATCCCCGTGGTGGTGCTCACCACGTCGAAGGCGGAGGAGGACATCCTGCGGACGTACGACCTGCACGCCAACTGCTACATCACCAAGCCCGTGGACCTGGAGCAGTTCATCTCCGTGGTGCGCTCCATCGACGACTTCTGGCTCTCGGTGGTGCGGCTGCCGACGGTGGAGTGAGGTGGCCATGAGCGTGGACCCAGGTCGACCACTGCGGCTGCTGTTGGTGGAGGACAACCCCGGGGACGCCCGGCTCCTGCAGGAGGAGCTCAAGGAGGTACCGTCCGTCGCGCTTCGAGGTGCGACATGTGACGCGCCTGGCGGACGCGATGGCGGTGGTGGAGGAGCCGGGGCTGGACGTGGTGCTGTTGGACCTGTCGCTGCCGGACGGGCACGGGCTGTCCAACATCGAGCGGCTGCTGCAGGTGGCGCCGGCGCTGCCGCTGGTGGTGCTCACCGGCACCGACGACGAGCAACTCGCGATGAAGGCGGTGCACACGGGCGCGCAGGACTACCTGGTGAAGGGGCAGGTGACGGGCCCGCTGCTGGTGCGCGCGCTGCGCTACGCCATCGAGCGCAAGCGGGCCGAGGAGGGCCTCAAGCGCGAGGAGGCCGCGCGGCAGACGGCGCTGTTCCGCGAGCAGTTCCTGGGGATTCTGGGGCATGACCTGCGCAACCCGCTGCAGGCCATCTCCGGCAACGCGGCGCTGCTGCTGCGCTACGGGGGCCTGTCCGAGCCCCAGCGCAAGGCCATCAACCGCATCTCCATCTCGGCGGATCGGATGGCGCGGATGATCGGCGACATCCTGGACTTCACGCGCACGCGGCTGGGCGGAGGCTATTCGCTGCAGCGCTCGTGGGTGAACGTGCACGACGTGCTGCAGCAGATCGTGGAGGAGCTGGAGGTGGCGCAACCGCAGCGGCGCTTCGAGCTGAGCGTGTCGGGCACCGGCTGGGGGGATTGGGACGCGGACCGCATCGCCCAGGCGACGTCCAATCTGGTGGGAAACGCGGTGCAGTACTCGCCGCAGGACAGCGCGGTGCGCGTGGTGGCGCGAGACGAGGGCGACGGGGTGCGGGTGGAGGTCCACAACCTGGGCACCCCCATTCCGGCCGAGCGGCTGCCGTACATCTTCGACCCGTTCGTGCGGGGAGGAGAGGGCGCGCGGATGGGCTCGCGCACGGGGCTGGGGCTGGGGCTCTACATCACGCATGAAATCGTGAAGGCGCATGGTGGCACGGTGCAGGTGCGCTCCACCGAGGCGGAGGGCACGTGCTTCTGGCTGAATCTGCCTCGCCACCCATCCCCCACCACGAAGGCATGAGCGATGTCTGAGATGGAAACACCTCGGAATAGGGCGAGCCTGGAGCCGCGGGGGTACACGCTGCGGACGAGGAGCTGCTTGCTGCGCGAGCTGAAGGTCTGGAGGTCTCGGGGAGACGGCAAGCCCGGGTGCCTGGAGCGCAGAGCGGGCGGGGGGGCGAGCGATGGAGGCGCGGCTCCGCTAGGCGACCCTAGCTTGAGCGGAAAGGAGGTCGTCTCATGCCTGAACTTGCCCTCATCATCGGCTTTCTCGTGTTCTTCCTCATCATCGCGCTCACCCTCGTCCTCGGCGGCGTCAGCAGGAAGGGAGACAAGCGCGTGATCAGGGAGGGGCGCGTCACCCCGGAGCAGCGCCTGCCCACCGACAAGGAGCGCGAAGCCCACGGCTATTAGCGGGGCGGTACGCCGGGAGGCCTCGGGTTGTAGTAGCGCCGCAGCCAGCGGGTGAGCCCGTCCAGGCCGGGGAAGAGCACGCGCTCGGTGATGTTGGCCTGGTCGAGCTTGTCCCGCACCTCCTGCTTGAGGCGCGCGGGGACGATGAGCCGGCGCACCCCCCGCTTCTGCTTTCCGAGGAACGCGTCCAGCCGCGCCGACGGGTCGTTCATCACCGAGAAGAGGGCGAACTGGTTGACGATGCGCTCGTCGAGCGAGGGCGGCTCGAAGAAGAGCACGAAGGGGTGGCGGGTGAGCCGGTCGAAGGCGGGGAGGCTCTCGGCCACCGCCGGCCAGCATCTCCGCGCTGAAGACGTCGGCGCCCTCGGCGCTGAGCTGCTCCTTGAGGGGACGGGGGAGCAGCCGGTTCGTCTCCCGGTAGTCCACGCACCACACGACGCCGTCCTGTCGTACAGGTCCGGGTCCTCGCTGAGGAAGTGCAGCGCCACGTAGGGGCTGAAGGTCCAGTCCAGCAGGCGCGTGGGCAGCCCGTGATGTTGGGCGAGAGAGAGCCAGTCCCAGAGGGACACGCAGGTGGTGGTGGTGCCGCGCGCGTACTTGCGGAAGGCGCGCAGCATGACGTTCTCCTGCCGGGAGTAGTCGCCGCCGCGCCGGTTGAGGCTGGTGGCCAGGTCATGGCGCGAGTCGGGCATGCCCCGGAAGGCGAGCGTGGGGCGGAAGCGGTGGAGCTCCTCGTTCCACGAGCCCGCGAAGAGCGCGTCCTGCAGCTCCAGCCAGCTCTTGAGCCGTTGCTCCTGCACGCGGGGGAAGATGGGCAGCCCCGGGCGTCCAGGCACGCGGTGTCGTGAACCGGACACTCAGCCGCCCACCGTGAGCCGCTCATGGATGTCCAGGTAGTGCCGCGCCATCCGCTCCGCGGAGAAGCGCTCCTCGGGGCCATCCACGAGGAAACCGGTGCGACCGTGCTCGACGATCCGGGTGCAACGGGGCGTGAGCCGTGGCGCGGGTGGAGGGGCACCATCCAGCCGGCGCCCTCACTCCTTCTCCTCGGGACCGTGCCACAGGAAGCGCCGGTGGTTGCGCGTGTCGCTGGCGCCCCAGGTGTACTTGTAGGGCTCGCGACCTCGCAGGAAGTCGAACACCGAGGCGCCCTCGCGGCCTGCTTCCTCGACGGCCTGGGCCACCATCAGGCTGCCCACGCTGTAGCGTTCGAAGGCCGGCTCGAAGCCCCCGAGGTAGTAGCGGACGTACTCCCGGTCCCGGAAGCCGTAGAAGACGGCCACGGGCCGCTCCGCCACGTGCAGCGCGTACAGGCGCAGCACCCTGGCGGCGAGCAGGCCGCGCGCCACCTCGCGGTGGAAGGACTGGAGCGACGCATCCTCCAGCACGCCGGGCTCACCGCGGCGCCGCCAGCAGGCGCCGTGCAGCCGCACCAGCGTGTCCATCATCACATCCAGGTTGCCCGCGTTCGCCTCCTCCAGGCGCACGGGACCCAGCCGCTCCAGGCGGCGGAGGGCCTGGCGCAGGTTGGAGGCGAGCCGCCCCTCCGGCTCCCTGGGGAGCGACGTCTGGGGGCAGACCTCCTGCACCTCGATGCGCTCGCCCCAGCCCGAGGGTACGGACGTGCGCAGGAGGGGGGAGTCCTCGCGAAGCTGCTCGAAGACGCACGTGTCCCAGCGCTCGCCGTTCAGGGCGAGCCAGTCGAACAGGGTCCGCACCCCGTGTGGGGCCAGCTCCGGGTCCATCAGCACGTCGAGGTAGTCGGAGATGCCCTCGCCGAGCAGCCGCACCACGCGGGCCCCGTCCTCCTCGCGGATGACGAGCGGAGCGAGCCCCACCAGCCGACCCTCGCTGCGCAGCGTCACCACCCAGGGCGGTCGCGAGGAGAAGTACGGGCCGAAGTGCCGATACCAGGGCAGCAGCCACTCGGGCCGCTGGAAGGTGGTGGCTCCGGGACAGCGGGCCCACAACCATCTCCACTCGCCCTGGAGTTGCTCCATGCCACGGAGGGAGACGACCTCCTCCACCTCGAGCGGAGCGGGGACGGGGGTCGGCCGGAGCCGGGGGACGCCCTGCTCGAAAGTCAGTGCCATGGTGTCTCCGGCAGCTTCAGTTCCACGAGGGCCTTGCGGGCCAACTCCCGCCAGCGAGCGCCCGTCATCCGCCAGCCGAGGGACTCGTACTGGAGCGTCCCCTCGTGCGGCGGCCGGGTGAAGTCGTAGCGAGGCGCGGCCCGGTAGCGCTCCTGTTCCACGGAGAAGGCCTCCAGCACCCGTGCTTGCGTGGTGTAGCACGCGAGCATCCGCCGCTTGGCGGCGCGCTCGGCCTCGGTGAAGGACACCGTGGCCACCCGCCGTCCATCCGGCGCGGGGAGGAACTCGCCGGTGACGAGCGCCTCGTGATGGCGGTGATAGGACGTCATCTCCAGCAGCGCCGGAGGCGTGCGTCCTGCCCGGGCCAGCAGCGCCACGGCGGCGTGAGAGATGAAGGTGGAGGCATCGTGGTCCGGGTGGCCGCCCTCATACGGGTGGACGACGAGGAGCGCCGGGCGGAGAGCCTTCAGCAGAGCCACCAGACAGTGGGTGAGAGGGACGAGCTCCAGCGTGGCCTCCTGGTCCACCGCGCCCAGTGAGAGGAGGCTGTCCGGGGACACGCCCGCGAGGCGCATCGCCGCGAAGGACTCTTCCTCGCGGATGCGCACGTAGGCCTCGCGCGTGGGCGGGGCATCCGGGGCGCGCAGGGCTGGGTCCCTCGGGGCCCCATCGGTGACGTGGAGGACGTGGCAGCCGGGGCCGCGGCGCAGCAGCCACGAGGCCCCCAGCACCTCGTCGTCCGGGTGCGCGGCCACGAAGAGGGTGGGCCCTCGCAGGGCATGGGGTGGCAGCAGGGGCGCGAGGACGTCTGCGACGGTGCGCCCGTCCCCGGCCGTGTACCCGGGTGATTCGTCAGGAGGGCGCATGCGCGTGCCTCCTGTTTGGAGCCCTCACCATCGCCGCCTCCCTTCCCTTGACCCCTGAGACCCACCCGCCTCCTGGGCGCGCATTTCAGAAACCTGTCCGACTGTCGGACAGGTTTTTGAAAACCGCGCCCGGCGGCTCCCCCTCCTGCACTGACTTTCTTCCGAGGGTTTAGGCGTACCGCCGCGTCATCCGCGCGCAGAAGTCCGCGAACAGCTCCGGCTGGTGCGGGGCACTGGTGTGGTGTGGCCGCTTGCCCAGGTGCTCCGGCGTGAAGCAGTAGGTGACGGTCACGTCGAACTCGTCCAGCGCCATCATCTGCTTGTCGAACCAGACGTCCGCGTTGGGCCGGAAGCTGTCGGCCCAGCTCAGGCCGGTGCGCAGCTTCTTCACCCCCAGCTTGCGCAGCCACTTCACGCCGTCGTCCAGCCGGTGGTCCTCGAAGTGGAACCACTGGCAGATGCCCATCCCCGGCGTGTAGTCCGGCGAAGTGCCGCAGCGCCTGCTTCGGCGTGCCGTCCTCGCGCAGCAGGCCCATGTAGAAGTGCCGGTAGTAGGACGAGCCCTCGGCCTCCCGGTGGCGCGTCGTCGCAGGCCACGCCTTGGGCAGGTCGTAGAGGCTGTACCAGTGGATGCGCTGCACGTGCGGGTTGCCCAGCAGCAGCTCCGCGGTGCGCCGCAGGCCGAACTCCTGCACCTCCTCGGCGCCGAAGGTCGACACCCCGACCTCGGAGACCCAGACCGGCGTGCGACGTCACCTCGCGGATGTCCTCGAGCTGCTCGGGCCACTCGTCGAGCTGCCAGTGGTTCCAGTCGAGCGGAAAGCCGTGGACGGCCACCACGTCGACGCTCGTCCAGCACGCCCTGCTCCTCCATGTTGGGGATGAAGTTGGCGTCGATGGGCGAGATGCCACCCAGCACGCGCGGGAGGTGGGTGCGCTCCGCCTTCACCGCATCACCCGCCAGCTTCATCATCCCGGCGAATTCGACCCAGCCCTTGTCCAGGTCGAAGTCCCAGTGCGACATGTTGTTGGGCTCGTTCCAGAGCATCACCGCTTCGACCGGCATGCGTGCCTCGCTCTTCTCTCGGGGGGGGCCTCAGGTGGCTCGGATGGACCGCGCGGCGGCAGACGTAGACCTCCTGGTACGGGTTGCCGAGGATGTCGAAGCCGGAGCAGCGCAGCATGGCCTCCGTGCAGGCCCGGTTCGGAACCCACCAGTTCGTCCAGTCGTGCGGCGTACTCGTGCTCCACGAAGTGCATCTTCGGGTAGCCCGGCTGGTCGAAGACGTCCTTCTCCTCGAAGGGGTAGTCCTTCGTCCAGCGGCTCCACGCGGGTGCTGCCGCGCTGCATGCTCTGGAAGACGAGCAGGTCGCTCACCACGTGCTCGTGCAGCAGGTCGAGCGCGAGCAGCGGGTGGCGCAGGTGGTAGAGCACGCCCATGAAGAGCACGACGTCGAAGCGCTCGCGCAGGGAGCCCACGTCGTAGACGTCGAGCTCGCGGAACTCGATGTCCAGGCCGTTCACCTCGGCGGCGAAGCGGCGCCTGGGCGAGGTAGCGCTCATCGCTGTCGACGGCGAGCACGCGCGCGGCGCCGCGCCGCTTCATCTCGATGGAGAAGAAGCCGGCGTTGCAGCCGATGTCGAGCACCGACTTGCCGGTGAGGTCCCGCGGAATGGCGTCCCGGATGTGCTTCCAGTTCATCTCCGGGTAGTCGCCCAGGAAGTGGTTGGGCGCGGTGCGCACGCCCTTGAGGTCCAGGTTGTGGAACCACTCGCCGAGGCTGCGCACGCGCTGCTCTATCTCCTGGCGCGTCAACTCGCGTGTGTTCTTCATGGCTGCTCCAGCGGCAGGGGAAGGGTGGAGGCCCCTTCGTCCGAGACGGCGTTACGGAACGGCCGGGTGCCGAGCAGTTGGATGGCCTCGCGGTAGCCATTGAGCGTTCCCACGTCCACGTAGGACTCGCCGGCGCGCACCGCGTGGGCCCTGCCGCCCCGGGCCAGCCACTCGTTCACCAGCGTGCCCACGTAGGGATCTCGCGGGTTACGGGTGAGCCACAGCTCGTACAGCTCGCGCATGATGGCGCCGGTGAGCTTGAAGGCCCCCCAGACCCAGTGGCTGGTGGCGCCCTCCTGCTTCACTTGAATCTCCCGCACCGTGCCGTCCTTGTCGGCCACCACCGCGTCGAACAGCTCGGGGCGGGCCACCGGGAAGCAGAGGAAGGAGAGGCCGCCGCTCGGCAGCTTGCACAGGCCGTCCTCGGGGAACCAGACGGTGTCCGGAAGACCGATGAGGACCTCCTCGTCCGGGTGGATGAGGGGCAGGGCGCGGAAGAGCGAGTCACACAGCCCCAGCGGCTCCGGCTGCACGGCGTAGCAGACCTGCGCGCTGCCCACCGAGCCCCCGTAGTACTCGACGATGTCCGATTTGCCGGGGGAGATGATGAAGCAGAGCTTCGTCGCTCCCGCGACCAGCATCCGGTCCACCAGGTATTCGCTCACCGCACGAGGCCGCTCCGTCTTCCCGTCGTAGCGGCCTCCCACGGGCAGCAGCTCCTTGGAGAAGGCGAGCGGTTGGATGCGGCTGCCGATCCCCGCCGCCGGTATGAGTCCCCACATGGATCAGTTCCTCTCGTGTCGTGCGACGCGCGCTCCGTCCAACAACGCCACCAACTCCTCCGCGCGTCGGTCCGCGGTGTGCTCGGTGAGGGCGCGCTCCCATGCGCGCTTGCCCACACGGGCCAGTTCGTCCGGCGAGAGCGAGAGGGCCTCCAGCGCATCCTCGGTCGAATGCGCCACGAGGATCTCCTCGCCGGGACGGAAGAATGAATCCAGGCCCTCCCACCAATCCGTCAGCACCGGGGTGCGGCAGGACGCGGCCTCGAAGAGGCGCGCCGAGGGGCACCAGCCCATGGCCGCCATGGGGGCCCGGGTGACGTTGAGGGTGAGGGAGGACGAGCAATAGAAGGCCGGGTGCTCGATGGGCGGCAGGTGCTGGACGAAGAAGAGGTTCTTGGTCCACGCGAAGTCCCGCGGGTACTGCGCCCCTCCGATGACGAAGCGCCGCTCGGGCATGCGTCGCGCGGGCTCCAGGAAGAGGCGGTCCAGCGCCTGCTGGCGATTGGCGGCGTAGGTGCCCAGGTACGAGAAGTCCCCCCGGTACTGCTCCTTGTGCGGCACCGGGAAGTGCACCTTCGGGTCCACGCTGCCGTAGAGGGGCACCGTGTAGCGCGCGCCGAAGCGTCGCCGCAGTCCGGTGAGCGCCTCGCCGCCCGTGTAGCTCAGGACGACGTCGTAGTCGCCCAGTCCCTCCGGGGCGATGTACTCGATGGTTTCGCCCCGCTCGGCCCGCTCCAGGGTGATGGGCGTGTCCAGGTCATAGAAGGACTTCACCGGCACGCCCGAGCCCAGCACCAGCCGGCCCGCCTCGACACCGTCCGGACAGTAGGACGTCACCATGCCCACGTCCGCGTCCCGCAGGTGCCGGCGCGCGTGCGGCAGGGCCTCCTCCCACGAGGCGTAGAGGCACAGCTCCGAGCCGTGCGGCATCTCCATGAAATCCCGGTGGGCCGCGTAGAAGGGCTGGTCCCGCTCGAAGAAGACGACGCGGTGCCCCCGGGCGCGGAGCGAGGCGATGAGCCCCCGCCAGAGGGTGGCGTGGCCGTTGCCCCAGGAGGAGCTGACCGCGAGACCGAAGACCACCAGCTTCATGCCGGGCTCCTGCTGCGTGGTGGGGAGGGTGACGGCCCCGAGAGCCTCCTCGAGGAGGCGGCGCACCTTGGGCGCCAGCCGGACACGCGCGAGCCGCCAGCGCTGGGCGGGGCTCAGTCGTTTGAGCGTGTAGTTCACCTTGCGGCGGGTGTGCTCGAGCGGGAAGTAGCGCGCGAAGCCGGAGGCGTTGAGCGAGAAGAAGGAGAGTGCGTCCGCGTCGTTGAGGAGCGTGAGGCACACGTCCGACTCGGGGCGCTCGTGGCGGCCGATGAGCCAGCGCACGCGCTCGCGGGTGCCCTTGTCCACGCCCACCTCCGCGAGCAGCTCGCAGGCCACGTCCGCGCCGCGGGTGGCATGGGCGTCCTTGAAGGCCTGATAGTCGGGGGCATGGTGCTCCACGCGCCTGTCCGCCTCGGACAGGAGGCGCTCCACGTCGTGGAAGAGGGCCGCGCACTGGAGGTCCAGGTCCGCCTTGGGCGCGAGTCGCAGCACCCATTGCCAGGTATCCAGTGCGTGCCGGTAGTCCGCCACGACGAGCGGCTTGCTCAGGTCATGGAGGGCCAGGTGCCGCGCGAGGATGGCGTCGAAGAGGGGCCCCTCGGATGCGGTGTTGCGGCGGCCGACGAGGCCCTGGTAGCGGGTGAGGATTTCGAGGGCGGTGGCGCCGAGCGCCTCGCGGGGCGAGCCGGTGAGGAGCAGGGCCATACCGTGGCCCCGGTGCTCATGGGCGGCGCCGAAGACGCGCTCGTCCCAGTCGAACGGGTCGAACCCGGGGGCGCGCCACACCTGGGCGTCCAGTGGCACCACGTGGGCGTTGCCGCCCTGGGCGAGCGGCTGGACGGCAATGGTGGGAAACTCCTCGGCCAGCATGACGAACGCGCCGGGAGTGCTCGGCGTGGCGTCAGCTCGGAGGTCGGAATCGGACAGCAGGAGCTGTCGGAGCATCGCGTCTCCCGCGGGTGGCCCGCACCAGAGGACGCGGCAAGTTGCTGTCGGGATTCCGGAATGGCCAGGGCCTCCGTGTGGGGAGGCATGGGCCACTGCACGGAAGGACGAGCCCCGCGTGTGCCAGTGCACGGGCGCCTGGGGAGGGCCCGTGCGCTGGCGCACAGTCCGGGCGGATCATCCGGAAACCGCTCGACTACGGCCGGCCGTTGTCCTCTGGCTGATCGTAGGCGTACTGGTCCGCGCGAGGCGCGGCGTCATTGTGGAACAAGGGGCACTTCTGGCAGCTGAAGCCCTCCCAGTCCTCACGGACGGCCGCGTCGATGCACATCGCGTATTGGCGGCAGTGGACGTTGCGGTAGTCCTCGACGCGATGGTGGTCCGCCCACATGGGCAGGCGGAGCTCGGTGGGATTGGGCTTGGGTGGCGAACATGCCATGTCGCTGAACTCCCTCTCTCGAAATGGGGCCCCCTGTTGGGACCCTTCAATACCCGCTGGTGCGTCGCGTCATTCCCGAGCCGGGAGTCCCAACATGAGACGGTTCCCCTTCGCACGACAGGCGAGGGGGATTGCGCCTCCGCGTCGGGATGTGACGCCTGCGAGCCGAGCAGCCTGAGCGAAGGCCTCGTACGGCTGGCAGCCCACCACCCGGACATTCATTTTCTCGCGCCGTGACATTGCCGTTTCCAGAGGGTCGCCCGTCCGTTGGGCGAGCGATGAATCACTGCTTCAACCGGGCGCGGCTTTCCCCGAAGATGCCCCCGTGCGACCGATGCCTTCCCGCTCCTCTTCGTCCCTGTCCCGCCGGCTGGGGCTGATCGCCCTGTCCCTCTTCGCCCTACTCGCGGCCGCCGGCTGCACGGCCTTCTCCCGCGCGGTGAAGGATGGAGACCAGTTCACCGCGCAGCACAAGTGGGCCGAGGCCGAGGCCGCCTACCAGCGGGCCCTCGCCGTGGACCCGAGGGACTCGGAGGTGCTGCTGAAGCTGCGCGCCATGCGCAAGCAGTGGAGCGGCGAGGTGCTGCAACAGGCGCGGGCGGTGCATGACCAGGGAGACCTGGCCGGCGCCACGCCGCTGCTGGTGCGCGCGCTCGCGCTGGACAGCGAGAGCGAGCCGGCGCGCGCGCTCCTCACCCAGACGCTGGATGCGCGGGTGGAGCTCGCCCAGAAGGCGCTGAAGGAGGAGCGGCTGCAGGACGCCCGGGCCGAGCTGGACGCGGTGCTGGCGGTGGACCCCGAGCACGCGGCGGCGCGCAAGGGCGTGGACGCGGTGAAGGTGGCGTGGGCGCGCCGGTGGTTCACCACGGCGCAGCGGCTGGAGGAGGAGGGCAAGCTGGGCAACGCGCTGCTGGCCTACGTGCGCGCGGACCAGGAGAAGGTGGGGGCCACGCCGGCCCGCGAGCGCGCCGAGGCGGTGCGCCGCAAGCTCCAGGACGAGGTGGCCTTCCTGGTGGTGGCCGCGCCCGCGGAGGACAAGGCGGAGGCGCCGGACGTGGCGCAGCGGCTGTCTCCCGGACGGCTGTCGGCGCTGCTGCCGCAGGAGGTGCCCATCCGCGTCATCACCACCGAGGCCCCGAAGGACCACGAGGGCGTGCGCCTGGGCCTGGCGCTGGAGCGGGTGATGCCGGTGAAGTCGATGGAGCAGAGCCAGCGCACGCAGAAGTACCTGGTGACGAACAAGGCCGTGCCCAACCCGCGCCGCTCCCAGCTCGAGACGGCGCTGCTGGAGCAGGAGCGAAAGCTGGAGGAGGTGGAGCGCAAGCTGGGCGGGGTGCTGCGCGACTACCTGCGCAAGCAGGACGAGCTCATCCAGGCGCGCGAGGTGGCCAACCGCTGCCGCGACCGCGAGCGCAAGGCGTGCGTCACCGCGCTGGCCGAGTGCGGCCGGGCGGTGGGCCAGGGCAAGCCCGGGCAGGTGCCTCCCGAGTGCAACCCGGCCCGCTGCAACTCGCTGTGTGAGCAGGAGGAGGGCGCGCTGGCGCAGCGGACCGCGGCGGCGCAGGAGCTGGAGCGCCGGCTGTCGACCGCGCAGGAGAACGCGGAGCTGCAGCGGCGCGAGGTGCAGCGCGGCCGGGACGGCTTCTACCGCGAGCCCCTCACCGTGGAGGAGCCCGTCTACAGCGAGTACCCCTATGACGTGGAGCTGCACCGGCTGGCCATCACCGCGAGCGTCACGGAGCGGCTGGTGGACCTGTCCAAGGACGCGGTGCCCTCGCCGCGCACCGAGGACTACGCGGCCATGCACGAGGACTCGTCCAACAAGGCCTATGACAAGGTGGGCGTGCTGGCGGACCCGGTGCAGCTTCGCAGCGAGGCGGAGCTGCGGGTGGAGGCCGGTGACAGGGCCATGGCCTCCATCGCCGCGCGCGTGAAGGAGCGCTTCGACATCTACCGCCAGCGCCGGGTGGAGGACGCGCGGCGGGGCATGGTTCGCCCCAGCGCCGAGGACGTGGTGGAGACGGCGGTGCGCGCGCTGCTGCTCACCGCCGACGCGCCTCCCGAGGACATCCTCCTGCCGCTGGCCAAGGCGCGCGGCCTGGAGAATCCCCAGGCCCTCTTCGGCGACTGAGGCTCAGGCCACCGCTTCCTCGGCGGCCGGGGTCCACATCGAGCTCTCGGCCGAGTGCAGGCAGTCCCCGAGGAAGCGCAGGTAGATGTCGAGTGCTTGCGAGCCGAGCTCCGCGAGCGTCCGCGCGTTCTCCGGCATGAGCTGCAGCAGCTCCTCCATCATCCGCGTGTTGAGCGCGGTGTGGCCCACGTCGAGCTGGATGTGCTCCTTGAGGAAGCTGAGCCCCTCCAGCGTCTCGCGGCCGAGCACCCGCACCACGTTGGACAGCAGGTGGGGCCCGAGCACCACCGACAGGTTCTCGATTTCGAACTCGATGGCGATCTGCCCCATGGGCAGGTCGCTGGCGAGGGTGTCCTCGTGGAGCTGGCGGTAGGCCCGCATCGCATCCGTGGGGTGCTGGGCCAGCAGCCGCTCCGTCTGGAGCATGGGCCTGCGCCGCGCGTTCCACCGCCGCACCAGGTGCCGCACGTCGTCCAGCATCATCATGTGGTGGCCGGCCTCGTGCTTCGCGTGCGCGATGAGGGCGTGCCCGAGCGAGTCCAGACCCTGCGAGAGGCAGCGCTGGCCCGCCCGGCGGATCCACCCCTCCACCGGCTCGGTCACGTAGACGCCGAGCGAGTTGAGCTGGAGGAAGAAGCGCTCCAGGACCGCCGGCTCGATGGCGGGATCCACCAGCATGCGCATGACAGGGTCCGTCGAGATACGGGCGCGCGCCGGCAGCACATAGGGCTCATACAGCTCTTTGACCAGGCTCATGTTCGACGACTCCTCCGGGGGTCAGGCGGCCCACCGTTGCTTCACTGACGTACTCCAGGAACTCGGGCAGCATCCGAGCGGACAGCAGCCAGAGACAGGGCTTCGCGCCGGGCTCGTCGTGCAGGCGGGCCGCGGCGGCATAGCTGTCGTCCTCGTCCTCGCGCACGAAGACGAAGGCGGTGCGGCCCCGCTGGGCGTACCAGCGGCGGGCCGCGTCCAGCAGCGCGACGTAGGTCTCCCGTCCCCCGGGGGCGAGCGGGAAGAGGCGCGCCGCGTCCAGCAGGCGGAAGAGGTTCACCCCCGGAGGCCCCAGCTCGAGGACGATGGCGGCCTGGGGCACGCCCTCGCGGCGAGCCACCAGGATGTGGCGCTCGCGCTCCAGCCCGGCCGCGCGCCACGTCTCCGTCACCTCGCGCAGCTCCAACCGGTCGCGCGCGAAGTCGAGTGCGTCCACGTAGCTCGTCGGACGGGTGAGGAAGAGCTGCTCCGCCAGGAGCGCCTTCTCATCGAGGCGGATCGGGCCGATGTCGAGCCCGTCCGCGGGCAGGCCGCTCTCCTCGTCGCAGCGCACGTCCATCAGGCGCACGGGCATGACCAGGGCCTCGCCGCCGTCGGCATGGGCACGCGCGTAGCCGAGGTGGACCCGCTCCAAGAGGGGCACGGTCGACTCGGCGTAGGCGACGAGCCACCGGAAGTCGGGGTCCGCCTGCGCGTGCTCCAGCGTGCGCACGTGGATGTCGCGCAGGATTTGCCCGGGCACATGCGGGGCCTCGGGCCTGCCGGGGCGCTTGGCGAGCTGGTGCACCAGCCAGCCATGGCGGTAGGGCCGCACCGAGGAGAGCGTGGCCTCCACGCCTCGCTCCGACGGCCACACCGTCTGGCAGAAGAGCCGGGACAGGCGCGCGGCGCGATGGCCCAGGTCCATGAAGCTGGTGCGCAGCTCCTCGAAGTGCTCCGTCGTCTTGCCGGCCAGGTTGAAGTAGCCCGAGTCGACGAGCAGCTCCCACAGCGGCTCGAGCAGTTGCTCGCCGCCGCGCGTGGTGGGGCTGAGCGCCTGGGAGACGAGCGCCACCCAGCGGGCCTCGTCCATCGGCGTGCAGGGGCTGAGCTGGAGGCCGTACGCGCGCTGCCCGTCCTTGCCCGAGACGTAGCGGACCTCTCCCCGCAGGAGGATGGGCTCGCCGTCCCGCTCGTCCCGCACCTCGATGGGCTGGAGCAGGAGGCCCGGGAAGAGGAGATCCTCGGGAGTGCCGCGCAGGCGCATGCCGGAGAAGGAGAGGTCCAGGACCTCGCGCTCCCGTGTGCCCAGCTCGCTCCACAGCGGGTGATGGAAGCGGGCGCGGAGGCCCGCGGGCGCTGTCACGCGGCGGTGCCAGCGGTGGCGCACCTGCCACAGCCGCCGGGGGATGGGCGTCACCATCCGTTCGCCCCGCTGCTCGAGCGCCGACACGCGCATGCGGTAGGCCGAGTTGTAGCCCACCACCTCGATGTCATAGGGCCCCGTGCCCCACTCCACTCCCGGCTCCTCACGGCGCCAGTGGAGCAGCGAGCGCTCGACGTCGAAGTACTCGAGGGACACGCGCAGCGACCGGCCGAGCTGCCGCAGCGTGCCCTTGTGCTGCATCACGCACACGGACTTGAGAATGGAGCGGATGCGCTCGGGCTCGACGAGGGACTCCTCGACGGGCAGGGGCGAGACTGCGGGCTGGGCGCAGCCGTGGTGGGCCGCTGTGTCCAGCAGGGCGAGGATGCGCTGGCCCTGCTCCCGCGTCACTTCCACGAGCTGGATGCCCACGGGCGCGTCCAACCGCCGCGGGTCGCTCCAGAGCATCTCTCCACGCAGCGGGCCGATGGTGGAGCCATGGCCCTCCAGGATGAGCTGGAGGGGCCGCTCGCGCGGCGGGAGCTCGGTGCCCGGCTCCGGGAGCGCCCACACCGCGGTGGGGCTCAATCGCGTCACCCGGCTGCTGCTGATGCCGGGCTGGGACAGGATGAGGTTGATGCTGTCCTCGGGAGACCGGGTGTGCAGCGAGTATCCCGAGTAGCTTCCGACGGCGAGGCTCGTTCCGGCCGATGTCTCCATGTCTCCACGCATGATTCTCCCCCTGTGGCGACAGCGGCATGCTGACGGTGTCGGCGTGGGCGGAATGCTTCCACGACGAGGGTAATCACTTTCACGAAATGAGAACGCCCGCGCCCCCTTTTCGTCAAGGCTTGAGCAGTCATTCTTTGTCAGTGTTTCTCGCCACCCGGCGTGGCTGGAAAAGTCCATCCCCTCCGGTGTGAATCCCCGTGAGCCCTGTAAATCACAGGGAGATCCGCTCCCGCGTAGAGATGGGCAATCAATGACTTGCATGGCGCTGGCGAGGCGATGTCAGGCTTTTGCCGGACTGGCCGAGCTGCAGTGCCGATGTATCTGTTGCCCCTGGCTGTGCGGCTCCCGGCCTCGGCGTTGGTTGGGACACGGAATTTCGGTGTCGCACCGGAGCGCGTCCGGGGGTGGGGTGTTGGCGCGTGTGCAGGAGCCGGGCACGGGGCCGCCTCTGGATGTGAGCCGGAGGACGGTCAACCCCATGGACGCGCACTGCGGGAACGGCGAGGCTGCCGCCCGGGAGGGTTCACCATGGCCAGGCTCACCACCGAGGACGCGTTCAACATCGAAGTGCTCAAACTGATGCTCCAACTCGCCTGGAGCGATGGTCAGCTCGACCTGCATGAGGTGGGGATCATCCTCGGCTCGGCGCGGAGCTGGGGTGTGCCGGAGTCGGAGGTCGCCGCCCTCAAGAAGACCCTGGACACCCAGGGGCCGCCGCCCGCTCCGGACCTGGCGCTGCTGCGCGGCCGCTCGGACGAGGTCTTCGAGGCGGCCCGCGCCCTCATCGCGAGCGACGGCAAGCTCCAGTCCGCCGAGAAGGAGATGCTCGAGGAGCTGCGCATCATCCTCGACGCCGAGCGCTGAGCCGCGGGCCACCGGCGGGGTGAGTCAGTCCCCCGCCTTCGTCACCGGCGGGGGCACCGTCACCACCACCTCGCGCCGCAGCAGCAGCTTCGCGTCCTTGTTCGGCAGGATGCGCACCTGGAAGCGCCGACGGTATTCGTCCCCCTTGTCGAAGACGTTCCGGTCCGTCACCAGCAGCAGCGCCGTGGGCACCACGTACCGCGCCGAGTTGTTGCCGAAGTAGTGCACCACCACGAAGTACGTGCCCGGCATCGCCTTGCGCGCGTGGTACAGCTCCGGACCCAGGCCATCCGTGATGTCCCAGTAGAGCTGTCCGCCCAGCGACGTCTGCATGTGCTGGTAGAAGCACTTCTCGCCGTTGGGCTCCACCACCCACAGGTCGATGTCCGTCCCGTCCGAGTTCCAGTGCGTGGTGAGCTGATAGTCGATGGGCCCCATCTCCGCGAGCTGTGCCAGCTCGCGCCGCCGTGCCTCCAGCACCGCCGTCTCGCCCACCAGTCGCGGGTGCTTCGCCAGCGCCGCCAGCATCCGACCGTAGTGGTACGCCGCGACCTTCTTCGTCTGGAAGTCATGCCGGTTCCAGTCGCGTGCCAGGACGATCTCCCAGTCGCGCGCCGCCTCCGCCGGGCGTCCCGCCGCGTCGAGCGCCAGCGCCTCCTCCAGGTAGGCCTGGGGCTCGAAGGGACGGTTGAGGCGCACGTGCTCGAAGAGCTCGGTGGCCGCCGGGAACTGGCCGAGCGCCAGCAGCCCGTAGCCCACCAGCCGCAGGGCCTCGGCGTCCTTCGGGCGCAGCTCCACGGGTGAGGACAGGGCCCGCACCGCGCCCCAGGTGTCTCCCGAGAAGGCCCGCTTGCGCGCCACCGCCTCGTAGATCATCACGTCGTCCTTGTTGGTCCGCCGCGCCTGCCGGTACGCCAGCTCCGCCTGCACCCGCTCGTCGCCGCCCGTGTAGGGCTCGTCTCGCAGCGGCTGAGCCTTCATCCGCGAGCCCAGCTCCGCCTGCTTCGGCTTCAGCGCCCGGAGCACCTCCTGGCCCGAGGTGGGCACTCCCTCCAGCGAGAGCCCCAGCAGCTCATCGCGGCGCTGGTCCGCCTGCTGCCGCTGCAGGGCATCCAGGTCGGTGAGGTCCATCTGCTCGTCGCGCACCGCGTAGCGCGTGTAGTCCCCCTCCGACTCCAGCACCAACATGGAGGCCCGCGCATTGGTCAGCCGGTAGTGCTGGCTGAGCGCCACCACCATCCGGTCCAGCTTCACGTCCTCCAGCGCCACCAGCCGGGACACGAACAGCTCCGCCCACGCGCGCGGGGCAAAGGCGCTGTCCTCGTCGCGGGGCAACGGCACCGCCAGCGTGCGCTCCTGCCCCGAGGCCTGGGTCACCACCTCCAGCTCCGCCGCGCCGTCCCCCACGAGTCGCCCGGCCACCTGCAGCTCCTGCCCGGGGAAGACGAGCCGGGGCCGGCCCGCCACCACCAGGTCCTTCACCTTCGCGCCCTTCACGCCCACCCGGGCCAGCACCACCGAGGCGGCCCGGTGCGCGCGCGCCGCCGAAGGCACCTCCGCGCCGGACAGCACGTTCACCACCCGGCCGCCGCTCGCCCGAGCCAGCGCGTCGAAGAGGTCCACGTTCACCGCCGCCTCGCCGAAGCGGTAGCTCACCCAGCGCAGCGTCTCCGCTGAGGCATGGCGCGAGATGAGCGCGTCCACGTTGCTCTGCCCCCAGGTGACGTTGCCGTCCGAGAGGAGGAAGGCCGTCACGGGTCCGCCCTTCTCCGCCGGCTTCAGCCAGTCGCGGCTGGCCCTGTCCAGCTCGGCCAGCAGGCCGTCCACGTTGGAGGCGCCTTCGAGGAAGACGCGTTCCAGCTCGGCGAACGTCTCCTGGCGAGCCTCGGGCGTGTTTCGCCGGAAGCCCGGGCCGTGGAGCCAGCGCGGGCGCACGTCGAAGAGAAGCACCGCGTACTCGGAGAGGCTCTCGTCCTTCTCCAGCAGCGCGCGCAGCAGGGCCGCCTGCAGGGACCAAGCGTTGCCGTCCTCCGCCGACAGCGAGGTGTCCACCACCAGCACCGCGCGTCCGGTGGGCGTGCCCTCGGTGCCCGCGGTGAGTCGCTCCGGCAGTCGCACTCGGGTGTAGAAGGCGTGGCCGGGCAGTCCCGCCGGGTCCGCGCCCACCAGCACGTCCGCATCGGCGCGGCGCGGGGTGAGGGCCACCTCCAGCGCTCCGTCTCCCTGGAGCTTCTGCCAGTCCCAAGCCTGCCAGGCGCCGAGCGTGCTCGGCTTGCCCACCTCCGGGCCCACCGTCACCTCACCCGCGTGCCTCGGGTCCACGTGGACGCGCGCCGCCACCTTCAGCTCCTTGCCGGCCCCCGGTGGCAGCGGCCACGTGTAGCGCAGGCGCTGGCCATCGAAGAGGAGCGTCTGCTCGTAGGCGATGACCACGCGCTTGAGGGACTTCGGCGGCAGCGGGAAGACGCGCGCGCTGAAGGTGGACGCACCGGCCCACTCCAGGAGTGCTGGATCCACGTTGTGGCGCACCACGTCCTCGTACACCTCGCGGGCGCGCTTCTGCTCGACGACACGGGCCTCCTGGGGCACGCCCCACGAGCGCTTCGCTCCTGGCGGGCTCGGCGGGGCCGCCGCCACCAGCTCCTCCGACTTCCCCGAGTCCCCCAGCGGCGGCAGCAGCTCCGACGACTGGAAGAGCGAGGGCGAGTCCACCGCCACCGCGCCCGAGTACAGCGCGAAGCCCGCCACCGTCGCGCCGCCCGGCAGCGGGTAATAGAAGGTTCCCTCCAGCGAGCGAGAGGTGTCGTTCTCGAAGAGGTAGTCCACCACCGTGCGCGCGCGGGCGCCCTGGATGTACGTCACCACCCGCACCGCGCGGGCCTTCAGGGGCTGGTAGCGGCCCTCTTCGTCCCGCACCAGCACCTTGGCCATGCGAGGCGCGGCCTCCACCTTCGGCAGCACCGGCCGGGGCGCGGCGTCGGGCTTCGCCGGGGAGTTCTCCTCGGGTTTGGGCTCGGCGGCGGCCTCCTCTTTCGCGGGGGCCGCGCTCATGCGTGGACGGGCACCACCGGAGGCGCGCTCCGACGCGTCGCTCCTGATGATCTGGATGATCTCCCGCCGCTTCTGCTCCAGCATCCGCCGGGCGCTCCTCTGGTTCCGGTGCGGGGGCTCCCGTCCTGCGAGGAGGTCGATGAGGTGCTTCGACTTGCGGGTACGGAGAAGGAACCCCAGGAGGAGGCGGCGGTGGGGGTGGACGGATGCCCCCTGATGCCGGGGCGCCTGCCTCCGCCATCCGGTCCTCCATCTCCTCCGAGCCCAGCGACTCGTCGGCGTGCTCTCCGAATGTCCCGAGGTCGCGAGGGGCGGGGCGCTGCGCACCGGGCTGCGAGGTGGGGCGCCGCGGGTCCTGCTCCTGGACGAGCCGGGCGAGCTCGGGCTCGGAGATGGCCTGCGGGTCGGCCACCGCGTCGCGCAGCTCCGCGAGGTCCACCACGCCCGTGTCCACTGCACCCGGCGCCGTGGTGGGCACGGTGAGGCCGGCGCGGGCGAAGAGGGCGGGGTCCCCCTTGGGCCCCTCGGGCACCTGGGCCTTTTGATCTTCCGGGGAGCTGCGCTTGCAACCTGGCAGGGCCAGGGTCACGAGGAGGAGTCCGGTAAGGAGGACACGCGGGAGGGACATGGACCCGGAGGTTAGTCCCTCGCCAGATTCGGGTCACCCCGAGTGCTGGGCGCGCCGGGAGAAGCGGAGGACGGCGCGGAAGATGGCCTCCACGGCGTCCGGATCCAGCCCCAGCTCGGAGGCCCAGGCGCGACGCGTGGCGATCACCGCTTCCTCCCGGGCCGGGTCGGGCACCGGCTGGCCCACCTGCGCCTTGGCTCGGAGCGCCCGCCGGGCCAGCTCGGCCCTCCGAGCCAGCAGCTCCACCAGCTCATGGTCGACCTGGTCGATGAGCTCGCGGGTCTCCTTGAGCTCCGGCAGGCCCGACTCCAGTGCGGGGAGGGCCATGCTCTCCGGTTCCGGCGTGCCGGCCTCCGGAGGCAGGTTCTCCAGCTCCTGATGGATGGCTCCGAGCGCGTTCAGCAGGTGTCGCCGCGCCTCCGTCGCGAACGGGTTCTCGCGCTGGATGGCGGTGAAGAGGTGCCCGGCGTCCGAGCGGACAATCTCGATGGTGCGCGACAGCGCCTTGAAGCTGGCGGGAGCGAAAGGCACGTCCACGCCCGAGCCGGCGTCCACCATTCCCTTGGCCACATAGAAGGTGAGCGCGTGGGTGTGTGCCATCACCCGGTCATGGCCCTCGGGAGTCTGCTCGATGACCTCACAGCCCAGCCGCTCGTAGAAGCGCCGGGCCCGGGGGGCCGCGTCGGGGTGGAGCGGGTTGGGACAGACCACGACGCGCAGGGGGCGCTCGGCCATGGCGAGGCTGAGCGGGCCGAAGAGCGGATGCGTGCCGACCCAGGGCACCCGCGTGCCGAGCACCTCGCTCATGGCCTGCACGGGCTTCACCTTGACGCTGCCCACGTCGAGCACCAGGTGCTCCGGCTTCAGGTGGGGGCTCATCTGCTCGAGCACGGCGTGCATTCGAGGCACCGGGACAGCCACCACCACCAGCTCGGCTCCGGCGAGCAGCTCCGGTATCGAGCCCGCGCGGAGGGTCTCGGGAATCTCGGCCGTCGGGTCCAGCGCCTTGTACCCGATGCCCGCCGCCGTCAGCAGCTCGCCGAGCGCGCGGCCGAAGCGCCCATATCCCAGGATGGCAACGTGCGTCATGCGCGGGACTGTACACGAGCGGCGTGGATGGGCTCGCGCCGTGAGGAGGCGACGGCTCCGGGTGGGATGTGCGCGGGAGAACACGCGGGCCCGCGTGGCTTGGACCCGGCTCGGCTCCCTGTCGCAGAGTGACTCCCACCGAGGCACTCGTGCGGCCCGAGGGAACAGACGTGTCCGAAGAGAAGAAGAACGTGGAGCGGATGAGGGAAATCTACGAGGAGATGGCTCGGAGTGGGAGCGCCCAGGCCCTCCTCGACCAGCTCGCGGATGATGCCGTCTACAAGCTCTCCCTTCCCCCGGGCGTGCCCCTCAGTGGCGAGTTTCGCGGCAAGCGGGCCATCGTCGACTACTTCGACGAGCTCGGCGAGGTGCTCGAGGTGCTGGAGGTCAACACCTGGGACTTCATCGGCAATGGCAGCCAGGTCATCGTCCTCGGCGATGAGCGGTTCGTGGTGCGGAAGACGGGCAAGGTCTGCCACAGCGAGTTCGCCTTCGTGCTCGATTTCCGCGACGGGAAGATCGTCCGCGCGCTCGTCATCGAGGACCTGTCCGGCCTCGTCGAGGCCCACCAGCCCGCGAGCGGGCGCGTGGCCTCCCGTGCTTCCGGCGCGTGATGGAACCGCGCCGGGCGCTCCTCCTGACCCCCGTCAACCAGGCCAGCGGGTGGTTCTCACACTGTCTCCGACAAGGAGTCCTCCTGGGCCTTGTCGCCAGGGCTGGACCGTTCCATTCGCCGGGAGGGCCGCGAGAGGCAGACGCGGAACGTCGTTCCCTCCTCGGCGGTGGAGTGCACGGTGAGGGAGCCCCCGTGCGCCCGCACGATGTCGTGGGCGATGTAGAGCCCGAGCCCCAGGCTCGTGCGGACCGTCTCGTCCGTCTGCTCGCCCCGGCGGAAGGGCTCGAAGAGCAGGGGCAGCAGGCGCTCGGGGATGGGCGCTCCGTGGTTGTGCACCTCGAGGAGGACGGTCTCCGCGCCCCGCGCGTAGGTGGAGAGCGCACCGGGGTGTGCGCGCGGGCTGTACTTGAGCGCGTTGTCCAACAGGTTGGCGAGCACCTGCGCCAGCCGCTCCAGGTCCCACTCGCCCGGAGCGCCGTCGCGCGGGAGCTCACACAGGAGCAGCGCGCTCCGGGCGCGCGGCGTGGAGCTCGTCGGCGACCCGCGCGGCACAGCTCGTTGCAGGTCGCCCGAGGCGGCGGGACACCGGGATTCCACCGCCGATGCGCGCGCGGGTGAAGTCCAGGAGCAGGTCGACGATCTGCTGGATGCGCTCGCCGCCGCGCGTCACGCGCTCGAAGGCCTTGTGCTGGGGCGGCGCGCAGCTGGCCCGACGCCAGTTGTGTCTGGGCCGTGGCGAGGATGGCGGACAAGGGCGTGCGGATGTCGTGGCCCACGATGCCCACGAGCTGCTGCTCCAGCTCGGCCGCGCGCCGGAGCTCCTCCTGGGCGCGGCGCTGCGCGGCGAGCTCCAGCGCCTGTCGCTTGAGCTGCTCGCCGCGCAGGTAGAGGTCCACGAAGACCTGCACCTTCGAGCGCAGGATGTCCGGGTCCACGGGCTTGAGCAGGAAGTCCACCGCGCCTTGCTCGTAGCCGCGGGTGATGTAGGCCGCCTCGCGGCTGAGCGCGGTGATGAAGAGGAGGGGAATGTGCCGGGTGCGCTCGCGCGAGCGGATGAGCGCGGCCGTCTCCAGGCCGGTCGAGCCCCGGCATCTGCACGTCCATGAGGATGCAGGCGAAGTCCCCCTGGAGGAGTGCCAGCAGCGCCTCGTCCCCCGAGTGCGCGAGCACCAGCTCCTGCTCCAGCGGCTCCAGGATGGCCCGCAGGGCGACCAGGTTGGCGTGGATGTCGTCCACGACCAGGATGCGGGCACGCACAGGCTTGTCGCTCGAGGCCTCCACGGACGAAGACGAACCCAATCGTGAAATCTTGCTCGGACACCGAGAACCCCTGTCCTACGTGAAAGAGGCACAGCAGGCAGGCATGGGCACGAGCCCTCCAGAGCTAGCCACTCGTCTACCGTGCGTCGCCATTTGCAACATCGCTACTGGCTCGGTTCATCCGAGCGCTGTCCGCTCGCCCCTTCCAGGTGCACAGGAGGGGTGGCTAGGCGGCGCTGCGTGTGGCGAGGGTCCCTTCGAGCCAGGAGACGGCGGTGCGCAGCGGGTCCCGGCTCCGGATGCTCTCCCCGGCGGCGCGAGCCCGTTCCCGCATGGGCTCGTCGCTGGCGAGCGCGCGGAGGCCCGCGGTGAGCCGGTCCACCGTCAACGCATGCTTGGGGAACGGTTTCGAGCCGAGGCCGCGCTGGTGGACGTGGTGGGCGAACACGAACTGGTCGAACGCGTGTGGCACCAGCAGTTGGGGGATGCCGGCCCGTGCTGATGCCGCCGTGGTTCCCGCCCCTCCGTGGTGCACCGAACCCGCGAGGCGCGGAAGCAGCAGCCCGTGCGACACAGGGCCCACCACATGCACGGATGAATCGAGGTCCTCTCCCCCGAGACCCGACCAGCCCGAGGACAGGAGGATTCGGACACCGGCTCTCCGCGCGGCTTCGCACACCACCCGGGTGGTCCGTCCGGGGTCATCGTCAGGCATGCTCCCGAAGCCCACGTAGATGGGCGGGGGCCCGGCGCGCAGGAACGCGTCGATCTCCGGTGGGAGCGGCCGGTCGTCGCGCAGCACGAAGGAGCCGACCTGGGGGACGTTGGCGAGGTCGGGCGACACGCGGATGAGCTCGGGGTCACAGGCGAGGAGGGCCTGCTCGCGGGGGAAGATGGAGTTGAAGATGTCCTCATCGCGCGGGAGGCCGCGCCGCACCCGGTGCGCGTTGTAGGGCTTGTCGAACAAGCGATTGTAGAACCACCGGGTGGTTCGCCAGATCGCCCGGTTGAGCCAGGGGGGCGACCGGGTGATTGGCACCATCATGGGGGGATGAGCCGAGGAGGGGAGGATCTGCGGTGTGTAACCGATATAGCGATACGGCACCCGCGCCGTGTCCGCGAGCAGGTGCGCCGCCATCGTCGCGCCTCCGCCCACGACCAGGTCCACGCCCTGGAGTCGCGGCTCGATGTCGGCCATCTGCTGCTCGAATTCGTGGGCGAGGATCGCGTTGAGCGTCCTGATGAAGCCGAGCGGGGTGCGAGTCTTCTCGCGGGTCTCGGCGAGCAACGCCTGCACGTCAACGCCGCATGGCCCGAAGGGGATGCCGAACGCAGCGGCCTCTCCCTGGAAGACGGGCGAGCCGAGCAGCGTCACCGAGTGGCCGGCCTGCCGCATCGCAACCGCGAGCGCGAGCATGGGCTGGAAGTCGCCGCGCGTGCCGGCCCCGATCAAGAGTGCATGCATGGGCGAAGGATAGATCGACTTCAGCTCAGCACCTTCATCGTGCCTCGCGTGACGCCGAACTGCTCGTGCACGGCCGTGCGCCGCACCGCCTCGGCCGGGGAGATTCTTCCGGCGAGCAGCTCCTGGTAGGCGGCCAGCACCCGGGCGGCTTCCTCGCGCGACTCACGGACGAACTCCACCCGGTAGCGGCGCACGCCCCGCTCCAGCAGCTTCGGCACCAGCGAGGCCGCGCTCTGCGCCTGCGCGTTGAACACCGTGTTGCGGCACCCCACGTCCACGATGACCGGGTGCTCCAGCCCGATGCGGTCCCTCAGCGAGATTTGATGCTGCTCGCACGGGCGGCCGCAGCTCTTGAAGTCGCGCCCGTTGGAGAGCGTGTGCGAGTACACGCAGTGCTCCGTGTGGAACGTGGCGATGTGGTGGTGCAGTGCCACCGCGAAGCGGTGCGCCGGCGCGTGGTCGAGCAGCGAGAAGAGCTGCGTCTCGTCCAGGTCGTGCGAGAAGGTGAGCGTGTCCAGCCCCAGGCTCAGCAGGTGCGCCGCCGTCAGCGAGTTGGTGACGTTGAGCGAGAAGTCCCCGTGCAGCACCGGGCGTGGCTGGCCCTCGGGTCGCTCCAGGAAGTGCACCATCGCGCCCCAGTGCCGCACCAGCACCGCGTCCGGGCGCAGCTTGTCGATGCGCGCGTCGTAGCCCTCCTCGCCCGGCTTCTGCACGCGCACGGTGGCGATCGTCACGCGCAGCCCCGCCGCCCGCGCCCGCTCCACCGCGCGCTGCAGGCCCACCATCTCCATCCAGTCCAGCTCCACCTCGCGCAGGCCGGCGGCGATGACGGCCTCCAACTGCTCGTCGTTCCGGCACAGCGGCAGCAGGCGCGCTCCGTCCTCGGCCGGCACCTCGGGCACTCGCGCGAGCAGCGAGGCCCGCACCTGCTCCTTCACCGATGTCTGCGTCACCGTGCGCGCGTGGCCCCGCTCCACCGCGGCGGTGAGCTCGGCCACGAGGTCGCGGCGCAGGGCCTTGAGCTCGGAGACGGGCAGGTGCTGGCCCGGCGCCAACTCCGCGCAGTCCAGGTGCGCCAGCGTGAAGGGCGTGCCTCCGAAGGCGCCCAGCTTGTCCCGCAGCAGCGCCTCGTCCAGGCCCGCGCCCCGTGCCGGAGCCAGCGGCGTCTGGCTGGATGCCGAGCGCTCGTGCCCCCACGCGCTGGCATGCAGGTGCAGGGGCGCCCCCCGGCACTCCGGAGACCTTCAGCGTGAGCGGGATGCGACCCTCGGGCTCTCCCTGGGAGACGAGACTCTCGGTGCGGCGGGCCAGGGACGGGTCGCTGTTGAGCCACACGCGCTGGCCGGGCGCTACCCGCCCCAGGTCCGGGCCCGGGTGGCCGAAGCCCAGCACCCAGCCGTTGCCCCGCCGGTCCACGCGGAAGATGGGGCCTCCGGGCTCGTGCTTGTCCTCGGGCGTGCCCGCGTCGAAGACGACGCCCATGCCCGGGCGCGGGTCCACGGCAGCCGGCTCGGTCTCTCCCGAGAGAGGCGAGGACACCTGTCCGTTGGGGGCCTCGGGGCGCTCCTCGCCCAGGCCGAGTCCACCCGTCCACGGGCGCTCATCGGGGGTGACGAGCACCTCCTTGCCGGACACGGAGCGGACGCGGCCGAGGTACAGACCCCGGTGCTTGGGGAAGCGGCCCTCGACGAGCGTCTGGTGGTCCGAGCCCGCGAGGAAGCCGTTGGAGAAGCCGCGGCTGTACGTGAGGGACATGTCGGCCAGATCGCTCGCCAGCCGCCGCTCATCCGGCTTGCCGGCGACGACGCCGTCCACCCAGCGCCGGTACCCCTGCACGGTCGTAGTCACGTACTGCGGGCCCTTCAGGCGGCCTTCAATCTTCAGGCTGTGGACGCCGATGTCCACGAGCTCGGGGATGGCGCGCACGCCCGCGAGGTCCTTGGGGCTGAGCAGGTACCGCACCTCGCCCAGGTCGCGCGTCTGGCCATCCACCACCAGGTCATACGGCAGGCGGCATGACTGGGCGCACTGGCCCCGGTTGGCCGAGCGTCCACCCCAGGCCTCGCTCGTGAGGCACTGGCCGCTCCACGACATGCAGAGGGCGCCGTGGATGAAGACCTCCAGCTCCATGTCCGTCTGCCCGGCCAGCCGACGGATTTCGGTGACGGAGAGCTCGCGCGGCACGACGACGCGGGTGACGCCCAGGCCCCGGGCGAAGCGGATGCCCTCGGCGCTGGAGATGGTCATCTGCGTGGAGGCGTGCAGCTCCAGCTGGGGGCAAAGGGCGCGGGCCAGCAGGGCGATGGCCGGGTCCTGGATGATGAGGGCGTCCACACCCGACTCGGCCACCCGGCGCAGGATGCGCTCCACCACGGGCAGCTCGGGCTCGAAGACGAGCGTGTTGAGCGTCACGTAGGCACGAGCCCCGGCCCGGTGGACGAGCGCCATCGTCTCGGGGAGGCGCTCCAGGGAGAAGTTGTCCGCGCGGGCCCGGGCGTTGAAGCCCTCGTCGAGCCCGAAATAGACGGCGTCCGCTCCGCTTGCGAGCGCGGCCTGGAGGGATTCGAGGTCTCCCGCGGGAGCGAGGATTTCAGGACGTCGGGAAGGCATGCCGTCTCCCATAACACGCCCCCGCCGCCCCGGAGTTCCCCGCTGGCGGAGCCCCACGGGTGCCCGGTTGTCCAAGTGGGTTCCTCCCTCGCGGCGGGTCTGGTAGGCACCCGCGTGCACGCCTCGGCCGGGGGTGCGCAAAGAGGAGGGGGACATGTTCTTGCCGAAGCAACTCGGGGTCCTGGGGTTCGTCCTGGGCGCCGCACTCGCGGTGAGCTGTGGGTCCGGCGACGAGCCGGAGATCGACTTCATCCTGCCGAGCGAGGGGATGGTCACCCGAGGCGAGCTGGGCATTGCCCTGCGCGTGCAGGGCATCGCGCCAGAGCGGGTGTCGCTCTTCGTGGATGAGGCCTGGCTGGCGAACCTCGAGGAGGCCAGCTACCGCTGGGACACGCGGAGCTGGCCCGAGGGCGAGCACACGCTGATCGCCCGTGCCTTCGCCGCGGACGAGGTCTACTCGAGCAAGGGGCTCAAGGTGGTGGTGGACCGGACGCCGCCCCAGATCGTCTCGATGCAGCCCGCGCCGGGGACGAGCGACGTCGCGGTGGATGCGCCCATCTCGCTCGTCTTCTCGGAGCCTCTCGCGGCCTCCGTGCTCGCCACCGCCTCGCTCCTGGTGAGCGTGAGCGGGGAGGGGACGGAGACCCTCGAGCCCTCCAGCCTGTCCCCGGATGGGAGGACGCTCTTCTTCCCGAGACCCTCCCGCCCCTACCTGCCGCCCGTCACCATCTCCGCCCTGCTCGTGGGCAGCGTGGAGGATGCGGTGGGCAACGTCCTGGTGCCGGCGCGTGACTCGGGCTGGTCCTGGCAGGTGCCGGTACTGCTGTCGGTGGGAGATGCCATGGCGGACCTCGACACCTCATCTCGTCCGTTCGGCGCCAGGGTCGCCTTGCGGCCCGACGGCGAGGGCCGGCCGGTGGTCGCCTGGAGCCCGTCGCCTGGCTACGTGTTTACACGCCGATGGGATGGCACGAAGTGGGTCTCGCTTCCCTCGGGTCTCGAGGTCTCCGTCAATGGCGCCTTCACCGCCAACGACATCGTGCTGGATGCCCAGGGCCGTCCCTCGGTCGCCTGGGGCGCGACGTTGGCCCAGGGGGGCCGGTCCGCGACCTACGTGTATCGCCTGGAAGAAGCGCAGTGGAAGTTCCTGGGCGGTGTCGGTACCAATCCCGAGGGCGAGTTCCCCATCATCAAGCACGTGGCGCTGCGCGTCGCCCCTTCGGGGCTGCCCCGAGTCGCCTGGCTGGCGGAGTCGAAGACGACGCCGGGGCGCGCGGAGGTGATGGTGGTCCAGTCGCGCGGCGAGCCGGGATGGGACTTCAGCGCGCGCTCGACCAATGCCTTGCTGGAGCGGAGCCTGGCGTTGGAGGTCACTGCCTCGGGAGACCCCGTGGTGGCATGGAGCGAGCGCACCGAGTCGTCCGGGTTTCGCATCGCGGTCCACCGGGTGGTGGCCACCGGGTGGGAGAGCCTGCCCGGGACGCCGTTGAGCACCGGCTCCGTCCATAATCCCTCCCTGGCGCTGGAGTCGGACGGGACTCCGTTGCTGGCCTGGAGTCGCGATGGAGCCATCGAGGTGCGTCGCTGGGCTGGTGGTGAGTGGCAGCCGGTGGGCCAGCCCATCCCGACTCCCATGGGCAAGGCCAACCTGGTCGTTTCGGCTCTGGTGCTGCGGGCCTCTGGGCAGCCCCTGCTCGCCTGGAGCTATCCTGGCTGGGCGGAGGTATGGGGGTGGAAGGAAGGCGCCTGGGTCCAGCTGGCGATGCTCCGCCAGCCCACCTTTGAGGATGCGTCGCCCTGGCCCGTCTTCCTGCGGGTGGAGGGCACGGGCTCTCCGGTGATGGCCTGGATGCGGCGGGACAGCTCCTACCTGGGACGCGGCTCCCTGGACGTGTACCGCCTCAACCTCTGAGTGGCTCTCCGCGCAGGCCCCTTCCTCCCTCGCCCCGGTCGGCCCTCCTGGGGCCGATTAGGAACAGGACGCCATCGGGGGCAAAATCTTTATTTCCCGGATTGCTGGGTCTTCCCTTGCTCTCCAAGAAAATGCATCCTGCCCCGCGCGGTCCGCCCCGCGGAGGGGAAGGGCCGCTGATTGACCCCAACCCCCCCCTAGGAGTGCTCATGCACCCGTTCCGTAAGCCGCTGGTGGCCGCCGCCGCCGCCGCGCTCTCCCTGGCCGCCTGCGGCCCGCAGGAGCCGACGTCCACCCCCGCCCCCGCCGCCGTCGAGGACTCGCGCACCCCCGCCCAGCGCGAGGCCGAGCGCACCCCGTACGAGCTGGATGCCGCCTTCGCGCAGGCCGCCGCCGAGTTCAACGTCCCGGCCGACCTGCTCAAGGCCATCTCCTACACGGAGACGCGCTTCGAGATGGTGCAGGGCGCCGAGGAGTTCGAGGGCATGTCCGCGGCGTACGGCCTGATGGCCCTGCGCGGCGAGCGGCTGACCGAGGGCGCGCGCCTGGCCGGCGTGTCCGAGGAGTGCGGTGCGCACCCTGCCCGCGGCCAACATCCGGGCCGCCGCGGCGCTGCTGTCCGCGTACGCCAACGAGCTGGGCGTGAACCGCGCGGACCTGGGCGCCTGGGCCCCGGCCGCGGCGAAGTACAGCGGCATCTCCAGCACCGAGGCGCAGGCCCAGTACGTCCACAACGCGGTGTACGACGTGCTGCGCAAGGGCGTGGTGGCCCAGACGCCCGCGGGCGATGTGGCCGTCTCGCTCATGCCCTCGCAGGTGGAGGCGAAGTTCGCTCCCTCGTCCCGCGTGCGCGCCTTGAGCGCGGACTACGCCGCCGTCCATCTGGCGTCCGTCCCCCAACTACAACTCGCGCCCGGCGGGGACTGACGTCTCGCATTATCGTCATCCACACCTGCGAGGGCAGCTACTCGAGCTGCTGGAGCTGGCTGACCAACTCCGCCTCCGGTGTGAGCGCGCACTACGTGGTGAACGAGAGCGGCTCGGAGATCTCGCAGCTGGTGCTCGAGGCCAACCGCGGCTGGCACGTGGGCGCCACCTACGACTGCAGCCTCAACGGCAGCGTGATGTGCGGCCTCAACGGCACGTCGGTGAACCACTTCTCGGTGGGCATCGAGCACGGCGGCTACGCCAGCCAGACGAGCTTCCCGGCCGGGCAGATCGACGCCTCGGCGAAGCTCTCGTGCGACATCACCCAGGGCCAGGGCATCGTGCGCGACAGCTACCACATCGTGGCGCACGGCCGGCTGCAGCCGGCGACCCGCACGGACCCGGGTCCCAACTGGCCGTGGTCCACCTACATCAGCAAGATCAAGAGCTACTGCGGGGACACCACCACCGCGGGCTTGGTCATCGACAGCAACAACACCAACAACGACACCACCAAGGGCTACATCGAGGTGTCGGCGAACTGGATCTCCTCGTCGTCCACGGCGGGCTACTACGGCTCGGGCTACTACTACGCCAGCACCCAGGCGGTGTCGGACCCGGCGACGTTCTGGTTCTACCTGCCGGCGGCGGCCACCAAGACGATCGACGCCTGGTGGACCGCGGGCACCAACCGCTCGGCGACCGCGCCCTTCATCGTCTGGAACTCGAGCGGCACCAAGCTGGCCACGGTGAACGTGAACCAGCAGCTCAACGGCGGCAAGTGGAACGCGCTCGGCACGTGGAGCTTCCCGGCCGGCTGGAACAAGGTGCAGGTCAGCCGCTGGACCACGACGGGCTACAACGTCATCGCCGACGCCATCCAGGTGCGCTGATTCGCTGCTGACGTGAGAGGTACTTCGGGCCGTTGGCCTGGGGGGTCAGCCCCTCCGAGCCAGCGGCCCGTTGCTTTTCCGGGCAGGTGTCCGAAATGGGGACAGAGGTGTTCGTTTCCGGGACAGGTGGGTTGGACGCGACAACCTGTTGGACTGTCAACGAAATACGGCGATTTTGTCATGACGCTTTACATTCCAGGAATGGGAGGTGGAGCGTTGACGCACCGGGTCGGAGGATGGGTCTTCCATCAATTCAAGGGGTTGAGCTCTGGCACGGAGCCTGCTTTAGAGGACAGCGGCCGTCTCCTCACGGCCAGACGAGAGCGGCGGACGGCCCTTTGCCAGAGGGGTCGCCCGCCGCTGTTTTTTTCCTCGTCCGCTGGTGCTTCAGGCCGGGTGCGGCGTCTGCCCCCCGCCCTCCGGCGGCTTCCCGTGCTCGCGGCGCTTGAGCAGCTTCGTTCGCGCCAGCTCCACCAGCGTGTACAGCACGGGGATGAAGATGAGGTTGACGAAGGTGGACAGGAGCATGCCGCCGAACACCGCCGTGCCCAGTGACTTGCGCGAGGCGGCGCCCGCTCCCGAGGCCAGCACCAGCGGCACCACGCCCAGGAGGAAGGCGAAGGACGTCATCAGGATGGGCCGCAGCCGCGTGTCCGCCGCCAGGATGGCCGAGTCCACCACGCTCTTGCCCTGGCGACGGAGCTGCTCGGCGAACTCGACGATGAGCACCGCGTTCTTGCTGGCCAGGCCCACCAGCATCAGCAGCCCCACCTGGCAGAAGACGTCGTTGGCCAGTCCGCGCAGCAGTTGGAAGCCGAGCGCGCCGAGCATGGCCACCGGCACCGCCAGCATGATGACGAAGGGCAGGGCGAAGCTCTCGTACTGCCCCGACAGCACCAGGAAGACGAAGACGCCGCCCAGCAGGAAGATGAGCAGCACCATGCCGCCGGCCTGCGTCTGCTCGAGCGACAGGCCCGTCCATTCGAAGGTGAAGCCGGCGGGCAGACCCTGGCGGGCCACGGACTCCATGACCTGGAGCGCCTGTCCCGTGCTGACGCCGGGAGCGCCCTGGCCGTTGATGGTGGCCGAGCGGAACAGGTTGTAGTGCTGGATGTTCTGCGCGGTGGTGATGGGCTCCACCTTCACCAGGCTCTCCAGCGGCACCATGTCGCCCTGGGCCGAGCGCACGTAGAAGGCGGAGATGTCCCGGGGCTCGTTGCGGAAGGGCGTGGCCGCCTGCACGTAGACGCGGTAGACGCGGTTGGCGAAGGTGAAGTCGTTGACGTACTGGCTGCCCATGTAGACCTGGAGCGTGGAGTAGAGCGCGTCGAGCGGCACCCCGAGCGCCTTGGCCTTCTCGCGGTCCACCGACACGTTGAGCAGTGGGGTGCTCGCCGTATAGGAGGAGAAGACGCCGCGCAGTTCCGGTAACTGGTTGGCCTGGGCCGAGAGCTGCTGCGTGGCCGCCGCCAGCTCGTCCAGCGTGTGGGTGCCCTGCTGGTCCTCCAGCACGAACTCGAAGCCGCCGACGCTGCCCACGCCGCGGATGGTGGGCGGCTGGAAGGGCAGCACCCGCGCTCCGGGGATGGCGGCGAAGGGCCCGCGCAGCCGGTTCACCAGCCCCGCCACGCTCTGCTCCTGCTCCTCGCGCTCGTCCCAGGGGGCGAGGTTGACGAAGAGGACGCCGTAGTTGGCGCCGGTGCCCAGCAGCGAGAAGCCGCCCACGGTGAAGATGTCCTTCACCTCCTTCTGCTGGCGCAGCACGTCCTCCGTCCGCAGCAGCACCTGCCGCGTGTAGTCCAGCGACGTGCCCTCGGGGCCCTGGATGGCGACGATGAGGTAGCCCTGGTCCTCCTCGGGGATGAAGCCGGTGGGGGTGACGGTGTAGAGCAGCGCCGTGAGGCCCAGGCACGCCACGAAGACGCCCAGCACCACCCACCGCATGGCCGGCCGCAGCAGCCGGTCCAGGAAGCGCGCGTAGCCGGTGCGCAGGCGGTCCATGCCCTGGTCCACCAGGCGGAAGACGCGCCACTTCTGGCCCTCATGGGGCCGCAGCAGCCGCGCGCACAGGGCGGGCGACAGCGTGAGGGCCACCAGGGCCGACAGGCTGATGGAGAAGGCGATGGTGAGGGCGAACTGCCGGTAGATGGAGCCCGTGGTGCCCGGGAAGAAGGACACCGGGACGAACACCGCGGAGAGCACCAGCGCCGTGGCCACCACCGCGCCTCCCACCTGCTTCATGCTCCGGTGCGACGCCTCGTGCGCCTCCAGGTTGTCGTCCGCCATGAGGCGCTCGACGTTCTCGATGACCACGATGGCGTCGTCCACCACCAGGCCCGTGGCCAGTGTCAGGCCGAACAGCGTCAGCGTGTTGAGCGAGAAGCCGAACGCGCTCACGAAGCCGAAGGTGCCCACCAGCGACACCGGCAGCGTCGTGGCCACCACGAGGATGCTGCGCCAGCCGTGCAGGAAGATGAAGACGACGAAGATGACCAGCGCGATGGCTTCCATCAGCGTGCGCAGCACCTCGTCGATGGACTCCTGCACCGCCGCCGTGGTGTCGAAGGCTCTCTGGTGGACGAGGCCCGGGGGGAAGCTGGCCTTCAGCCGCTCCAGCTCGGCCACCACCCCCTCGCGCACGTCCAGCGCGTTGGAGCCGGGGAGCTGGAAGATGCCCAGGCCCACCGCGTCGCGGCCGTTGAAGCGCAGGAACTGGTTGTAGTTCTCCGCCCCCAGCTCCACCCGGCCCACGTCCTTCACCTGCACCAGCGAGCCGTCCTGGCCGCGCTGCACGACGATGTCCCCGAACTGCTCCGGCGTGGACAGCCGGCCGAGCACCTGCACGTTGATTTGATACGTCTGCCCCTGGGGCGCCGGAGGCTGGCCCACCTGGCCCGCGGCCACCTGCACGTTCTGCTCGCGCAGCGCGGCCACCACGTCCTGCGCCGTGAGGCCCCGGCTGGCCAGGGCCGTGGGGTCCAACCACAGCCGCATGGCGAAGCGGCGCTCGCCGAAGATGCGCACGTCGCCCACGCCCTTCACGCGCAGCAGCGCGTCGCGGATGTAGACGTCCGCGTAGTTGCTGATGAAGCCCGGGTCGTAGCGCCCCTCCTTGTCATACAGGCCGAAGGACATGAGGAGCTGCGACTGCGTCTTGTTGATGGTGATGCCCTGCGCGTTCACCTCGGCGGGCAGCCGGGCCGAGGCGGTGGCCACCCGGTTCTGCACGTCCACCGCGGCCACGTCCAGGTTCCTCTCCGGGTCGAACGTGACGATGATGGTGCTGGTGCCGTTGTTGCTGCTGGTGGAGGAGATGTAGCGCATGCCCTCCAGGCCGTTGATGCCGCCGCCTACAATGCCGGCGAGAAGCAAGTCGCGGCAGTAATTGCCGGCAGGAGCAGCCTGCCACTTGAGACGCAAAATTACGTGTTTGCCATCACCGGACGCCAAGTCGCGGACTGGCTCGGTGTCACTCATCCAACAGCACCGTTTTCAACCGAGCACGATAGCAATGACTTCGTCAGGTCATGTTTGCGACGTGTTAGAGTAAATTTCCGCGACTCCGAAATACCGGCTGCAACGACTGTCCAACCCTGGGGCGTCCAGGTTTCCGAAAGTTTCTCGCGCAGCCAGGCAGTCAACATTTTTCGAGCACTTCAAGAGCGACTGCCTGGTATATTTGGCACTTCACCGCCCATGATCATCGCCGCGCGGAATTACAGCATTGGCTTGGCACTACGCCAGCGAGTCTTTTTGGGCGCCGCAAACCGGGCCGAAGCCGACAGCAAATGCGCTGCCTTGAACCAGGTAGGCGTCGCGTGCCTGGTGCGGCGAACCGGACGCTAGAGCGCGCTCTGCTTTAAAGCGGCAACAGGAACAGCGAAACCTCCAATCCGATCTGAGCCAGACTCGATGCCAGGGTCGGAGGTGTGGGACACTATCCCGGACTACAGCAAGGGCTGAGTGGTTTGTGCCTACCGCTCCAGACCCACCGCCATTGCTGCATATTCGGACGTACTGGCTATAACAAGCGTCAGGCGACGTTCAGTTTACCGCCGAGGATATTCACCAGATTCCGGGCCTTATCGGCGTCGACCACCGCTTGGGCCAATTGGCGCCCGGTATTATCGACGGTCGTAATAAGGATGGTATCCCCGTATCCCTCTGCATAAGTCGTCGTGTCGGGCTCACCAAGATTCGTTCGCTCTGGCATCTTCCCCTTCTCCCCGATACTCCCCACGGCAGTCCCGCCCACAGTAGCTCATTCGGGTTAAGTCGTGGGCTCACAGCATTCCGCCACCAAACGCAGGCATGGTCGGCGGGGCAGCCCAAGCCCCTCGCTGGACGCTGCCCCACCTACGGACGCGTTTGCAGTCAGAAGCGCCCCGCCCGTTCCGCTCTGCGCTTCACCTGAGATGAACTCCCCATCGCTCATGACCGGCATCAACGAATATTCCACAACAGCGCGACCGGATTTCGGCACCGGCGTTGCTTTTGATTGTTCATCATCGGGCGGAACGATGAGCCAAAGGCACCTAAGAGATGCACGCCGGGCGGCGTGACTTGAATGTATCACCGCCCCGCTACTTACGCCTAATCACTCACCGTATTGGCTCGCTTACCGGTGAATGAATCGACCCGGCATGAATACCGGTTAGCTGGCATCAAGGGTTTCTGGCCGCAGGTAGGCAGGGACCAATGCAACAGGTTGGTTCCACACAGCACGGCCCCTGTCGCCGATCAGATGATGCGGGCAGCTCCATCTGATCGACAGGATGGAATCGAGGCGAGCCGAGAAAGGTTCGGACGCATCGGTAACACTCACAAATCAGTACTCGATGGTGGGACCAACATCAGGCGCTGTGAGCGACCTTTTGGCGCCTCCGCGCCACGCTGTCGGCGAACTCGGCCCGATCGATGACCACCAACTCGTCCCGAAGCCGCGCCAACGGCTGGTCAGTGGCTTCTGGCACCTCTTGGGCCAGTGTTGACATCCGCAGCGCCTCATATTCGATTGCGGCCTGCAGGTCGAGGAGGCTAGTAAAAAGCTGAATCTGCTTCATCTTGGCGGTCTCGCAGACTGCCTCGAGTTCCCTCTGGATCTGGTTTATGCTGGTAGTGAATTCCTCGAGAATGCCCTGGAACGCCGTGACAATGCGGCCGATCTGGTAACCGCGTTCGCGGTGCGTCGTAGCATGATTATTTTCGATCTGCTCCACGTCGCGCCGCAATCTGTCTATTACTGTAGTGACCTCGCTCATACACCCCTCACTTACGCTTTAAGACGCCGTCCCTAAAAATGCCTGGGACAATATGACCAGTGATTTGGTGAATGTGGGGCTACAGTGAGGCCCGCTGATGGACCCGTATGTTGGAATTGAGCGCTCCAGACGTGGCAGCAGTTTGAACAAGAGCGCTTCAGCAGAAATGGGAAATCGCCTACAGCGCCCTCACACTGCCCGCTTCACGAGATCAAGTACGACGGTTATCGCACCCTGATCTTTGTCGTAGCCAGGTCCGTGCCTTTACCATTTGCTTGCCCGTGTCCGGTCGAACTCGCCTTCAGCCATCTGATGAGAGGGCGACTCCTTTTTGGGCGGGCGGCAAACCGTCGACGATGGACATGAAGTTTCCCCAGGATTGCCCAGCTTCATTAAGCTGGCGTTCACAGATGGCGGCTTTCTTTAACGATGCCGCCCGCTTCCCCACAAATGCGGTCGGTTTGAGGGAATGGGACAGTCCCTGCATGTACCCATCCCCTCCCCTTCAACCTCACAGCAGGCGGGCAACCATTATGCGGAAGTGCCGAACAAGGCTGAAACCACAGAAGCATGACTATAATCGCTAGGGAGTTATGGGCGAAAGTTGGTGACGGCATGCAGGGGGGTGAGGCGGCGTATCGTGGGGTGCTTGACGCCTCCACTTCTCCTCCGAAGGAGCGATACGGCGTGACCGAGAGAAATATCTTCCCGTTTTCGCAACCAGGAGCTTTTGGCGATCCGCTGACTGAGGTCTTGCGCAACGGCGCACAAGCACTGCTGGCGCAGGCGGTTGAGGCCGAGGGTTTTCGGTTCCCCGACCGGGCACCCTACTTAACGAATGAGCTGACCCGCTCCCTGCCTGGCAGAAGCGGCTCGGATAGCAAGTCTTTGGCGTGTTTGAGCAACGACGGGCCACGATCAGCCAGCCAAGTGTTTAGGGCGTGCAACGGCGACGCGTGAGGGGATTAAAGGCTCCCTGGAGGTCCCGCCTCTCGGGGGTTTTTTCGATCGCGACACGCTGCCGGCGTTAATGGGTCCTGACTTTAGTCTCTCCCGAGATGCCCGGACAGTGTACTTGCGATCCATCTCCAGACACCTGTCTCTGGAAGAGCCTCGGAACAGAGAGGGTAATCGGACCCAATCCAGCGCCGCGAACGACATAGACCCATGACGCGCGCCTGCGCCCGCTTTTTGGGGTCGCGGAGTAGACCCAACTGGTCCCGGAACGATTTGGCCGTTTAGGCGGCCGACCGCTTAAGCCCAAGACCGATCTTCTTTGCCAGCCTTGATCTCGCCTTGGAATATCTCGGAGCCACCATCGGATAGTCGTCAGCGAGACCCCATCTGGTTCGATACTCATCTGGGGTCATTCCATGCATGCCGAGGTGCCTCTTCAGTGACTTGAACTGTTTCCCATCCTCCAAGCAGGTCAAGTAATCTGGCGTGATCGACTCATCGATAGGCACAGCGGGGTCCTGCCTCGCTCCGAATTCTTCATGGTTGTCCTTAGAAAGTGCGCGACTGATAGCGCGCACGACATCCGCAATTTGCGAAGGCTCGACGCTATTATTACTCACGTAAGCAATAAACATCTCACCTACGAGTTTTTCATTGAAACTTTCGTCAGTCATAGTCCGCCTCCTATGCCATCCGAGGCAATGTTATCCCCTGCAGTAAAAGATTAAAAGTCGCTAGTTGCTTGAATTCACGCAACCGCGGGGTGGTAATCTGACGCGCGTATCAGCTCATCCCCAAAAAGGAACGGAACAAACTGCTGAGGAGATCGGCGCCATAAAAGTGTCGAGTTGCCGATCCCTTTCTTCAGAGCGCCAGGCTCGGCGCCGCACGAAAGTGCAGAGCTGTGTCCTTGTCGCCTATATCGGATACCTCGGCGAGGGAGATGTCGCCGACAAACTGCGGCCCATTGCGAGGTTCAGGCGACCACCATACTCGGCCCAAGTCTTGTGACCGATGGTGAGGAGCGCGACGCCGCTGGCAACGGCATTTGTGTCAGTGCTTCACCTGATCATCGCTTGGCTTGGGGTTTATCCCGAGCGCGAGATCAGTTGGCCAAGCCTCCGTGCTCTCTTGCTCCGGTGCCGGAAATGGCCCTACCTCGGCCGCGATGATGTTAGCCTGAGAATCAATTCAAACATTGAAGGACAAAAATGGTGGATCGTGCGGCGCAGGATGAGAGACGAGTAGCCTGCTGGGACGATGAGAGCCATCATCCAGATCACCGGGACATCTTTATCGTTTCCGGGGAGGGCAGCTGGATCACAGACAAGTCACGTAGGAGGTTGCTTGATGCGGCATCGGGCCATAGTTGTGTGAATCTCGGCTATGCCAACGAAGAGCTTATCGAGGTCGCTGCGCAGAGCTATCGAAGGCTCGCCTATTGTTCACCAGAGCACCGCTGCCAGTCGGTTGCCGCCCTATCCGCGGGATTAAGCGATCGGCTTGGCGGCGATTATCGGCTGCGCTATGCCACCACAGGCGGAGGAGCGAACGAATTGGCAATCGAAATCGCTCGCCGCTACTGGCTCCACGTTGGAGAGCCCAGGAAGAGAAACATCATCGCTCTGGATCGGAGCTATCACGGGTCAACCGGCACGGCGGGCTTCGCAAGCGGCCCCAACATTCTGCAGTCGCCTCACACGGACCGCAGCCTGGAATTTCGACATGTGGTCGGTGCGCGCGATCCAATCCACGGGAGATCGCGAGACTTAGCTTGCCTTCGAGCAGGCTTTGAGAGCCAGATCGAAACGCTTGGGGCACACACCATCGCTGCCATTATCGTCGAACCAGTCGCCTTCGCAGGTGGCGTCATTGTTCCTCCGCGTGGCTTTCTTGAGGCGGTCTTCGACCTCTGCCGAAAAAACAGATTTCTGCTGATCGTCGACGAAGTCATCACCGGATTCGGGCGGAGCGGGAGGTGGTTTGCCTTCCAGTGGGCCGACGGCGTTCGGCCGGACATCGTCACGATGGGAAAAGGTATCACCTCAGCTTATTTCCCGCTCTCCGCCGCAGCGGTGTCAAATGAGATCTACGAGACATTCCTTGCGCCTGGAAATGCTATCAGCAAAATCATCACCATGGCCGGTCACCCGGTTGGATGCGACATTGCGCTTAAGGTCATCGAGATCACGGAACGCGATGATCTTGTCGGTCGAGTGCGGCAAAATTCCGAAGAGCATCTCTCGAAGCTCTCCTCGCTAGACGGCCTACCCAAGGTTCGTGACGTTCGTGGACTTGGCCATATGTGGGGCGTGGAGTTCGCGGATGCCGCGTCGGGCGACGGTGCGACGCTTGCCCGTCGCGTGGCCGACCGGTGCTTTGAGGCCGGGCTCCTTGTCCTTCACACTGACAATCTGATCCGCATCAATCCGCCGCTCACCGCAACCGTCGACGAGATTCGATTTGTCGCAGACACGCTCATCTCCGCAATCAAATCGGAGGCGACGGAAGCGTGACGCAAAGGGAAGGCGCGTATCCGGAAGAGTCTCAGCCTCAGATGTGACCCAACGCTTGGCCACTGTGCAGGAAAGACACAGTTCATGGCCTATTCTCCCGACTCCCGAGACTGGCCATTTCACGGCCATTGTTGAAGGCAACTCTCATCAATCGGCTCGAACGCGATTTAAGAACCCGGTAAGCCGAGGCAGTACCAATGTAGGTGACAAGCCACTTACAGCGGTCTTTCTGCAGTTAATTCGGCCAGGGATATCGCGTGACTGGGAATGCTACCTGAGTTTCTGTGCGTAAGCGTGTAGAGCATAACCGCCCTATCGGAAGTAGGAGTCGGCTCTTCGGCATGGCCATGGAGCCTAGTTGAGTGAGAAAACCGTTATGCACCTTCGCCAAATTACCGAATCAGGTAGCTATGCCCGGTTCTTCTTTGAGTTGATAGCGATGTTTCTGATTGTATCGGGTTTGGCATTTTGTCTGATAGCAGTTGCTTATGCTGAGGAGCGGCCGCTAAACACACCTGCGACTAGCTTCATCTCGAAGAACTCGCGAGTAGCAATCCCGCTCTGAAAAGTCGGCAGGACCCTGACATATGGTCGGGCCACCTTGGCCATCCATCGCCTTTCCTCGACCCGCTAATCAGAGTTAGCCCAACCGAGAGCACATCGTCATCTCTCACGCAAGAACGCCTGATGGGAAGGGCGATGATCTAACTACGTGCCGGACTCTCCTTGTGACTTGGCCCCAACACCGCAAAGCGGGAAACGGCATCCGCAGCGGAGTGGACGTGGCGCGCGCCCTAGCACTCGGTGCCTCGGCCGCGCTCTCCGGCAAGGCGTTTCTCTGGGGTCTCGGGGCGCTTGGCCTATTCCCAGTAAGGCCCGACGGGCCGGGGCATGTTATCGACCTTATCGACGAGCTGCAGTCCTCACTGGGGCCAGCTCGGGCCGCACCCGCCAGAGGAGCCGCGCATCGTGGTGGTCCGGCATCCGGGAGCACTGCACTTCTGATCTGCCCCAGCGGCGCCTTGACTGTCGCATGCTTAGGCGTGCCTTTGGCCTTGAGGTGCTGAGCCCTGATCCCGATCTCCGGCTTCAGCCACAGCGTCTCATTGGCTCGCCTCAGCCCCTTTAAAACCGGCTTCTCGATTTGACATAGCCGCGAACTTGTCGGCCCATTCGGCACTGGCATGTGATGGCGGCCGCCGGATCGCCGGACCGGCAAACTCCAGCTCTCCGAAGCAATCGCGAACCAACCGCTGCCGATGGACTATCAAAGCACCCGGGAGATTCCCTGCCACGAGACCGGTTCAGACCCTTCCAATCGGTAAGGTCAGCGACTTGGCGCACACGTAACATTTCAGCAGTTGCGGCGACTTGGCACACCCACACCTCGAGGCAGGCTGCCAAAATACTGTCCCTGCCGAATGGCACATCCCCGCTCGAATGGCCATGGCCGTCGGCACAGCGCCGGATTCCCCTCCCGGCGCAAGCGTGCGCAAGGGCGCCTGTTCCCCGACGGGCGCCCTTTTCGTCCGGCCCTGGCCGTAGTAGCCCCTCTCCGATGGTCGGCAAAAGGTCTGGGACGAGATTGCAGCTACCCTCGTCGCAAGGATCGAGGTGCCGCCCTTCGTAGGGTGGATGGAGGATAACACCTCGGTCCCCGCCCCTCGATGAGGCGGGTCGTAACAGGGTTGCCATAGATGCTTGCTGAAGGAGCCGTATAGGTGTCGTTCACCGTGGCAACCGCTAGCACCAGCCTCCGGCGGGAAGGCCCCTGGAGCGGCCGCGGATCCGGCCTGCCCGTACTAGGACCAGGCCCTAAGGCACTCTTACAACCCTGAAAACGCGCTCGCTCTCGCGCGTCAGGGGCGTCGATGCTTGATCGAATTGACTGGTATTGCAAACGCGACCTAATCGGTAATGAGCTGTTTCACACTCGCGTGTCGCAGCATACGCTTGGCCTTCAAATCTCCGCGCGCAACCGCCGTTCCAGACCTGGCATCAAGCGTTCAGCCAACCCGGGTTCTCCCCTCGGATTGCAAAATTTTCCGCTTGAGCGGAATCGGATCATCGCTCTCGGTATTGACGGGGTCGCGATTCTTTGCTGATGCGCCCCTTCGCGTCTTGCCCTGCAAGTATGTGAAAACGGCCACAACCTCGCCAGCCGGGCCCATCGAGGCAAATTCGAGTGGATGCCGCCGTGTCACTCAAAGCTGGAGCGGCCAGGAGATTTACCTAGGCACCTGCAGGCCCAATGGCCTACTCAGTTCCCTAGTTCCCTCACCATCCGCGGCTACTTGACGATGAGTTTTAGATAAAAAAGCAAGCTTGTCATCTGTTTGCGCGATACTTCCCCGGCGATTATTGCGCATAGCGTATCCTTTACCTCTTGGCTGCGCGCCGCCTTGCGGATGGTGAAGTTCAACAATGGCTCACAACCGGCGATCCACTGGAGTTGGGTGCTGATCCTCAACTCGTCCCCAAGCCCATCCCAGAGTTCCCGATCATATCTGCAGATACTCGCTCCACCGACGTCGCCCGACTTTATCGCGGCGGCTGCGACAGTGGCGGCTACGCGCCCCGAATACATTGCATTTGCTATACCCTCGCCGGTGAAAGGGTCGATCAATCCGGCTGCATCTCCGACCAGGAGGTATCCTGGGCCGCAGCATGCCCGATGAGTACTTCCGACCGGCAGATGCCACCCGATCGCCTTCTCAATTGGCGCGGCGTAGGCGAAGCGCGGTGCAAAATGGGAATCATGCACAGTGGCTTGCAATGCTTTGACCAAATGTACTCGCCTCCTTTTCATCACTGACGCAAGCATTGCAATGCCGACGTTGGCGAGCCCTTCATCCGCTGGGAAAATCCAGAAATACCCCGGCGTCACGGCCGACAGGTAATGCAGCTCAATTCTATCCGAGAGTTCTGCGACATTGCGCTGATAGCAGCGAATAGCGACGAGCCAATGCGCCGGATCAATAGCGTAGCTACCGACTTTACGCGCTACGATCGAACGATAACCGTCCGCGCCGACCACAACGCGACCTCGAAATTGACGCACTAGTCCGGAAGACTTGTTGCAACCGACAACGCCACAGACCCTACCGCCTTCCCAAACGAGGTCTTGAACGGAAAACCCTTCAAGGCACGTCGCCGCGGCGGCACGTGCGCGATCAAATAGAAAGGCATCGAAGATGCTTCGGCGTATGACATATCCGATCGAGATATCTCGTTTGCGTGCGCGGTCGAGATCCACCTCGGCTTCGACGTGTTTCGTGTTGCCAAATACGACCTTACGAATACGAGTGCCCGGGAGATTGCCAACCGCATCTTCGAGCTGCAAGTCTCGCAAAATGGTAACGGCTTTGCCCCAAATCGCGTCGCCGCAAATCTTGTCACGCGGAAACTGGCACTTGTCGAGGAGTAGAGTCGTTAGGCCATGGCGTGCAGCATAGAGGGCGGTTACAGCACCCGCGGGCCCGCCCCCAATGATGATTAGGTCGTAGATCAATGCGTCGCTCTCTGCATGGTTTCGGCTAGGGCAGCTCGCTGGTTATATTCAAAGCCTTTTCCGCGTCACGGGAGTAATCGCGCTACTCCAACCGGCACGACAGACGGGCTAGAATGAGTTCGAAAATCAGGAGCCTAAGGCGACCAGTCGGTGTAACTCCGTGGGGTTCGCCTGGACGATAATGCCGAAATCTGGGCTGGTGCACGCTTACCTCTTTAGTGTCGGCCGGAGCGCCAGATCGAAACAATGATCCACAGGCTGTTCACGAAGGCGATCAGGTAACCGAGCAGCCCGAAAAAGGTGAGCAGCGGCACGCCAAACAGGGTCGGCCCTCCCGCTACAGTCATCACGATGGAGGAGCCGACCACGAGCGATGCCGTCATGATGCCGACGGTCGCCCGATTCATCGCGCTGTGGAGGCGATGGCCGAAGCTGTCGAGGCGCTTGAGGTCGAGATCGACCCGCATGCGACCGTGCCGCGCGTCTTTGACCAACCGCGCAAGGTCGCGCGGCATTGACGTGACTAAGCCAAAGAGGTCGCTGAGCGTCGTTTGTGCGCGCCGCGCCGCCTCTGCCGGCTGATAGCGCTCAAGCATGGCGCGGTCGAGAAACGGTTTAGCACGTTCGATCAAACGGAACTCTGGGTCGTACTGGCGGCCGAGCCCCTCGACGCTAATGAGCGCCTTAAAGAGGAGGGTGAGGTCGACCGGCAGCACGATCGAGTGCTCGCGCAGGATCGCCGCTACTCTGCGTAACAGCACCCCGATCTTTAGATCCTTCAACTGCATGTCGGCATAGTCGAACGCGAATTCGCCGAGATCGGTGGCGAGCCGGACCTCGTCCACGACATCATCGCCGCGCCAGTCGAGCAGCACCTCCAGCATCATCTCCTCATCGTGGCGCGCGAGCCCGGCCAGCAGATCGACGATCTGCCTACGGCGTACCGGGGCGAGCCGACCCACCATGCCGAAGTCGATCAGCGCGAGGCGGTTGCCGGGCAGATATATCACGTTGCCGGGGTGCGGATCGGCGTGGAAGAAGCCGTCCACCAGGATCATCTTGAGCACGGCATCCGCACCGCGCGCGGCAAGCACCTTTCGGTCGAGGCCCGCATTGTCAATGGCTGCCAAGTCGTTGCCGCGGATGCCCTCGATGTGCTCCTGGACATTCATCACGCTGCTCGTCCACTCCCAGTAGACGCGTGGGACGAGGATATTGAGATCGTCGGCAAAGTTGCGCGCGAAGCGGTCCGTGTTGCGTGCCTCCACCGCGAGATCAAGCTCGCGCTCGAGCGAGGCGCGCAGTTGGCCTACGACCTGCACGGGCCGGTAGCGACGCACCTCGGGTATCTCGTGCTCGACAAGTTGGGCAAGGTGCTCGAGGATTCTCAGATCAGCGTCGATCTTTGCCTCAATTCCGGGGCGGCGAATCTTGAGAATCACCGGCGCGCCATTGGCGAGTTTGGCCCGGTGTACCTGCGCGATTGAGGCGGCGGCGTAGGGTTCGCGTTCAAGATTGCAAAACACGTCTAACGGAGAGCGGCCGAGCGCCTGTTCGACCTGGGGCAACAGATCGTCGAACGGCACCGGTGCCACTTGGTTGTGCAGCCGGGCGAGTTCAGTGGTCCACGCCGGTGGCAGAAGATCCTCTCTCGCCGAGAGTATCTGGCCGAGTTTCAGGAAGGTCGGCCCGAGCATCTCGAATGCCAGCCTCGCACGCTGCGGCGGCTCGAGATGTGCGATTTCGCTGGCTTCCCCCCACTGTAGGACTTGTCCGGCGCGCTCGAGCAGCGAAACGATGCCGGCCCGACGCACGAGGTCGCCGAGCCCATGCCGCACGAAAACCGCGCTGATCTCACGCAGGCGGGGCAGCTCGCGGGCTGTACTGAACCACCCAGAGACCATTGGTTAATCTATTCGCCTTTCTTCGCCTCGGATTGATCGCGCAGTGCGTCCGCGACGCCGGCCAGCACGCCGCTGGCAAGCAACGCCATGCGGACGCCTGCACCGCGCATCGTCACCAATCCCGGAGTGGCACGCATGCCGCTGGCAAACTCCCCCACCACGTTTGCGACACGGGCACTCGCTTCCACGCCGATGTTTTGGGCGTGAACCGCAAGCTCTGTCATTTCGCGGCGCAGGTTGCTGCCACTCATCGCCTCGGTGATGCGTTTCGCGGCAGCCTCGCAGTCCTCCTCCAACTTCCTCAGACAGACGAGCGCTTCCTTGAGGTCGTTGTCAGTGAAGTCCTTTCCCCGCGACGCGAGCTGTTGGAGAGCGTTGTGCGTCGCGCTGGCCGATTTCATGAGTGCATCATCAAGCTCTCTCGCGGCATCGGCGAGCAGTTCTTCGGCGTCCGCGCCCCTGACGCCCGTTTTGTCTGGCGTTCGACCGATCACTGTGCGGACAACGTCTCTGACGGCCTCGGGGTCGAGCCGGCCCTGCTGCAGAACCTGGCTCGTCAGCCCTTTAACCCGTTGTCGGATCGCTTCGTCTTCGGTGACGGGAGGCACGGGGTCCGTCGAAGTGGTCGGCTCGGACATGTGAAACTCCATGGCTGGTAGTGGTCGAAAGTCTAGCGGGTTTTCCGGCCGGCCGAAAGGCGAGCCCCGAAATTTTGGCTCTAGGACCTTTCCCCCCACCGGGGCGGATCGTTCCATCGGTCAAAGGACGATACCCGCCCCCTGGCAGCGGCGCGGAGCGCAACAAGAGGGTTTTAAGGTCGACGCCACACAGGGATGGTCAGTCTTCTGCAGTTATACGCCGGCAGTGCCCGTGAGGGTTGCCAGATCCGTCGTGGCGAGGTTCGCCACCCTTCCTGCACACTAGCTTCGACCGGTGCTATGATCAGGACGTCTCAACAGCGCTTGCCCACTTCTGACCGCTGGAGGCTCTTATGCGTCCTGTTCTGTACGTGCTCGCCGCCCTGTTGTCCTTGATTCCGACTTTAGCCAATTCCCAAGAGTCGAAATACTACGACGTGCCAAAGGGCGACTTTCCGCATGACGTCGCTGTCGGCCCAGGCGGCGAGGTCTGGTACGCCGGACAGAAACTCGGCATTGCCGGTCGCCTTGATCCCGCCAGCGGTCAAGTCGAACGCATTCCGCTCGGTAAGAATTCCGCGCCCCATGGTGTCATCATCGGGCCGGACGGAGCGCCGTGGTTCACCGATGGTGGACAAAACGCTGTCGTGCGCGTGGACCCCGCCACGAAAGAGGTCAAGGTCTGGCCGCTGCCACCCGAGAGCATGCCCTACACCAATCTCAACACCGCTGCCTTCGATGGCAAGGGCCGCATCTGGTTCACCGGACAGAACGGGATCTACGGCCGCCTCGATCCCAAGTCGGGTGACATGAAGGTGTGGGACGCGCCCAGGGGTCGAGGGCCGTACGGAATCACCGGTACCCCCAGCGGTGATATTTGGTTCGTGTCGCTTGCCGGTAGCTATCTCGCCAATGTCGATCTCGAGACCGGCGCCCCGACGGTCTATGAACCACCGACTAAGGACCAGGGCGCACGCCGCGTCTGGTCTGATTCCAAAGGACGGCTGTGGATCAGTGAGTGGAACTCGGGAAACGTCAGCGTCTACGATCCGGTGGCCAAGAGCTGGAAGCAATGGAAGTTGCCCGGCGAGAAGCCGCGCACCTACGCCGTGTGGGTCGATCCCGACGATAAGGTCTGGCTCGCCGACTGGGCTGCTAATGCCATCTTACGGTTCGATCCCGAGACCGAGAAATTCGAGAGCTTTCCCAGCGATCGCCCTAATTCCAATGTGCGCCAAATGCTCGGCCGCAAGGGCGAGACGTGGATTGCCGAGTCAGGCACGGAACGCATTCGTGTGATTCGCTACCCCACGAAGATCAATTGACACAGCGCGTGGCCAGGGTGACAGCGGTGTGTCTGCGAGCGCCCGCGAGGGCACTGATAGCTATGGTCCAGTCGATCCGCCTCAACCAGCTATGGCTTGGCATCGAGCGTCTGGACCAAAGACATCAGTAAGGCGCACAAGCTTGCCGGGATGATCCGTTCGGGTGCAGTATGGGTGAACTGTCACAACGTGTTCGACGCTTCTCTCCCATTCGGCGGTTACAAGCAATCCGGGTGGGGCCGCGAAATGGGCGGTGAAGTGTTGAGAAACTACCCGGATCACGAGGCCGTGACCGTAAAACTCTGATTGCTTCCAGCAGCGAGATTGGCGAACGGCACTTTTGCCGCTCGTCGTGCAATGACGTCAGTTCATCGAAGAAGGGCAGCCGCCATGAACCTCGAACAGGCCAAGAGCTTGAAGAAGCGGGATTTTCACGAGTATGCCGACAAGCTGAAATACGAAACCCGCAATTTCATCGATGGCAAATTCGTCGCCGCCAAATCCGGCCGGAAATTCGAATGCGTCAACCCGGCAACCGGCCAGACCTTTTGCGAGGTGGCACGGAGCAATGCCGATGATGTCGACGCCGCGGTAAAGGCCGCACGTAAGGCTTTTCGCAGCGGTGTGTGGTCGCGCATGGCGCCGCGTGATCGGATGGACGTGCTGTACCGCTTCGCCGAGCTCATCAAGGCCAATGCCTTGCAGTTTGCTCTGCTCGACGTGCTGAATATGGGCAAGCCGGTCTCGGACATGCTGAATTCCGACGTTCCCGGTTCCGCCCTCACCTTCCAGTTCTTCGCCGAGACAATCGACAAGATCAGCGGCGACGTCACCAACACGGCCAATAGCGAATTCCAGATGATCCTGCGCCAGCCGCTGGGCGTCGTGGGCTGCATCGTCCCGTGGAACTATCCCTTGATGATGGCGGCGTGGAAAGTCGCGCCGGCTCTTGCCGCCGGAAACACGGTCGTGCTGAAGCCGGCCGAGCAATCGCCGCTGTCGGCCAATCTGATGGCCAAGCTGTTCATGGAGGCGGGTGGTCCGGCCGGCGTGTTCAATGTCGTGCAAGGCCTCGGCGAGGAGGTCGGCAAGGCGCTGGCGCTGCATATGGACGTCGACAAGATCGGCTTCACCGGCTCGGTCGAGGTCGGCAAGCTGATGCTGATCTATGCCGGTGAGTCGAACATGAAGCGGGTGACCACCGAATGCGGCGGCAAGACCCCGCAGATCGTCATGAGCGACGCGCCCGATCTCGAAACCGCGGCGCAATATGCGATCAACGGCATCTATGGCAATCAGGGTGAGGTCTGCAATGCCGGCTCGCGCATCATGGTGCAGAAGAAGATCCACGACTCCTTCGTCGATCTCTTCCTGAAGAAGAGCGCCAAGCTGTTCCAGCCTGGCGACCCGCTTGATCCGGCAACGACGATGGGCCCGCTGGTCACCCGCAGCCAGCAGGATCGCGTGCTCGGCTATATCGAGGCCGGCAAGAAGGAAGGCGCCAAGCTGGTCAAAGGCGGCGGCGTGCCGACAGGTCTCGAAAAAGGCTGCTATGTCGAGCCGACGCTGTTCACCAATGTCGACAACAACATGAAGATTGCCCAGGAGGAAATCTTCGGCCCGGTCGGCGCTGTCCTCACCTTCAGCGATATCGACGATGCCATCACCAAGGCCAATGACTCGATCTATGGCCTCGCTGCAAGCATCTGGACCAAGGACCTCGATACCGCGATCCGCGCCGGGCGCGATCTCGAGGCCGGCATTGTCTGGATCAATTGCTTCGACCATGGCGACATGACCCAGCCCTGGGGCGGCTATAAGCAGAGTGGCTCCGGGCGCGACAAGTGCCTTGAGGCAATGAGCCAGCACACTCAGACGAAATCGGTGTGGATCCATCTGGGATGATGATCGCCAACGCATATCCGAGCCGATGAGCGCGTTCTCCGAGGGAAATATAGCCGTCGTCACCGGTGCCGCGAGCGGCATCGGCTTGGCGGCGGCACGGCGGCTGGCGGGCATGGGTCTTATCGTCTGCATGGTCGATCGCAGCGAAGCAGCCCTCGTCGCTGCAGCGAAGGAGATTGGCAGCAATGCGACACCGTTTGTGGTCGACGTCGCTGACCCGGCAGCAATGCATCGCCTGGCGACGGAAGTCGCCGATCGGTTCGGCCCCGTTTCGATTTTGATGAACAATGCCGGCATCGGCGGCGGCGGTGATGCATTGTCGAATCCGGATGGCTGGACCCGGGTGCTGGACGTCAATCTGTTCGGGGTGCTCCATGGCGTCCAGGCCTTCGTGCCGGCAATGGTAGCGAGCGACCGGCCGGGCATTGTCGTCAATACCGGATCGAAGCAGGGCATTACGCAGCCGCCCGGCGACACGGCCTATAACGTCAGCAAGGCCGCGGTGAAGGCTCTGACCGAAGGGCTTGCCCACACGTTACGGCAGCAGACCAAAGGCCGCGTGACTGCGCATCTTCTCATACCCGGCTTCACCTTCACCGGTTTGACACGGGCAACCCAAAAGCCGCCCGGCGCGTGGTCGCCCGAGCAAGTGATCGACTTCATGTTCGATCATATCGCCGCCGGCGACTTCTATCTCCTCTGTCCCGACAACGAAACCACCCGGGCGATGGATGAGAGGCGGATCGCCTGGGCCGTCGGCGACCTCATCGAGAATCGGCCGGCCTTGTCTCGCTGGCATCCGAAGTGGCAGGAGGCTTTCGCAAAGCACATGCGCGGCGCTTGAAGCTGCTAGCCCAACCGCGACGCATCGTTCCATCGAGGCGAGGACGATGGGGGTGGGTTAACTTGGTCGAAGCCGGGTGCAAAATTTGTTGTCTCAGGCTCTCACCACCCCCACCACCCCCGCCGCGACGCATCGTTCCATCGCCGGCAGGACGAGGAGGGGGGTATAGGACCTGCAGCGATAATTTTTCGATTGCCGATGTAGTTAACTCGACACCCCATCGTGGGGGTGGGGGGTCGAGAGCCGAATTTTTTAAGCTGATGTCGAGATGCTTGAGATCGAGATCGATAAACCGACCCCCATCGTCCTTTCACCGGAGTCCCGTTTCCTGCCCGGCGGGGGGTAGAGGACCTGCAGTGATAATTTTTCGATGCCGATCCCGTTAACTCGATACCCCATCGTCCTCAGCCGGAGTCCCGTTTCCTCGCGGCGCGGGGTGATAGGAGCCGCGACCGAAATTTTTTCTTTCGATCTTCAGGGCAGGGCGTTAACCCCCATCGTCCTTTCGCCGGAGTCCCGTTCCTTCGGCCGGCGGGGTGATAGGAGCCGCGACCGAAATTTTTTCATTCAATGTCGAGATGATCGAAGCTTCAGGCTTTACCCCATCGTCCTTTCGTCGGAGTCCCGTTCCTCCGGCCGCGGGGGGATAGGAGGTCCATGCCGATCCTGGACGAGCTGATCACCAAACGCCTGGAGATGGACGCGGTGTTCCTTGCCATGGAAGACGCGGTCGAGGAATGGCTGAAGCGCGCCGGCGGCGCAAAGCGGCCGGCTAAGCGGCGCGGCCGGCGCTGAGCCCCTTCGTTCCCCGCTCGCCGAGGAGCTGCCAGTAGCGGTTCCAGGCCTTGAGCCCGTCGTCGAGGCGCTGCAGGCGGAAGAACTCGTTGGGGGCATGATAGTCCTCGTCGGCGGTCGAGAAGGAGAAGAACACCGTCTCGGCGGCGATGGCGTTGCGGAAGATGAGGCCGATGGGCACCGTAGCGCCCATCCGCACCCTGAGCGCGCGCTGGCCATAGACCTCCTCCAGTACTTCTTCGGCCAGCGCCAGGCCCGGATGCTCGTCGGAAATCGCATAGGCCTTCGAGCCGTGGCCCGCCTTGACCTCCAGGCGCAGGCCGGGCGGGCAATGGCGCTTCAGGTGCTCGGCCACGAGCGCCACGATCTCCTCCGGCTCCTGGTCGGGCACGAGGCGGCAGCTGATCTTGGCATGGGCCTCGCCCGGGATGACGGTCTTGGTCCCGGGGCCCTGATAGCCGCCCCACAGGCCGTTGAACTCCAAGGTCGGACGCAACCATTGCCGCTCGAGCAGGCTATAGCCCGCCTCGCCCCAGCCCGGCTCGGCGCCGATGCCTGTCGAAATAGGCCCGCTCGTCAAAGGGCAGGTTGGCGATCATGGCGCGTGCGCTGTTCGAGGGCGGACGGACCCGGTCGTAGAAGCCTTTCACCGCCACGCGGCCCTCGGCGTCGTGCAGCGAGGTCGCGAGCCGCGAAATGGCCTGGAGCGGGTTGGCGACGCGCTGCCGCCATGGCGGCCCGGAATGCAGGTCCTTGACCGCGCCGAAGACCGAGAACTCCAGGGTCGCGATGCCGCGGCTCGCGACCGTGATCGAGGGTTCGTTCGGCGCGCCACATGGCGCCGTCGGCCGAGAGCACGAAATCGGCCTTCAACTCCTCTGCATGGGCGGCGACGAATTCCTCGAGATGGGCGCTGCCGCATCTCCTCCTCGCCCTCGATCACGAACTTGACGTTGACCGGCAGGCGTCCCGCCGTCGCCATGTAGGCCTCGGCGACCTTGAGCGGGATCAGCATCGGCCCCTTGTCGTCGGAGACGCCGCGGGCATAGAGCCGGCCGTCGCGCACCGTCCGGCTTGAAGGGCGGGCTCTTCCAGCGCTCCAGCGGATCGGGCGGCTGCACGTCGTAGTGGCCGTAGATCAGGATCGTCGGGGCCCCTGCTGCGCCGGTCCAGGTGCTGGTCACGATCGAATGGCCGCTGGTCGGATTGATCCTGACATTCTCCAGCCCGGCCTTGCGCATCCGCTCGGCGACCCAGGCCGAACCCCGCGCCATGCCCTCGGCATAGGACGGGTCGGTGCTGACGCTGGGAATGCTGGCGAACTCGATGAGCTCGCCCAGGATGCGCTCGCGGTTCTCGCGGATGTAGTCGAGAGACTGCATTCTAGGACCTCCCGCCGTCGACGCTGAGGATCTGGCCGGTGATCCAGCCGGCTAGGTCGGACGCAAAAAACAACACGGCCGCGGCGATGTCGTCGGCGCTGCCGAGCCGTTTCAGATCGAGCGAATCCACGAGCTTCTGCTGGCCTTCCGCCCCATAGGATTCCCACTGCCGCTCCGTGGTGGGGTTGGAGCGTACGAAGCCCGGCGCCACATTGTTGACGGTGATGTTCCAGGGCCCGAGCTCGTGGGCGAGCTGGCGGGTGAGGCCGATCTGCGCCGCCTTGGCAGCTGCGTAGGCCTGGATGCCGGTCAGGCTGATGCCGCAGGCCCGCGCCGCTGGAGATGTTGACGATCCGCCCGAAGCGCGCCGACTTCATCCCCGGCGCCACCGCCTGGCTGCAATAGAAGGCGCCGGTCACGTTGACGTCGAAGATCGCCTGCCAGTCCCTGGCCGGCACGGTTTCGATCGGCCTATGGGTCTGGCCGAGCACGCCGCCGGCATCGTTCACCAGGATGTCGATCCGCCCGCGCGCGCCTTCCGCCTCGGCGACGAGGCGCTTCACCGCCTCCTGGTCGGTCACGTCGAGCCGGCGGACTTGGCAGCGCTCGCCGCAAAGGGCCTTGGTCTCGGCAAGCTCGCTCTCCAGGAGATCGCATCCCCACACGGCGGCGCCCGCGCTTGGCGAAGGCTTGCGCGATGGCGCGACCGAAACCATGGGCGGCGCCGGTGACCAGCGCGGTCCGGCCGCTGAAGTCGAAGTTCATGATCGCGGTCCTTGCTTGCGATCCGTCATGCCGGCACGGCCTCGCCTAGGAGATCCAGGGCCTCCCAGCCCTGGGCCCGGCGTCCAGTCTCGATATCGCGGATCAGCTCGATGAGCCGGGCGGTCAGCGGCGTCGGCACGCCGTGCTGGCGGCCGAGCTCGACCACGGGGCCCAGCTGCACCTCGGTCTCGGTGCGCCGCTTGCGCACGGCGAGATCGCGCCAGATGCCGCTGTGGGTCTTGGCCGAGCGGCGATTGAAGGCCACCAGATCGTCGAGGGAGCTGAGCGCCGCGGCCTCGCTCATGCCCGGGCGGAAGGCGGCGGGATCGAAACCGTCGAAGGCCTCGGGCACCACCTTGCGCGCGGCCGCCACGGCCAGGGGCTCGCGCGCCAGCGCGATGAACAGCCGGCGATGGCGCTCGGAGGCGAGGCAGTCGGCGATCGAGTCGTTGGTGAGGGCGGTCGCGATCAGCATCGCGCCATAGGCGAGCTTGCCCCAGAGATAGCCCCAGATGTTGTCGGTCAGCACTGCGCGCTCGCTCGAACTTGCGCAGCAGTTGATGCAGCTCCTGGAGGCGCGCCGTCTCCTTGCCGTCGATCTCGCCGATGACGACGGCGCCGCGACCAGCATAGTGGATCACGCCCGGCTCCATGTAGTCGGCGCCGAAATTGACGAAGCAACCCATGGTCCGTTACCTCGCCCAGGATCTCGGCGATGGTGAGCTCGTTGAGCCCGTTCTGGGCCGAGACGACGTAGCCGTCCTCGGTTACGTGGGGCAGCAAGGCGCGCGAGGCATCGGCCGTATCCTGGGCCTTGACGCAGAGGAAGACCCGCGCGAAGCGGCCCTGGAGCTGATCCGCCGTGACCGCCTTCGCCGGGACGGTGAATTCGACCATCGGGCCGGTGATGCCGAGGCCTTTCGTTGCATCGCCGCGACATGATCGCGATCGCGGTCGACGAAGGTCACGTCCTCGCCGGCCCGCACCAGATGGGCGCCGATCGTCCCGCCGATGGCGCCGGCGCCCCAGACCAGGATCGGTCCGCGCTCTACAGCCATCCGGCTTCGATGACCTCCCGCGTTTCATCGACGGCGACCTGCCAGAGCGCCATCATCTCCTCGTCCTTGCGCTGATAGTAGCCCGCCGAAATTGCCGTCGCCCAGCAGGCTGCGAACGCGACTGGGGCGAAAGCTGACGGATGCGCTCGACTTCCATCGGCTGCTTGCCACCGTCCGGCGCCGGCGCGTTTGCCAGGCGCGTCCAGGGGAAATTCTCCATCCAGGAGGCATGGGAGGCGACGGGATCGATTTCCTTCACCTTCTTCCAAGTCTTGGGCGCGTTGTACCAGTTGTGGAACTTCACCTGGACGGCGGGTCGTCGCCGCCATCCATTCGGCGGCCAGCGACTGGGCAGGTGCGTTGCCGCCATGGCCGTTGACGATGACGATCCGCCTGAAGCCATGGGCGGCGAGGCTGTCCAGGATGTCGCCGATCACCTTGATGAAGGTCTCGACCTTCAGGGTGACCGTGCCGGGAAAGGCCATGAAATAAGGCGTGAGGCCATAGCTGACCGCCGGGAAGACAGGCACGCCGATGGGCGCCGCCGCATCTTCCGAGACCCGCTCCGACAGGATGCTGTCGACGGAGAGGCTCAGCTGCGCATGCTGCTCGGTGCTACCGGTGGGCAACACGGCGCGGTCGTCCTTGGCGAGATAGGATTCGACCTGGCTCCAATTCATCTCACTGATCTTCAAGCGGGCCTCCTGGGTATGGCGGAAGCGAAACGGACCGGCCGGGCGCAGAGCCCGGGGACAGCCTCCGGTGGAAACCAGCCTAGGCGCAATCGGCCGCGGGCTTCAAGCAGGCTTGGAGCGATTGACTTGTCCGCGCCGGCGTTCCTACGATTTGACAAGGTAAAGGGACGAGAGACCCGGTGGCAGGATATCTGGCGCGACGTCTGATCCAGCTAGTCTTCGTCCTCATCGGGGTCAGCCTCGTCGTCTTCTTCACCATGCATGTTCTGCCGGGGGATGTCGCGACCCTGATGCTGGGCGACCGCGCCACGGCGCAGCAACTGGCCGATCTCCGCCATCAGCTAGGCCTCGATCAGCCGGTCTTCATCCAGTACTTCCGCTTCGCCGGCGACGCGCTGACCGGCGATTTCGGCCGGTCGCTGCGCACCAACGACCCGGCCTTCAAGGAGGTCTGGCTCGCCTTTCCAGTGACGATCCAGCTCGCGCTGGCCTCGCTTGTCATCGCCTCGCTCGTCGGCGTGCCGCTCGGTGTCTTCGCGGCCATCAAGCCGCATTCGGCCTTCGATAACGCGATCATGACCGTGTCGCTATTCGGCATCTCGATGCCGATTTTCTGGCTGGGGCTGATGCTGATCCTGGTCTTCGGCGGCATCCTGGGCTGGCTTCCCATCGGCGGCTTGCTCCCCATCGGCGATGCGGTGCCGCGGGTGACCGGCATGTCGGTGCTGGACGCGCTTTTCACCGGCAAGATCTCCGTAGTCGGAACGGCCTTGCGCTACCTGCTGCTGCCGGCGCTGACTTTGGCCACCATTCCCCTCGCCTTGGTGACCCGAATCACACGCTCGGAAATGCTCTCGGCCGGTTCCCTCGACCATGTGCGAACGGCACGGGCCAAGGGCCTGCCCGAATGGCGTGTGATCGTGAAGCACACGCTGCGCAACGCCCTCATCCCGGTAGTGACGGTAATCGGTCTCCAACTTGGCCTGTTGCTCTCTGGCGCCGTGCTGACCGAGACGATCTTCGCGCTGCCCGGCCTCGGCCGGCTGATGGTCGCCTCGATCCTGTCGCGGGACTATCCTGTGGTGCAGGCGGGCGCGCTGCTGACGGCCTTCGTCTTCGTGCTGGTCAATTTGCTGGTCGACATCTCCTACGCCTATCTGGACCCCAGGATCCGCTACCGATGACCGTGGCTGCGCAAGGGATGGCGCCCAAGCGGCGGCGCTCGCCGCTGGCAGCGCTGCTGCGCCGGCCGACGGCGCGCGCCGGCGCGGCCATCGTCTGCCTTTTTCTGTTCCTGACCGCCTTCGCCGCCCTGATCGCGCCCTATGATCCCTTCGACCAGGATCTGTCTGCGGCCCTCACGGCGCCATCGGCGGTGCATGTCCTCGGCACCGACCAGTATGGCCGCGACGTGCTGAGCCGGATCATCTACGGCTCGCGCACGGCGCTGCTGGCGATCGTCGTCGCCGATGGAATCGCGCTTGCGTTCGGCGCGGCGCTCGGGTTGTTGGCGGGGTTCCTGGGCGGCAGGACGGATGCCTTGGTCATGCGGGTGGTCGACGTGCTACTGGCTTTTCCCTACCTGCTGCTGGCGCTCATCATCGTCGCGGCGCTGGGCCCGAGCCTGATCAACTCCATCGTGGCCATCGGCGTCGTCTACACGCCTCAATATGCCCGCCTGATCCGCGGCCAGGTCCTGTCGATCAAGACGACGGAATACGTGCTGGCCGCGCGCGCCGTGGGCGCGAGCCCGCTCCGAATCATGCTCCGCCACGTGCTGCCCAACAGCTTCACGCCCCTCCTGGTGATGGCCACGCTCCAGTCCGGCACCGTGGTGGTGGAGACGGCGGGGCTCTCCTTCCTCGGCCTCGGCGCCCAGCCGCCCTCGCCCGACTGGGGCGCGCTGCTGGCGGACGGCCAGAGCTATTTCCTCACCGCCTGGTGGATCGCCACCTTCCCCGGCCTGGCGATCTTCGCCGTGGTGATCGGCTTCAACCTGTTCGGCGACGCCTTGCGCGATTTTTTTGATCCGCGCCGGCGGGGAGCCTGAGGCGCCGATGGCAGGCGAGCCGCTGCTCGAGGTCGAGGACCTCCAAGTCGAATTCGCGACCGAGGAAGGCAAGCTCCGCGCCGTGGATGGGCTTTCCTTTACCATCGCCAAGGGCGAAACCCTGGTGATCGTCGGGGAATCCGGATCGGGCAAGTCGGTGACCGGGCTTTCCCTCATGCGCCTGATCGCGAGTCCGCCGGGTAGACTCGCCGGCGGCCGGCTGACATTTCTCGGCCGGGATGGGCGTCCGCGTGATCTCGCAAAGCTGGACGAAGCGGCGATGCGCGATCTGCGCGGCAACGAGATCGCGATGGTCTTCCAGGAGCCCATGACCTCCCTCAACCCGGTCTACACCGTGGGCGAGCAGGTGATGGAGGCGATCCGCCTGCACCAGAAAACCACAGCGGCCGCCACTCGCGCCCACGCCCTGGAGATGTTCGAACTGCTCGGCATCCCCGAACCCGAAAAGCGCCTCGATGCCTATCCGCATCAGATCTCCGGCGGCATGCGCCAACGGGTTATGATCGCCATGGCGCTCTCCTGCCGGCCGGCTCTGCTCATTGCGGACGAACCGACCACCGCCCTCGACGTCACAATCCAGGCCCAGATCCTGGAGCTGATGGCCCGCCTGCAGCGGGAGCTGGGCATGGCGGTGATCTTCATCACCCACAATCTCGGGGTCGCGGCCGAGATCGCCGACCGGATCCTGGTCATGTATGCCGGCCGCGGCGTCGAGTATGGGCCAGCGAGGACCGTTCTGCGGGACCCGCACATGCCTTACACCATCGGCCTGCTCGAGTCCGTACCGCGGCTCGGCATGGACCCGACCTCGGCCGATCTCCAGGCCATTCCAGGCAACGTCCCCAACCCGCTGCATCCGCCGGCGGGCTGCTCCTTCCATCCGCGCTGCGCCCATGCCCGGCCCGGTCTTTGCGACGTTCAGGCGCCGCCGCTGGAGGCCTGCGCACCCGATCACCTGCTGCGCTGCCTGCGCTGGCGCGACATCGCGAGTGAGCGCGTCGCGCTCGCCCGCAAGGCCGCGACATCATGAACGAGACCGCGAGCAGTCCGCCCTCGCCGATGCTGGACGTGCGCGGCCTAAAGAAGTGGTTCGACGCCAGCGAGGGTCTCTTCGGTACTTCCCGCCTGCATGTCCATGCGGTGGAGGACATGTCGTTCCATGTCGGCGAGGGTGAGACCGTCGGGCTGGTCGGAGAGTCAGGCTCCGGCAAGACCACCGTCGGGCGCTGCATCCTCCGGCTCATGGATCCCACCGCCGGCGAGATCTTGTTCCAGGGCCGCGACATCGCGCGACTGCCGGAGCGGGCGCTCAAGTCGTTCCGCCGGCAGGCTCAGCCGATCTTTCAGGATCCCTTCGCCTCGCTCAATCCGCGCATGCGCTGCGAAGACATCATCGCGGAGCCGCTGATCGTCCACGGTCTGGTGCGAAATCGCGAGGAGCGGCGCGAGAAGGTCGCGGCACTCATGGGATCGGTGGGATTGGCGCCTGAGTTCATGCGCCGCTATCCCCACGAATTCTCCGGCGGCCAGCGCCAGCGCATTGGTATCGCCCGCGCGCTTGCTATTGGTCCCAGCTTCATCCTCGCCGACGAGCCGGTCTCCGCCCTCGACGTCTCGATCCAGGCCCAGATCGTCAACCTGCTGCGCGATCTCAAGCGGCGCCTCGGGCTCACCATGCTGTTCATCGCCCATGACCTCGCTGTGGTGGAGTATCTGTCCGACAGGATCGTCGTCGTCTATCTGGGGCGGATCATGGAGATCGGGCCCTCGCGCGAGCTCTGCTCGCGCCCGAAGCATCCCTATACTGAGGCCCTGCTCTCGGCCGTGCCGACGGTCGATCCCGACCGCAAGAGCAAGCGCATCGTGCTGAAAGGCGACATCCCGAGCCCGATCCAGCCGCCCTCCGGCTGCGTCTTCCGCACCCGCTGCCCCTATGCCATCGCCGACTGCGCGAGGGAAGTTCCGGCGCTCCGCGAGATCGCGCCCGGCCGCTTCAAGGCCTGCATCCGGGACGACGTACTGTAGGTGGAAGCATCCCCCTCACCTAGCTTCGGGTAGGGCTCGGCTGCGCCTCGCCAACCCTCCGCAACCGTCTCCCCACTGGGGGCAATATCCCCTCCCCCACTGAGGGAGAGGGTAGGGTGAGGGGGACCGACGCGAAAAGTCGCTGGCCGACTTACGATAGCGACACCTTCTCCATGCCGAAGAACATCTGGGTCGGGTTCAGCACATAACCCTGGACCCGCTTGCTCGCGGCGCGAACCTGCTCCAGCGAGTTGATGAAGACCCAGGGCGCGTCGTCCATGATCGTCTTCTGCGCCTGCTGATAGAGGGCCACGCGCTTGTCGTGGTTGGCCTCGTGCTGCGCCTGGCGCAAGGCGGTGTCAACATCCGGGTTCTTATAGCGGCTGGTGTCGCCCACCGGGATGTTGTCCGAGGAGAATAGTTCGTAGAGGAAGTTGTCCGGGTCGCCGTTGTCGCCGGTCCAGCCGACCATGAACAGGCCCGGGTACTTGCCGGAGCGGATCTGGCTCAGGAACGAGCCCATCTCCATCTTGGTCACCGAGACCTCGACGCCGACCTTGGCGAGATAGCCCTGGATCGCGACCGCCAGTTCCGGCCCCGCCGAGTTGTAGCCGCGGGCCGAATTGTAGGTCAGCAGCTCGGCCTTGAAGCCGTTGCCAAGCCCGGCCTCGGCCAGCAGGCTCTTGGCCTTGCCCGGATCGTAGGAATAGCCCTTGAGCGAAGGATCGAAGCCCCACTGGGCTTCCGGCAGCGGCGAAGTCATCGGCACGGCGAGGCCCTGGAACAGCGATTTATTGATCGCATCCTTGTCGACGGCGTAGTTGAGCGCCTGGCGCACGCGCTTGTCGCTGAAGGGCGCGGTGTCGAAGGGCATGCCCATGCCGCTGATTGCCAAGCCCGGCTGGGTCATCAGGACCAGGCCGCTGTCGGCCTTGATAGCAGGCACGAGCTGCGAGTTGACGTCGGCCAGGATATGGACGTCGCCCTGGCGCAGCGCCAGTAGCGAGGCCTGAGCGTCAGGATTGATCTTGAAGATCAAGCGGTCCAGCTTCGGCGCCCCGCCCCAGTAGTTCTTGTTGGCCTCCAGGATGATCTGGTCGTTGTGGCGCCACTCCTTGAACACGAAGGGCCCGGTGCCGACGGGATTGTTGCGGAAGTCCTTGCCGGACTTGATCGCCGCGTCCGGGCTGACCACGCCGTTCCAGACCATGGCAAGGCTGGTGAGGAAGGGCGCGAAGGCATGCTTCAGCTGGAACGAGACGGTGTTGTCGTCGATGACCTTGTAGGAATCGACGGCGCCATAGGTGAAGTCGATGTAGCTCTCGACGGGACCGGTGTTGTAGATCGAGTTCGGGTCGTCTTTCTTCAGGCGGTCGAGGCCCTTCACGAAGCTCTGGGCGTTGAAGGGCGTGCCGTCATGGAAGGTGACGCCCTTGCGCAGGTGGAAGGTGTAGGTCATGCCGTCGTCCGAAGCCTCCCAGCTCTCGGCGAGACCGGGTCCGACCTCGACCGTGCCCAGCTTGTAGTTCAGCAGGCCGTCATAGATCGTCGCCATCACGAAGCCGGAGCTGTTATTCAGCACCGCCTCGGGATCGAGGCCGGTCGGGTCCGCCTGCTGGGAGATCACCAGCGTCCCGGTATCGGCGGCTCTGACGATCGTCGGACGCGCGGCGACGAAAACGCCGGCTCCGGCGGCGCCCTTCAGCAGGCTGCGGCGAGAAATCTTGGTTTGCTGACGTGTCATGCGGGGCATCGGTTTCCTCCCATCTGGCGGTGGCGCATCTTCTCGGCGACCGGCGGGCATTAGTGCCGTCTTCGATCGGTCGACTGTGCGGCAGCTCGGCTTCTATGCCCGGGGCCCCCCGAAGGCAGGCGAGGCTTCGCCGCCCCCCGGGGGCGGCTGCGGATCAAAGCACAACCCTTCGGAGTCGGCAATTAGGGGCGACTAAACATCCGTTTAGCCGGCTACTCGACCCCCACCCCGCAGACGAGGCCGTTCTTGGCAATGGCCGGGCTGACCAGCATGAACAGGATCTGACCCTTGTCGGGTGCCGCCACCTCCTCGATCACCCGGCCATAGAAATCGACCAGGCTGCCCGAGATTCTGACCGGCTGCGACTTCGTCGCCCACCTTGATCGCCGGCCGGAAGAATCCGGCCTCGCAGGTACGCACCCAGGCAAAGCGGCCGAAGCGGCGCGGCGGTGGCAGGTTGCGCAAGGTTCCCGGAATGACTTCGAGGCTGCGCAGCACGTTCTCGAGCCCGCCCAGCATCCGCTCGGCAATCGTGCTGTCGTACTGGCCCGCGCCGCCGTCCTCGGCGATCATCGCCGGCACGCCGAGCCCCGCCGCCGTGGCGTAAGCCAGGCCCGAGACCGGCGCGCCATGGCTGCGCTGGACGATGACCGCCGGCGCGCCGAAGACCTCGGCCATCTGCCGGCTCTTGGCGTCGACTTCGGAATTGCCCGTCTCGTGGTAGATGTTGAACGGCACCAGGGCTTCGGGCACGTCGCCGCCATGCATGTCGATATAGGCGTCGGCGCCGCGGATCGCCTTCTCGACCAGATGGTAGGCGAGACGCTCGCTGAAGCTACCCTTGGCCTTGCCGGGAAAGACGCGGTTCAGGTTCAGGTTGTCGATCGGCGAGACATAGGCCGTGCGCTCCCAGAAGGCCGACGGGTTCATCACCGGCAGGCAGAGGACTTGGCCCTTGACCGTCTTGGGATCGAGGGCTGCGCCAAGCCGCACAACCGCGTCGATCGAGGCATATTCCGAGCCATGGATGCCCCCGGTCACCAGCACCGCGGGCCCGCTCTGGGCGCCGTTGACGGCGACATAGGGCCATTCCCAGCCGACCAGGACCGGATCGCCCCAGTCGACCTTGCCCGTCGCCTTGCTGCCGGCTGCCGGGCCGGGCACCAGGGGAAATTTCCAGTCGGCCATGTCCTTCCTCCCATCAATCCGTCCTTCGAGGGCCCGCATGCTAACCTCTGCGAGGCGGGGGTGGGGAGGGGTGGGCAGGTCGAGAGACAAAATTTCTTCAGCTTATGTCGAGATGCTTGACATCGAGATTCGTCACCCCGTCGTCCTGTCGCCGGGGTCCCGTTCCTGGCTGGCGGGGGGTAGGGAGGTCGAGAGGCAAAATTTCTTCGGCCTATGTCGAAACCGTTGATGCCGAGATCATTTACCCCACCCCCATCGTCCTCGAGCCGATGGAACGATTCCTCGCCGGCGGGGGGGGGGGCAGAGCGACCGCGATCTCTATAATCAGGGTGAGCCTGGACCAGACATTTCCTGCGCGCAATGGCTGAAGGAGAAGGACATCATAGCGATTGGTGCTGATAATTTTGCGGTAGAACGAATGCTGGTGCGTGAAAGCGATCGGAGAAATCCCTGGCTACATACTGTCGTTCTGCGTGACCTCGGAATCTACTTGATTGAAAATCTTGACCCTCGAGGTCCTTGGGGACGCTCAATAGACGGTCGCGGAGGGTGTCGCAAAGCACGCCGATGGCGGCGACCTCTTCCGCGATCCCTTCAACAAGGAGCGCAACCTCCTCGTCGATCGGCTCGTCTGTCAACAGCAAAGCGGGGCTGTTGTTATTGCTGGCGAGCCATTCCCGGTGCCGTCGCTCGTCTTCCAGAATTCGCGTAATCGTTTCCTGAGAGCGGGCGAGCTTCGCAAGTTGCTCGTTTTCGCTCAACAGCGCCTGTGCGGCCGACATGGTTTCCGACCCATAATGTGGCTCCTCGATCTTTTTCTCAACCGAGTCCTCCCCGGTGAACGGCGGCCAGGCAGATGCCCCGAAGTTCCATTCGCTCCGCACCGGCTCGTCGAGCGCCTCCTCGACGCCCTCGACGAGTGCGCGCGCGAACGCCTCCTCGGCCGCCGCGACTTGCTTCGCCTCGATCTCTGCGCACGCGAGGCAGAGGCGGTGATCGCCGGATTGCACATAACCCTCACCGGCAAGGATACGGTACCCGCAGAGGCCATCCCAGTCGCCCAGATGACCTTCGCACCAGAAGGCGGTGTGAGCCCGGTGGATCCCTCGACCGATCATTATTTCGGCCGGTTCCCTCTTAAGTTCAACGCGAGTTGCCGAGCGCGGCTGGACCGGACGCCCGTTCGTACGGTCCGAGCGTTCATGACACCAACTGCGTGACCGGGACAGCTCCCGGAACGTTCATCCGCGATGCGGCGCGCAAGGCGACTTGAGCAGTGTCCGTGCTTGCAATCGTCATTTCTTTTTCTCCTGGCTGAGCCGGAGGGGTCCTAATCAGCGCTGATGTTATCTCTTTCGGCACAAACAAGAGCGACAGCGTCGCCCAGACGATCGCTACTCACAAGGTTTAAGGCAAAGGCAACCTGATCACCGCCGAATTTGAAAACCCACTACAAGTCGAATGGAAGAAGGTGCGCTGACGTTCCGTTAACCTTCAAGGTATTGTTGTGGCACTCGAAGAACCGACATCGAGTATTCCACAACGTGATATTTGGATGCCAACATTTCGCCAACTTCAGACTCTTGCCCAGGAAGCCGAATCACTTCAAAGGTTGAAGTGTCGCCGGACGGTCGAATGGGATTTTCGCAGGGATTAGGCGGCTGATAGCTACTCCGCCAGGAGGACGGAACCGTCCCGTCCTCACCTTGAGCGGAGCGAGTGTCGGATCGGATGTGACCCTTGGGTGGAATACACCCATGTCCGCACCACGTCCCACCTACGAGAGGCTAGGGATATGGACCTTAGTGGCCAAAAGCTGAGAGTGAGAAGGAAGGTCAAGTACGGCGTCGGAGAAAGCTACGATGTGGAGATCAGAACTTCACACGGCTGGAAGTTCTATAAAGAGTTCACCAGTCACGAAGCCGTACGCTGGTGGCTCAGTATCAAGAAGATACCAGTAGAGAACATCACCCTACAGACTTAGAGCCTCGTCCTTGCTTTATAACGACCGACGATGACTGCTTTCATGATGCTTCTCTGTCCAATTTGTCGCGGAGTTGCTGAAGGGACGGGTCGCCGAGACGGTGCTGTTCACCCCGGCATCGAGCGTGGGAAGGTACCGGTACCCGACAGCTCCTGTTCCGCCCTAGGTACCCCGACGCCGCTGTTCTGCATTCCAATGCCGGGGGTTCAGGCGTCGCTGAGAAAGTGACCGGAACTCCTGAATCACGGGTTTATTCTGGTGCTCGCGCAGCCGCAGCGCTACTGTTCAGCGTCCGCTCTCGGACAAACTCGGAGGAGTTTTCGATAGGAGAGTTCCCATGCCCATTTACATCTCACGCGGTCGTTTCACCACAGACGCAGTCAAGGGCATGATGGCCAAACCGGAAAATCGCGAAGAGGCGGTATCCAATCTCTTCAAGAGCGTCGGAGGTCGGCTCATCGGCTGGTACTTAACCTTCGGTCCCCATGACTGGTTGGCCATCGGCGAGTTTCCAGACAACAAGGCGGCGGCATCTGCAGTGCTCGCCGCGGCTGCCGGGGGCAGTCTGTCCGACGTTGAAACAACCGTCGCCATGACGGCTGCGGACGCCAAAGCCACCTTTGAAGCCGCGGGAAAGGTCGCAAAGGAGTTTAGGAGCGCTGGACGCTCGTAGGCGAGCACTAGTTGCGCGTGCCGACGTCTGGCTCGCCAAGATCTTTACTCGAAGAGCAATAACGGCAACGCATTCGCCGACCAGCTTAAGCGTTGCCAGACTGAGCATTAGGAAATCTCGATGATGGCGACCTTCCCCGCCGAGGATGCGCCGCCAGTGCGCGCGGTCCTGCCAGAGGCGCGAGGAGGACAAAGCAGGTAGGGAGGAAGGAAGCGGCCGACACGCTTTTTATCAGTTGGGATAGATATTCGGATAGCTCGGCAGTGCTTGCAGCTAATTGGGTCCCATCTCACCCCGTCCCCGGCATCGATCGTGGGAAGGTACCCGGTACCTCGACGGCTCCTGTTCCAAAC
>CAVYSY010000022.1:0-162579 GCA_963771175.1 uncultured delta proteobacterium
GGAGTGTCCCCGACGGGATTGGCTCCCGCCGGAGCGCGCTTCGCTACACCGGGGAGATTTCCCGGCGGCGGAAGGGGCGCTCCACTCTCTTGTTCGCCGTGCGCTTGAGGGCTCGGGCCAGCAGCCGCCGCGTGTCGCGCGGGTCCACCACGTCGTCCACCATGGCCATGGCCGCTGTGCGCTCGATGCGGATGTGCTGCCGCAGGCCCTCGGCCAGCTCCTTCTTCATCGCCTCGGCGGCCTCGGGGCTCTCCGCTCCCTGCAGCAGCTTGCGCGCGGCGATGGACACCATGCCCTCCGGCCCCATCACGCCAATCTCCGCCCCAGGCCAGGCCACCAGCAGGTCCGGCTCGAAGGCCCGGCCGTTCATCACGTAGTAGCCCGCGCCGTAGCCCTTGCGCACCACCACCGTGAGCTTGGGCACCGTGGCGCTCGCCGCCGCGTACATCATCTTCGCCCCGTGCCGGATGATGCCCTGCTGCTCCACCTTCGTGCCCACCATGAAGCCCGGCACGTCCTGCAGGAACACCAGCGGGATGTTGAAGGCGTCGCACAGGTTGATGAAGCGCGCCGCCTTGTCCGCCGCGTTCACGTCCAGGATGCCCCCCAGGAACATCGAGTTGTTCGCCACGATGCCCACCGGCCAGCCGTCGATCCGCGCCAGGCCCGTGATCAGGTTGCGCGCGAACCTCGGCTTGAGCGGGAAGAACTTCCGGTCATCCACCAGCGACAGGATGACCTTGTGCATGTCGAACGCCTGCCGCGGGCTGTCCGGCACCACCTTCAACAGGTCCTCGTCCCTCCGGTCGAACGGGTCCGACGACGGCTTGCGCGGAGGCTTGTCCTCGCAGTGCGAGGGGAAGAAGGACAGGTACTCGCGGATGGCGGTGATGCAGGCCGCGTCGTCCGGGTACTCGGCGTCCGCCACGCCGGAGAGCTCGTTGTGGACCTTCGAGCCGCCCAGTTCCTCCTCCGTCACCTTCTCGCCCACCACGGACTCCACGAGGTACGGCCCGCCGATGGCGATGGAGCTCGTGCCCTTCACCATCGGCACGAAGTCCGCCAGCGCGGGGATGTAGGCCGTGCCGGCCGCCCCGGGGCCCACCATCGCCGCCACCTGTGGCACCACCCCGCTCATCACCACCTGCTCGCGGAAGAGGTACCCCGTGTCCGCGAAGCTCGCGAGGCGCCTCGGGTCGATGTCGCCCCCCGCCTCGAGTCGCGCCCCCGCCGAGTCCACCAGCCACACCATCGGTATCCGGTTCTTCAGCGCGAGATCCCTGAGCCTCGCCACCTTGCGCTCGCCCACCGTCCCGATGGAGCCGCCGAACACCGTGAAGTCGTAGATGGCCGCCGCCACCGGCCGGCCGTCGATCTCTCCGACGCCCGTGATGACGCCGTCCGCCGGCGAGGGCCTGTTCGGGTCCTCCTCCTCGGGGAGGTTGCCCTCCGCTCCCGCCAGCAGCCCCATCTCCTCGAAGGTGCCCTCGTCGAACAGCCGCTTCAGGCGCTCGCGAGCGGTCAACTTCCCCTTGGCGTGCTGGCGCTCGATGCGCTCCGGCCCGCCCATGCCCTCGTTGCGCCGGCGCTGCTCCTCCAGCTTTTCCACCCGGTCCTTCATCTTCATGGTGTGGCCTCCCAGGAGAATCGGGGGCTACCTTGCCAGAGCCGCGCGCGCCCCCGGAAGGCTAGAGTGGGGCGGTGTCTTCCATCGCATCATGTGTTCTCGCCCTGGCTCTTGGGGCCGTGCTCGCCGGTTGTTCCGAGCCCCCCTCGGAACTCCGGCGTGCCGCCCGCGTGGAGGGCCGCGTCGAGCTGGCGGGCCTCGCTCGGGGCAATGCGTACCTGTTCCTGTTCGCTCCCGATGAGGCTCCTCCGGAGACCCGCGGCGAGCCGAGGTTCGTGGCCGCAGTGCCCGAGGTGCGTCTCGCCGCCGGGGATACTCGCTTCCGGTTCTCCGAGGTGGGCCCCGATGTGTACCGGCTGTGGGGGTTCCTCGATTCCAATGGGGATGCGGATCTCACCGTGGACGTACTCGCGCAGCCGGGGGGAGGGGATTGGGTGCCCGCGTCCTCCGTCGAGCTGAATGTGCAGCCGGGGCAGGTGCTGCCAGCGGACCTCGTGCTGCCGCGCCGGATCCAGCGTCCGCTCCCCGCGTTCCAGGTGGTGGAGCAGGGGGAGGGGGGCGTGGTGAGTCTGACGGACTCGGCCACGGCGATCGTCTCGTTCACCGTGAAGAGCGAGGGTCTTGGGATGCTGCGCGGGGACGCGCCCCGGTTCTTCGTCCGGCTCGCGGACGCGAATGGGGATGGGACCCCGGATGATGTGAACGGAGATGGGGTGGTCGACCTGTGGCCCCAGTTCTTCCTGCGTTTCGTGCCCAAGCCCGGACAGACCGTGCCCCTCGACAGCCTGGGGCGGCCCGCGCGGGTCATCGTGCCCCTGTTGCCCAATGCGACCCCGTTCCTCACGAGCCTCCAGGGGGATGTGGGCCGGGAGGTTGCCGTCGAGTTGCTGCAGCTCTTCGTCATCCCGTTCGCTCAGGCCATCACCGAGGAGCCTGGGACGGGGCGGGTGGTGACCACGCTCGGTGCCGTGCCGGTGGGGGATTACGAGCTGTGGGCCGTGAACGAGGAGGGGGGCTTCTGGTTTGTCCCCAATGACCTGGGCCAGCGGAGTGTGGAGCCCGTGCCGAGCCAGGCGCTGCGGTTCCGAGTGCTCCACGCCGGTGGCGCGGACGCCGGAGCGGGCTCTCCGTAGTCATCTGCAATCGAGGGGGGGCATCATGCAGCCCGGCTCTGCCACGGGTCGTCTCACCGTGGATTGCCCATCGGCCACTGACGAGCGGTTCAGGTCCCCTCAGGCGGTGCGATCTATCTGCTCGAAGCGCTGGAGGAGCCGGAGTGACGGCAGGTCGAGCGCGGAGCTTAGGCGGGCGCCTCGGATGACGAGCTCGGAGGGCCTCGTGACGAGGTAGAGGGCCTCCCAGGCGAAGTCGGGGCCGACGAAGCACCAACTGTCTCCGTCGGGCAGCAGCCCCACCTTCCACGCGGGCCGCACGTAGTGCTTGTAGCCCCACAGCTCGTCTCGACTCACTCCCGCCTCAAAGGGCACATGCGGATCGAGGAGCAGGGGAGCATGGTGCCCCTCGGGGTCGACCACCACGAGGCGCTCCCCCGGCGGCACGAGGGTCCGGAACGCACCGAGCACTCCCGCCTGCAGCTCGATGATCTCCTCGGCCATCGCTTCGTCATAGGGCGAGAAGTCGTCGGGGATGCGGTACCGCGCCACCTCGCCCACCCGCTCCAGCACCGACAGGGCCGGAGCCTCTCTCGGGTCGTCGAAGTCGAGCTCGTCCCAGGCGATCATCTTCCATTACCCCGAGAGGCGGCGGACCCAGTCGAAGTACGTGGCCCTCGGATCCTCCAGCGGATTGCGGAACAGCGCCCGGAGGTCCGCCCGGTCCACCTGGTCCCCGTCGAAGCCCCGGTAGAGCGCGTCTCCCAGCTGGTAGCCCAGCGCGTGGCTGACTCCGTGGAAGAGCCGGTCCTTGCGCAGCGGCAGCAGCTTCACCGCCTCGTCCGGCACCTCCACCTCCGCCGCCTTGTGCGCCAGCACGAACGCGGCGATCTGCCGCTCCACCCCTCGTGCCTCGGCGAAGCGCAGCGCCCACTCGCCCGGCCCCGGGCAGCTCCGCCTCGGGTTCACCAGCTTCGAGCCGAAGAACCCCAGCGCCTCCTCCAGGCACCGCGCGTAGAACGCATCCGAGGCCCGACGAGGCGCCTCCATCGCATCTCCCACCGCGCAGTGCCGCACGAAGTGCGCCGCCTCCTCGGCCGCGTGGTTCAGCGACAGCGACGCCAGGTACGCCATCCGCGCCCGGGGGATGTAGCAGCTCTCGCGCGAGAGGATGTGCCGCCGCAGCTGCACCAGCTCCCCCTGCGTGAAGCGCCCCCGCTGCTGGATGCGCATCAGCGCGTCCTCGTCCGCCGCCGTCACCACCTCCACCTCGTCCAGCGCCCGTCCCACCGGCACTCCCGCCAGCCGGCCGATGAGGCTCGCCATCTCCCGGAAGCGCTCGGCCGCGCTCCGGTCCCTCAGCGGCGAGTCCCCGGACTCCGCCTCCAGGTAGTCCAGGAAGCTCTGCTGGCACACCACCGGCGACGCGTTCAGCAGGCACAGCGAGCCGTCCGCCAGCTCCACCGCCTGCGCCACCCCCGCCTTCCCCTCGCGCGCCAGCCGCCAGTAGACGCCCTCGGCGTTCTGGTACACCACCAGCCCGCGCAGCCCGTGCCCCTCTCCCAGTGCCCGCTCCACCTGCGCCGGAAGGTGGCAGGGCGCCACGTGGTACTGGCCCACCAGCACCAGCACCCGGGGTCGATCCTCCGCTCGTGCCGCTCGGGCGATCCGCTCCGCCGCGTACGCGTCCCGCAGCTCCAGGGAGCGCTCACCCTGGGCTCGTCGGTCGATGCCCACCACCCCCAGGTGATGACGCTTCGCGTAGGCCAGCAGCGCCCGAAGGCCGGACCAGGAGCCCGTGCCATGCCCCAGCCGGGCCAGCAACGCGCGCTCCGCGAGGCGACCCGCCAGGTAGGCATCCACCGCCGCCTGATGCCGGCCCTCCACGCTCTCGAGCGCCAGTACCACCCGGCGGCCGGCCTCACGCACGCCCTCGACCAGCTCCTGGTACGTCTCCTGGGCCAGCGGCAGCGTGTGGTAGTCGCCCACGTACACCACGTCCGCCGCCTGCACCTGCTGGAACACCGCCGAGGCCGGCAGCACCCGCTTGTACTCGGAGGTCCGCCGACGGTAGCGGGCCTCGTAGGATCGGAAGGACGCCGACTGCCCCTCGATGGCCCGGGAGATCTGGGCCTTCTGACGGCGGAACAGGGCGAGGTGGAGGGCGAGCGACGCGCGCATGGGCGATCACAACTCGCACGCGCCCGCCACCCCGGCAAAAATTCGGCGGTCTGGTCCACCCCCCTTCCTTGACGCGCCGATCCCCCCGGGAGACCATTTGGGCTACCCGTGAAGTCCGTTATTTCGAGCCCACGCCCCGTTCTCCTCGCGCTCGTGCTGCTGGCGGCACTGCCCGTCCACGCCCAGGAGCAGCAGTCGTCGCTGCTCCACACCGCGCCCGCCCAGGCAGAGCCCGGGACGGCGCTCGTGGTCGATGGCGTCGTCACCGGGCCCCAGCGCATCGCGCGTCGTCATCCGCTACCGCGGCCCTGGCGAGCCCTACTCCGAGATGCCCATGGAGTTGCAGTACGGCGACCTCTACCGGGGTGTCATCCCCGAGATGAACATGGTTCCGCCGGGCGTCGAGTACTACGTGGAGGGCTTCACCCCCAGCGGCGACCGCGTGCCTCTCTTCAAGAGCGCCACCCGGCCCGCCCGCGTCATCATCGTCGGCCAGGTGCCCACCGCTCGCTCCCCGCTCCCCGCGTCACGGCCGGGCCAGGAGCCGCCGCCTCCCACGCGGACTCCGCCCCCGTCCTCGACGAGCCGCACCTCCGAGCCCGTCCGCAAGGGCGAGCCCGCCCCGAGGACCGAGCGCAAGCCCGGCCGTGGCTCCGAGTCCGATGACGCCATGGCTGCCCTGACGGCCGAGCTGCCCCCCGAGAGCGACTCCTCCGCTTCCCGTCCGGCCTCCACGAGAGCCTCCCGCACCTCCGAGCCCGCGGAGCCCGCTCCGCAGCGCTCGGAATTCGAGGAGGACCTGGCGCTCTACACGGCCGAGGACACCCTGGCGCTCGCCACCCGGCACGAGGAGAAAGTGAAGAAGGTGCCCGCCATCGCCGCTTCCTTCGGGCGGGATCAGATCCGCGCGCTCGGAGCGCGCACCGTGGCGGACGTGCTGGACGTGGTGCCTGGCCTGACCATCAGTCGGGACGTGCAGGGCTTCCACCGCGTCGCCGTCCGCGGCCTGCGCAACGACGCCGAGGTGCTCTTCCTCCTCAACGGCCATCGCCTCAACAGCTTCTTCGACGGCAAGGCCTTGATGAACCTGCCGGTGGAGAACCTCGAGCGCATCGAGGTCATCCGCGGGCCCGGCTCGTCGCTGTATGGCGCCGGAGCGTTCCTCGGCGTGGTGAACATCGTCACCCACCGTGCCGAGGGCATCCTCGCCGCCGTCTCCGGCGGAGGCTTCCCCGCGCTCGATGACCGGCTCGCCACCACCTTCGATGGCCATGTGACGGGGGCCCACTCCTTCGGCGGCTTCAAGCTCTTCGGTGACGCGGACGTCTGGTACCAGGCGGGCGACTCGTCCCCCATCGAGAAGGACGCGCTCGACGCGGAGACGATCTCCCAGAAGCTGCGCGAGCCGTTGGATCCCGCCGGCTATACCCATGACGAGCGCTTCCTCCTCAACCTGGGCCTGGGGTTCGACCTCGAGGTGACGCCCAAGGGCCACCTCAACGTCTCCGCGCGCATGCTCGCCGAGGATCGCTCCGCCCTGGTGGGCCTCTTCGATTCCGTGGGCGAGGACTCGCGCCTGGGTTGGCAGATGCTGCTCGGCGACATCACCTACGAGCACGAGCTGAGCGATCGGGCCCGCCTGCGCGCGCGCCTCTACGGCGATCAGCAGAGCACGGACCGGCTCTTCCAGATCGGCCCGGACAACTTCCGCGTCGGCCCCGACGACAACCAGCTCTTCCCCGAGGGCATGCTCGAGCAGACCCGCGTCACCGTACGCTCGCTGGGGGCCAGCATCGACTCGGACATCACCCTGTTCGAGGGCAACCGCCTCTCGCTGGGCGCCGTCTCCGAGCTGCAGATGCTGGGCGCCTACGGTTACGAGACCAACTACACCCTGGACAACCGGCGCCGGCCCTCGCTCACCACGCCCGAGGGAGTGGTGGACATCCTGAACCTCGCGGGCGGGGCGGCCTCGCGGCGCCTGTCCTTCGGCCTCTTCGCGCAGGATCAGTGGACGGTGGTGGAGCCGCTCACGCTCACCTTCGGCGTGCGCCTGGACTCCATGCAGCTCCCGACCGTGGACTCCGCCACCAACACCATTACCGGCACCCACCTGGTGACCAACATCAATCCCCGCGTGGGGCTCGTCTTCTCCGCCACGGACTCGCTCGTCCTCAAGCTGCTCTACGGCCGCGCCTTCCGTCCGCCCACGCTCCAGGAGCTGGTGGAGACCATCCCCGACAGCTACTACAACCAGGGCCGCTTCGAGGGCAACCCGGCCCTGCAGCCCGCCGTGGTGAACACGGTCGAGGCCGGCGCGGACCTCGTCCAGTCCGCCGGCGAGTCGCGCGTGCGCCTGCGCGCCAACGCCTTCTTCCAGAGCTTCTCCAACCCCATCATGGCCGTGGACACCTCGGGCAACATCGTCCCGATGCGCAACCGCGAGCTGGGGGTGCTCGTCTACGGCGTGGAGGGCGAGGCCCGCCTGGAGGCCTCCAAGCGCGCCACCGCCTGGGTCAACGCCAGCCTCTTCCGCGCCGAGGACGAGGAGCTGCCCGCCAACCACAAGTACCTCACCGACACCCCCCAGGCGCGCTTCAACGCCGGCATGTCCATGCCCATCGGCGACTTCATCAACTTCGACCTCGTGGTGCGCGCGGGCGCCGAGCGGCGCAACAACACCCGCTCCGTGCTGGAGCTCATCCGCCGCTACAAGATTCCCGCCTACAGCCTCATCACCGCGCAGGTGCGCACCGAGCCCATCGGCGACCACTTCGAGCTGGCCGTCGTGGTGCAGAACGTCTTCGACTCCGATATGCGCGACGACGTCCCCCGGCCGGACCGCATGCCCAGCCTGGTTCCGCGCGAGGGCGTCTCCGCCTTCCTCACCCTGAGGGCCCGCAATTGATGTCCCGCACGCTCTCCGCCGCACTCCTCGCCGTGGTCCTCGCGCCGGGCTTCGGCTGCCTCCAGTTCAACGATCCCTGCCAGCCGCTGGTGGACGATCCGGAATCCATCGTCGGCTACCTGGCCGACGACGTCTTCCTCGACAAGCCCTTCGCCCGCCACGACAACCAGGCGCTCGGGCAGCTCGCCGCGGATGCCTTCCGCCATGCCGAGGACTCCTCGAAGGCACCCGCGGAGCTGGGCATCGTCAATGGGGGCTCCCTGCGCGCCGAGGGTCTGTGCATCACCCGCACCGTCATCCCCAAGGGCCCCCTGAAGAACGGCCTGCTGCACGAGGTGCTGCTCTTCGAGAACGCCGTGGTGACGGTGGACCTCACCGAACAGCAGCTCGTGGACATGTTCGAGCACTCGGTGGAGGGACTGTTCCCGGAGAATCAGCCCATCGTCTCGCCGTCCGGAGCCTTCCTGCAGGTGTCCGCGGGCACCACGGTGCAGGTGGACTGCTCGCTCCCCAAGGGGCAGCGCGTGGTGGGGCTGAAGGTGAACGACCGCACGGTGCCGCTGCCTCCGCGCGCGGATGCGAGCATCCGCTACCGCGTGGCCATGCCCGGCTTCCTCCTCCAGGGAGGAGACAACTACGGCACCATCTTCAAGGACGCGGCTTCGGACCTCTCGCGCAATCCGGTGACGGCGCGCACGGAGGCGGGCAGGGCCACGGACGCCAACCTCACCGAAGCCTGGATGCGGGTGAAGTACCCGAACGAGTCCCAGGCTCTCAAGGAGGAAGGCCGTGTCGTCTTCATCAACTGCGCTCGCCCCGGCCGGCCCGGGGTGAAGTAGGGCCGGCGGCGGGGGGCGCGTCCGTCTGGACTACGACGCGTCGCCCGGACCGTCGGGCTGCCCCGTCGGCGTGGGCCCGAACACGTCGTTGGGCGATGGCATCTTGCGGAGGTCGGCGCGGGCCACCTTCCACGCCTGTTGGACGATCCACGAGAGCGAGCGGTCCTGCCGCGTCGCCTCACGCTGGATCTCCTCCAGCATGTCCTCGGGGAAGTAGAGACTCTGTTTTCGATGATCGGTGGCTGCCATGGGGCCTAGGACCTTCCTTCCTCTCGGGGATCCTGTCGCTCGTCGCCCGTTACGTCGTTGACCGCCGGGAAGGACTTGATTCGCTCACGGGCGATCTTCCAGGCCTGCTGGACGACCCACGAGAGCGAACGATCCTGGCGATTGGCCTCCTCCTGGATCTCCTTGAGCATCTCCTCGGGGAAGTAGAGGGACTGCTTACGCTTGTCGGTGCCTGCCATACCTGGGTCTCCGGAGCGGATACGAGGTGACGACCTGAACACACCGGGGCCGTTATCCGACAGACCTTCTGACGGGTCAACGGTTTCGGAGTGCGCCCGCACCGTATGCATGCGGGCTGACGTCGTCCGGGAAAAAAAACACCCGCAAAAGGGAACGCCCCGGGTTCTCGACTGAGAACCCGGGGCGCTCCGGAAAGAAGGACCGCCAGGACATATCCCGGCGGCCCCGTGGGCCCAGAGGGGGAGGGGGGGGACCCCTAGGCCCAACTCCGTCAAAATTTTATGTTCAGAACATTCCTGGTCGCATCCAACATTCCCCACCGCCCTCTTTTCCCCGACCCTCGCGACCTGCAGGACGATCATAAGAATCGTCTTCGGCACCTTCAACCGACCGCATCCGGTGTAACCCGAGTCGCCAGATTCTGATTCCTTCCCCTGTTCAATGCCGTCCACTCCCGACGCGAGCGTCCTGTTTTCGACCACCCTGGAGCGGGCCTACCGCCATTTCGGGCTGGTGGGAGGCTCCGTGCTGCTGGCCGTCTCCGGGGGCGCGGACTCGACGGCGCTGCTCGTGGGGACGGCCGCGGTGTCCGAGCGCCTCTCGCTGAGGGTGGAGGTGGCCACGCTCGACCACGGCCTGCGCCCGGAGGCCCGAGAGGAGGTGGAGGCGGTTGCCCGGCTGGCCGCTCGCTGGGGGCTGCCCTGTCATATACGCCCGTTGCATCTGTCACCGGGTTCCGCGCTGGAGGCCCGGGCGCGCGAGGCCCGCTACACGGCGCTGGAGGCGCTCCGGCGCGAGCGGGGCCTTCAGGCGGTGGCCACGGCGCACACGGCCTCGGACCAGGCGGAGACGCTCCTCATGCGGTTGGTGCGCGGCACCGCCTTGAGAGGAGCGGCCAGCATCCACCGGGCCCGCCCCTTCCTCGTCCGCCCGCTCATCGAGCGCACGCGCGAGGAGGTGGAGGCCTTCCTCGCGGAGCAGGGTGTCTCCTTCGTGGAGGACCCGATGAACCGGGACCCCGCCTTTCTGCGCACCCGCATCCGTCATGAGGTGCTGCCGGCCCTGTCACGCGCCGCGGGCTTCCCCGTGGGGCCGCGCCTGGCCTCCTTCGCCCGGCTGGCCGCCGAGGACGAAGCCCTGCTGGGCGGGCTGGCGGACGAGGCATGGCGCCGGCTCGCACTCGAGGACGGCAGCCTGGACGCCGTGGGAGTGCGCGCCCTGGAACCGCCCCTGCGCCGCCGGGTGCTGGCTCGCCTGCTGGCCGAGGCTGGCGCCGACGTGGACGACGCCTCCCTCTCCCGCGCGCTGGAGGCCGTGGAGACGGGCCGGGCCCGCACCTTGGGAGGCGGTCACGAGCGAGGGGGGCTCCAGCTCCGCACCTCGGGCGGACGCGTGCGCTGCGTGCGCCGCGCGGGCCCCGCCGAGCCGCCCCCCGAATTGGTGCTGGCGGGGGAGGGGGCCTCGGGTGTCCAGGCGGGCACGGGCTGGGCCTTCTCCGTGGCGCGGGCCTCGCCTCCTCCGGGCACCCTCGGCCTCGCGCTGGCCAAGGACACGCGCTGGCCCCTCCTCGTGCGGACGCGGCGGCCCGGGGACCGGGTGCGAGGGCCCGCCGGCTCGCGCAAGCTGCAGGATGTGCTGGTGGATCGGCGCATTCCCGCCGAGCGGCGCGACGGGTTGCCCGTGGTGACGGACGCCCAGGGGACCGTGCTCTGGGTCCCAGGGGTCTGGAATTCCACATCCGCGAGCGCTGTATGCCTCTTTCTGTGGGCCACCCCACCGGGCGCGAGCATGCCCGGCACCTTCCCGTTATAGAGTGGACCACTCGGGGGGGCGGTCGGGGTTGGAACCCCCAAAATAGTTGAGGCGTTTTTGCTGTTGCTGATACCGTCCGACAAACGGGCAACATGCCCGGTGTCGTGACAAACGGTCGAAACTGCTTGGCATTTTCGCCCGTGCCCTCATCCCTGCCGAGCACCGAAAGGGCAGCTGACACGTGCGTTCGACTTACAAGACCATCGGCCTTTGGGTCATCCTGATCGTCCTCTTCGTCGCCTTCTACAACTTCTTCTCCACGGGCAACGACCAGGTCCAGGAGCCGACCTTCACCCAGTTCCTGGCCAAGGTGACGGACCACAAGGTCCGGGCCGTCTCGGTCAAGGGGAACACCTACTCCGGCGTCTTCGCCGACTCGGACGAGAAGTTCCGCACCACCGGCCCCGAGGCCGACGCGGCCATCCTCGACTTGCTCCGCAAGAACGAGGTGGACGTGAAGTACGAGCGCGAGGAGCAGAACAGCCTCTGGCTCACCATCCTCGGCCAGTGGATGCCAGTCGTCTTCCTGTTCCTCTTCTTCATCTTCTTCATGCGCCAGCTCCAGGGTGGGAGCGGCAAGGCGATGACCTTCGGCAAGTCGAAGGCGCGGCTGCTCAATGAGAGCACCAACAAGATCACGTTCGCGGACGTGGCCGGCGCCGACGAGTGCAAGGAGGAGCTGGAGGAGATCGTCGCCTTCCTGAAGGACCCCAAGAAGTTCACCAAGCTCGGCGGCCGCATCCCCAAGGGCGTCCTGATGATGGGCGCTCCGGGCACCGGCAAGACGCTGCTCGCCCGCGCCGTGGCCGGCGAGGCCGGTGTGCCCTTCTTCTCCATCTCCGGCTCGGACTTCGTGGAGATGTTCGTGGGCGTGGGCGCCAGCCGCGTGCGCGACCTCTTCGAGCAGGGCAAGAAGAACGCCCCCTGCATCATCTTCATCGATGAGATCGACGCCGTGGGCCGTCACCGTGGCGCGGGCCTCGGCGGCGGTCACGACGAGCGCGAGCAGACGCTCAACCAGCTCCTGGTGGAGATGGACGGCTTCGAGTCCAACGAGGGCGTCATCCTCATCGCCGCCACCAACCGTCCGGACGTGCTGGATCCCGCGCTGCAGCGCCCGGGCCGCTTCGACCGGCGCATCGTGGTGCCCCGTCCCGACCTGAAGGGCCGCCTGGGCGTGCTCAAGGTGCACACCCGCCGCGTGCCGCTGGCTCCGGAAGTGGAGCTCGAGGTCATCGCCCGCGGTACGCCGGGCATGACGGGCGCGGACCTGGAGAACCTGGTCAACGAGTCGGCGCTGATGGCCGCCCGCCAGAACAAGGAGCGCGTGGACCTCAGCGACTTCGAGCAGGCCAAGGACAAGGTCTTCATGGGCCCCGAGCGCAAGTCCATGATCATGACCGAGAAGGAGAAGCGGAACACCGCCGTCCACGAGGCCGGCCACGCGCTCATCGCCAAGCTGCTGCCCGGCTGCGATCCGCTCCACAAGGTCACCATCATCCCGCGCGGTCAGGCCCTGGGTCTCACCTGGAGCCTGCCCACCGAGGACAAGGTCAACGGGTACAAGAAGCAGATCCTCGACCAGATCACCATGGCCATGGGCGGCCGCATCGCCGAGGAGCTCATGTTCAACGAGATGAGCTCCGGGGCCTCCAACGACATCGAGCGCGCCACCGAGACGGCTCGCGCCATGGTGTGCCGCTGGGGCATGAGCGAGAAGCTGGGGCCCCTCGCCTTCGGCAAGAGCGACGGTGAGGTGTTCCTCGGCCGCGACTTCAACTCGGCCAAGGACTACTCCGAGGACACCGCGCGGCAGATCGACGCCGAGGTGCGTGCCATCGTGATGGGCTGCTACGAGAAGGGCAAGGCGGTGCTGACCGAGCACCTCGAGGGCCTCAAGCGCGTGGCCGATGCGCTGGTGGAGTACGAGACGCTGGACGCCGAGGACGTCAACATCCTCCTCCAGGGCGGTCAGCTCACCCGCGAGCGTCCGCCGCCGCGCGTGATGGCTCCGCCGACGAAGTCCACCGAGAAGAAGGACAAGCGGAAGATCCTCGACGCGCTCGATGGGCTTCCCAACATGGAGCCGAACAAGGCGTAGTTCGAGCCTCGCTTCCGTGTAGAACCCGGGCCCTCTCCACTCAGGTGGGGAGGGCCTTTTTCGGTGGTAGGGCTTGAAGCGTGTCCATCCTCATCGTCGAAGACGAGCTGCGGGTCCGGGCCTTTCTCACTCGCGGGCTGACCGAGGAGGGCTTTCGGGTCCGGGAGTGCGCGGACGGTGTTCAGGCGCAGGAGTTGCTCCGCCACGAGCACTTCGAGCTCATCCTGCTCGACTGGATGCTCCCAGGCGTGCCCGGGATTGAGCTGCTCCGGGGGCTGCGCGCCCGACGGGACATCACCCCGGTCCTCATGCTCACGGCGCGGGACGCGGTGGCGGAGCGCATCGCGGCCCTCAATGCCGGAGCGGACGACTATCTCGTCAAGCCCTTCTCCTTCGAGGAGTTGCTCGCGCGCATGCGAGCCATTCTCCGCCGCGTCTCCAGCCGGGCCAGCCCCATCTTGAGCCATGCGGATCTGACCCTGGACCCGGTCACGCGGAAGGTCGTCCGGGCCGGGGTGGAGATCTCGCTCACCGCGCGCGAGTACGCCCTGCTCCAGTTCCTCCTCGAGCACGCGGGCGAGGTCGTCTCCCGGACGCGGATCGTCCAGGCGGTCTGGGAGCACGACTTCGAGACCTTCTCCAACGTCGTCGAGGTCTACATCCGCTACCTCCGGGCCAAGGTGGATGAGCCCTTTGGGAGCAAGCTCATCCATACGGTGCGAGGCATGGGCTATGTGCTTCGGGGCGGCACATGAGGCTCCCGAGGACCTTGCGCGCCCGCCTGACGCTCTTCTTCGCCGGCGCCGTCCTGGGCACCATCCTCCTCCATGCTGGGGTGGTGACGGTGGTGCTCATCGCGCACGAGTGGCTGGAGTGGCGCGGGCTTTCTCTTGGGCCCACCGGGGCTGGACTTCTCGAGGATGTCTATCCGGCGCTCGGGGCCATGGCCCTCGCGGCCCCGATCTCGGTGCTCGGAGCCGCGGCGCTCGGCCGTGCGCTCGCCCGTCAGGCCCTGGCTCCCATGCGCGAGGCCAGCGACCGGGCCCGGGCCGCGCGGGCCTCGGAACTGGACCTGCGCCTCCCGGTCCGCGGCACCGGCGATGAGTGGGACGAGCTGGCCTCCACGCTCAATGCGCTCCTCTCGGACGCGCGCGGCACGGTCGAACGCATCCGCCACTTCACCGCGGACGCCGCGCACGAGCTTCGCACGCCCCTCACCGTCATCATCGGCGAGACGGAAGTCGTCCTGCGCCGCGCGCGCTCGGCGGAAGAGTATCGCCGCGCGCTGGAGGTGGTGTCCTCGGAGAGCCGACGGCTCTCGGCACTGGTGGACGCACTGCTCACCCTGGCCCGCGCGGATGCCGGCACGCTCGTGATGGCCGGAGAGCCCGTGGATCTGTTCCTGCTCGCCCAGAACTCCACCCAGCGGGCCGAGCGCTTGTTGGAGGCGCAGGCGCGCTCCGCGCGAGTCGCACTCTCCGGCGGGTCCACCCTGGTTCGCGGAGATGCCGTGCTCCTGGCCCGGATCCTGGACAACCTGCTGTCCAATGCGCTCCGTCACTGCCACGGACAGGTCCGGGTCGAGGTCCACGCGACGTCCGAGGGGGCGGAGGTAGGCGTGGCGGATAACGGCCCCGGCATCGAGCCCTCGTTCGTGCCGAGGCTCTTTCAGCGGTTCGCTCGAGCTGACAGCGCGCGCGCGGGGGAGGGCACGGGACTGGGGCTCGCCATCTCCCGCGCCATCGCCGAGGCCCATGGCGGCACCCTCTCCTACGCCCGTACTCCGGGGGGCGAGAGCCTGTTCACGTTCCGGCTCCCGACGCTCGAGGGGTGAGCTGCCAGCGCTGGCAGTACCAGAGCTGGAAGGTCGTCACGGGCCGCTCGCCCCGGTGCACCGTCACCGGGGGGAGCTCCCGCACCTCGTCGCAGTGGGGCTTCAGGCGCTCCGGCGCGTCGCGCAAGGGCTGCCGTGCGTCCGACACGACGATCGCGTCCGTCCCACCGCGCACGCGGTCCAACCAGAAGTCATAGGCCAGTCCCGAGCCCCCCAGTGCCGCATTCGACTGGGTCTCGGGGTGGCCGGGCAGGTAGAAGGCCAGCTCGCTCGCTGTCTTGTAGCCCCAGCCCACCACCAGCGGCTCCGGCTCTCCGGCGCCGGACTGCTCGCGGAAGCGCTTCACGTGGGTCGCCAGCTCGCGCCAGCCGCTCACCAGGTTGTCCCGCTCCTGAAAGGGAATGAGCGGCCACAGGGGCATCAGGTACATGCCCAGGGCCAGCAGCGCACCCACGCCCACGCTGAGGCCTCCATACCGGAGCCGCCAGCGCCCCCGCCGCGGCTCGCACCAGCCGGCCGCCGTCGCCACCATCACGCCGAGATAGGCGGGCGCCACCCAGTTCATCTTCACCCAGTGCCACGGGCTCATCGCCGAGAAGAGCACGAGCCCCGGCAGGCTCGCGAGGCACAGCAACCGGGCGCGCGCGTCTCCCTGGAGCGAGCGCCGGACGAGGAGCGCCGCCGTGACGAGCAGTGCCGGGTAGAGGAGAGGCCCCACCGCCACCGCCTGCAATCCGAGGTACCGCCCGACCAGATGGGGTTTGAGCCCATGCACGGTTTCCACCCGCCCCCGCGTCTGGAAGGCGAAGGAGGCCCAGTCGTGTTGCACGTTCCAGATGATGACGGGAGAGAAGACGACCAGGGCCAGGGCCAGGGCGAGGTAGGGATGCGGGGTGCGGAGGGCGGCACGGCCCCGGGGAAGCAGCAGCGCCGTCACGAGGATTTGAGGCGGGAGCAGCGCGGCGGTGTACTTCGACAGCAGCGCGAGCCCGCAGAGCGCACCCAGCAAGTACCAGCGGAACGCGGCCCGTCCGGCTCCCTGTCCGTCGGGGAGCACCAGCTCGCAGAGCACCCGGAGCGCCGCCGCCCAGAACAGCACGAGGGGGACGTCCGGGGTCATCACCACCGCCCCCAGGCCGAAGAGCACCGTGGCATTGGCGGCGAGCGCCGTGAGCGCCCCCACGGCGGGCGAGTACAGGCGCGCCCCGAGTGAATAGAGCAGCCCCGTGAGGACGGCGCTCGACAGCACCGCGGGGAGGCGGACTCCCAGCTCGTTCACCCCGAGGAGGTGCGAGGACAGGGCGATCAGCCACGCGCACATTGGCGGGTGATCGAAGTACGACAGGTCCAGGTGGCGGGCGTATTGCCAGTAGTACGCCTCCTGAGGGGCGAGCTCCACCCGGGCCGCGTAGAGGAGCCGGAGCACGGTCAGGACGCCGCTCCCGATGAGCACCCAGTGGCCCCAGGCGGGCCCTGTGTCTTGGGGGGGGCCTTGCTGCTCGGAGGGTTGCTTGCTCACCTGTGGCCGCGGAAACACTCCTCCCCACTTCATGCGGTGCTCCTCCTTCAATCGCCCCGCTTCTGGCCCGGCTCGGCGCTCCACGCCAGACGCCACCGGTCAGGTGAGGAACTTCTCATCTGGCCTTCATTCCCCTGACATTCCCGTCAAAGGGCAGTGCTAAGACGAGCCCGCTCCCACATGATTCGCGCCCGCCCCGTCCGCATCGACCGTCCCGCCGACCTCGAGCCGGCCTTCCTTCGCATGGGGCTGCCCACGCCCGCCCGCGAGTACCTGCTGGAGAAGCTGCCCGCGCTGCATGTGCTGCTCACCGGGCTCGGGCGCGAGCAGGGGCGCTTCCTCGCCGGCCTCTTCGCGGCCTCCGACGCTCCCGGGCGCGAGGAGTTCCCCTCCTGGGTGGCGGGCGACCAGCGCACCCGGCCCGGCACGGGGCTCCTCTCCGGCCGCAAGGATCAGTTCGAGCGGGTGGTGGCCGCGGCGAAGGCCCAGCCGGAGCTGGCCGAGCTGGCGGGAGCGCTGGCCCGGGTGTTGGAGGCCTCGCTGCCGCCGGCCTCGCTGGTGCTGGGCGGGCGCACCTTCGCCTTCGGGGCGCGCACCTACGTCATGGGCGTGGTGAACGTGACGCCGGACAGCTTCTCGGACGGCGGACGGTACTTCGGTACCGAGGCCGCCGTGGCCCACGGGTTGCGACTGGCAGAGGTGGGTGCGGACATGCTGGACGTGGGCGGCGAGACCACCCGGCCGGGCTCGCCCCCCGTGTCCGCCGAGGAGGAGCTGGCGCGCATCCTCCCCGTCATCGAGGGCCTCCGGGCCCGCTCGGACGTGCCCATCTCCGTGGACACCACCAAGGCGGCGGTGGCCCGCGAGGCGCTGAAGGCCGGCGCGGCGCTCATCAACGACATCAGCGGCTTCCACTTCGACGCGGAGCTGCCACGCGTGGTCGCCGAGGCGGGAGCGGCCTGTTGCCTGATGCACATCCAGGGCACCCCCGAGACGATGCAGAAGGAGCCCCACTACGAGGACGTGGTGGACGAGGTGCTCGCCTTCCTGGAGGAGAGCGTGGCGATGGCGGTGGCCGCGGGCGTGCCGCGCGAGCGCATACTGGTGGACCCGGGCATCGGCTTCGGCAAGACGCTCGGGCACAACCTCTTCCTGCTGCGGCGGCTGGGCGAGCTGCGCGTGCTGGGACTGCCCGTGTTGGTGGGCACCAGCCGCAAGTCCTTCCTCGGGAGACTCGTGGGGGGCAAGCCGGCGGACGAGCGCCTGGCGGCGACCCTGGGCTCGGTGGCTGTCATGGCCGCGGCCGGGGACGCGGACTTCGTGCGCGTGCACGACGTCGCCGAGGCGCGAGACGCGCTCGCGGTGGCTGACGCGGTGCGTGCGGCGCGGGAGGGCGGGGTGCTCTACCAGTCGGGGAAGGTGCGCGGCTGAAAGAGCGCCTCCGCCAGGGGGGATGTGCGAGGTGATCCGACCCACCATGGGGTGGGCGGGCTGATTGGCCGCCAGCTTGTGCAGGGAGCGCACACTCCATAGCTTCGGCGCCTGTGGAGGGCAGGGTATAAGCCCTCGGCATGGGCGGTCCGGCTTCGCGGCCGGCCAGGGAAAGGTGGAGCGGCACTCTATGGCGTACAGGATGAACATGCCCCCCAAGGAAGAGAGGGCATCTCAGCGGCTGTTCGGCACCGACGGAGTCCGGGGCGTCGCCAACGTCTACCCGATGACAGCCGAGGTCGCGATGCAGCTCGGTCGAGCGCTCGCGCACCTCATCCGCAACGGGCCTCACCGGCACCGCGTCATCATCGGCAAGGACACGCGACTGTCCGGCTACATGCTCGAGCAGGCGCTCGCCGCCGGCATCGTCTCCATGGGCGTGGACGTGGACGCTGGTGGGTCCGCTGCCCACCCCGGGCATCGCCAACCTCACCACCTCGATGCGCGCGGACGCGGGCGCCGTCATCTCCGCCTCCCACAACCCGTACCAGGACAACGGCATCAAGTTCTTCTGGCGCGACGGCTTCAAGCTGCCGGACGAGACCGAGGCGAAGATTGAGGAGCTGGTGGCCAGCGGCACCATCGACTCCATCCGCCCCACCGCGACGAAGATCGGCCGGGCCTTCCGCCTGGAGGACGCGCGCGGTCGCTACATCGTCTTCCTCAAGACGACCTTCCCCCGCGAGCTGACGCTGGAGGGGATGACCATCGTCGTCGACTGCGCCAACGGCGCCGCCTACAAGACGGCCCCGGCGGTGCTCGAGGAGCTGGGCGCCAAGGTCATCACCCTGGGCGTGCAGCCGGACGGCAAGAACATCAACCACAAGTGCGGCGCGCTGCTACCCGGAGAGCCTGTCGCGCGCGGTGGTGAAGCACGGCGCCCACGTGGGCATCGCGCTGGACGGCGACGCGGACCGCCTCATCGTCGTGGACGAGAAGGGCAAGGTGGTGGACGGCGACGCCATCATGGCCATCTGCACCGGCGAGCTCGTCGACCCGCAAGGAGCTGAGGAAGAAGACGCTCGTGTCCACGGTGATGAGCAACATCGGCCTGGAGCGGGCGGTGGCGCGCTGGGGCGTGAAGGTGGTGCGCACCAAGGTGGGCGACCGCTACGTCGTCGAGGAGATGCGCAAGAACGGCTACAACCTCGGCGGCGAGCAGAGCGGCCACCTCATCTTCCTGGACCACGCGCACCACGGGCGACGGCACGCTGGCCGCGCTCCAGCTGCTGGCCGTCATGTGCCGCCAGCAGCAAGCCGGTGAGCGAGCTGGCCTCCATCTTCGAGCCGGTGCCGCAGACGCTGCTCAACGTGGTGGTCAAGCAGAAGCGCGAGCTGGGCGAGCTGCCCGACGGTCATGAAGGCCATCCAGGACGTGGAGAAGAAGCTGGGCAAGGACGGCCGGGTGCTGGTGCGCTTCTCCGGCACCGAGCCCAAGGCCCGCGTCCTCATCGAGGGCACCGACGCCGCGCGCAACGAGCAGTACGCCCGGGAGATCGCCGAGGCGCTCTCCGGAAGGCGCTGAACGGTTGACTTCCGGTCTCGGGCCGCCAATAGAAGGGCGCAGTGCGCTCCTCGCGAGGAGAGCGGCCGTGATGGGACAGCGACTGGGTGTGAATGTGGACCACGTGGCGACGCTGCGTCAGGCGCGGCGCACCACGTATCCGGATCCGGTGACGGCGGCGGCGCTCGCCGAGCTGGCCGGCGCGGGGCAGATCACCATCCACCTGCGCGAGGACCGCCGGCACATCCAGGACCGGGATCTGCGCATCCTCCGCGAGACGGTCCAGACGCTGCTCAACCTGGAGATGGCCGCCACCCAGGAGATGGTGAAGATCGCCTACGAGCACAAGCCGGACGTGGTGACGCTGGTGCCCGAGCGGCGCGAGGAGCTCACCACCGAGGGCGGGCTCGACGTGGCCGGCCAGCGCGACCCCATCGCCAACATCATCAAGAACCTCAAGGACGGGGAGATCACCGTCTCGCTGTTCATCGACCCGGACCTGGACCAGGTGCGGGCGGCGCACAAGGTGAACGCGGACCGGATCGAACTGCACACCGGGCGCTACTGCGAGGCGCGCAACGAGCGCGAGCGGGCGCGGGAGCTGAGCCGGATCGTGGACGCGGCCAAGGCGGCGGCCAAGCTGGGCATGAGCGTGGCCGCGGGCCACGGGCTCAACTACGACAACGTGCGGCCCATCGCGCGCATCGCAGGAGATCGACGAGCTGAACATCGGGCACTCCATCGTCGGCGCGGGCGGTGCTGGTGGGCTTCGAGCGCGCGGTGCGCGAGATGCTCGAGCTGATGCGCAACCCGGGGTAGGGCACCATGGCAATCCTCGGCCTGGGCATGGACATCTGCTCGGTGGAGCGCATCCAGCGCATCCTCGATGGGCCGCGCGCCGAGCGCTTCCTGGAGCGGGTGTACACGGAGGCCGAGCGCGCCCTGTGCCGCGCTCGGGCGGATGCGGCGAGCGCCTATGCGGCCCGCTTCGCCGCCAAGGAGGCCCTGGTGAAGGCGCTGGGCGCGCCGCCGGGCCTCCCTGGCAGGACATGGAGGTGGTGCGCGAGAGCGGTGCGCCCCGCTTCCGCCTCTCGGGCGTGGCGCTCGCAGGAGATGGAGAAGCGACGGGCGGAGGCCTTCCTCGCGCTCACCCATGACGCGGGGGTCGCCGCCGCGACGGTCGTCCTGCCAGGAAAGGAGCTGAGCCATGCGCCGTGCCCTCACCGCCGCCGAGGATGCGCGCGGCCGACCAGGCCGCCGAGTCCCGTTTCGGCATGCCGTCCGCGCTGCTGATGGAGAACGCCGGCCGGTTCCTGGCGGACGCGGCGCGCGAGCTGGGCGCTCCGGGTGGGCGGTACGTGGTGGTGTGTGGGCCGGGCAACAACGGCGGGGATGGGCTGGTGGCGGCGCGCTTCCTCCTCGCCCAGGGCCTGCGCGTGACGCTGGTGCTGGTGGGCGACAGGGCGAAGCTGACGCCCGAGTCGAAGCGCAACCTGCACGCGCTGGGGCCCTTTGGGATTCGAACCCCAGTCGCCTGGCGCGGTACCTGAGCCGCGGGCCGGGCGACGTGGTGGTGGACGCGCTGTTCGGCACGGGGCTCACCCGCGCTCCGGCGGGCGAGTTCGCCGACGGCCATCCAGCACATGCTCCGCTGGCGCGCGGCGGGGGCGAAGGTGGTGGCCGCGGACCTGCCCCTCGGGGCTGCACAGCGGACACCGGCCAGCCCTTCGAGCCCTGCGTGGAGGCGGACCTCACCGTCACCTTCGGCTTCCTCAAGCAAGGGCAGGTGCTGGAGCCCGGCGCCACGCTGTGCGGCGAGCTTGCGGTGCGTGGACATCGGGATTCCCGCCGAGGCCGTCGAGCCCCGGGCGGGCTCGGAGATCTTCCTCGTCGAGGAGGCCGATGCGCGCGAGGCCATCGCTCCGCGCGCGCTCGGACACGCACAAGGGCACCTACGGGCACGTGCTGGTGGTGGCCGGCAGTCGTGGCAAGACGGGCGCGGCGGCCATGTCGGCCCTGGGCGCGCTGCGCGCCGGCGCGGGACTCGTCACCGTGGCCACCCGCTCCGAGGTGCGTGGAGTCGGTGCTCGGCCACGCGCCCGAGGTGATGGGCTGGCCGCTGGCGAGCCGGGGACCGCTCGGCATGGCGGACCTGGAGCCCCTGCTGGAAGCGGCGGAGAAGAAGGACGTGCTCGTCATCGGTCCGGGCATCCCCCGGGGCGAGGAGACGACGAAGCTCCTGGGCGAGCTGCTCTCGCGGGTGCAGGCCCCCGCCGTGCTGGACGCGGACGCGCTCAACGCCGTGGCCACCGACCTGGACGTACTCCGCCGGGCGAAGGGGCCGCTGGTGCTCACCCCGCACCCGGGCGAGATGTCGCGGCTCGCGGGCGTGCCCTCGAAGGACCTGCAGAAGGCCCGAGTGGAGGTGGCTCGGGACTTCGCGCGCACGTACGGCGTGACGTTGGTGCTCAAGGGCGCGCGGACGCTCATCGCGCACGAGGATGGCTCCGTGTACGTCAACCCCACGGGCAACCCGGGTATGGCCACCGGTGGCATGGGGGACGTGCTGAGCGGCGTCCTGGGCGCGCTGCTGGGTCAGGGCCTGAAGCTCCCCGAGGCCGCCTGGACGGCGGTGTACGCGCACGGCCTCTCGGCGGACCTGATGGTGGCCCGGCGCGGCCGGTTGGGGCTGATCGCCACGGACGTGGCCAAGGGGATGTGCAACGTGTGGACGAGGTGGAACCGATGAGCGCTCCCACGCTGAGCCGCACGGTGGTTTCGGGCTCGCCCGAGGAGACACACCGGTGGGGCGTGCGGCTCGGGCAGCTCCTCCAGCCCGGGGACTTCGTCGGGCTGGTGGGCGACCTGGGCGCGGGCAAGACGCACCTGGTGCGCGGCGTGGCCGAGGGCGCGGGCGTGTCGCGCTCGGAGGTGGCCAGTCCCACCTTCGCCATCGTCTACCCATACCGGGGCCGGTTGCCGCTGTACCACGCGGACCTCTACCGGCTCGCCGACTACGATGAGCTCTACGCCACGGGCTTCCTGGACCTGGTGGGCGGAGACGGCGCGGTGCTGGTGGAATGGCTGGACAGGATTCCGGAGGCCGCGCCCCGCGAGTACCTGCGCCTCACCCTGCGGGACACGGGCGAGGAGTCGCGCGAGCTCGTGGCCGAGGCCTGGGGCGCGAGGCCGGCGGAGCTGCTGAAGGCGTGGTTGTCCGCGGAAAGCTGAGTGGCCAACAACGCAAAGTCCCCTCTCCTGGAGGACAGGTTTAGGGGTGAGCGTTGTCCCCCTGCCTGCTGACCGGGAGGCGGTGCCCCGGGGCTATCCTGCGGGCCCATGACCCTCTCCCTCGCAGCGAAGTGGCTCCTGCTCGTCCCGCTCGCCGGCGCGGTGCTGGCCGGCTGCGGTGCCTTGCAGCCGGCTCCCCATGAGCAGCCCCATGCCTCCGTCTCCTTTGACGTGACGGTCCCCGCGGACACTCCGGCCGATGCGGTCGTCACCGTGGTGGGCTCGGACCTGGCGCTTGGGAGTGATACCGCTCGGGGCTTCAGGCTCCGTCGCCAGCCGGATGGGCACTACACGGGTCTGGTCCGCATGGCACTGGCCTCGGACGTCTCCTATGAGCTCTGGATCGGCGATGTGTGGATCCCCGAGGTCTCCGCGGAAGGCTCGCCAATGGCCCGGCACACCTTCCGCGTCGAAGGAGACATGACGGTGACCGCCACCGTGGCGCGCTGGGGCGCACCGAGCAAGGGGCCCCCGCAGGGTCACGGCCTGACCGGCCTCATCCGGTATCACCGCAACGTGTCGTCCGCGTTCCTGTCCCGCTCGCGCGAGGTCATCGTCTACCTGCCGCCCGACTACTTCGACAACCCCGAGCGCCGCTACCCGGTGCTCTACATGCACGACGGGCAGAACCTGATGGACGCCTCCACCGCCAACTCGGGCGAGTGGCAGGTGGACGAGACCACCGAGCAGCTCATCCAGACGGGGATGGTGGAGCCCCTCATCATCGTGGGCGTCTCCAACACCGCGGACCGCATCCCCGAGTACACGCCCGTTCCGGACGCCATGCACCCGGCGGGTGGAAACGCGGACGCCTACGGCCGCTTCCTCGTCGAGGAGCTCAAGCCGATGATCGACGCCCACTACCGCACCCGACCCGGAGCCGGGGACACTGGCCTCGCGGGCTCGTCGCTCGGGGGGCTCGTGTCGCTGTACCTCGGGCTCAAGTATCCGGGGACGTTCACCCGGCTCGGCCTCATGTCGCCTTCCGTGTGGTGGGCGGACCACGACATCGTGAAGAAGGTGCAGGCGCTCGACACGAAGCCGCCGCTCCTGCTCTGGGTGGACATGGGCGCCAGCGAGGACGTGGATGCCATCGCCGATGCGCGCCTGCTCCGCGATGCCCTCGTGGCCAAGGGCTGGACGGGGGACCTGAGGTACGAGGAGGTCAACGGCGCCATGCACAACGAGGCCGCGTGGGCCTCGCGCTTCGGCGACGTGCTGCGTTACCTGTTTCCCCCGCGCTGAGGCGGCGGATGGCGAAGAGGGCCATCCGCTGGTTCGGCTCCGCGCTCAAGGTCGATCTTCTGGACTCCGCTGGGCGCTCACGCCCGCGGTTGGCGGGACTCGCAGCTGCCACAGGTCGTCCATATTACTCAAAGTAATAGAGGGCGCACGGGGGGTATAACGAGGAGTCCGGCTGAATTCTCCCGCTCGGCCTGCGTGCCCGGCTTCAGGCGCCACCCCTGAGGGGGGGCCGAGCCTGCACTCGGGCGCGCTTGCTGCGAAGATATGAGGCGGTCGCCTCACCCTGGAGTGCGAAGGGGCAGGCAAGGGCGCCACAGCCACCCTCGAAATCCCTCTCGCCTCAGGTCCGCGTTGTTCCTCCACGGCATGTTGAACATCCCAGGCTACACCCTCCGAGGGTCCATCAAGGCCACCGGCGCGAACCTGCTCTTCCGCGCGGTGCGCGATGCCGACGGCCTTTCCCTCATCCTCAAGATGCCCGTTGCCTCCGCCCTGGGGCCTCGAGACGTCGAGCGTTATCGCCGGGAGTTCGGCATCCTTCAGCGCCTCCGCGACGTGCGCGGCGTCACCCGCGTTCATGCCTGCGAGCGACTCCAGGATCGCCCGGTGCTCCTCCTGGAGGAGGTGGAGGGAGAGGCCCTCTCCGAGCTCGTCGGCCGCCCCTTCGAGATGGTTCGAGCCCTGGAGCTGACTCTCTCCCTGGCGTCCACCCTGGCGGAGCTGCACCGCCGCGGTGTCATCCACAAGGACATCAAGCCCTCCAACATCATCGTCACCCCTTCCGGTGACACCCGCCTGATCGACTTCGGTTCCGCCACCCTTCAGCTCGTCGAGCACGTGGAAGCCGCCCCCGCCTCTCTCATCGAAGGCACCCTGGCCTACATGTCTCCCGAGCAGACCGGTCGCATGAACCGCTCGGTGGACTACCGCACCGACCTCTACTCGCTGGGCGTTACCCTCTACGAGCTCCTCACGGGCAGCCGCCCCTTTCAGGGGCGTGACGCGCTCGAGTGGTTTCACGCCCACATGGCACAAGCGCCCCAGCCACCGCTGGAGCGGGTGCCGGGCCTGCCTCCCGTGCTCTCCGCCATCGTCCTCAAGCTGCTGGCCAAGGTCGCCGAGGAGCGCTACCAGAGCGTCGACGGACTCAAGGCCGACCTCGAGCGGTGCCGGGACAACCTGCTGCGGGGCGTGCACGAGGATTTCCCCCTCGGCGTACACGACCATCCCTCCCGCTTCCAGCTCCCCCAGCGCCTCTATGGGCGGGGCGCCGAGGCCACGGCCCTGCGTCAGGGATTCGAGCGCGTCGCCCAGGGTGGGCGGCCCGAGCTGTTCCTGGTCCGCGGCTACTCCGGTATCGGCAAATCCGCCGTGGTCCACGAGCTGCACAAGCCCGTGGTGCGCCAGCGTGGCTTCTTCCTCAGCGGCAAGTTCGACCAGTTCCAGCGGGACGTTCCCTACGCCACCCTGGCCCAGGCCATCCGCGGCCTGACGCAACAGCTCCTCGCGAGCACCGACGAAGAGCTGGCCCGCTGGAGTCAGCACCTGAACGAAGCCTGGGAAGGGCAGGGCCAGGTCCTCGTGGACGTGGTGCCCCAGCTCGAGCTCGTCGCCGGCAAGCAGCCCCCGGTCCAGGAGCTGCCTCCCTCCGAGGCTTGTCACCGCTTCAACCGCGTCTTTCGCAAGTTCCTCGGCGTGTTCGCCACCCCCGAGCACCCCCTCGTCGTCTTCCTGGACGACCTCCAGTGGGCGGATCTCGCCAGCCTCCAGCTCATCCACCACCTGCTCGTCCATCCGGAGACGCCTCCGGTCCTGCTCATCGGGGCCTACCGCGACAACGAGGTCGGTCCCTCCCACCCGCTGGCGCATACGTTGGAGGGGCTGCGCAAGGCCGGTGCGCGGATGACCGAGCTTCTGCTCGAGCCGCTGCGCCTCGAAGAGGTGCGACAGCTCGTCGCCGACGCGCTCCCGGGAGCGGGGGACGCGGTCGTCGAGCCCCTCTCGGCATTGGCGCGCGAGAAGACGGGAGGCAACCCCTTCTTCCTGCTGCAGTTCATGCTGACGCTCCACCAGGACGGGCTCCTGGTCCGCACGCCCGAGGGCCCCTGGCGCTGGGACGCCGAGGCCATTCGAGCCAGGGGCTACTCCGACAACGTCGTCGATTTCATGGCCGGCAAGCTGCGCCAGCTCCCCCTGGACACGCAGCACCTGCTGCGGCTCGCTGCCTGTGTGGGCAACTCCTTCCCGCTCCACATGCTCAGCCTCCTCGCTCACACGCGAGAGTCCTACTCGGTGGAGCAGGGCCTCGAGCCCGCGCTCCAGGAGGGCCTGCTGATGCGTGCCGGAACGGAGGAGCAGTACCGCTTCCTCCATGACCGCATCCAGCAAGCGGCCCACGCCCTCATCCCCGAGGAGGAGCGCCAGTCCGTCCACCTGCGCATCGGCCGGCTGTTGCTGGCGAGCCTGTCGCCGGAATCGGTCCAGGAGAAGCTCTTCGACATCGTGAGTCAGCTCAACGCCGGGGCGGAGCTGATCGACAACGCCGAGGAGCGGCTGCGTGTGGCGCGTCTGAATGCCGAGGCCGGGCGGAAGGCCAAGGCCTCCACCGCGTTCCGCTCGGCCGTCGCCTATCTCACCACGGCCCTCCAACTCCTCCCGGGAGTATCCCTGGGAGACCGCCCCCGAGCTGGCCTTCAGGATTCAGCTCGACCGGGCCACCTGCGAGTTCATGAGCGGCAACGCCGTCGAGGCGCGCCGTCTGGTGGAGGAGCTCCGGCCCCGGGCCCGCACCCTCGCGGACATGGCGGCCGTCTACCGCTTGAGGAGCGGCCTCCACGTCGCCGCCAGTGAGATCCACGCGGCCATCGCCTGCCTCGTGGAGTGTCTTGCCCAGATGGGCATGCCCATGTCCCTGAACCCCTCCTGGGAGGAGGTCGTGGCCGCCAACGAGGAGGTGTGGGCCCTGCTGGGGGAGCGCCCCATCGAGAGCCTCGTCGAGCTGCCGCTCATGACGGACCCGGACATGGAGGCGGTGATGAGCGTGCTCGGCGCCCTGTTCGCGCCGGCGTACTTCACCAATCCCCACCTGCTCATCGTCAACCTGTGCCGGATGGTCTCCCTCAGCATCCGCCACGGCAACAACGCTTCGGCGGCGCATGGCTATGCCTGGCTCGGCGTGGTGCTGGGCCCCGCCTTCAAGCGGTACCGGGAGGGCTATGCCTTCGGCCAGCTCGCCTGGAGCGTCGTCGAGCGCCACGACCTCTCCGCCATCCGAGGCAAGATTCTCTACATCCAGGAGGTCATCAACAACTGGACCCAGCCCCTCGAAAGCTCACTGGAGCTCGTCCGCAGGGGCTTCCATCACTCGATCCAGGGCAGCGATCTCCAGATCGCGAGCTTCTGCAGCACCCACATCGTCCAGATCCGGCTCACGCTGGGGCACGACCTGGAGGAGGTCTACCAGGAGACGGTCGCCCTCCTCTCCTTCATGCGCAAGGTGAGCTTCCCGGACGTGCAAGCCCTCCTGCTCTTCCTCCAGCGCTACGTGCAGCAGCTGCGCGGCGTCCTCTACACCTCGTTCGGTTCGCTGAACGGGGAGGACTTCGACGAGAAGTCCTTCGAGGCCGGACTGACCCCCGCCCGCATGAGCACCATGCGGTGCTGCTATTGGATCGTGAAGATGCAGTCGCGCTTCCTGAGGGGCTCCTACGCCGAGGCGCGCGAGGCGGGGGTCCGGGCCGCCGAGCTGGTCTGGTCCTCGCTCGGCCTGCTCCAGCTCCTGGACTTCCACCTCTATTACGCCCTGACCCTGGCCGCCTGCTACGGGCAGATGGCACCCGAGGAGCAGCAGCAGACCCTGGAGGCCCTGCGCAAGCACCAGGAACAACTCGCCGAGTGGGCCAGCTACCAGCCCGCGACCTTTCGCGCCCCCGAGCGGATGGTCAGCGCGGAGCTGGCCCGCCTCACGGACCGGGAAGGGGAGGCCCTCCGTGCCTACGAGGAGGCACACCAGTCCGCCCGTGAGCACGGCTTCATCCAGCACGCCGCCCAGGCCTGCGAGCTCGCCGCCCGCTTCTGGTACGAGCGGAAGTTGCCGACGCTCGCTGACACCTACGCCCTCAAGGCCCGGGTGGCCTGGCTGCGCTGGGGCGCCCAGGGCAAGGTCAAGCACCTGGACTCCCAGTGGCCGCACCTGGCCTCTTCCCTGTCGAACGAGGAGACCGTCACGGATACGGACTCCACCCAGCTCGACACGCTCACCCTCTTCAAGGCCCAGCAGGCCATCTCCGGAGAGATCGTCCTCGATCGACTGGCGGCCACGCTGCTCCACACCGCCATCGAGAACGTCGGGGCCCAGCGCGGCGCCCTGTTGCTGCCTCGCGGAGACACACTCTCGGTGGTCGCCTGCGTGGGCACGTCGCCGGAGGACTCCGCCGCCGACGCCCGGCTGCCCTGGACCCTCATCTCCTACGTCAGGCGCACCCGCGAGCACGTGCTCATCGACGACGCCTCCCGGCCCCATCCCTTCTCGTCCGATCCCTGGCTCGCGCACGGCCGCGTCCGCTCCGTGCTCTGCCTGCCCCTGCTGCTCCAGGAGGAGTTCCGCGGCGTGCTGTACCTGGAGAACAGCCTCGCCACCAACGCCTTCACCCCCTCACGCCTCGCGCTGCTCGGGCACCTCGCCTCCCAGGCCGCCATCTCCATCGAGAACGCCCGCCTCTACGCCGAGGTCCAGCGCACGGAGGCCGCTCTGCGGAGTGCCAATGACGAGCTGGAGAAGCGCGTGGAGGAGCGCACGCGCGAGCTCAAGCAGGCCCAGGCCCGCTCGGTGGACTCCGCGCGCGCGGCCGGCATGGCCGAAGTGGCCGCCAACGTGCTCCACAACGTCGGCAACGTCCTCACCAGCGCCGTCATCAACCTCCAGACGATGAGCGAGATGGTGAACGCCTCTCGCGTCGGCCGGCTCAAGCAGGTCACCACCCTGTTCGGCGAGCACCGCGAGGAGCTGGCGGACTTCCTCACCCGCGATTCGCGGGGCACCCAGCTCCCCGTCTACCTCTCCGTGCTCAGCGACGAGCTGCTGCGCGAGCAGAAGGCGCTCCAGGACAGCATGGTGGACATGGGCAAGCACATCGAGCACATCCGAGTCATCGTCCAGGTCCAGCAGGCCTACACCCACAGCACCCTCATCACCGAGGAGTGTGACCTCGCCCAGCTCGTCGACGACGCGCTGAGCATCCAGCTTCCCTCCCTCAAGCGCCACGGCATCACCGTCACCCGGGAGCTCGCCACCCTCCCCAAGGCGCGGCTGGACAAACACAAGGTGCTGCAGATCCTCGTCAACCTCATCAGCAACGCCAAGAACGCCATGCACGTCCTCCCCGAGGCGCAGCGGCACCTGCACGTCAGGCTCGCGGCGGAAGGCAGCACGGCCCGCATCCAGGTGGTGGACAACGGCATGGGCATCGCGCCGGAGCTCCGCGAGCGGCTCTTCTCCCAGGGCTTCACCACCCGCGAGGGGGGGCACGGCCTGGGCCTGCACTCCAGCGCCCTCGCGGCGAAGCTGTTGAGTGGCCGCCTCACCCTGGAGAGCGAGGGGCCGGGTAGGGGGGCCACGGCTACCCTCGAGCTGCCCCTCGCGTAGGGGACCCGCGAGAGGCGAGGCGGGCCTCCGCCGTCACGCGCTCAGGGCTTCGCGCAGAGGTCCTGCACGTTCCACTGACGGAAGACGAGCCGGCTGTCCACGCCGACGATGTTCTCCTCGTCGATGGGGTGCCAGTGGTCCTCGCCCGAGAGTCGCTCGCTGGCGACCACGAGCTGCTCGAGCTGCGTGCCCGGCTTCGGTGGCCCCGAGAGGCGGTGCGGACGCCGACCCGTCTCGGGCGCCGTGTCCGACAGGAAGAGCGTGCGGTTGCGCCGCGTGGCCACCATCACGTCCCCGTTCGTCACGAGGAAGTTCATCGACGAGCGGTCCTGTCCCGGCACGTCCGTGAGGGCCGATACCAGTCCCATCGTCTCCGCCAGCGCGCAGGCGACCTTCTCCACACAGGCCGGCCCGTCGAGCGACTGTTGCTCCGCCAGCCGGGTGAGGAAGAGGTAGAAGCAGCGCTCCGAGTCCGTCGCGCCCTTGATGGAGGCGAGCAGGTCCGGACGGATGAGCGCCTCCACCTCGGCCTTGTGCCGGGCGAAGTTCTTCACCGTGCCGTTGTGCACGAAGCACCAGTGGCCATGGATGAAGGGGTGCGTGTTGCGCTTGTCGATCGCGCCCACCGAGGCCAGGCGGATGTGGGCCACCACCGTGCGCGAGGACACGCGGCTGCTCACCCGCTCGAAGTCCGGATCGCAGTGCGCGGGGCCGAGCCCGTGTGCGACCAGGGGCTGAGCGCCCACTTCGTACGAAGCAATCCCCCAACCGTCCTTGTGCTCCCTCGACTGCTGGAGAAGCGAGTTCTTCTCCGTGACGAGCGAGGGATGGACGGCGGCGGGTACCTCAGAGCGGAAGCCAAAGAGACGGCACATGGGTATTTGTCTAATTATAACTGCCGGCCCCGACGGGAAGTCCCGTCGTGCCACTGCTGTCCGCCTTACGTCACGGACAGAGGGCCCGCTCGTTTTCTATCACCACATGGCCATCTTTAATCACTATCCGCGCGTGGTTGATTCCCAGGTGATAGGGCAGGTGGCGGTAGTTTGAGCACGAAAAGACGACAAGGTTCGCCGGGTCGCCCACGGTAATCCGGCCGTATGTGTTCAAACGCGCAGTGCGAGCGCCGCCCCGCGGGTGGCGGCCCAGTAGGCCTCGGCTGCCGTCAGCCCGTTCTCCAGGCAGGCGAGCCCCATGGCGAGCGGCAGGTTCTCGCTCATGGCGGAGCCGGGGTTGAGGTTGGTGCCCGAGCGCCACGTTGACGCCGGCCTCGCGCAGCTTGCGGCCGGGGGCGTAGGGCCGCACGCGCAGGAAGAGGGTGGAGGTGGGTACGAGTACGGCGGTGACGCCCGCGTCGGCCAGGGCGCGGATGCCCGCCTCGCTCGACGTTCTCCAGGTGGTCCGCGGTGGCCGCGCCCAGCTCGGCCGCCAGCTCGGCGCCTCCGTTGGCGGTGAGCTGGTCCACGTGCAGCCGCGGCATCAGCCCCAGCTTCTTGGCGGCCACCAGGATGCGGCGCGCCTCGTCCTGGCGTGAAGGCGCCCTCCTCGACGAAGACGTCGCAGAAGCGCGCCAGCCCCTGCTCGGCCACCGCGGGGATGATCTCCTCGGACGCAGAGGTCCACGTAGGCCTCGCGCCACTCGCGGTACTCCTCCGGCACCGCGTGCGCGCACAGCAGCGTGGGCACCAGCTCCAGGGGCTGGAGCGCCGACAGCCGCTGCACCACCTGCAGCATCTTCAGCTCGTCCTGGAGGGAGAGGCCGTAGCCGCTCTTCACCTCGGCGGTGGTGACGCCGTACTCCAGCATGCAGCTGCAGCCGGGGCAGGGCGAGCCGGATGAGGTCCTCCTCGCTGGCGAAGCGGGTGGCGCGCACGGTGTTGGCGATGCCGCCGCCGGCCTGGGCGATCTGCAGGTAGGTGGCGCCCTGGTTGCGCAGGTCGAACTCGGCCGCGCGCTCGCCCGGCGAAGACGGCGTGGGTGTGCGGATCCACGAAGCCGGGGCCGACGAACTGGCCGTGCGCGTCGATGACCCGGGTGGAGGGACCCACCGCGCCTGGAGGCAGGCCGCTCTCGGGGCCCACGTACCACACCTTGCCGCGGCGCACGCCGACGCATGCGTTCGGGCGGGGCGTGAGGGCGCGCTCGGCGGGCTCGGTGTGCGAGCCCTCCACGGTGAGTACCTCGGACGTGTTGCGGACCAGCAGCTCCAGGGTTTCCATGGGTCGTTACTCGGTGATGCCAGGGATGCGCACGCCGCGGGCGCGGGCCACGTCGATGGCCTCGGGGTAGCCGGCGTCGGCGTGACGCAGCACGCCCATGGCCGGGTCCGAGGTGAGCACGCGCTCGATGCGGCGGGCGGCCTCGGGGGTTCCGTCGGCGACGATGACCTGGCCCGCGTGCAGCGAGTAGCCCATGCCCACGCCGCCGCCGTGGTGGAAGGACACCCAGGAGGCGCCGTTCACCGCGTTCACCAGCGCATTGAGGATGGGCCAGTCGGCCACCGCGTCCGTGCCGTCGCGCATGGACTCCGTCTCGCGGTTGGGCGAAGCCACCGAGCCGCAGTCCAGGTGATCGCGCCCGATGACGATGGGGGCCTTCACCTCGCCCTTGCGCACCATCTCGTTGAAGCGCAGGCCCGCCTTGTGGCGCTCGCCGTAGCCGAGCCAGCAGATGCGGGCCGGCAGGCCCTGGAAGGCCACGCGCTCCTGCGCCATCTTGATCCACCGGTGCAGCGACTTCTTCTCCGGGAAGAGCTCGAGCACCGCCTCGTCCGTGCGGCGGATGTCCTCGGGGTCTCCCGAGAGCGCCACCCAGCGGAAGGGCCCGAGGCCCTCGCAGAACATGGGGCGGATGTAGGCCGGCACGAAGCCGGGGAAGTCGAAGGCGTGCTCCAGCCCGGCCAGCTGCGCCTGGGCGCGGATGTTGTTGCCGTAGTCGAAGACGTGGCTGCCGGCCTTCGCGAAGTCCAGCATCGCCTGCACCTGCATGGCCATGGACTGGCGGGCCTTCTCGACGTAGCCCTTGGGATCCCTCTGGCGCAGCTCGGCGGCGGCCTCCAGCGACAGGTCCACGGGGATGTAGCCGTTGAGCGGATCGTGCGCGCTCGTCTGGTCGGTGACGAGGTCCGGCTTGATGCCGCGCCGGTACAGCTCGCGGTACACCTGGGCCGCGTTGCCGATGATGCCGATGGAGCGGCCGACGCGCTTCTGCTGGGCCTCCTTCGCCAGCGCAATCGCCTCGTCGAGGTCCTTGGCGACGACGTCGAGGTAGCGCGTCTCCACGCGGCGCTGGGCGCGGTGCGGGTCGATCTCCACGCCGAGGAAGACGGCGTTGTTCATGGTGGCGGCCAGGGGCTGGGCGCCGCCCATGCCGCCGAGGCCGCCGGAGAGGACGAGCCGGCCGGAGAGGTCATCGGAGCCGAAGTGGACGCGGCCGGCCTGGGCGAAGGTCTCGAAGGTGCCCTGGAGGATGCCCTGGGTGCCGATGTAGATCCACGAGCCGGCCGTCATCTGGCCGTACATCATCAGGCCCTTCTTCTCGAGCTCGAAGAAGTGGTCCCAGTTGGCCCAGTTGCCCACGAGGTTGGAGTTGGCGATGAGGACGCGCGGGGCGTCCGGGTGGGTGCGCAGGATGCCCACGGGCTTGCCGGACTGGACGAGGAGCGTCTCCTCGTCGGTGATGCGGCGCAGGCTGTCCACGATGCGATCGAACGAAGGCCAGTCACGGGCGGCCTTGCCGATGCCGCCGTAGACGACGAGATCCTCGGGGCGCTCGGCCACGTCCGGATCCAGGTTGTTCATCAGCATCCGGAGGGCGGCTTCCTGGACCCATCCCTTGCAGGAGAGGGTCGTACCGCGAGGGGCGCGAATGGTGCGAGACATGGTTCTCCACGGAGGGTGACGGGGCGCGGAGCCTAGCCGAAGCCAGAGGGGGATGCGCGCCCGAGTTGAAGGGCTCGTGCTCTCGGTGATCAAGGGGATGGCGTCTTGCGACGCAGCGCGACGAACTCCGCGGCGAAGTCGAGGAACTTCAGGGCCGCGCGCTCGTGGTCTCCCTCGCAGTCCCGCAGGTACTTCACGTGCCAGCCCTCGTACGGCATTTCGTGCTTCACCTCGTCAAGCCAATCCAAGAAGTCCCGCCACTCCTGGTCCTTGCCTCCGTTGAACTGGGTATTGGATGCCCACCCGATGGTGAAGAAGAAGAGCGAATCGATGGTGTCGCCGCCAGTCACGGACCAGAGTCCTCGTCTCTCGAGAATTCGCCGCCGGGTGTAGAGCAGCACATCCATGAGACCGACTTTGCGCCCGCGCCACTCCTCGGGAAGCGGCTCGACCTTGCCAACTATCTTTTCACTCATGGTGTTTGCACCACCTCGTAAAGAACCTGGCTCGTGGACGATGTGCTGAGCCGGGTCATGTATTCAGGCAGTGGAAGACCGGCCAGCCCTGTATAGGCGTCGATGATTTTGTCCCCGAGTTTCACGGCGAGATGTCTTCCTGTGGTCGCGAGTTGATGGTTCTTGATCAGGACTCCATTGGAGATTTCATCGAAGCTCAGCAGCTTCACATCTCCGTCGACCCTGATGCGCAGGTACTCCGGGCGTTGTCCGAGTCTGGTCAAACCCTCATGGATGCTCTTCGCGACCTTCTCGCACTCGCCTGCCTTCCGGTTGGCGACAGCGAAGGCGTTCTGGAACGTCACCAGCCAGCCCGGTACCCGGCCGATGTCCTCGAGCAGGAGATACTGGTCGACGACGCAGTTGAGGTCCCCCGCGAGGATGCAGGCCTTGAGCCGGGCCCGGATCGACTCGTCTCCAGGTAGGGGCGGATTGCTGAGTACCAGCGAAGGGAGGGGCGCCATCGCCGATGGGGATGACGCCAATCCCCGTACGGGCAACAGGCAGAGGAGGATGAGGAGGAGGGCGGTGGAGGCTCCGCTTCTGGCGGGTTTCGAGGCCTTCATGGGACGTCGTAGCGTAGCGCACACCCCCTGCACGTGACGCGGGACGTCCGGGCCGTTCCGTGCTACCACGCACCGCGCCATGAGCCGCATCTATCGTTCTCTTCCCCCCGCTGGTACCCGGATCGGCCTCGCCTTCTCGGGAGGTCTCGACACCCGCGCCGCCGTCGCCTGGATGTCGCGCAAGGGCCTCGAGGTGTACGCCTACACCGCCGACCTCGCCCAGCCCGACGAGAAGAACCCCGCCGACATCCCTCCCGTCGCCATGCAGCACGGGGCCGAAGCAGCGCGAAGCTCGTGGACTGCCGCGAGGCCATGGTGCGCGAGGGCCTCGTCGCCATCCAGTGCGGCGCCTTCCACCTGTCCGTGGGCGGCAAGAAGTACTTCAACACCACGCCCCTCGGCCGCGCCGTCACCACCACCGCCATCGTCCGCGCCATGCGCGAGGACGGCGTGAACGTCTTCGGCGACGGCAGCACGCACAAGGGCAACGACATCCAGCGGTTCTACCGCTACGGCATCCTCGTCAACCCGGAGCTGCGCATCTACAAGCCCTGGCTCGATCCCGAGTTCGTCGATGCCTTCGGCGGCCGCAAGGAGATGAGCGAGTACCTCGAGTCCGTCGGCCTGCCCTACAAGATGGGCACCGAGAAGGCCTACAGCACGGACGCCAACGTGCTCGGCGCCACGCACGAGGCCAAGGACCTCGAGCACCTCGACAAGGGCATGTCCATCGTGCAGCCCATCATGGGCGTGGCCCACTGGAAGCCCCGAGGTGGACGTCCGCCCCGAGCGCATCACCGTCGAGTTCGAGCAGGGCCTGCCCGTGTCCCTCAACGGCAAGCGCTTCCCCTCGCTCTTCGAGCTGTTCCTCGAGTGCAACCGCATCGGCGGGCGCCACGGTCTCGGCATGAGCGACCAGATCGAGAACCGCGTCATCGAGGCCAAGAGCCGCGGCATCTACGAGGCCCCGGGCATGGCGCTGCTGCACATCGTCTACGAGCGCCTGCTGTCGGCCATCCACAACGAGAACACCACCGACCTCTACTTCACCCTGGGTCGCCGGCTCGGCCGCGTCCTCTACGAGGGCAAGTGGTTCGATCCCGAGGCGATGATGCTCAAGGACTCGCTCACCCGGTGGGTGGCCCCCAGCATCACCGGCAGCGTCACCCTGGAGCTGCGCCGCGGCGATGACTACACCCTGCTCGACACCCAGGCCGAGCACATGGCCTACGATCCGGACAAGCTCTCCATGGAGAAGGTGGCCAGCGCCTTCACCCCGGAGGATCGCATCGGCGCCCTGGAGATGCAGAACCTCTCCGTGACCGACAACCGCAACCTGCTCCTCCACCACCTCTCCAGCGTCCGCCGCCTCGCGGAAGGCACTCCCAGCACCGGTCTCGCCCAGTTGCTGGGCGACGGCGAAAAGGAGTGAGGCTTTCCTTTTTGTCCCGGTTTACCTGAGTATGGGAGCTCCCGAGCCGGGGATGAACCCCGGCGGTCAGGAGCTCCCCCATGCGAACCGGACGGTTGTTGCTGCTCTCCACCCTGACGCTCGCCTCGTGCGGCCCCCTCGCTGAAGAGGAGGCGGTCACTCGGCGAGCGTGCGGATGCGCTGATCGTGGATGCCGACGCGGACGGCATCGACGATGGCCTCGAGGATCAGCTCGCCGCGAAGTTCGCGCCCGAGGTGCGGCTGGCTCCGGACTCCATCGACTGGACGCGGCCGGCCAACGTGGACTGGTACCTGGCGCGCGTGCACATGCGCTTCGACCATTCGGGGTGCTCGGACTGCGAGGTGCTCGCGCTCGCCACGCCCACGCAGAGCAACCTCTCCTCGCAGTCCCACAAGACGAAGAGTGGGCTGTTCTGCAGCCACTCCAGCACCGTCTATTACTCGAACGCGTCCCGTAAGGAGTTCTTCCTCCAGCCGCCGGATGACAACGTGCACAAGGGCACGACGTCCTCCGGGTGGCGCGTGTACGTGCACTCGAAGAAGAGCGCGCTCGTCGCGGGCGGCTACGACATCCAGTACTGGTTCTTCTACCCGTACAACGACTCCTACGCGTCGGTGAACCACGAGGCCGACTGGGAGCACATCACCGTCACCACCGACTCGGCCGGCAACTTCTATTCGGCCTGGTACGCGGCGCACAGCGGTGGGAATCGCTACTCGGCCTCGCAGCTCAAGTGGAACGGGACGCACCCGATCGTCTACTCGGCCGATGGCTCGCATGCGAGCTACCCCACCGCGGGGACGTATCCGACCGAGGTGCCGGGCTTCGATGACCACTCCTACGAGGGCGGCCCGGTGTGGCAGACGTGGACCAACTGGGTGAACGTGGGCGAGAAGGGCGCGCCCCGCAACGGCCAGAACTTCATCAAGTACGGTGGCCGTTGGGGCGAGATTGGCGAGCTCGACGCCACGAGCGGCCCCCAGGGCCCGTCCTTCCAGGGCTCCTGGAGCACCTACTGACGCCGCCGCGTCCCCGCCGGGCTCAGTCCGCGAGCTCGACCTTCTCCAGATGCTCGGGGATGTAGGCCGGCCAGCCGCGTGCCTCCACGCGATCCTTGAGCGCCGCCAGCGCCAAGGGCTCGCCGTGGACGAGCAGCGTCTGGCGCGGCGGGGCCTCGAAGCCATCCATCCAGCGCAGCGTCTCCGTCCAGTCCGCGTGCGCCGAGAAGCCACTCACCGTGCGGATCTCCGCCTCCACGCGCACGAACTGTCCGTGGATCTTGATCTCCTTCTCGCCGTCCAGCAGGCGCCGGCCGCGCGAGCCGTCGGCCTGGTAGCCCACGAAGAGCACCGTGTTGCGCGGTTCCGGCAACCGGTACTTCAGGTGGTGGAGGATGCGGCCACCGGTCGCCATGCCCGAGGCCGAGATGATGATGCCCGGACCGTCGAGCTGGTTGAGTCGCTTGCTCTCGTGGGGCGAGGTGACGAAGCGCGTGCGCTTCGTGGCCAGCGGGGACTCGCCGCGCTTGATGATCGCGTTCATGTCCAGATCGTGCTCCTCGGCGTGCGCCATGTAGATGGGCGTGGCGTCGCAGGCCATCGGAGAGTCCACGAAGACATCCAGCTCCGGGATGCGCCGCTCCCGCTCCAGGTTGCCCAGGTGGTAGAGCAACTCCTGGGTGCGCCCGATGGAGAAGGCGGGGATGACGACCATTCCCTTGCGCTCGAAGGCGTGCAGCACGGCCTCGCACAGCGCGTCCACGGGCCGCTGCTTTTCGTGCTCGCGGTTGCCGTAGGTGCTCTCCACCACGAGCGTGGTGGCGGCGCGGACGTTCTGCGGATCCCTCAGGATGGGCGCCTGGTAGCGGCCCAGGTCCCCGCTGAACACGATGCGCTGGTTCGGTGCGCTCCAGGTGGAGCACGCACACCGCCGAGCCGAGGATGTGGCCCGCCCGATAGAAGGTGAGGGTGATGCCGGGGAGGATCTCCTTGGTGCGCTCGTAACCGAAGGTCTCGAAGAGGCGCAGCGCGCGATGTGCGTCCTGCACCGAGTAGAGGGGCAGGGCGGGGCTGTGCTTCGAGTAGCCCTCCTTGTTGGCGTAGCGGGCCTCTTCCTCCTGGAGGTGCGCCGAGTCCGGGAGGAGCAGCGCGGACAGGTCCCTCGTGCCGGACGTGCAGTAGACGGGTCCATGGAAGCCGTCATGCACCACGCGGGGCAGGCCGCCCGTGTGGTCGATATGGGCATGCGTGAGGACGATGGCGTCGATGTTCCGTGCGGGGACGGGCAGCGACTGCCAGTTGCGCTGGCGCAGCTCCTTGCGTCCCTGGAAGAGACCGCAGTCGACGAGCACCCGCTTGCCGTGGTGCTCGAGGAGGAACTTGGAGCCCGTGACGGTGCCCGCCGCGCCGAGGAAGTGAATGGTGGCCATGCACGGGACTCTACCTGGGTCCGGGAGAGCGCCAATGGCGTAGTGTGACGCCATGAATCCCTCCTCCCCGCAGTCCATGGGCTCCGGGTCCGACACCGCCGCGAACGCGCCGGAGTCCGTACCGATGAGCCAGCCTGCTGCCTCGAACCGGCTGGTCGCACTCGACTGGATGCGCGGGCTGGTCATGGTGTTGATGACGCTCGACCATGCCTCGGGGTCCTTCAACGCCGGACGCATTCGGAGCGATGGGGCGAGCATCTGGACGCCCGGCTCGCCGCTGCCGGTCGAGCAGTTCCTGACTCGCTGGGTGACGCACCTGTGCGCGCCCACCTTCGTCTTCCTGGCGGGGGCCGCGCTGGCGCTGTCCCTCCACAAGCGTCTGCGAGCCGGTGAGTCGCCCCGGAGTCTGGATGGGTTTCACTTGCGGCGAGGGTTGTTCATCGCCCTGGTGGATCCGCTCTGGATGTCGTGGGCCTTCCTGCAGCCGGGCCGCGTCCTCCTGCAGGTGATGTACGCGCTGGGCCTGTCCATGGTGTGCATGGTGCCGCTGCGCCGGCTGGGGTCGCGGACGCTGCTGGGCCTGGGCCTGCTCCTGCTGGTCGGGGGCGAGGCGATCATTGGACTGTTCCTGACGGGGAAGTCGCCCTCGCTGCCGTTGGCGCTGCTGGCCAGTGGCGGGTTCTTCAACGAGGGCCGGTTCATCGCCGCCTACCCGCTGCTGCCCTGGCTGGGGATGATGTGCCTGGGCTGGGTCTTCGGGCGCTCCCTGGTGGATGAGCGCGAGAAGGCCCTCCGGCGGCTGGTGGGGTGGGGCATGGCGGCGCTCGCGGTGTTCGTGCTCGTGCGCGGCCTGAACGGCTACGGCAACGTCCTGCTCTACCGCGACGACGGCTCGCTGGTGCAGTGGCTGCACGTGAGCAAGTACCCGCCGAGCCTGTCCTATGCCTCGCTGGAGCTGGGCCTGATGGCGCTCCTGCTGGCGGGCTTCTGGTGGGTGGAGGCGCGCTGGGGCCAGGTGAAGGTGCTCGCCCCGCTGCGGGTGCTGGGCCAGACGGCGCTGTTCTTCTACCTGCTCCACGTCCACCTGCTGGAGGGCGCGGCTTCGGTGCTGGGTGTGAAGAAGCAGCTCGGCCTGGGCGCGACGTACCTGGGGACAGTGGCCGTGCTGGCGGTGCTCTACCCGGCGTGCGCCTGGTACCGGCGTTACAAGGCCGCCCACCCGCACGGGTGGACCCGGTACGTGTGAGAGGAGCGGGGCCCATCCGCTCTTCTACCAGGGCGGGTGAGTCTCCCGCCGTGCGTCACTCCGCTCGCATGAAGAGCCGGTACACCGTGGCGAAGCCCACCGCCACCAGTCCCGTCAGGAACAGCAGCGGCCCCAGCTGCAGCCCGCCGTTCACGAGCGCCCAGACGATACCGAGCACCACCACGCCGATGGGCGCGAAGCGCGTCCAATCGGGCCTTGGGACCTCCGGGCGCAGCGCCATGAATCCCAGCACGGCCAGGAGCAGCATCTCCATCGTCACCGAGAACGACAGGTCCCAGCCCTTGTCGTAGCTCTCGTCGAAGAAGCTGTAGACGGAGTCGCTCGACGGGCGCGGTGCATCCACCACGCGGAGCTGCGGCGGCGCCCGCGGGCACCGGCGCCGAGCCCGAATACCGCGTGCCCTTCACCGGCGTCCAGGTGAGGAACAGCGCCACCAGGCACAGCGCCACGCCCCCGAGTGCCACCGGAGCCATCCCACGCAGCAACTGGCGCGGCTCGAAGAAGCGGCCGAAGCCCTCCTCTCCCACGTACACCTTGCGGTACTGGTCGTAGCCGAGCAGCCCCGCGCCTCCCAGCCACAGCAGCGGCGTCAGGCCGATACCGAGCATCCGGATCGCCAGCCCCGCCGTCACCGCCGCGTACACCGCCGGCACCGCCGGGTGCAGCAGGGCAGGGGGGACCCAGTCCACCAGCGGGTGCTGCTCACCGGCCGCGCGCAGCTCCCGCGCCGTCACCAGCCACCCGCCCGCGAACACCACCAGCGACCAGAAGGGCCCCACCCCCGCGAAGAAGGGGAGGATCGAGAGCACCAGTCCCACCGCCAGCAGCCCCACGCCCGCCACGCTCGGCGAGTGTCCTGGCACGTGCGCCAGCCACACCGGCCCGTCGTAGGGCGGGGACGCGGAACCGACCTGGATCCGTGTGCTCCTCCACGTCCCCCGGATGCACCGCGCGCAGGCCCGGATCCGTGTCCTCGGCCTCGTCCCGGGTGGGGACGGCTCGAGCCGCCGTGCTCCGTATGCGGCCCGTCGTCTGGGGGGCGACGGCTCCGGGAGAGGTCCGGCGGACCGCTCCAGGGGGGGGCGTGGGCATCTTCGCCCCGCAGTTCTCGCAGTAGCGCAGGTTGCGATCCTGCGCGATCTCTCCGCACTCCTTGCACCGCATGGGCTACGGCCTCCGGCTCCCGGGCCTCGGGCCCTGGGGTCATGCGGCTGGGAGTCTAGCGGATTTCCCGGGGGGAAGATCCGCCCCCCCGGCCAGCCAGGGGAGGGGTTACTGCTGCTGCGCGGTGGGGGCTCCCGCGGACAGCTCCTTGATCCAGCTCGACAGCGACTGCGGATCGATCGGGCCCACGTGCTTGCCCCGGATGACGCCATTCGCGTCGATGAAGTAGGTCTCCGGCACGCCCGCGACCGCGTAGTCCACGGCGATCGACGAGTTCGGATCCACGAGCTGCGGGAAGCTCGCGCCCGTCTGCGCAGGAAGCGCCGGGCGTTCTCCTCGGTGTCCTCGAAGACGATGCCGAGGAACACCGCCTGGCCGCCGAACTCCCGCGCGCCCCACTCGAGCACCGGGTGCTCCATCTTGCAGGGCCCGCACCAGCGTCGCCCAGAAGTTGATGACCACCGGCTGGCCCTTGAGCTGCGCCAGGCTCACCGGCTGCCCGCTGTCCAGTCGCGCGCAGCGTGAAGTCCGGCGCGGGCTTGCCCTGCAGCATGAAGGGCACCGCGTGCGGATCGCTGCCGAAGCCCTTGAGAGCACCGCCAGCAGTCCCAGGCACACGACGACGAAGCACGAGCGTGCAGCGCCACTTCATGCCGCACCTCGGTTCGTTTCACGGCCCGCCTCGGGACGGCGCTCGCCGCCGGCGTCTGCGGCCTCGGCCGCCCGCGGCTCGCCGCGCGCGGCCACAGCGCGATGAGCGTGCCCAGCACCAGCAGGGGAATGCTCCACCAGATCCACCCCACCAGCGGGAAGATCCAGGCGTTGAAGCTCGCCGTGTTCCGCTCGCTCGGAGAAGGCCAGCAGCGAGACGTAGAGGTCCTCGCACGGACGCTCGAGCGCACCGCCGGCGTGCCGACCGGATCCGTCGATGCGCTCGTAGTAGTTCATCCGCGGCGCGTCGCCAGCTCGCTGACCGTCCCGGCCGGGGGCGCGATCACCGTCCAGCCGCGTGGCCACGATAGTCGCGGTGCGGCTCCTGGCCGCTGGCCAGCCCCAGGCGCACCTGGTAGTCGCCCACCTTCATGCGTCTCGCCCTCGGCGCAGCGTGCCGGTGGTGTGCATCACGTAGGCGCTGCGAGGCGGCCACGGCGACGATGATGATCACGATGCCCAGGTGCACGACGTAGCCGCCGAAGCGCCGCCGGGCGCGGTGGCGCTGCCCAGGAGCGCGCGGTGACGAGCCCTCCTTGCTGCTCGCTCATGCGCACGCTGCGCCGGCAGGCACAGCTCGCGCAGGGTGATGACCGTGACGAAGCCCGCCAGCCCGAAGGTGAGCAGCGGGTAGAAGCCCCGCAGTCCCGCCCGCCAGCACGCGGCCGCCACCGCCACGCCCACGCCCGCCGGCACCGCAGAAGCGCTGGCGCGCACCGTCCTCGGATCGCGAGCTGCCCCACGGCAGCATCGGGCCCACGCCCATCAGGAAGAGCACCACGATGCCAGCCGGGCACCGCCATCTGGTTGAAGTAGGGCTCGCCCACGCTGACTCGCACCCCGCGCACCGCCTCGGTGATGAGCGGGTAGAGCGTGCCCAGCAGCACCGTGAAGGTGATGGCCACGAACACCAGGTTGTTCACCAGGATGGTCGCCCTCGCGCGAAGCGCCGCGGCTCGAGGCGGCCCTCGGCCACCAGCAGGTGCCCGCGCACGGCCAGCAGCGCGACGGACACGAAGAGCAGCACGCGCGATGAAGCACCAGGAAGGTGGGCCCGATGTCCGACTGGGTGAAGGCGTGCACCGAGTTGAAGACGCCCGCTGCGCGTCATGAAGGTGCCGAGGATGGTGAGCACGAAGCTGCGCCAGCGCCAGCGCCAGCGTCCACAGCTTCAGCATCTTCTTGCGCTCCTGCACCATCGTGGAGTGCATGAACGCGGTGGCCGTCAGCCACGGCAGGAAGCGACGCGTTCTCCACCGGATCCCACGCCCAGTAGCCGCCCCAGCCGAGCACCGCGTACGCCCACCAGGCGCCGAGGATGATGCCGACGGAGAGGAAGATCCAGGCGACGAGCGTCCAGCGGCGCAGCGGCGCCATCCACGCGTCGCCCAGCTCGCCGCGCAGCAGCGCGGCCACGGCGATGCCGAACGGCACCGTCATGCCCACGTAGCCCAGGTAGAGCATGGGCGGGTGGATGATCATCAGGAGGTGGTTCTGCAGCAGCGGGTTGGGGCCCGGCCCGTCCGAGCGGCACCGGGGACATCGCGTGGAACGGGTTGGCCGGCCCGGCGATGAGGAAGGCGAAGAAGACGCCCACCGCCAGCATCGTGCCCAGCGCCAGCGGACATGTAGCGGCGCGTGCTCGCGCTGGTGCGACCAGCGCGAAGGCGAACACGTAGCCGCCCATGATGAGCGCCCCAGAAGAGGATCGAGCCCTCGAGCGCGCTCCACAGCGAGACGATGGTGAAGATCGTCGGCGTCGCGCGGCTGCCCACCTGCGCCACGTACTTCACGGAGAAGTCGTGCGTGAGCAGCGCGTACACCATCACCAGGTTGGCGCCGAGCATGCAGGCGAAGAAGCCGTACACGCGCGCTGCACCCACGGGTAGGCCGCGTCGTTGCGGCGCAGCCCGGCTCACCAGGCCCACCAGCGCGCCGAAGCTCGCGAACGCGAGCCCGCCGAGCACCAGGCCGTAGCCGAGCGTTCCGTTCACTGAGTCCTCGCCGCGGCCGGTGGTGGCTTCCTGCTTCTGCATGTCCTCGAACATCTTCTTCACGTCGTCGCCCGTCTTCGGCGCGCGGTACTCGTTGGAGTGGTTCACCATCAGCCGGCTCGAGCTCGAAGACCTGCGACTTGTCGAAGGTGCCCTCCACCACCACGCCGATGCCCTCGCGGAACATCTGCGGGGGCACCTCGGTGGTGCGCACCAGCACGCTGGGCCGCGCCGGGCTGTGGCACTGTCCGCGACCCGGAAGGTGAGGGTGGTGTGCTGCTCGTCCCACTGGATGCTGCCCGGCTGCACCACGCCGCCCAGGCGGATGGTGGGGCCGTAGGCCTTCTCGCCCTGGGCCAGCATCTCCGAGGGCCTCCAGTAGTAGACGAGGTTCTCGCCGATGTTGCCGAAGGCCACCAGCGCGAGGCCGGCACCGGCGACCAGCAGGGCGCACGACGGCGAGGAGTCGGTTGCGGTTCGTGCTGCGTCATGGCTCACTCCTGCGGGGCGTTGGCGGCCTCGCGCGGGCCGGCGCAGCCAGAGGGACAGGGCATAGAGCGAGAGCGACGCCCAGGCGATGCCGTAGGCGGCCCAGACGTACTCCCAGCCACCCTGGAGGCGACCCGCGCCCACCTGCGGCGAGCAGCGCGTACGTCACCGTCGACATGTCAGGCCACCTCCGAAGTGTTGCGCGATGCAGGCGCGTCCGGGCGGCAGCGCCTCGGGCAGGGCCACCTCCGCCTCGCGCGTGGCGAGGGCGATCCGGTAGCGGTGCAGCAGGAAGAGGGTGAGGATGATGAGCGAGGCCGCAGGCGTTGACGCGCAGCGCCAGCGCCATGTCCGGGTCCACCGTCTTCGGGGTGGACTGCACCTGGTGCAGGCTGCGCCACCAGCGCACCGAGAACCAGACGATGGGCAGGTTGACGAAGGCGATGATGCCCACCACGGCGCTCCAGACCGCCCGCCGCTCCGGGTCCTCCACGAAGCGGCGCAGCGCCATGTAGCCCACGTAGGTGACCAGCATGATGGCCATGGCGGTGAGCCGCGGATCCCAGTCCCAGTAGACGCCCCAGGTGGGCTTGCCCCAGATGGAGCCCAGCAACAGCCCGTAGGCGCCGAAGAGCAGGCCCACCTCGCCCGAGGCCTCGGCCAGCGCGTCCGTCTTCCAGCTCGACTTGAAGAGGTAGGCCAGGCAGCAGCCGAAGTTCAGCGTCAGCGCCAGGATGCGCCATCCACATGGCCGGCACGTGGACGTACATGATGCGGTACACGTCGCCCATCTCTCGCTCGGGCGGCGTCCACGCCAGCCCCAGCCAGTTGCCCAGTGCCAGCAGCACCACCGCCGCCGCCGTCATTCCGGCCAGCACCGGCCGCGCGTTGAAGCGCGAGCCCGGAGGGGCCCACTTCCGGCCCAGCCAGACTCCCAGACCCACGGACGACAGGGCCGCCGCCGCCGAGCCCACCTGCAGCAACGTCTTGATGAGACCGCTCATGACCTCAGTCCTCGATCACCCGGGGAAACAGCACGAATCCCAGGCCCCAGTAAATCAGATTGAACCCGCTGAGCAGCCCGAACCATGAGGGAAGCTGATTCATCGGGTCTCCTTGCAACACGAGCGATGTCGCCTTCGCGGCCGCGAGCAGCGCTGGAATGATGAGCGGGAACAGCAGCAGCGGGAGCAGCACGTCCCGTGCCCGCGCGTTGCTGGCGATGGCCGAGTACACCGTGCCCGGCGCGCTGATGGCCATGCAGCCAAGCACCAGGGTGGTGGCGAAAGGACCCACACCCATGACGAGCTGCACCTCGTAGAGCGCCACCATCACGGGAATCAGCAGGGCGCCCAGGCCCGTGAGCAGCAGGGCGTTGCCCACCGCCTTGGAGAGGAAGATGGCGCGTGCGTCCGCTGGGGCCAGCCGCAGCCCGTCCAGGGTGAGGTTCTCCTGCTCCACCCGGAAGGACTCGCCCAGCGCGAGCACGCTGGCGAAGAGGAGCGCCAGCCACAGGTAGCCGCCCGCGTTGCGGCGAGCAGCTTCGTGTCCGGGCCCACCGCGAACGAGAAGAGCAGCAGGGTGGCCAGCGCGAAGAAGATGAGCGCGTTGAGCCGCGCGCGGGTGCGCCACTCGATCAACAGATCCTTGGCCAGCAGCACCCCCACCGTCTTCAGCAGGGAGATGGGACGTCCGCGCTTCATGCCGCCACCGCCCGGCCCTCTTGCAGGTGCAGGCGCTCCTCGCACAGGGACAGGCCCTGCTCGATGAGGTGCGTGGCCAGCACCACGGTGACGCCCGAGTCCTTCAGCTCACCGATGATCTTCTCCATGTCCCGGATGCCCGAGGGATCCAGCTCGCCGAAGGGCTCGTCCAGCAGCGCCACCGCCGGGGCCTTCATCAGCAGGCGGGCGATGGCCAGGCGCTTGCGCATGCCCGCGGAGAACTGGCGCACCGGGCTGTCCGAGCGCTTCGTCAGCCCCACCTTGGTGAGGAGCTGGCCCGTCACGTCCAGGGGCGAATCGAGCCCCAGCAGCCGAGCCAGCACCAGCAGGTTCTGGTGCGCGGTGAGGTCCTCATAAAGGAAGCTCGCGTGCGACAGGAGGGCCACCTCGCGGCGGACGGTGTCGCGCTGCTGCACGCAGTCGTTGCCGCGCACCTCCACCCGGCCGTGGGTGGGCGTGAGCGCGGTGGCCACCAGCCGCATCAGGGTCGTCTTCCCGGAGCCGTTGTGACCGGTGAGCAGCAGGGAGCGACCCTGGGGGAGGGTGTAGCTGAGACGCGCGACCGCCCAGTGTCGGCCATAGCGCTTGCTGACATCGTGAATGGCGAGCGCGGGGGGCGCTACGGAGGGAGCTTCCATCGGCGGGAGCGTTCGTAACTGGAAACTTCTCCGTACTCCAGAGAAAGCAGGCTCGGCTGCCTGGTCGGGTGCCTGGAGGCGGGACGCCGGGACGTCACCCATGCCCCTCGGGCGACATCTCGGGCCCCAGCGAGTTGGCTGGGGTACAGGGAGGGCTTACCGGGGTCCTGGAAGGGAAATCCTCTGGCACGGACCGGGTCCTTCCTGGGGAGGCCTGCCCCGGCACGGGCGGGAAGGTTTTTACAGTCCGAGGGCGCCCGTCTTCGACGCGGAGCGCCACCCGGTCTCACACGAGGCTGGATGCCGGCACCTGTCTGGGGCGGAACGGAAGATCTTTCGACCCGCTGACGCCGTGGTTGCGCCGCTCCTGACCCGTGGACGTAGCGGATGGGAACGGACTTACCTTCCCAGGGAGGTTCAGCCTTCCAGGCTGCTCCCCCCGGGCGTGTGGCACCCCGCATGCAAACGACCCAGGGCGAGGAGTCTGGGCGACGGCACCTGGGAGGAAGCAACAATGGATGGGCGGGGAATGGTGCGGAGGGCGATGAAATCCGTGGCGGCGGGGGTGCTTCATCACAGTGGCCTTCGCAAGGCGATGTCGACGTGGCAACGGCACCAGTCGGGTGGGCGGCGCATCCTCATCGTCAGTTATCACCGGGTCGTGAACGACTTCATGGGCGAGCTCCAGCGCTCCATTCCGGGCCTGCTCATCTCGCGGGAGACCTTTCGCCGGCACCTGGAGGAGCTCTCCGCCGCTGGCTACGACCTCGTCAGCCTCGGGGATGCCCTGGACGTGATGGGCGGGCGCCGCGCGGCGAAGAAGGACCTGTGCGTCGTCTCCTTCGACGACGGTTACCGCGACGTGTACTGGCACGCCTACCCCATCCTCAAGGAGCTGGGGGTGCCGGCGATGATCTACCTGCCAGCGGAGCTCATCGGCACCGACCGGCGCTTCAACCATGATCGGCTCTTCCACCTGCTGCGGCTCGCGCGGGCCCGGGGTGACCAGCCGCGGTTCGACGTGCTGCCCGCGCCCACCGCGGAGCTGCTGGAGACCGTGCTCTCCGGCCGCATGCGGGTGTCGGCGGCGCTCGACGACTTCATCGGCCAGCACCCCACCACCACGCTCGTGGAGACGATCCACGCGCTGGAGGATCGGCTCGGCCCCGGTCCAGACCTCTTGCCCGAGCAGGGGGAACTGATGGGCTGGGACGAGGTGCGGCGCATGGTGAAGGATGGCTTCGAGTTCGGCGCGCACACCCTGGGCCACCTCGTGCTGACGCACGAGCCGCTCGACGTGGTGGAGCGAGAGGTTCGCGAGTCCAAGGCCATCATCGAGCGCGAGACCGGCCTCTCCGTGCGTGACTTCGCCTACTGCAATGGCTGGTACTCGGACGAGCTCATCGGCGTGCTGAAGCGCAACGGCTTCCGCTCGGCCGTCACCACCGAGGACATGCCCAACCGCATCGGTGGCGACCCGTTCACCCTCAAGCGCAAGGTGCTCTGGGAGAACTTCAGCCGGGGCCTGGGTGGCGAGTACTCGTCGTGCCTCACCGCGTGCCAGCTCGATGACTGCTTCGGGATGCTGGGCATGCGCAGCCCCGTGCTGGGCCGGCGCCCGCAGCGGACAAGGGATTCGTCCACCACCGCCACCGTGAGCCGCACCGGCTCGCCGGCGGAGGTGACCTGGTGAACGGAAGCCCGGCGCGAGCCGCGCCCGCCGCTTCGTTCCTGGGGAAGGCGGGCCCCCTGGTCCTCGCCCGGCTGTTCACCGCCGGGCTCACGGTGTTCATTCCCCTCGTCCTGGCGCGGGTGCTGAGCCTCGAGGAGTACGGCACCTACTACCAGCTCTTCCTCATCGCCACGACGCTCTACCATGTGCTGCCCTTCGGGGTGGTGCAGAGCCTCTACTACTTCCTGCCTCGCGCCGAGGAGAAGCGACCCTGGCTGGGCCAGACGTTGCTCTTCATGACTGGCGCGGGGCTGTTGGGCGCGGCGCTCGTGTGGGGGCTGCTCGGGCCCGTTGCGGGGCTGTTCGACAACCCGGCGCTGCTCGAGTACCGGGGCGCGCTCGCCGCCTATACCGGGCTGTGGCTCGGCTCCTTCCCGCTGGAGATCTCCCTCACCAGCCAGGGCCGGACGAAGCAGTCCGCGCTCGTGTACCTGGTGTCGGACGCGTTGCGCTCGGCGACCATGGTGGTGCCGTGCCTGCTGGGCGCCGGGCTGCGGGGGATGATGCTGGCGGTGGTGGGCTTCGCCGCCCTGCGCTACGTGGCCACCTGGGCGGTGGTGCCGCGGGGGACCACCGGACCGCTGGTGCGCCCGGGGCTATGGCGCGAGCAGCTCGTCTACGCGGCGCCCTTCGGCGCGGCCATGTTGCTCGCCAATCCCCAGCAGAACGCCCACTTCTATGTGGTGGCGGGCTCGGTGGCTCCAGCCCTCTACGCCCTCTACCGCGTGGGCTGCTTCCAGCTCCCCGTGGTGGACCTGTTCTACACGCCCACCAGTGAGGTGCTCATGGTGCGCCTGGGCGAGCTGGAGAAGCAGGGGCGTCTGGAGGAGGGCGTGGGGGCCTTCCGCGAGGCCGCGGGCAGGCTGGCCTTCGCCTTCCTCCCCCTGGCCGCGTTCCTCTTCTCCGCCGCGCCCGAGTTCATCGGTGCGCTCTTCGGCACGAAGTTCCTCCCGGCCGTTCCCATCTTCCGGGTGAGCGTGCTGGGCGTGGTGCTCGCCATCCTTCCCATGGACGGCGTACTGCGCGCTCGCGGGCACACGCGGGCCATCCTTCTCTCGTACCTGCTCAAGGCGGTGGTGACGGTGCCGCTCCTCTGGTGGGGCGTGCGCCAGTTCGGAACGCTGGGAGGGATCGGGTCCTGGGCCATCGCCGAGGTGGTGGGCAAGAGCGCGCTGCTCGCCCGCGTGCCGGCGGCGCTGTCCTCCCCGGCGCGGGCCCTGCGCATCCGGGACGTCATCCCCTGGCGCGAGCTGGGCAAGGCCTCGCTCGCGGCCGTGGCGGCGGCCGTGGCTGTCTTCCTGCTGCGCGCCAGCATGGTGCACGTCTGGGCCGGTCTTCCCGAGGGCATCCTCTGGAGGGCCCTGCCGCTCGCGCTCGCCGGCCTGCTGTTCCTCGTGGGTTACATGGGCGTCCTCCATGCCACCGGGGTGAGGCCGCTGAGCGTCCTCGCCAGTCCGCGTGCCCGCCGCGCCGGGTGAGCCCCCGAGCACATGTAGGTGATGGACGCTTGGGGGCCGGGGGGACTCCCGCCCTGGATGGCCGGTACCTAGCTTGGGGGTGCGAATCGACAGGGAGAGGAGCGGCGTGATGGGCATCGATGCGATGATGCTGTACCGGATGGGCCGCGAGCTGTACCTGCGGGGCATCCCCGTGTTGCCTGCCGTGCTGCGCAAGGCCATCCACTGTCTGCATGGCTCGTACATCCCGTTCGAGGCGGAGATCGGCGAGGGCACGCAGCTCGGCTACGGCGGCATGGGCATCGTCATCCACAAGGACGCGAGGATCGGCCGGCACTGCCTGCATCTCCCACCAGGTGACCATTGGTGGACGCTCGGGGCTCAAGGAGCTGCCGGTGATCGGCGACTACGTGCGTATCGGCGCGGGCGCCAAGATTCTCGGCAATATCCACATTGGAGACTTCGCCGTGATCGGCGCCAACGCGGTGGTGGTGAAGGACGTGGCTCCCGGCGCGGTGGTGGGCGGCATCCCGGCCAGGGAGATCCGCAGGGATCCGGATCCGCTCGCCACCTACGAGCGCGAGATGGGGCTGTGCCCGCAACCGACGCGGCGCCCCGAGGTCGTCCAGTCCGTTTCGCCAGTGTCGTCCACCGCGCAGTAAAGGGTGCCGAGCATGCGAGTGCTCCTCGTCGGTGACCATCCACCCCCGCACGGAGGTGTGGCGGTGCACGTCCAGCAGCTCCACGGGTACCTGCGTGACCATGGGGTGGAGGCGAGGGTGCTGGATATCGGGAAGGGTGGCCATCCGGCTCCGGACGTCATCCCGGTGCGCACCCCGACTCAATACGGCACGCGGCTGGCGGGCTTCCTCCGTGAGGGGTGGACGGTCCACGTCCACACCAGCGGCAACAACCCGAAGTCCTGGATGCTCGCGGCCACCGCGGGCATCCGGGCGCGCGCGCCCCGTGTCATCACCCTGCACTCGGGGCTGCTGCCGGACTACCTGGCCTCCTCGCTGTCGCGCCGGGCCTTCGCCCGGGTGGCCCTGGCCGGCTACTCGCGCGTGGTGGCCGTGTCCGAGGCGGTGCGCGAGGCGCTCCTCCGCTGCGGCACTCCCGAGGAGAAGCTCGTGGTGTACCCGGCCTTCTGCGGCTCGCAGGTGCGGCCGGGGCCGGTGACGCAGGCGGTGCAGGAGGCGCGGATCCGCCGCAAGCCCCTGCTGGCCATGGCGCACCACCCGTCACCCGTCTATGGGCGCAAGCTGATGTTCCGCGCGCTGCGGATGATCGCGGACGAGCTGCCCGGGGTGGGGCTCGCCGTCTTCGGGCTCGGCACCCGCTCGGAGGAGTTCCTCCGCGATGCCCGGGAGTTCCAGGTGGAGGAGTTCCTCGATGACCTGGGCGAGCTGGAGCACCCGCGGGCGCTCGCGTTGATGGCGCGCTGCGATGCCTTCATCCGGCCCACCACGCACGATGGGGATGCCATCTCCGGTGCGCGAGGCGCTCGCGCTCGGCGTGCCGTGCGTGGCCAGCGACGTGTGCGCGCGGCCTCATGGGGCCTACACCTTCCGCGCCGGCAACGCGGTGGACCTGACGGACCAGGTGCACCATGCGCTCGAGCACGGACCCGCGCAGGTGGTGTCACCGGACGCCGGACCGGTGCTGCTGAAGCTGTACGGCGATCTGGCGCAACCCACGATTCTGGGAGGAGGCGAGACTCATGCGGCGCATTGAGGACCTGGAGCTGGCCCGCCGGGCGCTTCGAGGCAGGGACCTGGTGGTCTTCTCCAACGACTGGGATGGGGACCCGCTGTCCAAGGTCCACATCATGCGGATTCTCTCCAGGGACAACCGCGTCCTCTGGGTCAACAGCATCGGCAACCGCGCGCCGAAGGCCAATGCGCACGACGTGAAGCGCATCTGGAACAAGCTGGCCGCGCTTCACCGAGGGCATCCGCGAGGTCGAGCCGAACCTCTTCGTGCTCGCGCCGCTGGCGATTCCCTTCTACGGCTCGGAGCTGGTGCGCGCGGCCAACCGCACGCCTGCTGCGGGCTGCAGGTGCTGCGGGCCATGCGGCAGCTCCACTTCAAGCGGCCCATCTCCTGGTCCTTCCTGCCGGCCTCGGCGCCGGTGTCCGGCACGCTGGGCGAGGAGTTCGTCGTCTACCACTGCGTGGACGAGTTCTCCGCCTTCAGCGACACCAACGGCGCGCCACATCGCGCGAGATGGAGGAGCAGCTGCTGCGCCGGGCGGACCTCGTCATCACCTCGGCGGAGCGGCTGCGCGACAACAAGGTGAAGGTCAACCCGAACACGGTGCTGGTGCGCCACGGCGTGGACTTCGACCACTTCGTGAAGGCGTGCGACCCGGCCACGAAGATTCCCGAGGACATCGCGAACCTGCCCAGGCCCGTCTTCGGCTTCTTCGGGCTGGTGGCGGACTGGGTGGACCTGGAGGCGATCGCCGCGACGGCGCGGGCGCATCCCGAGGGCTCGGTGGTGGTGATCGGCAAGGTGGCGCCGGACGTGGACCACGTCGGCGCTGAGGGCCGAGCCCAACATCCACCTGCTGGGCCGCAAGCCGCTACGTGGAGCTGCCGGGCTACTGCCGCGGCCTTCGACGTGGCGCTCATGCCCTTCAACGGTCGAACGAGCTCACGCTCAACGCCAACCCGCTGAAGGTGCGCGAGTACCTGGCCGCGGGCCTGCCGGTGGTGTCCACGGACATCCCCGAGGTGCGCAAGGTGGGCCTGTGCAAGGTGGCGCAGCGACACCGAGGACTTCGTCCGGAAGGTGGACGAGTGCCTCGCCGAGGGCGCCGGCCCGACCGCGAGCGCGCCGAGCCGCATCCGCCACGAGAGCTGGGAGGCCAAGGTCGAGGAGATCCGCCGGCTTCGTGGGCGAGGCCATGGTGAAGGCCGGACGCGGGTTGTAGACAGACGGGAGCCCCGATTGCCTGGGAAGGAGATTGCTGCAGGACTCCTTCCTCCGGCATCCTTTGGCTCATGTCCGCTGAGAGAGACCTCATTGAGCCTGCGCGTTACATTTGCTTGAGCCGGACCATGAGGGCTTGGCCCTTGGCGTGGGGGCTGCTGTTGGCGTGCGCCTGTGCAACGGACGGCGGCCAGCGGGAAGGCCGTGAGCCGGAGGTCGCGAATGCGCTTGCCTGTGAGTCGGTGCAGGGGCCCGCACGAGTGATGCTGGAGGCTCCTTCGGGCACCCTGGTGGCCCTACACTCGCTGACCCAGCGCGCGCCGGTGGAATTGCAGCCGGGCCCAGTTCGAGCAAGTCATGGCGCGATTGGTAGCCGAGCTGCCGGGTTCACCTGCGCCTTTCCTGATGCGGTTGGACCTGAGAATGGGCACCGCCGGGAGCACGGGCAGAGCAGCAAGGAGTGGTGCGCGACTACCAGGACTGGTGCGTTCAAGGAGGGCGCGGCACTGACTGTCTGTCCCTACTGGGAGAGGATCTGTACCTCGACGAGGACGAGCGGACGGACATGGCACTGATGCTCGCCTTGCGAGAATTTGTGGCCAGGGGTGGAGGCGGTGGTGAAGGCCTCGGTGGAGCCCGACCAGCTCCGGATGGCGGTATTCACCTCACTCTCCGTGTATCTGGGGCTGCTGCTACTCCCAGAGCCGACCTCGAAGCTGGTGGCAGTGTCGATGACAGGCGTGCTCCTGGCCTATCTGGGGGCGGAGACTTCTCAGGCCTCGTGGAGGGGTATAGGCAACTCAAGGCCGATGCACGGCGGGCACGCAGTTTCGGGGAGCTGAGGGCCGCCGGGGAGCGCTACGGCCGAATCATTGGGGAGCGGGTGGGGCAGGTGCTGGTGATGGCGGCGACGGCGGTGGTGGGGTGGGGGAGCCACATGACGATTTATTCCTGGCACCACCATCAGGACGTTGGCCGGATGCAGCTCATCACCGATAGTGCTCATGATCTTGCGAAGCCGCATACGGGCGGAATGGCCATCTGGGGTGGCGGGTATTGACGGTTTCATCGAGGGTTCAATGATGGATATCCGCTGGGAGAGCTACGTCTGGAAGGAGCCACGTCCTGTTGATTCCTCCGAGGTCGAGCGGCTCGAAGCCTTGTGGCAGGTCTCGTTGCCTGGTGAATTCAGAGAAGGTTGTCGCAGCCCATCAGGGCATGGCTCCCGAGCCTTGTGTCTTCAGAGGTGGGCGAGAGGCGCCAATGTATTCAGCGTTCTCTTGACGGTGACCAGGGATGCTGAGCGCGCGAGCTACTCCATCCAGGATTCATACGACGTTCGCAGTCCGCTCCCATGTCCCTTTGGGGATCTATCCGTTTGGGAAGACGCCGGGTGGAGAGTACCTTTGCTTTGACTACAGAGGTTCCGCCAATCCGCCCCGGGTGGTCCTGGTAACGGTCGGGATGTCTGTTATCCCTGTGGCCAGTAGCTTCCAGGAACTGCTGGAGGGGTTGCATGACGATTGAGGGCGAACGCATGAGCGCCAGGGGCCCTTCGGTTCATGTGGGCCGTGGAGCATCCGACGGAGCCCGGGCGCCGCGTGTCTCCTGCCCGTCATTCTCCTGGCGCGCGCTGGCTGCTCGGCGGCCCCATGCACAGATTCCCTGGCACTCGACTCGGCGGAGGGGAGAAGCGGGCGCATGGAGCGAAGCAGGTCAACGGCGAGGGTGTGGGGGCTCCTGCTGGGCGCGATGCTGATCGCGTGCGCGGCGGAGGCCCGGCAGGTGGCGGGTGTGCAGATGCCGGACTCGCTCACGCTGGCCGGGCGGCGCATCTCGCTGGCCCACATGGAGCTGAAGGAGAAGCTCTTCGTCAATGTCTACGTCTGGTCGCTCTACCTGGAGCAGCTACCCCGGCACGAGTCCGAGGCCATCGACACCAACTGCATCAAGCGGCTTCAATTCCGCTTCCTGCGCACGGTGCGGAAGGAGCAGCTCGTGGAGGCCTTCCGCGAAGGCCTCTCCACCAACTCCGCCATGCGGAGCCCTTCCATGCAGAAGAACCTGGAACTGCTGCTCTCCTCGCTGCGGGACGTGGGCGAGGGCCAGGAGCTCGTCCTCACCTACGTTCCCGGCGGGGGGCTCCAGGTCTCCGGCGATGCCTCCGGTGGCCTCAGTATTCCAGGCAAGCCCTTCGCGGACGCGCTCTTCGCCTCCTGGCTGGAGATGCACCCCATCTTCCCCCGCTGAGCCGGAGGGGGCGCGCCAGGTCTAGAGAATGCCGCCGGTGGGTCGGACGTTCTGTGCGCTCAACCACCGGGCATCGTTCGAGGCCAGGAAGCCAACGACGTCGGCGATGTCCTCGGGCTGTCCCAGCCGCCCCAGCGGCGTCATGGCGATCGTCCGAGCGAGCACCTCCTTCGACATGCTCAGGGCGTCCGTCTCGACGGCTCCGGGCGAGACGATGTTGACCGTCACCTGCCGGGCCCCAAGCTCCTTGGCCAGCGCGAGGGCGAACAGCTCGGTGGCGGACTTGCTGCCCGAGTAGAGGCCCGCGCCCGGCACCGCCCGGGCCGTCCCCCCGGTCGAGACCAGGATGATGCGTCCGCCGTCGCGCACCCGCCTCGCCGCCTCCTGCAGCACGAAGAACGCGCCCCGGGTGTTCAGCGCGAACACCCGATCGAAGTCCTCCTCGGTGACCTCGAGCGTGGGCTTGAAGAGGCCAATCGCCGCGTTGACCACCACGATGTCGAGGTGCCCGAAGGTGCGCTCGGCTTCGTCGAAGAGCGCGCGGATGTCGGCGACCTTCGCCATGTCACCCCGCACGGCGATCGCTCGGCGGTCGAGCGTGGCGAGTGTCCGCACGACCTCCTCCGCCTTCTCCTGGTTGCTGGCGTAGTTGACGACCACGTTCGCGCCGTCCTTCGCGAGGCGCAGGGCAATGGCCCGGCCAATACCCCGCGATGCTCCCGTGATCAGCGCCGTCTTTCCCTTCAGCTGTCCCATGCCGCTTCTTTCTCGATGGAGGAAAAAGGCGGCATGCTACCCAGCGGCCCGGCCGCGCGGGGTCCGCCAACAGGCGGACCCCCTGGGATTACGCGAGGAACCAGGAGATACGCGCGAGCGGAGTGGCGCTCCGGCGGCGCAACAGGCCCAGGCCCCGACGGCGGCTCACCCGCGGTAGCAGGGCCTGGTGGACGGACACCTTGCCGGGGCCCGCCAGCAGGAGCCCGAGTGCCGCGGCGATCAGGGACAGGTTGAACTCATACCCGCCCTTCTGGGCGTCGAAGCCCTTGGAGGCATGCACCTTCGCGATGGCCACGGTCTGCGTGACGATGATGGACAGGGCCGCCGCGCGGGTGCCGATGCCCAGGAGGTTGAGGGCACCGGCCAGGAGCTCGGTCCAGCCCGTCGCGAGCGCCCAGGGCCGTCCAGGCTTGATGCCGATGTTCTCGAAGAAGCCCGCCGTCTGCTCCACGCCCTCTTTCTTCAGCTTGGAGAGGCCGTGGTAGACCATCGTCGAGCCGAGCGTGGCCCGTAGGGGCAGTGTGGAGTGCTTCGCCAGAAGTCCGTTCAACGCCATCGTCCCTGCCACGGCCATGGTGTCCCTCCCGGGAATGTTTGCTCCGGTCACCGTCCGCATTGAAGCCCCTGGCGGCAATCCAGCCCAGGCGGGTGGATGAGCGCTCGCGTGCCTCCTCGGCATGCCAGCTTGAAGGTGAATGCGAGGTTCGTGCCCGGAGGACTGGTGTGTCGAGGAGGGCGTCTCCACCCTGGAAGAACTAGGGCTTCCCCTGTTTCCATGGTGGACGAGGTGCAACTGGTCCACCCGCAGCGGCGCATCGACGTGGTGGCCCAGGGCGACGGCCGGGGAGAGTGGGATCCGGATCGCCTGGCTCAGGTGCTCACCAACCTCCTCTCCAACGCCCTGAGCTACAGCCCGCCCGACACGCCCGTGACGGTGCGCACGCGCGGCACCGAGAGCGAGCTGGTGCTGGAGGTACACAACAGGGGCGCGCCCATTCCCGCGGAGCAGCTGCCCCTGCTGTTCGAGCCCCTGGCGCGCGGCGCCTCGCAGCAGGACCGGATGGGCCGCAGCATCGGCCTGGGCCTCTTCATCGTCCGGCACATCGTGGAGGCGCACGGGGGCTCCATCACCGTGCGCTCGGAGGAGGAGGGGACGACCTTCACCGTCCACCTGCCTCGCCAGGGCGCTGGGAAACCCACCTGAAACCCGCCCACACTCAACCCCGCGCGGCGCTCGCCTGCCTGGTGCATCCAGTGCTTGACATCTCCCCCCACCCCCGGATTAGTTAGTTTGCGGTCACTAACTTATCTCGGGCCTGGGAAATCCCCCCTCTTGGAGGGAACTCAGGCGCACGGGAGCACGGGTATGCAGAAGCTTCATCGGCAGGGACAGAAGGGCAAGGCGCCAGTGTGGAAGGTGCTGGTGGCGGGCGGGCTGGTGCTGACGCTGGGCGGCGGTTGTGGCTCGCGAGGGGATGCGGCGCAGACGAAGAGCGCGGCGCAGCAGTCCGCGGCGCCCGAGTCCGCGGTGAAGGCGGACACGGTGGAGGTGGGCGAGGCGAAGGTTCCGCGCTTCCTCACGCTCACCGGTTCGCTGTCGGCCTACGAGGACTCGGACGTGGCGGCTGGCGCCGACGGGCAAGGTGGTGTCCGTGCACGTCGAGCGCGGCTCGGTGGTGAGCAAGGGCGACGTGCTGGTGAAGCTGGACGCGCGCGCGGCGTCGGCGAGCCTCGAGGAGGCCCGGGCCCAGATGACCCTGGCGAAGTCGCAACTGGAGCTGGCCAACGCCGAGTGCGAGCGCAACGAGAAGCTCTTCGAGGGCGGCACCGTCTCCACGGCCGACCATGATCGCGCCCAGGCCCAGTGCCGCAACGCGGCGGCGCAGGCCGCCTCCGTCGCCGCGCGCCTGTCGCTGCTGGAGATCAACGCGACGGACACCACCATCCGCGCCCCCTTCGACGGCGTGGTGGCCGAGCGCGTGGTGTCCGTGGGCGAGTTCGTCCGTCAGGACTCGCAAGGTGGTGACGCTGGTGTCGCTGGATCCGCTGCGGCTGGAGCTCACCGTGCCGGAGTCCTCGGCGGCCTTCATCCAGAAGGAGCAGGCGGTGGAGTTCACCCTGACGGCGGCGCCGAGCGTGGTGCACCAGACGAAGGTGTCCTTCGTGGGCGCGGGCCTGCGCCGGGCACGCAGGGATCTGGTGGTGGAGGCGCTCGTGCCCAACAAGGAGCGCGCGCTGCTGCCGGGCCAGTTCGCCACCGCGAAGGCTGCAGCTGGGCGAGCAGCCGCTGCCGGTGGTGCCGCGCACGGCGGTGCGTGGGGGAGGGCGCTCGCCGCAAGCGTCTTCGTGGTGAGCGACGGCCGGCTCGAGGAGCGCCTGGTGCAGGTCGGCGAGTCCGCTGGGGACTCGCTGGGCGTGATGGCAGGCGTTCGCGCCGGCGAGCGCGTGGTGGCGGTGGCGCGGGACGACCTGCGCGACGGCCAGAAGCTGCAGTAGGCGAGGGCTACCTCACATGCAGTGGCTCGCGAGCATCTGTGTCCGTAAGCCCGTCTTCGCGTCGGTGCTCATCCTGTTCATCTGCGTGCTCGGCGTCGCCGGGTACGTCGAAGCTCAGCGTCGACCGCTTCCCCAAGATCGACTTCCCCGTCGTGGTGGTGGTGACGCGCCTGCCGGGCGCCGCTCCCGAGGAGATGGAGACGGACGTCACCGAGAAGATCGAGGAGGCGGTCAACACCATCTCCGGCATCGACGAGATGACCTCCATCACCTCCGAGGGCGTCAGCCAGGTGCTGATCACCTTCGTCCTGGAGAAGGACGTCGACGTGGCCGTGCAGGAGGTGCGCGACCGCATCGGCCAGATCATCCCCGACCTGCCGCGCGACGCGGAGACGCCGGTGGTGCAGAAGTTCGATCCGGACGCCGTGCCGGTCGTCATCCTGGCGCGTCCACGGCGGAGCGGCCCGTGCGGGAGATCACCGAGTACGCGGACCGCGTGCTGCGCCGGAGGCTGGAGACGGTGCAGGGCGTGGGCCAGGTGACGCTCATCGGTGGCCGCAAGCGCCAGGTGAACGTGTGGATGGACCCGGTGAAGCATGCGGGCGGCGGGCGTGAGCGCGGCGGAGGTGCAGCGCGCCTGGCCGGGCAGAACCTGTCGATGCCCGGCGGCAGCATCGAGACGGGCCCGGAGCGCCTCACCGCTGCGTCTGCGCGGGCGCGTGCAGCAGCGTGGAGGAGCTGGGCCAGCTGGTGCTGCGCGAGAGCGACGGCCACATCCTGCGCGTGCGGGACGTGGCCCGGGTGGAGGACGGCGAGGAGGAGGCGGAGACGGCGGCGCCAGCCGCGACGGCAAGCCCGCGGTGCTCCTGTCCATCCGCAAGCAGTCCGGTGAGAACACCGTGGCGCTGGTGGAGGAGGTGCGCCGAGCGCGTGGAGCGAGCTGCAGCCCGACGCTGCCGCGCGGGCTACTCGCTGGAGGTGGTGCGCGACAACTCGGAGACCACCCTCACCAGCGTGAACGCGGTGAAGGAGCACCTGCTGCTGGGCGGTATCTTCGCCGCCCTGGTGGTGCTGCTCTTCCTGGGAAGCTGGCGCAGCACCCTCATCGCCGCGCTCGCCATCCCCACCTCCATCATCGGCACCTTCGCGGCTGATGAGCGCGATGGGCCTCAACCTCAACACCATCAGCCTGCTGGCGCTCGCGCTGGCGGTGGGCATCGTCATCGACGACGCCATCGTGGTGCTGGAGAACATCCACCGCTTCATCCACGAGAAGAAGCTCAAGCCCTTCCCGGCCGCCATCCTGGCCACCAAGGAGATCGGCCTCGCGGTGCTCGCGACCACGCTGTCGCTCATCGCGGTGTTCCTCCCGGTGGCCTTCATGGGCGGCATCCCCGGGCGCTTCCTGAGCAGCTTCGGCTGGACGATGGCCTTCTCCATCGCCGTGTCGCTGCTGGTGTCCTTCACCCTCACGCCCATGCTGTGCGGCGCGCTGGCTGATGGGCGGCCGATGGGCCCCGAGCGACGGCCACCACCGCAAGCCGCTGCTCGAGCGCCTCACCGACAAGGTCTACCTGCCCATCGAGCGCGCCTACGAGCGCTCCCTGCGCTGGGTGATGGCGCACCGCTGGGTGGTGGTGGTGGCGTCGCTCGCCACGCTCGGCTCGTGCGTGCCTCTCATGGGGGCGGTGCCCAAGGGCTTCCTGCCCAAGAGCGACGAGGCCCTGTTCCAGGTGACCATCCGCGCTGCCGGAGGGCACCAGCCTGGACTCCACCCGCCTCGTCGCCGAGCGCGTGGCGCGCGACATCCGCGAGAAGCTGCCGGAGACGACGCTCCACGCTCATCACCATCGGCGACAACACGGAGCGCGCGCCCAACGTGGCCGGCATCTTCGTGAAGGTCGTCGACCCCGAGCAGCGCACGGACAGCCAGGACGAGCTCATGGGCCGGGTGCGTCGGGAGATCACCTCCAAGCTGCCCAAGGAGCTGCCGCGTGTCAGCGTGTCCAACGCGCCCCTCTTCAGCGGCGGCGGCTCGCAGGCGGCGGTCATGTACGTGGTGACGGGCGCCGGACTTCGACGAGCTGGGCAAGCAGGCCAGCATGCTGCTGGAGAAGCTGAAGACGATCCCCGGCGTGGTGGATGCGGACAGCAACCTCATCGTCGGCAAGCCCGAGGTGAGCGCGTACATCGACCGCTCGCGCGCCGCGGACCTGGGCGTGCAGGTGCCCGGACGTGGCCAGCACGCTGCAGCTGTTCGTGGGCGGCCTCGACGTGTCCACCTACGTGGAGAACGGCAACCTGTACGACGTGCGCGCTGCGCGCCGAGCCGGGTTCCGCGAGACAGCCTGGAGGCCCTCGCCCAGCTCACCGTGCCCACCCCGCGGCTCGGGCACCGTGCCGCTGATGGACGTGGTGCGCCTGCAGCGCGAGGAGGGCCCCTCGCAGCATCAACCGCATGCAACCGCCAGCGGCAGGTGATGCTTATCGGCCAACACCGCGCCCGGCGTGGCTCGGGCCAGATCGTGGACGCAGTTCGACAAGGTCATCGCGGAGTCGAAGCTGCCGGCCGGCTACGTCGGCGAAGCCCGTGGGTCAGTCGCGAGATCGGCCGCACGGTGCAGGAACTTCGCTCCTCGCCTTCGCGCTGTCCTTCATCTTCATGTACCTGATCCTCGCCGCGCAGTTCGAGAGCTGGATCCACCCCATCACCATCCTCCTGTCGCCTGCCGCTCACGGTGCCCTTCGCGCTGGTGTCGCTGCTCGTGTTCAGGCAGGCGCTCGACATGTACTCGATGCTCGGGCCTGCTGGTGCTCTTCGGCGTGGTGAAGAAGAACTCGATTCTGCAGATCGACCACACCAACCAGCTGCGGCAGCGAGGGCACTGTCTCGGCTGGAGGCCATCGTCCACGGCAGCCGGACCGTCTGCGTCCCATCCTCATGACCACGCTGTCCTTCGTGGCGGGCATGATTCCGCTGCTGACTGTCCACGGGCATCGGCGCGAGCTTCAACCGCGCCACCGCCGGCGTGGTGGTGGGTGGGCAGACGCTGTCGCTGGTGCTCACTCTGCTGGTGACGCCGGTGGCCTACTCGCTGTTGGATGACGTGTCGGCGTGGTTCAAGCGCAAGTTCGGCTCCAAGCGCTCTCCAGAGGAGACGGGCGAGGCCGAGGTGGCGCGTGCCTATGGCGGCGACTCGCTCGGCGAGCTGCGGCCCGTACACAATAATGAGGAGGCGGCATGATTTCCCTGCTCGCACTGACCCTGTCCCTGACCGTGAGCGCCGCGACGCCGGTGCTCACGCTGGATGAGGCGCTCCAGGCGGCCCGGCAGGACAACCTGGACTTGAAGGTGGCGCGGGCCCGGCTGGAGCAGTCGGCGCTGCTGTCCCGCCGGGCGTGGGCTGGCTACCTACCGACGGTCTCGGTGGGTGGCGCCTACACCCGCAACTCCAACGAAGCGGTGGTGGCGTTCCCCGGGGCCCCGGAGGAGATCGTCATCCAGCCATACGACCAGTTCTCCGCCCAGGCCGAGGTGCGGCAGGCGATCATCGCCCCGTCGCTCTGGCCCGCCATCCGCAGCGCGGGCATCGCCGAGGACGTGGCGGAGCTGAACACGGAGAACGTGCGGAGGGAGATCCTCTTCGCCGTGGCCCAGGCCTACTTCGGGGCGGCGAGCTTCCAGGAGGCCATCCGCGCCGCGCAGTTCCTGCTGGAGGTGAACACGGCGCGCGAGTCGGATACGCAGAAGCGCTTCGACGCGGGCACGGTGACGCGGGTGGCGCTCCTCCGGGCGCAGCTCGACCGGGCGCGCGCCGAGCAGGATCTGCTGCGGGCCCGCAACGCCTACTCCTCCTCGCGGCTGGCGCTCGCCACCCTCATCCAGCGGCCGCCGGACTTCACGCTGGAGCTGCCGCCGGTGCCTCAGGTGCCGGCCTCGAACGAGGACCTCACGAAGCAGGCCCTGGAGCAGCGGCCGGACGTGGCCGCCGCGCGCCGCAACCTGGACCTGGCGTTGAGCCGCCGGCAGGGCGTGTGGTTCTCCTACGCGCCCTCGGTGGGCTTCTCCGGCATCTACCGGGTCAGCAATGCCGCGGGCTTCGCGGGGCGGAGCGACGTGTGGGCCCTGACGCTCAGCGCGCAGTGGACGCTGTGGGACGGTGGCTTGCGGGAGGTCAACATGCGCGAGGAGTCCGCTCGCGTGGCCGAGGCCACGGCCCTGCAGAAGCAGTCGGAGTCGCGTGCCACGGAGGAGGTGGCCCGTGCCCGGCTGGACTACGAGAGCGCCCGGGCCAACCTGGCCAAGGCCGAGGAGGCGCTGGGACTGGCGCGTGAGACGCAGCGCCTCACGGAGATCAGCTTCAAGGCGGGCGTGGCCACGTACCTCGAGGTGGCGGACGCCAACGCCGCGCTGACGAGCTCCGAGGTGGGCGCCATCTCCGAGCGCCTGCAGACGTCGCTGGCGGCCCTGAGACTGCTCCGGGCGGCCGGCCTCTTCATGGCGGAGTAGGGGAGGGCCGCGAGGCCCCCGGGTGCCGAGGGCTCCGCTCCACGTGGGCGGGGCCCTCTCTCATTCCCAGGACAGCTCGTACACGGTGTCGAGCGGTCCCGTCGGTCGCGCGTGGATCTCCACCCCCCGCACCTGGGCGGCGGCGAACGTGGCCTCCAGCCCGGCATGCGTGTAGGGGCGGGGCATGAAGTCGCGGTTGTAGGTGAAGAGGGCGCTGTGCGGCCCCGTCAATCGGGCCGAGACCTCCGCGTCCTTCCTCGTGAGCTTGAAGGCGGGGGGGAGGGCATGGAGCAGCCGCGCCGGGCCTCCCCGGGCCAGCAGCAGCACCGTCCTTCCGGCCGTGGACCCGTTGAATCTCGCCGCCGTCTGGTGGCCCATGTGCCACACCGCCTGATCGAAGCTCCCAAACCTGCCACCCAGGAGCCACGCCGCGCTGTAGGTCATCTGGACGAGCGAGCCCATGGGGTAGTTGAAGAAGTCCATGAAGCGCCGCTCACCGGCCGCCTCGAGGCACTGCTCCACGGCGCGCTCATCCGCCAGTTGCCGCACCGTCTCCAGCACGCTGTTGAACACGATCCCGCGCACGGTCACCGAGGAATCGACGAGGGACAGCCGCCACTGCAGCTCTTCTTTCGAGCCGACGTCCATCAGCAGCCTTTCGCCTGGAAGGCCCGAGCCGCCTCGGGTCTCCAGATGGGCCCACACGGGGTGGCCCGAGAGTGTGGAACACTCCCCCCACCCTCAGCCTACGTCGTTGTGCCGGGTGCCGGTAAGGGGGGCCCTATTGTCCACGGCCCGTGACGATGGCCTCGAAGCGCGCGTAGCGCCGGGCCAGGCGCGAGTAGTCGCTCGGGCGGATGTCGCGCTGGTCCAGCGTCCGGGCCAGGTCCTCCCGAGCGGCGAGGTAGTCCGCGGCCGGCAGCCCACAGGCCTGCTCCAGGGCCCGTGCCGCCTCGTCCTCCGGCAGCGTGAGGGGGATGCCCAGCCGCTCATGCATCCGCCGACGGAGTTGCCGTGCCAGCTCCGGCACCAGCTCGTGCTCCACCTTCGAGCGCCGTGCCAGCCAACCCAGCGAGTGGACATACTCCAGCGCCGAGCGGTGCTTCTCCACCACCAGCGGCCTCGGGGGACCGAAGCGCGTGCCGCGCGACACCCCGTAGATCAGCCCCACCAGCAGGGCCTGCGCCGCGAACACCCACAGGCCGCGGGCCGAGGGGGGTTCCTTCCGAGGACCCAGGCCGTGGTGGTACTCGTCGAACACCAGGGGGCCCCGCGCCGCCAGCGCGTCCCAGAAGCGCAGGTTGTCGAGCAGCTCCAGCCGCCGGTTCTCCGCCAGGTCCGCGCCCGCCAGCACGTACACCTCGCCGACTCCCTCTGGCATCCGCCACAGCACCGCGGAGCCTCGCGCTCCCGCGAGCGGGACCGCTTCCGGCCGGCCCACCATGACGCCTCGATCCAGCGCCACGCGGAAGTGCTCCAGGTCACGAGCCGCGCCCGTTGGCACCCAGACCCGCGCCGTCGTCCCCGTGAGATCCTTCTCCTCCGGCCCCAGTCCCTCGGAGCCCGGCGGGAGCAGCGGCCCGTCGGAGACCTGGAGCCAGTCGTCCAGTTGCGGCTGTTGCACCTTCGAATCCCGCGACACCAGATAGACGAGCGTCCCGCCCTCGCGGATCCACTTCCGCAGGGTCTCGAGCTCGGACTCCGTCACGGGCCGTCCCGTCGGCGCCGCCACCACCACCGTCCGCGCGCCCGCCAGAGGCCCTGCGTCACCGAGGGACTCCTGGAGTGCCGACACGGGCGCGCCGGACTCCTGGAGGTACAGGTACAGGGCTCGCAGACCGAGAGGTCCCGGGTTGTCCACCGAGGGCACCGTCGACTGGGGCGTCGTCTGGTTCGCCGCGAGCCCCAGCCCCAGTGCCAGCGTCACCAGCACGCCATAGATGGCCGCCGTCCTCAGGCCCTTCATGCCGATGCCCCCGCCAGCCCCTGGTGGAGCCGCTCCACCTCGTCCACGAAGCGCGCCGCGTCCTCCGAGGGCACCGGCTCGAGCGAGTAGAAGGCCCGGTCGTACCAGTGCACCAGCCGCTCCACCTCGCGCGTGAGCTGCGTGGAGGCGCCGCGCCCGGGCAGCTCACTCACCAGCTCGCGGTTCGTCTTCACGCGATCCGGTCGCGCCAGCCGCTTCGTCTCCAGCGAGGACAGCAGCGCCAGCAGCCCCTCGCGGATGGCCTCGCGCGGCTGTCCGCCCAGTGCCGCCCGCGCCCGCGACAGGTGCTCGCCCGGGGAGTCGAGCACCAACGCCGCCGCGGCTCCCGTGGCCCGTCTGCTTCCCTCGCCGCGTGGGAGCCCTCCGCCAGTGGCGCAGGCGCAGCACGGCGAAGAGCACCACCGCGAACCCCAGCACCAGCACCGCCGTCCGGGTGCTCGTCGCGAAGCTCTGGGCCTCGCGCGTCTGCAGCAGCTCCTCCAGCCAGTCCTTCAACGTTCGCATCAACCGCTGGAGCAGATCTCCCTGGCGCTGCCTCGCCTGGGCGAACTCGGGTCGGGAGAGGATCTCCTGGAGCCGGGCCTGGTCGGTCCGGGGCAGGGGGCTCTCCGTGTTCGTGGATGCTTCCGGGGCGCAGGCGGCTTGGAGGCGGCGGGTCGCCGTCTCCGCGCGCTTCTCGGGCGTGTCGTCCTCCCGCGAGCGCAGCGGCAGGCCCTCCCAGCGCTGCTCCAGGGTGGAGAGGTACGCGTCCAGCTCCGCCGGCTGCTGCCGGGCCACCTCCGTGAGCTGTTGTACCTCCAGGGCCTGGTTCTCGCAGGGCAGCGCCGCGAGCCATAGCAGCGCCAGACCCGCCGTCATGCGGCCACCGAGGGCGTCGAGCGAGCCTTCATGCGCTGCTCGAGATCCAGTCCCTCCCGGCGCACGCGCATGTCCAGGTAGAACAGCGCGTAGAAGACGAGCCCCAGCGGGCTGAACACCGCCTGTCCCACGACCTGGAGCAGCTCGGCGGGGACGAGGAGGGCCTGCGGCACCGGGTTGGCCGCCGCGGCGATGGGGTCGAGCGGGTTGCCGTAGGTGAACTGGACGATCAGCGCGGGCAGCCCGGACAGGACGCTCACCGCGATGAGGATGACCGACACCACGGTCACGAGGATCATCGCCCGAACCTTCACGCGGCCGGTGAAGCCCGGCTCCACCCGTCCGGAGAGCAGCTCCCCCGAGCGCCGGAAGGCCCCCATCGCCGACAGCTCCTCCATGGCCAGCACCGGCCCCAGCAGCGAGAAGCGCAGCAGGTACCAGAGGAGCCCGCCCAGCACGCCGAGCATCACCAGCAGGATGCCCACCACGAGCACGATGCCACCACCGAGCCGGGGGCCCGGATCGCTCGACACCCCGAGCATCGCCGCGCCCGCCCCGGTCACCAGCCCACCGGGCAGTGCCATCAGCAGGTTGGCGCCCAGACCCCAGAGCAGGGAGAGCGCGTACGCGCCGGTGAACGACCCGAGCCGCTTCAGCCCGCGCCGCACGCCCTCGGCCGGAGGCACCGGCTCACCGAGTTGGGCCGGCACCACGTACCGGGCCACGACCAGGGTGGACAGCCAGTAGAGCCAGAAGGTCGCCACCAGTGTCCCGGCCGTCACGAGGAGGAACTGGGCATAGCCGATCGCGACCGCCTCCATGTCCCCTTCGCCCTTCGCCGCGCCCTGGAGCAACTGGATGGTGCTCTGCATGACGAGCTGCATGGCCTTGGTGAGGATGTAGGTGAGCAGGTTGAAGCCGAAGCTGAGCAGGAAGAGATGCTTGAGGTGCTTGCGCCAGAACGTGGCCGAGCGGTCGATGATCTCACCGATCGCCAGGGGACGCAGATCCGAAGGAGGAGGGCTCACGGGCCGCAGCATACTTGCGGCACGGTCGGGTGGGGGAAGACCCTCATCGGGGCCCTGGCCCCAAGGGAGCGGCGAGGGCGCACAGGGTCCTCGCGGCGGCTCCCGGGTCTTCCGCCTCCAGCACCCCGGAGATGACCGCGAAGCCCGCCGCCCCTCCGAGCAGCGAGGGCACGCTCGGGGGTGATGCCTCCGAGCGCCAGGGCGGGGCAGGGCAGGGCCGCGGCCAGGGCCCGGAAGCCCTCGGGTCCCAGCGTGGGCCGCGTGTCCTCCGGCTTCGAGCCCGGCGCGAACACCGGGCTCACCAGCGCCAGGTCCGCGCCCTCGCGCCCGCCGAGCCTCCTCGCGCGTCGTGCACCGCCACGCTCACGAGGCGACCCGCCGGCAGGTGCGGGCGCACGTCCTCCGGGCGTCAGGCCCCCCGCCGGCAGGTGCAGGTGCGCGCCCACGAGCAGCGCCACGTCCAGCCGGCCGTTGATGAAGAGCGGGATTGCCCCGCGCCCGGCACAGCGCCGGCGAGCAGCCGGGCCTCCTCGAGGAAGCTGCGCGGGGGCGGCCTCCGGGTGACGGTGCTGCACGGCCACCTCGGGGCCCGACGTCCAGCGCCCGCTCCAGAGCGCGCCAGCAGCTGCTCCCGCGGGCAGGCGCCAGTCGGTGATGACCATCAGCCGCGGGACGCGACCTCACTCGACGAGCCCCTCGATCGGGCTGGACGCCGAGCCGTACGCCTTGCGCGGGATCCGCCCGGCGAGGAAGGCCTCGCGCCCCGCCTCGACGGCCGAGCTTCATCGCCCGCGCCATGCGCACCGGATCCTTCGCGCCCGCGATGGCGGTGTTCATCAGCACCGCGTCGCAGCCCAGCTCCATGGCGATCGCCGCGTCCGAGGCCGTGCCCACGCCGGCGTCCACGATGACCGGCACCTTCACCATCTCGCGGATGAGGCGGATGTTGTGCGGGTTGCGGATGCCCAGCCCCGAGCCGATGGGCGCGGCCAGCGGCATCACCGCCGCGCAGCCCGCGTCCTCGAGCTTGCGCGCGGTGATGGGATCGTCGCTGGTGTAGGGCAGCACGGTGAAGCCCTCCTTCACCAGGATCCGCGCCGCCTTCACCGTCTCCTCGACGTCCGGGAAGAGCGTCTTCTCGTCGCCGAGCACCTCCAGCTTCACCCACTTGCTCATGCCCAGCTCCTCGGCGAGCCGGCAGGTGCGCACCGCGTCGTCGGCCGTGTAGCAGAGCGCCGTGTTGGGCAGCAGCCGCATGCGCTTGGTGTCGATCCAGTGCATCAGCGAGGCCTCGCCCTTGGCGGTGAGGTCCAGCCGGCGCACCGCCACGGTGACCATCTCCGCGCCGCGAGGCCTCGTGGCAGCGCTTCATCACCTCGTGGCTCGGGTACTTCCCGGTGCCGACGATGCAGGCGCGAGCCGAAGGTGACGCCGGCGATGATCAGGGGCTTGTCCTGCACGCTCATTGCTCGCTCCTATCCGCCACCGACGAAGGTGACGATCTCCACGCGATCCCTGCGGGGACAGCTGGAACTCGGCGTGGCGCGCACGGCGGACCACCTCCGCGTTCACCTCCACCGCCACTCCCGGCCCGCCCACCTCCATCGAGGTGAGCAGCGCCGCGAGTGTCATGCCCTCGGGCACTTCTCGTGCCTGTCCGTTGATCCAGATCGTCAAGGCTCGATGCTCCTGCTGCTGGGGCTCGACGCACTACAGGTGCGTCCCCCCGCTGTCAACGCACACTCGGCCCGCCACCCCTGGCTATACTCATGACCATGTTCACCGTCCGAATCAGGCTCGTGGCTTGCGCCCTGGTGTTGACGCTCGGGCTCCCGGCCTCCGCCGAGACTCCCCGTGCGCTGGATGCCCCCGAGCGTGCCCCCTCCGGTCTCCATGGGCACCGGTACGCCTTCGTCGCCGGGGGCCTGCTGGCGCTCGGAGGCGCGGGGTTCGGCTACCTCGCCCACGGCGAGTCGCAGCGCGCCCGGACCCTCTCCTCGGCGCGCGACTCCAGCGCGGCGTTCGATCGGGCCCGCGCCAGCGCCGCCACCGCCAACGTGCTCTACGGGGTGGCGGGGCTGACCCTCGCCTATGGACTCGTCCTGGAGCTCCTCCCGGAGCCCGCCGCCGAGAAGGCCAGCCTCACGTTCCACTTCTGATGCTCATTCTTCGAGCTCCACCAGTTCGAGAAGTGCCTTCGCCCACATGGACGTTCTTTTGAAATCCCTGGTGCTCGTCTCCGCCCTGGCGGCCTCCGGCTGCCTCATCTCCGAGAACGCCGGGCCGGGGCACTCCTGCTCGGACGACTCCGAGTGCCCCGAGTCCTACCGCTGCGTCACCATCTCCGAGGGCCAGCGCTCCTGCGAGGTGACGTACCCGCCACGCCCACTGGATGCCGACGGCGGTACGCCCGATGCCGGGCCGGTGCCCACCTGGTGCCAGGACATCCAGCCCCTCCTCGCCGCCTCCTGCGTGTCCTCGTGCCACGGCGCGACGACGAGCGGCAGCAAACGGACGGACTTCCGGCTCGACACCTACGCCCAGGCGGGTGGGGTGCTCGGAGCCCGGGACATGGCCGCCCGCATCAAGGCCCGCGCCGTGGATCAGCAGACGATGCCGCCATCGGGCAACCCCGCTCCCTCCGCGGCCGAGCGCGATCTCCTCTCCCGTTGGGTGGCGGGCGGTACACCTCTCTGCGCCGACGGTGGTACTCAGTAGAACCCCATGAAGCCCCTGCACCTGAGCCTCCTGGGCCTTTGCGCCGCCGCTGCCACCGGCTGCACCATCGAGGCCCCCGATTTCACCGGCAAGTCGTGCGACACCGCGGCCGACTGCCCCGAGTCCTACACCTGCGTCGCCGCCCGTCCGGGCGCGGGGCGCACCTGCGAGGTACTCAACGGGCCCGGCGTCTCCAACCCCAGCACCGGGCCGGTGCCCACCTGGTGCAAGGACATCCAACCCATCCTCGCCGCCACCTGCGTGTCCTCGTGTCACGGCGCGACGACGAGCGGCAGTGGTCGGACGGACTTCCGGCTCGACCTGTACGAGGCCGACGGTAGCGTGGCGGGGGCGAAGCTGATGGCGCCCCGCATCCACTCGCGCGTCGTCACCTTCCGCACCATGCCGCCCCCGGGGAGCCCAGAGCCCACCGAGGCCGAGCGAGCGCTCATCGACCGCTGGGCCTCGGGGGGCGCGCCTTTCTGTGAGGAGCGCGCGCCAGTGGACGGGGGCTCCTAGGCAGGCATCCGGGCGCTCCTCTTTCGGGTCGGTGCCCCTGTGTCTCTTCTTCTCCCTGACAAGCGCTGTGCATCCGCGATGCGTGCGCTCAGTTTCCTGCCACACGCCGGGGGCTTTTCCCGTCTGGCTGGGGACTGAAAGGAGAGGGACATGCGGAAGCTCATGATGGCGGTGATGGCGGTGGCGGGGCTGGGTCTGGTGACGGGCTGCCAGAACAAGAAGGAGGAGGTCCAGGAGCAGCAGCAGGATGTGGCCGAGGCCCAGCGCGAGGCGGCGCAGACGACCGCGGAGACCCAGCGCGAGGGCGCGGAGGAGCAGGCCGAGGCCCAGCAGGACGTGCGCGAGGAGGAGCGCGAGCTGGCCGAGGCGCAGCGAGAGCAGCTCAACGACCAGACCAACCGGGGCGAAGACGCCACGGGCGGCAGCGGCATGGCCACCGGCAAGACCGAGGAGGTGAAGGGCACCATCCAGTCGTCCTCGGGCAACAGCCTCTCGCTGATCGTCCCCGAGAAGAACAACCAGGTCATGCGGTTCCAGACGAACGCGCAGGTGCAGGTGACGCGGGATGACAAGCCGGCGGCCCTCACGGACGTGAAGGCTGGCGATGAGGTGCGCGCCTCCTACATGGTGGACCAGGCCGGCAAGATGGTCCTCAAGAGCATCGAGGTGGAGAAGGAGAGCGCCCAGCACCCAGGCCAGCAGAAGAAGTAACCCCCGGGTGAGTGGGGTGGACGCGGCCTCCGTCCTCGGGCGGGGGCCGTTTCCTTTTCGGCATTGTGGCCAAGGGTCCGAGGTCCGAGACTGCACCCATGTCACTGACGACGAGCGACGTGCTCGAGCTCCACCAGCGCTGGTGTATTGCCGACGGACACGCGGACTCGTTGATGTGGAACCGGGACCTCTGCGTTCGCTCCGCGGAGGGACACGTGGACTTCCCCCGCCTGCGCGAGGTGGGGATGAAGCTCCAGTGCTTCACCATCGTCACCCGCGGCTTCCCCTTCATCGGGGGCTTCGAGGCCTTCGCCGTCTGGCGCGGCTGGCCCCGCGAGGCCCGCGCCAGCGAGTGGTCGCGCGCCCTGTGGCAGATCGATCAACTGGCGGACTTCTGCCGCCGCTCCGAGGGGCAGGCGGGCCTCACCACCTCGGGGCGGGCGCTGGAGGAGAACCTCGCCCAGGGGCGGCTGTCGGCGGTGCTCGGCATCGAGGGCGCCCATGCGCTCGAGGGGCAGGTGGAGCGCGTGGCCGAGCTCCAGCAGCGGGGCGTGCGCTTCATGGGCCTCACCCACCTGTCCAACAACGAGGCGGGGGGCTCCTCCTTCCCGCTGATGGGCAACCGGCCCCTGTCGCCGCTGGGCCAGTCGGTGCTGGAGGAGATGGCCCGCGTGGGGATGAGCGTGGACGTGGCCCACGCCTCCGAGCGCACGCTGGAGGACATCCTGGCCCACCCCACCGCCCGCGTCTTCTCCTCGCACACGGGGGTGCGCGGGGCGGGCGGTGGCTGGCGCAACCTCTCCGACGAGGCGCTGCGCCGCATCGCCGACCGGGGGGGCGTGGTGGGCATCATCCTCGCCCCCGTCTACCTGGGCGGGGATGCCATCGACGACGTCATCCGGCACATCGAGCACGCCCTCCAGGTGATGGGGGAGGAGGGGGTGGGCATCGGCTCGGACTACGACGGCATGGTGGCCCTGCCCAAGGGCATCCACGACGTGACGGATCTGCCCAAGCTCACCGAGGCCCTGCTGCGCCGCCACCCGGAGGCGCTCGTGGAGCGCATCCTTGGCGGCAACTTCCGGCGTTTCTTCCGCGAGACGCTCGGGGAGTGACTTGGGTTGACCGGGCTCGCGGCGCCTGGAATCGTCGGACGCCGTGATGAACCGCTCCCTCGTCCTGCTCCCCGTGTTGCTCGGCTCCCTCCTGCTCCCCGCCTGCGGCATCAATGCCGGGGACTCGTGCGAAGGAGGTGGCTACACCTGCGACTCCGAGAAGACTGCCCTCGAGTGTCGCGACAAGAAGTGGCGCACGCTCCAGTGCAGGGGCCCCTCGGGGTGCTCGGAGGAGGGCCAGACCATCAACTGCGACCTGAACGGCAACCTCGAGGGAGATGGGTGCGCGCAGTCCGCCGAGGGTCGCGGGCTGTGCACGGCCGATGGCAAGGCCGTCCTCGAGTGCCGGATGGGCCTGCTGGTGCGGGTCAAGGAGTGCAGCGTGTGTTCCATGGACAGCACGCGCGTCTCCTGCCTGCCGTGAGCCAGCTCGGGTCGCGGCGCGCCCTGTCCGTTCCCAGTGAACTCCGGCCCTGAAAAGACCCGCCACACGGCCCGGGTGGCCCTATGCTTCCGCCGCCACAGCGAAAGGTGGATGCACATGCGATTGGGAGTGTTGGCGGCAGTACTGCTCGGCCTCGCCGGGCTGCAGGCACGGGCGCAGCAGGCGCAGGGACAGGCGCAGCTCAAGACCGAGGAAGACAAGGCGTTCTACGCGCTCGGACTGTCGATCGGGCGGAGCATCAAGGTCTTCGACCTGAGCCCGGCGGAGATCGAGCTCGTCAGGAAGGGCATGACGGACTCGCTCACCAACGCGAAGCCGGCGGTGGAGCTGGATAAGTACGGGCCCAAGCTGCAGGAGATCGCCAAGGCCCGGCAGGGGAAGATGGGCCAGAAGTTCCTGGAGGAGGCCGGTAAGGAGAAGGGGGCCGTCAAGCTGCCCTCGGGGGTCGTCTACAAGGAGCTGAAGGCCGGCACCGGCCCGAGCCCCAAGGCCACCGACACGGTGAAGGTGAACTACCGCGGCACGCTCACCAACGGCGTCGAGTTCGACAGCTCCTACAAGCGCGGCGAGCCCATCGAGTTCCCCCTCAACGGAGTCATCCCCTGCTGGACCGAGGGCGTGCAGAAGATGAAGGTGGGCGGCAAGGCCCAGCTCGTTTGCCCCTCCAAGACGGCCTACGGTGAGTCGGGCTCGCCTCCGACGATTCCTCCCGATGCCACCCTGGTGTTCGAGGTCGAACTGCTCGGCATCGGTGGCCAGGGCGCGGATGTCCCGCGCGCGCAGCCGGGTCAGAAGAAGTAGACGTTCCAGGTGCGCCGGGGTGGGGGAGGGACGCGCGAACGGGCCCTCACCCCGGCCCCGAGCGAGGGCTGCTCACAGCCCCGACAGGAAGCTGTCGAGCACCGCGTTGAACTTCTCCGGCTGCTCCTGGTTGGGCAGGTGGGCCGCGTCCGGAATCACCTCCAGCCGCGCTCCGGTGATGAGGTCCGCCATCTGCTTCGCCTTCTCCAGCGGCGTCACCGGATCCTTCTCGCCCACCACCACCAGCGCGGGCCCGGCGTAGCGCGCGAGGATGTCCTTGCTGTCCGGCCGTAGCGCCATGCCCCGCTGCGCCGCGGCGATCCCCGCCGGAGTCGCCGTCCGCATCAGCGCCGCCACCTCGCGCCCCACCTCCGAGTCCGGCCCCGCCGCCACCACCTTCGGCAGCAGCGCCCGCACCGCGGACTCGGGCCCCTCCCGCCAGCGCCTCCTGGGCCGAGGCCTCCCGCCGCGCCCGTCCCGCCTCGTCGTCCGCCGTGGCCTGCGTGTCCACCAGCACCAGCCCCCGCACGCGCCCCGCGTCCTCCCGCAGCAGCGCCATGGTGGCGTACCCGCCCATGGACACCCCGCCCACCACCGCCGACTCCACGTTCAGCGCGTCCAGCAGCGCCAGCGCGTCCCGGGCGATGCGCGACATCTCCGTGGCACCCTCCTCGCCCAGCCCGCTCCGACCGAAGCCCCGGATGTCCGGGATGATGAAGCGGTAGCGCCCCGACAGCGCCTTCACCTGCTTCTCGTAGGCGTCCCCGTTCAGCGGAAACGCGTGGAACAGCAGCACCGGCAGCCCTCGACCCTCGTCGCGGTAGTGCAGGGGAACGCCATCGACGGTGATGGTGAGCATGGGCTCCTCCAGGAGTTTCAGATCCACTGCTTTCGCCGGAACCAGAACATCAGTGCCACCGGCAGTCCGAATACCGAGAACATCATCAGCCAGAAGAACTCTCTGCGGCCCAGCAGCTCGAAGTTCTGTCCGAAGAAGCCCGTGATGAAGGACAGGGGCAGGAAGATGGTGGCGAAGATGGTGAGCTGCTTGGTGATGTCGTTCGTCCGGTTGGCCATCATGGACAGGTAGCCATCCATCACGTTGCCCAACAGGTCGCGCCCCGAGTCGATCTGCTCGTACAGCCGCACCAGGTGGTCATACACGTCGCGGAAGTACAGCGCCGTGCGCTCCTGCACGTTGGGGATGCCCCTCCGGGAGAGGAAGCCCAGCACGTCCCGCTGGGGCGACAGCACCCGCCGCAGCTCCACCAGCGCCCGCTTCATGGCGAAGATGCGCTGCAGGTACTCCGACTTCGGATTCGCGAAGATGGCCGATTCCAGGTCCTCCAACTCATCGTTGAAGTGATCGAGGACGGGGAAGTTCCGGTCCACCAGCGCGTCCGCCAGCAGGTACAGCAGGAAGTCCACCCCGCGCCCCATCGTCACCCGCGGCTCGTCCGGCACCCGCTTCCTCACCGCCTCCAGTCCTTCGAAGGGCAGCTCGTGGACCGAGATGAGCCAGTTCGGCCCCAGGAAGAAGTGGTGCTCGTGCAGTGTCAGGTCGCACACGTCCTGATCGTTGGACGTGAAACCCTGGAGCACGATGAACTGGTGGTTCGGGTACTCCTCCAGCTTGGGCCGCTGATCCAGGTGCAGGCTGTCCTCGATGGCCAGCCGGTGCAGTTCGTAGCGCTCCCCGAGCTGCTTCATCTCCTCCTCCGTGGGGTGGAGGACGTCGATCCACTTGGGGCCGGGCTGGTCGAGCAGCTCCTCGCCACCGGAGAGGAGTTTGTCTTCATTAAGGATCAGAACCTGGATCATGCGGGCGCGAGCTTGGATCGCACCCTCCCTGATGTCGAGCACGCTGCAGCGGACGAGAGAGAGCCGCGACGCGACGTGACGGACCCGCTAGAGTGGGGGGCCGTGTCCGACGCTACTCCTCCACTCGCCCTTTCCCCCAGGCTCGAAGAGCTCCTTCAATCCCTGGCCGATCGCGCTTTCGGCGAGCGCCTGCGACAGGTGTACACCGCCGCGGGACAGGCCACCCTCCGGCTGAGCGACCTCGATCTGTTGAAGTACGAGAGCGCCAGCGTGGACGACAGCCCGGACCTGTCGCTCTGGGAGGAGATGGCCCCCGTCATCCGCGACACGGTGATGGACGTCAACGTGCTCCTCAACGTCATCCGCGAGCAGTTCGTGGTGAAGGCGTCGAGTGTGTCGGGCGGCGCCGGGGCCCCCCTGGCCGCCACCGTGGATGCGCGGCGGGCCAAGGACGCGTCCGAGCTCCTCCAGGGGTGGATGCAGCAGCTCGCCCAGGGCGTCACCCAGCTCGGCGAGGTGATGCGCAACCCCGCAGTCGTGTCGGACCGGTGGATGCTGCTGTCGGAGATCCAGCGGCTGCGCGAGCGCTTCCGCGAGCAGATCGGCAACCTCGTCTTCGAGTCCGCCAGTGCCTTCGGGCCGGTGACGCGGCAGCAGGTGGTGCCCGGCCACGAGGCGGAGGTGAAGGCGGCGGTGATGGTGCGGGCCATCGTGGCGGACCTGTCGCGCATCATCGAGGCGCGGCTGAACAAGGTGCGCGAGGCCGAGCCCGAGGACGTGCAGTGGAACTCGCAGCAGTTCCAGACGGAGTTGGACGCGTTCGGCCGCACCGCCGCCTACAAGCATCTGCGTGCCCAGGACAAGCGGCAGATCATCGAGGTTCGCGGTCGGGTAGGGCGGCTGGCCATCCAGGACAATCCCAGCAAGCAGGACGTGCTGGCCGTGGTGGAGGAGCTGCACGCCTTCGTGAGCTCGCTCGCCAAGGAGAACCAGCATCAGGTGCTCATCACCCATGATCGCGAGGTGTGGGCGGGCTGCGGGGTTCGGTTGGAGCGGGCCCTGGGGCTGCTGGGCTCGGACCCGGTGACGGCGGCGCGGGGCCTGGCCGAGGCGGCCGCCAGCGCCCAGTCCCTCTACGGTCGCGACGCCCGACTCGATGCCTTCCTACGCAAGGCGCGCAAGCAGCAGCTCACCCAGCTCTCCGGCCCCGAGCTGCGCTCCTCCCTCGAGCTCCTCCAGTCGCTGCTGGCCGGACTCGACATGATGTGAGTCACCGTCCCGGCGGGTTCCGGGCCGCGCGCCGGGTGGGACTCCGACGCGCCCCTCCGCCCGGCAGGAGGACCTGCCTGGCCTGGGGTGAGTCGCCCCCCAGGTCCAGATCGCGGAGCCACATCGCCGGGAGGAAGTCCGGGTCGTTGTAGAGGGCCAGCAACTCCTTGGGCTCCACCGGACCGAGCCGGCTGGTCGCGAGCCTCGTCCCGCCGCCCTCCTTCCAGGTGCTTTCCCAGAGCAGGGAGAGGACGAGCGCGCCCCGCGCCATGCAATCGCACGTCCGCTCCCCCAGCACCTCCCACATGTGCGGGATGCGCCGGCGCCCGGACTCGGCGTTGTAGGCCTCGATGATTTCCAGGGGCGGGAGCGTGTCGATCGTGGTCCCCATGAGCTGGACGACGGCATCCGCCGCCGCCGCTCCGCCCCGCACCGTCCGCGTGACGCGCTTTCCCTTCACGCGCGCGTTCACGCCTTCGATCAGCTCCGCCGCCCGCTGGTCCAGCATTCGCGTCTCGTAGACCGAGTGGACGTCCTCCTCTTCGGGATGGCCGGGCCGTCCATGGTGCAGGAACGAGACGTGGAGGGGCTGACACGCATCCCCCACGTAGTGGGCGAGGATGCCGGCGGCACACACGAACTCGGACACCTGTGTGTTCTGGAGGAAGCCGACCATCGCCTCGTAGATCTGCCAGACGCGGAACGGCAGCGCGCCCCGGCTGCTGTTCGCCTTTACCCCGATGCTCTCGTAGAACTCGCCCCAGACCTGGGGAGTGCGGCTGGAGCGATCGGTCCGCCACACGTCGAGCAGGGTCCTTCCCTCGAACGGGCCCGTTCCCGGCTGGTCCATGTCGGCGAAGTGGTTGGCCGCGTCGCGCTTCCGGGTGGTGCGCCACACCAGGTCCGCCACGTCCGCGAGCGCGACGAAGTTCTGGGTGTCGTTGCCGGGCAGCTCGCCGTTGGCGATGGCCTCATCACTGACCGCGATGCGATCCGCGTTGGCCTTGAGCAGGCGGGAGAGCTTCGCGTTCGAGGCGAGCCCGCAGGCCGTGATGCCCACTTTGTAGTGGCCCACCTTGCCCCAGTACTCGCTGAGCCCGATGTCCCAGTCCCGGACGAGCTCGATGTCCAGCGTGCGGCAGATGGAGCTCAGGCTGCTGGCGAGCGCGAACGAGTAGACCTCTCCGCCGCCGGGAGTCATCAAATTGTGGCCACCCCACTGCAGGGCGATGGGCCGCCATTGCCGGGCCCGGGCGCGGGTCGGCGCCTCGTCCCCGGCGCCCGACTTCGGCTCGAAGACCCAGACGGTGCCCGAGTCTCCCGGCCGGGTGGGCAGGACCTCCTGCCCCTCTCGCGCGCCGATCAACAGGTCGGCCACGTAGTCGAAGCCCCCCAGGGACTGGTAGCGGTAGAAGAGCCCGTGGATCTCCCCCTCGAGCGTCCCCGAGGCGGCGCCGAAGGCACGCACGTGGCAGCCGATGAGATCCAGCGAGAGGGTGTCGCTGTTGAGGTCCACGAGGGGACCGAGCTCGCCCACGCCGAACACCTGGGCCGTCCAGCCCCACACGTCCTCGAGCCGGACGAGGCCCGCGTCGAGGTTGGAGTAGGTGCGGCTCCCGGGCAAGCCCGGGTACGCCTCCGCGAAGGGGAGCTTGCCCACCTGGCGCGCATCGCTGGTGCCCACCCGTTGGCGCTCGCCGCGGACGAGCGTGTAGACCTCGCGACCCTGCTCGCCCACGACGTGCCGGTTGGTGAGGGCATAGACGGTGTCGCCATCCGTGACGAGACAGCCGAAGGAGCCGACGTGCGCGCGCCCCTGGACGTCCGTGAGCGCCGGGTAGCCTCCGCCGACCAGTTCGGTGGGGAAGGTGAGCTGTTGCAGGGGGGGCGGGGCCTGCTCCTGTCGCTCGGCGAGCATGACGCAGGTGGGTACGACCCGCCCGTCCGGCAGGTAGAGCAGGGGGGGCACGAGCTGCTCGGGATTCCGGGCGATGTCCTCCGGCGTCATCCAGTGGTCCACGAACACCAGCACGCATGGCCAGGACCAGCGACGGACCACCGTGTTGCCGAGCGTCTTGGGCGTCGAGCTCCTCCGCCCGGGCGTGGCATAGGGGTTCTCCGCGTTCTCGTCCTCGCGGCGGATCCGGTAGCGCCCGATGGCCGTCGCCACCACGGTGTCCAGGTGGGCGAGGTGCACGTGATACGCCTCGCGTGCCTCCAGCAAATCCTTGATCGACAGCGAGCTGAAGTCCCTCGTCGTCGGCAGCCCGTTCTTCGCCATGGCATCCACCCCCGCGGATCAGTGCCAGAGGGAGTGGCGCGAGGCGGGGATGTGACGTGCCGGCCTACGGGGCGCTCGTGGGTTCGACCTCCAGGGCGGCAGGAGGGGAGGCGAGCACCTCGCGGGCCCTCTCCACGTCCAGGCCGCCCTCCCACTTGGACACCACCAGGGTGGCCACCGCGTTGCCCACGAGGTTGGTGAGGGCACGCGCCTCGGACATGAACCGATCCACCCCGAGCAGCAGCACCATCCCCGCCACGGGAATCTTCCCGGTGGCGGAGAGGGTCGCCGCGAGCGTGATGAAGCCTCCGCCCGTGACGGCCGCGGCGCCCTTGGAGGTGAGCAGCAGCACCGCGAGCAGCGCGAGCTCCTCGCCCAGGGTGATGGGAGTCCCCGTGGCCTGGGCCACGAAGAGCGAAGCGAGCGTGAGGTAGATGGACGTGCCGTCCAGGTTGAACGAGTAGCCCATGGGCACCACGAGCCCCACCACGCTCTGGGGGCACCCCAGCGCCTCGAGCTTCACCAGCATGCGGGGCAGGGCGGACTCGGAGGAGGAGGTGCCCAGCACGAGCAGCATCTCGTCGCGCAGGTAGCGCAGGAGCGGCAGCAGGCCCACGCCCGTCCAACGCACGATGGGCCCGAGCACGAGCGCCACGAAGAGGAACGCGGTGGCGTAGAAGGTACCCATCAACCGGCCCAGGCCAAGCAGCGTGCCCACGCCGTACTTGCCCACGGTGAAGGCGATGGCGCCGAGCGCTCCCAGGGGCGCCAGCCGCATGATGATGCCCACCATGCCGAAGAGCAGGTGGCCGACGCTGTCCAGGGCCTTCAGGATGCCCTCGCCCGCCTTCCCCATCTTCGAGAGCGCCACGCTGGTGAGCAGCGCCACGAGGAGGATCTGCAGGATGTCCCCCTTGGCGAACGGATCCACCAGGGAGGAGGGGATGATGCCGAGCAGGAAGTCCACCGTGGACATCGACTTGCCGGCGGTCGTGTAGCTCTCGAGGGCCTTGGCATCCAATCGGGACACGTCCACGTCCAGGCCGGCGCCGGGCTGGAACACCTCGCCCACCAGCAGGCCCAGCAGGAGCGCGCCCGTGGTGACGACCTCGAAGTAGAGGAAGGCCTTGAGCCCCACTCTCCCCACGCGCTTGAGGTCTCCCATCTTGGCGATGCCCGTCACCACCGTGGTGAACACCACCGGGGCCACCAGCATCTTGATGAGTCGGATGAACCCGTCGCCGAGCGGCTTGAGCGCTTCGCCGCCGTGGGGCCAGAAGTGTCCGAGCAATGCTCCGAACACCACCGCCACCAGCACCTGCAAGTAGAGATTCTTGAGCCAGCCGAGCCGCATGGCGCGCGACTCTACCCCGCTCGGGGCACCCGGAATTGATTTGTGGCCAAATGATGGGATTGCAGATGATTGCGGGACAAACCATATAAATCCAGGTCAGCCCAGAGAGGCTCGGGAGCTGTCATAAAACAGGACACCCCCCGTCCTGAAACAGGACACTTCGCGGGAGAGGTGTCAACGTCTTGAAGACAGACGGATTCTGCCAGGGGCTGTAAATACACACTACATTCCTGGGCCCGCGAATCGTGACATCCATGTTCCACCGTGCTGGCTGGATGATTGGTAAAGGCCGGTATTTCCATGGTTCATGGGTTGGCCCGATCCCTGCTTAAGGGTTGAGTGCCCGACGGCACCTCGCCGTTGGCCAGGAGGAACCCCCCCTTGGTTCGCACTCGCTTCCTTGCTGCCGCGCTGCTCGCCCTTCCCCTCGCCGCTTGCGAGGTTGACAACTCCCAGGTTGCCCCGGGCGCCGAGAAGGTCGACGACCTCGGTGACGTCCGTGCGGCCCTCGCCGCGCTGCCGTCCGCCGAGATCGCCGGCGCTCACGGAGACGGCGTGCCCTTCATGCTGAAGGGCAAGCTGGGCTCGGTTGACGCCGTCGCCCCCGCGTTCCGCCTGAACGCCACCGACCTGGTGCTGAAGCGCACCACGGTGGACGAGGAGGGCAACACCCACACCCGCTACGGCCAGCTGAAGAACGGCCTGCCCGTCATCGGCGGCGAGATCATCCTCCACGAGAACAAGGACGGCAGCGTCTATCTGGCCAACGGCTCGGCGCGTGACGGGGAGATCGCCCCCGCCAAGGCCCGCGTCGCCCCGGAGGCCGCCAAGGCCGCCGCCCTGGACAGCACCTCGGGCCGCCACATCGCCGCCGAGGGCGAGCCCCGCCTGGTGTACGTCCGCAAGGACGAGGGTGCGCTGCAGCTGGCCTACGAGGTGGTGGTGACGGGCGAGGGCCTGGACCTGCCCATCCGTGACCACGTGTACGTGAGCGCGCTGACCGGCCAGGAGATCGACCGCACCACGGAGATCCACTCCGCCCTCAACCGCGCGGTGTACTCGGCCAACAACGGCACCACGCTGCCCGGCACGATCAAGCGCTCCGAGGGTGGCGCGGTCACCGGTGACACCCACGTGGACGACAACTACACCCACCTGGGCACCACCTATCAGTGCTACTACACGAACTTCGCGCGTGACTCGTACAACGCCGCGGGCGCGCAGCTGAAGAGCTCGGTGCACTACAGCAGCAGCTACACCAACGCCTTCTGGAACGGCACCCAGATGGTGTACGGCGACAGCGATGGCGTGCAGTCCGCGCCGCTGGGCAAGTCGCTGGACGTGACGGTGCACGAGCTGACGCACGCCGTCACCTCCTCCGAGTCCAACCTCACCTACTCCAACGAGTCCGGCGCCCTCAACGAGGGCATGAGCGACATCTTCTCCGCCTACTGCGAGTCCTGGAAGCTGGGCTGGGCCGTTCCCGCTTCGGTGTGGATGATCGGCGACGACGTGTGGACGCCGAACACCGCGGGTGACGCGCTCCGCTACATGGCCAACCCGACGCAGGACGGCTCGTCGAAGGACTACTACCCGACGCGCTACACGGGCACCTCCGACAACGGCGGCGTGCACTGGAACTCGGGCATCGCCAACCTGGCGTTCAAGCTCCTGTCCACGGGCGGCACGCACCCCCGCGGCAAGACCACCATCAACGTGACGGGCATCGGCATCCAGAAGGCCGGCGCCATCTTCTACCGCGCCAACCGCGACCTCTTCACGGCCTCCACCACCTTCGCCCAGGCGAAGACCTACACGCAGACGGCCGCCGAGCAGCTCTACGGCACCGGCGCGGCGGAGAAGACCTCCGTCGACCAGGCCTGGCAGGCGGTGGGCGTGGGCGTGTCGGCTCCCTCCACGGCGCTGACCAACGGCGTGGCCCTCACCGGCCAGTCCGGCTCCACGGGCGCCGAGAAGCACTACTACCTGGACGTGCCGGCCTCCAAGGCGGTGTCCTTCGTGATGAGCGGCGGCACGGGTGACGCGGACATGTACGTGAAGTTCGGCGCGCAGCCCACCACCACCTCGTACGACTGCCGTCCGTACCTCTCCGGCAACGCCGAGACGTGCAGCATCGCGGCGAAGACCACGGCCGGTCGCTACAACGTGATGCTCCGCGCCTACAGCACCTACTCGGGCGTCTCGATCAAGGGCACCTACTAGCCCGCGCTCGCTGAATCCGACGTAAGCAGAATGGCCCCTGGGAGGCATTGCCTCCCAGGGGCTTCGTCGTTTTCAAGGGGTCGGTGCAATCACAGACGCGCGAAGCCGGGCGCGTACTGGAAGGGCTCGACCGTCGCTTCGTAGGAGACGATCTCCAGCCCGTGGGCATTCCGGGTCGAGGGTCGTACGAGCCATCGCTGCGTGGCATCCAGGGACAGGCGCTTGCTCTTCGCCGCGGGCGGCTCGAACCAGCTCGCCTGCCACCCCACGACGATGCGCACCTCCGCCTCCTCCTCGCGGAAGGTGACCACCAGGTCGCTGAGGGTGTGGTTCTCGTCGAAGAAGAGGTGGGTGACGCGGTCGTACCACCGCTTGAAGCTGTCGAAGTCCCGGATGTCACCGTCCGGGAATTGCATGTGCAGGTCGTGGTCGGCCAGGAAGCTGGAGGTGTGCTCCACCGGCGCGTGCTGATCCAGGGCCAGGTACCACGCCGCGGCGAATCGTTGAATCTGGTCGACGGTCATCGGGGCTTCCTCTCTCGTGTCTCGCTGCGGATGAGAATCCGCGAGACGCCGCGAGTGATGGAGCACCGCCGAGGCGGGGGCTGGCCCCTCGGCTCCCTGCTTCCTTCCGTCGCTCCGCGCCCGCCGGGGTCCATCACGGCGCGCGCGCACGGGGTCTATTTCAATGCCTGACGGACGAGAGACGTCGGGCTCAACCCCATCAGGGATCCGGTGTGGAGGAGGTGGCGGCCCGGTCTCGGCCGAGCGCCCCGGGCACCGGTCCGAGCGAGGAAGCGCGCATGAACGTCCGTGAGGTAGTCGACCGGTATTACGCCACCGTCAATTCGGGGGATTGGGACTCCTGGCTGGAGCTCTTCGACGAGCACCTCGTCATGGATGAGCAGCTCGGCGGCCACATCGAGGGCATCGAGACGCTGCGCGGCCTCGTGGGGGGTCTGAAGCGCATCTACGCGTCCTTCCAGAACACGCCCCGGCACACCGTCATCGACGGCAACCAGGCCTGCGTGGTGTCTCGCATCACGGCGGTGACCCCCCGGGGCGAGCCCATCGAGGCCGAGGTCGCCAACTACTTCCTCATCCAGGAGGGACGAATCATCTACATGGCGAACTTCCACGACAGCCGCCCGTTTGATCCCGCCTTCAGTCCGCGGGGTGGGGAGGGGGCCTGAGATGGAAGCTCATGACTTCATCGTGGTGGGTGCCGGCTCGGCGGGAGCGGTCATCGCCAGCCGCCTGAGCGAGAACCCCGAGGTCCGGGTGCTGCTGCTGGAGGCGGGAGGCGCCGGGACCCCGGAGGACGTCTCCAATCCCTCGGCGTGGCCCCGCCTGCTCGGCTCGTCCATCGACTGGGGCTACACCAGCGTGCCCCAGGCGGCACTCGGGGAGCGGGTCATCCACGAGCCGCGCGGCAAGCTGCTCGGCGGCAGCAGCAACCTCTACATCATGATGCACGTCCGCGGTCACCCCTCGGACTATGACAACTGGGCCTACCAGGGGTGCCCCGGCTGGTCCTTCCAGGACGTGCTGCCCTACTTCCAGAAGCTGGAGGACCAGGAGGACGACACCAACCCCTGGGCTGGCCGTGGCGGACCGCTGCCAGTGACCAACGCGAAGCACCACGGGCCGAACCCCACCTCGCAGGCGTTCCTCGATGCGTGCCGGGAGCTGGGCTATCCCGAGACCGACGACTTCAACGGCCCCCAGATGGAGGGGGCCGGCTGGCACCACGTCAACATCAAGGATGGCAAACGTCACAGCGTCGCCGAGGCGTATCTGCGACCGGCGCTGGCTCGGCCCAACCTCACGGTGGTGACGAATGCCCAGGCCACCCGGCTGCTCTTCCGGCACCAGCGCTGCGTCGGCGTGGAGTACCACCGCGAGGGCAGGCTCGAGAGCGCACACGCCACGGGGGAGGTGATCGTGGCGTGCGGGGCGATCGAGTCACCCAAGCTGCTCCTGCTGTCTGGGATTGGCGATCCCGAGCAGCTCTGGCCGCTCGACATCCGCGTGCACGCGGCCCTGCCCGGGGTGGGGGAGAACTTCCACAACCACGTGCTGACCGGGGTGATCCGTGAGTGCACCCGGCCCGTGCCCGCCCGCCCGGCTCAACCTCTCCGAGTCCGCCCTGTTCCACAGGTCCTCTCCGGGCTGGCCCGGCCCCGATCTGCAGATCGCCTTCGTCCACGTGCCCTTCGACATCATCGTCGGTCAGGGGCATCCGAACGCGATCAGCATCCTGCCTGGCGTGGTGCGACCGTTGTCGCGCGGCTCGGTCCGTCTGGCCAGCGCCAATCCCCTGGACAAGCCACTCGTGGATCCCGAACTACCTGTCGGTCGAGGCGGATCTGACACGCCTGATGCAGGGGGTGGAGATCGCCCGGGAGCTCTTCGCCACGCGGGCATTCTCCGAGTGGGTGGGTTCCGAGCTGAAGCCCGGCCCCGGGGTCAGGACCCGACGAGGAGCTCCGGGCCTTCGTCAGACAGACCGCCGACTCGTACCACCACCAGGCCGGCTCCTGCCGGATGGGGCTCGATGCGATGGCGGTCGTGGATCCCCGGCTGCGAGTCCATGGCGTCGAGGGACTGCGCGTGGCGGACGCCAGCGTGATGCCAGCCGTCCCCTCCGGCAATTGCCATACGGGCATCGTCATGATCGCCGAGCGGTGCGCCGACATGCTCCTGGCCGATCACGGCCTCCGGGGTTGAGCCGCAATCACGAACACCCTCAACAGACAAGGAGGTCATAAGGCATGGCAACGCCTCGATTCTTCCATCTCGCACTGGCATGTCGGGATCCCCTGAACCTCGAGCGCTTCTACACGGAGCACTTCGGCTTCAGGCGGGCCCGGGTCGTGCGCCTGGGGGACACGCAGATCGTGTTCCTCAAGTCGGACACCGTCTACCTGGAGCTCTTCGAGGCCCGGGAGCCCGCGCCGGTTGCTCCGGCGGGCGAGGACGGGCCCTGGTATCCCGGTGTGCGTCACCTCGCGTTCTCCGTCGACGATGTCGACGCGAAGCTGGCCGAGCTGGGCCCCGCCGCGCGCGTGACGCTGATGCCCCTGGACTTCGATGACTTCATCCCGGGCTGGCGCTCCGCCTGGGTGGCCGATCCGGAGGGCAACATCCTCGAGCTCACCCAGGGCTACGAGGATGAGATGGCGCCCCCGCCCATGCCAGGCGCCTGACGGCGCGCGGGTGGGGCAGGGCAATGCCTCATCACGAAGGGCCGGGCCCGGGTCTACCACCACGCCACGACACATCATTCCAAGGTGAGAGGCTTCATGAACAATCACTATCGCATGACCGTGCTCCAGGGGACCGTCAGTTCCGTGGAGCCACAGCAGCTCCGGTGCTCGCTTCACCTGCGGAGCGGGGACACCGTGACGCTTCACTTCAGCACCGAGACGACGTTCTCGGTGCTCACGAATCTGGATGGGGTCTCCCAGGATCGGGTGCCGGAGGTGAAGGGGTTCGAGGGCAGCGAGCTGGCCCGCAAGGTGGCCCGCTACCTGCGGCCCCAGGACACCGTCTTCGTCCGGGGCATCCTGACCGAGAACGCCGGAGAGACGCGCTTCGACGTACGGGCCGTGTGGCTGATGCACTCCGAGCCACGGCGGTTCCTCTTCGAGGACAAGCAGTGGTGCCTGACCCAGATCCGGCTCATGGCCGATTCCTGGCTGGACGCCCTTTTCGGTGACGCGCGCAGCTACACCGAGGACGACATCTCCCGGAACTACCGGACGAACCTCAACCTGTACGGCGGGCCCACGGACGACAACCTCCAGGCCATGCCCACGCTCGCCCGCCTCATCTACGGGCTGTCCTCGGCCTACATGCTCACGGGAGATCACCGTTACAGGAAGGCGGCCGCGGCGGCCATCCAGTTCCAGCGCTCCTCCTTCCGCATCTTCAGCCACGACGGGCAGTACTGCCTGTGGGCCTACGGTCGCCGCAAGAAGGTGAATGGCTCCGTGACGAGCTTCGCCTCGGAGAGCGCCGACGACTTCAACGCCATCGCCCTCTACGAGCAGATCTACGCCCTGGCGGGGCTCACGCAGTACTTCCGCTGCACGGGGGATCCGGCCGCGCTGGAGGACGTCCGCCACACGGTGGCCATGTTCAACGCGCTCTTCCTGGACCTCAAGCGCGTCAACCCCGACTTCCCGGGGCTGGATGGCTACTTCAGCCACCTGGATCCGGCCAACCTGCGGCCGGACTCGCCCGCGCTCGGGACCCGCCAGCTCGAGAAGAACTGGAACTCGATCGGCGACCACATCCCGGCCTACCTGGTCAATCTGATCCTCGCCCTCGATCCATTGCCGCAGGGTGCCGATGAGGGGATCGCCGACTTCCTCCGGGTCTGCAAGGAGATGCTCGATCGGACCGCCCGGCTGATCATCGAGAAGTTCCCGGATCCGGAGTCCGTGTACGTGAACGAGCGCTTCCACGCGGACTGGACGCCCAACCACGAGTGGGGCTGGCAGCAGAACCGGGCCGTGGTGGGCCACAACTACAAGATCGCCTGGCAACTGCCGCGCATCGCCAGTTTCTGGTTCTCCGAGGGGCGTCATGACGAAGCCCAGCGTGCGCTCCAGGTGGCCGAGCGGCTGGCCAGGGCCATGATCACCCATGGCGCCGATCTGGTCCGCGGGGGCTGCTTCGATGCCGTCGAGCGCCACCCCTCCAATGGTCAGTCGATCGAGTTCGCCTGGGGCTGCACCAAGGACTTCTGGCAGCAGGAGCAGGCCATCCTCGCCAACCTGATCCTCTACGGGCACACGCGGGATCCCGAGTTCCTGGACCAGGCCCGCGCCGCGGCGGCGTTCTGGAACCTGTTCTTCCTGGACCGGGATCGCCAGGGCATCTTCTTCCGCACCACGGAGGATGGGCTGCCCATCGTCGAGGGGAGCTACGCCAACAAGGGAGGCTACGCCATCGCCGGCTACCACTCCTTCGAGCTGAACTTCCTGGCCCACATCTACACGCGGGCCTTCGTCGCGCCAGCGGGGACCGAGGACGCCAGCTTCTGCCTGTACTTCTACCCCTTGCGCCAGTGCGGGCTGCGCTCCATCAACGTGGCGCCGGACTTCTTCAAGCCCGGCTCCATCGAGATCGCCAGCATCACCGTCAATGGCAGGCGCCGATCGGATGTCGATCCCAAGCGGTTCCAGATCCCTCTCCAGACCGGTGATTTCGGCTCCGAGATCATCGTCCAGTTCCGGAGGAAGTCATGAGTCGTCTGCCCTTGCAGGGGAAGAAGATCGCCGTCCTCGTCGAGAGTCAGTTCATCCCCGTGGAGCTCTCCGAGTACCGGAAGCGGTTCGAGGAGGATGGGGCCACCGTCCATTTCCTGGCCAATCTGTATGGGAATTCCTCGCTGACCCTCGTGAGCGAGGTCGAGGAGCCCGGCCAGACGCCCGAGCTGCTGACGGTCGACCTCGACGTCCGCCAGGTGAAGCCGGAGGACTACGCGGCCGTCATCATGGCGGCCAACTACACGAGCGTCCGGCTCCGTCACTTCATTCCGCCCTCCGGGCCCGATGGCAAGCCGGTGCCGATCACCCCGGAGATGGTCCGCTCGTCGCCGGCGGTCCAGTTCTTCGGCCGTGCCATGCGCGACCCGAGAATCATCAAGGGGGCGCTGTGCCACGGGCTCTGGCTGCTGACGCCCACCCCGGAGCTGCTCGCGGGGCGCAGGGTCATCTGCCACGAGGTCGTGCTGGCCGACATCACCAACGCCGGGGGCCTCTACACGCCGGATCCCTCGGGCGTGGTGGTGGATGAGGATCTGGTGACGGGGCGCTCGTACCACGAGGTCTCGGTGCTCATCGATCGCATCAAGGAGCTCATCGTGGCCGGGGAGGAGCAGGCGGCCTCGCTCCCCACGCCTGTCAGCCCGACGGTGCCGGAAGCGCCGCGAGGGCAGGGGAGCAAGCGGCGCATCCTGATCGTCCTCTCCAGCTACGGCTACTGGAGCGAGGAGCTCGTCGGTCCACTCGAGGTGTTCGACGCCATGGGCTACGAGGTCGAGTTCGCCACGCCCGACGGCCGGCGTCCGAGGCCCCTGCCTCCGAGCCTGAATCCGGACTACATCGATCCGCCCCTGGGCCGCTCGGTGACCACACCGGAGATGGCTCGCAAGGGGCGCGAGCTCGTCCCGCTCCGGGCGCCTCGACTCCCCGCTGAACCTCTCGGCGCTGCTGCCCGAGCGGCCGTACTTCAGCCAGCCCGTGCTGGTGCGTGCGCTCGAGGCCTACCACCGTGAGCGTCGAGCGGGCCCTGCGCGACTTCGAGCGGTTCGACGCGCTGCTGCTGGTGGGCGGCAGCGGACCCATCGTCGACATGGCCAACAACCAGCGCCTGCACGACCTGATCCTCGGCTTCCTGCGGCTGGGCAAGCCGATCGCCGCGGAGTGCTACGGCGTCACCTGCCTGGCCTTCGCGCGGGACATGGAGGACCGGCGCAGCATCCTGAGGAACAAGCACGTCACCGGCCACTGCCTGGAGTACGACTACAAGGACGGCACCGGCTTCCTGGGCACCGACTTCAACATGGGCCCGCCGCCGTACCCGCTCGAGTACATCCTCCGCGACGCGACCGCGCCGGAGGGCCAGTACCACGGCAACTTCGGGAAGGAGACGTCGGTCATCGTCGACTACCCGTTCATCACCGGCCGTTCCACCCCGGACTCCATCCTGACCGGCCAGAAGCTCGTCGAGGTGCTCGAGAACGGACTGCGCCAGTGGGGCTGGAACGGCGCCAACGACGGACAGGGGAGCCACATATGAGACGGACTGGAGGTATCGCCATCCTCGAGCAGTTCGTCGCCGATGGCGCGAAGTACATGTTCGGCAATCCGGGCACCGTCGAGCAGGGCTTCCTGGACGCCATGCGCTGCGTGCCCGGGCTCGAATACGTGCTCGCGCTCCAGGAGACCGTGGCCGTGGCCATGGCGGACGGCTACGCCCGGGCGACGCGCCGGCCCGCCTTCGTGCAGCTCCACAGCAGTGTCGGGCTCGGCAATGGGATTGGCATGCTCTACCAGGCGAAGCGCGGCAACTCCCCGCTGGTGGTGCTCACGGGGGAGGCCGGGGTCGCCTACGACGCCATGGACGCGCAGATGGCCTGCGACCTGGTCGCCATGGCCCGGCCGGTCACCAAGTGGGCCACGCGCGTTCTCGATCCCGGCTCGGTGCTGCGGGTCCTTCGGCGCGCCATCAAGATCGCCTCGACACCGCCCATGGGGCCCGTCTTCGTCGCGCTGCCCATGGACGTGCTCGATGCGCCGAACGACGAGTCGGTCATCCCCACGCCGCGGCTCGACACCCGGGTCGCACCGCGGCCCGAGGAGGTGAGGGTGCTGGCCCAGATGCTCGTGGCGGCCGAGCGGCCCCTGCTCATCATCGGTGACGGCGTGGCGGCCTCGGACGCCCAGGCGGAGCTGACGCGGGTGGCCGAGCTGCTCGGCGCCGAGGTGTGGGGCGCCAACAGCTCCGAGGTGAACATGGATGCGCTCCATCCCCTGTTCCACGGCCTGCTGGGGCACATGTTCGGCAAGGAAAGCACGGCGGCCGTCTCCCAGGCGGACGCGGTGCTGATTGTCGGTACCTACGTGTTCCCCGAGGTCTTCCCCTCGCTGTCTGGGGTGTTCCGTCCCGGCGCCCGGGTCGTCCACGTCGACCTGGATGCGTACGAGATCGCCAAGAACTTCCCGGTCGACCTGGGCCTGGTGGCGGACCCGAAGCTGACCCTCGGGGCGGTGGCGGAGGTGCTGGCCGGCCTCATGACGCCAGCGCAGCGGGAGGCCGCGGCCCGGCGTCTGCGAAGCGCCGAGGAGCGCCAGCACATGAGAGCGAGAGCTGGCCGCCCGGGCTGGGACGGGCTCGTGCGACAGGGGGACGGACGTGCCATCCCTCTTCCTGCGGGAGCTGGCGAGGCGGGTGGCGGAATGAGGCCATCATCTTCGACGAGGCGCTGACGAGCGCGCCGCTGGTGAACCAGTACCTGCCGGCGCGCAAGCCGGGGCACTTCTTCCAGACTCGTGGCGGCTCCCTGGGCGTGGGGATTCCCGGAGCCCTGGGGCTCAAGCTCGCCCATCCGGACAAGACCGTCATCGGGTTCACCGGGGATGGCGCGAGCATGTACACCATCCAGGCCCTCTGGACGGCGGTGCGCCACGACATCGGCGCCAAGTTCGTGGTCTGCAACAACGGGGGCTACAGGCTGCTCGACGTCAATATCCAGGAGTACTGGCGGGAGCGGGGCATCCCGGAGCATGCCTTCCCTGGCTCCTTCAGCCTGTCGTACCCGCCCCTGCGCTTCGTGGACATCGCGCGCTCCCTGGGTGTACCGGCCGCACGGGTGGGCACTCCGGAGTCGATCGGCCCCGCGCTGGAGCTGGCCCTGTCGACCCCCGGGCCCTTCCTCATCGATTGGATGCTCCCGAGGTCCTTCCCGGGAGCGGATGTCGACCACCGCTGCGGGCAGTGAGGGGTTCTTCAACGTGGGACACAGGGGCCAGGCCGGGGAGACCCGGGCCTGGCCCTTTCCATTTGGAGGGTGTTCGCCTACCCCTGGAGGCTCGAGGCCACCCATCCGCCGTCGTCGCGCCTGCTCAACCTGCCCTTGGCTTCCGTGCCCAGCGACAGCTCGTTGGGAGTCGAGAGCTGAGCGTCGAAGATGTAGCCGTTCGCCTGGGGTTGGAGGAAGAGCACTATCGCCTTCATGGTGAGGTCATCCACCACCTTGTAGTTGACGCCGCGGCAGGTGGGAGTGCCCGCGAAGAGGCGCTCCAGCTGGCCCTGCTCGGGCCGGAGTACGAAGACGATCACCTGCGAGGGCCCGCCATATCCCTCCGCCATCAGCCGGGATAGGAGCCGTTGTGGCAGCGGCTCGCGCATGACGGTCTGGACCATCTCGCACTTGCCGGCCTCCTCCGAGGGATTGATGAGGGCCTCGCGTGAGAGCATGCAGTTGGGGATGGCGAGGGTGAGCAGGGCAGCCAGTACGGATCGCTTCATGTGTCGGTTCTCCTTGGGAGTGCATGACGACTCCCGCCAGCCGCGGCCTTCACATGGGAGTGGTGCTGAATGAAAAAGCGGTGGCGAGAGCTGGTTGCCCAACTCCGCCACCGCGAAATGGCACTACTCAGGGCCGCTTTTCCCGTTACGCTCCGGTGAGCTGCTTCATCAGGCGGAACACGTCCACGCTGGCCCAGTGCTCCACGATCTGTCCGCCTGAAAGACGCACAATGGTCATCCCCGTATAAGACACTTTCTTCCCGGTCGCTGGGACGTCGGCGAAGACGCCCGTGTGCGTGCAGTTCCACGTCCAGCGATGCACGACCTTGTCCGCCGCCGCGACCTTTTCATCGATGACCAGATTCATTTGCCAGAAGGAGGCGTGGGTAATGCACAGGTTTAGACCTCACAACTCCTCAGCGTGACGGGCTCGAAACCGCGCAGTTCCAGGTTGGGTCTAACTCCCGGAACACGAAGAGCCCCCGGGCCGGGAGGACGACGCGCAGCCCATTCCCTACAGGTAAGACTCGGTATCCGCCTCCCAGGCACTGGGCCGCCTGCTTACCCCTCCACGAGTCAGAGGAGTGAGAGCAGCTGCGGCCCATCACCATCCCATGCCCGGAGGTCTCTTCTTCCAGACCTGGGACCGGAGGTGCGAATGGAGCTGGGATTGAAGGGCAAGCGCGCGTTGGTGACCGGAAGCACTCAAGGCATTGGCGAGGCCATCGTTCGGCGCCTCGCGAGCGAGGGAGTGTCTGTCGTCATCCATGGACTGGATGCGCGGGACGGGGCGAGCCGCCTGGCCTCCGAGCTGAAGGCATGCGGTGTCGGCACCTCGGTGGTCTTGGGCGATCTGCGCCGGGATGACGTGGCCGCCGACATCGCGGCGAAGGCCATGGCCGCGTTCGGTGGGCTCGACATCCTCGTGAACAACGCAGGCGCCTATCCCTGGAAGAGCTGGTGGGACGCGACCCCGGCGTCCTGGCTCGAGGTCTACGATCTGGATGTCGTCGCGTGCGTGCGGATGATCCAGGCGATCATCCCGCATATGCGCGCCCAGGGATGGGGCCGCGTCATCAATCTCTCGAGCGCCCTGGGCGAGGTCGCGCCGGCCAACCTGGTCCCGCACTACGCATGTGCGAAGGCCGCGCAATCCCACATGGTCCGGAGTCTCTCGGTCGAACTGGCGGGGACGGGCATCACCGTCAACGCCGTGGCACCCGGGCCGGTCGCCACGGAATCCACCCAGAAGCCCCTCATCCAGGCCGCGGCCATGGCGGGCCGGTCGACGCAATGGGAGGACGTCGAGCGGAGCTTCGTCAGCCAGTTCATGCATTTCCCGCCCGTCCCGCGCATGGCACTCCCAGACGAGGTCGGAGCGGCGGTCACCTACCTCTGCAGCCCCCTGGCGGACTTCATCTCGGGCAGTGTCTTCATGACGGACTGCGGATACTCCGTGACAGGCTTCCGGCCCTCTCGCTGAGAGTGGCTCCGGGAGCCCCATCTGTCCGCATGGGGCGTCACGGGGCTCTGGCGGCTGCCCCCTCCCGCAGCCGCCAGAGCGCCACAAGGTAGAACACCGCGAATACCACCGGTCCGAATGCGCCTTGGAGCGACGGGCTGCGGCCGCGCTGCCAGTCGTGGATGGCCAGGAAGGCGTCAAGTGACTCGTTCACCGTCAGGGCGACGAGCACGGCCTTGAGCAGCGAGGCTTCCTTCCTGAACAGGCCGATCGCCAGGATGATCACGATCGCGAGGCCAGGCGAGAAGGCGCGCATCGCGAGGGCATCGGCCACGGGCGGGAGCTCCTGTCCCGGATAGAAGAACCCCGGGCGCACCAGGAGCATGACGGCGTAGCATGACTTGATGAGGACGGCGATCCAGCCGCCGACGAGAATCCAGCGGGGAAGCCGGGGGGATGTAGTCCGTGCGTCCATGGACTGGATGAGTTACGGGGCCTGCATATGTGACGCCCTCATCAACAACGGGGGTACAGGCTGCTCGACGCCAACATCCCCCGGGCCCTTCCTCATCGACGGGATGCTCCCCAGGTCGCTCCTGGCGGAGGAAGGCGGGCATCGCTGCGGTCAGTGACATCCGCCGTCCACGGTATCGATTTCTATAGTGAGCCCTGGCCCGAGGCATCCCTTCACCTGAAGGCATGCCTCGGGCCGCCGACAACACTTTCTTGGGAGATTTCATGAACAAGAGCATTCCCCGCACTGGGCTGCTCGTCGCCACCGTCCTCCTGGGTCTTTTCGCGGGTGTTCTTTTCGCCGCCAGCCTGGCGATCAGCCCATCCCTGACCCTGCTGGACGCGGAGCACTTCACCGTGGTCAAGCAGGCGCAGATCCGCATCCTGCAGGTGTCCATGGCGGGTATTTCCACGCTGTACGTCATCATGGCGGCCTACGCCTTGATCAGGATGCGCCACCTGACGGCGCATCCTGCCTTCCGCCTGACCGTCGCCGCGCTCCTCCTGGTCCTCGTGGCCCTGGGGTACAGCGCCTTCACGGATATCCCCTACAATCAACAGATCCTCTCCTGGAACCCCGCCAGCCCTCCGGCGAACTGGGCGGACATCCGCCGCGCCTGGGATGTGGCCAACCTCCTGCGCACCTTCCCGACCGTTCTGGGCTTCATCCTCCAGGCCGCCAGCCTGATTCAGGGCCAGGCTGGAGCGGCCGGGCCAAGCCCTATCCGGGAATGAGAGATGGAGCCCGGGGCACCTCCGCTCAGCGGCTCATCGCCGCTGGGCGGAAGTCGTCCACCAGGAAGACATGCACCCGGCGCTCCGGGTCGTACAGCACGGTCTGCCGATGGGGATAGTAGCCCGCCAGGGGATGGACCTGCGGCTGTTTGATGACATCCGTTCTCGTGGCGTGAGAGAGCAGGAAGTCCGTCGTCGCTGCGAGCCCGATGCCGTTCATGTGCCCGTTGTAGAAGAAGTAATTCTGCCCGGTCGTGTTCCAGTTGGGTTGGAGCTGCGGCTGGGCGGGATCCTCGTAGGCGATACCGATGCCGGGCGCGGTGGCGATCCCCGCCTCCGGCAGTGTCCCCCCGTTCACATAGTCCGGGGGGACCTCCTCCGGCGCGACATTCAGGTTCAGCTTGACGGGATCGAGGCTGGGATCCTGTGGAGGGGCGATCATCAGCAGCGGATGGAAATGTGGAACATCTCCAGTCCCCGTGGGTTCATGGGCAGCCCAGTAGGACATGGCGATGAGCTTGAAGGGCGTGGCGCTCCCCTGAGGCGGCAGGGCGAAGCCGAAGATGGCCGGGACATTGAATGGCGGATCCGGCACCGAGATCAGGATCTCCTCGGTGCAGCTCCAGCCCCATGGCGGTCGGGACGCCGTGATCCAGCGTGACGAAGGTGCGGCCCACCCCATTGCCCACCGGCTGATCCGGGCCGAAGAAGGTCCCCGTTTCCACCACGGGTGAGGGCTTCTCCTCGTCGTGCTCATCGCACCCCGGGAGCATCAGGGTCAGAACCGCCGATAACAGCACCACAGCTGTCTGATTCATGATCTTCATGACGAGCTCCTCACCGGGACAGGCCGGCTCAGGTAAATGCCAGGTAGCCCGCGTAGGACAGGTCGGAGACGAGGGTCCCCTTGGGGGCTCCTGTCCTTCCATCGAAGCGCCGTATGCTCCCGGTGCCCGGAGCGAAGTTGGTGAGGAAAGGATCCTCGATGGTGAAGCTGCCCACGTACAGGTCGCCGTCCGGCCCATAGGCGAGCCCCACCGGGAAGGGCACCTCGGCGAACGTGCCGATCAATTGCTTCCGCTCGACGTCATAGCGCTGGATGCGGCTGGCGAAGTGCTCGGGCACCAGCAGGCTTCCGTCCGGGTGGAAGACGAGGGAGAAGGGAATCTTCACCCGCTCGACGACCACGCCCAGGAAGGCTCCGGTCCTTCCGTCCAGGCGCGTGATGTAATCCGACTCGGCGATGAACGCCTGGGGAATCGTCGGAGAGGCATATTGGAGCGTTGACGAGACGTACAGGTTCTCGTCCGGGCCCCACACCAGCGCGAACGGGGATCTCACCTCGGCGAAGGTGTCGACGCGGGTGCCGGTGCGAAGATCGTAACGATCGATGGTGTCCGGCCCGAAGCCGATGTTCGCATTGAGTGACGGCGCATTCGCGACATACAGGAGCCCATCCGGACCGATCGCACCGGTGTGGGGTGTGATCAGGACACCTCGGGCCTTGTCATTCGGCTGTGTGATGATGCGCAGCCTGTTGCCCGTGGCGATGTCGTGCTGCACGAAGGCATTTCCGCCAGGGCTGAACACGAGCAGCTCACGGTCGGGGCTGATTGCGAGGCCCGCCGTGGTGTTCTGCATGAAGGGCACGGGCAGGGGTTCCGGTCCCAGCGTCGTCTGGGAGAAGTCCGCGAAGGTTCCCAGGGATTCGCCCGTCCCGGCCTTGAAGCTCTCGATGGTCCTGGCGAGGAACGTGGTGACGAACAGCGTGGACTGGTCGATGTCCTGGCGCGAATCATCGTCATCTCCGCAGCCCGCCAGCAACCGCCCCGCCGCGAGTGTGAGCGCACCTCCCGTGAGGGCTCTGAGGACCTCGCGGCGTGGTATCGTGGATGTCTCGTCTTTGAGTCGCATGGAATGCCGACGATTATACCGGCGCCGGCTGTCTTCAAGATGCCGGGCTGCACGCGAGGCCTGAAGTGAGCATTGGCGGGATGTCAGCCTGTTCGGGGGAGGACCTCCTCCTTCCCCGGGGCGCCATTGTATGGCGGGCACGAAAAGGGCAGGGGGCCCTCCCTAGGTGTTGGGAGTGCCCCCTGCCCGTTGTGGATGCGGCCGGCTCGCCGAGAAGTGGAAGCCTCAGCCGAGCGCGCCGAGCTGGGCCAGCAGGCCCAGATCGTTTTCGTTTACCCAGATTTCGGCGATCTTGCCGCCCGAGAAGACGAAGATGTCGACTCCCTGATCCCTCACCCTCCGGTACGTGGGAGGCATCCCGAGGAACGGGCCCGCGTGCGTGCCCTCGACGTACCAGCGAGCGGCGGCCCTGTTGCCCTCCGCCACCTGGCGCTCCACGGTGAACTGGATGTCTGGGAGGCCGGTGCGCAGACCCGTCACGAAGGCACGCATCCCCTCCCTGCCACGGATCGGCTCGGGCAGCGTCGGGATGTGGAACGAGAACCGCTCGGCGATGAGCTCGTCGATGACCTCCAGCCGGCCCTGGCTCATCAGCTCGTCGAAGTACCGGCCAATGAGCTGGAGGTTCTCCTCCCGGGTCGTCCCGGGCGGGGGCACAGGGTTCCCCATCGCGGGCAGGCCACCGAGCTGGGTGAGCAGCCCCAACGTGTCCTCATTGATGCGCGCCTCGACGAACCTGCCATCCTCGATGCGCAGCCAACTCATGCCGTCGATCACGAACGAGCGCTCCCGCGCGGGGATGTCGCCCCGGAGGGTCTCGAGGGGCGTGCCGGTGTGGGTGCCGCGGGCGGTCCAGTGGGCGACCACCGTGTCTCCCTGGGCCACCAGGTGCTCGAGGGAGAAGGTCAGGTCGGGGAACGCATCCCGGAGCATCTTGACGAGCCCCTTGAACTCCTGGCCGCGGTAGGGCTCGGAGTGGGTGGGGTTGGTGAACTCGAACTTCTCGGAGAAGTAGTGGTCGACGAACGAGAGGTCCCCTTCGCTCATCAGCTCGGAGTAGTAGCGGCGGGTGAGCTGCTTGTTCCGTTCCTCGACGGCGCGGCGCGCCTCGGCCTCGCGGAGGGAGGTGAGCAGAGGAGTCCCGTACTCGCAGATGCGGACGCGCTTGAACCTGCCGTCTTCATCGAGCTCCACGAACCACAGCTCCGCGCCACGGACCGTCTCGTGGGTCGCCGGGACGCCCAGGAACTCCCGGGCATGGGTGCCCTCGTAGAGGAGGTCGAGCGAGGCGGTCGTGTCGTCCGTCACCAGATGGGCGATGTCGACCCTGACGTCGGGAAAGGCCTGGGTCCATTCATGAACGGCATCGTGGAAGAGCTGGTAGCCCTGGCTTCTGCCCAGCTCGGCCGGAACGCCCGGCGCCTCCAGCACGAGGTCCGGAGCGCAGAGCCCGGTCATGATGGAGCCGATGTTCTTCTGGTTCAGGCCGATCTCGACGAACTTCTTCGCCGCGCTGATGTTCTTCTCCAAGGACATGTCAGGTCTCCTCTTCCTGGATGAATGATTCGATTGCCGTCGCGAGCGCCTCCGGCACCTCCAATCCCGGGAAGTGGCTGGTGGCCTCCAGCTTCCTCACCTGGAACCAGGGGTGCTCGGTGGCGAAGGCTTCCTGGTCGGCCACCATGGCCGGGCTGCTCGTCTGGGTGTACAGGTGCAGGATCGGAGGGGCGGGCCGCATCCCGGCCATGGCCTCGAGTGGGCTCTTCCACCTGGCGTAGCCGGCTCCAATCTCGCGGCCCGAGCGCATCCACATCGCGGCGCCGTAGGCATTCATTTCCTCACGCACGAGGCGGATGACCTCGGGGTGGTCCACGCCCTTCAGCCAGAGGTCGAAGAGCTGAGCCCGGGCCTGCTTCCAGGTCGCGGCGCCGGCGAGGGCCTCCACCAGGGCCAGATAGGGCGCGGGGGGCTCCACGAGCATCCAGTCGGTCAGCACGATCCTGGGGACGCGGGAGCCCAGCCTTCGCCGCAGCTCGAGCGCCACCCACCCGGCGTGGGAGCAGGAGACGGGGATGACCTGCCGCACGCCACTGGCCGCGATGACGGCGAGGGCGTCTTCCACCAACTCCGCGGCTCCGAAGTCTCTCGCCGGAGCTTCCGACTGGCCGTGGCCACGCCAGTCCAGCGTGAGCACCCGCCGGTGGGCGGCGCTCCGCAGGGGGGTCTCACCAAAGGCCGAGCGGCTGGCACACCAGGGAGGCAGGAACAGCAAGGCCGGTTCGCCCTGTCCATGGCTGCCATAGCGGATGCGCACCCCTCCCGGTGCAAGCGCTTCCAATTCCTCTTTCCTCATCATGTCCTCCCTCATTTCCTCTCATCCTTGCTGGAGCAGGCTTTGCGCGACGATGAGCCCCGACCCACCGCCCAGCCCGAGTCCTGGATGGGTGGCCGCGCCAATCATGTAGAGCTGGGGAATGGCGGTGCGGTGTCCCTGCTGCGCGGCCATGGGCCGGAGCAGGTAGCTCTGGGCGAGGGCGTGCGAGCCACTGAACGGGTCTCCGTACTTCCAGTTCGGGTTGTAGCGGTGCAGGTCCAGGGGACTGACCACCGCGTGCGCCAGGATGGCGCCCTCCAGGTTGGGGATGTGCCGGCAGGCGGTGGCGATCATGCGATCGGCGAAGCGCTGCTTCAGATCTTCCGTCCAGGTGCCATCGCCGATGTCGATGGTGCCGGCGGCATCGCCCACCACCTGAAAGGGGACGTCCAGTCCCTGAAGCACCATCACGGCCTTGCCCGCGGGGGCGCGGGAAGGATCGAGCAGGCTCGGTGTCCCCACGCCGATCACCGGCTCGGCGGGGAGCAGGCGGCGGGTGGTCTCGTTGTAGTTGCGCGACACGCCGTCCATGCCGCGGGTGAGGTGGGTATAGACGACCTTGTCGAGCCGCTCGTCGTGCCAGCGAGGCGGCTCCTTCAGCGCCAGGTGGACGAAGAAGACGGAGTGGCCGTAGCGGAACCGGGTGGCCTGCTGCCGGACGCGTGGCGGGACTTCGCTGACGTCCGCCAGCAACTCCTGGTGGAGTTGGTCCGGATTGGTGGTGGCAATCACCGCCCGCCGGGCGCGGTACTCCTCGCCCGTCGCCGTCCGCACTCCCACCGCCTTGCCTCCCTCCACGAGGATGCGGTGGACCGGCGTGTTCGTCTGGACCGTGCCGCCCTGGTCGCGGATCAGCTGCACGAAGGCCCGGGCGAGCATCTCGGCCCCGCCCTCCGCCACGAGCTGCCCCGCCGACTGGAGCGCCAGGAGGGTGAGCTTCATCGAGAGCGCACCGTTCGCATCCTCCGGCCCGCGCCCCGCGTGCAGGATCCACGGAGCGAGCAGCCCTCGCCATGCCTCGGAGGAGAAGGTGGTCTCCAGCAAATCTCTCGCGCTCAGCAGGAACTCGCCAGCGAACGGAGACAGACTCCTGCCATCCTCGGCGAGCATCAGCCGCCGGAACAGCTCCGCGGCGCGTGGGGAGTCCAGCTCCGAGCCCAGCAACTCGAAGACCGCTTCCGCATGGGGGCCAAACCCTTGCAGGAGCTGCGCCCAGGCCGCGCCGTCACCCGGAGCGAGACGATCGGCTTCGGCCATGTTGGCCTCGAGGCTCGTGGAGAGCACCGCCGCCTGGCCATCTGGCATCGAGACCGCGGTGGGCAGCGAGGTGGGGATGAGCTTCAGACCCCGCTCGGCGAGCGCACTTCCGAAAACGGCATTGGCCTGGGAGAGTGCGAAGAGGATGAAGTACCCGGCATAGAGATCATGGTGGAAGCCCGGCAGGGTCAGTTCCTCGGTGCGAACCCCTCCCCCGGGACGCGCGTTCTTCTCCAGCAGCAACACGCTCCACCCGGCGCGAGTCAGGTAGGCAGCGCAGACGAGCGCATTGGGTCCACTGCCAATGATGATTGCATCATGGGTTTGCATTGATTCCTCCCAGGGAGGGGTTCACGTCCGGGGTGGAGGGGCTCAGGGCTTGAGCGCTTCCGCGATGTTCGTGAACCCAGCCCAGGTGCGCTTGATCTTGCCGTCGACGATGTGGGAGTAGTGGATGCCAGTGATTTCCGAATAGCGCCCGGTGGGGGCGAAGCCGGCGAAGGTGCCCTGGTGCGTTCCCGTCATCAGCATCTTGGTCGCCACCACGTCGCCCTCGGCCACCATCTCCTGGACGATGTATTTGATGTCGGGGAAGGCCTTGCGGAAGGAGATCACCCTCTGGCGGAAGGCTTCGCGCCCGCTCTGGACCGGAGCACCCCCCGCGAGCGGCGGGGCGTCGAACTCGTAGTCCTCGTGGTAGAGCTCGTCGATCATCTCCAGACGGTGCTGGGTCAGCAGGACACCGAAGAGCGTCCGGATGAGCTGCTTGTTTTCCTCTGGGGTCGTCATGCGGCTTTCTCCTTGGGGGTTGTTCGACTGTCTTCAGGATTGGAGCTGCGCCAGCAGGGGCGTACCGTACGAGCAGAAGCGGAGACGCCGGATGCGTCCCTCGGACAGCTCGGCGAAGCAGAGCTGGGTCGAGGTGATTCTGTTGCCGGTGGGGGTGAGACCGGCGAACGGCCCCGTGTGGGTGCCATGGAGCACGTAGTCGACCGACACGTTCTCCCCATCGCCCAACAGGTAATGGCTCTCGTAGTTCAGGTCGGGGAAGGCCGCGTGGAACGCGGTCACGCCTCGTTTGAATGCGTCCAGGCTGTTCTGTCGGGCCACCTCGCTCGGGATCACCGGCGACTCGATGGAGAAGTCAGTCGTGCAGAGTGAATCGAGGACCTCCACCCTTCCGCCGTTCATCACCTCCGCGAAGAGCCGGCGGATGACATCCTTGTTGTCTTCGAGATTCATGTGTCCTCAGCTGCTCCGTCTTCGTGGGTATTTAAAAGACCCCGGAACTCACGGTTGTGAGGGACGCGGCTGGAGCCCGTGGCACGTTCCAGCCGCTGGCGCTCATTCCTTGCGGAAGACGACGAGTCCCCGGGCCGGAAGGACGACGCGCAGCCCGTTCCCCCGAGGGGAGAGCGTCGCCTCCGAGGTTTCCCACATTGCTCCCGCCATACCGCTCGGCGTCGCTGTTGAAGATCTCCCTCCAACCCCTCGCGTGGGACGAGGGGATCGGGAGCTCATATCCCTCGGAGAGGGGCCGCTCGTTGAGGCTGGCGATGATGAGGAGCTCCTCCTCCTGGCTCTGGCGCCTGAAGGCGAGGACGCGGTTGACATCGTGGGTGTAGAGGAGCTCGATGTCGCGCGAGCGCAGCGCTTCGTGGGTCAGGCGCAAGCGGATGAGCTCCTGGTAGAAGCGGAAGAGGTTCCGTCCCCGGCCCGCGCGCAACCCTCGGAGATCCTCCCGGTTGTTCAGGAAGGTGTCGTACCGGTAATCCCTGGCGGCGCCGACCTCCTCTCCCATGAAGAACATGGGCGTGCCCGCGGAGAGCACCGAGAGGCCGAGGACCGTGCGGCAGCGCGCCTCGGCGGCCTGGAGCACCTCGCCCTGGAGCTCCACGGCGTTGGCGGCGATGACAATCGTCCTGGCCGTGCCGTCTCCGTTCCCGGCCTCGTCATGGGATGAGTGGTAGACGACCTTCCGCTGCCCTGTCCGCGCCAGCACCTGCGCGAAGGTGTTCATCGCCAGTGGCTGGCCGTCCGCCTTCGCCGCGGTCCAGAGCAGCTTGGCGAACTCCCTCCCGCGTGTCGGGTCTCCGATGAGGTGGTGGTGGTGCTCGGCGTACCACGCGGCATCGAACCCCAGGCCGCCCTCCGCGTCGGACGCGGTCACCGCGTCCCAGTCGGAGTGATCCTCCGCCATGAGCATCGACACCCGGGCGGATGAGCCTCAGGGTGCGGCTCCATTCGCGCAGGAACCTGGCCCCGAGGATGTTGGCGCGGGAGGCCTCCCGCCCATTGGCGTGGAGCACGTTGTAGCTGTGGATGCACGTGGTCTGATCCACGCGGAACCCATCCACATGGAACTCCTCCATCAGGACGGCCGCGCTGCTGATGAACATGGCGCGGACCTGCTCCCGGTTGAAAGCGGGGGCATATCCGGTGGACTGGTTGTCGATGTACCCGCCGTGTCCGGGGGTGGCCGTCGAGCCGGGGCTGGCCGCCACCCGCTCGTAATCCGGGTAGTCCTCGGGGCGCCCCTCGTAGAAGTAATAGAGATTGTCCGGGTGCGAGTTGGAGTCATACATCCACTCCGCCCTGTCGGCATCCGGGTGGTAGTGGTTGTAGACGACGTCCATGATGACGGCGATCCCCCGCCGGTGGCACTCGCGGATGAAGTGCTTGAGCTGGTCGCGACCGCCGCCCGCGTACTCGATGGCGAGGTAGTGCGTGGTGGCGTAGCCCCAGTTTGGCAGCCCACCGAACTCGGACATCGGCAGCAGCTCGATGGCATTCACCCCGAGCTCCTCGAGGTAGTCGAGCAGCGCCATCGCGTCCTCCAGCGTGCCCGCTCCGTCCTTGCCGAAGCCGAGCGCCCCGACATGGAGCTCGTAGATGACGAGATCTTCGACACGGGAGGGGACGGGCCGCTCGGCGCGGTACTCGTCACGCCAGAACTCCTCCTCGGAGAGGAACTCCCGCTCGGGCCATCGAGGCTCGGAGAAGTGCTTCGTCACCTGGTCGGGGTCGACCACCACCGAGCAGCTCACGGTGGCATTCAGTCCCTCTCGTCTCCCCGTGTAGGGCCTCCCCCCGGGGTTGAAGGTGCCCCGTCCGAGCTGACAGCGCGAGTAGAGATCCGTCCGATAGACGATCCGACCGTCCGCCAGGGTGAGCCTGAACATGTAGGGTTGGAACCGGAGCCGCTCGAACTCCAGGGCTCCGGGGCCATCGACCTCCGTTTCCCAGACACCGCCGTCCTGGCGGACCATCGGGAGGACCGGGAGGAGGGGAGAGATGCCGGTGCCGTCGTCCGCGATGTAGCCGCTCTCCTGGGTCCCGAACACCACCTCGGCCTTGCTCGCGTGGGGTGCCCAGACGGCGAAGCGCGCCAGGGGCATGGAGGTGTCCGGGCGGAAGTACTTCTGTGCGCCGAGGTTGCGCCCCTGGGTGAGGTGATAGCGCTCTCGCGAGGGTCCGGGTCCGAGCACGAAGGAGCGGGTCCGCCTGCGTGAGGAGGGATCATCGACCTCGGTGGGGATGGCCCACAGGTCTGTTCCGGCGGGACCGTCCACGATGACGCCCCACTCGAACCGTGTGCCGAGCTGGGACTCGTCGAAGGAGACGGTTGCCCGGAAGCAGGGACAGCCGTCCTCTCCCGTGGCGGGTTCCATGGGATGGGTCGACCACTGGTCGGACAGGTGGCCGCGTCCGTCCCAACTGCCGACGAGACGTGCGTTGCGAAGGACTTGTCGCTTCAGTCCGGTGGAGTACTCGAAATGGACAGTGATGGGCATGGGGATCGTGCATGGGTTGTCCTGCAAGCCATTCGATCCCCGGGCCGACTGTTGTGATGGGCGATCAATCCTCCTCGTCCTCCACCAGGCCTTCCTGGAGGGCCAGGGTGCGCAGGCGGGCCTTGATGCGCTGGAACTGCTGGCGCATCGCCGCGGCCCGGCGTGCCAGGGCCTCCCCGCGCAGCGGCTCCTCTGGGGGCGCCATGGCCCGCGCTACCTCCTGCCATGGCAGGTTCTGGTCCAGCCGCAGCGCGAGCAGCTTCTGGTCCTGGGAATCCAGACTCTTGCGCAGCGCGCGGAAGCGCTCCTTCACGTCCGTTCGCTGCCAGGGGTTGGTCGCGGTGCGCTGCCGCAGGGAGTGCTCGGGGAGCGCGGAACGGGTGACGGCTATCTCCCGAGCGGAGGCCGCGTTCACCTGCTTGAGGCAGGCATTGCGCGCCATGCGGTAGGCCCAGGTCCGGAAGGAGCTCTCCCAGCGGAAGTTCTTGAGGCCCTTCAGGAGGCGCTCACTGAAGAGGCCGAAGGCATCCTGTGCACGCTCGTCGTCGGGGAGCACGGAATTCATCATCTTGCGGATGTCCCGACCATAGCCTCGCATGATCCGATCCACCGCCAGGTGCAGCTCACCCCGTCTGCAGAGATCGTGAATTTCCTCTTCCAGTCGCTCTCGATCCGTCACGTGCATCGGCAGTCCTTTGGCTTCGTGATGGAGGAAGGTATTCCCCCCATGAGTCAAAGAGTCCTGAAGCCGCCAATGTGATGTATGGGATGGGGTCCGCCCGCGCTCATCACAATGCGCGCCGTCGGGTTCTTCCTGAATGGAGGGACGAGGCGTGGGTTCACGCCGTCACCTCCTGAAAAGGGGCGGGACACGTGAGCACCATTCTCCTCGTTGATGACGAACCCGAGATCCTCGAACTCTATTCCGAGGTGCTGGCGCTGATGGGCCACGACATCCTCCGCGCGCGTGACGGCGAGCAGGCCCTGAGTGTGGCGAGGTGGCGGCATCCAGATCTGGTGGTGACGGATTGGATGATGCCGCGCATGGATGGTGTCGAGCTCTGCTCCGCGCTCTCCCGGGCCGAGGAGCTTCGCGACATCCCCATCGTCATGCACAGCGGCTCGGGAGACCCCCATGCCCCAGGTGTCCGGGCCTTCCTTCCCAAGGGCAGCGACCTGGAGTGGTTCGAGGAGGTGGTGACCCGGGTGCTCAGGATGGGGTCGCGCCTGTTTCGTTCCCGAGGGCCTCCCGGTGATGGCGGTGTTCACGCAGCACCGCGCGTCTGAGCGCATCACAGACATGCCTGCTCCTGGGCGGAACCGACTGCTCGCAGGAGGTGCTCCCGCGCCGCCTCCGGCTGGTCCTGGCTCCAGGCCTCGAGCGCGTCCGTGAGGGTTCCCGCCAGCGTGTCTGTCAGCCGTTGTTGTCTTGGATCGAGCAGCGCCCGAGCGTGCTCCAGCGCCTCCTCCAGTGCCCCGCGGTGCAGGGCCATTGCCAAGAGGAGCCACAATCCCTGCCACTGGAGCGGGTAGGGGGAGAGCACCGCGAGCTTCCGCCAGCACTCCAGGGCGGCCCGGGCCTCCAGCTCGGCCTCGGTGAAGCGCTGCTCCTTCCAGGCCACCCAGGCGCGGTTGGCCCTGGCCGCGCCCACGTAGTCGTCCATGTGCGCGGCGGAGGCAGCCTCCAGGCTCCGCTCGCACCACGCCCGTGTCTCGGCCACCTGGCCGCGCTTGCGGTACACCAGGGTCAGGTCGGTGAGGAGGCGGGACTTCATCGTCAGGTCTCCCGTCCGCTCCGCCAGCCGCAGTCCGGCGAGGCCCTGCCGCTCCGCCTCGTCGAGGTCGCCGTGGTGCAGCAGGCCGAAGGCGTGGCAGAAGCGCGTCTGCGCTCGCAGGCCCACGTCACCGGACTCGTCGCTGGCCCGCACCGCCAGGCGCCCGTACTCCACCGTTTCGGAGGAGACCACGTAGCGCTCCTGCCGGAGGGCCGTGTTGAGGAGCAGCACGAAGAAGCAGGCGCGTTGCCTCGGGGTTCCGTGGGCCTCCACCACCGGGCGCACCTTTCGCACCAGCTCGGCCATCTCGTCGCACCGGTTCATCCAGTAGCAGGTCCAGTGACGGTCTACCTGGACCTGCACCCACTCGTGCCACCAGGCCGCCGCGGTCTCTTCCGGATGGGCTCCGGTCTGGTCGCGGGGCTCCGCGGGCGCTTCCCCCAGGGCCGCCTCCGCCTCGTCGTAGGCGCGCAGCGCGCCCTCGTGCCGGTGGTGCGTCTCCCAGGTCTTGCCCCGCTTGCGGTGCACGCGTGCCCGCCGGACCCGCGCGTCGGGCCGGAGCCGGAACAGGGCCTCGCCGTAGGCCGCGTGCGCCTCCTTCCTCTGGACGGTGAGCGCGAGCACGTCCCCGAGGCTCTCGTGCAGGCGGCACAGGCGCTCTCGCCAGTCGTCCGGTTCCTCCCGTCGTGCGCGCAGGTACTCGTCCGCCTCGGCGAGGGCCGCCCGGTAGAAGGCGATGGCCTCGCCATTGGCATGGGCGGACCGGGCATGGTCTCCCGCGAGGCCGAAGTAGTGGATCGCCCGCTCGGGGACCCGGGCCTTCGACCAGTGATGGGTCAGGGTCGGGTACGCGAGCGCGAAATCCAGCGCCCCCGCGGCGCGCCGCTCGATGGCCTCGGCCGCCCGGTGGTGCAGGCGTTGGCAGTGCTCGGGGGGGATCCGTCCGTAGGAGAGCTCGCGCAGCTTGTCGTGGACGAAGCGGAGTTGCCCTCCCGAGGTCTCCTCGAGGATCTGCCGGACCCTCAGCGTCTCCAGTCCCTCGAGGGCCTGGGGGTCGTCCATCCCGGAGGTTTCCAGGAGGAGCTCGGCCTCGAACTCGCGTCCGAGGACGGCGGCGAGCTCCACCAGCGCCCGGGCCTGGGTGTCCAGGTCTCGCAATCGCAGGTGGATGAGCTCCGCGATGGAGCCGGGCAGGCCGAGGGAGTGCAGCGGATCCCGGGTCGCGGCCCGCTCATCCAACCGCCACCGGCCGGTGCCATCCCGATGGAGCAGTCCCTCCGCGATGGCGGCCCGCAGGTACTCGGCGACGAAGAACGGGTTACCCTCGCACTGGTGGACCAATCCGTCGAAGTCCCGTGGCAGCGATTGTAGGGCGAGCATGCCGCAGGCCATCGACTGGATGCTCCGCGTGTCGAGCCTCCCCAGCTCCAGATGCAGGGCCTCGGGTGCGGACACCACCTCCCGCAGCGTCCCCTCCAACTCCTCGGGACGGTAGGTGCCCAGCAGCAGCACGCCCCGCTCGACCAGGTGCTCGTGCCGCAGCAGGCACAGGAAGCCCAGCGTCATCTCGTCCGCCCACTGGAGGTCGTCGATGATCAGCAGAAGGGGTTCCTCCTCGGCGAGGGCGAAGAGGACCTCCTGGAGGCTGGAGAAGATGCGCGCGCGCTCGGCTTCCTCGCTGGAGAGCGGAGTCGGCGCTGGCAGCTCCCGCTGGCCGGGCAGCTCGTCCAGGCGGGGCTCGTAGGGGACCAGCACCTTGCCCCGGGGTCCGAGCAGCCGAGCCGTCTCCTCCGCGCCCAAGTGCCGGCACCGATCCGCCACCGTGGTCAGCAGCGAACGGAAGGGGTGGAGGGGGGGCGCCTTCAGGCGGGCATCCACCCGGGTGCCCGAGATCCCGAGCGGGACGCACTCGCAGGTCACCACGGCCAGCTCACGGCCGAAGCTCTCGCGGGCCATCTCCAGTGCCAGGCGCGTCTTGCCCGTTCCACTGGCGCCGCCGACGAAGATCTTCCCGCCCCTGCCGAGCCCCAGTGCGTCGAGCCGGGCGCGGATCTCTCTCACGGCCTCGTCCCGGCCCGTGAAGAGCGGGCGGTAGAGGTAGGGCTGGGAGGGGGGGAGGTCCTCCGGCTCCTCGGCTTCCGGCTCCAGCTCCGAGAGGACCCGGGCCACGTCCTCGGCATAGCCCAGGCGATCCTGGGGATGCTTCTTGAGCAGCTCGAGGATGAGCCACTCCAGCCGTTCCGGGAGCTCCTCCCCGAGGAGCTCGGAGGGAGGGGGAGGTGGACTCCGGAGATGCCGGCGGCGGATGGCCTTGTCCGGACCGCCGACGAAGGGAGGAAGGCCGGTCACGCACTCGTAGAGGATGCAGCCGAGTGCGTAGAGATCGGCGCGGGCGTCCACGAAGTCACCGCGGATCTGCTCGGGCGCCATGTACAGCAGGGTGCCGTGCGTGTTGCCGTCCACCTGGAGTACCTCCCGGCCGCCCGCGCCCGCGAACGCCACCGCGCCCCCGAAGTCCCCGAGGACGACCGTTCCATTCTCGCGGATGAAGATGTTGCCGGGCTTGAGGTCGCGATGGACGAGGCCTCGGCCGTGCAGGTAGGCCAAGGGGGTGCACAGGCGCCGGAGCACCCTCAGCAGCGGGCGCGCGGGCAGGACGGGCGGGGCGCTGGGATCGCGCGAGTGGAACTCCTGCCCGTGGAGCTGTCCGGAGCCGTGCGTCTCCGAGGCACGGGTGGCCCGGGAGTCGAACTTCCAGTACCGGGCGATGAGCTGTTTGAGCGTATGGCCCTCGAGCAGCTCCATGGCGTACCAGGGGAGCCCGGCGGAGAACCCGTGCTCGACTATCCGGATGATCCCGGGGTGGTGGATCCGGCTGAGCGCCTGCACCTCGCGCCGGATGCTGGCGAGCGTGGAGGCGTGCGTGAGGCGGACCGTCTTCACGGCGAAGTACTCACCGGTCTCGCAGTGGCACCCCAGGTAGACGACCCCCATTCCGCCCTTCCCGAGGATGCCCTGGAGCTCGTACGGGCCCAGCGTCCGCGGTGTGGGCAGTTCGTGTTTGGATAGGGAGCGCTCCCCGTGCCTCTGTGCTTGTCCCATTCAATCCCCCAAAGGCGTGCGTCGGCTGTGCTCTCTCTGGGAGATGGAGAGAGGGACCCGTTCTGTGATGGAAAAGGCCGCTCCGACGCCTGGGGGAGCCCCTCGCGATCCTCCGAGGCAGGGACTCCGAGGCAGGGACTCAAAGGACCGGATGTGACATGAAGCAGGGCCTTCCCGTGAGGCCCGGAAGGGTGTAGGCCGCTGCCCGTATGGTTGCCCCCCGCCCCTTGCGTGACGCGGACCTCTCCCGGGTGGAGGGGGTCTTCACTGACGTCGACGGTACCCTCACCACCTCGCACCGACTGCGCTCCACCACGGTGCGGGCGCTCGAGCGCCTGGCGGATGCCGGCCTCAAGCTGGTGCTGGTGACCGGCCGCCCGGCGGGTTGGGGTGAGGCGTGGGCGCGCACGCTGCCGGTGGACGGGGTCATCGTGGAGAACGGCGGCCTGTTCTTCCTGCGGGGGCCCGGCGGCAAGTTGCGGAAGGTGTATGCGGAGTCCCCACGCGTCCGGGAATCGAACCGGCGGCGCCTGGTGGCCGAGGTGACGGACGTGCTGCGGCAGGTACCGGGAGCGCGCCTGTCCATGGACAGCGCCTACACCGAGGTGGACCTGGCCGTGGACTACAACGAGGAGGCGCGGCTGGGCGAGGCGGGGGCCGGGCGCATCGAGGCGCTGCTGCGGGCGCGCGGGGTGACGGCGGTGCGCTCCTCGGTGCACGTCAACTGCTGGCTCGGTCGCTTCGACAAGCGCTCCGCGGTGCGCCGTTTCATGAAGCTCGCCTGGGGCCTGCGGTCGGAGCCGGGGGAGCCGCGTTTCGTGTACGTCGGGGATAGTTTCAACGATGCCCCGATGTTTGAAGAGTTCGCCCTGAGTATCGGGGTGGCCAACGTGCGGCGGGTGCTGGATCGCATCGACACGCCGCCGGCCTTCATCACCCGGGCGGAGGAGGGGCGGGGCTTCGAGGAGCTCGCCCGTGTCCTTCTCGCCCAGCGGGGCCGCAAGGCCCCACGAGGAGTCAGAGCGTGAATGTCGTGAAGTTGGAGTTGGCCCCGGGGTTGGGCCGTCACCTGCGCGCGGGGCACCCGTGGGTCTTCCGCAAGGCGCTGGAGAAGGTGCCGAAGATTCCCCCTGGCAGCGTGGTGGACCTGGCCGAGAACGGGAAGTTCGTGGCGCGCGGGTATTTCGATCCGCACTCGGCCATCGCGGTGCGCGTGTTGACGCGCAACCCGCGGCAGAACATCGATGCGGCCTTTTTCGCGCAGCGGGTGCGGCAGGCGCTGGCCGAGCGGCGCTCGCTCATCGACCTGACGGACACGGACAGCTTCCGGCTGATCCATGGCGAGGGCGACGGGTTGCCGGGCGTGGTGGTGGACCTCTATGGCCGGTACGCGGTGATGAAGCTGTACTCGGCGGGGCTCACGCCGTACCGCGGGCTCATCGTCGAGGCGCTGAAGGCGGCGGTGCCGGAGCTGCAGGGCATCCTCGGCCGGGACGAGGTGGGCCGGGACGACGCCGAGGATGACGAGGGCCGGGGCTCGGGGAAGATGCTGTGGGGTCAGCAGGCACCGGAGGTGCTGGAGATCCTCGAGCGCGGCGCGAAGTTCGGGGTGGACGCGTGGCGCGGGCAGAAGACGGGCTTCTTCCTGGACCAGCGGGAGAACCGGTACCTCATCCGGCGGCTGGCGCGGGGGCGGGACGTGCTGAACTGCTTCTGCTTCAGCGGCGGGTTCTCGGTGAACGCGGCGCTGGGTGGGGCCAAGAGCGTGTTCTCGGTGGACCTGGATCCGGATGCGATCGCCCTGGCGCGCGAGAACTTCACGCGCAACGGGCTGCCGGCGGAGAAGTACGACTTCCTGGCGGCGGACGTGTTCAAGCTGCTGGCGTCCTTCCGCGAGGAGGGGAGGACGTTCGATCTGATCATCCTGGACCCGCCGGCGTTCGCGAAGAGCCAGCGGGCGGTGCAGGCGGCGATTGACGGGTACGCCTCGCTGAACCGTCAGGCGCTGGGGCTGCTGCGGCCCGGGGGCCTGCTGGCGACGGCGTCGTGCTCGGCGCGCGTGGGCCCCAATGACTTCCTGGGCGCGGTGAAGGAGGCGGCCTTCAAGGCGGGCGTGGACCTCGCGCTGGTGGAGGAGCGCTACCAGCCGCCGGATCATCCGATCCGGCTCCAGTTCCCCGAGGGCAAGTACCTGAAGTTCTACGTGCTGGCGTCGGTGTAGCGCGCCGCTCACAGCTCGACGCGGTACACCTCGCGAGACGGGTCGACGACGGAGGGCACGTGTCGGATGCGGAGGCGCTCATCGGCGGAGAGACCGATGGTGTCCCCGTCCTTCAGCACGGGCCCGTGGTCCAGCAGGTAGTGGGTGAAGTTGAAGGCCCGGTCCACCAGCGTCGCCGCCTTCTCGCGGGACGCCACCACCTCCATCTCCATGAAGCCGAACGCCTTCATGCCCGAGGTGGCGAGGGTGAAGGTGCCGTCGGGGTTGCGCGTGAGGTGGAAGGCCAGCCACAGGTAGAGGGGCAGCCGCTCGCGAGAGGTCCGCTTCGCCTCCTCGACGAAGTCGTCCGGCGCGTTCACCACCGGGCCCTCGCCCCAGTACACGCCAGCGGCCTCGGTCGTGGCGGCCACCGCGGCGACCACCCGGGTGAGCAGGAGCCTCGTCGCGATGCGATCCTGCTCCGGTGCCAGCACGGCGACGAGCACATGCGCCTGGTGTGCTCTGAGCCGCTCGACCGCCTCGGGCCAGTGCCAGGCGGCGCGGGCCGGGCGCTCCAGGTCTCCCCACGGAATGGGCCCGCGCACCAGCGTGAGGGTGACGACGGCGCCGTCCAGCTCGAAGCTCAGCGTGTCCCCCTCCTGCTGGACCTCTTTCGCGCGGGGCAGTTCCTTCCAGTTGTCCTGGAGGAAGGCCAGCAGGACGCCCTCGGGCAGGGCTCTCGCCCGGTCGAGCGCGACCATCGCCAGACCCAGGTCGCGCCGCGGCTTCGGCGCGTCCACTTCCACTCGCTTCTTTCGGAAGAAACCCATCTGTTCTGGCGGGGCTCTCGCGTCTGGCGTCAGCGCTGGAACACGCGCGAGGCCACGCGGTCCATCACCTCGTCACTCCACACGAGGCTGGCCTGGGTGAGGCGCGTCATGTCTTCCCGGAAGGCCGCGTCCGCCGGCGGCGTGGAGTAGAGGCGGCTCAGGAAGAGGCTCTTGTTCTCGGGCTCGTAGTCCACCGCGCCACCGCCGGCGTCCGTGCCGGCCTTCTCCTCGGCGCGGAAGCCCTCGATCACGCCGGGCTTGGGCGCATCCCGGAACTTGTAGATGAGGGCGCTCGCCTCCAGCGCCTGCGTGTCGGAGCGGTACTCGAAATAGAGCTGGGCCTGGCCGAGCACCGCGCCTCCGAACCCCTGCGGGTTGAGGCCCTCGCTCGGCTGTCCGACGGACTGCATGAACACCTGCACCAGTCGCTGCGCTTCGTCGCGGGTCATGGGTCCTCCGCCTCCAGGAGGCGTTGAATTCTTCCGGATGGACGTTAGCAGCAGCCCGCCCGGCGTCGCGAGGAATGAGGCCCCTCGTGTGCGGAGGGCCGGTGCGAGTGGCCCGCCGGCTCATGGGGAGACCGGGAGGGGGCGCGCTCCGGGATGACCGCGTGGGTGGGGCCGGGCGGCCTCATGTCAGGGGTGGGTAGTAGGAAGGGAGGCGGGAAGGCGGGGAGGGGAAGGGCGATGGAGCGGAAGGCGTGGGAGAACCTGGCGGCGGCACGTGTGCTTCTGGACGATGAGGACCCATGTCCCAACGCGGCGGCCTCGCGGGCCTACTATGCGGCCTACCATGCGTGCTGGTACGCACTGAACGCATTGGGTATCCCTACTCCAGAAGTCAGGCCCGGTGTATATTACTTCTTGCATGACCCCTTGCCCTATGAGGCACGCAGGAGCGGGGTGCTCGGAGACGGGGCGAGTCAGGAGCTGTTTGACCTGCTCGAACTGCGGGTCGCCGCAGACTATCTGGAGGAAGACGTGACGGTCGAAGAAGCGAGGGAGGCGCTGGAGGCTGCTGCGGCCATCGTCCGGCATGTGCTCGGGGAGGAGCCGATATGGTGAACGAGCGTGAAGAGATCCGCCGGCAGGTGAGGGAAATCGTCGGGAACCATCGTGTCGTGAGGTGGACGGAGCCCCGGATCACGAAGGGCGACTTCCCAGGCCGGGACTGGGCCCTGCATATCTTCGACGTACCCTCCGCCGAGAGGCGAGAGCTCATCCACCGTCTCTGGGGGATGCTGACGAAGCTCTGGGAGGAGAAGCATGTGGCACTCTCCATCCTCTTCCACACCCCCGAGAACACGGATCGCTATTACTCCTGGGTCCGCGAGGAGCACGCGGCGGAACTGGCTGGAGCGACCTGACATGCGCTACCTGGGAATCGTCGCGGTGCTCACCGTGCTCGCCGGCTGTGGTGGCGAGGAGATCCGTCACTACCGCGTGGTGGTGGACCCCGCGCCCCTGTCGGCGCTCCCGGGCTCCTGCTACCGCGGCGGCACGCCCCCATCCCAACGGGTGGAGGATCGCAACCTCTTCCGGGACTTTCAGTGGACCGTCTGGGAGGCCGGGAGCGGCGGTCGGGCCTACCTGGAGCTGGACTCGCCCGAGGGGGGCTGGCGGCTCGGTGATGCCCCGCCCGTGACGCTCTCGGGAGCCATCGTGGGGGACGGGGAGTCCTTCTCTGCCGAGCGGGTGGTGGCGACGACCGACGGCCAGGTGCTGGAGTCCACGGCCATCCGCATCCTCTTCGAGGACCGGGACACCATCTCCAAAGGGGTGGTGGAGCTCGCGTCGCGCTGCGCCTCGTGCGCGGGGGGCAGCGCCCTGGCCTGCGAGACCCGGCTGTCGTTCACAGCCCGGGAAGAAGTGCTCCAGGAGTGAAGCATGCGGACACGCTCCGCGTTAATCTCCCCGCCCTCTATGGTCCTCAAAGGTCAGTTCCTCGAGCGCTCCACGCTCATCCCCGTGGACAGCGACGTCATGGAAGGCGTGGCGCACCGGGGCGACGAGCGTCCCCCGCTGCTCGTCCTCCCGCCCCGGCCCGAGGACGGGGGAGGCATGGACCACGTCATTGGTGCCGAGCTGGCCTTCGCCGCGGCCTCGGCGGGCCACCCCACGCTGCGCTTCAACTACCGGGGCGTGGGTGGGAGCCAGGGCGAGCGGGGCTCGGGAGCGGCGCTGGTGCAGGAGGCCGAGGCCGCGCTGGGCGTGGTGCTGGAGAATGCCCATCATCCCGCGGCGGCGGTGGCCGCGCTCCACGGAAGTGCCCGGGTCGCCCTCGAGCTCCGGGCGCGCCATCCCGAGGTGGCCGCCGTGTGTCTGGTGAGCCCTCGTGGGGTGACGGCCGGGGAGCTGGCGGGGCTCGGGCGAGGGCTGCTGGTGGTGGTGGGCGAGCTGGACTCCACCCTGTCCCGGGCGGAGCTGGCCGAGGCGGTCGACCAGGCGGGCGGCACCTTGTACGTGGTGGAAGGCGCCGGATCCCATTTCCACCATGCGCTTCCCCTGGTGGGAAAAGCCGTGCGCACCTGGCTGAAGATGCTATCCGGCAAGTGACCGATGTCGCGTAACCTATTGAATTAACGAAGATTCCTCGTCCTGGGGGGAACTTGTCCACCGGGAGGGGTGTCGACCAGACTCGATTCAGACCCAATCGTTCCGCCGTTCGTTCGTATGGGTCGTCATAAGGAGCACCCATGCCCATGAAGCGATTGAACCTGGCCCTGGCGGTGCTGGCCCTGGCGGTGACGGCGGGGGCCTGTGCGTCCCGCTCGGACTCGGAAGGGTCCGAGGCGGAGGAGACGCCGGCCGTGGACACCTCGCGGCGAGAGCTGGCCGAGGAGCAGCCCGGCGGCATCGTCGTGGACTTCAAGGACGGCACCACCAAGGCCGAGTTCGATGCCTGGGAGTCCGCCTGGGGGGTGGACCTCGAGTTCAACTCCGTGGAGGGCGAGCAGTCGGGCGTGACGATCGCCCGGGGCGTGGGGGACGTGGACGCGGCGCTCGCGCGCATCCGCCAGAACCCGGCCGTCGAGTCCGCCGAGCCGCTGATGATGTACTCGGTGCCGCCCGCGGAGGAGGCCGCGTCCGACCTGGAGGCCCCCAGCGAGGCGCCGAGCAAGGACGGCTACACGCCGAATGATCCGGACTACCCCAAGCAGTGGAACTTCCGGATGATCCACATGCCCAAGGCCTGGGAGGAGAGCCGGGGCAAGGGCGTGGTGGTGGCGGTGCTGGACACGGGCATCGCCTACGAGGACCACGACGACTTCAAGCAGGTGCCGGACCTCAAGGGGGCGAAGTTCAAGAAGGGCTACGACTTCGTCAACGACGACGAGCACGCCAATGACGACCACGGGCACGGCACGCACGTGGCGGGCACCATCGCCCAGGCGACCAACAACGGTCTGGGCGTGGCGGGCGTGGCCTTCGAGGCGACGCTGATGCCGGTAAAGGTGCTGAACCACTTCGGTTCGGGCACGTCGGCGGACATCGCCGATGCCATCCGCTTCGCGGCGGACGAGGGGGCCAACGTCATCAACATGTCCCTGGGTGGTGGGGGCTACTCGAAGGTGATGGCGGATGCCGTGGAGTACGCCCGGAAGAAGGGCGTCACGGTGGTGGCGGCGGCGGGCAACGCCGGGCGCCCGCGGGTGGAGTTCCCGGCGGCGTACCCGGGCGCGGTGGCGGTGTCCGCGGTGGGTCCGAATGGCACGCGCGCCCCGTACTCGTCCTATGGCAAGGAGCTGGATATCGCGGCCCCGGGTGGGGACAAGCGCCAGGGCGACGCGGGCGGCATCCTGCAGAACACCATCGACCCGCGCGATCCCTCGCGCTCCGTCTACGCCGCCTACCAGGGCACGAGCATGGCCACCCCGCATGTGGCGGCGGTGGCGGCGCTGCTGTACGCCGAGGGCGCGACGGGGCCGGACGAGGTGGAGAAGGCTCTCTACGCGGGCGCGAAGCGGAGCGGACAGGCCTGGACGGAGGAGTACGGGCACGGGCTGCTGGATGCCGAGGCCTCGCTGAAGGCGCTCGGGGGCGGGGCCTCGCGCTGGTCGCCGCTGTGGTGGGCCCTGGCCCTGCTGGCGATCGTGCTGCTGACGATGCGCGGGCGCGAGCGTCCGGGCTACCTCAACGTCCTCTTCCGCCCGAGCTTCTTCGTGCCGCTGCTGCTGGCCACGGTGGGCGTGTTCTTCGCGCGCTCGTGGTTCGGTGGGGCCTCGGGCGTGGCGGGGGACGTGGTGGACGCCGCCTGGCTGCCCATCCCCGACTGGCAGCGCATCATCTTCGGCCGGGGCAAGACGGCCAACCCGCTCTTCTACAGCGCGCTCATCCCCCTGCTGCTGTCCTTCCTGGCCATCAAGTTCCAGGGGCTGCGCGGGGCCATCGGCGGGCTCGCGTTGGGCTTCGCCGGCTTCCTCGCCTACGCCGCCTGGGCCAAGGCGCCCGCACTGGCCTGGATGCCCTTCTCGTTCCTCGCCATGCCCTGGCTGGTGGTCAATACCTTCATCTGCCTCATCATCGCGCGGGCCATGCTGCGCAAGGAGTCGGCGGTATGAAGCTGACCGGCCGCGTGGTGTTCCGCGACATCGAGGGGGGCGTCTGGGTGCTGGAAGGTGACGACGGGCGCACCTACCAGCTCGCCGGCGGCGACCGGAAGATCAAGAAGGATGGTCAGCGTGTGGAGGTCCACGGCGACGTGGCCCGCGACGTGATGACCGCCGCCATGGTGGGTCCCGTGTTCAACGTGGACTCCTACACCTTCCTCTGAGTCAGTGGTGCGGCCCTCCCGAGGGGGGCCGCACCATCCGTTGCAGCAGGTGCTCGAGGGCCTTCGTCGGGTCCTCGCACAGCCCCGAGTGCACGGGGCCCGTCTGGATCATCGTGCTGCGGGGCGCCACCAGCCAGTGGAAGCGCTCCTTCTGCGGCAGTTGTCCGATGGGCCCCGCCGCCTTGCCTCCCGTGCAGATGCGCGGGATGGACTCCAGGTGGCTTCGCAGCAGCTCCACGTCGGCGTCCGGCGCGAGCGCCAGCAGGCGCCGCTCGTCCAGCTCCACCCGTGCCTCGAGGTAGCGGCGGGTGAGGCAGTAGAGGATGACGCCCGCGTTGATGAACTCCTCGCGATCCACTCGCGGGACGACGCGCACGATGGCGTAATCAAAGCTGTGCCCGGGCACGCCGCGCCTCCTCGATGAACGCCGGTGCCGCTTCCAGGCGCTTCAGCAGGTATTCGACATAGGCCGCCCGGTGCTCCGCCGCCGTGGCGAAGCGGGGTTCCGCTCCGGCGCCCAGCCAGGCTTCCGGGATGCACCCGACGGCGTGGTGGATGAGGTCCGCCGTCAGCCGCTGGCGCAGGCTCGCCTCCGCCTCGGGCAGCGCCGAGGCCCAGGGGAGCAGCACATGATCTCGGATGGCCGTGAAGCGGCTCTGGCTGCGCTCCAGGTAGTCGTCCCACGCGTGGTGGAAGTACAGGGACGCGCCGTGGTCGATGAGCCACAGTTTCTTGTGCCAGCTCAGGAGGTTCGGGTTCTTCGGCGTGCGGTCCACGTTCGTCACGTAGGCGTCGAAGCACACGATGGCCGAGGCCTCCGCCGCTGTCCGGTGCCGGGCCCACCGTCGGATCGAAGGTGATGGAGCCTGGCAGGTAGTCCATGCCCAGGTTGAGCCCCGCGCTCGCCTTGAGCAAGTCGCGGATCTCCCCGTCCGGCTCGGCGCGGCCCAGGACGGGGTCCAGCTCCACCAGCACGAGCTCGGGCACGCGCAGGCCCAGAGCGCGCGCCAGCTCGCCCGAGATGATCTCGGCGATGAGCGCCTTGGTTCCCTGGCCCGCCCCCCGGAACTTCAGGACGTACAGGCCCGAGTCCTCCGCCTCGACGATGGCCGGCAGCGAGCCGCCCTCGCGCAGCGGTGTCACGTAGCGTGTCGCGGTAATTGTCCTCACGCGTCAATCCTCATCCCAACCCTCTTCCCGGGGGAGAGGGGGTTCCTACCCTCAGGGTACATCGAGCCTCTTCTGTCTGGACTGTCTCGCCCGCTCCTTCGCGTACTCCTCGATCGGCACCTCGCCCCGGCGGGCGCGGATTCGAAGCTGGTACAGGGCCTCGCGCTCGGCTTGCAGTGCGTCCGGTGCGTCCTTGGGCACGGGGGCGAGCCGGTAGTTCTGGTCGAGCACGCTGAGCTGGATGCCGCGAGTGTCCAGGACCACGTAGGTCCCCAGCGACAGCGCCGCGGCGAACACCCAGGGGCTCGCCAACCGCAGCAGCCTGGGCAGGGGCTCCAGCCGGACGGGTCCCTCCGGGGCCTCCAGGACGTCTGGACGGGGAGGGCCCCCCAGCAGGTTCGGGAAGCGGTGCGCGCCGGCCAGCAACCCCCAGAGAGCCGCGTTGCCCACGAGCGCGATCATCAAGAGGGCCAGCAGCTCCTGCGAGGTGGGCGCCTGCTGCGGGGACTCGATGTCCTTGGCGACGAAGAACAGCGCCGTGGACACGATGTTGTTGGCCGCGTGCGCGAGGATGCCCGGCCACAGCGAGCCGGTGCGCAGCATCAGCCAGCCGAACAGCACGCCCAGCTCCAGGCGCGCCAGGAAGCCCACCGGATCCAGATGGAAGAGGCTGAAGACGACCGCTGAGATGACGATGGCTTGCTGGGAGCGGCCTCCCGGTGCCTTCAACCCCTGGAACAAGACGCCCCGGAAGAAGAACTCCTCGCACACCGGGGCCCCGAGGCCCACGCTCGCGATGATGAGGGCCAGCTCCACCGGCGTCTGCCCGCGGAAGATGGCCGACATGTCGTAGATCTGCTGCCACGACTTGGGGAGCAGCGACTGGGAGACGAACTGCACGGGCGCGACGACGGCGAAGAAGTTGACCGCGCCCAGGATGAACCCGAAGGCCGCCGGCGCGAGTCTCGGGGAGGACAGGCCCGTGTAGCGCACCGGATCCCTCTCCGTGATGCGCAGCACGTACCAGCCCAGGCCGAAGAACACGAAGATCTCGGTGAACCAGATGCCGAAGGCCACGTTGAGCGTCTGCACCGAGGCCCCCACCAGCAGGAAGGCCATGAAGACGACGCCCGTGGCGACGACCGCCACGGTACGTGGGTCGACCCAGGGGGTCCGAGGGGGGCTGGGGGTGACTTCTTCCACCGGCTTTCTCCGGCTGCGAGGGGGTGCGTTCAAAACACGACACGCAGGGGTGAGGCGCTTCTATAATGCCCGGACTTTGATGCGCTTCCCGCGACGAACGCCAGGCTGGATACAGACCGTGGGGCGACTTGTTCTCCGAGGGGCGGGCCCGTGCGTGGCGCTGCTGGCGTCGGGGACAGCCGCCGCGTCCGCGTTCCATCTCGAGGCGCGCACCGAGGCGCAGGTGTACCAGATCCGCGCCTGGAGGGGTGCGTCTCCCGAGGAGCCGGTGCTGCTGCCGCGCCGGCGCATCGTTCAGTACCTGGGGCTCACCGGGTACGAGCTCGTCACCGGGGAGGACCTGGGTTTCGAGTCCAGCCTGCGCATCTTCGCGGACTTCGGCCTGCCGCGTGGCGAGGCCGCGAAGGTGGATGGGCTCCGCTCGGAGGATGCGGACCTGCTCTACGCCTTCGTCCGTTATGGGGGGAAGGGGTTCGAGGGGCGGCTGGGGCGGCAGGTCTACGGGGACGTGTCGGATCTCCTGGTCTTCGATGGAGCGCGGCTGCGCTACGTGAGCCCGCTGGGGCTCGGGGCCGAGGTGTACGGAGGGTTGTGGGTGAAGGGGGCGGGGTTCCTGGCCTCGTCGGTGTACCAGCCCGAGGGGACGCGGGAGAGCGATGAGCGGCGACTCGAGCAGGGCGTGCCCGGTGCGGACCCGACGCTGACGGCTCTCGAGCCGGTGTACGGCGCGAAGCTGCTGCTGGAGGACCTGAAGGGCGTGTCCGCCGCGCTGGGTTACCGCCGGGCCCTGGTCGCGGGGAAGACGGACCTCGAGCGCGCGACGCTGGAGGCGCGGTACGGACGGGGGCTCGGGGTGGGCGCGGTGGCGGGGGTGGACTTCGATCTGTTGCGGATGCGGCTCGCGCAGGCCCGCGCGCAGGTGCGGTGGGACGGGGAGCGGCTGGCGGTGAGCGGCGAGGCGCTGCGGCTCTCGCCGGTCTTCTCCGCGGACTCCATCTGGTACTGGTTCGCCTTCGCTCCGAGGGACGAGGCGCGGGTGCGCGTGGACTTCTTCCCGCGAGGCGCGCTGCGCTACTACGCGCAGGGCGTGGCGAGCCTGTACCACACGGAGCTCAACAGCGGCCTGCGGCTGGCGGAGGCGGCGCGGGAGCCCGGGGGCCCGCCGTCCTACACCGCGGGAGGCTCGGCGGGCGCGGCGCTGCGGTGGGGCCGCTTCCGCTCGGCGCTGGACGTGTCGTACCGGCGAGGCTACGGGGGCTCGCAGCTCTGGACGGACCTCACCGCCGGCTATGGCTTCGGTGATGGGCGCTTTACCCTGGACGGGCGGCTCTCCATGGCGCGCATCGATGACGCGTTCAACCCGCTGCTGGCGGGCGATTTCTTCGGCGCGCAGGTGTGGGCCAGCCAGGTGCTGACCCGAGCGGCGCGCGTGTCCCTGGTGCTCGAGCAGAACGTGAACCCGTTCACCCGCTGGGACTCCAAGGTGTTCTTCCTCTTCGACCTGAAGGCGAGCCTGTAGATGGACCGCCGGTACCGCACAGCCCTGGGGCTGCTCGTCCTGTCCTTCGTGGCGGCTGGAATCACCTGGGCGGCCACGGGACGCGAGCGCAGCCTCGCCGTCTACCCGGCCCAGCACATCCCGCTGCGCTTCGACCACAAGCAGCACCTGGAGGCGGGGGCCGAGTGCGTCTCCTGCCACGACGCGGCTCGCGCGAGTGGCTCGGTGAAGGACCGCAACCTCCCGGGCCACGAGGAGTGCGAGTCCTGCCACGACATCGAGGCGGCGCGGAAGGGCGAGAAGACGGACCCGGCGGCGAGCTGCGGCACATGCCACCCGGGGTTCGATTCCACGGTGCGTCTGGCGCCGGCGAAGGTGGACGTGCCTTCCGCCAACCTGCTCTTCAACCACAAGGTGCACGTGGACAAGAAGGTGGAGTGCACGAAGTGCCATGGTGCCATGACGGACGTGCAGCTCGCCTCGCGGCAGCAGCTCCCGAAGATGGCCACCTGCTTCGAGTGCCATGATGGCAACGTGGCCTCCAAGGCGTGCGGCACCTGCCACCTGACGCAGCCCTCGGGGCGGCTGCAGCTCACGTTCCCCTCGGGGGTGCTGCGGCCGATGCAGGGCAACCCGCTGGGGATGGACCACGGGCCCCGGTACGAGTTCTCCCACGGCAGCCGAGCGTCGGTGGACCGGCAGACGTGCCTGTCGTGCCACGCGGAGTCCTACTGCCAGACGTGCCACGACGCGCTGCAAAAGCCGCTGTCGGTGCACCCGAACGACTACCTCACGCTGCACCCTGTGCAGGCGCGGCAGGACTCCACCCGGTGCTCGAGCTGCCACCGGATGCAGTCCTTCTGTGCCGCGTGCCACGAGCGCACGGGGGTGGGAATGGACGCGGACTCGCTCGCTGCGCCCGCGCAACGTGAAGATCCACCCGGACTACAACACGTGGGTCGAGGTACCGGGACCCCAGCACCACGGAGTCATGGCCTCGAGGGATCTCCAGTCGTGCGTGTCCTGCCACCGCGAGGAGTCCTGCATGAGCTGCCACTCGGCGCGCTCCGAGCGCCGGCAGGTGAACCCGCACCCGGATGGGTTCGGCGCGGCGTGCAAGCGGCTGGCGGCGGCCAACGACAGGCCCTGCCTCAAGTGCCACACCGAGACGAGCCTGGTGCAGAAGGGGTGTCTCTGATGCGCCGGTTGCTGCTCGTGGGCCTGTTGGAAACCGCCGCGTGTCTGGAGCCGGGCGACCCGTTCCTCGCCACGCGCGACATGGATCCACCCGAGGTGGTGTCCACCGAGCCGGGCGCCGGAGGCACGTTGCCCGCGGATGGAACGCTGCAGATCCTTTTCTCCGAGACGATGGACGTGCGCACGCTGCGCCCGGGAATCGCTGTCTTCGAGGGCCGGACGGAGGTGCCCCTGTCGCTGACGGTGCCGCCGAACGTGGACGAGGACGTCGAGCACGGGGACGTGCCCTACACCGTCACCGTGAGGGCGGAGGCGGGGGCGCTCGAGCCGGGCACGGCGTACACGCTGGTGATGCGCACCTCGCTGATGGATTTCGAGGGCAATGCGCTCCTGCGTGAGGTGCGGGTGCCCTTCCGTACAGCGCCCTGAGGCAGGGGGGCCAGGCCCTCTCCCCGAGGCGGGGAGAGGGGACGTTGCTCACTGGTGGCGCAGGTAGCGGGAAATCTCCTCGGCGAACTGCTTGGAGGCCGCCACGTCGGGCGCCGCCGGACCTAGCTTCAGCTTCTTGTCCTCCTCGACGAGGTAGCGCTGGTCCAGCATGTACGTCACCGCGTTCTCCAGGGTCACCTTGGCCAGGGACTCGGCCGCGGTGATGCGCCCCGAGAGGTACTCGGCCCGGCCCAGCTCCAGCGCCTGCTTCACGAAGGACTTGCGATCCATCGCCGCGCCCGTGGCCACCTCCTGCAGCGTGAGGGCGGCGATCAGGTAGGACTCCAGGTAGTCGCGCAGCAGGTCCGCCAGGAACTCCAGCTCGGGGCGAGCGTGGGGCTCGGGAGCCACGCTGAGCGTGTCCCCCTGATGCAGCACCAGCCCCATCCGCACCAGCCGCTCCACCACCTCCGCGAAGATGGTGTCGAAGCTGGCGCCCACCCGGTAGATGAACTCCAACTTGAAGAGTCGCGACAGCCACAGCGCCCGGGCCTTCACCTCGTCGAATGACGCCGGCGCCCCCGCCAGCAGCGCGTTGGCCACGAGGCTGCGCGCCGCCACCAGGTTCATCAGCGTGTTCTTGTAGAAGGACAGCTCGGCGCGGCGGTTGTCCTCGGCCTGATAGATGACGTCGCCGCGCGCCTTCTGCGTGCGGACCATCCCGTCCGAGCAGAACGTGCGCATGGCGTCCTGGATGGGACCCATGGCCTCGGGGTTGCTCGGCGAGTTCACCAGCGTCTTGGAGAGGGGAGCCTCTCCTCCTCGGCGATGCGGCGCAGGATGGTGATGCGATCCGTCAGCTCGCGGAGGGTCATGCCGCGCCGGCGGTGGGACGAGCAGGGCCGCGCTCACCAGCGCGTGCGGCGTCACCGTGGACACCTTGCTGATGCCGTACATCATCCGGTTGCCCAGCGCGCGCACCAGGCCCTTCTTCTGCTCGTCCGACGATGGGCTTGCCCGGGTCGAGCCCGCGGCTCTTCATCAGCTCCACCAGCGACATGGGGCTCGTCGAAGGTGAGGTGGATGCGCCCGTAGCGCGCGGTGAGCACCTTGGGCGTGCTCAGCAGGGCCTTGAGGTCCTCGGGCTTCTTCTCGCCGCCGGCCAGCTCCTTCGAGTAGCTGCCTCCCTCGACCACCTTCTCGTAGTCGATGGACACCGGCACGAAGATCGAGGTCGTTGCGCGCGCCCTCGAGCACGGCGTCCACCTGCCAGGTGAACATGCCCAGCTTGGGCTGCAGCAGCTTGCCGGTGCGCGAGCGACCGCCCTCGGGGAAGAACTCCTGGTGCACGCCGTCGTGCACGAGCTTCTTCACGTAGGCGCTGAAGGACGCGGCGTAGACCTTGTCGTCCTTGAAGGAGCGGCGCAGGAAGAAGGCGCCGCAGCGGCGGAGGAGGGGCCCGAGCGGCCAGAAGGAGAGGTTGGCGCCCGCGGCCACCAGCGGCACCGCGTAGCCGCGGTTCCAGAGCACCCAGCTCATGACCAGGTAGTCCACGTGGCTCTTGTGCGAGGGGCACAGCACCACGGGCGCCTTGCTGGCGGCCTTCAGCGCCCGCTCGAGCCCCGCCTCGTCCACCTCGATGCCGTCGTAGATGCGGTTGAAGACCCAGGCCAGGACCGGCGAGACGAAGGCCAGCGTCGTGGGGCTGGGCTGCGCGGCGATGGCCTCCAGGTTGCGCCGGGCCTCGCGCTGCACGCTCTCGGGCCGGCGGTTGCTCTCGGCGGCCACCTCGTCCAGCGACTTGCGCAGCGTCCGGTCGCGCAGCGTCTCGTCGATGATGCGGTCGGTGGACTTCACCGGCGGCCCGAAGACGGCGCGCGTCTCGCGGGCGAGGTGGTGGTGCAGGGCGCTGCGCACCTTGCGCGCGATGAGCTCGTCGGAGTCCTCGCGGGTTCTCCTCGATGAAGCGCTTGCAGGTCGATGGGCTCGCCCACGCGGAACTGCGCGCGGTGGTAGTTGCGGAAGAAGGCCACCATCGAGTGCACGAAGCCGGGCGCGTCCGGGCTGCCGAAGACGTGGTCCAACAGGCTCGGCTTGAGCGGGCAGGTGCGCTTCTCCCAGACGAAGAGCTCCGGCACCAGGAAGACGGTGCTGGTCGCTCTTGCGCGCCATGTCCACCAGGGCGGGGAAGGGGTTCTCCTCGATGTCCTTGCCCGCGGCGCTCAGCAGGGCCGTCTTCCTGAGGAAGATGAGGCCGCTGCCGCCCTGGCGCCGCGCGTAGGTGAAGCGCACGTCGAAGTCGCCGCGCTGGGCGGTGCTGGCGGAAGGGGCGGGTGAACCAGGGCCGCAGGTTCACCACCGCGCGCACGGGCGGCAGCGCCGCGGCGCACCAGGGCCCAGGCCAGGTAGAGGAAGTTGATCCACGCCGTGGAGCGCATCACGTGCACCACGAAGCCGCGTTCGCGTGCAGCGCGCGCAGCTCGTCCTCGGCCTCGGCGGGGAAGCGGATCGCCGTCGAAGTAGCGCTCGCCCAGCGAGCCGGGAGACGGGGCCGAACTCGTTCCTTGAGGCCTCGTTGGGACTCGCGGGCTGAACCAGTGAGGCGTCCACGGTGCTGTCCCCCTTGTGCCACGAGTGCCTCGCTACATGTTCTCGGGCGTGGCGATGCCCAGCAGCGTGCAGGCCGGCGGCCAGCGTCACCCGCGTCGCGTCCGTCAGGGCCAGCCGCGCCGCGCTTCAGGGCGCTCGTTGCTCCTCCACGAGCACGCGCTTGCTCGCGGTCCTGGTTGCCCAGCGTGTAGTAGCGGCTGAAGGCCGCGGCCAGCTCCAGCAGCAGCGCGCGACGACCAGCTCGGCTCGAGCTGCTCCGCCGCCTCCTGCACCACCACCGGCAGCCGGGCGATGACGCGCAGCACCGCCTGCTCCTCCGGCAGGGTGAGCAGCGCCGCGTCGTAGCGACGGCCGGCGCCCCGCCGCCCTTGCGCAGGACGTTGCAGGCGCGCGCGTGGGCGTACTGGAGATAGGGCCCGGTGTGGCCCTCGAAGCTCGAGGACGTCGTCCCAGTCGAAGGTGTAGTCCGTGGTCCGGCGGTTCTTCAGGTCGCCGAAGACGATGGCGCCCAGGCCGATCTGCTCGGCCAGCGTCATCCGGGTCGCTCGGTCTGGATGCGGCCCGCCTGGCCTGGTTCTCCTGCACCTTCTCCAGGGCGCGGGACTTCGCCTCGTCCAGCACGTGCGTTGAGCAGCACGACGTTGCCCTTGCGCGTGCTCATGCCGTGCACGCGGCCGAAGTTCGACGTGCACCATGCGCTCGGACCACGGGCGGCCCATGGCCTTGAGCACGCCGGAAGAGCTGCCGGAAGTGCAGCGACTGGTCGGTGGCCACCACGTAGAGCGACTTCTCGAAGTGGAAGCGCTCGTAGCGATCGATGGCCGCCGCGAGATCGCGCGTGGCGTACAGCGTGCTGCCGTCGTTCTTCTTGAGCAGCACGGGCGGCTCGTTCTCCGCGTAGGGCAGGTCCACGATGAGCGGCGCCCTGGGACTCCTTGACGCCCGGCGTGCTGGGCGATCTCCTCGATCACCGGCGTCCATCTTGCCCTGGTAGAAGCTCTCGCCCTCGATAGTGCTCGAACTCGATGCCGAGCCGGCGCGTAGATGCGCTTGAAGTCGCGCGAGGCGACGTCTCGCGGAACTCCTTCCACAGCGCGAGGGCCTCGGGCGTCCCCGGCCTCCATGCGGCGGAAGAAGTCGCGGGCGCGCTCGTCGAACTCGGGCTCCTTCTCGGCGCGGGCGTTGGCCTTGACGTACACCTCCACCAGGTGGGCCATGTCCTTGCGGCGCGCCGGGTCCCCGTACTCCTGGAAGCCCACGGCCACGAGGCCGAACTGCTTGCCCCAGTCGCCCAGGTAGTTGATGCCCTCCACCCGGTAGCCGAGCGCGCGGTGCAGGTTGGCCAGTGCTGTGGCCGATCACCGTCGAGCGGATGTGGTGGAAGGCGATGGGCTTGGCGATGTTGGGCGAGGAGTAGTCGATGACCACCGTCTTGCCGGCGCCCACGTCGCTGCCGCCGTAGGCGCACGGCCTGCGAGCGCGTCGTGTCGATGACCTCCTGCGGTGAAGGGCAGGGCCGCAGAGCGCGCGTTCACGTAGGGGCCGGCGGCCACGATCTCCAGCCCCGGAACCTTCAGCCTCCTGGGCGAGCTGCGGCGGCGATGGCCGGCGGGCGCCTTCTTCTGCGGCCTTGGCGAGGGGGAAGGTGGGGAAGGAGAGGTCGCCGTGCGGCGGGTCGGCGCGGCTTCACCTGGGCGTCGATCTCGGAGGCGGGGACGCCCGAGGGCCTGGGCGAGCGCCTCGACGAAGGCGGTGCGATAGCGGGTATAGACCGAAGGAGTGCATTAGGATCGGGGCGGGATACTACAGCCCCGGAAGCGTCGGCAGGGCGTGCAGTTCGCGGCGGCACGCGTCTGTCAACGCACTGAGGCGCAGTGATCCTCAGGTCACGGCCGGGGCGCGGCGGCTCGGGCGGACCACGGCGGCCACGGTGTCCAGCAGCCGGGGCAGCTGCAGCGGCTTCTCGAAGAATCCGTCGATGCGCTCGAGCCCCTGGCCGGCGCCGAGGGTGGCCACGTCGCTGGCGCCGGAGATGATGTAGACGGCCACGTCCGCCAGGGACTCGGCGTGCCGCGGATGAAGCGCAGCACCGAGCGCCCGTCCTCCTCGCTCAGCCGCAGATCCAGCAGCACCATGGCCGGGCGGATGTGCGAGAGGATGGAGCGGGCCTCGGCGGCGCCGGCGGCCGTCATCACCCGGTAGCCCTCCTCGCTCGAGCACCTGCTGGAGCACCTCGCGGCAGTCGCGCGTCGTCCTCGACCAGGAGGATGCCGCCCGCGCGGGGGCCGGCCGGGCCGCCTCCGGGGCGGCGACGGCGCCGGCGAACATGGGCAGCACGAGCTGGACAGGAGGTGCCCTCGCCCAGGGTGCTGGCTCGGCCTCCACGCGGCCGCCGTGGAGCGCCGATGATCTTGGCCACCAGGGGCAGGCCGAGCCCGCGGCCGTGCACGCGCGGCGTGCCCGGCGGGCGCGGAAGAAGGGGTCGAAGAGGTGCTCGAGATCCTCGGCCGCCGAGGCCCGGCGCCGCTGTCCTTCACGGTGAGCAGGGCGAGCCCGCCCTCGGCGGACGACGCGCACCTCCACGGTGTCGCTCGGCCTCGCAGCGGTGGATGCGCGTGCTCCACGAGGTGCGGGATGGCCTCGGCGATGCGCTCGCGATCGCCGCGCACGAAGACCTCGCGTGCAGGCGGGCAGGGTGAGCCGCACCTGGCCTGCTCGGCCGCGGGCGCGAGGGCGCGCACGACCTCCTCGGCCAGGGCCTTGAGGCCGAAGGGGCGCTGGTTGAGCTGCATCTTCCCGCTCTGCAGGCGGGACATGAGCAGCAGGTCGTTCACCATGCGCAGCATGCGGTCGGCGCTGCGGTCGCAGGTCTGCACCGCCTTGCGCTGCGCGTCGGTGAGGCCGCCCAGCTTCTGCGCGGCCCAGCATGGCCAGGTAGGCCTTGATGGTGGTGAGCGGGTTCTTCAGGTCGTGCGAGACGTTGCCGAGCAGCTCGTCGCGGCTGCTGCTCCAGGGCTCTTGAGGCCGGCGATGGCCGTCTGCAGGTCCTTGTTGCGCCGGGCGCTGTCGTCGCGCAGGCGCGGCGACCTCGTAGGCGGCGGAGAGCTGGCCGGCGAGCGCCGAGAGCATCGAGTCGGAGACGGCGCGGCGCGGGGCGAGGATGGCGAGCAGCCGTTGACGCCCTGGGCGGCCTGTCGAGGGGCACGGCGAGGGTGTCCTCGTCGCGGAGGATGGCCTTCTCGGCGAAGGCACGGCCCACCACGCCCTGCTCGGGGATAGCGGCGATGATGCGCTCGTCGTAGCGGCCGCGCACGTGCTCGACGTGGAGCTGATTGCGCGCGGGCTCGAAGCGCGCCACGTAGCAGGCCTTGGCCTGCATGAGCCCGTGGATGATCTGCAGTTGCGAGCGCAGGGCCTCGGTGGGGCCGGCGCTGGAGGTGATGTGCTGGGACATCTCCACGAGGGCGCGCTCGGCGGCCTCGTTGTCCACGGGAGGCTGGGGCTTGGCGGTGCGCCGGGGCTGCCGGGGCTTCTTCACCTCGGGACGGAGGGCGACGACCTCGGCCAGATGCGGAACCTTCTTCTTCGGCACGGAGCGACCTCGGCAACAGGGGGCGGCGCGCGGGAGCCCGTCCTCGTGGGGAGCGACGCAATCGCTTCTCGGAGCCGATCCTGCGTCACTCGGGGCCGGGCTGGAAACCCATCCCGACGTTCCCCCGCAACAGGGGCGACCGCAGGACAATTGCCATGTCAGGTGGATGACACAGGGAGGGAGCGAGGGGCCTGACCTGCTGGGTTCTGGAAGGCCTCCTCGCCCCGAGCCCCTCTCCCAGTGGAAGAGGGGACCTACAGGGCGTCAACCCGGCAGGCTCAGGCGCGGCGCTGCACCAGGCCGTTGCCGTCGAGGAAGTAGGGCTCGGCCAGGGCGGCCTCCACCTGATCGCGGTAGCCCTGGACGCCGAAGCCGCTCTCCTGGAGGGCGCCGAGGGCGGCCGTCTGCACGCGGCGGGCGATCTCCTTGTTGGAGAGGAGCTTGAGGATGGGCTCGCGAGCCGGCTCGTACTTCAGCGGGCCGAGGGCCTTGAGGGCGGCGAGCTTCACGTCGTCGGACATGTCCTCGAGGTAGGGCAGGACCGTGGCGGCGATGCGCGGGTCCTCCTTGCCGGTGACGTAGTGGAGTAGGACCACCAGCTTCTCGGAGTTGCGCAGGTACTTGCCGCTGAGCTCGGCGAGCGTGTCCACGGCGATGGTGGTGACCTCGGCCTGGGACAGGAGCGCCTCGAGGATGCGCAGGGCCCAGGAGGTGGCCGCCTCGTTCTTGCGCAGGAACTCGGTGACGGGGGCCACGGCGTCCTTGCCGAAGCCCTTGATGAACTCGAAGACGAGCTCCTTCTCGTCGGCGTCCGTGGTGAGGGGCTCCACGGTGATGTTGTAGCGCTGCAGGAGGACGCCGACGGCCTCGGGGAACTTCATCTCCCCGAGCTGCTGGAGGGCCTTCTGGCGGGTGGTGGGATCCCCGTACTTCTGGGTCACCTTGGACTTGAGCTTGAGGGCCTTCTCGGGGCCGGAACCACCACCGAGGAAATCGAAGATGCCCATGACGAAGAGTGCTCCACGAGTGAATACGAGTTCTTGGGCGCCGTGTAGGACGCGGCGCAACCTAACGCAAGAAGGTTGGATGGCCAGTGGCCAGCCGTGGATTTAGAGCTGCAGCGTGCCCCGGACATCTGTCTGGTAGGCCTGGGCGAGCGCCTCCGCTGCCTTGCGGGCCTCCTGGGAGGGGTGTTCGGGCACCTTCACCTGGAGGGTGAGGTAGAGGTCTCCCGCCGGCCCGCCCTTGAGGGAGGGAGCGCCCCGACCGCGGAGCCGCATGCGGCGGCCGGACTGCGAGCCCTCGGGCACCTTCACCGTCACCTCGCCCTGGAAGGTGGGCACGCGCACCTCGGCGCCCAGCATGGCCTCGCTCACCGTCACCGGCAGGTCCATGTAGAGGTCGTCGCCCTCGCGGCGCACCAGGGGGTGCTCCGCGACGATCGTCTCGATGTAGAGGTCCCCCGGGGGGCCGCCGCGCGAGCCCGCCGAGCCCTGGCCGGACAGCCGCACCTTGGAGCCCGTGTGGACGCCGGCGGGAATCTTCACGGTGAGGCGCGTCGTCTCCTCCTGCACGCCCGAGCCCTGGCAGGAAGGGCAGGGCGGGGCGGCGCGGCCGGTGCCTCGACAGGTGGGGCACATGCCGCTCGAGGACATGCCCAGGATGCCGCTGCGGCGCACCCGGCCAGTCCCTCCGCAGGAGGCACAAGTGGTTGGAGTTCCCACTTCGCCCGAGCCCTGGCAGCGCTGGCAGCGCCCGGGGCGCTGGAGGGAGATGGCGCGCTCGGTGCCGGTGAGGGCCTCGTTGAAGCTGAGGGTGAGGGTGGCGGTGATGTCCTCGCCCGCGGCGGGACCGGCGGTGCGGCCTCCGGCGGCGCCACGTCCGAACATGTCGCTGACGTCCTGGCCGGCCCCGGCGCGGTTGAAGAGATCGAAGAGGTCGCCCATGTCGAAGTCGGCGCCGCCTCCCCCACCGCGGCCGCCGAACGGCATGCCGCCGCCAGCCGCCTGCGCGGCCCTGTAGGCCCGGTACTGCTCGGCCTTCTTCTCGTCGAAGCCGATCTTGGCCGCGTCCTCGCCGAACTCGTCGTACAGCTTGCGCTTCTTGTCGTCCGAGAGGACCTCGAAGGCCGCGTTGAGCTGCTTGAACTTCTCCTCGGCCGCCTTGTTGCCCGGGTTGACGTCCGGGTGGTACTTCCGCGCGAGCTTGCGGAAGGCCTTCTTGATCTCGTCGGCTGAGGCCGTCCGGGACACGCCGAGAATCTGGTAGTAGTCGTCCGCCATGGGGTTTACCGCCCTCCGAACTGCAAGAACGTAACCCACCGTCCGGCGAGCGCCAGCACTGCGTGTGAGCTTCGGTCCGGATGTATAAAGTGGCCGGAGGATGAGAGAGGGCATGGGAGCACCGCGCCGACGAGGAGCGAGGACCGGGTGGGTGGTGGGCTGGCTCGCGCTGGTGCCGGTGGCCGCCGCCTGGACATCTGCTCCCTCGGAGCCCTCCCCGGGCGGCCCCGATGGCCGAGGGGCGCCTGGTGGACCGGGTGGTGGCGGTCATCGAGAACGCAGGTGCTCACCCTGAGCGAGCTGGAGTTCGAGAGCCGGGTGGCGCTCGTCCAGCGGGGGGGCGTGCAGGCGGCCGAGGCCCCGCTCGACGAGCAGACGCTCCGGGCGCGCTGGAGCTGGCCCTCAGCCAGCGGCTGCAGGTGCTGGAGGCGGATCGGCTGCAGGCCTTCCCGGCGGAGCGCTGCGGAGGTGGAGGCGCGCTGAAGGCGTTCCGGCGAGCGCTTCGAGAGCGAGCCGGCGCTGCAGGCCTTCCTGGCCCGGCACGAGGCGGACCTGGAGCAGCTCACCGCGGTGCTGGAGCGCGGCGTGCGGGCCGAGCACATCCTGGACAGCCGCATCCGGCTGCGGGCCCAGGTGGGCGAGGCCGAGGTGCGGCGCTACTAGGAGCAGCACACGGGCGGAGCTGGGGGGGCCCCTACGAGTGCGCTGCGGGACACCGGTGCGGAGCAGCTGGTCCGGGAGCGCTACGCGCAGCTCGCGAAGGAGGAGCTGGCCACAGGTGCGGGCGAGCGCCGCGGGTGCGGCGGGTGGCGCCCTTCGCTCGGGAGGCGCGCCATGAGGCGGATGCGTGAGGAGCGCCGTCCGGCGGAGCAGGCGCGGGAGGGGACCCCCTTCCTGATCCGGCAGATGACGCACGAGGACCTGCCGGCGGTGATGGAGCTGGAGAAGGCCTCGCTTCCGCAACCCCTGGTCGTTCGAGCTGCTGCGGCGCGAGCTGAGCCACGACTGGTCCACCATCCTGCTCGTGGAGGAGCCGCTGCCGGAGGGGGGCCGCCGCCTGCTGGGCTTCTCCATCTTCTGGATCGTCCACGACGAGGTGCACGTGCTGAACGTGGCGACCGCGCCGGAGCACCGGCGGCGGGGGGTGGGGCGGGTGGCTGATGGAGGCCACCCTGGCGCGAGGGGCGGGCGCGCAAGTGCTACGCTGGCCACCCTGGAGGTGCGCCGCAGCAACGAGGCGGCGCTCACAGCTCTACAAGTCGTTCGGCTTCCGCGCGGTGGGCGTCCGGCCGAACTACTACGTGGACGAGGGCGAGGACGCGATCGTGATGGTTCTCGACTTCTAGAGGCCGGGAGGGTAGAGGAGCGAGCCCGCCGTCTGAATGTAGGAATGGACTCCCATGCTGCCCCGGTTGCAACGCCGTGGGCCGGCAGTGCTTGACACAGGGTGTCCCCTCCCTATACTCGCGGCCCTTTTTCAAGCGCTTTGTAGGTTTGTATGCGCTGCCCGGCCGGACACCACCCGGGGCATCCATCGGGAAGGAAGGATGCAGCTAGTGCCGACTATTAGCCAGTTGGTCCGCAAGGGCCGCGAGAAGTTGAACATCAAGGGCAAGAGCCCTGCTCTGAAGGAGTGCCCTCAGAAGCGTGGCGTCTGCACTCGCGTGTACACCACCACCCCGAAGAAGCCGAACTCGGCTCTCCGCAAGGTGGCGCGTGTTCGTCTGACGAACGGGATCGAGGTCACCTCGTACATCCCCGGCGTGGGTCACAACCTCCAGGAGCACTCGGTGGTGATGATCCGCGGCGGCCGTGTGAAGGACCTCCCGGGCGTTCGCTACCACATCGTGCGCGGCACGCTGGACTCCGTGGGCGTGGCCGGCCGCAAGCAGAGCCGCTCCAAGTACGGCGCCAAGCGCCCGAGCTGATTCGGGTCACCACCTTCGTCGCTGGTTTCGGGACGCTTGCCCCGCACCCTGGGGAGCGCTCCTGAGTTTCGAAAACGCTCGTAGAAGCCCCACTGAATGACTCTCCGGGGAGGGAGTGGGGCGTAAGGGAAGAAAGCAGATGCCTCGTCGTCGCGTAGTCGCCAAGCGCAAGATCCTTCCCGATCCGAAGTTCCAGGATCGGCTCGTCACGAAGTTCGTCAACGACCTGATGCGCAAGGGCAACAAGTCCATCGCGGAGCGGCGTGTGCTACGGCGCCTTCGTCCGTCATCGAGGAGCGGGCGAAGGAAGACCCCCTCAAGACCTTCAAGAAGGCCTTGGACAACGTCAAGCCCGTGCTCGAGGTGAAGAGCCGCCGCGTCGGTGGCGCCACCTACCAGGTCCCCGTGGAGGTCCGTCAGGATCGCCGCGTGGCGCTCGGCATGCGCTGGATCATCACCTACGCCAAGGCGCGCGGTGAGAAGACGATGATGGAGAAGCTGGCCGGCGAGATCATGGACGCCGCCAACAACCGCGGCAACGCGGTGAAGAAGCGCGAGGACACGCACAAGATGGCCGAGGCCAACAAGGCCTTCGCGCACTACCGCTGGTAGTCCTTGGCGTCTTGAAGTACCCAGCACCCGGATGCGGATCCCCGCGTCCGGGTGTTTCGGTCTTTGACATCCGTTTCCGTTGATTCGTGGTTGGAGGGGGCTGGAGCCCCGTCCCGTTCTGGAGAGGTTGAGGAAAATGGCTCGCGAGTACCCGCTCGAGCGCTACCGCAACATCGGCATCATGGCGCACATCGATGCCGGCAAGACCACGACCACCGAGCGGATCCTGTTCTACACGGGCGCCATCCACAAGATGGGCGAGGTGCATGAAGGCACCACGACCACGGACTGGATGGTGCAGGAGCGCGAGCGCGGCATCACCATCACCTCGGCCGCCATCACCGCCTTCTGGACCCGGAACGAGCAGAAGTACCGCATCAACATCATCGACACGCCGGGCCACGTGGACTTCACCATCGAGGTGGAGCGCTCGCTGCGCGTGCTGGACGGGGCCATCGCGGTCTTCGACGCCGTGAACGGTGTCGAGCCCCAGTCCGAGACGGTCTGGCGCCAGGCGGACAAGTACAAGGTCCCCCGCATCTGCTTCATCAACAAGATGGACCGGGTGGGCGCGGACTTCGACGATGTCCGTGGGCACCATCCGCGAGAAGCTGGGCGCGCGTCCGGTGCGCCTGCAGCTGCCGCTGGGCACCGAGGACAAGCACCGCGGCGTCATCGACCTGGTGCGGATGAAGGCGCTCGTCTTCCACGACTCGGAGCAGGGCAGCCGCTTCGACGTGGTGGACATCCCCGAGGAGTTCCGCGAGGAGGCCGAGGCGGCCCGGAGCGAGCTGGTCGAGACGGCGGCCGAGCAGGACGACGCGCTCACCGAGAAGTTCCTCGAGGGCAATGAGCTCACCGAGGAGGAGATTCGCGGCGCCATCCGCAAGGGGTGCCTGGGGCTGAAGATCTTCCCCGTGTTCTGTGGCTCGGCCTTCAAGCACAAGGGCGTGCAGCCGCTGCTGGACGCGGTGGTGGACTACCTGCCCAACCCGCTGGAAGTGCCGCCGGTGCACGGCAAGAGCCCCAAGGGCGAGGACGAGACGCGCGAGACGAACGACAAGGCGCCCTTCAGCGCGCTGGTGTTCAAGATCATGAACGACCCGTCGTTCCAGTCCCAGACGCTGACGTTCCTCCGCGTCTACTCGGGGAAGCTGGAGGCGGGCACCGCGGCGTGGAACTCGGTGAAGGGCAAGCGCGAGCGCATCAGCCGTCTGGTGCAGATGCGCGCGGACAAGAAGGACGAGGTCCAGGAGTGCTACGCCGGTGACATCTGCGCGGTGGTGGGCCTGAAGCTGGCGACCACGGGCGACACGCTCTGCGACGACAAGCACCCCATCATCCTGGAGCGGATGGAGTTCCCCGAGCCCGTCATCGACGTGGCCATCGAGCCGAAGTCCACGGCGGACCAGGACAAGATCATCACCAGCCTGGCGCGCCTGGCGATGGAGGACCCGTCGTTCCGCGTGAGGACGAACGAGGAGACGGGGCAGACCATCATCGCCGGCATGGGCGAGCTGCACCTGGAGATCATCGTCGACCGGCTCCTGCGCGAGTTCAAGGTCGACGCCAACGTGGGCAAGCCCCAGGTGGCCTACCGCGAGACGATCACCAAGGCGGTGGAGACCGAGGGCAAGTACATCCGCCAGACGGGTGGCAAGGGCATGTACGGCCACATCTGGCTGCGGGTGGCGCCCAACGAGCCGGGTAAGGGCTTCGTCTTCGAGAACAAGGTCGTCGGCGGGGTGGTGACGAAGGAGTTCGTGGACGCGGTGAAGCAGGGCGTCTCCGAGGCCATGCAGAGTGGTCCCATCGCGGGCTACCCGATGCTGGACGTGAAGGTCGAGGCCTACGACGGCTCCATGCACGACGTGGACTCGAACGAGATGGCCTTCAAGATCGCCGGCTCGATGGCCTTCCGGGACGCAGTGCGCACGGCGAACCCCGTGCTCCTCGAGCCCATCATGGACTGCGAGATCGTCACCCCGGATGACTTCATGGGCGACGTCATCGGCGACCTGAATGGCCGCCGAGGGAAGATCCTGGGGATGGATCCCCGGCCGGGCAGCGTGCAGGCCATCCACGCCCAGGTGCCGCTCGCCAAGATGTTTGGGTACTCGACCGATCTGCGCAGCCGCAGCCAGGGAAGAGCTACCTACACCATGCGGTTCAGCCACTACGCGCCCGCACCGAAGGACGTGCTGAACCGATGATCGTTCCGTCCCCTTGGACAGGGGGCGGGCGATTTAAGTTGACGTTTGTGCAGGTTTGGAGCAGGACGCAGCACCTTTCCCCGACTCGCCGGCAAGCCGGCCTCGTGAGGAGCAGCTATGAGTAAGGAAAAGTTCGACAGAAGTTTGCCCCACGTCAACATCGGCACCATCGGTCACGTGGACCACGGCAAGACGTCTCTGACGGCGGCCATCACGAAGGTGCTGGCGAAGACGGGCGGCGCGACCTTCCTCGCGTACGACCAGATCGACAAGGCGCCCGAGGAGCGTGAGCGCGGCATCACCATCTCCACGGCCCACGTGGAGTACAAGACGAAGAACCGGCACTACGCCCACGTGGACTGCCCGGGCCACGCCGACTACGTGAAGAACATGATCACGGGCGCGGCGCAGATGGACGGCGCCATCCTCGTGGTGTCGGCCGCCGACGGTCCGATGCCCCAGACGCGCGAGCACATCCTGCTCGCCCGCCAGGTCGGCGTCCCCTACATCGTGGTCTTCCTGAACAAGGTCGACATGCTGGACGACCCCGAGCTGCGCGAGCTCGTGGAGATGGAAGTCCGCGACCTGCTCAAGAAGTACGAGTTCCCCGGCGACACCATCCCCATCATCCCCGGCTCGGCCCTCAAGGCGCTGGAGGGTGACACCTCGGACATCGGCGAGCCGGCCATCCTCAAGCTGATGGAGGCGGTGGACAGCTACATCCCCACCCCGCAGCGCGCCACGGACAAGCCCTTCCTGATGCCGGTGGAGGACGTGTTCTCCATCGCGGGCCGCGGCACGGTGGCCACCGGCCGCGTGGAGCGTGGCATCATCAAGGTGGGCGAGGAAGTCGAGGTCGTCGGTATCCGCCCCACGCAGAAGACGGTCGTCACGGGCGTGGAGATGTTCCGCAAGCTGCTGGACGAGGGGCGGGCGGGCGACAACATCGGCGCGCTGCTCCGCGGCCTCAAGCGTGAGGACCTGGAGCGTGGCCAGGTGCTCGCCAAGCCGGGCTCCATCACCCCCCACACCAAGTTCAAGGCGCAGATCTACGTGCTGAGCAAGGAGGAGGGTGGCCGCCACACGCCGTTCTTCAAGGGCTACCGGCCGCAGTTCTACTTCCGTACTACGGACGTGACGGGTACGGTGAAGCTGCCGGAGAACGTCGAGATGGTCATGCCCGGTGACAACATCGCTATCGAGGTGGAGCTGATCACCCCGGTGGCCATGGAGAAGGAGCTCCGGTTCGCCGTCCGCGAGGGCGGTCGTACCGTGGGCGCCGGCGTGGTTGCCGAGATCATCGCGTAGTTTCCGTCGTCCCTGCTTCCTCGGGCTTCTGTTCAGAAAAGTCCGGGGAAGTGGGAATAAGGTTGCATCCACCGGGGTGCGGTGGTACAAGCCGCGCCCCTTCGTTTGAAGAAATGGCTCTGTGACATCCAGGGGACGTTGGTCGTAGCGCCTCCCGAAGGCAGAGGCCGTTTAAAGAGGTTTTTGCGAATGGCGACACAGAAGATCCGCATCCGGCTGAAGGCGTACGACTCCAAGCTCCTGGATCAGAGCGCTGGCGAGATCGTCGAGACGGCTCGGCGCACGGGCGCCAAGGTGGCCGGTCCGATCCCGCTGCCCACGCGCATCAACAAGTTCACGGTTCTGCGCTCGCCGCACGTGGACAAGAAGAGCCGCGAGCAGTTCGAGATCCGCACGCACAAGCGCCTGCTCGACATCCTCGAGCCGACCCAGCAGACGCTGGACGCGCTGATGAAGCTGGATCTCTCGGCCGGCGTTGACGTGGAGATCAAGTCCTGAGGAAGCGGGGCTGAGCCCGCGCGGTTCCACTCCGTTCCCCAGAGGAAAGAGCCATGGCGAAGTTCGACGTAGTCGACCTGGATATGAAGAAAGTGTCGGAGCTTGAGCTCTCCGACGAGGTTTTCGGCGCCGAGCCGAACGCGAACCTCTTTTATGAGGTCGCGAAGATGCAGCAGATCAACCGGCGCCGGGGTACGGTGGCGGTGAAGAACACCTCGCTGGTGAGCGGTGGTGGCAAGAAGCCCTGGAAGCAGAAGGGTACTGGCCGCGCCCGTCAGGGTTCCATCCGCGCCTCCCACTGGGTGGGCGGCGGTAAGGCGATGGGTCCCAAGCCGCGTGACTACTTCTACCGTCCCCCCAAGAAGGTCCGCCGCGGTGCGCTGAAGGCGGCTCTGTCGCTGCGCGCCCGGGAGAAGTCCCTCATCATCCTGAGTGACTTCAACCTGTCCGCTCCGAAGAGCAAGCAGGCCTTCGAGGCGCTGACCAAGCGGCTGAAGCTGGCCGGCGCGCTGGTCATCGACGCCAAGAGCAACACCAACCTGCACCGCAGCGTGCGCAACCTGGCGAAGTTCGACGTTCTGCCGCCCGAGGGCCTGAACCTCGAGTCCGTGCTCCGCCACAAGCACCTGGTGCTCACTTCCGCGGCCGCCAAGGCCATCGAGGGGGCGCTCTCGTGAACATGAATGACGTCATCAAGGGTCCGCTCATCACCGAGAAGCTGGACGCGGCCCGCGAGAAGTTCCGGCAGTACTCGTTCATCGTGGACAAGAAGGCCAGCAAGCACGACGTGGCCCATGCCGTCGAGACGCTCTTCAAGGTGAGCGTCGAGGGTGTCCGCACCAACATCGTCCGCGGCAAGACCAAGCGCGTGGGCCGCTCCATCGGTAAGCGGCCGAACTTCAAGAAGGCGGTCGTCACCCTCAAGGAGGGGGACAAGATCGAGCTCTTCGAGGGAGGCGCGGTCTAGCGCACTGCGCTGACCGTCGTTGAGGAACCACCATGGGCATCAAGAAGTACAAGCCGACCTCTGCCGCCCGACGTCTCATGACGTCGTCCGACTTCGCGGACATCACCAAGGGCAAGCCGGAGAAGAAGCTCACCGAGTCGCTCAACAAGTCCGGCGGCCGCAACGTCCACGGCCACATCACCCGCCGTCACCAGGGTGGTGGTCACAAGCGTCGCTACCGCATCATCGACTTCAAGCGTCGGGACAAGGACGGCGTGCCGGCGAAGGTCGCGGCCGTCGAGTACGACCCGAACCGCTCCGCCAACATCGCCCTCCTGCACTACGCGGATGGCGAGAAGCGCTACATCATCGCTCCGGTGGACCTGAAGGTCGGGGACACCGTCATGGCGGGTGAGGGCGCGGACATCCGTCCGGGCAACAGCCTCCCGCTGATGAACATCCCGGTGGGTACCATCATCCACAACGTGGAGCTGAAGCCTGGCCGCGGCGCTCAGATCATCCGCTCCGCGGGCTCCTCCGGCCAGCTCATGGCGAAGGAGGGCCGCTACGCCCAGGTTCGTCTGCCCTCGGGCGCCGTGCGCATGGTGCTCATCGAGTGCCGGGCCACCGTGGGTCAGGTGGGCAACCTGGAGCACGAGATCATCCGCATCGGTAAGGCGGGTCGCAGCCGCTGGCTGGGCATCCGGCCCACCGTCCGCGGTCTGGCGATGAACCCGGTCGACCACCCGCACGGTGGTGGTGAGGGTAAGTCCGGCCAGGGTAATCCGCATCCGGTGTCGCCGTGGGGCAAGAAGACCAAGGGTCTCAGCACGCGCACCAACAAGCGTACTGACAAGTTCATCGTGAGCGTCCGCCGTCCGGGCGCGCGCAGCCAGTAGTCGAGGGTTCGCACAATGGCGCGTTCGATTAAGAAGGGTCCGTTCGTCGATGGTTTCCTCGTGAAGAAGATCGAGGACATGATCAAGACGAACAAGAAGAGTGTTGTGAAGACGTGGTCCCGGCGTTCCACCATCCTGCCGGAGTTCGTGGGACACACCTTCGCGGTGCACAACGGCCGCAAGTTCATCCCCGTCTTCGTGACCGAGAACATGGTGGGCCACAAGCTCGGCGAGTTCGCCCCGACGCGTACGTTCGGCGGTCACTCGGCGGAGAAGAAGGTCGCCAAGGGCAAGTAGCTGGCCCCGCTGACAGGCGGCTTCCGCCAGAGGAGATGACATGGAGTCGAAGGCACATCTGAGGTTCCTGCGCATGTCGCCCCGGAAGGTTTCCACGGTGGCGGCGCTCGTCCGGGGCAAGTCGGTGGGACAGGCCCTGAACATTCTGCGTTTCACCAGCCGCGCCGCGGCCGTCCCGGTGGCCAAGCTCATCAAGAGCGCCGTCGCCAACGCGACCGACCTGTCCAAGGGCCAGGTCGACGTGGACAAGCTCGTCGTCAAGACGATCTCGGTGGATCAGGGGCCGACCCAGCGCCGGTATATGCCGCGCGCCATGGGCCGCGCCTCGCGCATCAACAAGAAGACCAGTCACATTCACGTGGTGCTGGAAGAGGCGAAGAAGTAGTCGCCCTGGCGCTCCACGCAACCGATTCGAAGGAGAAGCACGTTGGGCCAGAAAGTTCATCCCATTGGGTTCCGCCTCGGGGTCATCAAGACCTGGGACTCCAAGTGGTTCGAGCACAAGAACTACGCGCAGTGGCTGCATGAAGACATCCGCATCCGCGAGTTCGTGAAGAAGTCGCTCGCCCATGCGGGAGTCTCCAAGGTGGAGATCGAGCGCGCGGCGAACAAGGTGAAGGTCAACGTGCACACCGCGCGCCCCGGTATCGTTATCGGCAAGCGCGGTGCCGGCATCGAGACGGTGAAGAAGGACCTCCAGCAGTTCACGAAGAACGAGGTCTTCCTCAACATCGTCGAGGTCCGTAAGGCCGAGACCGATGCCCAGCTGGTGGCCGAGAACATCGCCACCCAGCTCGAGCGCCGTATCGCCTTCCGCCGCGCCATGAAGAAGGCGCTGCAGACGGCGATGAAGTTCGGCGCCAAGGGCATCCGCGTGTCGTGCTCCGGTCGTCTCGGTGGCGCGGAGATGGCCCGCTACGAGTGGTACCGCGAGGGCCGCGTGCCCCTGCACACCCTCCGCGCGGACATCGACTACGGCTTCGCCGAGGCCAAGACCACCTACGGCAAGATCGGTTGCAAGGTCTGGATCTGCCGCGGCGAGGTGCTGCCCACCAAGGGTGGCGCGAGCGCCGCGCCGGCCGCCAACCGCTAACCCCCTGAGCCGCCCCGGAAGGGGCGGCTCGCTCGGGATTGAAGGACACCGACGATGCTTCAGCCTGCTCGTACGAAGTACCGCAAGATGCATAAGGGCCGCACGCCCGGTCTGGCCCATCGCGGCAGCGACCTGACCTACGGTGAGTTCGGTCTGATGTCCCTGCAGCCGGGGTGGATCACCTCGCGCCAGATCGAGGCGGCCCGTATCGCCATGACGCGTCACATCAAGCGTGGCGGCAAGATCTGGATCCGGGTGTTCCCGGACAAGCCCATCACCAAGAAGCCCGCCGAGACTCGTATGGGTACCGGTAAGGGTGGTGTGGAGTACTACGTGGCGGTGGTCAAGCCTGGCCGTATCCTCTACGAGATGGAGGGTATGACTGCGGACGTGGCCACGGCCGCCCTGAAGCTGGCCCAGGCGAAGCTGCCGGTGCTGACCAAGATCGTTCAGCGCAGCGACCTGGCGCTCTAGTTCCGCCCGAGGGCGGTCCCTGATAAGAGGGCCGCCCGCTGGCTCTGAGGAGATTTAGAAGATGGCGACTGCGAAGGAACTCAAGGAGCTCTCGGCGGACGACCTGAAGCGGCGCGCGGCCGAGCTGCGCGAGACGCTGTTCCAGGATCAGCTCAAGCGGGCCACCGGCTCGCTCGATAACCCGTCCGAGCGCACCCAGCACAAGCGCGACCTGGCGCGCATCCTGACCGTCCTGGGGGAGAAGACCCGGACGGAGAAGAAGGCTTAGGAGCTTTTCTCATGGCTGAAGCGACTCAATCCACCTCCGCCAAGACCTCCACCCGCGGCCGTCCCAAGACCCGCGTGGGGATCGTGACCTCCAACAAGATGCAGAAGACGGTGGTGGTCACCGTCTCCCGCCGCGCTGCTCACCCGAAGTACGGGAAGATCATGAGCATGCGCGAGAAGTACAAGGCGCACGTCGAGGATCACGACTACCCGAGCAAGGTCACCATCAACGAGGGTGACCGGGTGCGTATCGCCGAGACCAGTCCCGCTTCGAAGGACAAGCGTTGGCGCGTGGTCGAGGTGCTGGAGAAGAGCAAGAACGTCTGAGCCGTCCGAGCTCGCGCCGCCAACCCTGGCGCGCGAGGCCGTGGCTCGAGCGCGCGGTGCCCCCCTTCATTGGAGGGGCCTGCCGTAGCTGAGAGAGGAAATTCCAGATGATTCAGATGACGAGCGTGCTCGACGTGGCCGACAACTCGGGCGCCAAGAAGGTGTTCTGCATCAAGGTGCTCGGCGGCTCGAAGCGCAAGTATGCGTCCATCGGCGATGTGATCGTCGTGTCGGTGCGCGAGGCGCTGCCGAACTCCAAGGTGAAGAAGGGTGATGTGGCCAAGGCGGTCATCGTGCGCACCTCGCGCGGGGTGGGCCGTGCGGATGGCAGCTACATCAAGTTCGATGGCAACTCCGCCGTCCTCATCAACAAGGACATGGAGCCCATCGGGACGCGCATCTTCGGGCCGGTGGCCCGCGAGCTCCGCGCCCGCAAGTTCATGAAGATCATCTCGCTCGCTCCCGAGGTCCTCTAGTAGGGCATCAGGCGGTCCGCGAGGAGGGAGAGGAACCATGGAGAAGCTCAAGGTTGGAGACACCGTCCAGGTCATCGCCGGCGCCGAGCGCTCGGAGAAGACCCCGGCGACCAAGCGCGGCAAGGTGCTGAAGATCGACCGCGAGGCCCAGCGCGTGACCGTGGAGGGCGTGCGCCTGGTCAAGCGGCACCTCCGCAAGACGCCCCAGCAGCCCGAGGGCGGCATTGTGGAGAAGGCGGGCACCATCCACATCTCGGATGTGCAGGTGGTTTGCGCCAAGTGCGACAAGCCGACCCGCGTGGGCATCCGGGCGGATGGAGAGAAGAAGAAGCGGTTCTGCAAGAACTGCGACGCCCTGATTGACTAGGGGCCCGGGTTCGGGCATGTATGCGCGCCCTTTGTCCTACCCCCGGGTAGGAGAGGGCGGGCAGGCGTCTCCGGGGCCCCGAAGAACGGCTAGGGCTCCGGTGTTTCCAGTTTCCACGCAGCACTGATCGGCGCGCTGGGTCCACGACGGCGTTCCGAAGCAGAGGACAAGACGATGGCTGAAGAGAAGAAGGAAGCGGCTCCGAAGAAGGAGAAGAAGGGCCGCAAGAAGGAAGAGCTCAAGAAGGCTGGATTCGCGGCGAACATCGAGGAGGGTCTCGAGGCCAAGCCGGCGCGTCTGAAGCTGCGCTTCCGCAAGGAGGGCGTGCCCGCGCTGATGAAGGATCTGGGGCTCAAGAACCCCATGCAGGTGCCCCGCCTCGAGAAGATCGTCGTCAACATGGGTCTGGGTGAGGCGCTCGCCAACAACAAGATCCTCGAGTCCGCCGTGGACCAGTTGGGTGCCATCACCGGCCAGAAGCCCGTGGTGACCCGCGCCCGCAAGTCCATCGCGAACTTCAAGCTGCGCCAGGGCCAGGCCATCGGCTGCGCCGTCACGCTGCGCGGCGACCGCATGTTCGAGTTCCTGGACCGCCTCATCACCGTCGCGCTGCCGCGCGTGCGTGACTTCAAGGGCGTGTCCCCCAAGGCCTTCGACGGGAAGGGCAACTACACGCTCGGCGTGCGCGAGCAGATCATCTTCCCCGAAATCAACTACGACCAGATCGAGAAGGTGAAGGGGCTCAACATCAGCTTCGTCACCACCGCGAAGAACGACGAGCAGGGGCTGGCGCTGATGCGTCACTTCGGCATGCCGTTCCGCACGTAACGAGGATCCGCATCCATGGCCAAGCTCTCGAAGATCGCCCAGGCGAAGCGCAAGCCGAAGTTCTCCGTCCGCGCCTACAACCGGTGCCCGCTCTGTGGCCGGCCCCGCGCGTTCCTGCGGAAGTTCAACATGTGCCGTATCTGCTTCCGGCACCGCGCGCTCCGCGGCGAGATCACCGGCGTCACCAAGTCGTCCTGGTAGTCGGACGCGGGCGTCCCTGCCTCCAAGAAGGGCAGGGGAGCCTGGCCCACCTGTGACCAGGTGGGCCGAAGCAGTGAGAATGCATTGCAATCGTGGCGAACCCCCGGGATGGGCCCGGCAGGCGCGGCGGTTGCGAACGCGGTGGCGACTGGAGTTGCCCCGCACGGAAGGTAGCCATTCATGTCGGTCGTCAACGATCCCATCGGCGACATGCTGACCCGCCTGCGCAACGGCTCGCGCGCGCGTCACGATAAGGTCGTCGTCCCCCACTCGAACCTCAAGCTCGAGATCATCAAGGTCCTCAAGTCCGAGGGGTTCATCGGGGACTACACCGTTCACGAGCGCAAGCCCCAGAGCGAGATCAGCGTCCAGCTGAAGTACGGGCCGGATCGCGCTCCCGCCATCACCGGCATCCGCCGCGTGTCCAAGCCGGGTCTGCGCCGTTACACGAACTCGCGTGAGATCCCGCAGGTGCTCGGTGGTCTGGGCATCTCCATCCTGTCCACGTCCCGGGGCGTGATGGTGGACACCGAGGCTCGCAAGCAGAAGGTCGGCGGCGAGCTGCTCTGCACCGTCTACTAGCCAGCGGTCCGGGTGCCGCGGTTCACGCCGCGACCTGGACTCACTGCACGAGGGAATCATGAGTCGGATTGGAAAGCTTCCGGTCAAGCTGGCGGACAAGACGAAGGCCACGGTATCGGGCCGCCAGGTCAGTTTCGAGGGCCCCAAGGGCAAGATGGTCGTTCAGCTTCCCGCCAAGGGCGTGAAGGTGACGATCGCCGGCAACGAGGTGCGGGTGGATCGCGAGGATGAGTCGCGCGAGTCCCGCAGCCTGCACGGCCTGACGCGCACGCTGCTGGCCAACGCGGCCAAGGGCGTGTCGACGGGCTTCGAGCGCCGCCTGGACATCCGCGGCGTCGGTTTCCGCGCCGAGGTGAAGGGCAAGACGGTCAACCTGTCGCTGGGCTACTCTCACCCGGTGGTGTTCAACCTGCCCGAGGGCGTGACGGCCGAGGTCGACAAGGCCGCCCGCACCGAGGACGGTCTGCCCACCCTGGGTCTGACGCTCCGCTCGGCGGACAAGGAGGCACTTGGAGCCGCCGCGGTGAAGATCCGCGCGCTGCGCCCGCCCGAGCCGTACAAGGGCAAGGGCATCAAGTACGCCACCGAGAAGATCCGCCGCAAGGAAGGCAAGACCGGCACCACCTAGTCGGAGTGAACACCCAACCGCGCGGCTCCCTTCGGAGTCGCGCAATCATCCGGCGGTGGAAGTCCCCATCGCCGCCGGACGGAGAAGGAATCATCCATGTCGAAAAAGCTCGATCCGCGCATCAAGAGGAAGAACCGTATCCGCAAGAAGCTCTCGGGAACTTCCGAGCGTCCGCGGCTCACGGTGTACAAGAGCCTCAAGCACATCTATGCCCAGGTGGTCGACGACACCACCGGCCGCACCCTGGCCTTCGCCTCGTCGCTCTCCAAGGAGCTCAAGGGCAAGGATGAGGGTGACAAGAAGGCCGAGGCCAAGCGCGTGGGCTCGCTCATCGCGGAGAAGTGCAAGGCGGCCAATCTCGAGGCGGTGGTGTTCGATCGCAACGGCTTCCCGTACCACGGGCGCATCGCCGCCGTGGCGGATGCCGCGCGCGAGGCCGGGCTGAAGTTCTAGAAACCTTTCGAATAAGGAAGTTCCCAAGTGGCAACTCCGATCAATCCGAACGATCTCGACCTCACCGACCGGGTGGTGAACATCAACCGCGTCGCCAAGGTGGTGAAGGGCGGCCGGCGGTTCTCGTTCGCCGCGCTGGTGGTGGTGGGCGATGGTGCCGGCCACGTCGGCGTGGGGCTGGGCAAGGCCAACGAGGTTCCCGAGGCCATCCGCAAGGGTGGCGAGAACGCGAAGAAGAACCTGTTCCGCGTTCCGCTGCAGGGTCACACCATCCCTCACGAGGTGCTCGGGCACTTCGGCGCGGGTTGGGTGCTCCTGAAGCCGGCCGGTGAGGGTACGGGCGTCATCGCCGGTGGTGCGGTGCGCGCGGTCCTCGAGGCGGCGGGCATCCGCAACATCCTGACCAAGAGCCAGGGCTCGCGGAACCCCCACAACGTGCTGAAGGCGACGGTGGCCGGGCTGAAGAACCTGCGCTCGCCGGAGCAGGTGTCCCGCCTGCGTGGCAAGGACGTGGGTCCCCAGAAGAGCGAAGAGGCGAGGGGCTAGTCATGGCGCTGAAGATCAAGCTGACGAAGAGCTTCGCGGGTGCGTCCGAGGAGATGCTCGCGACCATCCGGAGCCTCGGGCTGAAGAAGTTCGGCCAGGAGCGGCTCCTCCAGGACACGCCGGCCATCCGCGGCATGGTGAACAAGGTTCGTCACCTGGTGACGTCCGAGACGGTGCAGGGCGAGGCTCCGAAGACCGCCCGCCGCAAGCCTCGGAAGATCCGCGAGCGCGAGGCCGCTCGCGCCAGCCAGGCGAAGGCCTAGAGCAAGAGGATTCCGACAATGACTACGCTCAACAACCTGAAGCGCCCCGAGGGCTCCTGGCACCGCAAGAAGCGCGTGGGCCGCGGCCAGGGTAGCGGTCTGGGCAAGACGGCAGGCCGTGGTGGCAAGGGCCAGAAGGCTCGTTCCGGTAACATGCGGTTCGAGGGCTTCGAGGGTGGCCAGAGCCCCCTGCAGCGCCGGCTGCCGAAGTTCGGCTTCAACTCCCCCAACCGCACCATCTACGCGGTGGTGAACCTGGTGGACCTCGAGGCGTTCGACGCGGGCGCCACGGTGGATGTGGCCGCGCTGGAGCAGCGGGGCCTCGTGAAGGGCCGCTATGATGGCGTGAAGGTGCTCGGCACCGGCACGCTCACCAAGAAGCTGTCCGTCCGGGTGCACAAGCTCTCGGCGACTGCCCGCGGGGCGGTCGAGAAGGCGGGCGGTTCCGTGGAGGAGCTCCCCCTTGTGGCCCACAAGCCCGAGTCCGCCGCCAAGGCCCACGCCGGCAAGGGCGTGAAGAAGGCCCGCTCGTGAGGGGAGGGCGCTGCACACTCTTAGTGGTGCGCGCCTCTCTCTCCGTGTAGGATTCCGCGCCCCTTTCCGAATTCGGACAGGGGCGCTGTTGTTCTGGCTGAAACCTTTTTGGGGGATGGATCCCACGTGGCTCTGAACGCCTTCGCCAACGTCTTCCGCATCGCGGAGCTGCGCAGCCGGCTCATCTATACGCTCGCGCTGCTCGCGGTGTACCGCATCGGCATCTTCATCAATACGCCTGGCGTGGACCGGGCGGCGATGAACGCGTTCATGGACGCCCAGCGCCAGTCGGGCGGCCTGTTCTCGCTCTTCAACCTCTTCTCCGGCGGCGCCCTGGACCAGATGTCCATCTTTGGTCTGGGCATCATGCCGTACGTGTCCGCCTCCATCATCATCCAGCTCCTGGCGGTGGTGGTCCCCAGCCTCGAGCGGCTGCAGAAGGAAGGCGCCGGCGGTCGGCAGAAGATCAATCAGTACACCCGCTACGGCACCATCGTCCTGTCCATCATCCAGGGCATTGGCATCTCGCGCTGGCTGGCCTCGCTGGGCCGCACCGACGCGGGCCAGAGCGGCTTCAACCAGGTGGTGGTTCCCATCGACAGCGCCTGGTTCACCTTCATGACGGTGATCAGCCTGACGGCGGGCACCGCGTTCATCATGTGGCTGGGTGAGCGCATCACCGAGCGCGGCATCGGCAACGGCATCTCGCTCATCATCTTCGCGGGCATCGTGGCGGGCCTGCTCCCCAGCGGTAAGACGCTGCTGGACCTCGTGCAGCAGGAGGTCGTCAGCATGGCGGCCGTGGCGGCCCTGCTGTTGTTCATGGTGCTCGTGGTGGGCGTGGTGTGCTACGTCGAGCGCGGCATGCGGCGCATCCCGGTGCAGTACGCCAAGCGCATGGCCGGTCGGCGCATGTTCGCGGGGCAGGCGACCTACTTCCCGATGAAGGTGAACACCTCGGGCGTGATTCCCCCGATCTTCGCCGGCGCGCTGCTCTCCTTCCCGGCCACGCTGGGTACCTGGTTCCCGTTCCTCCAGGGTGTGCAGCGCAGCATCGAGTCCAGCCCCTGGGTGTACAACGGCATCTTCGTCCTGCTGATCATCTTCTTCTCGTACTTCTACACGGCGCTGACCTTCCGGCCGGACGACGTGGCGGACAACATCAAGAAGCAGGGCGGCTACATCCCGGGCATTCGTCCGGGTCGGCAGACGGCGGACTTCATCGAGGGCGTGCTCAACCGCATCACCTTCGGCGGCGCGCTCTACCTGGCGGCCATCTGCGTGATTCCGTCCATCATCACCAACATGTTGGGTGTGCGCTTCACCTTCGGCGGCACGGCGCTGCTGATCGTGGTGGGCGTGGCGCTGGACACGGTGCAGCAGATCGAGGGTCACCTCATCAGCCGCAACTACGAGGGCTTCGCCGGTCCGCGCGGCCCCCGCATCCGTGGTCGCGTCCGCGTGGCGGCCTAGCTAGAGCAGTGATTTCGCTGGCGCTCCTCTCCATCGCCCCGGGGAGGGGCGCCTCGTCGTTCCAGGGGTGTTGGAAAGCAGTGGGGGTGATGCGCCGTGCCCCTCCGCTGGCTCCTTCCTGACGAGCTGAGAGGAACACATGAACCTCATCCTGTTGGGCCCGCCGAACGCGGGGAAGGGTACCCAGGCGAAGAAGCTGTACGCGGATTTCAAGACTCCGCAGATCTCCACGGGCGACATTCTCCGCAAGGCGGTTCGCGAGGGCACTGAGCTGGGCAAGCTGGCCGGTCCGCTGATGGCCGCTGGTGCCTACGTGCCGGACGAGATCGTCATCGGTATCGTGGCGGAGCGTCTCAAGGAGCCGGACTGTGCCAACGGCTTCGTCCTCGACGGGTTCCCCCGTACCATCCCCCAGGCCGAGGCGCTCGAGCGCATGCTCGCCAAGCTGGGCAAGAAGCTGGATGCCGTGGTGTCCCCCGAGGTGCCGCACGAGACGCTCATCGAGCGCGGCTCGGGACGTCGCTCCTGCCCCACATGCGGGGCCGTCTATCACGTCTACCAGAGCCCCCCGAAGCAGGCCGGCATCTGTGACAAGGACGGCACCGGGTTGATCCAGCGTGAGGACGACAAGGCCGAGGTCATCGAAAAGCGTCTGAAGAAGTATGACGCGGAGACCGCGCCCCTGAAGCAGTTCTACGCGCAACGCGGCCTGCTCAAGAGCATCGACGGGGTGGGCACCCCCGAGGGCATCTACGAGGAGATCAAGAAGGCGCTGGGCAAGGCCTGAGGGCCTCCAGGGCAGGCGGGAGGGTAGAGGCGGGGCGCACGGAGTGTGCGACCGCCTCGCGGCGGTTCCACCAGGGTCGAGGCAGCGATGAGCCAGGTCGAGATCAAGAGCCAGGAGGAGATTGCCCTCATGCGCGAGGCAGGGCGCATCGTGTGCGAGATCCTGGACGAGCTCGAGAAGGCGGTGGCGCCGGGCGTCACCACCTGGGACTTGGACGCCCTGGCGGAGAAGCTCATCGCCCAGAAGGGAGCCAGGCCAGCCTTCAAGGGCTACCGCGGCTTCCCGGCCTGTCTGTGCGCCTCGGTCAACCACGAGGTGGTGCACGGCATCCCCTCCAAGCGGCGCAAGCTGCAGGAGGGGGACCTGATGAAGCTGGACTTTGGGGTGGTGTACCGGGGCTTCTTCGGGGACTCGGCCCGGACGGTGCCGGTGGGGAAGGTGTCTCCCGAGGCCCAGGCCCTGCTGGACGCCACCCGTGAGGCGCTGAACAAGGGCATCCAGGCCATGGTTGCCGGCAACCGCATCGGCGACATCGGCCACGCGGTCCAGCGCTACGTGGAGGCCCGCGGATTCTCGGTGGTGCGCGACTTCACCGGCCATGGCATCGGCCGGCACCTCCACGAGAAGCCCGAGGTCCCCAACTACGGCCAGCCAGGCAGCGGCATGAAGCTCCGTCCGGGAATGGTCCTCGCTGTCGAGCCCATGGTAAACCAGGGCACTTACGAGGTGGACCTTCTCGAGGACGACTGGACAGCCGTCACCCTCGACAACAAGCTTTCCGCGCACTTCGAGCACACGGTGCTCATCACCGAAGGAGGGCCGGAAGTCCTCACCCGTCGCAGGTAGGGGCAGGTGGGTGAAATACGTGGGAGTACACGGGGGTTCGTAGGATTTCGTGGTTTACTGCGCGAGGATGCTTGTCACTTGCGGACCGAAGTGGTATCCCGCCGCGCTTCCAGGAGTTCAGGTGGTCCGCAAGAGGGTTATCTGATTGCCGAAGGATGATTCCATTGAAGTTGAGGGGACGGTCATGGAGCCCCTCCCGAACGCGATGTTCCGCGTGGTGCTGGATAATGGCCACAAGGTGCTCGCGCATATCTCGGGCAAGATGCGGATGCACTTCATCCGAATCCTCCCGGGCGACAAGGTGAAGGTCGAGCTGTCCCCGTACGATCTGTCCCGGGGCCGCATCACCTACCGGGCGAAGTAGAAGGGGCCTGCTTCCGCGGAATGGCGGACAGGCCCTCGAGGCTTTTCTCTAAAAGCGAAGGAAGGGAAGTACCGCCATGAAGGTTCGGGCGTCCGTCAAGAAGATTTGCGACAAGTGCAAGGTTGTCCGCCGCAAGGGCATCGTGCGCGTCATCTGCGCGTCCAACCCGCGGCACAAGCAGCGCCAGGGCTAAGGTCCTCAGGGCCTGAAGCTCCAGACCAACTCCACACCGAGGAACGAAGAAGATGGCTCGTATCGCTGGCGTCGACCTCCCGCCCAACAAGCGCGCGGTGATCTCGCTCCAGTACATCTATGGGATCGGCCAGAAGTCCGCCCACGACATCATCGAGGCGGCGGGGATCGACCTCACCACCCGGACCAAGGATCTCACCGAGGAGCAGGCGCGGAAGATCCGCGAGATCCTCGAGGCCGACTACAAGGTCGAGGGTGACCTCCGTCGTGAGGTGACCATGAACATCAAGCGCCTGATGGACCTGGGCTGCTACCGCGGCCTGCGTCACCGCAAGGGCCTGCCTGTTCGTGGTCAGCGCACGCACACCAACGCGCGTACCCGCAAGGGCCCGAAGCGCGGCATCGTGCGCGCCAAGCCGGCGACGGCCGCTCGCTAGTTCTTCCACCTGCGCCGGCCCCGTGAGGAGCCGGCGTCGATCACCTGCTTCCAGGAGCAACGAGTTCCATGGCTGAAGAGACCAACGCGCCTGCGGCCCCGGCCGCTGCCGCCCCCGCGACGGGCGAGACCCCCGCCGCGGCGCGCAAGAAGGGCAAGAAGGGCAAGAAGAGCATCCTCAACGGCGTGGTCCACATCCAGTCCACGTTCAACAACACCATCATCACGATCACGGACGTGTCCGGGAACGTGATCTCCTGGTCGTCCGCCGGCGCCCGTGGCTTCAAGGGCAGCCGCAAGTCGACGCCGTTCGCCGCCCAGGTTGCCGCTGGCGACGCCGCCGCGAAGGCCATGGAGCACGGCCTGAAGAACGTGACGGTGCTGGTGAAGGGCCCGGGCGCGGGTCGTGAGTCCGCCCTGCGCGCTCTGGCCGCCGCCGGCCTGAAGATCGCGCTCATCCGCGACGTGACGCCCATCCCGCACAACGGCTGCCGTCAGGCGAAGCGCCGCCGCGTCTAGTTCCACTCCGGGCCGCTCTCGTCGTCGGGAGCGGCCCTAGACCACCTTTACACGGAGAAGCATCGTGGCTCGTTATACCGCCAGCGTCTGCCGCATCTGCCGGCGCGAGAATCTGAAGATGTACCTGAAGGGCGACCGCTGCTACACGGACAAGTGCGCCATCGAGCGCCGCCCGTATCCCCCCGGTCAGCACGGCCAGGGCCGCGTGAAGTTCTCCGGCTACGGCGTGCAGCTGCGCGAGAAGCAGAAGGTCAAGCGCATGTACGGCCTGCTCGAGAGCCAGTTCCGCGGCTACTACCACCGCGCCTCCGCGGCCAAGGGCAAGACCGGTGAGAACCTGCTGCAGCAGCTCGAGCTCCGCCTGGACAACGTGGTGTTCCGCATGGGCTTCGCGGACACCCGCGCCGAGGCCCGCCAGCTGGTGCGCCACGGCCACTTCACGGTGAACGGCAAGCGGGTGAACATCCCGTCGTTCGCGGTGAAGCCGGGCGCCGTCCATCGAGGTGGCCGACAAGAGCCGGAAGATGCTCCGCATCTCCGAGGCGCTGGAGACCGTGGATCGCCGTGGCGTGCCGCAGTGGATCGAGGTGGACAAGAAGGGCTTCAAGGGCACGGTGAAGACCGTCCCGAACCGCGAGGACCTGACCATGCCGATCCAGGAGCAGCTGATCGTCGAGCTGTACTCGAAGTAATCGGCTCTGCTCGCTCGCGAGCGAACCGCTGGAGCTGTCGTACGCGCCCTGGCCTCACCGCCGGGGCGTCGTGCTCTGCCGGACCCTGCATGCAGCCCGCGAGGCCTGGTGCTATCCAAGGAACCCCACGTGCCCATCCTCCCGCTCCTTGGCGGGTACGTCGGTGGTGGCGCACGTCAAGGAGCAGAAGCACATGGCAGACACGTTCGTCGCGAAGAACTGGCGCGATCTCATCAAGCCCCGCCGGCTCGAGGTCGATCAGGACTCGCTCACCCAGACCTACGGCAAGTTCGTGGCCGAGCCGCTCGAGCGCGGCTTCGGCACCACGCTGGGCAACTCGCTGCGGCGGGTGCTGCTGTCGTCGCTGCAGGGCGCGGCCATCACCTCGGTGAAGATCGACGGCGTCGACCACGAGTTCACCACCATCCCCGAGGTCGTCGAGGACGTCACGGACGTCGTGCTGAACCTGAAGGAGGTCCTCCTCCGGATGCACACCAACGAGACGAAGACGATCCGCATCGAGGCGGAGGGCCCCAAGGAGATCAAGGCGGGTGACATCATCGCCGACGACCAGGTGGAGATCCTGAACCCGGGTCACCACATCTGCACCATCTCCGAGGGCGGCAAGCTGCGCATGGAGATGACCTGCCGCCGCGGCCGTGGCTACGTGCCGGCCGAGACGCGAACAAGGTCGCGGGCGCGCCGATCGGCACCATCCCGATCGACTCGCTGTTCTCGCCCATCCGCAAGGTGAACTACCAGGTGACCAACGCCCGCGTCGGCCAGGTCACCGACTACGACAAGCTCACCCTCGAGGTGTGGACCGACGGCTCGGTCACCCCGCAGGACGCGGTGGCCTACGCGGCGAAGATCGTCAAGGAGCAGCTCACGGTCTTCATCAACTTCGACGAGACCGAGGAGCCGGTGGCGGTCGAGGCCCCGAAGGAGGAGGCCAAGCTCAACGAGAACCTCTTCCGCTCGGTGGACGAGCTCGAGCTCTCGGTGCGCTCGGCCAACTGCCTGCAGCAGGCCAACATCAAGACCATCGGCGACCTCGTGCAGCGCACCGAGGCCGAGATGCTCAAGACCAAGAACTTCGGCCGCAAGTCCCTGAAGGAGATCAAGGAGATCCTCGCGGAGATGGGCCTGTCGCTCGGCATGAAGCTGGAGAACTGGCCGCCGAAGACCCCGCCGCCCGCTCCCGCCCCGGGTGCCGGTGCCGCGGCCGCCGCCGCTGGCGCCGCCGCGCCGGCGCTCCGAAGGTCTAGCAAGCTCTCGCAGGACCTCCTCCCGCGCGGTGGCACGGCAGCGTGCCGCGGGGGAGGAGGGGGTCTTCCCAGGCCCAACATGCAACGGTGGACCTCGTGTCGGGTCCATCCTTCCCACCCGGTACCTCGTACGGCCGGAGTGGTGGACCCGCTGAGGGTCCGGAGTACGCACCATGCGTCATAAGGTCGGACAGAGGAAGCTCCACCGCACCACGAGCCACCGGCTCGCGATGCTCGACAACATGGTCACCTCGCTGCTCGAGCACGAGGCCATCCGCACCACGTTGCCCAAGGCCAAGGAGGCCCGGGCGCTCGCCGAGCGCATCATCACCCTCGGCAAGCGCGGTGGGCTGTCCAACGTGCGCCTCGCGGAGCGGACGGTTCGCAGCCGCGACATCCTCCAGAAGGTGTTCAGCGAGTACAAGGACCGTTACGCCAATCGCCCGGGCGGTTACACCCGCATCGTGCGCCTGGGTTTCCGCAAGGGTGACGCCGCCGAGATGGCCCTGCTGGAGCTGGTGGATCGTCCCGCCAAGGCCGCTGCCGAGGCCGCTCCCGAGGTTCGGACAAGACGGAGTAGTCGGCCGTCGGTAGGGTAGTGCACGAGGGCGTCCTTCCTCCTGGGAAGGGCGCTCTCGCGCTTTCCGGGGTACCGCGAGCGTCTACTGCTCGTCCTCGGTGAGGTTCCTGCCGTCCTCGAGCAGCATCGCGCGGCCCTCGGAGGTGCGCATCTCGACGCCGCGGATGACGATGTCCGAGGGCGCCGCCTGGCCGCTCGTGCCCAGCAGCTGCTTGGGGCTGATGGTGACTTCCTTCGTCGGTGCCACGCCGGCCACCGAGGCCCGCCACTCCGCCCCCCGGTTGTCCGTCACGACGATGATGACGTCCGTCCAGGACTCCTCGCTCTTGTTCAGGATCGAGATCGAGGCCCGGCTGGGAATCTCCACGAGCTTCGCGCCGAAGTCGCCCGTCTGCTTCGCTCCCCGCGCCCAGGTGGTGCCGAAGGTGGCCACCGACATCAGCACCCAGCCGCCCACGATGAAGGCCTTGTACTTGAAGAAGCGGTCCTGCTCGCGGAACTCCTGGACCTTCTCCTTGACGATGGAGAGGGCGTTCAGGGCCACGTTGGCGGACTCGGACTTCAGTCGCTGGCCGATCGCGCCCTGCTGCTGCTCCTTCGGCAGGGGCGCGGTGCGCGTGGCGGTCATCACGCGCTGGTTCGTCTGCGACACGCGCGGCACGTTCGGAGACGACGGCGTCACGCGCGGCGGCTGCTGGGGCTGGTTGGCACCTTCACTCATCGGGCTTCCAGTGTAGAGGGCGCGGGCTCCCGCTGGCTACTGCCCCCTGGGGCTCTTGAGCTGCTGCAGCGCCCGGGAGGCCACTGCGTTCTCCGGCTGCGTCTCCAGCACCTTGCGCAGCCACTTCTCCGCCTTCTCGGCCGCCACCCGGCGCTCCTCGGGCTTCGACGACTGCTTCGCCTGCTCCGTGAAGAGGATGCCCAGGCGCAGGATGAACTCGAGGTTCTCCGGGTCCTTGTCCACCACCCGCATCAGCTCGCGCTCGGCGCCCGCCCAGTTGCCCTGGAGCTGATAGACCAGCGCCAGCTTGCCTCGCGGCGCCACCTCGTCCGGCTGCAGGGCCGTGAGCACCCGGAAGGACTCCTCGGCCGCCTTCAGGTCCCGGCGCTCCAGGTGGAGGTCTCCCAGCCGGAACCAGGCCGTGTCCAGCAGCGGGTTGAGCGCCACCGCCTTCTCCAGGTACGGCCGCGCCGCCTCCGGCCTCTGCCGCGCCAGGTACAGCTCGCCCAGGTAGAAGTGGTTCTTGCCGTCCTCGGGCGCCAGCTCGATCGCCCGCTTGAACTCGTCCACCGCCCGGCCGGCGTCGTCCAGCCGCTGCCAGGCCAGCCCCAGCAGCGCGTGCACCACCGCCAGGTCCGGGTAGTCCCGCAGTATCTCCTCGAAGGCCACGATGGCCTGGTGCGGTGCGTCCAGCTCCTGCATGTAGCGCATCGCCTCCTCCAGCTTGGGCTCGGCCGCCTTGGGGAAGCGCGCGAAGGGGTCCGCGATCTGGTCCATCAGCGCCCGCGCCGTGGCCACCTCGGAGGGGCTCGGGTTCATCCGCACCCACGCGCCCAGCGCCGCCACCGCGCCCGCCGCGTCCCCCGTCCGGTGCAGGGCCTTGGCCAGTGGCAGGCCGGATGGCCGTGCGCTCCGGGGCGAGCTCGGCCGCCCGGCGCAGGGAGCCCACCGCCGCCGTGTACTGCTCGGACTCCAGCCGCGCGAGCCCCAGCCGGTAGTGGAACTCGGGCTCGTCCGGCTTCAGCGCCAGGGCCCGCTCGAAGGCCGCCACCGCCGGCGCCCCCGGCGTCCGAGGCCCGCGAGAAGTACGCCAGCCCCAGCATGTAGTGGTTCGCCGCCCGCTCCGCCTGCGCGTTGCGGCGCTGCAGCTCGGCGATCCACGCGTCCGTGCGGCCCGCCTTCACCTGGGCCTCGGTGAGCGACTCGTGCCAGCTCCAGATCCTCCGGGGCCCGCGTGTACTCGGCCTCCAGCAGCGGCAGGGCGCGCTCGGGCTGCTTGTTCGCGAGGTACTCACGGGCCTGGGCGCGCGCGTCGAGCGGGCGCTCTCCGGCGGTGGCGCCATGGCGGCACCCGGTGACGAGGCCCAGGCCCAGCACGGCCACTCCCGCCCACGTGGGCAGGCGGCGGCGCGGGGAACGACGGGAGTCGGAAGGGGGAGGGCGCACGGGCAAGGGGTCTCCTCAGGAGGCGATACGGCGGTCGCGGCCAACGCCCTCGGAACCCGCGGCGGCGATGGCGTCGTTCCGATCGCCGCCCTTGCCGCCGAGCTCGAGGCTCTGCGCGATGATGACGTCGCGCACGGCCTTGATCAGCCCCTCGCGGTCGTCCTCGGCGAAGGCCTTGGTGTCGATGGGCTTGCCGATCTTCACGTACACGGGGCCGGGGTGATGCTCCACGAGTTCTTCGGCATCACCGTGCCGGAGCCCTCGATGGTGACGGGGCACGACGGGCACGCCGGGCCTTGAGCGCCAGCGCGAAGGCGCCCTTCTTGAAGGGCAGGATGCGGCCATCGTCCGAGCGGGTGCCCTCGGGGTAGACGAACACGCTCGATGCCGCTGCGGATCCTTCTGCGCCGCCGCGTCCAGCGAGGCGATGGCCTGTCGGCGCTTGCCGCGGTCGACGAAGATGTGCCCGCCAGCCACATGTACCAGCCGATGAGCGGCACGTACTTGAGCTGGTGCTTGGCCACGTAGCGGAAGTTGACCGGGATGGCCAGGAAGCGGACCGGGATGTCGAGGGTGGACTGGTGGTTGGAGACGTAGATGGTGGGCCGCTTCGGGTCCACGTTCTCCTGGCCGCGTCACCACCAGCTTCGCGCCGCCCGCCCAGAGGAGGATCGGCGACCACAGCCGGCGGGCCACCCACACCGAGGTGCCCGCGTCCAGCGTGACGATGCATCGCCAGCACGGTGACGGGGAAGCAGAGGGTGGTGGCGACCGCGTGACCACGATGCAGAAGAGGTTGCGCAGCATTCCTGACGACCTCGGCATTGTCCTACGGGGAGCCCACCACGGCGCGCAGGCCGGTGTCCCGCCGAAAACGCTCGAACAGCGGAGCCGCCAGCACCTGCTTCCAGGTGCCAGGGGTCGCCCGCGCGCTCGCGCGCCTGGCGAGGTGGGTGAGACTTCCTTCTCCGTCGTCCCGCGGCGCCGGCCAGGCGGGCCAGACCATACGCGGCGAGCGGCCAGGTCGGGGCCGGCTGCGCGGAGTCCGGCGAAGGCTCTCCTGCGCCGGTCGTAGGCGGCGGGCGGCCAGCAGGCGCATTGCCGCGGACGTAGAGCGCGGACTCGGCTCGCGGGCTCGCGCTCGCAGGGCCGCTCGCTGTCCGCGAGGGCTCGCCCAGCGTCCTCTGGGCGTGCCGCGCCGCAGCGACACCGCGGCGCGGGTACGCACGGGCGAGAGGTGCCAGGTCCGGCCTCTGGGCGAGCAGCGGCGTCGAGCAGCCCAGGGCCTCGTCCACATGCCCGCCTCGGTGGCGTCGAGGCGGGCGAGGCCGACCCGGGCCTCGAGGGCGACTTCGCGGCTCCGGCGCGAGCGCACGGCCTCGTAGGCGGCGCGGGCCTCGGCGGGGCGGTCGCACTGATCGAACAGCACGTGCCCCTCCAGCTCTCAGCGGGCGGGCGCTGCCCGGCAGGGCGCGAGCCGCCGCCGCGGTAGGCCTCAGGCCTCCCGAGCCGGTTCCGCGAGGCCGCCTACGTTGCCGCGCGGCATTTCGGCGGCGCCGGGCTCCTGGCAGCCGATCCAGGGCCAGCGACAGGCGACCAGGGCCGCGCGAGCACGTGGCGAGCGGAGCAGGCGAGGGCATGTGCGCGCGAATCTACCACGCCGACCTTGGCTCTGGTGAGCGCCGCCCGGTGGGGATACAAGCGAGGCGCTTCGTGGCCAGGAAGAAGTTCATCGCGATCGCTGGGAACATCGGCGCCGGGAAGACCGAGCTCACGTCCTTCCTCTGCCGGAAGTACGGCCTCAATCCCTTCTTCGAGCCCAACGATCAGAACCCCTACCTCGCCGACTTCTACAAGGACATGAAGACCTGGGCCTTCCGCTCCCAGCTCTTCTTCCTCACCCACAAGTTCCGGCTCCACCGCGAGCTGGAGCGCTCGCCGGGCACCGCGCTGCAGGACCGGACCATCTACGAGGACGCGGAGATCTTCGCGAAGAACCTCCACCGCCAGCGCTACATCGACAAGCGCGACTGGCAAGACCTACTGGGAGCTCTACGAGACCGTGCGCCCGGCGCTCACGCCGCCGGACCTGATGATCTACCTGCGCTGCCCGGTGCGGACGCTCAGGCAGCGCATCCGCCTGCGCGGCCGGGAGATGGAGCAGGACATCCCCACCTCGTACCTGAACCGGCTCAACGCGCTCTACGAGGAGTGGTTCAGTGGCTACAAGATGTCCCCGGTGCTGGTGCTGCCCACCGACAAGCTCGACTACCTGACCGACCTGGTGGATCGCGTCGACCTCTTCCGCCAGATCGAGAAGCACCTGTGAAGGAGGTCTACCTCGTCGCCAGGCGCGCGCCCCCGCCGGTCGCCCATGGAGGCGCCTGCGCGCGGCCTTCGAGTCCGAGGAGGTGGAGCTTCACCCCCGCCGAGGACGGCCAGGGCTTCTCCGTCGAGGCCGAGGGCTGCGGGTCGAGGTCGGCTTCGAGCCGCGGCCGCCCCCGAGGACTGGACGCCGGACCTGCTCACCGGCAGCGACGAGGCGCACGAGGCGCTCAAGAAGGCGCGCGGCTTCTACCGCGTCGCCTTCGAGCCGGGCAAGCCGCAGCCCACCGTGGCCGTGTTCGAGGCGCTCTTGTGCGTCCGCATCGTCCTGCTCCACGTGGAGGGCGTGCTGGTCGACGTCACCGCGTTCAAGCTCCACGACCCGGAGGACGTGGTGGAGATCACCGAGCTGGACTTCGACATCCGCGACCACGTCAACCTGCACGCCGTGGAGGTCATCGAGGGCGACACGCCGCTGTGGGTGCACTCGCACGGCATGGAGAAGTTCGGCGCGCGCGACGTGGAGATCTTCCACCTGGGCGAGCAGGACCTGCTGCCGGCGGAGACCTTCCTCCACGAGCTGTGCACGGACCTCGCCTTCGGGCAGGGCCCGACGCTGCGCACGGGATCGGGACCAGCGAGGGGCAGACCTTCATGCTGGTGCCCTCGGAGGAGGCGCGGATCAACCTGCTCGGCGTGCCGCTGGAGACGTTCGAGGGCCACGAGGGCCTCTTCCTCACCGTGGTGTCGCCCCAGGGCCGCCACAACATGGCCGAGCTGCTGCGCCCCTACCGCGAGCGCTTCGCGCAGGAGCCCGCCGAGCAGACCGCGGCGCATGCACCGGGAGGCCCAGGCGCTCCTGCCCGCCTTCAAGGCGCGCTTCCTGCGCAAGGGCCTGATGGAGCCGCTCACGTTCCTCGTGCGCGCCCCCTTCGAGACGCACCCGGAGGGCAGAGACGCGTCGACGAGCACCTCTGGGTGGAGGTGCTCTCCTGGGAGGACGGCACCGTGGTCGGCAGGCTGGTCGACGGCGCGGTCCACACCACCGAGTGGCGCAAGGGCGCCCACGTCGAGGTCGCCGAGGCCGAGTGAATGCCATGGCCCTCAGCCGCGAGGGCCGCACCCTGGACGAGGAAGAGGTGCGCGCGCTGTTGAATGCCGAACGCCCCCGTAGGGGCGCGGTGGTAGCATCCCCGTCCGCCCCCATGCCCGCCCTGCTGCTGCTCTCCGGTCCCTCCGCGGGCCTTCGCTACGAGGTCCAGGCGGAGGCGACGATCGGCCGCAGCCCGTCGTGCGAGATTCCCCTCCCGAGGACGACAAGGTGTCGCGCCGCCACGCGCGCTCTTCGTGGTGGACGGGCAGGTGCATCTGAGCGACCTGGGCTCGCGCAACGGCACCGCCGTCAACGGCGAGCGCATCGAGGGCGAGGCGGTGCTGCAGCCCGGCGATCGCGTCCAGGTGGGCAAGACGACGGTGCTCGTCGAGCCGCCCGGCGCGGCCTCGCTCGCGGACCGGCTCCCGGCGACGCGAGCCACCTTCCCGTCGAGGAGGTGCTGCCGCACGTCGGGACCGAGGCGGCGGTGTACTCGGCGGGAGTGACGCTGCTGGGCGCCACCAGCGAGGCCATGGTGCTGCGGCGCGTCGCGGAGGAGGCGCAGCACGCGCTGAACGCGGACGCGGCGGCGGCGCTCCTCGGCGGCACCGAGGGGCTGCTCACCGCGGCGGTGGTGGGCGCTCCCTCCGTCGAGGTGCCTCGCGACCTGGCCCGCGCGCGCTGGAGCGCTCCGAGCAGGGGCGCTCGGCCGGGGCGCTGTGCGCGCCGCTGGTGGCCTCGGGTGGGGCGCCCTTCGGGGTGCTGTACGCCGAGCGCTCCGAGCCGTCCTCTCCGAGGCGGAGGGGCAGCTGCCCGCCACGCTCGGGCGGCTCGGGGGCGAGGCCTACGCGGCGGTGCGCTCGCGCGCGGACCGGAGCGGCGGCCCGCGTGGAGATGGTGGGCAACTCGCGCCCCTTCCGCAAGGTGGTGGAGCAGGCCCGCCGCGCCGCCGCCAGCGCCGCGCCCGTCGTCGTGTCCGGCGAGCCCGGCACCGGCAAGGCGCTGTGGCCCGGTACATCCACGCGCGGTCGCCCCGGGCGCTCGGGCCCCGGTCGCGGTGGACTGCCGCGAGCCGCTTCCGTCGAGGAGGTGCTCTTCGGCGCACCAGCGGGCCCGGGCGTGCCTCCCGTGTCCTCCGCGCTGCTGCGCGCGGACGGGGGCACGCTGCTGCTCGAGCACGTGGAGGCGCTCCCGCGCCCCCTGGCGGAGCGGCTCGCGCGGCTGCTCGCGCGCAAGATGGCGCCGGCGCCCCAGGGCGGCGAGGAGCCCGTGGACTTCCGCCTCATCGCCACCGCGAGTGCTCCGCTGCAGGCGCTCGCCGTGAAGGGCGAGGTGGAGGCCGCGCTCGCCCGGCGCTCAGCGGACTCGAGCTGGAGCCGTTCCTCCGCTGCGCGAGCGCCGCGCCGACGTCCCCGCGCTCTTCGAGCTGCTTCGCCACCCGGAGTGCCCGCGCCACTCGCAAGGGGCCTCCCGTGCTCACCCCCGAGGCGCGGCGGCTCCTCGTGGACTACGGGTGGCCGCACAACGTGCGGGAGCTGGAGCTGGTCGCGCGAGCGGCTCGCGCTGGTGTACGCGGGCGAGCAGGTCCACGGCGCTGCACCTGCCCCGGAGATTCAGCAGGGCGGTGCCGCGCCCGAGCCGCTGACCCTGCAGGAGCGCGTCGCCCGGCTGGAGCGCGACGCCATCGCCGAGGCCCTGCGCGCGGCCGGGGGGAAGAAGATCGTCGCCGCGCCGGATGCTGGGCATCAGCCGGCCCACGCTCGACAAGAAGATCGAGGACTACGCGCTCACCGTGGCGCGGCGGCGCGCGTGAGGCGCAGGGGCGTTCAACGCCGCCGGCTGACCAGCACGCCGGAGAGGATGAGCGGCGGCCCCCGCGCCTGCACCAGGTGGGCCGCTCACCGCGCACCAGCCACGCGGTGAGCGCCGCCACCACCGGCGCGCCCGCGTTGTAGAGCCCGGTGCGGCTGCTGCCCACCGCGTGCACGCTGCGGTTCCATACGACGTAGGCCAGCACCAGCGGGACGAGGGCGGAGTACACCACGCCGCTCCAGGCGAGCGCGCTCGACGTCTCCGAGGGGCAGGGTGATCACCGAGGGCACCCCCACCACCACCACGCGGGCGCGCCGGTGAGCATGGTCAGCGCCGTGACGCCCAGCGGGGACAGCTCGGCGCCGAGCGCGCGGACGCCCACGGTGTAGAGCGCCCAGCACAGCGAGGCTCCGACGATGAGGAGGTCCCCCAGGCGCGTCTAGGCGCTGATCGGGCCCGCGCGCGGAGACGATCCGCAGCACGCCCACCACCGCGAGCGCGAGCCCCATCGCGAGCGGCCGGCTGAGCCGATTGACGCCCAGCGCCGCGCCCAGCAGGGCCGTCACCACGGGCGTGCCGGAGGTGAGCATCCCGCTGTTGGCGGCGGTCGTGTGCGCGAGGCCCATGATGAAGCAGAACTGGTAGAGCGTGTTGCCCACGAGCCCGAGCACCACGAGCTTGAGCAGCGTGGCTCGGGGTAGGGGCTTCCAGCCCTCGCGCGTGTGGAGCACTACCGCCATGGCCATCGCCGCGAGCCCGAAGCGCAGCGCCATGAACGCCATCGGCGGGAAGGCGCTCAGCGCCTCCTTCACCACCGTGTAGTTCGTGCCCCAAATGACGACGACGAGGACGAGGGCGAGATCGACAGGGAGAGGGCGCGAGGGGTGGCCGGGGGGACGGCGGCTGGCGGTGCTCAAGGCGAGCGCGGCATACCGCCCGCGGACGGTGCTGGCAATGCTGCGGGAGGCCCGCCCTCCGGGCGCGCGCCGTGAGCACCTGTCCGACAGTCGGACCGGTGGGCCGAACGCTCCCACGCTCCGCGCTTGTCCTGCCCGCGGGCCCGTGGCGTATATGCCCTCATGGAACTGCGTTACTCCGAAGAGGTCCGGCGCGCGAAGGAGCAGGGCGCGCCGCTGGTGGCACTGGAGACGAGCGTGGTGGCGCAGGGGCTGCCCTACCCGGACAACCTGGGGCGGCGCGCGCCTGTGAGGAGGCCGTGCGCCGGGCGGGCGCCGTGCCCGCGCCCATCGCCGTGGTGGATGGGCAGGTGTTCATCGGGCTGGAGGAGTCCCAGATGCGTCGGCTCGCCGAGGGCCGCGAGCGCCTGTTGAAGCTGGGCTCGAGGGACCTGTCCGTGGCCATCGCCCGGGGCGCCACCGGCGGCACCACCGTGAGCGCCACCTGCGAGCTGGCCGCGGCGGCGGGCATCCGCGTCTTCGCCACGGGTGGCATCGGTGGCGTGCACCGCGGCGTCGCCGAGCACCTGGACATTTCCCAGGACCTCTGGGCGCTGGCGCGCTTCCCGGTGGCGGTGGTGTGCGCCGGGGCCAAGTCCGTGTTGGATTTGCCCAAGACGATGGAGGCGCTGGAGACCGCCGCGGTGCCCGTCATCGGCGTGGGCACCGGCGAGCTGCCGTCCTTCTACAGCCGCTCGTCCGGGCTGCCGCTGGAGCACCGCGTCGACGACGCGGCAGCGGCGGCGCGCATCCTCCGGGCCCGCTTCGATACGCTGGGGCAGGGGGGGCGTCCTCTTCACGGTGCCTCCGCCCGAGGAGACGTCGCTGCCGCGCGCCGAGGTGGAGCTGCACATCGCCTAGGCGCTGGCCGAGGCGGATTGGCAGGGCATCCGCGGCAAGGCGGTGACGCCCTTCCTGCTCTCGGAGATGGCCCGCCGTACCAGCGGCAAGACGTTGCGCGCCAACCTCGCGCTGCTCACCCACAACGCCCGCTTCGCGGGGCAGCTCGCCGTCGCCTACGCGCAGGGCTCCAAGGACTGAGTCCCCTCGCTACGTGGTCCCACGCACGCCCCCTCGCCAGGCAGTCGACGCATCTCCTTGCCCTGGCTGCGAGCGAGCCTCTTCGGATGCGGTTGTCTTCCACCTTTGTGAGAGACCCAAGTAGAGTAGAATGGTTCGGAGGACAACCGAATGGCGAAGAGCTGCACCCCGCCGACTCCGCTCCAGTGGCAACCCCCTCCCGTTTCCTGGATGATTGGAGCCCAAGATGGGGCTCCAGGGTCCGGGGTACGCCCGTTTTCGCCCGCTGGGCTCAAGATGGAGGCTCAGGGACCGCAGCGCATCCTGGTGGTCGACGATGATCGGGAACCCCTGAAGGTCTGGCGCAGAGTGCTGGGGCCGAAATCGAACCACCCCTCACTGGACAACCTCGAGAAGAAGCTCTTCGGAGGCTCCCCGGCCGGCGCGTCCCCTGACGCGGGCTTCGCCATCGACACCGCCTTGCAGGGGGCCGAGGGGTTCCAGAAAGTCATCAGCGCCCTGGCGGAGGGGCGTCCCTACACCTTCGCCCTCGTCGACATGCGGATGCCGCCGGGCTGGGACGGGCTGGAGACCATCCTTCGCATGCTGGAGAAGGATCAGCTCGAGGTGGCCATCTGCAGCGCCTTCTCGTACATCTCCCGGGAGGAGGTCGCCAGGCGCGTCGGCCGGTCGGACCTGATGTGGCTCCGGAAGCCCTTCGATCTCGAGGTCGCCCGAGAGCTCGCCCGGAAGTTGAGCGAGCAGGGCCTCCATCGACGTCTGGCCCGCTGAACAATTGGCTCAGTGCACCGTTCGGGTGCGTGGCACCTCTTCCTCGTCAGCCCGCTCGCGTGGCGCCTCT
>CAVYSY010000023.1:0-98138 GCA_963771175.1 uncultured delta proteobacterium
CATGGACATTGAGCAGTTCTGGAAGATGGACGGGTCGTCCCGGAGAGGGTTCAGACCCAGGCCGGCTCGACGGAAACATGCAGCAGCAACTCGAGGAACTCAGGAGGCTGCTGTCGAAGCTGCCTCCCGGAGCTCATCGACTTTCGCAACCATCTCCTCGCGCAGATGAATCAGCCTATTCGTTGGGACCTGTGGGGGGCTGCGTACCTCATCGCGGGCGGCTGCTCGGATGATGGCTTCGCGGATTTCCGGAGCTGGCTGATCTCGATGGGGCGCCGAGTCTTCGAGGACGCGGTGTCCCATGCGGAATCACTCATCGATGTCGTCGATGCGCCTGGAATCGAAGACGTATTCTTCGAAGAGTTTCAATATGTGCCAGCGCAGGCCTACGAGGAGCTGACAGGGCAAGAGATTCCGGCTGCCCCGAGGCAGCCCCCCGTCGAGCCCGCGGGAGAGAAGTGGAGCGAAGACGACGGGAATCTCGAGCGGAGACTCCCCAGGTTCTGGGCACGGTACCGACGGGGATGAAACTCCCCGTCGGGAACGCCCCCCCGGCGCCCTGCCCTACTTCAACAGCGAGCGATATTTCTCGTACAGGGCGTGCTGGCGGCTGGTGAGCGGCACCTGCTTTCCGTCCAGCCACATGCCCAGCGGCCGACTGCTCGACTCCAGCGGGTCACCGTTCCACAGCACCAGGTCCGCCACCTGACCCGGCGCTACCTGGCCGCCCTCCATCCCGAAGGCCTCCGTCACGGTGGAGGTGAGGGCCCGCAGCGCGTCCGCGTACGGCAGGCGCCGGGGCGGCGGCCCTGGCCACCAGCCAGGCGGAGGCGGGCTCCGCGGGAGAAGTGTTGGAAACGGTAGCGCAGGAGGCCAACCACAGCAGGGAGCGGTAGCGAGGGCGCACGGCCGGCCTCGTATCACGGTAGAATCCAGGCCACCCATGTCCTCCGCTCCTCCAGCCCCCATCCCCACGCACACCCTCCTTGGCGAGCGGGCCCGCGGAGACCGGCTCGCGGCGCAGCAGTTCCACCTGGAGCTGCTGGACACCGAGCGCGCCAACACCGTCTTCCCGCTCGGCGTCGAGCCGCTGCGCATCGGCAAGGCGCCGGACAACGACGTCGTCATCGACCACCCCACCGTCAGCCGCAACCACCTGCTGGTGCGCCGCCAGGGCGACCGCTTCGTCCTGCAGGACCTCGGCTCCACCAACGGCACCTTCCTCGACGGGGCCCAGGTGCGCGAGGCCTTCCTGCGCCCCGGTGCCCTCATCGAGGTGGGCGACGTGCGGCTGCGCTTCAGCCCCCAGGTGGCGCCCGTGGAGATCGCCCCCACGGCCGAGGACCGGCTCGGGGACCTGGTGGGCCGCAGCGTGCCGATGCGTCAGATTTTCGCGCTCCTCCAGCGCATCTCCCCCACGGACTCCACGGTGCTGCTGGTGGGCGAGACGGGCTCGGGCAAGGGCGCCGCGGCCAAGGCGATGCACAAGCTGTCACCCCGGGCCAAGGGGCCCCTGGTGGTGTTCGACTGCGCCTCGGTGTCGGACTCGCTCATCGAGAGCGAGCTCTTCGGCCACGAGAAGGGCGCCTTCACCGGGGCGGTGGGCCAGCGCATCGGCTGCCTGGAGCGGGCCCACGGCGGCACCCTCTTCCTGGACGAGATCGACGACCTGGCGATGGACCTGCAGCCCAAGCTGCTGCGGGCCCTCGAGGACCGGGAGTTCCACCGACTCGGGGCCTCGGCGCCGGTGTCCTTCGACGCGCGCATCGTCGTGGCCAGCAAGAAGGACCTGTGGGCCGAGACGCAGGCGGGCCGCTTCCGCGAGGACCTGTACTTCCGGCTGTCCGTCTTCACCGTGAACCTGCCCTCGCTGAGAGATCGCAAGGAGGACCTGCCGCTGCTGGTGGATGCCTTCGGGGGCCAGGGGATGTGGACGCGGTTGCCGGAGAAGGCGCGCGAGCAGTTCCTCGGGCACACCTGGCCGGGCAACGTGCGAGAGCTGCGCAACGCCATCGAGCGCGCCCGGCACATGGCGGACATTCCCGAGCTGGCCGCGGACGGGCTGCTGCGCGAGTCCCCGCCCGAGCCCCCGGCCCCCGCGGGCGAGTGCCTGACGGTGGGCTACGCGGGCCCTTTCAAGGAGTGCAAGGACGAGCTGGTGCGCGCCTTCGAGCGCGAGTACCTCACCCGGCTGCTCGCCCGAACCAAGGGCAACATCGCCCGAGCCGCGCGCGAGGCCGAGCTGGACCGCAAGCACCTCTACTCGCTGCTGCACAAGTACGGGCTGGTGCAGAGCGAGGGGGAGTGACTCAGGCCCCACCGAGCTGCCCGCGCACCGCGGCCGGCAGGTGGGCGCGGAGGGTGGCGATGGGGATGCCCTCGTTGTACTGGGCGGAGAAGCCCGGGTCTCCACTGTGGTGGAGCGCCACCAGCGTCCAGTCCTGGTTGAAGCAGGGCGAGCCGGACGAGCCCCCCAGGGTGTTGGTCCGGTACGTCACCCGGGTCCGGGCCGTGTTCATCCCGATGATGCCGTTCGTCTCGATGGCCAGTCGCAGCCGGTCGCCCTGTGGGTGCTGGACGATGATGATCGGCGACCCGGGCGGGAAGGCGTACGCGTCGGCGGGGACCTGAATCCACCCACGGGTCCGCGGCCCCTCGACGGACTCGTTGCCCGGCTGTCCCTTCACCCGCAGCAGGGCGTAGTCCAGCTCCTCCGTCGTCGCCTCGTGCGGCTTGGGGTTCATCAAGTCGACCGCGCTATGCGGGCTGGAAGCGAGCAGCCAGTCCTGCGCCAGCCCATACACCTTGCCCTCCAGCTCGGAGCCGTCCTCCAGGCGCTTGTAGTCGAAGCGCAGCCCCACGAGCTCCGAAGACACCGTCCCCTTGAGCACCTGATGCACCACGTGGTGGTTGGTGAGCACGACGTCGGGAGCCACCAGGAAGCCCGTCCCCGCCGCCCTGCCCGCGAGCTCCACCCGGCACACCTGCCGCTCGATGGCCTCGAGCCGCTCGCGCCAGCGGACGGGGTCGAGGAAGGTGTTGGTGTCGATGACGATCTTCTCGAGCTTCGGGCCCGGGGCCTCGCGCTGGATGGAGGCCGAGTACTCCTGGACGAAGGCCTTGAGCCGGGGGTTGCCGGGAGTGTCCTGGAAGGCCCCCTGGATGAACTCGTGGGACCACCCCTCGCGCTCGGCCTCCTGGAGGAGCTGGAACACCCGGTCCCGCAGCGGCCCGTCCGTGAAGTCGTCCAGGTTCCGGTTCAGCTTGAACCGGACCATGCGCCGCAGCAGCTCCACGCGGGGAAAGGCGCTGAGGAGCGCCTCGGACAGCCGTGTCTGCTGGGTTCCCGTCAATTCCATGCGCGGACTCCGTACCTGCCCCGTGTCTCACGGTATCACCCGGGCGCCCGGAGCAAGACAGGGCACCCGGGTGATACCGCCGGAGCGGCTACCGGGAGGACCGGCGGCGCCGAGCCATCAGCGGAGCGAACAGGCCCAGCAGCAGCCAGGGCGCATCCGCCGCGAAGCCCGAGGTGCAGCCACACCCGGAGTCCCCGCCCGAGGCGGCGTTCACCTTCACGTCGAAGGTGCAGCTCGCCGTATTGCCCGAGGCGTCACTCGCGGTGACCTGCACCCGGTGGTCGCCCACGGGGAACTTGCTACCCGACGGGGTGGTGTAGCTGAGAGTGACCGACGAGATGGTGTCCGTCGCCTGCGCCGCCGGGTAGTCGACCACCACCCCATCCTCGCCGGTGGCGGAGCGCACCATGTTCGCCGGGCAGGTGATGGTGGGGGCCTTGCTGTCCTTCACCGCCACGATGAAGGAGCAGGTGTCGGAGTTGCCCGCGGCGTCGGTGGCCGTGACGGTCACCGTGTTGTCACCCACGGGGAAGGTGCTCCCGCGCGGGTGGCTGTAGCTCACGGTGGGAGGCGTCCCCGAGTCGTCGGTGGCCTTCGCCGCGGAGTAGCTCACATCCGCGCCCGCGGGCTTCGTGGCCTCCACCGTCACACCCGCCGGGCAGGTGGTGATGACCGGCGGCGTGCAGTCGCCGAAGTAGGCCGGGTACACCGCGTACAGCTCGCGCCCCGAGCCCGCCTCCTCGGCGGAGTAGTAGAGGGTGCCTCCCGTGAACGTCAGCGCCCGCGGCCCGAGCGCCGCGGTGCTCGGCTCCACCAGCCGGGTGCCCACCTCCGTCCCGTTGCTCATCCACAGCTTGAGCCCGGTGCCGTCGTTCGCCACGAAGAAGAGCAGCGCGCCTCCAGCCGTCAGCCCCTGGGGCGACGAGCCGTCGATCCCCGCGACGAGGTCCTTGACGCGCACCGTGCCCTCCGGCGTGCCGTCGCTCTTCCATAGCTCGGTGCCGCTGCTGCCATCATTGGCGGTGAAGTAGAGCGTCCCGCCCACGTCGGTGAGGTCATCCGGGAGCGAGCCCTCGGTGCCGGTACGGATGTCCTTGAGCAGCTTCGTGCCCAGCTCCGAGCCGTCGCTCACCCACAGCTCGGGGCCGTGGACCTCGTCGTCCAGACGGAAGAAGAGCTTGCCGCCCACGGCCGTCAGGCTCGCGGGCGAGGGGGGGAAGGTCTCCCGGGCAGGGGCCTTGACGGGCACCGTGCCCGCCGCAGAGCCATCGCTCTTCCAGAGGCCGTCCGAGGTGGTGCCGTCGTTGGCCGTGAAGAAGAGCGTGCTGCCCACCACCGTCATCTGGCCGATATTGGCAGTTGGAGTACGTGCCCGTCGCGATGTCCTTGACGAGCACCGTGCCCGCTTCCGTGCCGTCGCTCTTCCACAGCTCGAAGCCGACATCGCGGTTGTTGGCGGCGGCGAAGAAGAGGGTGTCGCCCACCACCGTCAGCGACCCGGCACTGAGGGAGCTCTCGACACCGGGAGCGATGTCCTTGACGCGCTTCGTTCCGCTGAACGTCCCGTCGCTCACCCACAGCTCGCGGCCCGCCACGTGGTCCGCGGCGTTGAAGTAGGCCTTGCCTCCCAGGGTGACCATGTCCGTGATGCCTGCGCCCTCACGGTCCCCGGCAATCTCCCGGAGCAGCAGCGTGCCCGTCGCCGTGCCGTCGGACATCCACAGCTCGGCGCCGGTGTAGCCGTCGTCCGCGACGAAGAGGAGTTTCTCCCCCAGGGGCGTCAGGAGCCAGGGCCACGAGGGCGGCACCCCGGCATTGATGTCCTTGAAGAGTACCGTGCCCGCCGCCGTCCCATCGCTCTTCCACAGCTCGGCGCCGTGGTCGCCGTCGTCCGCCACGAAATAGAGCGTCTCCCCAACACGCGCGAAGGAAGAGGGCGAGCCGCTGTCCACCCCGGGCCGCAGGTCCTTGATGACCGACGGGGGACGACACCCGGGAGCCGGGGTGCCCGCCAGGGCCGGGCCGGCACTCCCGCCCGCCAGCGCGAGCGCCAGGGGCCACAACCACTCCGCACACCGATGAGACATCCGCGGCTCTCCCTTCAACAGGAGTGCGCCTCTCCACACGCGCACCCAAAAGAACAGGGGGCGCGGGCCTCGGGTTGCCCCGAGCACCTCGCGCCCCCTGCATGAAACCCCGGAAGGCTCCGCATTGCACCACCGGGAGGGCGACACGCGCCGCCCTCCCTGCCCCTCAGCCGGGGACCCTGACGCCTACAGCTCGTTCAGGTCGTAGTACTCCGCCGAGGCCTGGTCGTTGTTGCTCACGCCGCCCACCGCGAGCACCGTGCCGTTGTTGAGCAGGGTGGTGGTGGTGTGCTTGTAGCGGTCCACGTTCATCGCCGCCGTGACGCTCCACTGGCCCGTGGCCGGGTCATACAACTCGGACTCGGTCATGATGCCCGGGTACTGGTGGTAGCCGCCCGCCACCAGTACCCGGCCGTCGGGCAGCAGGTTGGCGGTGTGGAACCGGCGAGGAGCCAGCAGGCTGCCCGTGGCCGACCAGGTGTCGGTGGCCGGGTCATACAGCTCGGCCGAGGCGCTGCGGACCGGGTCGATGTCCGAGCCACCCGCCACGAGCACCTTGCCGTTGGGCAGCAGGGTGGCCGTGTGGTAGCTGCGGCCCGTGCCCATGCTCGCCACGGCCGTCCACGTCCCGGTGGCCGGGTCGTAGAGCTCCGCGGAGGCATGCAGCACGTTCTCCGAGGCATCGCTGCCACCCGTCACCAGCACCTTGCCGTTGGGCAGCAGGGTGATGGTGTGGTTGCGGCGGGCCGTGTTCAGGCTGCCGGTGTACGACCACTTGCCGGTGGCCGGGTCATACAGCTCGGACGAGGCCAGCACGCCGCCGTCGTACTCGCTGGTGGCACCACCCGTCACCAGGACCTTGCCATCAGGCAGCAGGACCGCGGCGTGGTAGTAGCGCTGGGTGTTGAGCACGCCCGCCGGCTTCCACTTGCCCAGCGCCGGGAAGTACAGCTCGGCGGTGGCGTTGGTGATGGGGCACTCGCCACCACCCGCGATGAGCACCCGGCCATCCTGCAGCCTGGTGGCCGTGTGACCGCGGTGGGTGCCGAGGTTGTTGCCCGTGGCGGACCAGGTCTTGGTCTCCGGGTTGTACAGCTCGGAGGTGACGTTGAAGCCACCGGCCACCAGCACCCGGCCGTCGTCCAGCAGGGTGGCGGTGTGCAGCAGCCGCGGCAGGGCCATGCTGCCGGTGAGGATCCAACCGCCGCCCCGGTCCTCGCAGGTGCCATCGGCGCCCGGAACGACGACCACCGTGCGGGTGGCGCTGCCCACGTTGCCGGAGCCGTCCGTCACCGAGTAGGTGAGGGTGTAGGTGCCCGGCACGTGGGTGTTGACGGAGCCGGAGACGGTCACCGCGGCGCTCAGGTCACCGAAGCAACTGTCGCTGGCGTTGGCGCCCGTCTCAACGTACGGCGTGCGGCACGTCTGGCTCACCGTGGAGTAGCCCACCAGCGACACCACGGGGGCCTGGGTGTCGGCCACCGTCACGTTGAAGGTGCAGGCCGCGTTGTTGTCGGCGTCGTCCTGGGCGACGTGCGTCACCGGGGTGGTGCCCACCGGGAAGGTGAGCGCACCCTTGGGACCGCCCACGACCGCGGCGCAGTTGTCGGCGATGCTCGAGGTAGGCACGCTGACGGTGGCACGACGCTCCACGCACTCGGCGACGATGTCGGCCGGGCAGGTGATGGACGGAGGCGTGACGTCGGCGACCGATACCGTCGCGGTGCAGGTGGACTGCAGGCCCGTCGCGTCCACGCAGCGCAGCGTCACGGTGGTGGAGCCCAAGCCGAAGGTGCTCTGCGACTGCTCGCAGCCCACCAGGTCCCCGTCCGGATCATACGAGCCGTTGTTCACGGAGCCGGAGGCGCCGCAGGTGGAGTCGGCCGACAGGGTCAGGTCCTTGCACTGGGCCACCGGAGCACGGTTGAGGACCACGGCCTTGCAGGAAGCGCTGCAGGAGCCGGAGCCGTTGCTGGCGCCGGTGTCGCACTCCTCGCCGGAGTCCACCACGCCGTCACCGCACCAGTGCAGGCGGCACACGGAGGAGCAGAGGGAACCCGGCACGCCGTTGCTGGTGCCGGTGTCGCATTCCTCGGGGTACTGCAGGATGCCGTCGCCACAGCGCACGGGCACCGCGCCGCGGACCAGGATGTAGGGCACGCCGTGCGAGCCGTCCGCGAACTCCTGCGAGCCCGACAGGCGCGAGCCGGAGGCGGGGTCTCGGGCAATCACGAGCGGGGTGAAGTTGGCGGCCGGGTAGGTGTCGAAGGCCTCGTGAACCGAGCAGTTCCACTCGGAGAGCAAGCCGTCCGACAGGCCCGAGAGGGCCTCGTGGGAGGCAACGATGTGGGCGTCGTTGTTGCAGCCCACGCCCGTCACGGTGAAGTAACCGAACGGCTCGAGCACGGGCACCACCGTGCGCGACGCGGTGGCGTGGTAGTAGCAGCTCAGGCTGATGTAGGCGCCCGTCTTGCCCTCCTGAGCAGTGGCGAACTTGATGGCGTTGTTGAGAACCGGCGCTACCTTGTCCCCCTGCTGTTTCGGGTTCATGTGCAACACGGGGTCCGTGCCCACGACGATGACGTTACCGTCGACGACCGGGCCCCACACGTCGCGGGTGTTCACCGCCGCCTTGAGCAGCAAGCGGCTGGAGGCACAGCCGGGGTCGCCCAGGATGATGGCGCGATAGCTGGCGAAGTCCGCCGAGCTCTTCGCGGCCCAGGCCGCGTCCGTGACGACATCCACCGTATAGCCCAGGGCCGTCGCGGCTTGCGCCTCGAGGCTGCTCTGGCCCGAGAAGACCGTACTGGCCAGGATGAGCACCTTGTTGGTGCTGCCCAGTCCCTGCGGCCGCAGGCTGATGGCCGAGGGCGCCACGGATTGCTCCGGCGCCACGCCCTGGGTCTCCTCCGACGGCATCTCGACGCCGCAGGCCGCGACCAGCAGGACACTCATGACCAGCAGCATCCGATGGCGAATCCCGTGACGGCTGTGGGTATCAGGCTGCATCAGTACCCCCTCCCCTTTCGTTCAGACGCATCGCTCCCTACCGAAGAAGCTCTGCGACCATGGCGACCGGGTCTGACCCGTCGCCTGATGTTCTCGGCGCTCCCGCCAATGTCCGGACAACGAGCATTGCGGGCATTAAATTTTTACACCGGGGATGCCGGGAAAATGAAATCAATCATCAAGGAGAACTTCCGGGCAATCCCCGGATATCGTCTTGACAAACGAGGGTGTCCACCCGGGCGCGCGTCGCCAAAGGGCCCGGTGCGCGTCGACTCGAGAAAGTTGCCCAATGTAGGGGCGTAGTCCTCGCCCAGGCGCAGGGGGACGTTGTCGGTGACGTCACGGCGGCGGCTCGGGGCCGAAGCCCGCGTCCGCCGCCATCGCCGAGAAGCGGCCGTTGAGGTTGCGGCCCGCGCCGTAGCCCTCGCCCTTCTGGAAGGACAGCGAGAAGTCCCCGCGCGTCGGCTCGCCCGGGTTGCCGCCCTCGTCCAGCACCAGGTCGCCCTTCTCCACCGGCGCGAGGACGCGCGCCGGCTCGCCCGCGGCCAGGTGCACCACCGTCGTCCGCGCGTGCCCACTGGGGGCCTGCCCCGCCAGGTCCACCGTCTTCCCCGGCTTCAGCTCCAGCCCCGCCGTGTCCACGCTCAGCCGCACCACCAGGTCCACGTCCGTGGCGGTGCTGCGGTAGTAGCTCACCTGCAGCGCCTCGGCGTTGCGCTGCACCTCCACCCGAGACACCTCCAGCGGGAAGAGCTCGCCCACACTGCCCGACAGCGAGTTGTCCGCCCCACACCCCACCAGCCCCACCCCCACCAGCGCGCCGGCCAGCCCTACCGCCACCAGCACCCGCGCCACTCCTCTCACGGCTCCACCGCCAGCTTCACCGCGCCCGTGTCCACGTCCCGGTAGGCCACCACCCGCTTGCCCGTGGACAGGAAGGCCAGCTTCGGCCCCCAGCCGCCCGCGGCGTCCACCAGCACGTCCTGCCAGTTCTGCTCGACGAACGCGGAGATGCGCAGCTCGTCCACGCGTGGATCGCACCCCTGCTCGTTGGCGCTCGCGTTGTTGGAGCAGATGTAGAAGACGATGTGCGGCTCGTGGTGCACCGGGTCGAAGGCCAGCGACGGGTACCAGCCGCCCGCGCCCGACTGGAACACCGGGTTCGCGCTCGACCAGGTGAGGCCGTCCTTCGAGGAGATATAGGTGAGCTCGTTGTCCGTGCGGTCCACCACCGCCACGCCGTAGCCGACCACGCTGTCCCACGCGAGGCTCCCGCCGAGCTGCGTGTCGTAGACCGTCTGCACCTTCAGCGGCGTCGTCCAGGTGCCGTCCGTCTTGCGCCGCTGGAAGAGGAGGTCGTGGCCCGTCCCGCTCGCGCTGTCCGGCACCTGGTCGTGGATCAGCGCCGGCTGCCGGTCCGCGCCCAGCACCATGGAGATGTGGCCGCCATAAGCCGACTTGGTGTCGCCCGACATGGCCAGGACCCGCTTCGCCCAGCTCGTCGGCCCGCCCTCGGCCAGCTCGAGGTCGCTCGACTCGTAGTCCTGCCTGCCGAACTGCCCGTTATGGCAGTCGCGGTACGCCACGTAGGCCTTCGTCCCGTCGAAGACGATGGCGGGGTTGATGCCCACCAGGAAGCCCGAGTCCGCCAGGGCGTTGCCGGCGACGGCCTCGTTGCCGCGGCGCACGGGGACCTGCTCCGTCCAGCTCCCGGGCGCGTCGCGGTACGACACGGCCAGGTCGCTCTGCGCCCAGCCCACGGTGGTGTCATCTCCCCCCCCGAGGTAGCTCACCGCCGCCTTCCCCGCCGAGTCGTACGCCACCGAGACGCCGTACACCTTCTGCACCGTGGCCACGCGCTCGGGCTGGGTGGCCTGGCCGCTCTTCCACTCGACGAAGCGGAGCTCGTAGTCCTTCTCCCCCACCCGACTGAAGTAGACCACGCCCACCTGGTCCTGCGGCCCCACCGCGAGCGCGAGCGCCTGCCGCTCCGTGGCCGTCGCGTCGAGCACACTGCGCGTGAAGGGGGACAGCTCGTTGGGCGAGTCAGTGCCGCCGGCATCCGTCCCCGCGTCGGGGCGGTGCGTCTCCTCGGTACACGCCAACGCGAGCGCCAGACCCAGCGCCCATCCCTGCCGTCTCATGGAGCGTCTCCTTGGTTTCAACCCGTGAAAGGCCTTCCATCCTACGCGCTGTTTCCAAGACGAGGGGAGCATCCTAGGCTGGAGCCCTCATGGACCGGCGTTCCTTCCTCCAGCGGCTGACCTTCTTCGGCGGTGGCGTGGTGCTGCTCGGCAGCGGTGGCTGCGCCAAGTGCGGCGCGTCCTCCGCGCCCCCCGAGGCCCAGGCCCCCACGGCACTCGACTCGCCCCACCTCACCTTCACCGAGGCCGAGTACGCCCTGGTGGCCGCCGCCTGCGAGCGCATCCTCCCGCGAGACGAGGATCCCGGCGCCCAGGACGCGAACGTGCCCGTCTACATCGACCGGATGCTCCAGACGTCGGAGCTGAAGCAGATGCGCCACGACTTCGTCTCGGGCATGGCCGCGCTGGAGCGGCGCTCGCGGAGGATGTTCCAGGTGGGGTTCGCCCAGGCCACGCCCGCCCAGCAGGACGAGCTGCTCGGCATCTTCAAGGACAGCCCGGCCGGCAGCGGCGAGGCGCACTTCTTCGAGCTGCTGACGGTGCTGACGCTGGAGGGCTTCCTCGGAGACCCCTCCTACGGCGGCAACAAGGAGCAGGTGGGCTGGAAGCTGGTGGGCTTCGACACGGTGGGCACGGTGGCGTCGTGCCCCGCCCGAGGGCCACGACGGCATGAAGTGCTTGAAGACGTGCGGGAGGCACCCGTGAGCAAGGAGCCGGTGGACGTCTGCATCATCGGCAGCGGCGCGGGCGGAGCGCCCATGGCCCTGGAGCTGGGGCGCGCCGGCTTCAAGGTGGTGGTGCTGGAGAAGGGGGCGCACTACCAGCCCCAGGACTTCATCCACGACGAGATTCTCAACAGCCGCCGCAACTTCTTCATGCCGCTGCCCTGGGAGGAGCCGCACCTGCTGCGCCAGGGCGCGGCGGGCCGCTACGAGCGCACCAACTCCGCGTGGACGGCCAACTGCGTGGGCGGCGGCACGGTGCACATGAGCGGCTACTTCTACCGGCTCAAGCCGGTGGACTTCCGGCTGCGCTCGACGCTCGGGGCGGTGAAGGGCAGCACGCTCGCGGACTGGCCCATCTCCTACGAGGAGCTGGCGCCCTTCTACGACGTGGCCGAGGCGGAGCTGGGCGTGTCCGGCGAGGCCGTGCCCCACCCCTTCGCCGAGCCGCGCAACGGGCCGTACCCGCTGCCACCTCTGGACGTACACCCCATCGCCCGGGAGCTGGACCGCGTCTGCGAGGAGATGAGCTGGCACAGCCTTGCCCACGGCACGCGGCATCATCAGCCGGCCGTACCGGGGCCGCGCGGGGTGCGCCTACTGCGCGCTGTGCGGCAGCTACGGCTGCGAGATGGGCGCCAAGAGCGGCACCAACGCGAGCCTCATCCCCGCGGCGCTGGCCACGGGGAACGTGGAGCTGCGCCCGCGATGCATGGCGCGCTCGGTGGAGGTGGACAAGGAGGGCCGGGCCCGGAGCGTGGTGTACCTGGACGCGGACGGGGTGGAGCAGGAGCAGCCGGCCCGCATGGTGGTGGTGTCCTGCACGGCGGTGGAGAGCGCGCGGCTGCTGCTCAACTCGGTGTCCAACCGCTTCCCCCGGGGACTGGCCAACGGCAGCGGGCTGGTGGGGAGGAATCTCCTCTTCAGCTCGTTCGGCGAGTCGCGCGCCACCTTCCGCGTGTCGAAGCAGCGCGCGGCCCGGCCATGGCTGACGGACCCGGCGCCCTTCGTGAACCGGAGCGTGCAGGACTTCTACCTCATGCCGGACGAGCGCTTCGGCTTCCGCAAGGGCGGGACGCTCGGCTTCATGTGGACGCACCCCAACCCCATCTTCGCGGCGGTGGGGCTCGCGGGCAGCGGCAAGGGCGCCGTCTTCGGCAAGGCGCTGAAGGACCGGATGCGCGCATACCGGGACTCGCGCATCCTCCAGTTCGAGGTGTATGGCGAGTTCCTCCCCACCCCGGGCACCTACGTGACGGTGGAGCCCTCGGTGAAGGACAAGTACGGGCTCCCGGTGGCCGCCATCACGATGGACCGGCACCCCATGGACTTCGCCGCCACGCGCTTCCTCGTGGAGCGGGGCGAGGAAATCCTGATGCGGCTCGACCCGGACGACGTGCAGCGCGTGGGCGTCGCCGGCGAGACGACCATCCTCCAGCACGGCACCTGCCGCTTCGGGAACGACCCGGCCACCTCGGTGCTGGACAAGGACTGCCGGGCCCACGAGGTGCCCAACCTCTACGTGGTGGACGGCAGCTTCATGCCCACCGCGGGCAGCGTGCCCTCCACGCTCACCATCGTCGCCAACAGCTTCCGCGTGGCGCGCGGCCTGGTGGCGAGGATGAAGCGCGAGGGGTGAGGGTCCGTCCCCCGCTCACCCCATCCAGATGGCCTCGACCCGGGCGCGCACCTTGCGTCGCCCCTCCGTGAAGCCCGGCAGCGCCCTCAGCGACTGGAGCGCCGGGCAGCGGTCTATCCACTCCAGGTCGATGAGCGCCGTGTCCGCGGCCCGCTGGAAGTACTCCAGCGCCTTCTCCGGTTCACCGCAGAGGCACAGAATCTCCGTGGCGATCTGGCACATCATCGAGATGAACCGTGGGCTCTCCGTCTGGGAGAGCGCCTTGTCGAACATGGGGAACAGCTCGCTCACCGGCACCTCGCCAAGCGCCGCGGCGGCATAGCGACCCACCAGTCGGGAGATGAAGTCCGACTCATCGGCCGCCGCGGCCCGACACCGCCGCAGCTCCTCCACATCCCGGTTCCACGCGGCGACACGCCCTCGCAGGGACCGTGCCACGGCGCTGTGCGTCGGCGACGCGGCCAGCCGCTCAATCGCCCACCGGTAATCATCCATCTGCCCGCGCAGCGCGCTGCAGCGGGCGAGCTCGAACAGCGCCGTCACCAGGGCGGGCGACAGGTCATAGGCCAGGCGCAGCCGCACAAGCCCCTCGTCCGCGCGTCCCGCCTCGCACTGGATGTTGCCCAGGTACTGCAGCGACGGAGCGTGGCTGGGCGCGATGTCCAGGGCCATCCGCAGGGACCTGACCGCCGTGCGCCAGTCATTCTCCTGGGCGGCGAGCATCGCCCGAGCCAGGTGCGTATCCGCCATATCCGGCGCCAGGCGCAGGGCCCGCTCGACGCTGGCGCGCGCGGCCGCGGCGGGGTCGCGCGCGGGGTTCTTCTCCCACATGAACATCACGCGCAGGCTGGCGATGGCATGCAGCGCCAGGGCCGGCAAGAAGTCCGGCGCCTGCTCCAAGCACGAGTCGAGCAGGGCCAGCGGCTCCCCGTCGTGCCCTCCCCGGAACACCGCATACAACTGGGTGCTCGCCTGGCGGTACTGCTCCAGTGCCTCGGGCGGGGTGTTCGCGCGCCAGGCCGAGAGGATGACCTCTCCGCGCAGCTCCTCGGCGATGCGCGGCACCAGCCGGTCCTGCAGCTCGAAGGCATCGTTGGAGGCGTACTCGAACCGACCGCTCCAGAGCTGGGTGCCGGACTGGACCTCGAGCAGCCGCACGGAGACCCGTGTCATCGCGCCCGCGCACTGCACTGTCCCGTCCACCACCGTCCGCGCCCCGAGCTCGCGCCCCACCGTCCGGGGATCTCTCTCGTCGCGGAAGCGCGCCATGACCCCGCTGCCGGGCACGCGCAGCCCGCGCACGCGGGAGAGCTGGTCGATGAGGGCCTCGGACAGCGTCTCCCCGAGGTACTCGTGCTCGCGAGGGCCCTGGAAGCGCAGCGGCAGCAGCGCCACGCCCTGCTTCTCCGCCGGAGTGGTGGAGGTGCGCGGCGTGCCGCTCGTGGTCGACGTGGCGGGCGCGGGGGTATGCGAGTCCGTCATGGGCCCGGGGGTGGCATGCGGGGCCGACAGGGTGGGCTCCCCGACACTGACCAGCCACTGCCGCAGCGCCCCGGCCACTTCGAGCGCACTCGTCGGCCGCTCCTCCGGGGAGCGGGCGAGGCAGTGGTGGACCACCTCGGCGAGAGGCACCGGGATGGAGGCACGCTGGCGCAGGTCCGGCGGGGGCTGACGCAGGCGGGCCATGGCGGCGGCCCACGGGGTGTCCCCGGTGAAGGGGGCCTCGCCGGTGAGCATCTCGTGCAGCAGCAGCCCCACCGCGTAGAGGTCCGCGCGCGCGTCCACCGGGTCACCCGACACCTGCTCCGGCGCCATGTACATGGGCGTGCCGACGGTGCCCATGGTGCGCGAGGCGACCTCCCCCGCCACCGCACGGGCGATGCCGAAGTCGGTGAGCACCACGCGGCCGCCCTTCTCGACGAGGACATTGGCCGGCTTGAGGTCCCTGTGCACCACGCCAGCGGCATGGGCCGCGGCCAGCCCCTCGCAGACGGCCAGGGCGATGCGCGCGGCCCGAGGCGGCGTCAGCGGGCGCTCGCGAGCGAGCAGCGTCCGGAGGTCCTCCCCCTCCACGAACTCCATGGTGAGGAAGGACTGGCCCTCGTGGGTGCCCAGGTCATGCATCCGCGCCACGTGGGGGTGGGTGATGCGACGGGCGAGGCGCACCTCGCGGCTGAAGCGCTCGAGCGCGTCCGGGCTGGCGTCCTTGCCGAGCTCCAGCGTCTTGAGAGCGACCACGTCGCCCACGAGGCTGTCGCGCGCCTCATACACGGTGCCCATGCCGCCCCGGCCGAGCATGCGTAGCAGGGCGTAGCGCCCGGCGAAGAGGGGCGAGCCCTCCTGGGTGACGGGGGCACCCGAGGGGCGGATGACGGTTTTGTCGCCCCCATCGAGGGCGGAATCGGGAGATAGGTGGTTCTCAGGCACGGCGCCTGCAATCTAACCTGGGCCCCCCTGCCCTGCCATTCACTCTGGGCACAAAAGCCCGACGGGTGGAGAGCAGCCAGGCATGAGGGGCAGCCCCTCGCGAGCGGACGTGCCTACACTCGGCGCGCGAAGACCCACCACCCGCTCGGCGTTCACGGGCCGAGATACGAGAGGCCCCCCGATGACGGATACCTGCATCCGCGATTGTCACGCGCTCGTCCCCGACGCGAGCGGAGCGCTCACCCTCGCTCGCCACCAGGACATCCTCGTCCGCGGCAACCGGATCGCCGAAATCCGCCCCACCGGGCGCCCGCCCGAACCTGGCACCACGGTGCTCGAGGGGAAACGGATGCTCGCCATGCCCGGGCTCATCAACACCCACGCCCACGTGCCCATGGTGCTCTTCCGGGGGCTGGCCGAGGACGTGCCCATCGAGCGCTGGTTCAACGAGTTCATCTGGCCGCTGGAGAGCAACCTCACCGAGACGGACGTCTACTGGGGCGCGCTCCTGGGCCTCATCGGAGATGATTGAAGGTGGCGTCACCACGGTGGCCGACCACTACTTCTTCATGGACCAGGTGGCGCGAGCCGTCGAGGAGGCCGGCACCCGGGCCCACCTGGGACAGGCCGTGTTCTCCAGCCGCGGCTACCCCGCGCTCGCCGAGACGGCCGCCTTCGCCGAGCGCTGGAAGGGCGGTGCGAGTGGCCGCATCACCACCTGCATGGCCCCGCACGCGCCCTACACCTGCGATGACGGGTTCCTGCGCGCCGCGGTCGGGCACGCCAACCGGCTCGGCATCGGCATCCACATCCACGCCGCCGAGGAGATGAACCAGACGAACGCCAGCATGGCGAAGCGGGGACTGACGCCCATCCAGGTGCTCAGGGACACCGGCGTCCTCAGCGTGCCCGCCCTGATTGCCCATGGCTGCGGCCTGCTGCCCCAGGATATCGAACTGCTCGCCCGCCACCGGGCGACCGTGGGCATCGCCCACGCGCCGAAGACGTACCTCAAGCTGGGCATGGGCATCACCCCCATCCGAGCCTTGCGCAAGGCGGGAGTCGCGGTGGGCCTGGCCACCGACGGCGCGGTCAGCAACAACACCTTGGACATTTTCGAGAGCCTGCGCCTCATGACGCTGATGCAGAAGCACGAGGCGATGGACCCCGAGGTGATGCCGATTCCCGAGGCGCTCGACATCGCCACGCGAGGCAGCGCGACGGCGCTGGGCCTGGGAGAGCGCATCGGCACGCTCGCGCCCGGCTACCAGGCGGACCTCATCCTCGTGGACACCCGAGGCGCCCACTGGCAGCCGCCCCACAACCTCACCGCCGGGCTGGTGTACAGCGCTCGCGCCAGCGACGTGGATACCGTCATGGTGGACGGCCGCGTCATCCTGCGCGAGCGCCGACTGCTCACCCTCGACAAGGAGCGCGTCCTCACCGAGGTGGCGAGCACCATGGAGCGCCTGGCCCAGCGCGTGCCCGAGGCCCGCATCCAACGCTACCAGCCGTGAAACTCGCGGTGGACGAGGGGGAATAGCGAGTCAGGCTCACGAGCGACGCTCTCACCCCGCCGAGCGCACGAGCTGGGGCTGGAAGCCATCCATGAGCGCCTCCATGAGCCGCTCCATCTCCTCCAGCGGCACGCCCTGGATGGTGAGGAGCGTCTTGCCGCGCAGGACGCTCGTCTTGAGCTCCACGCGAGCGCCCTTGGCGAAGTGCCGCGAGAAGCTGTCGCGCATGAACTGGATGCGGGCGGCATCCGTGGCGGGCATGGTCACCCGGGACGGCTTCCGCTTGTGCTTCACGGCCTGCCGCAGCTCCTCCAGGCTGCACTCGGCGAAGGGCTTCTGCGCCACGGCCCCGCTCTCCTGGGGGACGTCGATGAGCATCGAGTCCGGCCCGCCAGCCGAAAGCGGGAGGTCGGCCTCCTTCGCGTAGGCACGCAGCGTGAGCAGCTTCATCACCCCATGCGCCCGGCACGCCTCCTCGGTGAACTCCCGAGCCACGGCGCCGTACCGGCTCAAGGTGGACTGCGAGAGTTCCTGGATGTGCTGGCTGAAGTACGCCTGGGCGTTCTCGTATTTCTTCTCTTCCGCCAGCTTGTGGTCCACGACGTAGTTGTAGAGGCAACCGATGTTGTAGTGCCCGGCGTTCCCCTCCTTCAGGTGCGCGCGGATGGAGTCCCGCGCCTGCTCGATGGTCCAACCGGAAAACCTGCTGCTTGCGTTCGTTTCCATGATTCCCCCCAGTGAGGATGGAGAAGCCGCGACGGAGCGCCGCGGCTGCTCGAACGCATGGCACATACCGGGCCAGGGAATTCACCACGTGGATTCGCTCACTTACGAGCGGGGTGCCCGCAGAAGCGTCCCATCCCCCAGAGACACCGTCCGAGAAACGAGACAGTCCACGTTCCACTTGTCACCGGTGACAAGTGAAACCGCGCGGACGCATTCCGCTTGTCACCGGTGACAAGTGAAACCGCGCGAACGCATTCCGCTTGTCACCGGTGACAAGTGAAACCGCGCGGACGCATTCCGCTCGTCACCAGTGACAAGTGAAACCGCGCGGGCAACCTCCACTCCAAGCATGGAGAAGTGGTTGCTGATAGGTGTGGTGTATGAACTTCCATCCCATCGCGGGCGTCGTCTGGTACGCCATCGGGCGCTTCTACGAGTCGCAGGACGGCAAGGTGCGGGACGTGGGCTACTTCGCCCACCTCGGGGGCATCTCACCCCTCTTCGACGGCCCTCCTGGCGAGGCCACCGCCTTCTTCACCTTCCGCGCCGAGCCCTTCACCGTTCAGACCATCCAGAACGGAGACCTCTCGGTGTCGCTCGACGCCACGGGCCGCTTCACGCTGTACCTCCAGCGCGAGCCTCGCGGTGACTTCTCGCGTCCGGAGACGTTCTCCCAGGGCGAGCCCATCGCCACCTTCGAGCGCCTCTACACCGCCGTGGGAACGTCCGTGGGGCCGCTCGCGAGCAACCTGTTCTCGGCGGCGCTGCGCTCCAGCGTGGACTTCACGCACGGCGGCAAGACCTGGAACCTCGCGCGGCTGATACCCGAGGGAATCACCCAGTTCGGCACCGCCAGCACCACCGAGCTGCCTCCTCCAAAGGGATACACGCGGGTGCTCCCCTTCGTCGGCTCGGCCATGGCGCTCGGCGGCAACGTCCGCGGGCGGTGAGGAAGCCCACCCGCGGACGATTCCTCGGCGTCAGTTCTCCGCCGCTCCGGCGACGAAGATCCAGTTCTCGATGGACTGGCGATCCGCGTCGGGCAGCGCGGCGTTCCCGTTGAGCGGGTTGATGGGCATGCGGCTGCCGATGATGCTGCCGTCGCCCGTGAGCTTGAGGTACAGGTAGCTCTTGTCCAGGCTGCCGGGCTGGATGAGGTTGAGCGCGGGATTCTGGCTCGAGGGCTTCAGCACCAGGCGCTGGTAGACGTCGTGCGCGGTGCCGAGCAGGTTCAACCCCGCCTGCGGGTTGTCACCGCCGTGGCAGCCACCGCAGTTGGACTGGAGCAGCGGCAGCACGCGCCCGCTCCACGTGTCCCCGGTGCCCGCGAGGCTCAGGGCCGACGGGTCCGCCGAGTACGAGCACTTGTTGTAGTCGATGGCCGAGGACAGGTTCCACTGCGTGGCCGTCGGATCCAGTCCCTCGATGAGGCACATCAACGCCAGCATGTCCTGCACGTTGGGCGGCTGGTTGGCCAGCGGCATGCGCGTGCCGGGCACCGGCTGGCCCCCCATGGACCCGCGCAGGCGCGCCACCAGGTAGCTCTCCTCGGGCTTGCCCGGGTTGATGAGCGGCACCGTGTTGCCGGCGATGCGCGCGCCAAAGACGCCATTGCGGTTCTGGTCACCCTGCACGATGCCGGTGGTCACCAGGCTCTCCACCGTGTCGCGCTGGTACTCGGTCACCTCGGCGAAGAGGTGGCGCCGGTCGTCGAGAATCCACCAGCGCGTCTCGTAGCTGGCGAAGGACAGCGCCTGCACGTTGCCCTGGTCGTCGATGAAGTTGCGGATGAACGTACCCGTGGCGCCGAGGCTCTCCCGCTCCACGGGCACCGGGTCGTGCAGGTACAGGTGCAACCCCGGGGTGGTGGCGTCCGGCCGCACGTTCTCCGGAGTCTCTCCCAGGACGAGCTCGAACCAGCCGATCTCAATCTCGCGGAAGGCCGGCTCGGTGAAGCGGAAGCGGTCGCCCAGGCGCTCGCACCGGTCGAACACGCCCTCCGGGCTGCCCGACTGGACGTTACACGGAGCGCCAATGGCGGCCGTGAAGGTGGCCGCCGTGTGCAGGTCCGGGTACTCCTTCTGGTTGTGGCACACCCCGTTGGTGCCGCTGCAGGTGCGCATCACCAGCTTGCGGTGCACGTCGAGCCCGGTGGGGTACGTCTTCTGTGCCGACAGCACGTCCGCGTTCGAGCCCGAGTACGCGGCCACCTCCGAGGGGGAGCTCGGCGTGGGGCGCTTCGGGTCGAAGGGGATGGTGCCCTCGTCCGTGGGGGGATTCGAGGAACCACAGGCCAGCGACAGGGCCGCGAGAGTGGAAACGAGGAGGGAGCGCTTCATGCGAAGAAGTCCTGGATGGGGGCATCCGCGGGGAAGATGCCCTCGTGGTCCGCACCGAGCATGTCCAGCATCGTCTTGAGCACCGAGCGGTACGAGTACACCTTGCCGGTGGCCTTGAGGTCCGAGGCGCGCACCGAGCCGAGGCTCTTCCCGCCCTTGCCGGCGCGCGGAGATGACCCCGCCCATGAAGGGCATGGACATCCACCGGGTGGCCAGGTCGGGGCCATGGTCGCTGCCGTTGGCGGAGTTGAAGCGGCTGCCGCCCGTGGTGCGGCCGAACTCGCTGCCGAGCACCACCAGCGTCTTGTCCCAGTAGGTGCCGCCCTCGGGGTGCTGCATCTTCTGGAGGGCCGTGCGCAAGCCACTCACCAGCCGGTTGGCCGAGTCCATCTCGCCCGGCAGCTCCGCCTCCTCGCGCGAGTGGAAGTCGTAGCCACCCTGGTTGAGGAACACCGCCGGGCAGCCGAAGTGGAACAGGCGCAGCCCGAGCGCCGCCCGCTGGCCCGTGGTGTCCGTGCCCAGCAGCGTCCGCAGCTCGCGGTTGCTGATGCCGTCCACCACGTCGTTGGAGTCGGTGCTCACCCGGAGCAGCGGGTCGCGGAAGATGCGGCCGTACTCGCGCGTGGCCTCGCGCGTCTGCTGGTACGTCTCCACCCCGCCGCGCAGCGCCGTGTGGAGCCGCGCGTGGAAGCGGGTGTCCATCTGGTTGGCGACCTTCGCCGCCCAGGGTGGCAGGCTCGACTCCGGGTCCACGCTGAAGCGCTCGAAGCCGGCGCCCTCCAGCACCGGCGGCCGGTAGGTGGCGTAGTTGCCCGCGCCCGGTGGCCATGCCCGCCTCGCCGAGGCTGAAGGCCGGCAGGAGAATCTTCCCCTGGGCCGCCGCATCCGCCACGCGCTGGCGCAGGCCGTAGTTGACGAGCGTGAGGAAGCCGGTGGCGCCGCCCACGTAGCCCGTGAGGAAGCGCTCCAGGCCCGTGCCGTGGCCACCGTCCGCGCGCGCCGAGAAGGGCTCGTGGTCCACGCACGGCAGCACGCACAGCTCGTTGGTGAAGTCCGTCACCGGCTTCATGCCGAGGTCGCGGCGGACCTTGTTGTCCTCGCCCTCCAGCCAGCTCGCGCGCTCCAGCAGCTTCGTGGCACCCCACTCGGTGTCCGGGCGCGCGTTTGTCCGAGCGGCCGAAGGGGTTGAACTCATCCGCCACGTCGCCGTTGAAGGCGGTGGTGAAGCGGAAGCCGCCGGACAGGCGGATGTAGATGAGGTGGCGCACCTCGCCGCGCCCGGCCGTCTGGGCACGGGCCTCGGTCGGCAACCACAGGTGGGGGAAGGCCAGCGCGGCGGCGCCGGCGCCCAGGCCCTGCAGCAGCCGTCGGCGGCCGAGGGTGACAGGCTTCGTGTCGTCGGAGTCGGACATGGGACGGGGGCTCCGTGGGCTAGTAGAAGACACGCTCGGCGCTCGACAGCAGCGCGAAGCAGAAGGGACGGGCGAACGCCTCGGCCGAGCACAGGGTGAGGGCGCACTCCGTGCCCGCCTCGCGCGCCTCGGCCAGCTCACTCGCATCCGGCGAGCGGCCGAGCAGCATCCGGTACTGGTGGGTGGCGATCTCCGCGGCCAGGTCCGCGTTCACCGCGCGGTTGGCGCCCATGCCCTCGGGCAGCAGCTTCTCCACCGGCGCGCCCTGCACCTCCGGGTCCAACGCGGGGTTGCACAGCGTCTGCACGGCGGAGAGCTGGGTGGCGGTGGTGAGGATGCTCACCACGCGGAAGCGCCCGCCCGTCACGTTCTCCGGGCAGCCGCCCAGCGTGCGCGCCAGCTCCGCGTAGCGCTCGTCCACCTCGCCCTCCTCGTCCAGCTTCCAGCGCGAGCTCTGCAGCAGCCGGTAGCCGGCGACGCTGCCCGAACGCAGCAGGTCCTCCGGCTGGCTGATGCGGTGGTCGCACCCGGGCAGGCTGTAGCCCGTGTTGCGGAACATGGAGTCAATCCACACCTCCGCGTCCACCTGCTTCAGCGGGCCGTACGTCCACCGGTAGGTGGAGGACGAGGCGCCCTCGGCGGACTGGAGGTAGGCCACGGAGGTGGCCACCGCGTAGTGCACCGAGCGGATGTCTCCGTTGTTGGCGAGCAGGAAGCGCACCAGCTCCTCGCGCACCTCGGGCACCTTCGCGGACAGCTCGTAGCCCAGGTACTGCAGGAGCACGTCGTCCACCGCGCGCTCCCAGAAGGCCAGGTCGCGGGCGATGATGCGGCCCGGGGCCTGCAGCTTCGCCCACTCCTCCGCGCTTCAGCAGCCCGCTCCACATCGTCAGCTCGTTATCGAGGCGCGGGTCCCGCGCGGCACGCAGGTCCGGGGTGAAGATGAGCTCGTTGTAGCCCCACAGCACGCTGGCGCACTCGCCCCGGGCCACCTCGTCCACCTTGCCCTCCTCGTCCAGGCAGCGGAAGCGGATGAAGGCGTCCGGCAGGCGCATGCCGAGCTGCGGGTGGTCGTAGTAGCCCGAGTGCCACAGCTTGTAGAGGCGCGACATGTCCGCGCGCTCGTGCTCGAAGGGAGGCCGGCCCAGGAAGTGGCGGAAGAGCGCCTCCGCCTTGTCGCCCGGGTCCGCGAAGCGGCGGGTGAACACCGGGTGGGCGCTCACCACCGCGGCGAACAGGTCATACGGCACCTTGCCCTGGTAGAGCTTCGCCACCAGGCGGTCCATGTCGTAGATGGCCTGGAGGCTCGTCACCTCGTTGCTGTAGAGGAAGCGGTCCGCGGCGAGGCGCTGCTGGACGGCGATGAACTCCTCGCTGTCCATCAGCCGCTTCACCGTGGCACCCCACCCGCCCGCGCACGTGGCCTCGGCCTCGTCCGCGGTGGGCACGCGCCCCAGCATGTCCACGAAGAGCCGGCGGCAGGCCTCGGCGTACTGGATGGGACGGTTGGGCAGGCCCACGCCCCACAGGCTGCGGCACAGCCCGCGGTTGACGGGGTTGTGCAGGGCCGCGCCGTTGCAGTGCGCCACGCAGTCCGCGCCGCAGTCCGGCGGGCGCGTGTCGTTGGGCGGGGGCACGTCGCAGCGGCGGAGGCAGGACGTCGTCACCGCCTTCGAAGGTGCCCGGCGTGAGGGGCTCGCCATTGCCCACCATGCCTCCGGGACCGGAGGCCATCTGCTCCGGCTCGAAGGTGTAGGTGGGCTGGCACGCGGCCAGCGCGGCGAGCACGGGGAGGATCAGCGTGCGACGGACAGCCATGCGCGACTCCCGAGTAGGAGCAGTTCCTCAGAGGGCGAACTCGGCCCCGAGGGTGAGCCCCAGGCGCAGCGCCAGGGTGCTCCAGTTCTTGGTGAAACGAAGCCCGGAGATCTCCTGGCTCGTGGCGAAGAGGTACTGCTGCTCGACCTGGGCGAGCAGGTCGGCACGCAACCAGATGCGCTCGGACATCCGCCGCCGGCCGCCCACGGAGGGACCCGCCAGCCAGCCCACGCGCGGCAGGCTCCACACGCTCACGCCCTGCTCCTGGAGCCGGCGGATCTCCTCCTGGAGCTCGCGGCCAGGCACCAGGAAGGAGAGCCCCGCGCGCCCGCCGAGGAGGAGCTCCGTCTTGTTGGCCACCGGCAGCCCGTACTCCCCGTTGACGAACACCTCGTTGAGCAGGCCGAAGCCGAACTGCCGGCCGCCGCCCGCCGCGTAGTTGCCGAAGATGCGCAGGCCGGCGCCCACCCGCAGCCGCTCGCTCACCGTCGACACGGGGACGGTCATCCAGGCCGTGGCGGACAGGAAGCCCAGGCTGTTGTAGTCGAAGGACTCGTCGGTGCGCGAGGCGTTGATGCCCTGCTCACCCATCATCCGCGAGCTCTCGAAGAAGAGGTCGCCGCCCAGGCCGATGCGCATCTGGCCCGGGTTGGCCACGCTCATCACCGTGGGGGCCCCGAAATGGACCGGGAGACCAGGGAGCGTGGCACGGGAGCGGGCCGGCTCTCCGCGGCGGGCTTGGGCTCCGGAGCGGGCCGAGGAGCCTCCACGGCGGGCTTGCTGGCGGGCGCGGGCTCCGGAGCTGCGGCGGGCGCGGGCTCCGGCGTGGACGATGCGGGCGGAGAGGTCGGAGCCGCCGCGGGCGTCTTGGACGACTTCGACGACTTGGACGTCCGGGACTTCGCCGAAGCGGCCTGGACCGCCGGGGCGAGCAGCAGCAGCGCGGAGAGGACTCCGCAGCAGACGCGGGAGAGCGGCTGGATCATGGTGCGCGAGCGGAGGGAGGGCGACACGGAAGACTCGGGTTCAGGGGGCACGGACCGGGGAGGTCCACTTCAGGGGGGCTCCTCCTCCCGGGTTTCAACCGCACACGGGAGGAAGGAGGGACAGCGGGGGAATCAGCTCCGACGGCGGCGGAACCGGTTCAGGGTGAGCGCGGACAGCGCGAACACCAGCATCGGCGCGCCACCGGTGGCGGAGCAGCCGCCCTCGTCCTCGTTGCCAGTGCCCGGGTCGGTGCCCGTGGCGCCGGTGACGGTCACGTCCAGCTTCGCGGTCGACGAACGGTCTCCGCTCTCGATGGCATTCCCGTTGGTCGAATTGCCAGCGCCGAAGATCGTGAGGGTGCCTCCGGTGGAGGGCGCCGTCAGCGAGAAGTCGAAGCTGACCTCGCCGTTGGCGAAGTCCTTGGGCGCATTGTGGATGATCTCGCTGCCAATCTTCTGGAGACCCGCCCCCGGCACGAGCGAGGCCGCGGTGTTGCTCACCGCCACGTTCATGCCGCCCTTCACCGCGGCACCGCCACGAATGGTGAGCTTGTACTGGCCCGTCGCCCCCGCTTCGAGCGTCGCGGGGCCGGTGATCTCGACGGTCGGTGATGCACCACCCTGGTGACAGGTGTTGCACGTCATCGACGCGGTCTTGCCGGAATTGCCAGTGGCGCCAGTGCCCTTGCTGTTGGCGAGGACCGGAGTGGACAGCATGCACACCGCGAGCACTCCAGCGGCACCGTACGACGGGAACTTCATACAACCTCCGTGAGTGGGGGGGTTCTTTCTAACCCGTTTGGCTCCTTCCTCCCATGGCCCCCTGACACACCGAGGCTGTCTCACTCCGCACGGGACCGTCACGTCGAAGAAGAGCGGTGTGACCGTAAAACCCCCCGTCTTGACAGCCCCGAGGACTCGACAGGAATCGCGCGCGGACCGTTCCGTGACCTCGTTGCGACAAGGGCCCACGGGTAATGTGGCGGCCTCGCTCACACCACACTCCGCTGGAGAGCAGGCAGACATGCGCAAGCTCATCATCGCCCTGGCACTCCTCGTGGGACTGGGACTCGTGCTCCTCTTCACCTCGCGCTCGGCAGAGCCGGGAGCCTCGGAGGAGAACGGCCAGGAGGCCACGGCGGAGCGGGCCGGCACGGTGCCGCAGCCGGAGAGCCCCGAGGACGTGGGCGCGCGAGGCACCGCGGACGCGGGCAGCACGCCGTCCCTGGCCCAGGCTCCCCAGCGAGGAAGACGGGGTGCTGGAGGTGGAGGTCCTCGCGGGCGAGCAGCCCGGTGCCCGGCGCCAGCGTGAGGCTGTACTGGCGCGGCCCGCGCGACCCGAACCTCGGCGAGGTGTCCTGGCGACTGGCGAGCGCCGGCACCACGGATGAGCGGGGACGAGTGCGGCTCGCCTCGCGGCCCGGCGGCTACCTGGTGGCGGTGCACGCGCGGGGCCTACGCGCCGCTGCTGCGCGACGTGGTGCGCCCCTACGGCGAGGCGCGCACGCAGTTGCGTCTCTCGTTGGAAGCGGGCCAGTCCCTCACCGGCCGCACGGTGGTGCGGGGCACGAACGAGCCGCTGCCGCTGGTGGAGCTCGCCCTCACGGCCCACGGCCGGAAGCTGGAGCCCTGGCAGAGCGCCGAGGCCCCCGCCGAGGAGCGCGTGTACGCCTCGAGCGACGAGCGGGGAAACTTCCGCGTGGAGGGGCTCGCTCCCGGGCAGCTACCTGCTGGAGGCCCGGGCGCCGGGGCACGCACGCGCGGTGCTGCGCGACGTGAAGGTGCCCGCGGCGGCCCCGCTGACGGTGGCCCTCCAGGTGGCGGGTGTCATCGAGGGCTTCGTCGTGGACGCGCGGGGCCGCCCGGCCTCGGGCGCCGAGGTGCAGGTGAGCGGGCGCTCGCCCCAGGTGGCCACCACCGGCGAGGGCGGTGGTTTCTCCGTCGAGGTGGAGGCCGGCGCCTACACCGTGTCCGCCCGGCGCGGCGACGAGGCGGGCTCGCTGGACAGGCCCGGTCACCGTGAGCGCGGGGAAGACGGTGCGCGACGTGCGGGTGCGGCTCGGGCAGGGCGCGGTGCTGGAGGGCCGTGTGGTGGCGCGCGCCTCGGGGGCGCCCGTGGCGGGAGCCAGCGTGGACGTCAGCCCCTTTGGCGACAACGGCGACTCCGGCCGCGCGGTGACGGACGGCACGGGCCACTTCTCCGTGAGCGGACTGGCGCCTGGTAGCTATGACGTGGTGGTGAGTGCCCCGGGCTTCTCCCCCACCACCCGGCGCGGACTGACGGTGGCCTCGGGCGAGCGCTTCCCCGTCGACCTCCAGCTCGCGGGCACCGGCTCGGTGGAGGGCCAGGTGCGGGATGGCGCGGGCCAGCCCGTGGCGGGCGCGCAGGTGGTGGGCGGCAACCGCTGGGGCGGCGGACTGGGCAACACCCCCGCCGAGTCCCGCACCGATGCCGAGGGACACTACCGGCTCGACGGGCTCGCCGCCGGCCGCCTGTACCTCACCGCTCGCCGGGAGGGCTCCACGCTCGGGGTGGGCCAGTCGGTGGAGGTGACGGAGGGCGGCACGGCGCAGGCGGACTTCACCCTGGAGGAGACGGGCACCGTGGAGGGGGTGGTGCGCGCGGCCTCGGGCTCGCTCCCCGCCGAGCCGCTGACGGTGAGGGCCTTCCAGCATGGGCCCAATCGCTTCGGCCCCTCGGACATGGGCCGGACCGAGGTGGACGCGTCCGGCGGCTTCCGGATGACGCTGCCGCCGGGCACCTACGGGCTGAGCGTCATGTCCGTGGGTCGTCGCGCCTTCGACGCCTCGGTGCCGACGGGGGTGACAGGTGGAGGCGGGGAAGACCGTCCGCGTGGAGCTCACCTGGCAGGAGGAGCCAATCGAGACGAACGGGCTGCGGGGCATCGTCCTCGAGCCGGACGGCGCGCCCTCCCCTGGCGCCTTCGTCACGGTCTCCGCCAAGGAGCATGCCGGCAGTGATGTACCCCACGGACGAGGAGGGGCGCTTCTCCTTCTCCCTGCCCTCCGCGATGAAGGCCACCACGAGCCGCCTCACGGTGAGCGCTCGCAACGGAGGGCGCAGCGGCGAGCTCGACGGGCGTGAAGCTCGGGGAGCAGGAGGTGGTGGTGAAGCTGCGGCCCGCGGCCTCGGTGCGGGGCCGGGTGGTGCGCACCAGCGGAAGCCCCGTGAAGGGCTTCACCCTCAGCCGTCCAGTCCCAGGGCCAGGGACTCTTCCCCCAGGGCAGCGGCACCTGGGAGTTCCCGGGCGATCGCTTCGAGCTGCGGGACGTGCCCGCCGAGCCCGTGCGGCTGGTGGTGCGGACGGTGGACGGCGCGGGCGGCGAGGCCCAGGTGTCGCCCAGCTCCGGTGCATTCACCGAGGTGGACGTCACGGTGAGGGCCACGGCCGGCGTGCGGGGCCGGGTGGTGGACGCGGCCACGAAGGCGCCGGTGGCCGAGGCGCTCGTCTTCCTCGAGGGTGAGCGGCCCTCGGTGCCAGACGACGGGACGGCCGCCGATGGACGCTTCGTCCTCGAAGGAGTGACCGCGGGCCAGCGCACGCTGATCATCGCCGCGGGTCCGCTCAGGGCGACCGAGCGCCGCCCGGTGACGCTGGAGGAGGGCCAGGTGCTCGACCTGGGCGACATCGCGCTCGGCCCGCGGGACTCCAGGTAGGGTGCGGCGTCAGCGGTTGCGCTGGGGCACCACCTCCACCTTCATCACGTAGCGCGCCTGCATGTCGGAGGAGAACTCGATGAGGTGGTCCCCCTCGCCGGTGAGGTCCGCCTCGCGGGAGAACTCGCCCTGCTTCTCCACCATGTCCAGCGCGTTGCGCCCGCTGACGGACTGGCGGATGCGGGCACGGCAGCCCTCCTCGTGGAAGCTGACGACCGTCTCCTCGCCCGCGGCGATGACCTCCTCGAGGAAGAAGCGCACGCGCACCGTGGAGGCCTCGGGCACCTGGACGATGAAGCGCCCCTGGCCGGGGAAGCGGCCCTCGGCGTAGCTCTCCGACCCGAGGATGCAGCCGGCCATGGTGCCACACACGGGCCAGGCGGCATCGCACGTGTCGGCCACGCGGCTGCCGATGAAGTCGGCGCGCGAGCCCCCACAGCCCATCCCCAGCGCCAAAACCAACCAGATGCCCCCCAGCCAGTGGGAGGCCCTGCCAAAGGTTGTTAGAAAACGAGTCATCATTCGAACCTCACCCAAGCAGGAGCCGTCCATGCGTCTGCGTCCCTTGTGGCTGTCCGTCATCTTCCTCGCTCTGGCGGCTTGTGGAAACGAGGAGGATCCACCCGTGGAGCCCACGCTCTTCCTGGACCGGGAGTCGCTCGGTTTCGGGCAGGAGTTCGGGCTCAACGCGTACGTGAAGCAGGAGATCACCGAGTCGCTCTACATCGAGAACCAGGGCCAGCAACCGCTGGAGATCACCGAGGTGACGAAGTCGGGCGCGAGCCAGTTCACCCTCGTCCTGCCCGAGCAGCTCGCCCGGGGAGAGCCGGTGAAACTGGAGTATGGCAAGCGCACCTTCCTCCAGGTGGTCTTCAAGCCCACCGAGGCGAAGAAGTACGAGGGCAAGCTCCTCATCAAGTCCAACGCCCCCAACGCGCCGCAGAAGGAAATCCTCCTCTCCGGCATCGGCGTCAACCCGTGAGGAGAGGGGCGGGGACTCCAGCGTGGGCCCCCGCCCTCCTCCGGACTCACGGCTGCCGGGAGAAGACACACCCGGGCGTGTAGAACGTCCCGCCATCCGAGGCCACGCCCGCATCCGGACGCGGACAGGTAGCGGTACCACCGTCGGTGGTGGTGAAGGACTTCGGGTAGGCGGTGTGCGCGGTGCGCAGCGTGTAGTCCGCCTGTCCGTAGTCCAGCCGGTCCACGCCGCTCACGGCCACCTTGAGGGTGCCCCCGCGCAGGAAGCGTGGCTCCAGGCAGGAGCAGGCATAGGGCTGCACCGTCACCCGGGTGAAGCCACCGCTCCGCTCCAACCCGTACAACGGCTGGAGGTTGCTGAGGCTGCCAGCCGGCGAGTGCCAGGCGCGCAGCGACTCCCCGCGGTACGCGAGCGTCAGCGGCTGCCCGGCGCTACCGGTGGACACCGGCGTGCAGGTGGCCCCAGCCATCCGGCCGGTCCCCATCGCAGAAGGTCAGGTCCAGCGCGAGCCCGTAAGGCGTGCCGCCGTCGGGCAGGTTCGCCACCTCCCACTGCAGTTCCCAGGTGCGGTCCATCGGCTCGGCAGGGGGACGGCAGCGAGAAGTCGAAGGTGTCCACGTCGGTGGGTACGGCGTCGTAGTCCGTGGGGCCACGCACGCCCTGCCCCTTCACGGGGTCATTGTTCACGAGCCGCCCCTGGCCGTGGGAGATGGCGCCATGCACCTCGAAGGCATCACCGGTGGGCGGCTTGGGGAAGGAAGCGGCGCCGTCGTCGCTGGCCAACGGCTTCGAGCCCACCTGCGGAGCGGCCTCGTCGGGGTCGGCCAGCCACTCCACCTCCAGGCGGTAGTCCTTGTCCTCCGCCCAGTCGGTGCCCTCGTCCTGGACGAGGAAGTAGTAGCGGACGTTGGTGGCGTGCGAGGCCACCGGCAGCGTGCCCTCGAAGTTGCGCAGGTTGGAGAAATACTCGGACTCCTCGCGCGAGGAGTGCAGGCACAGGGGCGTGCTCTGGTTGCACCAGCCACTCACCAGGGGCTCGAAGAGTGCCCGGTTCGCGCCGTAGCCCTTGGGGCACACCTCCGCCTTGGTGGCGCAGTCGGTGGCCGAGAAGCCCGGCACCTCGGCGAGGACGTACACCAGCCGATTCTGCAGCGAGGGCAGCGCCGGGAAGCGGCCCCCCGTGCCGGCCAGCGACACCAGACGGTAGTGCAGCACGCTGGGGGCGGTGTAGGTGGGCACCGTCCACCGCGTACCAGTCCAGGTCCTTCTCCGAGCCCAGACGCCCGGTGAACTCAGCCGTCGTCACCTTCGCCGGAGGCGCGGCCTTGTCCATGACGCCCACCCGGGCCTTCGCCATCACCTCGTTGCCGCCGGCCTTGTCGTTCGGGTCCGCCTCGTCCACCACCCGCACGTCCAGCGTGTACCGCAGGCGCACATCCCCGGGTGGAGGCTCATTGCCGGGACCATCGCTGTCCCAGGCCTGCACCAGCACCTGCCACGTGCCCCCGGTCTCCACCCTGCGCGCGGTGGCCAGGTCCACGGCCACCACGTTGGTGCGGGCGCGGCGGTCCACCTCCGCCGTCTGGTCCGGGCGCAGCAGCTTGTACGAGAAGATGTAGGCGGGAGGCTGCTCGGGCGGCGCGAGGTAGGGCGCCGTCAGGTGCACGTAGACGATCTTCCCCACCGGCACGTTGAAGGAGAAGCGGTCCACGTCCCCCGGGGTGGCGAGGTACCCGGTGCTGCTGCCCACCAGGACACCATTCTGGTTCGTCAGAGCCACAGGCGTGGCCAGTTCGGGCGCGTCGTTGGGCTCGAGGGAGTCCGGGTTCTCCAGCACCTCCACCTTGAGGAAGTACGGGTTGCGCACGTCGAAGCCAGGACGGCTGGGGTTGGAGGGCTTGTCGGCGAGCAGGAGGAGCAGCTTCGCGCCGGGCTCGGTGAAGGGGATGGTGAACTCGATGGGCCTGGGCTGCCCCTGGCCGTGCATGTCCACCTTCTCGAGCACCAACGAGTCGCCATTCTCACGCTGGAACTTGACGGACAGGTTCACCGCGGTGAAGGGCGTGTCGTAGAGCGCGGTGACGCGCACCAGCGAGCGGACCCCGACGGTGGAGGGCATCTGCACGCTGTACCAGTCCTGGTCCCCTCCGAAGGAGATGTAGCGCTCCATCTGCTGGCCGAGCACGAGCTGGCACTCGGGCGAGCTGAGCGCCTCCTCCTTGGAGTTGCAGAGGTCGGGGACCTCCTGCTCACCCGCGTCCGGAGTGTCGTCCGGGTTGTCCGGACAGGCGGTGAGCACGAGCAGCACGAGCGACAGCAGTCGAACGGAGTAAGGCATGGCAACCCTGCGAGGCCCCGCCGGAGCGGGGGTGGGGGGAGTTCCAGGCGCCCGGCTCAGGGCGTCGGGGGGACGGTGCGGCCGGGACAGCCGTCGACGAAGTCCTCCGGGGTGACGCGGATGACGCCGTCCACGGGGGACTTGATGCCGCCCAGCGGGTAGCGCGCACCCTGGAAGCGGAAGTGGCGCACGAGGGTGCGCGCGGTGGGGTCGTCCGCGGGCACCATGGCGGCGGAGAGGTAGAGGTCGTTGTAGCCAGCGCCGTGCACCACCGTGCCCGCGTCGTCGGTGTCGCCCTGGGTAGGGGCCAACAGCACGTTGTCCACGCGGAAGTCGTAGCACTGGCGGCCCGTCGAGTCCGGGGGCCCCGCCGCCTCCAACGTGTAGCGGTAGCCGTCCGTGGACAGGTGCGCGATGTCCACCTCCACCGGGTGCGTGTGCAGGCGCAGCTCGGAGCGGCTCGTCACGCCGTCGTTGTCCGGGTCCTGCTCCAGGTCGTCGCTCGCGCCCTGCGTGCCCCCGAGCCACTCCACCCCGTCCGGCACGCCGTCCCGGTCACTGTCCACCCGCTCGGAGTTGGTGCCGATGAACTGCTCATCGCAGTCCAGCAGCCCGTCACAGTCCGAGTCCACGCCGCGCAGCGCGGGCGGGCAGCCCGGGTCCAGACCGCCACCGTCCGGCCGCATGAAGCCGAGCGGGTTGAAGTCCACGCCCAGCTGCCGGTAGTGGACCTCCACCCCGTCGCTGAAGCCATCCCCGTCGGTGTCCGCCTTCGCCGGGTCGGTGCCCACCGCGTCCTCACGCACGTCGGTGAGGGCGTCGCCGTCCGTGTCCGCCTCGTCCAGGGGGCTGCCCGGGGGCGCGGAGAAGTTGGAGGCCACCATCTCCTTGAGGAGGAAGGAGCGCCGCACCTGGCCGAAGCGGAAGTCCAGGAAGTTGATGGGCTCGTTGTTGCGGAAGTCGCGGAAGTTGCCGCCGCCCAGCTCCGCCATCTGCTCCAGCCGCTCCGCGTTCTGGTTGATGAGGAGCATGGGGCAGCCGCCATCGCCCGACAGGTCGCACACCGAGCTCACCGGCTGGAGGGGCTGGAAGACGTGCACCGTGTTGACGCGCACGTCCTCCACCAGGTCCCGGAGCTGGCGGATGCGCACCACGGCGTCGCCTCGCAGGAGCTGGTCGTCCTGGTCCACGGTGGGCCGTCCATCCGACAGGAAGATGACGGAGTAGCGCGCCTGGGCCAGCGCCTGCGCCCCGTCCGGATCCAGCCGGCTGAGGGAGATGTCGCGGTTGATGAGCGCGTAGATGTCCGCCAGCGGCTTCACGAAGTCGGTGGCGTCGCGGTTGGGCGCGGTGTCCGTGTTGCGGAAGGTGAGCAGCCGCTCGATGAGGTTGAGGCGCGTGGTGCTGTCCAGCGAGGACACCTGCACGAAGCCGTCCTGCAGCGTCCCCGAGGACGTGAGAGCCTTCGTGAGATAGGTCGAGGTGCTGCCCGCGAACACCATCACCGCCAGTTGCACCTCGTCGTCCTGGGGCAGGCTGTCGATGAGCTGCACCAGCGCGGTGGCGCGAGTCCCGTCCGGATCGCTCACGTTCATGGACTGGCTGGCGTCCAGGGCGACGACGATCTTGATGGGCCGCACCACCTGGTTGGTGCCCAGCGGTGCACACCTGCCCCACGAGGGAGACGGCGCGGTCCACCGGCACCTCCTGGTCCCGCCGCTCGTCATAGAGGTAGGCGTCCGTGCAGGCCACCACCGCCACCAGGGCCGCCAGCCCCAGCGTCACCGCGACTCCCGCTCGCCTCATGGGCGGACCCCCACGCAGCGGCTGCGGTACTCGCTGTCCTCGTTGAGTCGGTCGGGCGACACGAAGTTGCCGTCCTCCAGCGTCAGCTCGGGGCCGAGCGGCACGCGCACGCCCGGCGGCGCGTACTGGGCCCAGGCGCAGGCGGTGCGCCACACGCCGTAGTCGGTGGACACGCCACTCTCGGGCGCCTCGGCGAACCACACCTTGAAGAGGTTGTAGCCCTGCTGGCACGCCCGCGCGCGACGGCGGAGTGACGAGCTGCAGGTTGGAGATGGTGAAGTCGTAGCAGACGCTGCCGTTGGCCTGCACCTCGGCGTGCACCTCGTACTGGTAGCCGTAGCGCTCGTAGAAGGACCGGTCCCGCCGCGTGGGGTTGCTCGCCGCGCGCAGCTCCGAGTCGTCGGGAATCCCGTCCCCGTCCGTGTCGATGCCGGCCGCGTGAGGGTGAGCGGGTCCAGCCCGTAGCGGGCCTCCAGCGCAGTCCGGCATGCCGTCCCCGTCCTGTCCACGATGCCGGAGCGCGTGCGCAGGTAGTCCTCGGCGAACTGGGACAGCCCGTCTCCGTCCGTGTCCGCGCACCGGCAGTCGAGCGTCAGCGGGGACGCCGGGTCACACCCGCGCGCGTCCTTGTCGTTGCCCGCCGACGAAGCCCTGGTCCGCGCGCAGCGACTCGAAGCCGTCCGTGAAGCAGTCCCCGTCGCTGTCCAGGGTGAAGGTGTTGGTGCCCAGGGTGAAGCCGTTGTCCAAGGCGTCCGACACGCCGTCGCCGTCGCTGTCCGGCTCGCGCTTGTCCTCGGCCGGCACCGACGCAGAGCGACTCCACCATCAGCGTCTTCATCACGTTGCGCGAGGCGAAGGACGAGTAGTCCAGCGAGCCCAGGCCGAGCTGGGAGATTTCCGTCGTGTTGTTGAACTCCTGGTACACGCCGCCGCCCATCTCCGCGAAGCTTCTGAGCAGCCAGGAGGAAATCTTCTTCGCCTCCGCCGGGTACTCGCGCCGGGCTCACGCCCGGGTAGGTGCCATACAGGTCCTGGCAGATGGGGCCGCAGGCGCGCACCGCCTCCTCGTTGAAGAGGAGCACCGAGTGCATCCGGATGTCGCCCACGTTGTGCTGCTGCTTGAGCTCCATGAGCTGCCGCACGTAGCTGAAGAGCTGGTAGTTCTGGTTGCGGTCCGTGCCGGCGATGTAGCCGAGGATGGCATCCGGATCGCTCGGGTCCATCAGGTTGCAGAACTCGCGCGCGCTGGACGAGTCCTCCCACGTCAGGTCCGGCTGGTCCGGCGAGGCGTACTGGCCAAGGGTGTCGTTGGCCGAGCAGCGAGGGTACGGGGTGCCGTCGGTGAGGAAGACGACGACGTAGCGGGTGCGCGGCAGCTCCGCCGGACGCGTCTTGGCCACGTCGGTGATGTCGGCCGAGATGATCTTGTACGCCTCGGCGAGCGCGCCCTGGTAGTCGGTGCCCTTGCCGAGCTGCTCATGCAGGGCGCCGATGTACGTGTCGACACCGGAGGCGCTGGTGGGCCGGGCGAAGCGGTTGCCCGTGTTGGAGGGCCAGGCATCGCGGATGTTCGTCTCGAAGGGGACGATGGAGACCTGCACGTTGGGCTGGGCGCGGAACTGCTGCACCAGCCGGCGCAGGGCCCGCACGCGCCCGGGCTCGGTGACGCCGGGCGGGACGATGGCCTGAATCTCCGCGCGCTCGCAGAAGCCGGAGCCCTCCTGCGAGCCCGGCGGGTCCGACACGCACATGCTGCCGGACTGGTCGATGACGATGACCACCTTCACCGGGAAGCCATCCGCGCTGGGTGTGGAGGTGCAGAGCCGGCCCTTGAGGGAGAGCCGGTCATCGGTGTTCGTCTGCTCCTGCGCGAGCGACTCGACGAGGGTGTCGGTGCAGCCCCCGAGGGCCGCCAGGACGCCCACCACGAACAGCATCTGGAGTTTCAGGTGGCGCATCCGGTGCGGACCTCCGAGGAAGAGCGGGACTTAGGAGCGCCGACGGCGGCGCAGCAGGGTGAGGAGCGCGGCGCCCAGGGCGAAGCCACCGCCCGTCGCGGGGAACGCGGAGCAGTTCCATCCGCTGACGCTCTCCTGGGCCACCTGGAGGGCCAGCTCCGAGGTGGAGTCACGCCGGCCGGGGTAGGCCCGGTCATCGAAGGCCAGCTTCGCGGAGAGCTGCAGGACGTAGTCGCCGTCCTCGTCCGCGGTGAACGTGGGCTTGTTGCCGTCGACATAGGCGTACTCCCAGTGGCGACTCATCGTCACCGCGCCACGAGGATTCTCCACCACGGACTTGGAGCCGGAGGGGCGCTTCGTGACGGTCCAATTGTACTCGATGGCCGCGCCGTTGCGGTTGGCGAACAGGGGCAGGCGCACCTGCTCGCCCTTCTTCAGCGCCAGCGTGCCGCCGCCGTGGACGGCGAAGGGGCCCTTGGGATCCAGGCAGTCGTCGGGGCGGTTCGGGTCGATGACGACGCAGTAGCGGGCATCGCACGCATCCCCCACGTGGTCCCCATCGTCATCCGCCTGGTCGGCGTTGACGTGCTGGGGGCAGTTGTCCTTCTCGTTGAGGACGCTGTCGTTATCCTTGTCCGTGTCGCACGGGTCTCCCACACCGTCCTGGTCCGCGTCGTTCTGGTCGGCGCTGGCCAGCGTGGGGCAGGTGTCATACCGGTCCAGGACGTTGTCGCCGTCCGAGTCCACGTTGCACAGGCTCGGGTCGGACACGGGGCACCTGGTCCGCGTTCTTCACGCGCGGGCAGTTGTCGCTGCCGTCCACCACGCCGTCGTTGTCATCGTCCAGGTCGCACACGTCGCCCTGGGCATCCCCGTCCAGGTTGTCCTGCCCCTTGTTGGGCACCAGCGGGCAGTTGTCCTGGCCGTTGTCGAAGCCGTCGTTGTCCTGGTCCGGATCGCAGTCGTCGCCGAGCCCGTCGCCGTCCGCGTCCTTCTGCTGGAGATTGGCGAGCGCGGAGCAGTTGTCGCAGACGTTGCCCACCCCATCCGCGTCGTCGTCCTCCTGGAAGCGGTTGGAGGAGAACGGGCAGTTGTCGTGGCCGTCCGACTTGCCGTCGCCGTCCCCGTCGTCCGTGTAGGACAGCGTCTTGCCGTCGTCGGTGTAGGCCACCCACACCGAGCAGCCACAGCCACAGCCGCAGCCGCCGCCCTCCTCCTTGGGACGACCACACTGGTCGCCCAGGCACTCGGGGTTGTCCGCGCCGTCGGTCTGCGCCGACGCGGTGGCCGGCAGGAAGAAGAGCGCCCCGAGGAGCAGCGTGGGGGCGAGTCGATTGAGCGTCATGGTGACTCCTTTCATCGCCGGGCCTCTAGCAAGAGGCGATCCGCCGGCCGGGCCTGGAAAAGGGCTGGAATTCCAAGAGGTTGGCGACGAGGTGAGGCGCGGTGGACAACGGGTGTGGGGAGCACTCCCCAGCGGTTTGTGGGGGAGACTCCACATGATGAGGGATCAGGTCCCCAGGATGAAGTCATCAGGGGTGAAGGTGCGGGTGCCGGCGGGGGTGCGCCCCTCCTCCTCGGTGTAGCGCAGGGATTCAATCCGCAGCGCGCCAATGCCGGAGCCGCGCGGGTCGTTGTCCCGGCCCACCTGCATATAGAGGTAGACGTCATTGGTGCCGGCGGGGATGTCCGCGCCCGGGGTAGACGGGGTTGGGGACGCTCGAGCGTGGGCACGAGGGTGATGTTCTCCGCGCGCACCGCGTAGCAGGCCCGGCCGTCCGCGGTGGGCTCGGCGTCCGCGATGGAGTAGCCGTAGCCACGCTCGGCGCGGAAGGCGATGTCGGCGCTGAGCGGATCCCCATGGGCCTCCACCTCGGAGATGTTGGGGAGGCCGTCGCGGTCGCTGTCCAGCAGGTCCTCGGGGACGAGCGGGTTGGTGTAGGCCAGGGCCTCGACGAGGTCCGGCAGGCCGTCGCCGTCCGTGTCGGCGACACACGGGTCGGTGCCCAGCACGCGCTCCTCGCAGGTGTTGAGCCGGTCCCCGTCCTCGTCGAGCGCGGCGTTGCAGCCGGGGATGGCGTCCACGTGCCCCGGCGGGGGTCCAGCCCCATGCGCAGCTCGATGCCGTCCATGAGCCCGTCCTGGTCGGTGTCCGGGAGCGTGGGGTCCAGGCCGCGCGCCAGCTCGTCCGGGTCCGCCACGCCGTCGCCGTCGCTGTCGGCGAGGAACTGACCGGCGCGCACCACCACGTTGCGGTTGAAGGCGAGGAAGCGCTTCAGCTTGAGCGTTGCTCTGCAGCGACGCGTAGTTGAGGCCGCCGAGGGCGGTGCTCAGGTTGGAGAAGTCCGTCGTCACCGGCGCGGAGCCACCGGCGTTGGCGATGGCGGCCACCTGGGCGGCGGTGGTGGCGTCGGCCGTGTTGCGCACGTAGACGGGCTGCACCGTCACCTCGCCAGCGCCGAACTGCTCGACGAGCGCCTTGAGCTGACCGGTGACGGCCGCCAGCTCGCACTGGCTGCACGCGGCGGGGTCCGTCAGCTTGCTGCAGCGCGAGTCGATGCCCGCGTTGAAGGCGGGGTTCTCGCAGCTCAGGTCCGCGCTCGTCACCACGAGGACGACGAGGTAGCGGGTGCGGGCCACCTCGCCCGGGCAGCCCGTCTGCATGTCGCCGGAGAGGATGCTCTTCGCCAGCTTCAGCGCCGAGCGCATGCTGATGGGGCCCGACTCCTGGTAGCTGGCGTAGCGCGGGATGGCGGCCTGGAGGGCGGAGGCATCCTCGAAGCGGCCCAGCAGGCCCGTGGCCACGGTGTGGAAGGCCACCAGGCTGAACTTGATGTAGGGCAGCGAGAAGCGGCTGGAGAGCGTGCCGAGTGCGTCGGAGACGGCGCCGGGCATGTCCGCGGGCAGGCCCGCCCCGCCCTGCACGGCGAAGAGGACCTTCACGGGGAAGGCCTCGCCGCCGGCCAGTGGCACGCAGACGTTGCCGGCGAAGTCCGCGCGGTCCTGGCCGCTCGGACCCCGCCCGTCGAGTGCATAGAGGCCCGCGTCGGAGCACGACAGCAGGAGCACGGGCACCAGGAGACAGGCAATCCGCGGGAGGACGCTCATTGGGTGGGATTGTAGACCCCAGCCCAGGAGGCGAGCGCAAGGGCCCAGCACCTCCGGGTGAGACGAAAGTGCGCCGGCCCCTGCATCCAGCGAGCCGCTGGAAGCTCGGCTGACACTCGGAACCCCGTGATACAGCGCCTACACCGACCGCAATGGCGACGCCAGGTCAACAGGAGGACACCCGCCCACATGCGAACGAGCTTCGATGCCTCGGAGGCTCCTGGCCACGAGCCTCTGCCTCCTGATTGTTGCTTGTAGTGCGACCCGTTCCTCCGTCCCCCATCCCACGAGCGTCCAGGAGCTTTCCCGCCGGGTGCTCGTCCTCGAGGAGACGCCGGACGGTCAGGTCACCCACTCATGGGAGCCCTTGAGCGACTTCGACCTGTCGAAGTACCCGTACCGCGCGAGAAACAGCACCGTGCAAGCCCCCATCATCCGCGCCACCTGGACTCGCAGTTGCGAGGACGAACGCGATGCCTGCGAGGACATGTGCATGCAGTCTCTCCGGGGCCGGAATTGGAGCCACGCGAGTAAAGGCTCGAAGGAGGAACACTGTCGCGGCAAGTGCAGACCCGCGTACCTTGACTGTTGCCGGCTCCACGAGCAGGCGGAAGCCCTGGAATTCTCAGCCGCCGACGAGGCAGTCAGTTGGTTGAAGCAGCACCACGAGGAGCTGTTGGTAGGGACCGTGGTCGTCATCGCCGGAGTGGCCTTCGTCGCGGTCGTCGTGGGTAGCGGCGGCAGTGCTCTGGTCCTCGTGCCGGCCATCTTGCTGGTCTCACCCGAGATGCCTTCCGAGCCCCAACTCGCGGCGGTGAAGCCATGACGAACCACACCCTCCTTTCAGATCCACAAGAGGTGATTGGGAGGCAATGGAGCGAGGATCAGTCACCGGAACAGGCGCGAATTCTGGGTCTCGCGCGAGACGCTCTCCTCTTCGTTTCTCATTACCGGCCAACGGTATCGCTTCGAGGACTTCCGCGAGAGTCTCCAAGCTGGCGCTCGCCCACCAGCAGGAGCGTCTCCCCTCCTACTCCGCCCCTCCGGCGCCTTCGAGTTACCTCGCGATGACATCCTGAGTCTCAAGGAACGCCTGCACGAAACGGAAGCCTTCTTCACGAAGATCCGCGATGAAACCGATGCTGCCAGAGAGAAGGAATTGAGCCAGGTCATTCTCGACACGCTCCATTTCATCTCCTCGACCGATCAGCACAGGGCTTTCGGTGAGTACCTCGAGCACCTCGAGGCCGACGCGCCTCCTTATGTCATGGCATCTTTCGCGACGAGGGAGGAGGCGGAATCCTGGCTCAGGAATCATCCCAGTCCCCCTGATTTCGCCTACGTGCTGATCGCGAACGCCTACCATGACGTGGTAGCTATGACCGCGAATCGAACTTCCGTCGCCTGCCTCGCAGCCGCCGTATGGAGCACTACCTCGCGGATCTCCAACAGAGAAGCCCCCCAGTCCCGTCGCGTCTTTCGCCAGCATCGAGGAGGCGGAGACCTGGCTGAAGGCACAGCCCAAGCCCGCCCGATGGGCGTGGGTGTCGGTTGCCGGTGAGCCCTACCTCGCGGTGTACTACCCCAACATCGACCACCGGACCCTCTACCCTCTCTCCTTGGCCAGGGGCTACGAGGAGCCCTCCGACTGAAGTCCGGGGGCCTCCCAGGGTGGGGAAGCCCCTACGCCGGGTGCCAGATGGGGGGTGGGAGGGCACCCGAAAGGTCCGGTCTCTCGCGAATACCCACAAGTCGGCCGGGTGAGGATATGGTGGGCGCCTACCCGCTCACGACGGCCCTCCGCATGTACCTGCGCAGCCTCACCCTCCACAACCTCAAGCTCCTGAAGGAAGTCGCCATCTCCTTCACCCGCGAGGACGGGGAAATCCGCCCGTGGACCGTTTTCGTGGGAGAGAACGGCTCGTGCAAAACGGCCATCCTCCAGGCCATCGCGCTCGCCGCGAGTGGCGCCACCCTGGGCAGTGAGCTCGCGGACGTCACCTCGCTGCCGGACCGGCGGCAGCCCTCCACCGAGCTGATGTTGATCGGCGCCGAGTTCACCTTCGGACAGGGGGGACACAAGGCCCGCGTGTATCCCGGCCTGGAGGAGAAGCGCGCGCTCGCGCCCTACATGCGCAGCTCCATCGCCGCCAAGAGCACCTGGAGGGACCTGGTCGGCAGCTCGAGGTACGTCGGCTCCGAGCACACCCGCGTCTTCGACCCCATCCGCGAGGCGCGCAGGACCCAGCTCCCGGGCTGGTTCGTCGCGGGCTACGGGACGATGCGCAACCTGCCTCGCCCCAAGGCCATTCAAGGGGAAGGGCTGTCGGACCCCATCAAGCAGCGCCTGGAGAACCTCTTCGACCGGGGGAGTCTGATCGCCACCGGCTTCGCCGACCTGTTCGAGCCCGCCCAGGCCAAGGCCTACAACCGGGTCCTCAAGCAGGTGCTCGTCGAGGGCAACCTCCTCCCGGGCATCGTGGACCTGGAGCTCCAGAGCCAGGGCATGGTGCGCACCCGGCAGGATCTGCTGGAGGCCCACCGCTTCGAGTTCGACGTGGGAGGCCAGCGCATCAAGGTCCCCGCCACCTGGCTGTCTCACGGCTACCAGGGGACCATTGCCTGGCTCGCCGACCTCATCGGCCACATCCTCCTCGAGGCCGGAAAGCCGGTGGCGCCCGAGAAGATGGAGGGACTCGTCCTCATCGACGAGCTCGACCTCCACATCCACCCGCGCTGGCAGGCCTCGCTCATCCCCGCGCTGAAGGCCGTCTTCCCCAGGCTCCAGTTCATCGCCACGACCCACTCGGCGATGCTCCTGCCGGGTCTGTCCCAGGACGAGGTCCTCCTGCTCCGCCCGGATGAGGAGGGCAACGTGAATGTCGTCCCGGCGCCCGCCTCGCCGGAGCGGATGACGGGCAGCGAGCTCTTCGACACCTTCTTCGATGGCCAGCTGAAGCCCGCGAGGGGCCCGGCGGCCCGGAAGCAGCGGCCCGCGCCGAGGAAGCAGCAGCGCTCCGGCGGTGCCGCGACCCGGACGAAGCGGAAGTGACCGTCACAGCGTGAGGAGCCAGGCCAGCAGGTCGTCCTGCTCCTCGGGCGAGAGCGCCTTCATGTCGCCGTGCGCGGGGCCGGACATCTCCAGCACCGCGCGCAGCGGGAAGCGCGTGCCCACGACGAGCCGGTTGCCATCGCGCACCTCGAAGCCCGCGGCGCCGCTGCCCAGCATGGGCCAGATGTCCCAGGCCCCCACGAGCGAGGGCGGCGCGAAGCCCGGCACCAGGTCCTGCTGCGCCAGCCGCAGGGGCAGCGCGTTGGGAGTCCCCACCTCCAGGTAGCGCCCGCGCGTCTTCGGGTCCTGGTCCGTGGTGAAGAGGGGCGCGGGGTGGCACGCGAGGCAGCCGCCCTTGCCCTCGAAAATCCCGCGCCCCCTCGCCGGACTCCCGCGCCGACCATCCGGCAGCACCACCGTCTCCAGGGGGGCGCCATCCTCGCCCCGGAAGGGGTTGGGCGGCGTGGGCAGCAGGGACACGTAGAGGGTGAGTGCCTCCACCTCCGACGCCGTGAGGTCCGAGTTGTGGAAGCGGTTGCGGCTGCCCACCGTGCGCATCGTCTCCGCGAGGCTGTGCGTGCTGGCCGGAGTGAAGTACGGCGGCGTGTCGCGGCTGCCGAGCGCCGTGGTCGAGCGGTAGATGCGCAGGGGCCGGGTCTTCGCGAAGAAGACGTCCCCGGTGTGGCCCTCGAGGTGGCACGCATCGCAGCTCATCGCCGTGCGCCCGAGGTCCGCGTCATAGAGCACCTGCCCCAGCCGCCGCTTCGCCTGGGTGCGCATGTCCGTCACCGGCCACTGCCGCACCACCCGAGCACGGCCGGCACGAGCCTCGGACACGTCCACCACCGCCACCGTGCCGGTGTGCCGGTTGAGCACGTAGAGGGTGCGCCCGTCCGGCGCCAGCGCGAGCGCTTTCGGGCCCGCGTGCAGCTCCACCCCGGCGCGGCCGCCCGTCCCGAAGTCCGCTTCCGGACGTATCAGGGGTGTGCCCTCCAGCAGGGGCATGGCCACCTCTTGCAGCACCTCCAGCCGGCGCGCGTCCAGCACGCGCACCCGGCCCAGCCCCACGTCCGCCGCGTACAGCAGCCCCGTCCCGTCATCGAGCGCCAGCCCCTCGGTGATGCCCGCCCCGAAGCCCCGGTGCCGCACCACCTCGCCGCGCTCCGGGTCCAACTCCGCCACACCACCGTTGGCGGTCACCTCCATGCGCTCGGCGTTGGGTCCCACGTTGGGCCCCAGGCTCGCCAGGAAGAGGCGCCCCAACTCCTCCGAGGCCACCAGTCCCCGTACTGCCTTGCCTCCCATCACCTGCGCGGAGAAGCGCTCCGTCCCCCCGCCCACGATGGGCACGCCCGGCTTCGGCACCAGCGTCGCCACGGACGCGCCGTCCTCCTGCCGCAGCAGCTCCACCTGACCCGTCTGCAGGCTGCCCACGGCGAGCAGCCCCTTCCAGCGAGCCAGTGCCCGCGGGTTCGGGTCCACCCGCGCCGTCCACACCGCGTGCCCGTCCTCCAGGGAGAGCGCCTGGACCGTGTCCCGCACGTGCTCGGCCACGAAGGCCACACCACGAGCCCCATCCACCGCGAGCCCCAGGGCCCCGGCCGGCGCGGGCAGCACCCGAGGCGCGCTCGCGGGCGCATCCAGCGCGTACAGGTGCAGCGCTCCGCTCCAGCGGTGGGCCACCGCCAGCCACGAGCGCCCCGCCGCATCCTCATAGGTGGCGAGCGCGCTCGGCCCGTCCCCCGCCGCCAGGGACTCCACGCGCCCGCTGGCCACGTCCAGCGCGTACACCGTGTCCGTGGGCGGCGAGGCGATGAACAGCATGCGCCCATCCGGCGCGAGCACCAGGTCCTTCAGGTCCGGGAAGGCCGCGTCGTTCACCACGGTGAGGCGGGCCTCGCCCTCGGGTGCCAGCTCCGGAGGTCCGGCCAGCCGCACCGTGACGACGGCCTGCACTTGATCCGCGGGAAGCCCCAGTCCCGCGGGCAGGCGCGCATGGGCGTGCCGCGAGTCCACCACCGTGAGCGGCAATTCGCGCGACAGCGGAGGCCCCAGTACCAGCCGCAACCCGGGCACCAGCCCCTCGCCGTAGAGGGAGAGCGGCTGCGAGGTCTGGTTGCTCGTCAGACGCGGGCCCACAGAGCCGAGCACCGGGTGCGGTGCGGGAGCCGGCCGCGCATGGTGGCGCCACAGCACCCCACCGCCAGCGGCCAGGATGAGACAGAGCGCGACAAGCGCCACGAGGAGACGAATGGGTTGTGTCACGAAGAAGTCACCCCCTGTGAACGGTCCCCCACCTTTTACAGCCTAACCGCAAGTTAGGGGCATGCGTTGACAGGTTGGTGCGCCCATCGCTTAACTGGCGGCCTGATGCGGCGCTTCATACTCTCCGTGGCGGTCGCCGGCCTGGTCGGCTTCGTCCTGTCCCCCCTGGCTCCGATGCGTGGGCCCAGGGGCGTACGCGCGCGACCCGGGCAGCTGCAAAGGGCAAGAGCCGCAAGGTCCCGCCCAAGGTCAACAAGGCCGAGAAGGTCGAGACGTCGACCAACAAGGTCGAGCCCGCCTCCGCCCGGGTGAGCGACCCCGTCTCCGGCGAGTCCGCCCCGGCCTCCGCCTCGGGAGCGCCGCCCACGCGAGGCCCCGCCCGCATCGACTTCGATGATCGGCTCATCCAGGGACAGACCAACAAGTCCGGGGCCGTCTACTTGTATGACCGCAAGGAACTGAAGACGCGGTCGATGATCCGCGAGCGAGAGAACTTCCGCTCGGAGATTCTGTCCACCGTCTACGACCAACAGCCGTAGGCACCCGACGCGGGGCCTATGTCAGGGAGGATGAGCGTTGAGCGGTCAGCAGGCGGTTCTCCAGGTCGTCATCCTTCGCGACGGGCTCCTCGTGGGCACGGAGGTGTTCACGCCGGGCACGTACGCGCTCGGCTCGGACCCCTCCGCTGACCTGCGGCTGGACGACGTCACCATCACCCGGCGCCACGCCGTCCTCTATTTCCAGAACGGGCGCGCTGCCATCCAGGACGCGGGCTCGGGCTCGGGTGTCTACGTCAACGGCCACCGCATCTCCGCGTGTGAGATCCGCTCGACGGACGAGGTGCTCTGCGGTCCCTTCGTCCTGAAGACCCGCGTGCTCTCGCAGCAACCTCGGGACACCCGGCCGCAGCCGCCTCCGGAGGTGGCCGCCCTGCTCGGAGCCTCGCCGCCCCCGGCCGCGCCGCTGCCGCCCCGGGCCGCCGCCCCGGTGCCTCCCGTCCCCTCGCCGCAGCAGCTCGCCGCCACCCAGCCCATCGCGAGGCCCTCGGGTTCGATGCGGCCCGCGTCGGCCGTGCCACCACCGCCGCCCCCGGCCACCGTGCCCCTGGCACGCGCCAGCGTGGCCCCGACGATTCCGGGCGACACCGCCGTCTATGGTGAGAGCCCCACGGACGTCTCGCCACCGCCGAGAGCCGCCGCCAGCCCTGGCCCTGGAGCCTCGGCCGCTCCGGTGCGAGCCGTCCCACCTTCCGAGCCCCCCGCCCCGCCCGTGTCGACCGGCACCCTGCCCTCGGCGCGGCGCCGCACGCCCCAGCCGGTGCGGCCCCCGGCTCCGTCGCTCGTGCTGGCGGATGAGCTGCTCGCGGACCTGCCGCCGGACCTGCGACCCACGCAGGCGCCGGCCACCGAGCAGCCGTGGAGGAACGCACCGCTCGCCCGACCCACGCACGCGCCGCGCCTGGACCCGGCCCGGGGTCCCGCGCACCTCTACCTGGAGCTCTACTGGGGCGCCGTGCGTCGAGAGGCGCGCCGCTTCGCTCCGGGCCGCAAGCCGGTGAAGGCGGCCGCGGACGAGCAGGCACCCATGCCGCTGTGGGGCTTCAACCTCCCGGCGGAGCCCTTCACGCTGGCCGAGTCCGTCAACGGCGCCTTCCGCCTCTACGTGCCGAAGGGCACGCAGGTGGAGCGCAGCGGACAGGATGGCCGCTTCACGCCGGTGGCCGCCAACGCGCTGGAGGCCGAGGGAGAGCGCCGCTATCTCACCCTGCGCGCGGGTACCGCCGCGCGCCTCACCCAGGGCGAGATGTCGCTGGTGGCCTGCGCCGCCCCGCTGCCCGAGAAGGTGCGCGTCAACCCGCTCAAGGGGCTGCCCTGGCTGGCGCTCGGGAGCTTCTTCTTCCTCGCCTCGGCACTGGGTGGCTTCATCGCCGTCATGCCCAAGACGCCGGAGGGCGCGGACTTCACCCAGAAGAACCTGCCGCCCGTGGCCCTGCGCCTCATCGCGCCCCAGCCGAAGAAGAAGGAAGAGGCCCGGAAGAAGCTCGAGGCCATCAAGAAGGCCAACCCGAAGCAGGTGGCCAACAAGGACACCCAGAAGCCCGTGACTCCGGAGCCTCCCACGCCCAAGCCCCAGCGGCAGCGGAAGCCACAGCCCAAGGAGGAGGCGGTGGCGGCGGCGCCCGAGTCCAATGCCCTCAAGGCCCTGTCGAAGCTGTCAGCCGCCGGCCCGGCCACGAAGGACATGCTGGCCGCGGTGGACAAGCTGGGCAGCGGCCCGGGCAGCAAGAACGCGAAGAACTCCAACTTCAAGCTCTCCGGACTGATCGGCAAGGCGCCCATCGCCAACGCGGGCCTGGGAACCTTCGGGCTGGGCGGCGGGGGCAAGGGCGGCGGGGCCACGCTGGGCGCGGAGATTCTGCGAGGCAAGGGCGGTGGCGGCATCGGCGCGCTGGGCGCTGGTGGCGTGGGCAAGGGCAAGGTGGGCGGCACGGTGACGAGGGCCACCGCGCGCACCATCGCCGCGCAGGGCTCCATCGACAGAGATGCCGTGGCCAAGGTGGTGAACAGCCACCTGCAGGAGGTGTACGCCTGCTATGAGCGCGCGCTGCTCAAGGACCCGGGGCTCGCCGGCAAGGTGGTGCTGGAGTGGACCATCGGCACCAACGGCCGCGTGGTGGCCACCAAGACGAAGTCCTCCACCCTGCGTAGCCCCTCCGTCGAGGCCTGCATCCTCGGGGGCCTCAAGACGTGGACGTTCCCGCCCGCCAAGGGCGGCGCCGTCATCATCACCTACCCGTTCATCTTCAACTCGGTCGGCTACTGACGCGCTTCCCCGCGTCGTACCGGCCTCCGCCAGGACCGAACCGTGCGATACGCCCTGCTCCTCCTCTTGAGCCTCCTGCTCCCCGGCCTGGCCCGGGCCCAGGCCGAGGCGCTCGAGAACCCCGGCACCGTCTCCGCCGTCCAGGAGCGGCTGTACCGGATGAACCACGAACTGACGCTCGGCGTGGGCGTGCTGCCCGCGGATGCCTTCTACAAGGGAGTGCTCGGCAGCGTCGGCTACACCTACCACTTCAGCGACAGCTTCGCCTGGCAGGTGGGCCGCGGCAGCTACAGCTACAACCTGAAGACGAGCCTGCGCGAGCAACTCGAGCGCGACTTCGAGGTGTCCCCCACCAACACCGCCTTCGAGGAGCAGGTGCAGTGGATGGTGGGCTCGGACCTGGTGTGGAGCCCCATCTACGGGAAGATGGCGATCAACAACCGCTCGGTGGTGCACTTCGCCGGCTTCCTGCTGGGCGGCGCGACGGTGATGAAGCTCGAGCGCGCCGACGGCTTCCGCCCCGCCGTCAACCTGGGCCTGGGCGTGCGCGTCTTCACCGGCCGCAACGTCTCCTTCCGGTTCGACGTGACGAACAACGTCGTCTTCGTGGGCGCCACCCGCATCATCCAAGTGCCCACGCTGCAGCTCTCAACCGCGCTCAACTTCGGCGCCACGGAATGACTCCCCGCTCACTGCTCGCCGCGCTCGTCTCCGCCGCGCTGCTCGCCGCGCCCGCTCGGGCCCAGGCGGGGGAGGCGCCAGCGGACTCCCCTGCCCCCGCTCCCGCCAACGGCGCCCCGGCTCCGAAGCCGGCCGCGCCCGCCGAGGCCGCACCCGCGGAGGAAGCCCCTCCGCCCCCGGCCGAGAAGGTGCCGGACGAGGTGTTCGACAAGGCGCTGGCGGACTACTTCGCCGGCAACCCGCGCGCCGCCGCCGGGCCGCTCTACGCGTGGCTCTCCGCGGCGCCCCGGACGCACGAGAACTACGCCTGGGCGCAGTACTTCCTGGCGCGCAGCCTCATCGACCTGGGCTTCACCCACGCGGGCGGCGTGTACCTGGCCCGCATCGCCCGGGAGCGCTCCAACCCCAACGTGCTGCCCCGCGCACTGGAGACGCTGCGCGAGCTGACGGACCGGCCGCACGACGAGGTGATGATCGACGAGCAGGTGTTCGGGGCGCTCGACCTGGGCTTCCTGCCGGAGGAGACGGGGGCCTACGCGCACTACCAGCAGGGACTGGTGGACCTGCGCGTGGGCAACGAGCGCTGGGCCAGCACGCACTTCTCCAAGCTGCCCGAGGGCAGCGCCGAGGCCAGTCGCGCCCGCTACGCGCTGCTCGTCACCCGGCTGCGCGAGGTGAAGGAGCCCAACGACGAGCTCATCGAGGATTTCCTCGCGCTGTCCAAGGACGAGAAGCTCACCCGCGAGTCGCGCAACGAGGCGGCTCTGGCGGTGGCTCGCCTGCGCTACGAGCGCAATGACTACAAGCGAGCGCTGGAGGCCTACGAACTGGTGAAGCTGCCGGAGCTCGACCCGGGCCGGGCCACGCTGTACCTGGAGGAGGCGTGGACGCGCTACAAGCTGGGCGAGCCGCGCGCCTCGATGGGCATCCTCACCACGCTGGACGCGCCCGCCTTCCGGGACGAGTTCCTCCCGGACAAGTACCTGCTGCGCGCCCTCATCTACCGGGATTTGTGCCACTACCTGCCGGCCAAGCGCGCGGCGAAGGAACTGACGCGGCGCTTCGCGGACTCGCTGGAGGCCGTCCACAGCCGCGAGGACCTGACGCAGGACGCGCGCCTGCGCCGGGCGGCGAGCGCCCATGGCACCACGAGGCGGGCCGCGAAGTTCCTGGAGGTGCTGGAGCTGGAGGGTGAGCGCCTGGGCCGCTACGCCGGCAGCTTCGGCGAGCGCCTCTACAAGCACCTGACCAAGACGTATGACCTGTCGCACGCCGAGGCCCGGCGCGTGTACCAGACGCGACTGGAGGAGGCGGTGCGCCAGGAGGCGGACACGCTGCTGCGCGCGGCCGAGCAGGTTCGACTGATGGAGTACGAAGTGGGCCTGAAGCTGTACGAGCGCGTGAAGAAGGGCGCGAAGGTGGTGGCACCGCCCGAGGAGGAGCTGCTGTCGCCCTCGCAGGTGGGCTTCCGTTTCGATGGCGAGTACTGGAACGACGAGCTGCGCTCGTACCGCGTCCGCCTCGAGAGCCGCTGCATCGAGGAGAACCCATGACCGGCCCCCTGACCGGCCTGCTCATCGCGGCGATGCTCGCCGCCGGCCCCGTCAACCCCATCGCGTCCAAGGCGAAGGAGCGCGAGGAGCTCATCGAGAAGCTCAAGCGCGACATCTTCAAGGTGGACCGCGCCCTTGGCGAGACGGAGCGGCTCATCACGAAGAGCCGCAACGCGCCCTACCTGCCGGACCTGCAGTTCCGGCTGGCCGAGCTGTACGTGGAGAAGAGCCGCTACGTGTACTACCTCCAGGCGGAGCAGCGTCCGCCCGGGGCGAGCGGTGCCCTGGTCTCGCCCGAGACGCGCCTGCTGAAGCAGAAGGCCGTGCAGATGTACTACCGGCTGCAGCGCGAGTGGCCGGACTTCCACGACGGCGACAAGGTGCACTTCTACCTCGCGCACGAGCAGCGCGAGCTGGGCTCCTTCGACGAGATGCTCAAGACGCTGGACGACCTGGTGCGCAAGTACCCGACCAGCCCGCTGCGACTGGAGGCGCTGCAGATTCTCGGCGACCACCACTTCGACAAGGCGGACCTGGCCACCGCGGAGAAGCACTACGCGATGATTCTGGAGGCCCCGCCCTCGCCGGTGCACGACCTGGCCCGCTACAAGATGGGGTGGATTCGCGTGAACCAGAGCAAGCACGCGGAGGCGGTGCCCTTCTTCGAGGCCGCCGCGGCGAGCGCTCCGCTGCCCGGGGTGGACGTGCAGAAGTCGCTCAACGTGAAGCGCGAGGCGCTGTTGGATCTCGTCTACAGCTACACGGAGGCGAGGCCGGCACGCGGCGCGCTCAACTACTTCGAGAAGCTCAGCGACAGCCGGGCCACCTACGCGCTCGCGCTGGACAAGCTGGGCAACCGCTACTTCATCAAGGCGCAGTACGAGTACGCCATCCCCGCGCTGCGCAAGCTGATGGAGCTGCAGCACGACCCGGAGCTGGACCTGGAGCGCGGGCAGCGGCTGTACGACGCGCTCAAGGCGGCCAAGGGCAAGGTGCTGCCGGAGCCGGAGGACCTCCGCTTCCTGGTGCGCGCGGCGGTGACGAGCAAGACGGACCCGGAGCTGGACGAGGCCGAGCGCAAGAAGCACCTGGCGGAGATGGAGGAGATGGCGCGAGACCTGGCCACACAGCTCCACGTGGCGGCACAAGCGCAGAAGAAGGAGGACAAGGCGCTGTACGTGAAGGCGGCGGCGGCCTACCAGGAGTACCTCGGGCTCTTCCGGCCGGAGCAGTACGTGCGGACGATGATGAAGAACCGCGCGGAGGCACTCTTCGCCGCCAGGGAGTTCCCCGAGGCGGCGCGCCAGTTCGAGGAGCTGGCCCGCTACGAGGAGAAGGCGAAGGACGACAAGGGCGTGGAAGCGGCGATGTACGGCGCGCTGCTGGCGCACTTCTCCACGGTGAAGCCGGACGAGGCGCAGCGCCGCAATGCCTTCGAGGTGGCGGACGCACGGCAGGCGCTCAAGCTGCTGGGGGCGGACTACGTGTCGCGCTACCCGCAGAGTCCCAACGTGCTGGAGGTGAAGTTCAACATCGCCCGCGCCTGGTACGAGGACGGCGAGTTCCCCAAGGCGGCCGAGCTCTTCACCGCCTTCGCGCTGACGCACCCCACGCACAAGGACGCCGCGGCGGCGGGCAACCTCGCGCTCGACAGCCTGCGGCAGGTGAGCGACTTCAAGGGGATGGAGGAGACGGGCCAGAAGTTCATCGGCTCGCCGCTGCCGGTGGCCTTCCAGAACGACGTGAAGCGCATCCTCGCCCAGACGAAGGCCGAGGCCCTGGACGAGCTGGCGCTGAAGAGCTCGCAGGAGACGGGCGACGTCATCGAGGGCCTGATGAAGGTGGCCAACGAGAACAAGGGCGCGGAGCTGGGCGAGAAGGCCCTCTACGGCGCCTTCACGGCGGCGCGTGACAAGCGGGACTTGGGGCGCGAGCGGGAGATTGGCAAGCGACTCACGGACGAGTACCCGAAGAGCCAGTACGTGCCGGACGTGCTGCTGACGCTGGGCCGGCACGCGGCGGAGGCCGCGGCCTTCAACGAGGCGGCGAGCGCGTTCGAGACGGTGGGAGTGAAGCTGGGCTCGGACGTGGCGGCGGTGGACGGCTGGCTGACGGGCGCGCGGCTGCGGCAGGCCATGGGCCAGTTCCGCGAGGCGGCGCGTGACTTGGAGGCGGCGGCGGAGGTGGCGGGGGCGCGCAAGGCGGAGGTGATGGTGCTGCTGGCGGAGGCGCACCTGAAGAGCCGGGACTACGTGAAGGCGAAGACGGCGGCGGACCTGGCGCTGAAGCTGGACAGGACGAGCGCGGCGGCGGTGGCGGTGCTGGCGGAGGTGCAGGCCACCACGGCGGTGAAGGACGCGCCGGACGGCCTCATCAAGACGCTGACGGCGGCGGTGCAGGGCCCCAACGGGCAGACGGAGGAGGCGGCCAGGGGACTCTGGTACCTGGGTGAAATCCTCTATCGCTCCTACAAGGACCTGCCGGCGGACAAGGTGGAGGAGAAGGTGTCGGCTCTGCAGGGGCTGGAGGGCGTGTACACGCAGGCCGCGTCGCTGGGCTATCCCGAGTGGGCGGTGGCCTCGCTGTGGAAGGTGGGCCTCTCGTACGCGCACCTGGCGGACGTGGTGGAGGCGACGCCGACTCCGGCGGGGGCATCCGCGGCGGACGCACAGGCGTTCCGCAAGGCGGTGGCCGAGCAGGTGGGGTCGCTGCGGGAGCGGGCACAGAGTGCCTTCGAGGCGTGCGTGTCGCGCGCGGAGTCGCTGGAGGTGTTCAACGCGGCGGTGGTGGGTTGCCGCTCGAAGAACGAGGCGGTGGCGCTGCCGGTACCGGTGCCGGGAACGTCCACCCAGCCCGCCTCTCTGGAAGAGCTGCGCAAGAAGGCGGAGGCCACGCTGACGGCCGAGGCGCTGGAGTCGCTGGGCCTGGGCTACCTGGGCGCGAACCAGTTCGGCCTGGCGCAGCTCACGCTGGGGCGGGTGACGGAGCTGCAGGACACGCGGGCCTCGGCTCACAGCGCGCTGGGCTGGGCGCTGCTGAACCAGGGGGACGCGATGGGGGCGCGCGAGGCGTACGCGAAGGCGCTGGAGGCGGACCCCACGTATGACAAGGCGCGGCTGAACCTGGCGTCGCTGCGCTGCCGCTTCGGGGACACCGAGGGGGCGCGGCGCGAGCTGTCGGTGCTCAAGGACGTGGGCGGCCTGTCGGGCCCCGACGTGGACACCGGGTGGAAGGCCTGCAAATGAGCGCTCGCGCGTTGCTGGGGCTGCTCCTCGCGGCCCCCCTCACCTCTTGTGCCCCTCCCAAGGCCCTCGAGGGCAGTGTCACCCCGCTGCTGGACCTCAGCTACGAGCGGGTGGAGGCCCAGGCCACGAAGTCCGAGGTCTCGGTGCGCTTCCTGCGTCCCCAGGGCGCGGGCGAGGACACCCTCCTCAAGGTGGCGGCGAAGCTGGAGGGCGTGGCCCTGGAGCCCCGCGCCGCCATCCCCCTGGGGCAGCGGGTCGGCGGCCCCGAGGGCCCGCTGCGAGGAATCGTGAGCCGAAGCGTGCTGGACGAGCCGGTCCGCGCGTTCCCGGACATCGCCCGGGGGGAGCTCGTGTTCGACGGATACCTGGACTCGGGGAAGACCGTGACGGGCGAGCTCCGCGTCACCTTCGCCAACGGCACCGACGTCTACTCTGGCCGTACCATCTTTGGCCGCTTCGAGGCGACCGTTCCATGAAGCGCACTGTCCTGCCCCTGCTGCTGCTGCTCGCCGCCGCGTGCGGTCCCCGCTACGGGATGCGCGTCCCGGACGCGATGGTGACGAAGCTCCCCTACGAGACGCGCATCGAGTTGCTGGAGTCGGAGAACGACCTGGCGCTCGCCATCGACCGGATGGACGAGGCCAGCAACGAAATCCTCCGCACGCGAGATGCCCTGCGCCGGGCCAAGGGCCGCGAGTCGGCGGCCGAGAACGAGGAGGACCGGGCGCCGGACGAGGCCTCGCGCGAGGTGGCGAAGCTGGCCATCGAGGAGGCACGGTCGCGGGTGGAGTACCTGCGGGCGAAGCAGCGTCTCAACGTGGGGCTGCGGGAGGTGGAGGAGCTGGCGCTGCGCTGTGCCTTCGCGCGCTTCGAGCTGGCGCGGCTGCAGGCGGCGCGCAAGGCGAAGGTGGAGGGCAGCGAGGAGCTGGACCCGAAGGAGTACGAGGCGCAGGTGTCCGAGTGTGAGACAGAGGTCAAAGAGGAGCGGACGACATTGGCGGCGGACACTGCCCAGGAGAAGACAGCGCGAGAGGCCTGGGAGGTGAAGAAGGCGACCCTGGCGAAGAAGACTTTCGACGCACGCGCGAGTCCCTACGTGGAGAACCTGTGATGACGCGAGCCGGCCTCCTGGTCTTCCAGCTCCTGACAGCCCAGACACCCGTCCCGGATGCAACGCCTCCGGAGGACGCCGCCGTGGAGGCCGCGTCGAGAGCCCAGGCGCCAGCCGACGCGGAGCGGCTGTACCGGCTGGGGACGGCCTTCCTGAAGCGGGGCCAGCCCCAGAAGGCGGTGGAGCCCCTGACGAAGCTGGTGGAGCGGGCGCCGGACCTCCTGGCACCGCAGGTGGCGTTGGCGCGGGCGCTACGGCTGACGGGGGACACGGACAAGGCGAGGGCCCTGCTGGACACGGCCATCGAGACCTGGCCCAAGGAAGAAGGGCTGCGGGCGGAGCGAGGGCTGCTGGCGCGGATGCTGGACGAGCGGGACACGGCCATCGCCCAGTTCTCCCTGGCGGCGGAGCTGTCGCCGAAGGACGCGGAGCTGCGCTTCAACCTGGGCGAGGCGCTGCAGCACGCGGGGAAGACGGACGAGGCCATCGCCGCCTACCGCGCGGCGTTGAAGCTGGACGAGACGCTGACGGCGGCGCGGGTGAACCTGGGCAAGGCGCTGGCGGACAAGGGGCGGAGCGGCGAGGCCAAGGAGGTGCTGCAGGAGGCCACGCGCGTGGCGCCGAAGGACGCGGAGGCGCACTACAACCTGGGCGTGCTGCTGATGCGCGAGGGCCTGCTGGACGGGGCCGTCTCCGAGTACGAGAAGGCCCTGGCGGCGGTGCCGAGGCACGCCCTGGCGCTCAACAACCTGGGCGTGGCACTGGACGCGCAAGAGAAGCACGCGAAGGCGCTGGAGTGCTTCCGCAAGGCGGTGGCGGCGGACCCGAAGTACGCGGAGGCGCACTTCAATCTGGGGATGGCGTACTTCCGGAAGGACGACACCATCCGGGCAACGCGGCACTTCGAGAAGGCGCTGGCGCTGGAGCCGCGAAGGGCGAGCGGCCCGTACACGCAGCTCGGGGCGAGCTACCTGGCGCAGGGCAAGCGGGACCGGGCGGTGGAGGCCTTCAAGAAGGCGCTGGCGGCGAGCGCGGAGGACGGCAAGCCGAATACCGAGGCCTACCAGGGGCTGGCGCGGGCCTACCTGGGGCTGGGCCAGGTGGACGAGGCGTTGGCCACGCTGAAGACGGCGGTGGAAGCTTTCCCCAGGGATGCGAGCGCGAAGGCGGCCTACGGAGACGCGCTGCTGGCGAAGGGGGACCTGGACGGAGCCCTCGCGCAGTACGAGGAGCGGCTGGAGCTGGAGCCGACGACGGACGCGCGGCTGGCGCTGGCGAAGGCGTACGCGCGCAAGCGGGTGAGCGAGAAGGCCGTGCCCCTGTACGAGGCGGTGCTGGCGGAGGAGCCGGAGCACTCGGCGGCGAGGCTGGCGCTGGCGGACCTGTACCTGGCGATGGGAAACCACGACGGGGCGGAGAAGCTGCTGAAGCCGAAGGAGGGCGAGGAGGCGGACACGGCGGCGCTGGCGCGGCTGGGCATCCTGCACTCGCGGCGGGGGCGGCCGGACCTGGCGGTGCCGGAACTGGAGGAAGTGACGAAGAGGGACCCCTCACAACTGGAGGCGCGGGCGGAGCTGGGCTTCCTGTACCTGCGAGGCGGGGACAAGGAAAAGGCGGTGAAGGTGCTGAGGGAGGTGGTGGCGGTGGAGCCGAGGCACGCGCTCGGGCTGCTGTACCTCGGACACGCGCTGTTCCAGGCCGGGAAGGCGAAGGAAGCGGAACAGTCCTTCCGGGGCGCGTCTCAGGTGGACCCGTCCTTCGGAGAGCCGCACTACGCGCTGGGCCAGCTCCTGGAAGCGGCGGGCAAGCTGCCGGAGGCGAAAGCGGAGTATGAGAAGGCGGCGGAGCTACAGAAGAACCACCCGGAGGCGGCGGCGGCGGCGAAGCGCCTGAGCAGCGCGGGTATGCAGTAGCCCCCCAGGAGCCCATGCCTCGTCGTCCCCCACCCTCCCCCGCTGAAGGAAAACCGCCACTCGCCACCCTGCCGCCCGAGCTCGCGAGAGGAGACGCGTTCACCTGGCACTCGGAGAGTGACGAGCCCAAGCCCACGCGCCTGTCGCCCGTGGATGACCGGCTCAGCGCCGACGCGGCGCTCAAGCGCGTCCGCCGTGGCGAGTTCCTCCTCTACACCGGCGACTTCCACAACGCGAAGCAGCTCCTCGGTGCCCTGAGCCGGCGGCTCTCCCGTCCGGTGGGCGCCCGCTCGCCGCTGGAGGCGTTCCGGGCCGAGCGTCGGGCGCGGCAGCTCGAGCACGAGACCCTGTCGCGCATCGTGGTGGCGCTCGACCGCTCCTACCAGCTCGGCCTCTCGCGGGCACCGGACGTGTCGCTGGCCTGCCGCCAGGTGTGGGGAGAGCCCGAATCCGACGTCACCGTCGTCCCCCTCAAGCAGTTGCTCGGCATGCTCGGGGCCGCGGAGTGGCGACGCAAGGGCCTCGCCGTCCCCGGCCTCACGGGCCTGCTCCATCCGTACTACGGCGTCTACCTGCCAACCCGCACCGATTACGTGGAGCTGCTGCTCTCCGTCCCTGACGTGAAGGGCAAGCGCGTGTTCGACGTGGGCACCGGGACCGGTGTGCTCTCGTTCATCCTGCTGCAGCGCGGAGCGGCATCCGTGGTGGCCACCGACTGCGACAGCCGGGCGGTAGCGTGTGCGCGAGAGAACGCGGAGCGGCTCGGTCTCGCGAAGCGCTTCCAGGTGCTGGAGGCCGACCTGTTCCCGGAGGGGAAGGCGGACCTGGTGGTCTGCAACCCTCCATGGATTCCCGAGCCCCCCAAGAATCGGGTGGACCGCGCGGTGTTCGACGAGGGCAACCAGTTCCTGCGGCGCTTCCTCGAAGGGCTCCCCACCCACCTCACGCCCGGAGGCGAGGGGCTGCTGCTCATCTCGGATCTCGCGGTGCTGCTGGGCCTGCGCCCACCCGGGTGGCTCGAGGAGCAGTTCGCGCGCTGTGGCCTGACGGTGAAGTGGAAGCGGTCGACCCCGGCGCGCCACTCCAAGGCGAAGGACCAGTCGGATCCATTGCACGCGGCGCGCTCGCGCGAGGTCACCACCCTCTACTGCCTCACGTCCGAGGCAACCCCAGCATCACAGCCCCGAGCAGGATGAGCGCGAGCAATGGCAGCGCTACGCCGAGCGGCAGGGTGAACAGCGCGGGAGGCTGAGCCCCGGCGCCCAGGGCGCGCTTGTAGCTGAGTAGCTGACATTGAACCCGGCGATGCTCGCTCGCCCAAAAACATGTATTCCAAATGCACGTTTTTCACAACCCCGGCCCGAGGGCGCATCCTTTGCGCGCACGTGCGAGCGGACCCGAGGGGACTCGGCGTGGAATGGGGCTTGCTCTGGGAGGCCCCAATTCCACGACACCACCTCCGTAGGAGCTCCCGTCATGAAACACCGCAAGCTCTGGATAGGCCTGGGCGCCGTCGTCCTCCTCTCCTTCCTCGTCCTGGGCGGACAGGGAGTCCGCATCTCACGCACGCTCCCGCCCATCCCCGAGAAGGTGGTGACGTCCGAGGGCACGGTGCTGCTCACGGGCGAGTCCATCATGCGCGGGCAGAACGTGTGGCAGTCCATCGGCGGGCAGCAGGTGGGCTCGGTGTGGGGCCACGGGGCATACGTGGCGCCGGACTGGAGCGCGGACTGGCTGCACCGCGAGAGCGTGTTCGTGCTGGACACGTGGGCGCGAGCGGAGGGCCTCTCCTCCCATGCCGAGGCTCCGGCCGAACGGCAGGCGGCCCTTCGCACGCGGCTCGCCACGATGATGCGCACCAACACGTATGACGCGAATACGGGCACGGTGACGCTGGCCCCGGTGCGTGCCGAGGCGATGCAGGTCAACGCCGCCCATTACGCGGACGTCTTCGCCAAGGGTCGCTCCGCCTACGCCATTCCCGAGGGCGCGCTGACGGACCCGGAGAAGCTGAAGGACCTCGCGAACTTCTTCTGGTGGACGAGCTGGGTGGCCTCGACGAACCGGCCCGGGGACACGATCTCCTACACGCAGAACTGGCCGCATGAGCCGCTGGTGGCCAACCAGCCCGCGTCGGGCGTGATGATGTGGAGCCTGGCCTCGGTGGTGCTGCTGCTCGCGGGCATTGGCGGGCTCGTCTGGTACCTGAGCGGCAAGAAGGAGGACGAGGAGGAGAAGCACCCCGAGACGGACCCCTTCGCGAGCCTCCAGCTCACCCCGAGCCAGCGGGCCACGGGCAAGTACTTCCTGGTGGTGGTGGCGCTCTTCCTGGCGCAGGTGGGGCTGGGCGGCGTGACGGCGCACTTCGGCGTGGAGGGCGCGGGCTTCTATGGCATCCCACTGGCGAAGTACCTGCCGTACGCGGTGACGCGGAGCTGGCACACGCAGCTCGGCATCTTCTGGATTGCCACGGCGTGGCTGGCCACGGGCCTCTTCGTGGGCCCGGCGGTGAGCGGGGTGGAGCCGAAGTACCAGCGGGCCGGGGTGAACTTCCTCTTCGTGTGCCTGCTCATCATCGTGGTGGGCGCGCTCTTCGGACAATGGGCGTCGGTGCAGCAGCGCATGGGTAGCGGGGACTACTGGTACTGGTTCGGCCACCAGGGCTGGGAGTACGTGGACCTGGGCCGCTTCTGGCAGATCTTCCTGTTCGTGGGCCTCTTCGTGTGGCTGTTCCTGACGGCGCGGGCGGTGTGGCCGGCGCTGAAGAAGCCGGGCGAGGGCCGGCCGCTGCTGGTGCTCTTCGTCATCTCCTCGATGGCCATCGCTTCCTTCTACGGGGCGGGGCTGATGTACGGGCAGCGCAGCCACATGGGCATGGTGGAGTACTGGCGCTGGTGGGTGGTGCACCTGTGGGTGGAGGGCTTCTTCGAGGTGTTCGCCACGGTGGTGATGGCCTTCCTCTTCACGAAGCTGGGGGTGCTGTCGGCGCGCACGGCGGTGCCAGCGGTGCTCTTCTCCACCCTGCTCTTCCTGGGCAGCGGCATCATCGGCACGTTCCACCACCTGTACTTCTCGGGCACGCCGGCGGCGGCGATGGCGCTGGGCGCGACGTTCAGCGCGCTGGAGGTGGTGCCGCTGGTGCTGGTGGGCCGGGAGGTGTGGAGCCACATCCGCCTGTCGCGGCTCCAGGGGTGGATGGAGCAATACCGCTGGCCCATCCTCTTCTTCATCTCGGTGGCCTTCTGGAACCTGGTGGGCGCGGGCCTGTTCGGCTTCCTCATCAACCCGCCCATTGCCCTCTACTACATGCAGGGCCTGAACCTGACGCCGCTGCATGGCCACACGGCGCTCTTCGGGGTGTACGGGATGCTGGGCATCGCGCTGATGCTCTTCTCCTTCCGGATGATGCAGCCGGAGGCGCGGTGGAAGACGCGTCCGCTGGCGTGGGCGTACTGGAGCATCAACGCGGGCCTGCTGCTGATGTCGGTGCTGTCGCTGCTGCCCATCGGGGTGCTGCAGACAAAGGCGGCCATAGAGCAGGGCACGTGGTGGGCGCGCAGCGCGGAGTTCCTCCAGACGCCGCTGATGGACACGCTGCGCTGGCTGCGGGTCCCTGGTGACGTGCTCTTCGCGGTGGGCGCGGTGCTGCTGGCCTGGTTCATCGTGGGCCTGAAGACGGGCTGGTCGCTGGAGCCCGCCAACGAGCCCCAGACCCAGCCTGGGCCCGAGCGGCTCGGAGCGGGGACCCCGGCCCACGCCATGCTGCGCCGCCGCTGAGCCCACGACCCAGACATGCCGCTGGCTCTCTGACACTCCTCCGCATCCCGCTGTAGCCGGCGCCGTGCGCTCCCCGTAGGCTCCGGGGCCACCAGAGGGGAGCCCGATGTTCCAGGTCGACGGAAGTACCGTGGTGCGGCTCGGAGCGGAGCACGTGCCGGCCCTGCGCGAGCTGCTCGAGCGCTGCCACGTCTTCATGACGCTGGTCTTCGGGGCCCTGGAGCCCGATGCCGCGGAGCTGCTCCTGGAGGGCCTGCCTCCGGGCAAGGCACCCGAGGACAAGTTCCTCCTCGGGCTGTACGCGGATGGGACGAAGGAGCTGCTCGGCGTGCTCGATGCCGTCCGCGGCTTTCCCGAGGACGACGAGTGGATCATCGGTCTGCTGCTGCTCGACCCGGACCGCCGCCGGGCCGGGCTCGGGGCCCGCTTCCTCGCCGCCTTCGAGCAGTGGGTGCGCGGCCAGGGCGCGGCCGGAATCCGGCTCGTCGTACAGGAGCAGAATCCGGACGCGCTCCGCTTCTGGATGCGGGAGGGCTACGCCGTCACCGGCCTGACGCACCAGAAGACGCCCCGGCGGGAGAACATCATCCAACTGCTGCACAAGCCGCTCGCCCCCTGATCAACGCACTGCACGCAGCGTCAGGGTAGACAGCAGAGATGCGGCACGGCCCCCCGGAAGCCCCATGCAGCGGACTGAGGGCGGAGCGTTTAGAGATACGCGGATTCCAAGTCAATACGTGAACCCCCTCAGCCGCGGTGCGAAAGTTATCCCCGAGGGTGCCTCGACGACGCGACCTCCAGGTCCGCGGAGGCTTCGTTGTCTAGAGGGTTCTCCTCGATGAATTCCGATTCAGCCCTGACCGTGAACGAGAGGGTCCCCGTCGCCGTGGGCTTCAACCGCAGGATGGCGGTCTTCGCGGCGCCCGGCGCGATGTCGTCGACCATGCAGGTGACGTGGTAGTCATCCGCCTCGAGCGCGCAGGTCCACGGAGTACCGGACCCGTTGCCCACGAACCGCACATCCTCGGGGAGCTCCACTTGCGCGGTCACGGGACCGGAGGCAGTGGCACCGGTGTTCTTGGCGGTGACCCGGAGCTCGACCGTCCGGTTGACCCGGCTCGGGTTGGAGGAGAACGCGAGGGATGTCGAGAGCTCCACCGACACCGGGGCGAACTCGCATGCGTCCCCGAAACCGTCCCCGTCCGCATCGGACTGCTCCGGGTTGGCCGTCTCGATGCAGTTGTCCGCGCCGTCCTTGATGCCATCCCCGTCGTAGTCCAGCTGCATAGGGAGCTGCGCGGCGACGTCATGGGACAACTCGGGGATGTTCCTGATGGTGGGACCCCTGCCCTCCTGCAAGCCCCCCCCGCCATCCGACACGAGCAGGGGCGGTGCGGAGAACGCAGCGGCCGGGGTGGAGCCACTGAGCTCCAGCCCCGGAACCAGCGCCAGCAGGAGGAGGCGCCAGCGCACGACCGCGTGTGACGTCTTCATGGTGTCACCGAGACCAACCCACTTGACTTCGTAAGGCCGTGCCCCGGAAGGCCGGGCATCAACCCGCCCTCCGCGGCGCTCAACTGTCCCGGGGCGTGCCGCAGTCGGCGCAGAAGCGGGCCTTGGGCGCCAGCTCCGTGCCGCACTGGGTGCAGTGCGCCTTGGCGGCGGCCATGGGCTTGCCGCACTCGGAGCAGAACTTGCCCCCAGTGCTGCGCGCGTTGCAGTGAGGGCACGTGGACACCGAGCGCTGGGCCTTCATGTCCAGCGACTCCACCTGGTCCACATTGCGCGCCTTGTCCCAGGCCTGCTCCACGGCCACCTTGGACTGGATGTGCGCGGCCTCCTCCTGCATGTCCGGGGCACAGTCCTCGCACAGGCCGCGCGCCTCGTTCCAGCACGCCTCCGGGCACACCCAGTGGCCACAGCGCGTGCAGTGCTTGAAGTGACCCTTGGCCTCGCCCACCGCCTCGGCGAAGGCATCGTCCCACGCGCCCCCGCGCAGCGCGTCCTTCACGTGCTCACCCGCGTACGCCGCACGCGACAGCGCCCCTCCGAAGAACGAGCCCGCCGCCTTCAGGAAGCCCGCGGCCATGCCGAGCTTGCTGGCGATGAACGGGGACATGTGCCCGTTGCCGCACTTGTCGCACTGGAACTCGAACTGGAAGCCACTGTCGTTGGAACGGTCAGTGTAATTCCGGGTGAACTGGATCATCGCCATGATGTGAAAAACTCCCCTCTGCGCAACGAAGTGCACCCAGAGTAACACGGGCGTCCGCGTGCCTTCAGCGCCCACCCCGAACCATGGGGGACTTGCCCCAGGAGGCCCGCCGGGGATAGCACCGTGCCCAGACATTTCCTTTCAGAGGGGGAAGTTCATGAGCACGACGAAGAAGGTTCTGGTGGGAGTGGGTATTGGCTGCGGCTCCCTGGTGCTGCTGGGTCTCATCGCCATGGGCGTGGGGGCCTGGTGGGTCAAGGGCAAGGTCAGCGGCATCGTGGAATCGGGTCAGAAGATGCAGGCGGTCGGGCAGGATCTGGCGGCGCTCGACAAGAGCTACCCCTTCACGCCTCCGCCCGAGGGCGAGGTGCTCACCATTGCCGAGGCGCGCCTGCTCGACTACCTCGCCGTGCGTGAGACGGCCCTGCCGGTGTACGCCGAGTTCGAGAAGAAGGCCGAGTCCTTCAAGATGGAGCACCCGGACGACCAGAAGCCGGACCTGAGCGCCGCGATGCAGGCCACCACCATGATGACCGAGCTCCTCACCCAGGTGCACGGCGCCTACGTCGAGGGCCTGAAGAAGCACAGCATGTCGCCGAGCGAGTTCCGCACCATCACCCAGACGCTCTACTCCTCGATGATCACGGGCGTGACGGACCAGGCGCAGAAGATGGGCGAGCAGGCCCGGGAGCAGGCGCTCCAGGCGGTGCGCAAGCAGCTCGAGGACGAGTCGCTCCCCGAGGAGCAGCGCACCTCGCTGGAGGAGCAGGAGCGGGAGCTGCTGGCCGCCAATGACGAGGCGGGCGACGCCGCCCCCGCGCTGTCGGAGGCCTCCAAGGCCGCGGCCGCCGCCAACCTGGCGCTGATGGACAAGTACAAGGACCGCATCAACAACGCGGGCAGCCTCGCGATGGACGCCATCCTCTTCGGCAGCGAGGGCGCGGACCTGTCGGGCATGGACGACGTCGCGAAGGAGCAGGAGTAGTCCCTCCCCCCTGCTCCACGGGCGGGGAGCTACTTCTTCCAGACGGCCCAGTTGGTCCCGGAGTTGACCAGGGTCCAGCCGGTGCCCGGCGACCAGGAGTTGGGGCCGAGCTTCATCGCCAGGCTGCCGGTGTTGCCGGTGATGATGGCCGCGTACAGGCCGGTCTGCGCGGCCACGATGTTCACGGCCGAGGTGGAGGTGACGCCCTTCTCCTTGCGAGCCGCCATGAGGCTCTTGATGGCGGCGCCGTGGCCCCAGTCATAGAAGTGGACCCAGTAGACGCAGGGGACGCCCGGGTGGGTGAGGATGTAGGCGTAGCCCTGCATCACCTTGTCGGAGGGGAACGGCCAGTGGTTCTGGCCGCCGCTCGGGTGACTCGGACCGGTGTCGTGGTTGTCCACGAAGGTCACCGCCTTGGCGGCCCACCAGCCGATGGCGCCCGAGGGCTTGCCCGCGCTGTCCTTCAGCCGCCAGTGCTCGTTGTACTGCACGGCCTGCTGGAGGATGCCCTTGGTGGTGAAGTCGAACACCGCCGACCTACCGCCCGTGGCGTCGATCCAGTTCATCAGGAGCTGGCGGTGGGCGTCGGGGTTGCCGAGGTTGAGGTCCGTCCAGACCTCGCCCACGGAGAAGTAGGGCACGGTGGCGGTGTTGTAGCTGCCCACGTACGAGCCGGCGTAGCCCTTCACGTAGTCATAGCGCCAGCCGTCGTAGCCGATGCTGGACTTGAGCCAGTTCATCCAGCTCTTGAGGTCGCTCTGGACGGTGCCGTGGGTGTGGTCCAGGTCGCGCGCGGCGCTGTAACCGTCACCGGTGTCGGAGCCGCCGGTGGCGCCGGTCCACTCATCGCCCGTCACCACCGCCCACGAGCCCCAGGTGGGGTTGGTGAAGTCCGCCCAGTTGGTGGAACCCACGCGGTGGTTGATGACGATGTCGGCGATGGCCTTCACACCGTAGGTGTGCAGCGAGCCGATGGCCGACTTGAGCTGCACATCCGTGCCGTACATGCTGCTCTGCACGTAGAGCTGCCGCGGCAGGTAGCCCTCATTGGAAGCCGCGTCCTGGGAGGGCGGCAGCCACACCATGGTGAAGCCACTGGCCTTGATGTCCGAGGCCTTGCCCTGGACGACGTTCCACCACGGGTACGTCTCGTAGGAGCGCCAGTGGAAGCCCTGCAGCATCACGTCGCTGCTGTTGCCATCCAGCGGGCCGGCGTAGGCGGCCGACGACACCACCAGGCCCAGGGCCCACGACAGGGACAGGACTGCGCCAAGCACCTTGTTCTTGAGCATTCGGCTCTCCGGGAAGCGGGGAAGAGACGAACTGGCGCTTTACAGGTTGTTTGCTTGTTAAGCGAGCAACCCACCCTGTTGAGCCTGTAACGGGACTGTCAATGTCCGCCAACCGCCCCTTTTCACACTCACATTAGAATATTTTGACAGGGCTCCACTCCAGGGGACGCGGAAACGGGTGGGGAGCGTGTCCCGAGGCGGTTAGGATGAAGCAATGGCCGACCAGTCACCCCCCTACTGGGTTCTCATCTCGGTCCTGTTCAGCTCGCAGCCGTTGACCCCCTCACTGGCGATGACGCTGCATCAGGCGGCGTATGACCTCTACCGGCGCGGCGACTCGGCGCAGAAGGTGGCGGGAGATCTGCTCAGCGGCACGGTGCGCAACCTGAGCAAGGACGTGCAGATGGGAGCCATCACCGGCCCCGCCTTCGAGGCGGAGATCGAAACGGAGCGAGGCTCCGGCGTGGTGCGCTTCCTGCTCACCCGCCAGGGGCTGGAGATGATGGAGGCCGGGCCTCCGCAGCCGCCCGCGCAGCCCCGCCCGAAGTACCTCAACTGAGTGGACCGGGCCCCGGTGGGCCCCGCCCTCAGTGCAGCCGCACCTTCTCCGCCTGCTCCTTGCGCCGGGGCCTCGGCTCCCGGATGGAGCGGGGCTTCTTGTGCGTCACCATGCGGACAATGCCGTAGTAGAGCTGCTCCTCGGTGTACACCTTGCGCACCCGGGGCGTACCGGGGAGGTAGGCGGGCCCGGGCCGCTGCAGCCACTGCAGCACCCGCAGCTCCCCCGTGTACGCGAACGCCTTGAGCAGCTCGGGCGGGCACTGCCTGAGGTAGCGGCGCACCAGCGGCCGCAGCTTGCGGGGGAACTCCTTGCCCAGCACCGAGTGCCTCCGCCCCGCGTGCAGCGTGCCGTCGAAGCGCCGCGACATGTGGAAGAGCTCGTGCATGCACCGTCTCGATGCGCGACTTGGGCGTCGAGGAGCGGAAGAAGAGCGGGCGCAGGGTGATGCAGTAGAGCATCCGCTTGCCCTTGATGCGGATGATGGACTTGCGCCGCCCGGTGCGGTCCGTGCTGCGCCCGCCCCGGAAGCACAGGGGCTTCACCGTGCCGCGCGAGGCCCGCCGCGCCTCGCCCGCTACCACCAGGATGCGGCTCGCCCTCACATGCGCGAACTCCGGCATCTTCGCGGCGATGTCGCGGATGAGCGCGCGGACAATCTTGTTGAGGTTCGGGCGGCGGTGAGGGGCCACGGTGTAGTCAACAGTGTACTGGAAATCCCCTTGAGGAGAGCCAGAACCCGCCACACCTTGCCCGCCATGCGCTCCGCCCCGCGTGCCACCGTCCGAATCCTGACGCTCGCCGCCTGGGTGGCCGGATGTGCCTCGACGCCGTCCGCCGCCCCCACCCTGGGCCCGCCCTCGCTCGCCGCCGAGGAGACGGCCGTCACCTCGCAGGGCCTCACCGAGGTGGCGCTCCGCTACTCCGGCCAGCTCACCAGCCCCGGCGCCGCCGTGCTGGAGAAGGCCGATTACGAGCTCGTCTCCGACGGGCAGGTGGTGGAGAAGGGCTCGGCGCCGCTGGGGGTGGCGCTGACGCCGGACGTCCCCACCCCGTTCTCCTTCCAGGCGGACGCCGCCTACGTGCGCACCCCGGAGGACCTCCAGACGCTGAGCAAGCGGGGAGGCACGCTGCTGGTGGCGCTGCGCGGCACGCTGACGGTGCGCGCGGGCGAGGACGTGCGGACGGTGCCCTTCGCCGCCTCGCGGGCGGTGCGCGTGCCCCGGCTGCCCGTGGTGCGAATCGAGAGCCTGGATGGGGCGCGCTACTCGGAGGAGCAGGTGGACCTGCTGGTGCGCCTGGGTGTGGAGAACCCCAACCCCTTCCCGCTGCGGCTGGAGGGGCTCACCTATGCCGTCACCGTGGGGGGCCGGAAGCTGGGTGAGGGCACGCGGGGCAAGTCCGACACCGTGGACGCGGCGGCCACCGGGGTGTATCCCGTGGAGGTGGCGGTGACGAAGGAGACGTGGGGCCAGGACGTGCGGGCGCTCATCGCCAAGGGGACGCTGCCGTATGAAGTGGCGGGCGAGCTCACCGGCCCGCTGGTACGCGTCTCCTACTCGCTGTCCGGAGACGTGAAGCTCAACGTGTCGCGGTAGTGCCCATCTATTTCCTCGGAGAAGACCCGGAGCTCTTCCCTCCCCCGGAGAAGGCGGACCGCAGCGGGCTGCTGGCGGTGGGGGGAGACCTCCGTCCCGAGCGGCTGCTGGCCGCGTACTCCCAGGGCATCTTCCCCTGGTACAGCGAGGGCCAGCCCCTCCTCTGGCACTCGCCGGATCCACGCTTCGTGCTGACGCCGGACAAGCTGCACGTGGGCCGCTCGCTGCGCAAGACGCTCAAGGCGGGCGTCTACGACATCCGCTGGGACACCGCCTTCGCGGACGTCATCACCGCGTGCTCCGAGGTGCCCCGCCCCGGGCAGAACGGCACGTGGATTACCGACGAGATGCGCGAGGCGTACATCACCCTGCACCAGCTGGGCTTCGCGCACTCGGTGGAGGCGTGGGCGGAGGGCGAGCTGAAGGGTGGCTTCTACGGGGTGTCGCTGGGGGCGGCCTTCTTCGGCGAGAGCATGTTCGCGCGCGCGCCGGACGCCTCGAAGGTGGCCTTCGTCACCGCGGTGGAGCGCTTCCGCGAGTGGGGCTTCCACTTCGTCGACTGCCAGGTGGAGACGGAGCACCTGGCGCGCTTCGGGGCCGAGCACTGGCCCCGGCGCCACTTCCTCCGGGCCCTCGAGCGGGCTCTGCGGGAGCCCACCCGGCGCGGGAAGTGGACGGGCACCTGAGGGCGCTCACGCCGACAGCTTGCGCTCCAGAGCGTCCGCGCCCTCGGCATCTGGCGGCACCGAGGGAAGGAGCACCTCGAAGGAGGTGCCCTGGCCCGGCGCGCTGTCCACGGTGATGTCGCCCCCGAGCCGCGTCACGATGCCATGGCAGATGGACAGCCCGAGCCCCGTGCCCGTGCCCACCGGCTTCGTCGTGAAGAAGGGCTCGAAGAGGCGGCTCATGTGCTCCGGCGAGATGCCGCAACCGTTGTCCCGCACCACCACGCCCACCTGACCGTCCGCCCGCCGCTGGATGCCCACGTGGATGCACGGCTCGGGCGTGGCCCCCGCCAGCGCATGGGCGGCGTTGACGATCAGGTTGAGGAACACCTGCCCCAGGCCGTGCTCGCTGCCCCAGACGGGCGGCACCTCCTGGAAGTCTCGGACGAGCCGGATGCCCGAGCGCAGCGCCTCGCTGGCCAGGGAGATGGAGCCCTCCACCACCCGGCGCACGTCCACCCGCTCGCGCGACGGCTCCTCCATCCGCGCGAAGATGCGCACGTCCTGGACGATGCGCGCGATGCGCTCGGCCCCGAAGATGGCGTCGCGGCTGGCATCCCTCAAATCCGTCTCGCCCCGCTTCTCCAGCCCCCTCTCGATGTGGCGCAGGTTGGACAGGACGTAGGCCAGGGGGTTGTTGACCTCGTGGGCCAGCCCCGCGGACATCCGCCCCAGCGCCTCCAGCTTCTGCGCGTGCATGAGCCGCGCGTTGGCCGCCGCCAGCTCCCGCGTCCGCTCCGCCACCGCGAGCTCCAGGTCCTCCTGGCGCTGGCGGCTCGCGCGCAGCAGCTCCCACTTCTCGCTGAGCGAGTGCGCCATCTGCCGCACCTCGATGTTGTCGAAGGGCTTGCGCAGGATGAGCAGGCGCTCACTGGTGCCCAGCTTCCGTGCCAGGTCCTCCCACGAGTAGTCGGAGTAGGCCGAGCAGAGCACCACCTGCAGGTCCGGCTCCTCGCGCCACAGCCGCAGCGTCGTCTCCACTCCGTCGATGCCCGGGGGCATGCGGATGTCCACGAAGGCCATGGCGTAGGGGCGTCCCTCGCGCACCGCCTCGGCCACGCGCCGCACCGCCTCCTCCCCATTCATCGCCGAGTCCAGCGCGAAGACGGTGGGGCTGCTCCAGGCCTGGGGCTCGCCGAAGAGCACGGACTCCATCTCATCCAGCGCCTCGGGAGTCGCGGACCTGGCGAGGATCTTCCGGAAGTCCTGATGGATGGCGGGATTGTCGTCGACCACCAGGATGCGACGTTCCTCCCTCTCGTGTGAGCTCACGCCCTGGCCTCCTGCCCGCGCAGGGGCAGCTCAATGATGAAAGTCGCGCCCTGACCCGGGCCGTCACTGGTACAGCGCAGCCGCCCGTCCAGCTCCTCGGCCGCCAGCGCGCTGGCATGCAAGCCGAAGCCGTGCGGGAACAGCGGCGCCGTCAGCACCAGCACCGCGTCCAAGACGAGCAGGAAGAGGACGGCGCCCACCACCACCCGGTAGCGACCGAGATCCTCTGGAGACGAGCGGCGCTGCTTCTCCGAAAGAAGCGCGTCCAGCCTCCCGAGCAACCATGCCTGTGGCCCTTGGCCCATTGGAAAAGAAGACCTCCCTGATGCGGCCAATACCCGGGCACCGCGGACCCGCCGTCAGGGAGTCTAGCGCGAGTGTGCCTCGGGGAGATCAAGAGCCGCCTCGAGACCAAAGCCACGGGAGTGCCAGGCTCCCATGGCTTGACGTCGTCCGCCTGCTCCTCTGGCGGCCACCGAGGCTGGGCGTCGAGCGCCTACACCGGCGGCGGAGACTCCTGGTGCTCGGCCATGCGCAACAGTTCGCGGTTGCGCCAATTGTCAATGGCCTGCTGCATGTCCTCGCGCATGGAGACGAGCTCCTCGCGGTCCGCCTGGGCCTCCACTCTCGGTATCAGGGAGTTCTCCTCCTGGGCGACGTGCTCGGTCACCATCCGCTCCAGGCGCCCGCACATCTCGGCCAGCCGTGGGTCGGTCTGCTTGACCTTGAGGATCTCCGAGAGGAGCTGTTTCACCTCGGCGTGGTCCTTGAGGGACTCGTCGATGAGACCGCTCTCCCCCTGCTGCCGGGCGAAGGGATAGAAGTACTGCTCCTCCAGGGCGGCGTGGATGGTGAGGGCCTCGGCGACCTTGCCCAGCAGGGAAATCTTCTCGTCCCCGCTGCTGGCCCTGATGCGCTGGAACAGGGCGTCGACTTCCCGGTGCTGCTGCTTCAACAAATCAATCGCGCTCACGGTGCGGGCTCCTTGTGGCACTTCCCCACGGGTCTCGTTCCCACGGCTCACACTCCGCACGCCGTGGACGGGAGACAAGCGCGGGTCCGGCTCCTCTTTGCTCCCCGCGAAGCAGGCAGGCGCCTACTCGCAAAGGCGCCCGGACACGCCACTCCTTATTCCAACGGGTGCTCGTCTCCAGGAAGACGTTCCCCTGAGAATGAGAGCCGTCTCCCGCTTCAACGGCTATAGAAGAGCGCGGATGCCCGCGCCCCACCGGAAGGGCTTGAGGAACATCCACGCATGAAGCCGGAACCGTTCGCCGACGCGCTCGTCCAACTCGTTCGCTGCTACTACCCTTCCGGCCTCTGCAACGACGATCCTGGATACAGGGAATCAGAAGAGAGCCAGCGCCTCACCCGGTTGATCCTCGCCAACGTGCAGCCTTCGCCAACCTGGAAGGGGTTCACCCGGCGGGTCGTCCAGGAGTTCCCCGATTGCAACATCTGGGACACCACCGTGCCCTACCATGAGCCTTGCAACAGCGTTCGGGTTTCCCTCCCAGGCTTCATGCCTGATGCCCCCCGATACGACTGCGTCGTCGGCCTGCTGAGCCAGCTCGCGCCGGTGTATGCCCTCTACGCTTCCCACACGGACAAGAGCCTCCCCGGAGCGGACTACTGGCTCCGCTTTCCGCCCTTCCCCCCCGAGTTCCAGGCGCACGAGGCGAAGCTCGCCGGGCTCATCGAGTCCACCCTCGGCTTCACCCGCCTGTCCAATGACATCCTCTTCACCCCCGTGCCGGACCTCGTCCCGCGCGCGGCCAACTACGGACTCGGCGAGGCACGGCTCATTGACTGCCTCTTCACCCGGGACCGCTGGTGAGCCGCCCGGTGGAGCACCGGCCCTCACGCCTGCTTCACCTCCCGGGAGGTGAACTCCAACAATGACTGGCGGCGCTCGTCGAGGTTCCAGTCCAGCCAGGAGAGCTCATTGTCCTGGCAGTAGGCGTTGTTGTTGCCGCCCTGGGTGCGCCCCATCCCCGTCCCATCATACGCGTCGGAGGCCTTTCAAACGGAGGCCCAGGCAATCTGGGTGTGGGCCCCCGACTCTTCATGGAGTGCACGCTCCGTCCGACCCGGGACAGATGGAGCGTCCGCCAGCCATCAGGATAGGGGCCCCAACGTGCGGCCACGAACGGACCTGACCCTGGGCCAATGAGTTCCCCTGGCCTGCTCGGCCAATGTGCGCGCCTGCATCCTCACGAAGCACGAAGGAGTCCGCACATGAAGCAGACGATTCAGGGGTTCCTCCTCGCCGGCACGCTGCTCCTCGGGGGCGCGGCGCTCGCGCAGGAGGCGAGCAAGGCCCAGGGCAAGGGCGCCGCCAAGGGAGGCACGGCCGAGTTCCACGGGTTCATGGTGCCCACCGACGAGAAGGCCTTCCTCGAGCGCATCCACCACATCAACCAGACGGAGATCAAGCTCGGCCAGCTTGCCCAACAGAACGCCTCGAACCCGGACGTGAAGTCCTACGGCGAGCAGATGGTGCGGGACCACACCGCGGCCGATCAGCGGGTGACGGCCCTCGCCCAGAGCCGGGGGCTGAAGCTGGCGGACATGCCCAAGCCGATGAACGACGTGGAGAAGAAGTCCATGGCGGCCCAGAAGGCGAACATGGAGAAGCTCCAGGCGCTCAAGGGCGAGCCGTTCGACTCCTGCTACATGGCCAGCATGGTGGGAGACCATGACGAAGCGCTCGGCAAGCTGATGGCCGGCCAGCAAGCCCTCACCGGCAATGCCGAGCTCACCTCGGTGGTCGGCGATCTGTCCCAGACGATCGCCCAGCAACGCCAGAAGGCGTACACGCTGCTCGGCAAGGTGGGTCCCCAGGCCATGGGGATGGGCGTCGGCGGCGCCGGCGGAGACAAGGGCACCAGCCCGCAACCGGGCAGCGAGTCGGGCATGGGCGGCCACATGGGCACGCAGCCGGACATGGGCGGCCACATGGGCACCGGCCAGTCGGGCTCTGGCACCCAGCAGCCGAAGAAGTAGTCGCTAGGAGCCGACGGCCCGCCCCGGGGAGAGCTCGCGGCGCAGCCACGCCGCGTAACGTCCGGCGGCTCGACGGAGCCGGGTGGCCTCCTCGGAGAGCCACCCGGCGAACGTGTCGGCCGCCAGGGCGTGGTGCCCGAGCTGGAAGGCCAGGTAGCAGAGCCGATGGAAGCGCAGCACCTCGGGGTCGGGGGCCTTCGCGCCCCGGCGCGCCACCGTCTCGTGGAGCAGGGCCCGCTCGTCCTCCTCCAGCTCCAGCTCCACCTCGGCGCCCGCGAGGTCCCAGGCGACGTCCTGGCAGCCGATGAGGTCGTGCCCCTCGTGGTGGTCCACCGCATCCGCCTTGAGGAAGCGGCCGTCGGGCAGCACCAGCCACTCCCACGGTTGAAGCTTGTTGTCCGTCTCCACGCGGTGGAGCGCCCGCGCCAGGGTGGAGAGCCGCGGCTCCCATGCCCCGAGCCTCTCGGCCCACTCGGAGCCGAGTCCCAAGGAGATGTTGCGACGGGCCATCTCCAGCAGTTGCCGCGGCGAGGCCCCCCGGCCCGGCTCGGGCGCGGCGAAGTGACTGGCCCGGAAGCCGAGGTACTCCCCCACCCTCCGCACCAGCGCTCGGCGGTCCACGTCCCGGAGGTCGAGGAGTGGACGGGCCTCCTCCAGCCAGGGCTGCACGAGGAAGCCGTGGCGCAGGCCCACCACGGGCGGAGTGAAGCCCGCGTCCTGGAGGACCCGGGCACGCGCCAGCCTGCGCTCTCCGTAGGCCCCGAGCCCCGCGAACTTCAGCAGCCAGCGCCGCCCACCGGCACGCAGCAGGAACTTGCGCCGCTCCTGCTGCACGTGGACGGCCGGCCAGTCCTCCTCGCGGAGCAGGTGCCGGCGCCACGCTCCGCCGCCGAGGTCCTCCAGCGACGACGCCTCGGCGGGCCCCGTCAGGTCCTCCACCCACGCGGGGAGCGCGCGGGAGCGCACGTCGGGACGCAGGAGGAGCCGCTCGAAGTCCACGACGTGGCGCGCGGCGCGCTCCCAGCGGGCGCGGTGCCGCTCGCTGGCCTCGGGGCCCAGGGAGCCCCGGTGCCCGGGTAGGAAACACAGCCGCTCCAGGGGGACGCCCCGGTCCTCCAGGAAGTCGGCCACCGCGCCGAAGGAGCTGCCCGACAGCCCCGGGCCCTCGTCGACGATGACGAAGCGGTGCCGGAGCGCGTCCGCGAGCAGCCGCGCCTCCAGCGCCTCCGAGAGCGACAGCGTGCGCTGGAAGGCATGTCCCACCGGGCGCACGGTGAACGGGGCCTCCGCGCCCATCGCCGCGGCGACGACTCCCGCGAGGCTCGTGCCGATGCTGCGCAGGCCAATGACGCGCGGCGTGCCCTCTCCCGTGGCGAGTGCCCGCGCCGCCTCGAGGTAGGCCTCGGGGTAGAGGGCGTAGAAGGCATGGCCCTCGGGCACCTTGCACTCCACCTCCGGAGGGAGCGCCAGCGCCCGCAGCGCCTGGAGCGCGGGACGCACCGGAGGCCCCAGCAGCGCGAAGCCGCTCGTCCATGAGGACAGCACCGTCCGGCCGAAGGCGAGCAACGTCCGCGCGCAGGCCTCGCTCAGGGGCGTGACGTCGTCCCGCCGCGGCTCGGCGAACTCCGCGTCCAGGAGTCCCTGCACCAGCTCCCCGGCCTCCACCAACAACCCCACCAGTGCCGCGTGTCGAGGAAGGCCCGGGTGCATCGCCTCCACCCCGGCGAGCGCGCGCCCGAGGTCTTCCAGCTTCGCCGCGGGGTCCACCCGCCGACTGTGGTCACCGTAGACGAGCATGGGTGTCGGAAGAGCGAGTCCTCACCCCAGGGACGGCCGCGGATGGCTGTAGGCGATATCGGCCAGTTCCTCGAAGGTGGGCGTGCGCCACGGCAGCGAGCGAGCCACCCGCCGCTCCTCGGCCCAGGCAATGAAGGTCTCGAGCTGCTCGGGGCTGGGCGAGACGCGCTGGCGCGCCCGCTTGGCCTGCGCGAGCGCCTCCAGCGGCGCGTGCCCGGTCTCCACCATCACACAGAGGGCCAGCAGCGCGCTGCGACCGATGCCGTGCTCACAGTGGATGTAGACCTTGTGGCCCTGGGTGAGCAGGTGGCGCACCCACTGCACGCCCGCGTCGAGCATGTGGCGGCGGATGGCGCACAGGTCCTCGGTGGGCAGGTGCAGCAGGGAGATGCCGTGCTCGCGCAGGACGCGCGCGTCGTCACACGCCTCGCGGCGCACGTCGACGATGTGACGGATGGAGAGACTCCGGGCCAGATGCTCGGCGGCCTCGATGGGGAAGCGGCCCCCGACGGCCAGTTGCGGTGTCACCCAGTCCAGATTCAATCGCCAGGAGTGCTGCGCCATCCACGCCTCCCCACCCGACCGCGACACCCCGTGAGCCGCCGCTGCCCGAAGCTAGGCATGCCCTCTCTGGGATGCCCCCACTCCAAGCGCGAGGACATGGCCGCCTGACTGGAGGGCGACTCAGTGCCCGCTGGTGGCCTTCAGGCCCACGATGGAGACGAGCATCAGCCCGAGGAAGAAGAGGCGCGCGGGAGTGGCGGGCTCGTGGAAGAGCACCATGCCCAACACGGCCGCCCCGAGCGCGCCGATCCCCACCCACACCCCGTAGGCGGTGCCGATGGGGAGGTCGCGGGCGGCGATGCCCAACAGGCCCATGCTGGCGATGATGGCGAGGATGGTCAGGACACTGGGCACGAGCCGCGTGAAGCCCTCGGTGTACTTGAGCCCGATGGCCCAGCCCGTCTCCAGCAGCCCGGCGATGACCAGGAGAACCCACGACATGACGCACTCCTCTCACGAGCGTCGTCTTGTCTTGACCGGGTACGGCGCACCTCGTCCGGGCCCGGCGAGCCCCACATGGGCAACCGGACGCACGGAACGGTAACAGCGCCCCCCTTCCGGGTCATCCCGCACAGCATTTCCACGAGCCATTCCGGGTTGTACTCCTGGGTGGACTTGAGAATTCGAGGCTGATACGGCCATCCGCCACGGCAGACTCCTCCTCAACGGGAAATTGGCGATGCACGGAGCTCACGACTTCCTCAAGGCCCTCGCGATGGTGCTCTGCGTCGCCGCGGTGACGACCGTCGTGTTCCAGCGACTGCGCCAGCCGGTCGTGCTCGGCTACATCATCGCGGGGCTCATCATCGGGCCGCACGTCCCCATCCCGCTCGTCGCCGACGCCACCATCGTCCAGACGCTGTCGGAGCTCGGCGTCATCCTCCTCATGTTCTCGCTCGGGCTGGAGTTCAGCCTGCGCAAGCTGTTCCAGGTCGGACCGACGGCGGGCGTCACCGCCGTCATCCAGTGCAGCCTGATGATCTGGCTGGGCTTCGTCGTCGGCCGGGCCTTCGGCTGGACGGCGACGGAGAGCATCTTCACCGGCGCCATCATCGCCATCTCCAGCACCACCATCATCGCCAAGGCCTTCGACGAGCAGGGCATCCGGGGCAAGCTGCGCGAGCTCGTCGTCGGGGTCCTCATCGTCGAGGACCTCATCGCCATCCTGCTCATGGCGACCCTCACGGCGATCTCCACGGGCGCGGGGCTCTCGGCGGGGCAGCTGGCGCTCACCGTCGGCCGGCTGGTCGCGTTCCTGGTGGGGCTCGTCGGCGTGGGGCTGCTGGTCATCCCGCGCACCGTCCGTGCCGTCCATCGCCTGAAGCGCCCGGAGACGACGCTGGTGGCGAGCGTCGGCATCTGCTTCGCCGTCGCGCTGCTGGCGCAGGAGTTCGGCTACTCGGTGGCGCTCGGCGCCTTCCTCGCGGGCTCGCTCGTCGCCGAGTCGGGGGAGGAGAAGGACATCGAGCACCTCGTGCAGCCGGTGCGCGACGTGTTCGCCGCCGTCTTCTTCGTCTCGGTGGGCATGCTCATCGATCCGGCGCTCATCGCCCAGCACTGGGTGGCCGTGGCCGTGCTGACCGGGGTGGTCATCCTCGGCAAGATCGTCGGGCGTGTCGCTGGGCGCGTTCCTCACCGGCAACGGCACGCGCACCTCGGTGCAGTCGGGCATGAGCCTGGCGCAGATCGGCGAGTTCTCCTTCATCATCGCCGGCCTCGGGCTCTCGCTGAGCGCCACCGGCCAGTTCCTCTACCCGGTGGCGGTGGCCGTCTCGGCGATCACCACGCTCACCACGCCCTGGCTCATCCGCGCCTCGGGTCCGGTCGCCAACTTCGTGGACCGGAAGCTGCCCAGGCCGCTGCAGACCTTCGCGACGCTCTACGGAAGCTGGGTGGAGGACCTCCGCGCCGTGCCGCCGCGACAGACCAGCGGCGCGAAGATCCGCCGCCTGGTGAGACTCCTGCTGCTCGATGCGGCCGCTGCTCGGCGCGCTCGTCATCGGCACGTCCGTCTCCCTCGGGGAGGATCGCCACGGCTATCGAGAGCCGGATCGGGCTGAGTGCCTCGGTGGCGCACCTGCTCGGACTGGGGCTCGCCATCTTCCTCGCGCTTCCGTTCTGCGTGGGAGTCGTCCGGCTCGCGCGCGCCCTGGGCGTGCTGCTCGCCGAGCTGGCCCTTCCCCCGACGGCCCCCGAGGGGAGGGTGGACCTGGCCGCCGCTCCGCGCCGGGCGCTCGTCGTGACGCTCCAGCTGGCGAGCATCCTCGCCGTGGGCGCGCCGCTCGTCGCCATCACGCAGCCCTTCCTGCCCGGCTTCCAGGGCGCGGCCGTGCTGCTCCTCCTGCTCGTCGTGCTCGGCGTCGGTTTCTGGCGCAGCGCCACCAACCTCCAGGGGCACGTGCGCGCGGGCTCCGAGGTCATCGTCGAGGCGCTCGCGAGACAGTCCCGAGGCAGGAGCAAGCAGCGGCACGGCGAGCCCTTGAGGGACATCCACCAGATGCTCCCCGGGCTGGGCGAGCCGACCCCCGTCCGACTCGAGGACTCCAGCCCGGCCGTGGGGCGGACGCTCGCGGAGCTGAACCTGCGCGGGATGACGGGTGCCACGGTGCTCGCCATCCAACGGGGTGAGGAGGGAGCGCTCATCCCCACCGCGCACGAGACGCTGCGAGCGGGAGATGTCCTCGCGCTGGCCGGCACGCACGAGGCCATCGACGCGGCCCGGGCCGTGCTCGAGGGGAGCGCCCGGCACCAGCCCGCGGTGTCCTGACTCAGCGCCCGGAGGCCCCGGGCGTGCCCGCGTCCTCGGGTGGCGGTGGCCGCTGCACGGAGACCCGGTCCTCGAGCGGCACGCGCCCCACGGACTGGCGGAACAGCTCCCACAGTGCCCGACGGTGGCCCTCGGGCGTGGTGGTGCCCTCCAGCAGCAGCCCCGCCCCGTGGTAGCTCACCACGAGGCCCGAGCCCTTCAGCGCCGCGGACAGGGCCACGAGCTGCTCCTGAAGCACGGTCATCTCGAAGGTCAGCTCCAGCTCGCGCGCGAGGTACGCGTCCGTCTTCAGCAGCGTGAGCAGTGCCTCGCGGCAACGCCCGCTCTTCACGTCGGCCGTCAGGGTGCGCTCGGTGCCCTCGGTGGCCTTCAACCCCGGGCACGCCTTGCGCGCGGCGGCCAGTAGCTCCGCGGAGGGCTCGGGCTCGGGAGGCCGTCCCGGCGCGCCCACCACCAGCCGCCACACCGCGAACTTCCCCTGCGCGTACAGCAGCAGCAGCGTGCGCCCCGGCTTCACCCCGGTAAGCAGCAGCTCGTTGCTCCCCTCGAGCACCTCCGCCGTGGCGATGGACGGGTCCTCCACCTCTATCCACTCCACCGCGCTCAGCTTGTGGAAGCGCTCCTTGCCTGGCTCCAGCGGCATCGCGAGATCCACCGGCCACGCGGCGGCGAGCGGGGGGAAGAGGCACAGCAACAGGGCGGCCAGGGGAGCGAGCAGTCGGAAGGCCTGGAGCCCTTCCCGAGTCCAGGGGGAGCGGGAGTGGCTCACTGGTGGACGCACGCGCATCTCGACCCTCTAGGAAAGTGTGCGTGTCCTCTTACCACGCGGTATGTAGAGAAGCCCTATGTCTACCTTGGTCCTCTGGACCGCCTGCCTGGCCCTCGTCTTCTTCCGGGGCTTCATCGCCGCCGCCGAGTCCGCCCTGTATGGGACCTCCGACCTGCGCGCGCAGGAGCTGGCGCAGGCCCATCCGGGCTCCGGGGACCGGGTACTCCGCCACAAGACCGAGCGAGAGGCCACGGCCACGGCCCTGCGAGTGGGCATGGTCCTCAGCGGCTTCCTCGCCGCGGCCATTGGAGCCTTCGTTCCGCCGCAGTTGCTCGACTTCACCCGGCTGGGCGAGGCCCCCTGGCTGGACGTGGCGACGGTGATGGCCGGCTCCCTGCTGGTGGGCCTGCTGGCCACGCTCGTGGAGGTGACGATGCGCGGCCTGGCCAACGCCGGCCCCGAGCGCTGGGCGCTGCGCCTCTCGTGGCTCGTCTCGCTGCTGGTGTTCATCTTCTTCCCGCCCATGCGCCTGCTCATGGGCCCCATCAACCTGGTGGCCCGCGGCTTCGGCCGCACCCTGCGCTTCGAGCCTCCGCCGCCGCCCCTCGAGGAGTTGGAGAAGCTGCTCGCGGCCCAGGCCGCCAGGGAGGAAGTGGACCAGAGCGCGCCCCAGCTCATCCGCTCCATCTTCGAGCTGTCCGACAAGCGCTGCCGCGATGTGATGGTGCCCCGCACCGAGGTGGTGTGCGTGGACATCTCCACCCCGCCCGATGACGTGCTGCGCCTGCTGGCCGAGGAGAACCACTCGCGCATCCCCATCTACCGCGACGACGTGGACCACATCCTCGGCGTCCTCCACGCGCGAGACCTGATTCCGCTGCTGCAGCACCCCGAGCTCATCGTCCTGCAGGACGTCATCCGCCCCGCCCACTTCGTCCCCTGGATGAAGCCCATTGGAGACCTGTTGCGCGAGATGCAGCGCAAGAAGATCCACATGGCCATCGTCGTGGACGAGTACGGCGGCTTCATGGGGATCGTGACGCTGGAGGACATCCTCCGCGAAATCGTCGGCGACATCGGCGACGAGTTCGAGGTGGAGGAGAAGCTGGTGGAGAAGCTGGCCGACGGCAGCTTCCTGGTGGACGCGGCGATGGAGGTGGACCAGTTCACCAAGGCCTTCGGCTTCTCGCTGCCGGACGGCGACTTCGACACGCTGGGAGGCTTCCTGTCCTCGCAGGCGGGCCACCTGCCGGACGTGGGCGAGCGCTTCACCTTCAACGGCTGGGCCTTCACCGTCCACGCCAAGGAAGGCGCGCGAGTCGACCGCGTGCGGCTGTCCAAGCTCAAGACGCCCACCAAGGAGCCCACGCCCACGCGCGAGTCCGTGGGCAAGGACGGCACCGGCAACAAGGAGCCCGCGAGCCAGGAGCTCAAGGCCTGAGCCCGCCGGTGAAGTCTCACTCCTGCGCGGGCGCGGTGGGCTGGAAGTTCTGGAGCCGCACGATGCGCTCGGCGCGGAAGGGCATGAGGCGCACCGTATCCCCGAAGGCCAGCGCCACCCCGCCGCCCACCTCCACGTGCCACATCCGCGCGGGAGCCTCGGCTCCACCGGTCTCCGACTGCAGGGGGAAGGACACCGTGAGGGTGCCGCGCTCGTCCGCCGCCAGGGGCATCCGCACCCCGCGCGTGCCCACCGCGTAGCGCCGGCCGTTCATGCGCAGCTCGAAGTCCACCCCCGTCACCTGCGCGTCCCAGAAGGTGGGGTTCTCCACCGCCAGGCGCAGGGTGAGCGCACCGGAGCCCTCGGGCGTGAAGGCCAGGTCCATCTCCTCCACCTGCACCGCCTCGTCCAGCGCTTGCGGGCGCAGCGTCACCCCGGCACACCCGGACACCCACGGCAGCAACAGCAACAGGAACAGGTGGCGCATCAGCCCCCCAGGAGCGGCTTGAGCGCCTCCACCGAGAGCGACCATCCGGCGCGACGGCCCAGCACCTCCAGGGCGCGGATGAACTCCGCGGCCGACTGGAAGCGGCGCGCCTTGTCCGCGAAGAGCGCCTTGCGCACCACCTGCACCGCGTAGTCCGGCAGCTCCGGCACGAGGCTGGACAGCAGCGGCGCCCGAGCGTCGCGCACCTGGTGCATCATCTCCGCCTCGTTGTCCGCGGTGTGGAGGCGCCGGTTGGTCAGCAGCTCCCAGAGGAGCACGCCCGCCGAGTACAGATCGCTGCGCGCGTCCACCGTCAGGCCCAGCACCTGCTCCGGGCTCATGTACGGCAGCGTGCCGCGCAGCGCGCCCATGTCCCCGCGCATCACGCCCTCCACGTCCGCCACGCCGAAGTCGGTGAGCTTCACGTCTCCCGTCACGCTCAGGAGGATGTTGGCCGGGTTGATGTCGCGGTGGACGATGGTGGTGCCCCCCTCGCCCACCTTCGCGCGGTGGATGTAGTCCAGCGCCTTGAGCACGCACCAGACGATGTAGCAGGCGGCATCCGGCGGCATCCCGGTCCCGGCCTTCATCAGGAGGTCCTGCATGAAGCCCAGGGTCCGACCGACCACCAGCTCCTGCACCATCAGGTAGTCCGACCCCGCCTTGAAGAGGCGGAAGGTGCGGACGATGTGGGGGTGGCGCAGGCGCACGGTGAGCTTCGCCTCGTCGACGAAGGCCTTCACGTAGGCGCCATCGTTGCGGAACGCGGGCAGCAGCTTCTTGAGCACCACCTCATCCGGCTCGCCGGGTGAGCGCTGCGTCGTGGTGCGCGCACGCACCTGGTACACCTCGGCCATCCCGCCCACCGCGAGCCGACCAACGACCTCATACCCACCCAGGTCCGCTGCTTGCGCCACGGGCGAATCTTACAACGATTCGCCGTGTGCCCCCACTATTCCGACGCCAGGGAGGCGAAGAGGCGCTCGTATTTCCGCGCGGACGCGGCCCAGGAGAAGTCCCGACCCATGCCCCGCCTCCGGAAGGCCACCAGCCGCTCGGGCTCGGCGTAGAGGGCCTGCGCCCGCCGCACCGCCGCCAGCAGCGCCGAGGGGTGGAAGGCCTCGAAGAGGATGCCGTCCCCGTCCAGCCCGCCCTCCACCGTGTCCACGAGGCCTCCGGTGGCCCGGACGATGGGCACCGTGCCGTAGCGCAGCGAGTACATCTGGTTGAGGCCGCACGGCTCGTAGCGGCTGGGCATGAGGAAGAAGTCCGCCCCCGCCTCCACCAGGTGCGACAACCCCTGGTCGAACCCGATGAACGTGCCCACCTGCTGGGGGAAGTGGTGCTGGAGCGCGCGCAGGCCGTCCTCGTAGCGGCCCTCGCCGCTGCCCACCGCGACGAAGCGGATGTCCGACTGGAGGGCCTGGGGCATCACCTCCAGCAGCAGGTCCAGCCCCTTCTGCCAGGCCAGTCGCGAGATGATGCCGAACACCGGCGCCTCGGTGTCCGCCCGCAGCCCGAAGCGGCGCAGCAGCTCGCGCCGGCAGACGGCCTTCCCCTCCAGGTTGTTCGCCCCGTAGCGCGCCGGCAGGAGCGTGTCCGTCTCCGGGTTCCACTCGTGGACGTCGATGCCGTTGAGGATGCCGGTGAGGGCCCCCCGGCGCCGGCGCAGCAGCCCGTCCAGGCCGACGCCCCCTGCCGGCTCCTGAATCTCCTTCGCGTAGGTGGGCGAGACGGTGGTGAGGGCGTCGGCGAACACGATGCCGCCCTTGAGGAAGTTGACCGTGTCGTAGAACTCGAGCCCCTGCTCGGCGACGAAGAGGTCCCAGGGCAGCCCCAGCTCGTCCATGACGTGCTTCGCGAACTGCCCCTGGTAGGCGAGGTTGTGGATGGTGAAGACCGTCTTCGCCCGCGACAGGGCGGTGCCCTGGAAGCCGCGCCGGAGCGACACCGCCGTCAGCCCCGTCTGCCAGTCGTTGAGGTGGATGATGTCCGGGTTGAAGCGCAGGCGCTGCGCGGCCTGGAGCGCTCCGATGGAGAGATAGGCGAAGCGGCGGTGGTTGTCCCCGAACTCGCCCCAGGCGTCGCCGTAGATGCCGGCGCGGCCGTAGAAGTGCTCGTTCTCCAGGAAGAGCAGCTCGAGGTTGGGAGACTGGCGCAGGGAGAGGATGGGACCGCGCTCGGTTCCGAAGGGGAAGCGCAGCTCCAGGTGGTGGCCGGTGGGGGTGAGCCGCTCGTCCTTGACCGCGGCATAGCGGGGCGAGATGACCTTCACCTCGTGGCCGAGCTCCGCGAGCGCCGCGGGCAGGGAGGCCGCCACGTCCCCGAGTCCACCCGTCTTGGAGAAGGGGGCGACTTCTGAGGCCACGAAGAGGATCTTCATGGAATGAGACGATGCCGTGTGTACTGCGCGAGTCAAACGCAAACGCGCGACTCGCACTCCGGGAGCGGGTTGGTATGGTGGAGGACGTGGAACTCCCCAAGGATCCGATTGAACGTTTCGCGGCCCTCTACGAGGAGGCGAAGCGCGCCATCCCCGTGGACCCCAACGCCATGATCGTGGCGTCGGTGGGACCCGACGGCAGGCCGTCCGCGCGCGTGGTGCTGCTGAAGGACTTCGATGCGCGCGGCTTCGTCTTCTTCACCAACCTGGAGAGCCGCAAGGGGCGCGAGCTGCTGGCGCACCCGTGGGCCTCGCTCTGCTTCTTCTGGCAGCCGCTGGAGCGGCAGGTGCGGGTGGAGGGACGCGTGGAGCGGGTGTCGGACGAGGAGGCGGACGCGTACTTCCAGAGCCGGCCTCGCGGGAGCCAGGTGGGGGCGTGGGCGAGCCAGCAGAGCCAGCCGCTGCCGTCGCGCGAGTCCCTGGAGGCCCGCGTGGAGTCCCTGACGCGCCAGTACGAGGGCCAGCAGGTGCCCCGGCCGTCGCACTGGTCGGGCCTGCGGGTGGTGCCCGACCGCATCGAGTTCTGGCACGCGCGCCCGAGCCGGCTGCACGACCGGCTCCTCTATACGCGCGAGGGCAACAGCTGGAAGACGGACCTCCTCTACCCCTGAGGCGGGCCTACCAGGGCAGCTCGGTGCCGTCGTGGCCGAAGAACCGCCCACCGTGCTCGGTGGTGAGCCGGTCGATGACGTTGTGCAGCATGCCCTGGACGGACTCCTCGGGGCGCAGGGGCGCCTCGGGGCCGCCCATGTCGGTTTGCACCCAGCCCGGGCTGAGGGCGATGGTGACGAAGCCCTCGTCCCGCAGTTCCAGGTGCATGTTGCGCATGGCCATGTTCAGGGCGACCTTGGAGATGCGGTAGCCGTAGAAGCCGCCCAGGTCGTTGGCGCCGATGGAGCCCAGGCCCGAGGAGATGTGGACGATCCGCCGGGAGGAGCCGCGCCTCAGCGCCGGCAGCAGGGCGTTGGTGAGGCGCAGGGTGCCCACGGTGTTGGTGGTGAAGGTGCTGGCCAGGTCCTCGTAGTCGAGCCCGTTCAGGGGCTGGTGCTCGCCCCTTGATGCCCGCGTTGTTGATGAGGACGTCCAGTGGCGGACCCTCGCCCACCGCGGCGGCGAAGGACTCGACGCTGCGGGCATCCGAGACGTCGAGCGCATGGATGCGCAGCCGCCCCCCGGACTCGAGGGCGAGCCCCTGGAGCTGCCGCGCTTCGGCGGGAGCGCGGACCCCCGCCTCGATGGTGTCTCCTCGGATGAGGAGCTGACGAACGAATTCGAGACCCAGACCCCGACTGGCTCCAGTGATGGCGTATGCGCATGGCGTCCATTAATGCGGCCCGTGAGGACAAAAGGCACGACGCCCTGCGGTACTTGACCCACGATGGATGCCGGTTGAAACCCGCACTGCACCGGGAGTGGAACCAAGCATGCGCGTCGTAATCATCGGAGGCGGAATCAGCGGACTGGCGTTGGCCTACGGGCTGCAATCGCGAGGAACCGAGGTGACGCTGCTGGAGGCGGGCCCCCGTCTGGGAGGCAACATCCAGTCGCGACTCCGGGACGGGTTCCTCACCGAGGCGGGTCCCAACAGCTTCGTGGACCGGGAGCCCACGCTGCGCACCCTGGCGGCGAGCCTGGGCATCGAGGACCGCATCCGGACGGCGGACCCGGCGGCGAAGCGTCGCTACATCTACACGCGGGGGAAGCTGCGGGCGGTGCCCATGTCGCCGCCGGCCTTCCTGAAGTCGGACGTGGTGCCGCTGGGGGCGAAGCTGCGGATGATGGGCGAGCTGTTCACCCGGCGCGCGCCCGAGGGGGACGAGTCGCTGGCGGACTTCGGGCGGCGGCACGTGGGGCGCACGGCGACGGCGGTGCTGGTGGACGCGATGCAGACGGGCATCTTCGCGGGCGACGTGGAAGCGCTGAGCGTGGGCGCCATCTTCCCGAAGGTGGTGGAGCTGGAGAAGAAGCACCGCAGCCTCGTGCTGGGCATGGCGCGCACGCAGGCGGCGGCGCGCAAGGCGCTGCCCGCGGGCGAGGGCGCGCCGAAGCCCACGGGGATGGTCTGCTCGTTCGACGGGGGCCTGCAGGTGCTGGTGGACGCGCTGGCCCGGAAGCTGGGGCGCGGTGGCGCGCACGGGAGCGCGGGTGGAGGAGCTGCGGCGGGAGGGCGACTGGCTGGCGGCTCGCGGTGGAGGAGCACGGGCAGCGGGCGGAGCTGGCCGCGGACCAGGTGGTGCTCGCGGTGCCGGCGTACGTGGCGGCGGAGCTGCTGCGCCCGCTGGACGAGAAGCTCGCGGCGCGGGTGGAGGGCATCGCCTACGCGCCCGTGGCGGTGGTGCACCTGGGCTTCGCGCCGGGGTCGATGCCCGCCTCCGGACGGCTTCGGCTTCCTGGTGCCCTCGCAGGAGCGGCGGCGCATCCTCGGCACCATCCACGCCTCCACGACCTTCCCCTGGCGGGCCGAGGGCGGGCGCATCCTCCTCACGTGCATGGTGGGCGGGGCGAAGCGGCCGGACCTGGTGGACCTGGACGACGCGGCGCTGGTGACGCTCGTGCGCGAGGAGCTCCGGGAGCTGGCCGGGGTGACGGCCGAGCCCGTCTTCTCCGAGGTCATCCACTGGAAGCGGGGCATCCCCCAGTACAACGTGGGGCACCTGGCGCGGGTGGCGGCCATCGACGAGGCACGTGGCCCGCCTGCCCGGGCTGCACCTCACCGGCAACGCCTACAAGGGCGTGGGCATCACCGATTGCATCCGCGAGGCCAACACGCTGGCGGACTCCCTCACGCGCTGAGGCACTCGGGGGGACCGTTCACCCGCGACTTCCGACCACTCGGCGGGACGGGCCCCCATGTCAGAGGCGGGCGAGACACTCTCCGGATGCCCTCTTCCGCTCCGGAGCACACCATGGCCTCGCCCCGCCGTGCCCTGCTCGTCCCCCTGGCCGTCCTCCTCTTCCCGCTCGTCCTGCTGGGCGCGCTGGCACTCGGCGTCACCGCGCCCCGGGAAGCCGGCCCGTGAGCCTCTCCGCCTGGGCCGAGGCCGGGTGGTATGCTCGCACCCGGTCCGCCATGAACGAAGGCTCCATCGTCCGCGCCACCCTCAAGGCGCTCTTCGTGCCCAGGCGGCTCATCCCCATCGTCCTCATCAGCCTGCCGCTGGTGGCCGCCCAGGCCCGCTTCAGCTACCAGAGCCATGGCCGGGCCACTGGGGGTGCTGATGTGCCTCCTCTGCGTGGCCGTGGCCCCGGTGTCCTACCGCGTCATCTTCCCCGAGGGCCTCGACTTCAGCCACGGCGGCATCCGCCTCCTCCTCTACGCCACCGTGGGCGTGGGCGTCGTCCTCTCCGTGGGCGTGGTGCTGCCCCAGGTGGTGAAGCTCGGGCCCACCTTCCTCACGGACCGGTACAGCCTCGCCGTCTGCATGGCCCTCTTCCTGGTGGGCGGCTGGGGCCTGGGCCGGGACATCGGCTTCGAGGAGAGCCTCGCCCACGAGCGCGCCCGCGCCGCCCGGCTCGAGCTGGAGGCCGAGCAGGCCCAGTTGCTCGCCCTGCGCAGCCACCTGGACCCGCACTTCCTCTTCAACACGCTCAACGCCATCGCCGAGTGGTGCCAGACCGATGGCGCCGTGGCCGAGGCCGCCGTGCTGCGGCTCTCCGCCATGCTGCGCAGCGTGCTCGCCGGAGTGCGCGCCGCCACCTGGCCCCTGGAGCGCGAGCTGGAGCTGGTGCGCACCCTCTTCGAGCTGCACCTGCTGCGCGACCCGGACCTCTTCCAGCTCTCCCTGGAGGTGGATGCCGGCCTGGAGTCCTTCCCCGTGCCGCCGCTCGTCCTGCTGCCACTGGCGGAGAACGCGGTGAAGCACGGGCCCGCCGCCGGCCACCGGGGGCGCATCGACCTGAGCGTGAGGGCCCACGGAGACGCGCTCGTCTTCACCCTGGAGAACCCCGGTGCCTCCAAGGGGCCTCGCGAGGGCAGCAGCGGCCTGCCCACCGTGGAGCGCCGGCTCGCCCTCGCCTACGCCGGACGCGCGAGCCTCGCGCTCACCAGCGAGGGCGAGCGCACCCGCGTCACCGTCACCCTCCCCCGCTCCGGCCCCGTCCCTGGCGTCGTCACCTGAGCGCCGCGTTCCGTCACTGACGTTCCAGCGACTCCAGGTCCTTCAGTGCGTGCTGGTAGCCGCCCTGGAGCTGGATGACCTTGCTGATGTTGGTGGCGAAGAGGAACGCCGACAGCAGCGCGATGACCACGAACATCAGCGTCCGCAGCCAGCGCATCGCCGACTCCGAGTGCTCGCGCGCGAGCTGGGCGAGGATGGGCTCCAGGTCGCCGGTCCGCTCCCCGGTGGAGACGCGCTGGAGCGACTCCCCGTCGAGGACATCGAGCCACTCCACCACGTCCGTCAGGCTGGCGCCGGAGCGGAGGCGATGGACGGCCAGCCCCACGCGCTTGCGCAGCGGCACGCTCCCGGTGGCTTCGAGCGCCATCTGCAGGCTCCGCGCCGCCTCCAGCCCCGCCCCGAGCGCCGCGCCCAGCACCAGGCTGAAGCGGCTGGCCTGGAGCTCCCGGTGGACGCGCCCGAGCAGGGGAAGGTGCATGCGGAGGCCCGCCCAAGTGGGGCTCGATGGCCGGGAGCGCCAGGACGAGGGGCGCCACGAAGACGCCCAGCCCGAGGGACGACACCAGGAGCACCTTCTGGAGGAACTGGGACAGGAGGATCGCGCCGATCGACTCCGGCTGCTGCCCGGAGCCCATGAGGATCGTCGCGGTGTCCAGGAGGGAACCGCCGACGACGTACGCGACCAGCAAGTAGGCGGGGTAGAGGCAGAGCATGACGGCGCGCCAGCGCATCCGCTGCGCCTCCTGCAACTGCTCGAGGATGCGCGCCAGCGCCGCCTCCAGCGTCCCCGTGGCCTCCGCCGCCGCCAGCAACTCCACCGTCTGCGACTCGAACCAGACGGGGAAGCGCCGCATCGCCTCGGCGAGACCGGCCCCCGCGGCCACGGCCTCGCCCACCTGGGCCACGGCGCGACGGAACGGGTCCCTCGCCGCCCCCCGGGACAGCTCGGTGAAGGCGACGGGCAGGGCCACCCCGGCCCGGATCATGCTGTGGAGCCCCTGGAAGAAGGTGAGCCGCGGCCGGTGCCGCACCATCGACACGAGGGGATGCCGCGCCCAGGCCCGGGCCAGCCATCCCTCTCCCGGGGGAACGGGACGCGATGCCGAACGGACGGCGGTGCGCACCGGAGCGCTCGCCGCACCGTCCTGGGGCCTGTCCGCCGAAACAGGAGACCGAGCCGCCGAAGCCGGGGGAGCCGTTCGTGAAGGATGTGACTTGTTCATGGGGTCGCCCCTGGCTCTACCACTGGCATAGTTCGGGAGGAAACGGGCCCTCCCGTACCAACCCACCGGGAATGGGCGTGCGGGCCCACGTTCGGAGTAGAATGGGGAGAGCATGGACACGAGAGAAGCGCTTCTGCAACGCGTCGCGCTGGCTCCCCCAGAGGCGCGCACGCACGGGCAGTACTTCGATGACATCCTGCTCGGTCTCTCCGAAATGTTCGGCGCCCAGGTGGCCGAGGAGGTGCGGAGCCTCGTCCCACGAGCCGTGGGCCCGGGCTCCTTCAACTACCCCGTGGCGGAGCTGCTGACCCTGTGCGACGTGGGGGCGCTCGCCGCCGGGCGCCAGGCCGGTGTCGCCTACGGGGAGTGCATCGAAATGCTCGGCGCGTTCGTCGCACGCAAGTACCTCGACTCCTCGCTCGGCAAGGCCCTGTGGATGACGGCGGGCCGGGACATGCAGGAGGCGGTGAAGCGGTCGCTCGTCTCCATCCGGTCGGGGACGACCTACGGCCAGCGGAGGTACGAGTCGCTCGGCCCCACCACCGCTCGTGTCATGTTCCAGCGGGAGTTGCTGGGACCGTCGTGGATGCGCGGCATGTTCACATACGGACTCCAGGCGGTGTCCAGCCAGTCCCTGTCCATCTCCATCGAGAACCTGTGCGAGTCGGGCATGATGTTCACCCTGCACGTCACCTGGTAGCGCGCCCCGCGCATGTCCGCTCGGATACGAGCGCGTCACCTGACGGGACCAGAGCCGTTGCCGTCCGGAGGACGAGCCCTACACTGGCGCTCCACCGCTGGAGGTATGGATGGCTCGCAAGAAGACGCCCCGGGAGAGCGCCGCGTCCGATCTCCGGACGTTGGCCATCGACATCGGAGGAACGGGCCTCAAGGCGCTCGTCCTTGGTCCGAAGGGGAAGCCGCTCACCGAGCGGCAGCGGGTAGAGACTCCGAAACCCGCCACCCCCAAGGCGGTGGTGAAAGCGCTGACGAAGCTGATCAAACCGCTCGCCCCGTATGATCGGGTGGCGGTGGGCTTCCCGGGCGTGGTGGTGGACGGGGTGACGAAGACGGCCGCCAACCTCCACGAGGACTGGAAGGACTTCGACCTCGCCCGGACGCTGGCCAAGGCCACGGGGCGCCCGACCCGCGTGATCAACGATGCCGGGGTGCAGGGCTTCGGCGTCATCGCGGGGCGCGGGGTGGAGATGCTCATCACCCTGGGCACCGGCATGGGCTGCGCGCTGTTCGTCGACGGGAAGTACGTGCCCAACCTGGAGCTCGCCCACCACCCGTTCCGCAATGGGAAGACCTACGAGGAGTACGTGGGCAACGCCGCGCGGAAGCGGGTGGGTCGCAAGAAGTGGAACAGGCACGTGCAGCGGGTGGTGGAGCAGATCCTCCCCATCTGGAACCCGCGCGTGCTCTACGTAGGAGGCGGGAACGCCCGGATCATCGACGTCCCCCTCCCATCCAACGTGAAGCTCACCCCGAACATCGCGGGACTGCTGGGTGGATTCGCACTCTGGAAGGATGAGCCGCCCCCTGGGTAGGCCGATAAGCAGTCGGCTCGGGCTCGGGATCACAAGAAAGCGCGGCCGCCTCTGCTCTCGCCTACACTCCTCCGCGTGAGTCAGCCCCTGCGCATCCTCATCGCCGATGACGAGCTCGTCGCCCGCAAGCGCCTCGCGCGCCTGCTGGCGGCCTTCCCCGACGTCACCGTGTGTGGAGAGGCCTCCGACGGCGAGGCCGTGCTCGACACCGTGCGCGCCGGGGGTGTGGACGTGGTGCTGCTCGACATCCACATGCCCGGCCTCAGTGGCATGGACGCGCTCGCGCTGCTCCCCGAGGACGGCCCTCGCGTCGTCCTCGTCACCGCCCACGCCGACCACGCGGTGGATGCCTTCGAGCACGGCGCCGTGGACTATGTCCTCAAGCCCGTGGAGGCCTCGCGCCTGCAGAAGGCGCTGGAGCGGGTGCGCGCCCGGCTCGCGCCCAGGGCCCCGGAGCAGGGTCGGGCCTCGGCCGTCGAGCAGCTCGCGCGTCCCCTGGCGCGGCTGCCCGTCCCCACCCGCCAGGGCATCGTGCTGGTGGACCCGGGGACCATCTCCCACGCCACCCTCGAGGACGAGCTCGTCACCGTCTTCACCTCGCAGGGGGACTACCTCACCGACTTCACCCTCCAGGAGCTGGTGGACCGGCTGCCCACCGAGGGCTTCTACCGGGTCCACCGGCGCGCCCTGCTCAACCTCACCCACGTCACCCGGCTGGAGCCGCTGGAGACGGGGGGATACCTGGCGCGCACCGCCCGCGGACACACGGTGGAGGTGAGCCGCCAGTCCGCTCGCGAGCTGCGCCGGATGCTCGGACTGCGCCGGGGCACGGAAGACGAGCCCGGGGCCTGAGTCCCCTCTTGAGGCCGCGCCGTCTGGCCTGCGAGCATGCGACCCATGCTCCAGTCAGACCCCTTCAACGCCCAGCACCAGGGCGCGCGCTGCGCCGAACACGTCGATCGCCCGGCCAGCGTCATCTGCACCCGCTGCGGCAGCCTATGCCTGCAACCTGTGCCGCAACGAGGGGCCCGATGGCCTGGAGTACTGCGACCACTGCAGCCCCATGGTGTCCGCCGTGCTCGCGGAGCCGGGCACCCGCCTGGTGGCCCACATCGTGGACAGTCTCGCCACGATGCTCCCGCTCATCGGAATGCTGTTCGTCGGCATCATCGTGGGCGTGAACACGGAGGCACGGAGGCGACCCAGCGACGAGCGAGGCATCTTCATCGCTCATGTGCATGGGCCTGGGGGCGATGGGGACCCTCGCGGTGGTGGGCTACCAGATCTATCTGCTCGTCCAGTCACGGCCAGACGCTCGGCAAGCGCATGCTGCGCATCAAGGTGGTCCGCACGGATGGCAGCCCTGGCGACTTCGTCCGGCTCGTCCTCCTGCGCAGCGTCGTGCCGTACGCCATCAACTTCTTCTGCGGCATCTTCAGCCTCGTCGACGCGCTCTTCATCTTCGGCGCCGATCGCCGGACCCTCCATGATCAGATCGCCGACACCAAGGTGGTGAAGGTGGACGAGCACGCCGGCTGAGGAGCGCGCTCGTTCCCGCGGGCCGTCAGGCGCGACTCACGGCGCCAGACCGAAGGACTTGCGGAAGAAGTCCACCATGGCCCGCCGCGACGTCTCCGCCGTCTCCGGCGAGGGGCGGATGTCCACCGTGCCGCCCTGGCCCGTGTGCGAGTACGGGTCGGTCACCTGGATGGCCGGCTCCAGTCGGTCCCAGCCGTGCGTGGCCCCGGGGTACATGCGCAGCTCCACATGGAAGCGGTCCTCCGGCGCGAGGCTGTCCACCAGCAACTGGCACGAGTCGGGGTTGTCGTACTGGTCGGCCTCGCCCGCCTGGATGAAGACGGGCGAGCCGGTGAGCGCGCCGAACTCGTAGCTGGGGACGCGGTTGTAGGCCCAGCACACCGGGTAGAAGGGCGCGTGGGCGACGAAGCGCTGCCCCGGCTCGGCCTGCGCCGCGTACTTCTGGGTGGCGCTCAGCATCGACATCACCCCGCCCCACGAGAAGCCCATGATGCCGATGCGCGAGGCATCGATGGACGGGTGCGCCGACAGGTACTTCAGCGCCCCGTGGGCGTCGGGCAGCGTCTCGGCGACGGCCCTCGGCCGCCCCTCCGCGCCTCCGGACAGGCCGCGGGCGGACCACATGTCGATCTCCAGCGTGGCGATGCCCGCCTCGTGCAGCGCCTGGGCATGGAAGCTCCCGCGGGTGTCCACGCCGCCCGAGCCGTGGGCGATCACCACCGCGGGCACCTTCCCCTGCGCGCTCGTGGGGAGGCTCAGCCTGCCCGCCACCTGCAGCGGCGTGGGACTCCCCAGCGCGGGGAAGGACACATAGGAGTGCCGGGCCACCGGCGTCTGGAGGGGGTCCTCCGTCGTCGGCTCCTCCTCCTGCGGACACCCGGACAGCAACACCGCGACCGAGAGGCCAGCAATCCACGGCCTCATGACGGGCTTCTTCATGGCTCGACTCCCGAGGGAAGTGGGAGCCGCCATCCTACGGGGCGGGCCGACACGGCGCCGGCCCCGCTGTCCGCCCGGTGACAGCCGGGTGGAGAAAACTCAACCCTTGGTGGCCAGCACCACGCGGTTGGGGCCGCTCGCCTTGGAGGTGCGCAGGGCCTTCTCCGCGGCGGAGATGAGCTCCTGCTCGTTGCGGGCCTGGTCCGGGAACACGGCCACCGCCGCGGTCACCGTCACCTCGCCCACGGCGCTGCCGCTGCCCTCCGGGAAGTCGAGCTCCTCCACCGCCTTGCGCAGCTTGTCGGCATAGAGGCGAGCCCGCTCCACGTCGGCGTTGCAGAGCACCACGCCGAACACGTCCCAGTCGTAGCGGGCGGCGATCTCCGAGGAGTTGTCGCTCCGGGCGTGGGTGACGGGGTCCTCCATCATCTCCGTCACCATCTGCGCCACCCGGCGCAGCAGCTTGTCGCCCTCGGCGTAGCCCCGCGAGAGGTTGAAGCGGCGGAAGCCGTCGATGTCCACCAGCACCAGCGCCAGCTTCTGCTCGCGGCGCCGCGCACTCACCAGGCCGGCGCTCAGCGCCTCCTGGAAGTAGCGGTGGTTGTAGAGCCCCGTCAGGCCGTCGCGGAACGCCAGCCGCTCGCTCTCGGGGATGAGCGACTGCGACGCGCCCTTGGCCTCGGCCGGGCGCGGCTCCACGGTCTTGACGCGGGTGCTCAGCGGCGAGCCCGGCTTGCCCGCCGCCGGCTTGGCCGAGCCCGGACGCAGCCCGAGCTGCTCCTTGAGCTCCTGCACCATCTTGTCGCGGATGGAGAGCAGGGCGGCGTTGTGCACCGCCTGGCCGACGGTGTTCTTCAACTCCTGCTCGGTGAACGGCTTCGTGAGGAAGTGGTTCACCCGCGCCTCGTTGATGGCCTTCTGGGCGTCCTCCAACTTCTGGGAGGCCGTCACGAGGATACGCGCGGCATGGGGTTGGAGCTCGGCCACCCGCTTGAGGAGGTCGACTCCCATCAACCCATCCCCGAGATTTTGATCCGAGACGACCGCGTGCAGTTGTTCCCGCTGGAGCACTTCGAGCGCTTCTTCAGCGGACCGGGCAAGAAAGACCGTGAAGTCCTTGCTCAGGTAGTACTGCATCAGGGCCAGCATCGTCCGGTTGTCCTCGACGACGAGGACCTTCGCAGCTACGGGCTCACTCACCAGGGCAGACCAATGCAACGAGGGGGCATGAAGATGGAACGGAGCGTCGCAAAGGATGGGGTCTCGTCGCAAGTCCTCGTCGCAGGTAGGACCTCACTTCAGTCCAAAGGCCACTCGTGGACCGGCCTGCCAGACGCCGCGTGGGCCATGTAACGCTCCAGCAGGGCCGCCAGGGCGTCCTGCCGGGGCATGTGGGCTTCCAACCGGGCCAACATCTTCCGCTGCCAGCGTGCCCCGGTACACCGGGCGCGAACCCGGGCCTCCACCACGGAGAGGAGCGAGTCCGCCTCCTCGGCCTCGACCCCAGCACCCACGAGGCCCCGGCGGGCCACGGGCAGCAGCCGCTCCACCAGCTCCACGGACGGGGACGGGCCGGGGCGAGGGCGCGCGCCGCTCCGGCCACAGCAGCACCGCGTCCAGTCCCTCCTTGGCGGCGCGCAGGAAGTTGCCCCGGGCGCACGTGAAGGGGAGCCCCGGCAGCAGCGACTCCACCTCGTCGCTCAGCCCGAGCGTGAGGCCCAGCAGCAGCGCTCCGTTGGCCAGCATGTCCACCACCGTGGGGCCCGCCGGCAGCGCGCGCAGCTCGATGCGCACGTGGCCCCCCGCGCTCGGGTCGTAGATGGCGCGGTTCCAGCTCCACACGGTGCCCTGGTGCAGCCGCAGCTCGTCCAGCCGGGGCAGCCCCCCCGAGGCCACACGCTCCAGCGGGGACTCCGGCCCGAGCACCGGCAGCAGGGGCGCATGCAGCGCCACCGACTCGGCGAACAACTCCAGCGGGCCCTGGCGCGCCCAGCCATGCCCGAAGGTGACGCGCCCGTGCCGCGGGGCCTCCGACGGCGCCTCGCCCCGGTCGTCCACCGCCTGCCGGAAGAGCGCCACGCGCGTCTCGTCCCACAGCCGCCGCCCCAGCAGGAAGGGCGAGTTGCCGCTCACCGCCAGCACCGGCGCCGTCGCCAGTTGGGCCGCGTTGTACATGCGCGCGAAGTCCGCCGGGTCCACGCGCAGGTGGTACTGCAGCGAGGTGTTGGCGCCCTCCAGCGTTACGTCGTCCCACTCCAGGGTGAGTGGGTCCTCGCCCCCGATGACCACGTGGAAGGGCTCCTGGCGTCGGCGGCGGATGGCGGCCGACAGCGCCCGGTAGCGCGGCAGCCCCGTCATCGCCCCACTGCCCAGGTCCACCTCGCGCAGCGTGGGGAGGATGCCCGTCACCGCCACGCGAGCGCCCAACGTGGCCGCCGCGCGCCGCACCTCCGTCAGCGCGCTCTCGAACTCCGCGCGCATCGCCGTGAAGGGGCGCCCCGCCAGCGGCGCCGGCCGCAGGTTGACCTCGAGGTTGAAGCGGTCGAGCTCCACCGTCATGCGCGGGTCCATCGTCTGGCCCAGCACCTGCCGGTTCACCGGCAGCGGGAAGCCGGCGGCGTCCACCAGGAACAGCTCCAACTCGGCCCCGATGGTGCGCGGCCCCACGCCGAAACCGGGACGCGCCAGCACCTGACGGAGGGCCTCCAGGCACTCGGTCAATCGCCGGCTGAAGCGCTCATACTCCTCGGGTTCGAACGTCTCTCTCTGGATGGCGAAGGCCCATGGTGGTGGCGAGGCACTAGGAGAAGGTCGGCGAGGGAAAGGTAGTGCCGTGGGGCGCGTCGGCACGTGGGGCGAGCCGCTCCAGCAGCCGCCGGGAGAGGGACTGCGCCTGCACGCGAATCTCCGGGATGGCCGTGCTCTCCCACAGGTCGCCCCGGCGCGGGGGGCCCAGGGTGAAGAGCCCTTCGGAGGCGCGGCCCTCCGCATCGAGCAGCGCGCCCCCGGCGTCCGTGGCCAGGCCGAGCCCCAGCGCATCCGAGCTGGACGAGCCCGGCCTCCAGCAGCCCGCGCAGCAGCGGATGCCCCCGGGCGATGGACGCATCGGGGCCGGTGCAGTTGATGACGTGGTGGACGCGGAACATGGCCTCGTCCGTCCACCCGCGAGGCCGGACGCGCACCGTCACCCACTCCGCGTCCGTCACCCGGAAGCCCCGCACGCGGGCCGCGTGGAGGCGCAGCAGACCGACGCGCCGGAGCTGCTCGAGCGATCTCGCTCACCTCGGGGGCCATCCGGTGGCGGTGCACGTCCCAGAAGGACCGCAGGTGTCGCAGGAAGCGGCGCCGCTCCGGCTCCGGCAGGTCGCGCCACAGCGAGGCCGTCTGGGGCCGCAGCGAATCCATCACCGCGCGCCAGTCCGCCTCCCTCCCGAGCGCTCCGGACCTCTCGGCGCAGCGCTCCGAGGATGGAGCGGACCCGACGGGGCTCGGAGATGTCCACGGCATTGCCGGCCACGACGCCGGGACGGTGCACGTGTGGCAGCAGCCCGTGCCGGGAGAGGGCGTGGATGCGTCCCTCGTGCCCCCGCTCGGCCAGCGAGAGGACGGTGTCCACCATCGTCAGGCCCGTTCCGATGAGCATCACGGAGTGGTGCGACCGGATGTGGCGCAGGGCCCCCTCGGTCCAGGGCGAGCGGATATAGCGGGGGCTCGTGTAGAGGCCCCCATCCGCCACGGGCAGGTCAGCGGGGAGCGCGTTGCCCACCGCCAGCACGACCTGCCGCGCCTCGAGCACGGTGCCGTCGGCCAGTTCCACCCGGCGCGCATTACCCGCACGAGAGATGGAGACGACCTCGCCCACCATCGGCTCCAGGTGGACGCCCGGGGCCGCGCCCTCCCGGGCCTCGCGGAGCACCGCCTCCAGGTAACGGCCATAGCGCCTGCGCTGCACGAAGTCCTCGGGGCCTGTGTCCGGCTCGACGCGGCGGACCCAACGCAGGAAGTGCTCGGGGTCGTCGGGGAAGGCGCTCATCCTGCTCGCGGGGACGTTGAGCAGGTGACTCGCGCTCTCCGTGGAGTAGGCCAGCCCGGGTCCCATCCGTCCGGACTTCTCCAGGAGCGCCACCCGCAGGGGCCCCCGGGCGTTCCTCAGGAGTTGAGCCGCCAGCAGCGTGCCACTGGCCCCGCCTCCCACAATCACCACGTCCCACTGACGCTCAATCCGCACCTGGAGACACTAAGTCTCCCCCTCGGGTCCTACATCCCCCTTGGCTGCCTGGTGACTGGGCGGCCATTCACGAAAAAGAATCCGGCTGCTCGCCTGGGCTGCTGGCGAGAGACTCGAGGCGCGGGTGGCGTTTCAGCCTTCCGGCCGCCTCACTTCTGGACGTCCAGAAGTGATGTAGGTTGGCGTACCCCCGCGTCCGACCTCATTAAAGTTGCATGTGAGATGCACTTCTAGACGGCTGGAAGTGAGTGACACCCACACCGTTTCCCGCCACCTCCGGCCCCGGCCCGCTGTCAGGACGAGCCCGTACCCTGGGGAGACACAAAGCATCCAGGGAGACACGCATGTCCGCTCCGCTCGCCGTTCCCGCGCTTCGTGCACCGTGGCGAGGCACCGGCGCTGTCTTCCTGGCCCTGGTGGCGCTGCTGCTGGATGGGTGCGCCACGAGCCGGGCGCCCCCGAGTCGGCTGCGTGGGCAGGGCTCGTCCGCCTCGACACGGGCCAAGGCAAACCGAGCGTCCACGTCCCGCGCCGCGACGTGGAGCCGGTGGCGGCTGAGCGACAAGGAGTTCAGGAAGGCTGTCGCGCAGCAGGCCCCCTCTGTGCCTGCCGTGGAGCGGCCCCTGGAGCACGCCCGGCAGCTGTTCGGAGTGCCCGAGCGAAGCGGCTGGTACCGGTACGACGGCAGGAGGCCCACGACCTCTGGCCTCGGAGCCGGGCAGCACCAGGAACCTGCGCCTGTTGCCCGAGGAAGAGGAGCTCGAAGCGCTGCTACCTGGAGTGGTGCGAGCAGAGGTGGGGCGGCGGGGATTGCCTGCGCCTGCTGGTGGACAAGCCCTTCCTGGATGGAGATGCCAAGTACGCGCTCGCCATGGCGATTGCGCACAGCAAGGTACTGGGGGCCATGAAGGAGGAACTCGCCCGGATGGTGAACCCCCAGGCGGTGGTGGCCACCGTGGTGGGCGGGCTCACCATGTACGCCATTCTGCTCGCGCTGCCCGAGCCGGTGAGCAAGGGCGTGGCTGCGCTGCTGACGCTGGGGGCCATGGCCTACCTGGGCTGGGACACGGTGTGGCGCCTGATAGACGGGTGGCTGGTGCTGATGAAGGAAGTGGATGAGGCCACCACCTTCGACGGCATCTCCGCCGTCCGGAGAGAAGTTCGGCGACACGATGGGGCAGAAGGCCATGCGAGCCTTCGTCATGCTGGGCACGGTGGCGGTGGGGAACACGGCTTCGGGCATGGCGGCGACGCTGCCGAGGTTGCCGGGAGCCGGGCAGGCCGCGGTGGTGGCCGAGGCGCAGCTGGGCATCCGCTGGACGGCGCCAGCGCTGGCTCAGGTGGAGTCGGTCGCCCTCACCGCCGAGGGCGTCACCATCGCGCTGGCCCCCAACGCCGTCGCCATGGCGGCGCGCGGCAGCTCAGGCGGCAAGGCGGGCGCACAGGCTGCACCGCCCAGCTCCGGTGGCCCAGGGGAATGGGTCCAGGCCACCGAGTCCATGTCCGAGCAGGCGCGCCGCTATCAGGCTCAGGTGACGGGCGCCCCCGAAGGCACCGCCTACCGCGTCAAGTGGGGTGAGCAAGGACGTGGACTTCGACGGCTTCGACCAGGGAGTGCTGCTCGAGGCCAAGGGCACCGGCTACGCGCAGTGGATCGACTCAGAAGTCTGGAGTTTCTTCAGGATCTTCCAGGGGCGCGACCAGCTGCTTGAGCAGGCGCAAGCGCCAGTTCAAAGCTGCCAACGGAACGCCCATCCGGTGGATCGTGGCTGAGGAGAAACTCGCAGGTGCACTCAGGAAGCTGTTCAAGGCAAACGGTCTCGGGGACATCGAGGTCGTTCATGTTCCCCCAACCCCCCCGACCCCGTGAGGAATAGCCGACCGATGATTGAAACGTATTACGCTGGCTCCTACTGGCTCGCCCGGCCCGAATCCGCCGAGGCTTGCGCACGACGCGCGGAGCGGTTCTTCCACCTCCTGGGGCGCTGCGACCCGGCGTGGACCCGCTGGTATGAGACGGCAGACTCCTTCGAGGAGGCGCGCAAACGCCAGTTCCGCACGGATGCGACGAACTTCCAGAAGCTGTTCGCACAGGAGGAACATCAGATTCGGTGACGGCTTCTCGTTCCACCTGTGGACAGGCGACAGCCTGCGAGGAAACGTCCGGCGTTGACGGGGCGTGCGGTTCTGCTGACCACTGGCTTCCATCGACCTGCGTGCTCAAGCCTTACGATGAGGGGCCTCATCGGGGAGCGGGTGCTGACCGCGCCCGTCATGACCGAGGTGCTGCGCGCCATGGCCCTGGCCTGGGACCCGGAGTGGGGCGTGGCCACATCCGAGGCGCACCGGGATAGCGTGACGGAGAAAGCGAAGCCGGGCACCTTCGTCGGCTGGGTGATGTACTTCTCGCGGCTGCGAGGCAAGGTGCCCCCGCTGCCTGCCCCTGTGCGCATCGAGCCGGTGGAGGACAAGGGCACCCTCGTCATCCTCACCCCCGAGCGCTTTACCGCTTCCAACCCGGAGCACGTCGCGCTGGCCGCTCGCGTCCACGAGCTGCTGGACCGAGCCGGGCTGCTGCGGCCGTTGCAGCCCTGGCCGGCAGGTTGACTGCCTGGCTGGAGGCGCCAGCGTCCAGCCGCCACTCCAGCATGTGAAGCGAGGGCATCGTGATTGTCACCCGCCTACCCGAGGCGTTCCATGTCCGATAATTGGATTATCTTGATCCCGACTCGTCCGGACCATGTGCCGGATCCGCACGCCCAGGAGGCGGCCCGCGCCCTGCTCGCGGAGTTACTTCCCCAGGCCGAGGTGACAGCCTCGGTGAGCCCCGAGATAGAGTTTGTGCATCCATTCGGGAACTGGTCAGGCGTCCTCTGTCCACTGTGCCACGCTGATATCGAGGATTGGTGCATCGAGGCCATCACGATGGCGTCCGAGACGGCCTTCGAGAACTTGACCGTCATCACGCAGTGCTGTGGCGGGACAACAAGCCTGAATGACCTCGACTACATCTGGCCAGCAGGCTTCTCGAGGTTCCGTTTGGAAGCACAAAACCCCAACGTCAAGGATCTCGATGTCCAGGCGGTGAAGCGGCTCGAATCCATCCTGGGCTGTCCGCTGCGGCGAATCTGGCGGCATCCTGAACTGCTGTTCGCATGGAGCCGCTCCCCTACTCCAGGAGGTACCGCTCTCGGAGCGGGCGAAGTGCATGGCGCTTGAGGAGTACCCGGCCACGACGCCAGGACGGTGCACGTGTGGCAGCAGCCCGTGTCGGGAGAGGGCGTGGATGCGTCCCTCGTGCCCCCGCTCGGCCAGCGAGAGGATGGTGTCCACCATCGTCAGGCCCGTTCCGATGAGCATCACGGAGTGGTGCGACGGGATGTGGCGCAGGGCCCCCTCGCTCCAGGGCGAGCGGACATAGTGGGGGCTCGTGTAGAGGCCCCCATCCTCTACCGGCAGGTCCGCGGGGAGCGCGTTGCCCACCGCCAGCACGACCTGCCGCGCCTCGAGCACGGTGCCGTCGGCCAGCTCCACCCGGTGCGCATTACCCGCACAAGAGAGGGAGACGACCTCGCCCACCCTCGGCTCCAGCTGGACGCCCCGGGGCCGCGCCCTCCCGGGCCCGTCTGGCCGCTCGCCCCTCATGAGTCGCGCCCCGAGGTGTGTTGTCCTGCGAATAACGCTGAAGAGGAGCGCAGGCGTGACTCGGGCACTTCACTGGATACACCCTGGCGGGCGGATCGAAATCCGTATCGGCACCACCCCGCCCATCTCCGCGGCTGGCCGTCGGTATAGGACGTCGCACGGGCAGTGGAACGCTCCTACAGGGCCAGCAGGCTGATGCGGAGGCCGAGCTACCCGCCGGTGTCTTCCCGCTCATCGACCAGGATGGCAAGCCCGTGGACCTCAAGCCACTGTTGGCCGAGATCGCGCCCCAGGCTCTCGCACTCGACGCCGAGCTGATCCTTCCCCAAGGGCATCCCACCGTGGGGGCCACTCCTCCTGCCGGTCAGGTGCCGGAAATCCTCCGCGCGCTCTGGGTCCATCCCCTTGGCGAGGCGCAGGCTGATGCCCTGCACGCCCGGGCGCGCCTGACGGGAACGTCACGCCGTCGAAGAGCACCCCGCTCCAGGGCACCTGGT